>NZ_JABEQJ010000006.1 GCF_014174255.1 Gluconacetobacter sacchari
GGTGGCGCGGCGGGTGGCGGGCTCGCGGCCGGGGCGCGCGGGGGCGGCGCGGACGAGGCGGGCGGCGGGAGGTGGGCCAGCCGGTTCGCCGGGCGGTCGTCCAGCGCCGCGTCGGCTCCCCATTCGACATACAGCCGCAGCAGGGCGAGTGCTTCCATCATGCTGTCCGGGGAACTCCTGCGCGGGTGGGTGTTTGGCAGTTTAGCCGACGCGGGGTAGGGTCCGCCATCATGCAGCGTCTTCGCTCTTTCTGCGCGTTTCTTCTGGCCCTGTCGGCGCCGGCCGGCGCCCTGTCCGCCCGCGAGGTGGCGGGACCGCCCGCGCCCGTCGTGGAGAGCGGCGCCGCGTCGTGGCCGCCCGGCCTGGATGCCCCGTATCTGGTCGCCACCGTCGCGGCGCTGGAGGGGGAGGACGCGGTGGCCGCGACGGCGTTCCGCCAGGCGGCGCAGATCGATCCGGCGCAGCCGGTCCTGCTGCGGCGGGCCTTTCTCTATAGTGCCCTCGCGGGCGACGACTCGGCGGCCGTGCTGGCGGCGCGGCTGCCGGGCCAGACGCTGGCCGAGCTTGTACTGGGCAACCAGGCGGTGCGGACCGGGCAATGGACCGGCGCGCTGGCCGCCTATGGCCGGGTCCGCACGGATGCGTTGCTGGCGACGGTGCGCCCGTTGCTGGAAGGCTGGACCCTGCTGGGGGCCGGGAAGGGCGAGCGCGCGCTCGCCGCGCTCGATCCGCTGGTGGCGGACCATGATCTGGGTGGATATTACGCCGTGCATGCCGCGCTGATCGCCCGCGCCGCCGGCTGGACCGATCGGGCGGACCGCTTCATGCGCGCGGCGCTGGCCGCGCCGGAATCGGGCCATGACCTGTTTGCCGTCCTGACGCTGGGGCACTGGCTGATCGGCCAGGGGCGGCGCGCCCAGGCCGCGCATCTGGTCGACGTTCTGCTGGCCGGGGCGCCCGGCCTGTCGCTGTCGCGGCAGGGCATCGTGGCCGCGATGGACCGCGCGCCGCCGGCCGCGCCGCGCCAGGGCATCGCGCAGGCCTATACCTTCCTGGCCGGGCTGGTGGGGCAGGAAGTGGAGCGGATGGCCGATCCGTCGGGCCGGCTGGCCCAGGATGTCGGGCTGCGGGACATGCGGATGCTGCTGCTGCGCTTCGCGCTGGGGCTGGACCCGGCCCAGGGCCAGGCGCGGCTGATGCTGTCGGCGCTCCAGTATGAGAGCGGCCATGCGGCGGCGGCGCGGGACATGCTGGCCGGCGTGGGGGCGGACGATCCGCTGGCGAGCGTCATCCAACTGCAACTGGCGCGGCTGGATGCCGCCACCGGGCGGTGGGACGACGCGAAGGCCGTGCTGGACCGGCTGATCGCCGCCCAGCCCGGCCAGCCGCGTATCTGGCAGACGCTGGGCGACCTGCAATCGGACCGGCAGGACTGGCTTGGGGCCGAGAGCTCCTACAGCCGCGCGATCGCCGCCGCGGGGACCCTGACCGGTGACGACTGGCTGCTGCTGTTCGGCCGGGCCGTGGCCTATGACCGGCTGGACCGGTGGCCGCAGGCGCAATCCGACCTGGAGCATGCGCTGGCCCTGGCGCCCGATGAGGGGTTGCTGCTGAATTATCTGGGCTATTCGCTGGTGCAGCAGGGGCGCGACCTGCCGCATGCCGAGTCTCTGTTGCGCCGGGCCGTTGCGCTGGAGCCGCAGAACGCGGCGATCCGCGACAGTCTGGGCTGGGCGCTGGTGCGGCAGGGGCACATCGCCGAGGGCGTCGCGGTGCTGGAGCGCGCGGCGGAACAGACGCCTGAGGACCAGGCGGTCAATTACCATCTGGGCGTGGCCTACCAGGAATCCGGCCGGCTGCGCGAAGCGATCAACCAGTGGCATTTCGCCCAGGGGTTGCCCGCCAGCGACCCGGGCGACGCGCGGCGGATCAGCGATGCCCTTGCGGAGGCGGCGCGTTCGGTCCATCAGGTCGGGCCGCCGGTTCAGGCACCGTCCGGCCAGAAGAAGGACTGAATCGCCCGTGACAGGGACCCTGTACGAATCCGCGCACGCGAAGATCAATCTCTACCTGCATGTGACGGGGCGCCGGGCCGATGGCTACCATCTGCTGGACAGTCTGGCGGTGTTTGCCGGCGCGGGCGACACGCTGGCCCTGCATGCCGGCCACGGGGCGGCCGGCGCCGTCTCGCTGGATATTGCCGGGCCGTTCGGGGCCGGGCTGGCGGCGGATGCCGACAGCAACCTGATCCTGCGGGCGGCGCGCCTGCTGCGCTCGGAAATCGGCGGCACCGACCGTCTGGACCCGCTGCATATCGTGCTGGACAAGAGGTTGCCGGTCGCCTCGGGCATCGGCGGCGGCTCGGCCGACGCGGCGGCGGCGCTGCGGCTGCTGCTGCGCGCCTGGCCGGCGAACGTGCCGCGCGAGCGGCTGATGGCGCTGGCGACCGAACTGGGGGCCGACGTGCCCGTCTGCGTCGACCAGCGCGCCGCCCGCATGGGCGGCATCGGCGAACGGCTGGACCCCGCGCCGGGCCTGCCGCCCTGTGGTCTGATGCTGGTGAATTGCGGCGAGGCGGTTTCGACCCCCGCCGTGTTTCGCGCGCGCGCGCCGGTCTTTACCCCGGCCGCCGCCCTGCCCGCCGCCTGGCCTGACGTGGCGGCGATGGCGCGTGACCTTTCGGGGCTGACCAACGATCTTCAGGACGCTGCCTGCGCGCTGTGTCCGGCGATCCGTACCGTGCTGGACGTGCTGGAGACGGCGCCCGGCTGCCGGCTGGCGCGGATGAGCGGGTCCGGCGCGACCTGTTTCGCGCTGTTCGACAGCCCGCAGGCCGCCGAGGCCGCGCGGGCGGCGGTGGAACGGCCCGACTGGTGGGTCTGGGCCGGTTCCCTTTTCGCCTGAGCCTCTGTCCGAGAACCGGGTTGCTCCCGCCCGCCTTGTGGTATCCTGCATCCCGTGACGGGTCGGGAGGCGAGGGATGAGCGCGCGGATGCAGGTTACGCTGTCTGAGGATCGCCAGACGGCCACGCTGGCGTTTCTGGACGGCAGCGGGGTGGAGGGGGCGATCGCCCTTACGCTGGCGCAGTTGAGCGAGTTGATCGCGAGCCTGGGCACCGTGCGCGGCGCGATGGTCGAGACCCTGCCGCCGCCGCCGATCGAGGGCGTGCCGGTGGTGCCGGTGTTGCGCACCAACTGGGCCGTCCAGCCCGAGGCGCTGAGCGAGGGGTCGCTGATCGCCTTCCAGCACCCGGCCTATGGCCCGGTCGGGCTGGCGCTGGCGCCCGACGATGTGCGGCGCGTGGTGCAGGCCCTGACCCGGCATCAGGCGATGATGCATTCCGGCAAGGGGAAGACGGGCCTGCCGAGCTGATGCCGAGCCGTCGTTGAATATGCGCGTTGGGCCTAGAGCCATATCCGTTCACACTGGTTCACGGATATGGCTCTAGATCATTGTTTTATAGAGCATCTTTATCCGACCGAATGAGTCCATCCGGTTGGATGATGCTCTAAAGCGCGGGCGGTTCGATCGGCCAGTCGGCGCGGGCCAGCGCCCGGGGGGCCAGGCGGGCCATCAGCAGCGCGAAGGCGATCGCCGCCACGGGCAGGCCCCAGTAGAGCAGAGGCGGGGGCAGGCGCCCGTTGAACAGGACGCCGGTATAGAGCTGGAGGCCGGCCATGCTGCCCAGCATCGACAGGAGCAGCATGACGCCGGGGCGGTTGGTCACGGGCGAGAGCACGGCCAGGCTGGGCAGGTAGCTGCCGCCGATGATGACGGCCGCCAGGGCCGGCCACGCCGCCAGGGCGCGCAGCGGCGGCACCGTGCCGATCAGGCCGGCGGCCAGTGCGGCGAACAGGCTGAGGATGATTCCGGCCATTATGGCGCGGCCGGCATGGGCGCGGTAGAGCGCGCGCGCGAAATCGGCCCGCGCGCCGAACGGGCCCAGCGACAGCAGGAACGGCCAGTCGCGGCGCGACAGCATCCAGCTGGGCAGGACCGCCGCGCCCAGCATCACGACCTGGCCCAGTGCCATGGTGGCGGCCTCGCGCCCGTCTTGCGGCGTGGGCACGCGCAGGGTGCTGAGTCCGTTGACCAGCAGCATCAGGACTGTGCTCGCCATGAGGATCAGGGCCGACTGTACGAACAGTCCCAGCGGCGCGCCGGTGGCCAGCCCGTTGGGCAGCGGCATCGCGCGCAGGGCGGGTGGCTGCCACATCAGCACGCGGGCCAGGGCACGGACGGTGGCACGCGGCGGCCCGCCGTCCGGCCCGGCGGCGGAGCGGGCGGGGCCTTGCTCCCCCGGATGGGCGAAGGGATCGTGGTGCAGTTCGACAAGGGCCGCGGGCAGCGCCACGGCCAGCAGCGCCAGCGCGACGAACCAGGGGGCCTGCATCAGCCGGTCCTGCATCGCGGGCAGCATGAACAGGGCGAACAGGCCGAAGACGATGGCGGTGCGCGCCTTGCGCAGGCGCGGCCGCAGGACCTTCGGCCCGGTCAGGTCGCTGCCGGTGCTGAGCGCGAGGTTGAGGGATTCCAGCGCCAGCACGTTCAGCAGCGGTAGGCCGCGCACGATGGCGGGCACGGCGAGCAGCCCCAGCGCCAGGGCGAGCATGAGGTGGATCGCCCGGTATTCGGCCCCGATCAGGCGCGGGACCATCGGCGACAGCGGCGAGCGCACCTGGCGCCAGTACTGGCAGCACAGGCCGGTGAAGAGCGCCTGCTGCGCCAGCCACCACATGATGCCGATATCGTGGAGGCTGCCGGGGTGCCCCGGCCGCGGGTGGTGCAGGCTGAAGGCGGTGATGGCGCCATAGGCCGCGGCGGGGATCAGGGAGGGATTTTCACGGATGAAGACCGGCGAAACATAGAGCCGGAGCGCATGCAGCGTGTCCATCATCGGGTCAGGGCCAGGAACAGCCGTTCGATGTCCCCCGGCAGCATGGCGTGGCCCGCCGCCGCAGCCGCCGCGTCCAGTGCCGGATGCCAGCCGCGCACCCACACGCCTTCCGCCCCCTGGGCGGTCCCCGGGGCGGCCCCCGGGGCGGCAATGACGTCGAGGTTCCAGCCCGCGTCGGGCGGCCCGGAGAGGCGGCGGACGGTGGCCGCGATCTCGCGCGCCGTCATGTCCAGCATCACCTGCCCGTGGCGCATCATGATGAAGCGGTCGCTGGTGTCCTGGAGGTCCGAGATGATGTGCGAGGAGATCAGCACGCTGGCGCCGCTGCGCCGCGCATAGGCCGGCAGCAGGCGCATGAAATCGTAACGGGCCTGCGGGTCGAGGCTGGCGACCGGTTCGTCCAGCACGATCAGGTCGGGGCGGAAGCGCAGCGCCAGCACGATCGCCAGCCGCTGGCGCTCGCCGCCCGACAGGGTCTTGATGCGCGCGCGCGGGTCGAGCGCCGCCCAGTCCTCCCATGTCCGGTCCTCGGTGTCGTCGGGGCGGGCGCGGTAGCGGGACAGGTAGGCCATCAATTCGCCGACCCGGAACCAGGTGAAGCCGGTCATGGTCTGCGGCACGAAACCGATGCGCGCCCGGGTTTCGGCGCGCAGGGAGGTGGCGTCCTCGCCCCAGAGCCGCACCGTGCCGCCATCGACCGACAGCAGGCCGAGCAGACAGCCGATCAATGTGGTCTTGCCCGCGCCGTTGGGACCCAGCAGGGCCGTGATCTCGCCGGGGCGCAGGGTCAGGCTGAGATCGTCGAGGACGGGGCGTCCGCCGAGCACCTTGCGCAGATGGGAGATTTCGACCGGGATTTCTGGATCAGGCATCGTTCATGCGTCGGAAAACATTGCAAATTGTTGCAGTGTCGAACGCTTGTCTGTCAAGGGGCAGCGGCGGGAGGTCCGTGGAGACGGGCCGGAGCGTCACCCGCGCCTGTCCGCGGCCCCGCGGCGCAATGTCGCCAGCAGGGCGGCCGCGCCGACGGCCAGGGCGGTGCCGGCGAGGATCGTCTGCAGGGTGGTGGTCAGCAGCAGCGGCATGCGCCGCCGGCTGAGATGGTCGAAGGGACCGTGCGCGGCGTGGGCGCCGGCGACGGGGGTGAACAGATTGTCCGGCGTGTCGTCGTCGGCCGGATGTTTTTCCAGTTGCTGGCGATAGGCGTGGACGGCCTGGCGCCGGTCCAGCAGCGAGGGGGCCAGCAGGGCGGCCACGCGCTGGCCCACGCCCGACAGGCCGACCCGCAGGTCGCGGTGGCGGCCGAAGGCGGCGCGGCTGATCGCCTCGGCCGCGATTTCGGGTTCGAAGACCGGGCCGGCCGGGCGCAGGCGCTTGCCGGTATGGTTGCGCGTCCATACGAAGCGCGGGGTGTTGATGGCCGGCAGGCTGACCAGCGACAATTGGATGCGGTCGCCGTCATGCAGGATTTCGGGGCGCAGGCTTTCGGTAAAGGCGCGGATTGCCGCCCGGGCGCCGCTTTCGATGCTGCGCAGCGGGCGGGGCAGGGAGAGCGCGTCCAGATTGACGATGGTGCCGTACCCCCGCCGCCGCATGCGGATCAGCGCAGTCCGGGTGCCGAAGACGGTGCCGAGATAGGTCACGTCGGTCGCGCGGCGGATTTCCTCGGGAGCGAGTTCCACGAACTGGCCGCTGACGCCCGCGCCGGCGCAGTTCACCCACAGGGTGATCGGGCCCAGCGTGTCCTCGATCCGGTCGGCCGCGCGTTCCAGTGCCTCGGCGTCGGTGACGTCGGCGGCGATGGTGAGGGTACGGATATGCAGTTCCGCCAGTTCCGCCGCCGTGTCTTGCAGCCGTGCCGCGTCGCGGCCGATCAGCGCGACGTCGCACCCCGCGCGCGCCAGGGTCCGCGCCGTGGCGCGGCCGATTCCGGCGCCGGCTCCGGTGATGACGGCGATCTGGTGGGGCATGGTGCGGACTCCGCTCGACGGATCGTGGTGGGGATCGTGGTGGGGATCGTGGTGGGGATCGTGGTGGGTGCGCCTTGTTTGCTCCGGGAGCGGGCGCGCCGCAAGTCGGGGGCGGTATGCCGGGGGCGGGTTCTTCTACAGATATTTCAGGGCGACGAAGCCGCCGACGAGGATGGCGCCGAACAGGGTGGCCACCAGGGTCAGGCGGCGTTCGATGAAGGCCTGGATCGAAGCGCCGTAGCGCCGGAGCAGGGCGGCGAGCAGAAAGAAGCGGGCGCCGCGGGTGACGAGGCTGGCCAGCACGAAGGGGATGAGCGGAAAATGCGCCGCCCCGCTGGCGATGGTGACGATCTTGAAGGGGATCGGCGTCAGGCCCTTGAACAGGATGATCGCCACGCCCCAGTGGCGGAACTGCGCCTGCATCGCGGCCAGCCGGGCCTCGGCGTGGTAGAAATGGATGATCGGCATGGCGACGTGTTGCAGCAGGGCGGCCCCGATATACCAGCCGAGCAGCCCGCCGCAGACGCTGGCCAGCGTGCAGAGCGCGGCCAGCGCCCAGGCCCGGTCGCGATGGGCCAGGACCATCGGCACCAGCAGGATATCGGGCGGCAGGGGAAAGACGCTGGCCTCGGCGAAGGCGATCACGCCCAGCCAGAGCGGGGCGTGGCGGCTGGCGGCCAGGGACAGGGTGCGGGCGTAGAGTCGGTCGAGCATGTCGGTGCGCCTGGTCGGGTGTCGGGGCCGGATTCCGCCTGACACAACGCCCGAAACGGGCGGCGTGCGCAATCGGGGGGCGTCTGAAATACGGCGATCATGCCATTTTCATCCGTGCCTGCGTCTGCCCGCCTGCCGGTTCCGGCGACGGGCGCCGGAAGAAGAAGGACATATCTTCATCGGCATCGATATTTGATCGTTATTTTCAGAATGCGTTCTTCCGGCCGGATGTGGACCATATTTTACTGTATCGGTCTCTGTCGGGAGAAATTCTGGAAACGTGACGGGGTGGACCCGCCATCATCAGGTTCGCATCAGGTTGACATGTTAGGAGGCGCGCCTGGTGTCAGGAAAGGGCGTGCCGGGTGGGACAGGATATCAAGGTCTTCAGGAGGGCCCTGCCGTTGGCGTCCAGGCTGGCGGTCACGTCCATCGGTTTGCTGATTGGCACCGGATTTCTCTCCCGGACGAGGGCGCAGGCAGCGGACCTGCCGCCAGCCGACCCGCGCAGCATCATCACGCTTCAGGACGAGAATGCCTCGATCAGCACCGCGTCGCTGACGGATCGCTATTATGTCAACGGCTTGCGGCTGGGATACACATCGCCCACGGACATCACGCCCGGCTGGATGCAGCGTCTGGGCCATGCGATCTGGGGCGCGGGGCGCCAGCGATTTGCGATCGATATCGCGCAATCGATGTTTACGCCCGGCGACACGTCTGTTGCCCCGCCCGCGCCTTATGACCGTCCCTATGCCGGGCTGCTTCAGGCAACGGCGACCCTGATCCAGGACTCGCGGACGACGCGGGACATTCTCTCCTTCTCGCTTGGCGTCATGGGGCCGGGGTCGGGCGCCGGCGATCTGCAGGACGGTTTCCACAATGTCATCGGCCAGGGCCACGATGCGGGGTGGCATGACCAGCTCCCCAATCAGGCGGTCGGCGAGGTCATGGCGCAGCGGACGTGGCGACTGCCGCTCGCGCGCCTGGCCGGCATGCAGGTCGATGTGCTGCCGGCGGCCACGATCGCGGCCGGCAATGTGCGGAGTTACGGGCAGGCATCGGCGCTTTTCCGCATCGGCCAGGGCCTGGAGTCCGATTTCGGCGTGGCGCGGATACAGCCCGGCATCACGGGGGCGGACGCATACATGCCGTCCCGGCCGCTGGTATGGTACGTGTTCGGCGGCGGCGACGGCCAGATGGTCGCCAATGACATCACCCTCGACCCGGGCGGTGCGCCCTATCTGTCGCATGTTTCGATGATCAACGAGGTCGGGGAAGTGGAGCTTGGCGCGGCCCTGATCTGGCATGGGGTGCGGATCAGCTACACGCAGGTGTTCCAGGCCCGCGAATTCCATGGCCAGACCGGCGGCATGCACCAGTTCGGCTCGCTGGTCGCCGGCGTACGGTTCTGAACGATGCGGGTTTCCATTAAAATCACGACGGGTTCCCGCTCATATGCATGCCTTCTGGCCTGTACGGGTGCGTTCGCGGGCCTTCATGCCTATGCGCAGACACCAGTCAGAAACCTGCCTGTGCGTCACGCCCAAGGCGCGTCACCCACCCGTGCGGCGCCCGGCAAGCCGGTCCGGCCGGTCCATGCCGGCACCGCGACGAAGCCGACCGGGGAAAATATCGTCGTCACGTTCCGCCGTCACCGGTCGGCGGACGGCGTGACGGGCCTGCAACCGGGTGGTGGCCTGATCAAGCCCGAAACCGCGCCCAAATCGGTCAGCACCGTCAGCCGAGACTTTATCCAGAAGCAATCGCCGGCTCAAAACCCGTTGCAATTGGTGCAGTTGCTGCCGGGCGTGGTCGTGGGGTCGGCCGATCCGTTTGGCGTGACGGGGGGCACCATCTCGCTGCGCGGCCTCGATCAATCCGAAATGGCGATGACGTGGGAGGGAGCCCCTGCGACCGATGTCGGCGTCTACACGATCGACACGTCGGAATTCGCCAGCAACGAGGATCTGGAGGACATGACCGTCCAGCAGGGCTCTTCCAATCTCGACACGCCGACCATCAACGGTTCGGGGGGCCTGCTTTCCTTCCGTGACCGTGATCCCTCCCGGAAGATGGGTGGCCTTGTGACGCTGGGCTACGGTTCGTTCAACTATCACCGTGAATTCGTCCGCTTCGATACGGGCGAGATCGGCCATAGCGGCGTACGCGCCTATGTCTCCTACGCCAACCAGCAGGACGATGCCTGGCGCGGGCCCGGTCACGACACGATCTGGAACATGGACTGGAAGGCGGTGAAGGAATGGGGCGATGACAATCGCGTCACCTTCGTCGGGGCCTATCGTGACTCCATCGAAAACACGTGGCCCTCGACGACGATGGCGGACTGGCAGACCTATGGCCGCGATTTCACCTGGGACAGACATTATGTCCTGGGGCCGGAGGGACAGAATTACTGGCGGCTCAATCGGAACCCCTACGACAACCTGCTGCTCAGCGCGCCGTCCCACGTCACGCTGACGGACCGCTGGAAGCTCGATGTCACGCCCTATTTCTGGCATGGCTACGGCAATAGCGGGGCGGGCGCCTTCATCAACAATACCAACGGCAATTTCCTCGGCACGGAAGCCGTCACGCAGCCGCTCGACCTGCCCTATGCCCGGCCGGCCGGAGACGGCACGACCGACGCCATGACGTTGATGGCCTTTCAGAACGACCAATATCGGGGCGGCTTCACGGCAAAGACCGATTACAGGATCAACAGCCACCATGATGTCTATCTGGGATGGTGGTTCGATTACGCGAACGACCATGATTCGGTCATCCTGTCGCCCGTTACCTTCAGCGGACGACCTGTCAATATCTTCGGTGAAACCGACAATATCAAACTCGCCAATGGTCAGTTGCTTGCCTACCAGAACATCTCGACGATCACGACCGTCGATGCGCTATTCGCGGGGGATCGTGCAACCTACCTTGGCGGCAAGCTGACGGTGGATGCCGGACTCAAGGTGGCGATGGTCAACCGCAACGGCACCAACATGCTGCCCGGCCCGCAATACAAGGTCGTCCTGAACGATTTCCAGCCCTTGCCGGCGCTGTCGGCGCGCTACCAGTTCAGCAGGGAACATCAGATCTTCGCCAGCGTTTCGACGAATTTCCGCTCGCCGGCGACCCCGACCCTGTACGATGCCTATTACGGGCACGGGATTTCAGTCCGGGGCACCACGAACCTGAAGGACGAATATTCGATCTCGGAAGAGATCGGCTATCGCTATAACGGTCCGCTGCTTGTCGCCAGCGCGACCTATTTCCACTATAATTTCACCAACCGGCAGATCCAGAGCGTCATTCCCGGCACGAACGGCGCGGAGACGGTGGACCTCAATGCCGGCGGCCAGACGTCGGACGGCGTCAGCCTCGAAGCGGGGACGCGGCCGTTCCGGCATTTTCGGCCCTATGTTTCCGGCCAGTATCTGCATGCCACGATCGACAATAATATTGCCGGCCTGCCGACCAGCGGCAGGACGGCCGTGCGCTCGCCGCGCTGGACAGGGGCTCTGGGCATCGACTGGGACAATGGCACGGTCTTCTGGAACTACAGCATCCGGTACGTGTCGCGGCAATATTCCACCTTCATGAACGACGAGTACATTCCCGGATATTACGACATGAACGCATCGGTCGGCGCGCGGCTGCCGGGATACGGGCCGATGAAGAGCCCGACGATCCAGGTCAATTTCATCAATCTGACGAACAATAACTACCTGTCCGGTGTGCAGAGCGTGACGACCAACGCGGTGACGACGCATGGCGTGCAGGGCACGGCGCCGGATTACCTGATCGCGCCGGGCCTGGCCGTGGTCGCGACGGCGAAGGCGGGGTTCTGAGCCGCGCGGCCTTGCCGCCGGGAGCCTGTCGGGTAGCCTGATGAGCCGGCGCGGCCCCGGCGAGGGGGTGGGACCGCGGTCCGCCGGCTTTTTTTCGCGGGATGGAACATCGGATGCAGATCCTGCTTGTGGAAGATCACGACCTGCTTGGCGTGGCGATGAAGAGCGCACTGGAACAGGACGGCTATGATGTCCGGTGGTGCCGGGACGGCGAGGCGGCGGCGAGTGCCCTGACGCAGGCGCGCTTCGACCTGGTGCTCCTGGATCTCGGTCTGCCTGTCCTGTCCGGTGAGGAACTGCTGCGCCAGGTCCGTCGGCAATCCGTCTATATCCCGGTCATCATCGTCACGGCCCGCGATCACCCCCGGCATCGTGTGGCGGGCCTCGATGCCGGAGCGGACGATTTCGTCGTCAAGCCTGTCGATCTCGCCGAACTGGCGGCCCGCATCCGGGCGCAAATCCGCCGGCAGGACGGGCGCCTGTCCGATATCCTGGCCCTCGGGAACGTGGAGATCGACCTGGCAGGCCGCGTCGTGCGGCGGGACGGTCGGCCGGTGCATCTGACCGCCAAGGAATTCAAGCTGGCGGCGCTGCTGGCGCGCCGCGCGGGCCGGTTCGTCTCGCAGTCCGATCTTGCCGACGAATTGTATGACGGCGGCAGGGATTATGACAGCAACACGATCGAAGTCGCGATATCGGCGATCCGGCGCAAGCTCGGGGCCGATTTCGTCATCACGGCGCGGGGGCTGGGGTATACGATCCCGAAATAGGGATTTCGGGAGTGCCTTTTCGATGCGTCTTCGCTCCCTGACGGCTGCCGTCTATATCCGCATGCTGCTGGTGCTGATCGCGCTCGGCTCGGCCGCCGGCGGCATCGCGTACGTCATGGCGCGCGCGAATGTCGACCGGGCATCGGACGGCAGCCTGCGGGTCAGCGCGAACATGCTCTATGCGCTGATGCAGGAGGAACTGTCGGAAAGCGCCGATGCGCATGTCCCGGACAGCCTGTTGAGTGCCGAGGACAAGCTGGCCTTTCGGACCGGCGCACGGCAGAGGATGTTCGCCGTCTTCCGGAATGGCACCGAGATCGTCCGTTCCGAGAATGCGCCGCCCGGCGGCGGCATCCCGCGTGATCCGGGTTTTCATACCTTCGGCCGGGAGGGCTGGCGGTCGTACGGGATGGACATTCCGCGTCATGGCCTGCTGATCGTGGTGGGCGAGCGCCGGGCCGACATCGACCGGGGCTTCACGAACCTGATCTACGACATTGTGTTCCCCGTGGAGCTTCTTGTTCTGTTCTGCGTATTTCTGCTCTGGACCATGCTTCGGGACGGTCTTTCGGACATGCGGCGGCTGAACCGGCAACTGGATTGCCGCTCGTTCCACGATCTCGACCCGCTCGACCCTGCCCAGTGGTCGCGGGAACTGGGCGGCCTGATCGGGACATTGAACACGCTGTTCGAACGCGTCCGAAGCGGTATCGAACAGGAACAGGCCTTTACCGATGCCGCCGCGCATCAACTGCGCACGCCCCTCGCGGCCATTCGCATGCATGCCGAGTTGCTGGGGCGGACCGTGGGCCTGCCGCATGCGCGGATGCTGCCATTGCTTCAATCGATCGATCAGGCGCGGGCGTTGACCGACCGCATGCTGCTGCTGGCCCGCCTGGATGCGACGACCGCCAGCAGAACGCGATTCGATGTCGCGGATCTCGTCGCCGCGCTTCTGGCACGGCAGGCGTTGCTTGCCGCGCGCAGCGGCATCGCATTCTCGTTCGACAGCGACGGGCCCGCGATCGTCGACTCGGACCCCGCATTGCTGGAAACCGCGTTGTCGGCGCTGGTCGAGAACGCCATGATCCATGCCGCCGCCGGTGGCATCGTCGAGATCAGGCTCGGTACGCTCAGGCGGAACACTGCGCGGCTGCTGCGGATCGACATTTCCGACCGGGGGCCGGGCATTCCCGAAGACAGCAGGACGGATGTCTTTCGTCGCTTCCACCAGGTGGGCGGCGCGCCGGGCGTGGGCACCGGGCTGGGCCTGGCGATCGCGGCGCGGGCTGTCGAGAGAATCGGCGGCAGGATCGAACTCTCCGGGCGTGACGATGGGCCGGGGCTGATGGCGTCCATCCTGATGCCTTGCATGTCGCCCTGATGTGTTTCGTTCGCGCGCCGGCCGCGTTCCGGTCTTCAGCAGACCAGGGTGACGGTGGCGCGCAGTCCGTGGGGGGTGCGGTTGCCGAGCCGGATGTCGCCGCCGAGGCCCCAGATGATGTTGCGGGCGATGGCCAGGCCCAGGCCGGTGCCGCCGGTTTCGCGGTTGCGGCTGGCCTCGGCGCGGACGAAGGGTTCGAACATCCGGGTCAGGTCCTCGGGTGGCAGGCCGGGGCCGTCATCCTCGATCAGGATCGTCGTCAGTCTTTCGCCCTCATGTTCCGGCTGCGGGGCTTGCAGGGTGACGCGCGCGCCGCCGCCGTAGAGGATGGCGTTCTGGACCAGGTTGTTCAGCGCGCGTTTCAGCGCCACCGGACGGGCCGCGATGGCGACCGCCGGCGGGGGCGTGGAGAAGCCGATCGCTTCGGCCTGGTCTGGGTGGGTTTCCGCGGCCTCGTCCAGGATGGTCTGGAGCAGGGCGGTCAGGTCCAGGCGGCCCATGGGCTCGCGCCGCGAGGTGTCGCGGCCGAAGGCCAGGGTGGCGGCGACCATGGATTCCAGCTCGTCCAGGTCGGCGAGGAACTTGCCGCGCAGCTCGTCGTCCTCGACGAATTCGGCCCGCAGCTTCAGGCGCGTGATCGGGGTGCGCAGGTCGTGGCCGATCGCCGTCAGCATCAGGGTGCGGTCGGTCACGAAACGCCGGATCCGGCTGGCCATGGTGTTGAAGGCCTGTGCCGCGCGGGCGATTTCCAGCGGTCCGTCCTCGGACATCGGGGGGGCGTTGACGTCGCGGCCCAGGGCCTCGGCCGCCGCCGCCAGGGTGCCGACGGGGGCCACCAGCCGCCGGACGCCCCACACGATCAGGATGCCGCCGGCCACCGTCATCAGCGCGAAGGCGGTCGGGAAGGTGGGGGAGCGGAACGGATTGGGCGACGGCAGGACGTAGCGGATCGTCAGCCAGCGCGTTTCGTCGGGCAGCAGGAATGCCACCGCCCGCCGAGGCGAGCCGTGCGGCGCGCTGAACAGCACCTGGCGCGGGCGCATGTGGGGGGGCAGCGGCGGCAGGTTCTGCGACGGATGAGCGAAGGGCGGGGGGGCGAAGGGGGGATGGCCCATGCGCAGGCGGGCCAGCGGGTCGCTGGCCGCCTGTTCGACCATGTCGGGGTCCGGGCCCGGGGTGAGGGCGATGTGGAACGTCGCGGGCGGATGCAGGGCCAGCAATTCGGCCTCGCGGTCCTGGGGCTGGGTCTCGACGATCGAGCGATAGATCATGCCGACATGATTCTGGCTTTCCTGCTGGATCATGCGGCGGTCGAAATCGATCCGGTCCAGCGCGTGGACGGCCAGGCCGATGGCCTCGATGATGCCCAGCCCGACGATCAGCAGCAGGCTGGTGCGGGCGGCCAGCGACCGGGGCCGGAACCGGCGGAGCATGCGACGGTGGAGGGGCGGCGTGTCGGCGGGCGAACCGGGCCTAGCGGCGTTCGACATCGGATGCCAGTACGTAGCCGCCGCCCCGGACCGTCTTGATGAGCTGGGCGTTGCGGCCGTTATCTTCCAGCTTGCGGCGCAGGCGGCTGATGGCGACGTCGATCGCGCGGTCGAAGGGGCCGGCCTGGCGGCCGCGCAGCAGGTCGAACAGCATGTCGCGGGTCAGGACCCGGTTGGCGCGGTCCAGCAATGCCGACAGCAGATCGTATTCGCCGCCCGTCAGCGCGACCTCGGTGCCGTCGGGGTTGAGCAGCCGGCGGCGCGTCGCGTCCAGCGTCCAGCCCGAGAAATGCAGGGAATGCGACAGCGGCCCGCCGGCGCGCGGTGCCGCGCCGTCGCCCGCCCGGCGCAGGATGGCGCGGATTCGCGCCAGCAGTTCGCGCGGGTTGAAGGGTTTTGGCAGGTAGTCGTCCGCGCCCATCTCCAGGCCGATGATGCGGTCGGTCTCGTCGCCCATCGCCGTCAGCATGATGATCGGCACATTGGCCTGCTCGCGCAGCCAGCGGGCGAGTTCCAGCCCGGTTTCGCCGGGCAGCATCAGGTCCAGCACCACGATCTGGTAATGGCCGGCCTGCCACGCCTTGCGCGTTTCGCGCCCGTCGCGCGCCGTGGTGACGCGGAACATGTTGCGTTCGAGGAAGCGGGCGAGAAGATCGCGGATTTCGCGGTCGTCGTCGACGACCAGAATATGCGGCAGGGGCTCCATACCCCTCCCTTACCGCTCTTTTCGCGCCCGCGCAGCCGATGTTTCATTCGGTTGCAATGGCCGTGGAGCGGGCGGGGCGGAAAAAAAACGCCCCGGACCCTCCGGAAGCCTGTGACAGGAGCGCCCGGTTCATGCACAGGATTGCGAATGGAACATTCCACCCTGTCCCCGGTCGCGCGTACGCCCGGCCGCTTGTCGTGTCCGGCGGTCCTGCTCGCTGCGCTGTCCGGTCTTCTCGTCCTGTCGTCCGGGCCGGTTCGCGCGGCGGGGATGCCCTTTATCGGCGATGCCGCGCGGGACATGCCGACGGGCGACCTGCCCGAACTGACGGTGCCCCCGCCGGTGCTGCCGGCCGCGGCGCCGGTCGCGCCGGACCGGGGGCCGCCGGCCATGGCTGCGGCCACCGCCACCCGCCGGCTGGGCAGCCTGATCGACCGCGACGTGGTGGCGCCGAACGGCAGCCATGTCGGGCAGGTGATCGACGTGCTGCTGGACCAGAGCGGGCACCCGGCCGCCATGGTGGTGGATGTCGGCGGTTTTCTGGGCGTGGGCAACCGGCGCATCGCCATTGCCTGGGACGCCTTCGCGCTGGGCGGGCTGACGGAGAAGACTCCGGTCCGGCTGCGGATCGACGGCGCCAGCGTGCGTTCGGCCCCGGCCTATGACGCGACCTCGATGGACGTGACGGTGGTGCAGGCGCCGCCGCCCGCGCCCGTGCCGCAGGCCGCGCCGGCGGCGGCGCCCGTGGCCCCCGTCATGGCGCCGGCCGACGCCGAGCCCGGGCCGGTCTCGATCGGGCCGCCGCCCGTGCCGCCGCCGCTGGTGCCCGGGGCGCCGGGCGGCGGGGGAGAGTCGCCTCCGGCGGAGCACGCGACCTCCGGGCGGTCGGGGTTCATGGCGCGATGAGCCGTCGCGACGACAGGCGGCGCGGGGACGGCCCTGCGTGAGATTGCCCAGGAACAGCCAGCGTGGGCTGGATTTGCTCAATTTCTTCGTCGGAAACCTACAGGCGTCTTTCGGCTCGTTCATCGCGGTGTACCTGACCGGGGCCCACTGGACGCAGGGGCAGATCGGATACGTCCTGAGCATCGGGTCGATTACCGCCATGGTCAGCCAGGTTCCGGCGGGAATGTTGGTCGATCGCCTGCGCGACAAGCATCGGGTGGCCGCGCTGTCGATCCTGGCGGTGATCTTCTCGTGCCTGCTGCTGGCGATCTTTCCGCATCAATTGCCCGTGGCGCTGGCCGAGGTGCTGCACGGGCTGGCCAGTTGCACGCTGACGCCCGCGATCGGCGCGATCACGCTGGCGGTGGTGGCGGCGCGGGTGCTGCGCCTGCCCGATGACGGCAAGGGGATGCTGGGGGAGCGATTCGGCCGCAATGCCAGCTTCGCGTCGGTGGGCAATGCCATCGGCTCGGGACTGATGGGGGCGGTGGGATACTGGGTGTCGCCCCAGGCGGTGTTCTTCTTCGGCGCCGCGCTCGCGATGCCGGGGCTTCTGGCGCTGATGATGATCGAACCGGCCCAGGCGCCGGCCTCGATCAATACCGCCGCCATCGCCGAGGGCGAGCGGCCGCCGCGCACCAAGGGGGCGATGTGGGAATTGCTGCGCGACCGGCGGCTGTTCGCCTTTGCGATCTGTGTCGCGTTCTTCCATCTGTCGGCGGCGGGGATCCTGTCGCTGGCGGCGGGGCAGGTGACCAAGGATGCGGGCAATATCGCCGAGATCGTGATCGCGGCCTGCATCCTGCTGCCGCAACTGGTCGGCGCGGCGCTGTCGCCGGTCATCGGCCGGCTGGCGGAGACGATCGGGCGCCGGCCGGTGATGCTGGTGACGTTCGCCGCGCTGCCGCTGCGCGCCGCGCTGCTGGCGACGACGACCAACCCCTATCTGATCATCGCGATCCAGTTGCTGGACGGGATCAGTTCGTCGTCGTTCGGGGTGATGATGCCGCTGGTCGCCGCCGACCTGACGCGGATCAGCGGGCGGTTCAACATGTGCATGGGCATCCTGGGGCTGGCGATGGGGGCGGGGGCGAGCTTTTCGACCTCGCTGGCCGGCACGGTGGCCGATCGCTCGGCGTCGCTGGCCTTTCTGCTGCTGGCGGCGGCGGGGGTGGTCTGCGTGGTGCTGGTCGCGCTGCTGATGGGCGACACGGCGCGCCCGGATGCCATGCGGGCATCCGGGGCGGAGGACGAGGCCGTTACGCCAGCCACGCCGGAACAGGCAGGTTCTTCTCGCGCAGGAAAGACGGGTTGAAGAGCTTGGACTGGTAGCGGCTGCCGCCGTCGGACAGGATGGTGACGATGGTGTGGCCGGGGCCCATCTGGCGTGCGACGCGGATCGCCGCCGCGACGTTGATGCCCGAGGAGCCGCCGATCGACAGGCCCTCGTGGAGCAGCAGGTCGTAGATCAGGTCCAGGGCCTCGGGGTCGGGGATGCGTTCGGCGTCGTCGATGGCGATGCCTTCCAGGTTGCCGGTGACGCGGGACTGGCCGATGCCCTCGGTGATCGAACTGCCGCTGATGCTCATGTCGCCGGATTTGACCCAGCCGTACAGCGCCGAGCCTTCCGGGTCGGCCAGGACGATGCGCGGGCGGGCGCGGCCTTCGGCGCGGGCGGCGTCCTCCAGCCCCAGCGCGGTGCCGGCCAGCGTGCCGCCGGTGCCGCACGAGCAGGTGAAAGCGTCGATCCGGCCCGCCGTCTGGGCCCAGATCTCGGGCCCGGTGGTGGCGCGGTGGCCCTCGCGGTTGGCGAGGTTGTCGAACTGGTTGGCCCAGACCGCGCCGGTTTCCTCGGCCAGGCGGCGGGAGACATGGACGTAATTGCCCGGGTCGCGGAACGGCTTGGCCGGAACCAGCCGCAGGTCGGCGCCGATCATGCGCAGGAAATCGATCTTCTCCTGGCTCTGGGTCTCCGGCATCACGATCACCGAGCGGTAGCCGCGGGCATTGGCCACCAGCGTCAGCCCGATTCCCGTATTGCCCGCCGTGCCCTCGACCACCGTGCCGCCGGGCTTGAGCAGGCCGCGCCGTTCGGCGTCATCGATGATCGCCAGGGCCGCGCGATCTTTCACCGAGCCGCCGGGATTCATGAATTCGGCCTTGCCCAGGATCTCGCAGCCCGTCAGGTCTGACGCGCGCCGCAGGCGGATCAGCGGCGTGTGGCCGATCGCGGCAGTCATCCCGGGGGATGAGGTTGCCCAGCCGATCGGGGCCGGATTTGCACTTTGGTCCATAACGCAGCACCTTCTCCGCAACGTGCGTGGCGGCTGTCGGCCGCCGGAATGCGCCTGGCCGGGGCCGGGCGCCCGTCAGGCGCACAATGTGCATTTCTTGCGATGGGACACAAGATGATCGAGGACGTAGCCCCCACCGAAACCTGGGACGCGCTGGGCAGCCGCCCGCAGGCGCAACTGGTCGATGTCCGCACCGATGCGGAATGGATGTTCGTGGGCTTGCCCGACCTGGCGTCGGTCGGCAAGCAGGTGATCCCGGTGTCGTGGCAGACGCTTGGCGGCGCGCCGAATCCGCGTTTCGTCGAGCAGCTTCAGGCGGCAGGGCTGACGCCGGAGCATGAGATCCATTTCATCTGCCGGTCGGGCGCGCGCAGCCAGTCGGCCGCCATGGCGGCGCGGATGGCGGGGTTTGCCCATGTGTTCAACGTGGCGGGTGGCTTCGAGGGGCCGCTGGATGCGGAGGGGCATCGCGGTGCCACGGCCGGGTGGAAGGCCGACGGCCTGCCCTGGCGCCAGAACTAGGGCCGCGGGGGCGCGGCCGGATCGTCGGCGGGAAGGCCTTCAGGACGCCTTGCGCAGCGCGGCGCCGGCGGTGCGCTCCAGGCGCAGATAGCGGGGGATCGACAGCAGCAGGGGGACGGCGACGACCAGGAACGCCCAGTGGAAATCGGTGGGGGTGAAGGCGTCGGTGGAGGGGTGCTCGCCCCGCAGGAGGGCGGTCAGCCGCAGGGTGAGGGCGGCGAAGGCGACGCCCATGCCGATGCACATCTGCTGGTTGACGCTGAGCAGCGTGCTGGCGGCGCCCTTCTCCTCCGTGCCGATATCGGCGTAGCCCAGGGTTGCCAGCAGCGTGTACTGCATGGAGCGCGTGACGCCGCAGCCCAGCAGCACCAGCAGCAGGAGCGTGACCGGCGTGGCGGGGACCATCGTGCCCGCCAGCATGATGAAGGCCGCGCCCAGCGCCGCGTTGACGGCGGCGGTGGCGCGGAAGCCGACGCGGGTGAGGATGCGGGTGGTGAACATCTTCATGCCCAGGTTGCCGAGCGCGAAGGCCAGCATCAGCGACCCGGCGCGAAAGGCGCTGAGGCCGAAGCCGACCTGGAGCAGCAGCGGCACCAGATAGGGAATGGCGTCGATCGTCAGGCGGGAGAGTGTGCCGGCCAGCACCGTCACGCCGAAGGTGGGGTGGCGCATCAGCCGGAAATCGAGCAGCGGGTGGGGCTGGCCCGACGCGTGGCGCAGGGTGGCGGTGCCCAGCAGCAGGCCGCCGCCGAACAGGCCGCAGGCCAGCAGGGGACTGGCCTGCGTGTTGCTGGCCAGCTCGGTGCCCAGCAGGATGGCCGTGAGCGAGGCGCCCCCCAGCAGGAAGCCGCCCCAGTCCAGCGGCCGGCGCTCGCCGAACTGCTGCGGCACCACGGCGAAGATGACGCCCAGCACCGCCAGGCCCAGTGGCAGGTTGATGAAGAAGATCCAGTGCCAGCTTGCGAAGGTGACGATCATGCCGCCGACCGTGGGGCCGACCACGGGCGCGGCCACCGCCGGCCAGGTGATGGTGGAGATGGCCTGGATCATGCGGCTGGTTTCGGTATTGCGCACCACGATGAAGCGGCCGACCGGCACCATCATCGCGCCGCCCAGCCCTTGCAGCACCCGGGTGGCGATGAACGTGCCGACGCTGCCGGCGAAGCCGCACAGCACCGAGGCAGCGGTGAAGATGGCGACCGCCGTGGCGAAGATCGTGCGCGAGCCGAAACGGTCGGCCATCCAGCCGCTGATCGGGATGAAGACCGCCAGCGTCAGCATGTAGGCCGTCATGCCCAGGCTGAGTTCGTTGGGGCCGACATGGAAGCTGCGCGCCATCGCGGGCAGGGCCGTGGCGATGATGGTGGAGTCGAGATACTCCATGAAGAAGGTGGCGGCGACGATGTAAGGCAGGATCGGCATGGCGGGACCATACCGCGCCACGGGAGCGGGGGCCATGGCGGGATGGCCGATCGGGCCGGCCGGGCTTGTCACGAGTTTATCACATTTCGCGCATGGGGAGCGTGCTATCGACGCGCCGTCCTTGTGCGACTGGGTGTGGTCCATTGCGTCCCGAAGAACGAAATCGTTGGCTGGCGACCCACATCCTTCCGCATGAGGGGGACGTGCGGAGCTGGCTGCGCCGGTTTTCGGGGATCGAGATCGACGACATCATCCAGCAGGCCTGGGTGGAACTGGCCGAAGCCGATCCCGCGTCCATCAGATTTCCGCGCGCGTGGTTTTTTGGTGTGGCGCGCAATCTGGTTCTTCAACACTATCGCAAGGCACGGATCGTTTCGTTCGATTCCCTGACGGATTTTTCCGGCGCGGAGATCCCCGACCTGGGGCAGGCGGTCGAACGGTCGGTGACCGCGCGGCAGGAACTGCGTTTTCTCGACCAGGTGGCGCGCGATCTGCCCGACCGGTGCCGGGACGTGTTCGTGCTGCGCCGCTTTTATGGATATTCACAACGCGAATGCGCGCTTCACCTGAATGTTTCGGAGAATGTGGTCGAAAAGCAGCTTGCCAGGGCGCTCAGGATCGTCGGTACAGCCTATGCCGGCCGGGATCTGCCGGGACAGGGCGGACAGCGAGCCGGTGACGCCCGCAAAGGAAAATCCAACGCCTGACGCCATCGCCGCCGACTGGGTGACGCGCATGGACCGTGCCGCGCTGACGGCGGGGGAGCAGGAGGCGCTGAACCGGTGGCTGGGTGCCGATATCCGTCATCGGGGCGCGATGATCCGCGCGCAGGTGGTCTGGCAGGCGACGGAACGCGCGGCGGCGCTGCGGCCGGGCGCGCTGCCCGCGCCCGTGCTGCCTGCGCCCGTGCCGCCTGTCGCGGCGTCGGCATCGCCGCCCAGGCGCCTGTCGCGCCGGGCGATGGTGGCGGCTTCGGTGGCGCTGGCGATCGGCGGCCGGGCGGCGCCGTCGCGGGAGATGGGGCGCTTCTATACCGTGCGCGACGCGGCGCCGCGTTCGGTCGGGATCGCGGGCGGGACGGTGCGGCTCGACTGTTTTTCCGGCCTGCTGGTCGGGCGGGAGGCGGCGCTGCTGCTGGAGGGGCGGTGCGTGCTGTCGAGCCGGCGGGAGGCGCGGCTCGATGCCGGCGGGCTGAGCTTTCGCTCGGTCGGGCAGGTGCAGGTTTCGACGGGGGGCGACCGCACGAGCGGCCTGCTGCTGTCGGGGCATGCCGTGGCGATCCGGCGGGGCACGGGCGAACGCTTCATGCTGCGCGCGGGGGATTGCCTGACCCTGGTGGCGGATGAGCCTCCGCGCCTGCGTGCCCTGACGGCGGAGGAACTGGCGCACGCGACCAACTGGCAGCGCGGCGTGGTGGAATTGCAGGGCGAGACGCTTGGCGATGCCGCCGCGATCTTCAACCGTTATAACGGAAAGAAGCTGGTGGTGCATGGGCAGGCCGGGGGGCGCGTGCTGATGGGGTCGTTCGCGCTCGACGACCCGGATGCCTTCGCGCGGGTGGCGCACGCCGTGCTGCATGTCGATTATGTCGCATCGGCGGGGCGGCTGGATATGTTCTGAACATCTGTCCGGGACCGTGGGCCGGCGGCGATCCATGCCCGTCGTCATTTAAGTTTCACAAAAACGGGACGCGGAAAACAGGGGCGCGAGGCAACGCATCATTGTCTTCCACCCTATGAAAAGCCCGGATAGATCCAGTGAAAAGAAAGACCCCGCGTTCTCGTTCCGCGTTCGGTGCCGCTTTTCCTTTTCCGCCCGTTCTTGGCCTCGCCGTGGCCGCGATGGTCGCGCTGCCGCTGGTGCCGCCGTGCGTGGCGGCCGCGCAATCGGTCGCCGTGACGGATTTTTCCATTCCGGCGCAGGCGCTGTCCTCGGCCCTGACGCAGTTCAGCCGCCAGTCGGGCGTGCATGTGGCCGTGGACGGGAAGGACGTGGAAAATCTCCGCTCCAGCCCGGTACAGGGGAAAAAGACGCCCGAGCAGGCGCTTGACGACATGCTGGCGGGCACCGGGGTCGTGGTCCGGGCGAAGGCGGACGGGGTGTGGATGCTTCAGCGCGCCGCCCGGGCGGCGATGACGCCGGCCGGGCTGCCGGAAGGCGAGGCCGTGATCGTGACCGGCCGTGCCTCCACCCGCCGGCAGCGGAAGATCGATGCCAGCTATGCGATCACGACCATTTCGCAGGAGGATCTGCGCGTGCGCGGCACGTCTTCGGTCTCCGAGGCGTTGAAGAACACGCCGGGTTTCTGGGTGGAGGCCTCGGGCGGCGAGGTGGGGGCCAATATCCGGGCGCGCGGGATTCCGGTGGACGGATACGGGTCGGTCCAGCTTGAGGAAGACGGGTTGCCGATCCAGTCGGACCCGGCGCTGGGCTATCTGAACGCGGACGATTCGTTTCGCATCGACGAGACGATGAAGCAGATCCAGGTGGTGCGCGGCGGGCCGAGTTCCATCGTGGCGCAGAACGCGCCCGGCGGGCTGGTCAATTTTCTGTCGCGGCGGGGGACCAGCAGGCTTTCGGGCCTGGCCAAGCAGACATTCGGCGATGACGGGCTGTATCGGACCGATGCGTGGCTGGGCGGACCGGCGGGGGCGTGGCGCTGGAGCCTGGGCGGGTTCTACCGGGTGGAGAACGGCGTGCGCGACCCCGGATTCCGCGCCAATTCGGGCGGCCAGATCCGCGCCAATATCAGCCGCGATTTCAGCCATGGCGGCAGCGTCTTCGTCGATTACAAGCATCTGGACGACCGGACGGCGTTCTTTACCGATATTCCGGTCACCTACGACAAGGCGGGGAATATCGCGTCGCTGCCCGGCTTCAATGCCAATACCGGCGACTATTCGTCTTCCGTGCTGGAGAATGCGTATCTGCCCGGCCCTGGCGGCAGCACGAAACATATCGACCTGCAAAGCGGCATTCATATCAACCTGAACCAGGTGACGGCGGGGTTCAGGCACGATCTGGCCGATGGCTGGCACCTGACGGACACGTTCCGCTATCGCGCGATGAACGCCACCTGGACCGTGCTGTCGCCCAGCGCGGTGACGGATGCCGACAAGAGGCTGGCCGGCCTGGGCGATGCCGGGTCGATGTTCGCCGGGGCCACCGGCTGGCAGTTGCGGTATGCGAACGATCCCGCCCAGCCCTTTTCCTCGTCCCTGGCGGGCAACAATTACGTCACCGATGCCTCGCTGCGCGCCGTGTGGATCAACGAGCATGAGGTCATGAACGACTTCAAGCTGGAAAAATCCTTTGCGTTCCTTGGCCATCACGATGTGGCGGCGGGAGCGTTCGTCACCTATTTCAACGAGGATTTTACCCGCTATTCGGCCAACCTGCTGCTGGATACCACGCCGCACGCCCAGCTTCTGAACATCGATGCCGTCAATGCCGCGGGCGATGTCGTCGGCTCGACCACGCAGAACGGCTATACCCGCTACGGCACGGAATTCGCCAACGGGAGTGGCGACGATACCGACGTGGCCGGGTACGCGACCGACGAATGGGCCATCACGAAAAAGCTGCGCGTGGATACCGGCGTGCGCTACGAGGCGCAGCGGACCAGCGGGCTGGTCGAGGGCAGCCACAGCGTGGTGGCGGGCGCGGCGCCGTACCTGTCCAACATGCTGTCGGGCAACGGGGTCTACACGCCCTATCATGCGGGTTTCGCCGGGTTTGGCGGTACGATCGGCGTGAATTACCAGCTTCAGCCCAATCTGGGGTTTTTCGCCCGCTTTACCCGCGCCTATCGCCTGCCCAGCCTGGCCTCGTTCATCACCAATCCGGTGGCGGTGCCGATCACGCAGAAGATCTTCATGTATGAAGGCGGCGTGAAATACCAGTCGCGCTATGCCGATCTTTTCCTGACCGGGTTCAATACCGACTATCCCAGCTACGCGATCAACAATCTGGTCTTCGACGTGAAGACGGGCTCGTACAACCAGCAGGCGATCACCGCCACCACCCATACGTATGGGCTGGAATTCGAGGGGACGATCCGCCCCAGCCATTATTTCGACATCGTGTTTTCCGGCACCGCGCAGAATGCGCGCTTCGGCAGGATGCGCTACCTGGTGTTGAACAACGGGGCGCCCAGCCTGCTGGACTATACCGGCAACCATCTGCTGCGCACGCCGCCGGTGATGTTCCGCGTGACGCCGCGCCTGCATCTGCTGGACGGCAGGCTGCTGTTGCAGGCCGATATCGAGCATTACGGCCTGCGCTATGCCGACGTGGCCAATACCCAGCGCCTGCCGGCCTACACGGTGATCAATTTTGGTGCGACCTATGCGATCACGCCTTATCTGACCTTCAATCTTTCCGGCGAGAACCTCAACGACTCGCTGGGCCTGACGGAAGGCAATCCGCGCTCGGGCGAAGTGCTGAGCTCGCAGGCGGGGCAGAACGTCTTTCTGGCGCGGCCGATCCTGGGCCGGAATTTCCGCCTGTCGCTGATGGGCCAGTTCTGATGCCCGTCCGGTTTCCCCGCCGCGCCGGCAGGGCGGTGGGGGTCGGTCTCGCGGTGCTGCTTGCGGCATGGGCGCGGCCCGGCGCCGCCGGGGCCGAGGAGGGGATGCGGCTGGACCAGATCCAGGTGATCGGGTCGCACAACAGCTATCACGCCGGGCTGGCGCCTTCGATCGCGGCGTTGCTGGCGCGGCGCGACCCGCGATCGGCGCAGGGGCTGGATTATGCCCACGCGGACCTGCCGACGCAGTTCGATCATGGAATCCGGCAGATCGAGCTTGATATCTATGCCGATACCGCCGGCGGGCGCTTCGCGCACCCAAAAACGGCGCGCTGGCTGGCGGAGGCGGGCCTGCCGCCCGCCGATACGGGCGATGGCGCGGTGATGCGGCGCCCCGGCTTCAAGGTCATGCATATTCCCGATATCGACCAGCGGGCGACCTGCCAGCCCCTGCTGGCCTGCCTGCGGCAGGTGCGGGCGTGGTCGCTGGCGCATCCCGGCCATCTGCCGCTGTTCGTTCTGCTGGAGATCGAGCAGGGCGCGCGCGCGCCGCTGACCGAGCCGGAGCCCTTTGCCGCGCGTACCTTCGATGCGCTGGATGGGGAGGTGCGCTCGGTCTTCGCGCCCGGAGACTTGCTGACGCCCGACCAGGTGCGGGGCGATGCGCCGAGCCTGCGCGCGGCCGTGGCGGCGCATGGCTGGCCGGCCGTGGCGGCCGCACGGGGGAAAATCGTCTTTCTGCTGGACCAGCGGTCGAACCGCGACCTGTACCTGGCCGGGCATCCGGGCCTGCGTGGGCGGATGGCCTTTACCAACGCGCCGCCCGACGCCGACGACGCCGCCTTCACCGAACTGAATGACGGGCCGCCGGAGGCGATCGCGGCGCTGGTGCGTCGGCACATGCTGGTGCGGACGCGCGCCGATGCCAACACGATGGAGGCGCGCCGCGGCGACCCGGCGCGCCGCGATGCCGCCCTGGCCAGCGGCGCGCAACTGGTCAGCACCGACTACCCCGATTTCGAGCCCGCGCGCTGGACGGGCTATCGCGTGGGATTGGAGACCGGGCTTGCGGCGCGCTGCAACCCCGTGAGCGCGCCGGCCGGGTGCCGGGATGCGGCGATCGAGCCGCGCGCGCCCGAGGCCCCGCGCCTGCGCCGGCTGGTGCTGGTGATGCGGCATGGCCTGCGCTCGCCCTTGGCCGACCAGGTGCCGTCACGCACGGTGATCGACCATATCTGGCCGGAGTGGAGCGGGACGCCGGGCGACCTGACCGAGGCGGGGGTGGCGCAGATGCGCGGGCTGGGCGCCTGGGAGCGCGTGCTGATGGCCGGCAATGACGGGACGGGCATGGCGGCGGCCGGCTGCCCGGCGCCCGGCGCGCTGCGGCTGCGGGCGAATGCCAGCCGCCGGACGATCGCGAGCGCCGAGGCGTTTGCCGCCGGTTTCGCGCCCGGTTGCCCGGTTCCGGTCGTGCATGGGCCGATCGGGGTGCCGGATGGGGTGTTCTCGCCGCTTGAGGCCGACGGGACGGGGACCGACCTGCGGGCGCTGCTGCCACGGTTGCGGGCGGAGGCGGCCGCAGTCGGCCTGCTGGCCGGGCCGCCACGCGAGGGGCTGTCGGTGTTGCGCCGTCTGGCGGGGTGTCCGGGGCGGGGGACGTTCTGCGCCGACGACAGCGCGCCGGCGGTGCTGGATGTCGACGGATCGGGGCGACATCTGACGCTTTCCGGATCGCTGTTGCCGGTGTCGTCGGCGGCGGAGGCGATCATGCTGGGGGCGCTGTCCGACCTGCCGGCATCGCGATTTGCGTGGGGTGTGGTCGATGATCGCGACCTGGCCCGCCTGTCCCAACTGCATGCGGCGATGCTGCATGCGATGACCGGCCTGTCGGCGCTGGCGCCCGTGCTGAGCCGCCCCCTGGGGGCGGCGATCGCCGCAGACCTGGCCCGTGCCGACGGGCCGGCGCTGACCGTGTGGATGGGGCATGACGGCACGATCATACCGTTGCTGACCCGGCTGGGCGTGCATGTGCATGCGCCGGGCTATGCGATGGACGACGTGCCGACGGGCAGCGCGCTGGGCTTTGCCCTGCTGACCGATGCGCGGGGCGGCCACCCGGCGGTGCGGGTGCAGTTTCAGTCGCAGACGCCGGACGGGGTGCGGGACGGGCGATATGCCCCGGACACGGCGTACCTCGCCCTGCCGGGCTGTGGCGGGGCGGTGGCGTGCCCGCTGGCGACCTTTACCCATCTTCTGGAAGGGACATTGTGACCGTGAGCCGATATGTCGTCCTTGCCTGCGCGCTGCTCGGGCTTGCCGGTGTCGTGGCCGGCGGGCCGGCGCGCGGGGAGGATCTGGTCGACCTGGTGCATCCGCTGATCGGGACCGGTGGCGGGCCGATCGGCTATGGCCGTACCATGCCGGTGGTGACGCCGCCGTTCGGCATGACGGGCTGGGTGGCGCAGACGCGGCAGAGCGGCCATCCGGGATTGTCCTATTATCACAAGGACCGGTCGATTTCCGGCTTCGTCGGGACCCATCAGGCCGCGCTGTGGATGGGGGATTATGGCGAGGTGGTGATCATGCCGGAGAGCGGCGCCGCGCGGAGCGGGGTGGCGGAGCGGGCATTGCCGTTCAGCCATCGCGACGAGGTGGCGCGGCCGGATTACTATCGGGTGGTCATGGGACCGGAGGGGCGGGCGATCCGCGCGGAGATGACGGCGGCGGCGCATGCGGCGCTGTTCCGCTTCACCTTTCCGGCGGGAGCGGCGCGGCGGGTGATGGTCGAGGCCAGCCGGCCGGGATATGCCGGCGGCGTGCGGGTGGACGAGGCGAAGGGCGAAATCACGGGATATGATCCCCGTCGTTCGGATGCCGACCTCGGCCCGCTGAAGCTGCCGCAATTCCGGGGTTATTTCGTCGTGCAGTTCAGCCGGCCGGCGAGGATGAGCGTGTATCCGGCGATGCCCCCGCCCGACGGGGCGACGGACCGGGAGAGGGGAGCGTTCGCGACGTTCGACCCCGGGACGGATGCGGTGGAGGTGCGGGTGGGCACGTCCTTCATCAGTGTCGAGCAGGCGCGGGAGAATCTGCGGCGGGAAATCCCGGGATGGGATTTCGAGGCCGTGCGCCGGACGCTGCATGACGCCTGGCAGGAGAAGCTGGGCAGGATCGCGGTGGAGGGGCTGGACGACGCGCAGCGCCACATCTTTTACACCGCGCTGTACCATGCGCTGCTCTATCCGAGGTCGCTTTCGGAATATGGGCGCTATTACGGCGCATTCGACGACCGGGTGCATGAGGGCGCGAGCTATACCGACTTTGCCACCTGGGACATCTTCCGCGCCGAGTTCAGCCTGCTGACGCTGGTGGCGCCGGAGCGTGTCGGCGGGATGATCCAGGCCCTGTTGCAGGATTACCGGCAGGGGGGATGGATGCCGAAATGGCCTAATCCGTCCTATACCAACATCATGATCGGCACCCATGCGGATTCGCTGGTCGCGGAGGCGATCGGCAAGGGGTTCGCGGGCTTCGACCGGTCGCTGGCCTGGGAGGCGGTGCGCAAGGATGCGACGGTGCCCCCCGACGGCGATGCCACCAATGACTGGCGCGACCGCAAGCCGGGTACGCCCTACGAGGCGCGGGGTGGCCTGGGCCATGCGCTGCGCCTGGGCTATATCCCCGCCGACCGGACGGCGGAGGCGGCATCGAGCACGCTGGACGACGCCTATGACGATTGGTGCGTGGCCCAGGTGGCGAAGGCGGTGGGCCGGCGAACGGAGTATGAGCATTTCCTGCGTCGGTCGATGGATTACCGGACCCTGTTCAACCCTGCCACGGGCTTCATGCAGGCGCGGAAGCTGGACGGGTCGTGGGCCGGGCCCGACGCCGGGTGGACCGAAGGCGGAAAATGGGTCTACACCTTCGACGTGCTGCACGATGTCGGCGGGCTGATCGGGTTGATGGGCGGACGGGCGGCGCTGGCGGCGCGGCTGGACCGCTATTTCGACGGCAATTACGACTGGCACAGCAACGAGCCGTCGCATCACGTGCCGTATCTCTACGATTTCGTCGGGCAGCCGTGGAAGACGCAGGCGCGGGTGCGCGAGATCATGCGGACGGAATATGCCGACACTGTGTCGGGGCTGGATGGCGACGACGATTGCGGACAGATGTCGGCGTGGTACGTGTTTTCCGCACTGGGGTTCTATCCGGTCAATCCGGCCTCGGGCGTCTATATGATCGGGTCGCCGCTGGTGTCGCGCGCGCGCCTGCGGATGGCGGACGGGGCGGTGTTTACCGTCGTCGCGGACCGGAATGGCGCGGATGATCCCTATATCCGCTCGGCGATGCTGGGGGGGGCGCCGCTGCCGGTGCCCATGCTGACCTACCAGGACATGATGGCGGCCCGCACCCTGCATCTGGTCATGGCAGCGCGGCCGGGCCGCTGGGGGGCGCGATGGATCGCGCCGGGCCTGCGATGATGAAACAGATGATGAGGCATGCGCTGCTTTTCCTGTTCGTCGGTCTTTCCGGCGTGTCGGCCCATGGGCAGGCGCCGGCCGGGTTTTCGGGGACCTGGCGCCTGGACGCGGACGAGAGCGACTATCGCGACCTTCAGCAGCCGGAGCAGCGGACGGACAGGATCGTGGACCGTGGCGACCGTGTGACGGATGTCATCACGGCCATGGCGCGGGGCAGGACGCAGCATGTGACGCTGGACCTGCCGGCCGATGGCCGGGTGGTGCGCCTGCCGGAGCGGACCGTGCTGGGCACCGGCACGCTGCGGACCGTCGCCCTGCGCCGGGACGGGGCGGCGCTGGTCGTGACGCAGGAGGTACGGAACGGCGATACCGTCCGCGTCATCGTGACGCGATGGGCGCTGTCGGCGGACCGGACGCGGCTGGCGATGCGTGTCGGGTCGGACGATGACGGGCCGGACCTGGGGACGCTGGTTTTCGATCGCGCGATGCCAGGGACGCGCTGAACGGAACGCGATCCTGTTTCGATGTGCGATGGATCAGGAACCGGAGGCGCGCAACCTCGTTCGTGCGGTCTGGAGCGGATGCCGGGGGCGCGGCGGGCGCGGTCAGTCGTGCGGGGGAAGATAGTCACGGGTAATTTATTTGTGGCCGTATATATTATTAAAATATTAATATATGGAAACACTTATCGTGAATGATAATAAAAATGTCGATAGATGTTCCGCCGCCTTCATTCTTCAATAAAAGATCCGCCCTGGATTCCGGCATATCGTTTCCGCCCCATTCTGCCGATGGCATTCCGGCGCATCCCGATCCGTTCGACGAGGAATGGTGGATGGACGCGGCGACCAATGGGCGGTTCGACATTATCGAAATATGCCGCGACGGTGTGCTGCGTGTGAGCATGCCGATCTTCGTATCGAGACGGCTGGGATTTACCTGTATCAGCATGCCCGTTTATACGCGGACGTTGGGGCCGCACTTTTATCTGCCGCCGTCGAAGCGATTCAAGCGCGCGCAGACTGTCAGGAACCTGACGGAGGAACTCGTCGGCAGGCTGCCCCGGCATGACAGTATCAGAATTCGCCTCGCCCCCGGCGACGAATCCGTCTTCGGCTTTTCCCTGCTGGATTTCAACTGCGACCAGCTTTTTACGTTTCGCGTTCCCTGCTCGTCGGATCTCGATACGGTATGGAAAAACTGTGATCAGAAAAATGCGCAATGCGATCCGGTCGGCGCAGAAGCTGGTTACGGTCACCTATGGATTCGATTTCGCGGAATTCGTGCGGATATCGCTGCTGAACAGGGCGAAAGACGAGAACAGGAACGATTTCGAGGCGATGGAGCGCATTTTCGATGCGGCCAGCGCCAGGAAACAGGCGGTCATCGTGACGGCGCGGACCGACGATGGAAAGGGCGTCGCGGCCGTCATGATCGTATGGGGGGGCGCCAATGCCTATTTCTGGCAATCCGCGCGCGATCCGTCCTGCGGCATCGGGGGCGTGAATGCGCTGCGGCTCTGGACGTCCATCGAACTGGCCGGCCGGATGGGACTGACCTTCGATTTCGACAGCTATGGATCGGTCAAGAGCGCGAAATTTCTTGCCGGGTTCGGGTTGCCGCCGCTGGCGCGGGTCGAAGTCTCGCGACAGATCGCGTCCTACCCTGGTAAACTGTTCAAGCTGGCGAATGGCCTGCTGTTGCGGCGGGCCCGCGCGGCGGCCGATGCCGTGCGACGGTGAGTGTCCCGCACCTGAATGTTTCTAATAAGCAACATACTGTGCTGAATTTGCAACGGTGTGCGTGGTAAGCATGGAGAGATGGATGGAATAAATTCACATTCCGTAATGCTGCTGATACCACGAGCGGGTTCATGCGTTGTGATTTTATAAAACAACGTTTTCCACTCGTGTGTTTGGAGCCGCCATCATGTCATCTTTTCGCTCGCTCGCCCTGGAGTCCGCGCCTGCCGGCAGACGGAATCGGGTGGTGGAACGTGCCGTGCGGCCCCGGCATGCGCTGCTGGCGGCGTCGATCCTGGCGGCATTGCCGCTTGGGCCGGCGCGAGCGGCGGATGTGGCGGTGGAGGGGACGACGCAGGGTGACGGCAAGGCAAGCCGGGCGCGGGCGGTGAACGGGGCGGTTCGTGCCGCGCTTCCGGCGCAGGCGGCCGGCCCGCAGGATGCCGGCGAGGCGATCATCGTGACCGGAACCCGCGAGACCGGCAAGAAGGCGCGGGATAGCGTGGCGCCGATCGATATCGTCTCGGCCCGGCAGTTGGCCCAGACGGGGCAGCCGACGCTGCGCGAGGCGCTGGGGCAGTTGCTGCCGTCGCTGACCCTGCCGACCGGGGGATTCGATACCGGGGCGCTGACCTCGGCTTTCAGCCTGCGCGGGTTGAGCCCCAACGAGACGCTGGTGCTGGTGGACGGCAAGCGGCGCCATACCACGGCCAACCTGTATGCCGACGGCGGCCCGCAGCAGGGCACCACGCCGGTCGATATCGACATGATTCCGCTGGCGGCGATCGACCATGTGGAGGTTCTGCGTGACGGGGCCTCGGCGCAATATGGATCGGATGCCGTCGCGGGGGTGGTCAATATCATCCTGAAGACGCAGGATCATGGCTTCAATGCCCAGTCGATCACCGGCATCACGGCGGCGGAGGACGGGTTCCAGCAGGGTGTCTACCTGGATGGCGGCGCGAAGCTGGGGGCGCGCGGCTTCGTGCATGTCAGCGGGGATTTCGTGCATGAGGACCACACGTTCCGCAGCGCACCGGACCTGCGGACCGGGACCAAGATCAACAAGCTGCTCGGCCGGCCGGAACAGACGCGCGAGAGCGTGGCGGTGAAGGCCGGGTACGACCTGACCGACGATATCCAGGCCTATGCGGTGGCGACCTATGCCCATCGGCATGGCGAAGCGTTCCAGAATTATCGTCTGCCCAGCTCGCTGGCGACGCATCCGGAATATGCCGCCATCTATCCCAACGGGTATTCGCCGCTGGAGACGATCGACGAGAATGACTGGGAAGTCACCGCCGGGGTGAAGGGCGTCCTGCTGGGGTGGCACTGGGACCTGTCCTCGGTCTACGGGCGGGACTATGACGCGATCGGGCTGAAGGATTCGGCGAATTTCGCGGTGGCGGCGGCGACCGGCCGGACGCCGACTGTGATCGCGGCGCAGGGATTCAACAATTCCCAGTGGAGCAATACGTTCGATGTCAGCCGGGCGTTTCATCTCTCCGGCTGGCCGCACAGCATCAATGTGGCCGGCGGGGCGACCTATCGCTACGAGAGCTATTCGGTGGGCACGGGGTCGCCGGATTCGACCTATGGCAGCGGGTCGGACGCGCTGGCCGGGACCAATGCGGGCAATGCCGGCAACTTCAACCGCGATGTCGTCGGCGGATATCTCGATGTCGCCACGCATCTTGCGAAGAACTGGCAGGTCGATCTGGCCGGACGCTTCGAGCATTATACCGATGTGGGCGATACCGAGACCGGCAAGCTGTCCACCCGCTACGATGCTTTCCGGTGGCTGGCGTTCCGCGCCACCGTCTCGAACGGGTTCCATGCGCCGACGCTGGCGCAGGAACATTACAGCTCGCTGACGCTCTCGCCCACCGCGGCGCGCGGGTTGATTGCCGCCAATTCGCCCGGCGCGCTGGCCAATGGTGCCGCGCAGTTGAAGCCGGAACGCTCCACCAACGTCACGGGCGGGGTGATTATCGAGCCGGTGAAGAACCTGCATGTGACGGTCGATGTCTATCAGATCAACCTGCGCGACCAGATCCTGCCCGGCGGCAACATCATCGGCAACGCGGCGCGTTCTGCCCTGAAGCTGAACGGCTTTACGCTGCCCGAAGGATCGGACCAGTGGACGGCGGCTTCGCTCTCGACCAACTGGTTTGCGAACGTGGCCAGCACGCGCACGCAGGGGCTGGACCTGACGGCGACCTATCCGACGCGGCTGGGCGAGGTGGGGCGGATCGACTGGGATGTGGCGATCAACCTGAACCGGACGCGCCTGAGCCATCAGGCGGATTCGGCGACGGGGCAGCCGCTGCTGTCGGCGCAGAGCATCGCCTACATCACCACGGCCTATCCGCGCAGCAAGATGATCTTCGGCGGGCGCTTCACGCGGGACGCGTGGACGGTGGGGCTGCATGAGATCCGCTATGGCCAGACGACGTCGGAACTGACCTATTATACCGGGGCGGCCAATACGGGCTCGCTGTCCAGCACAGTGTTCCTGCCGTTCCGCAACACGCCGAAATTCGTCACCAACCTGGACATCACCTATCGCGCCAACCGCAACTGGTCGTTTACCCTGGGGGCGAACAATCTGTTCGACGCCCGGCCCAGCCGGGTGCCGGACGGGAACCGCTATCTGGGCGTGCCGCAATATTACATGAGCACGTCGCAGCTCGGGATGAATGGCGGGTATTATTATCTGCGGGCCAATCTGACGTTGTAAGTTCGAAGGCTGGCGCCGCTGACCCGTATGTGACGTGGTGAGCGGCCCGGCTTCGCGTGCGCGCCTTCAAAAGGGGACGATGCCCCAGGCGCCTGCTGACGGCCTGGATTGCGAGGGGCTCGCTTTCTTGCGGTGTCTGATCCTGACGTGATCGTTCGTGCAAATCATCGTTTGAAGAAAAACTGCAGCGTCCCGGGTTTCCCGGAGGCTGGTTGGTTTGAGGCACGCAGCCATATCGATGGTCTCAATGGCTACATAGTCGTTGGTCTCGGCCCCGGCGGGTCGATACCCCCGGCCAGGAGGGTCGCCACCAGATGACCTCGCTCGCGCGCATCAGGATGAAAACGCAACTGTGGTGCTGAGACTATAATATTTTACCAGGGTATAATTGACATGTGTGTTCTGCCCGGGTATTAATAGTGCCTGCCATCAAGCGGGTGCGACATGTCCGATCCTTCCACCAAGTCCTGCATTGCATTTGTCGGACAATGGTGGCTGCCGACAGGTTCACGCGTTGAGAGGACCTTGGCAGTTCGGCGATCATCACCGGGAGCAACGGATCGCTGTGTGGCCTGAAGACATGCGCACCGACGCGCTCTACCCCGATCTGGCTCCTGCCAGGCCGATCAGCGGCGCTGAGGCTTTCGATCGCCATATTGAACATACGGTGCCCCTTTTGCGGGAGACCGGCGGCCCCTGCCTGATTGGTCCCGGCGATGAACGCTGGAACCTGGCGATGCGGGTCAGGCAGGCCGGTGCCGTGTCCTTCCCGTCCTTCGTCAGCCATGCGGCGTATCTGGCGGGGCTCGGCCATCGTATCGCTGTTGTGGTGGATTCCGGACTTCCGCCGCTGTCCGAAATGTCGCGACCCGTCGCAGTCGAAAGAGCGACGCCATGAACATTGTAAAAGCCAATGGCATCGCGCTTGCCTCGGAGAGTTTCGGCCATACCGATGCCGAACCGATCCTGCTGATTTCGGGGCTCGGAACGCAGATGGTCCGCTGGTCCGAATCCTTCTGTAGAGGGCTGGCCGCCAGGGGCTATCGCGTGGTCCGCTTCGACAACCGGGATGCGGGCCGTTCGACGCATTTCCGCACGTCGCCCGCGCCGGATTTCGGTGCGCTCGCCGCTGCCCTGATGGCCGGGCGCAGACCCGACGTGCCTTATACGCTTTACGACATGGCGGCCGATACGATCGGCATTCTTGATGCGCTCGGGATCGGAAGGGCGCATGTCGTCGGGCGCTCGATGGGCGGCATGGTCGCGCAGATCCTCGCGAGCGATCATGCCGACCGTGTCCTTTCCCTGACCTCGATCATGTCGAGTACCGGAAATCCGGCCCTGCCGCAGGCTGCACCCGATGTCATGGCCATGATGATGCGCCCGGCTCCTGACCCCGTTGGCGACCCCGAAGGCTTTCTGGCGGTGCGTCTCGCGTTCGCGCGCAGGATTGCAGGCATGGGTTATCCCTTCGATGAAGAGGCCCATCGCGCCATTCTCCTTGACGAAGTCCGGCGTTGCTACGATCCGGGTGGCACCGCCCGGCAGATCGCCGCCATGGCGGTGGCCGGAGACCGCCGAGCACACCTTGCCGCCATCGCGGCACCGACGCTCGTCATCCATGGAACCGATGATCCGTTGTTTCCCCCCGCCTGCGGTCAGGATACGGCGCTTTCGATACCGAATGCGGTTTACCTGCCGATCGATGGCATGGGACATGATCTGCCGCGCGAATGCGAGGCGTTGATCATCGACGCGATTTGCGGCGTGGCGACAAGGGCGGTCCTGTCCTGAAGAACCGTGCGGTCCATGACCGCGAAAATCATCCCTGCACGGCGTGCGTACCGGGGAAGGAAATGAGAATGGTATCTCTGCAACCGGCACCGACATTGGTCGGCGACATGTCAAAGCCGCGCCGCCTGATACTGCGCCCGCGCCGTCCATCGGACGCGGACGCCCTGTTTTCAACGATGGCCGATCCAGATGCGATGCGGTGGTGGTCTCGCGCACCGTTCAAGCATGTCGAGGAACTGCGGGCGTATTTCGTCAATGACGATCAATCGAACTGGCGCTCATGGGCGATTGTACGGGCAGGTGAAGAGCTGGCCGTTGGCTTCGTGGCGGCAGGACAGAAACGCGAGGGCGTGTCCGAGATCGGCTATCTGCTTGCGCGCGCAGCGCAGGGGCATGGGTATGCGCACGAAGCTGTAACGATACTGATCGACCACTTATTCGCCGAGGGACAACGGCGCATTTTCGCCGATACCGATCCGGACAATCATCCGTCGATCGCGCTGTTGACGGCGCTCGGCTTCACGCTGGAGGGGCGCCTGCGGGCCGAATGGCATACGCATATCGGCGTTCGGGATTCTCTGATTTACGGGTTGCTGGCTGAAGAATGGTCATCCGGGACTGGGGGAGGGCCCGCGTCCTGACTTCGGTCGGAACGGATGACAAGAGCATCCGCGCGTTCGGGGCCCCGTGAGAGGCGCCAGGTCATCAACGCGTCGGCGCCGCGCCCTGGCCGAACGCCGAGTTGGTCCCTCTCGACCGGCTCGCTCGTTTCCCGGTCGACCGTCATCAGCTTGACACCATGGCCCGTTCGCCTGTCGATGAAGTCGAGCGGCGGGCCTTCGAGGCTGGACAAGTTCCATTGGTCGCCGATCTGCACCAATGCCTGCATGAGCAGATTGAGGTCGCGACCTTTTTCGGTCGGCTGATATTCGAACCGCTCGGGCCGTGTCTGATACTGTCGTCGCTCGACCAGTCCGTTTTCCGTGAGCAGTTTCAGCCGATCCGACAGGGTGGCGTTGGTGACGCCGCTCGACTGCCGCAGGTCGTCATAACGGCGAATGCCGAGCAGCAGGTCGCGCATGATGAGCAGAGCCCAGCGATCCCCGATCGCGCCCATCACGGCGGCGATCGAGCAAGCCATTCCCTCGAACCCCTTCGACCGCATCGTCTTCGCTTGCCTCCACGCGTTTGGGACATGTCAGCGATAGCACAGGATCACTCTGATGATGAGACCTTGACTGACTCTAATTACCAGAGTTAGCTTTGGTCGCCATCACGGAGGTGCTGATGGGCCAGACCGGTGAAGTCACCGAAGGGAAGCGCAATCGTCATCGGCGCATCGTCTGGCATCGGCGCGGTCCATGCCGATCGCCTGGAGGCCAGTGCGGGCAGGAGACGCGACATGAGTGGACGAAACGTTGAGATTGTCGCCGCTGATCGTGCGCACGACGTCGGTATTCGTCGTGTCGCAACACTGCGGCACTGAAGTCGCCAGCACGCATCGATGTTCGTCATCCAGGGAGAACGACTATGCCCATGTGGCAAATCTACCACCCCGAAGCGGCCTTTTCCGAATCCGACAAGGAGGAACTGGCTGGGAAGATCACGGCGATCTACGAGAGCTTCCTGCCGCGCTTTTATGTGAACGTCTTCTTTCATTCGATTCCGAAGGACGGTCTGTTCATCGGCGGTGTGGTGGCGAACGACTTCGTCCGCGTCACGATCGATCATATCGCGCGCTCGATCGACGATCCGGGAAGGCAGCAGGCATTCCTTCGAGGATGCGCACGCGTACTGGAACCCTATGTGGCCGGTCGCGGCTATCGCTGGGAGTTGCACGTGGACGACACGCCCTTCGATTTGTGGATGATCAACGGCTTGAAACCGCCTCATCCGGGCACGCCAGCCGAATTGAAATGGCGTTCGGAGAACGGGCCATCAGCGTATTGAGGCGAGAATCCGGCGGAGTTCTCGCATCGGGCGGTCGCTTGGACCGGGCGGCCGCCGCTCTTGTGAGAGGAAACTGACGAGCGAGATCAGGGCCCCGGAAGGCACTGGAAACATACCCCTTGTCGCCGACGACCCCTAACGGCGCGCGTGGCGGGCGGTCGAGCATGGTGGGGGCCAGCGGCGGTTCGTGCGCCTGACCGGGCGCCAGTGTGGCTCTCTCCTGCCGCGGGACGGTCTACTCAAAAGCTCCCTGACGGTTGCGGAAACGGTCGTCCTGTGACAAGAAGTTAAGAAAGACTCGCAACTTTGTCGTCAGCCATAGCGTGAACCGGTAGCTTGACAGGGCAACACGCTCCATGGAGGTCTCCGCCTTGAAGGCGAAACGCACGTCGCTCCAGCTTTACGAGGCTCACCGGGAGCGTTTGCTGAGCTATGCGAATCGTTTGTCGGGAGACCTTACGCTCGCGGAGGATATTGTTCAGGACGCGTGGCTGCTCTTCGCCCGTCAGCCGGTCGAGCAGATCGGCGCGCCATTGCAGTACCTTCGCGCCATCGTCCGTAACCTGTTCATAACCCGCCTTCGCCGCACCATCGGCGAGTGTACCGACGGTGTGGATTTCGACACGGTCACCGAGGGGATGGCGGACAATGCCGCTTCTCCGGAGTACGCGGCCAGCGCACGTGAGACGCTCGCCCGCGTAATCGCGGTGATCGACGCCATGCCGCCGCGTCAGGCCTGTGCATTCAAACTCTATTATTTCGAGGGGCTGAAGCTGCGCGAGATCGCTGCCCGCCTCGATCTGTCCGTCCCGATGGTGCATCGGCTGATCGCCGATGGCATGACGATTTGCGATCGGATTTACGAGGAAGGACTCTGATCCGTCGTGTTTTTCGGGAAATTGGTGAAAAAAGACCTGCTTTCACGCATCTCAGAGAGTAGGGACAAGGGATTGCCGGCCTGTGGGCATGGGCGTCCATGTGTCGTCCTCTGGCTGCGGAGACCGTGCGCGCGATGACCGAACAGCGAACGCCTCAGCAAGCCGCCGCCGACTGGTATCTTTCTCTCCGAGAAGACCCGGACGGTGAGGATCTGAAAGTCAGGTTCGAGCAGTGGCTGATCGAAGACGATGCGCATGCGGAGGCTTGGGCGCGCATGAACGCGACCGCCACCAGGATAAACTCCGCTGCCGCGCTGTATCGATCCGCTCATGTCGCCGAACGCCGTGCCGAACCGACAAACCAGCGTTCCCGGCGGCATCTCCGTCGTTTTTTTCTCCCGGTTGCCGCTGTTGCCGCCATGGGTGCCGTTGTCATACTGAACGGGTCCGATTTACTTCTCCGGCTGCGTGCCGATTACGTCACGCCCGTTGGCGATACCCGTGACCTGCGTCTCGCCGATGGCAGCACGGTGACCCTTGCCCCGCACTCGGCGATTGCCGTCGAGACGAATTCCGAGGGGCGAAGCGTCCGGCTTCTGCGTGGTGAAGCGCTGTTCGACGTCCGTCATGATGCGGCGCGTCCTTTCCGCGTGATGGCGGCCGATGTCGAGGCCACCGATATCGGCACTTTGTTCGACGTGAGTATGGAGGACAATGCCACCATGGTCGCCGTACGTCAGGGGAAGGTCCATGTTCGGGATCCTGGAAAGGCGGATCGCGATCTTCAGGCCGGTGAGTGGATTCGTGTGTCTGATGATGTCGTCACGGGGACCATGCCACCCAACGCGATAGGGGCCTGGCGCGACGGAGCATTGATCGCGAATGATCAGACGATCGCACAGGTGATGGCGTCTCTTCGGCCGTGGAGCAAAGCCAGGATCGTGCTGACCAGCCAGGCTCTGGGAGAGAAGCGGGTGACCGGAACCTATGACCTCCATAAGCCCGAAGCGTCCTTGCGTCTCATCGTCGGGCCGTATGGGGGTACGGTCAAATCCGTAACGTCATGGTTCGATTTTGTGAGCGGGCGCTGATCCGTTCCATCCGGGTGCGCCCTGCATTGTCGTCCCCATGGTCTGCACCTCGTCTGGTGCGGACCATGGGAACTGCCTGGGCCGTCCATCCGTCTTATGAAGAGCGGGCGTCGGGGCAGAAAAGTTTCCATCCTTTCATAAAAATCACTTCTTTTCATATGGTTAATACGCCATGCGCCGTTATTTCCAAAAAAATCGCGCCCTTTAGTTAAAAACGGGATCCGTCAGCGCATCTCTAGAATCAGGAGCTTAAAATGCGACGCACTCGCATTTTCGGCGAGCGACCTGGCTGGATGCGATTGAAGGAAAGAGCTGCGCTAATGGACTTGAACGTCTGCCTTGAACGGGAATTTGGCACAATATTCGCCAAAAAATTCTCCATTGCGCCGATCGCGCTTCTGGTGGCCACGACCACGCTGACGTCGCTGTCAGTCAGCAAGGCAGTCGCCCAAATTACGGTGACTCCATCGAAAGCCGGGTCTTCGCAGGCGGCTGACCCGCTGATCAGCTTCAAAATTCCCGCCGGATCACTCTCCGGCGCGCTGACCGCCTTCAGTGTTCAGGCGCATGCCCCGCTAGGATCGCAGGCTCCGATTCTTGCCGGCAAGACCACCGCCGGACTTCAGGGAAGGTTCACGTCGCCGGATGCGCTCGCACATCTCTTGCTGGGGAGTGGGCTGACCTATCGGATGACGGTCGATCATGCTTATCAGATCGTTCCCGCTTCTTCTCACATCACCCTTGGCCCGGTTCGGGTTCAGGGCAAGGCCGATACTCTTGCGTCGTTCCTTGATTCGGCCAATACGGCGAATGGCACAGGCTATTCGGCCGACCGGGTGACCATCGCGGGCAAGCTTCCGCTTTCGGTTCGCCAAATTCCCAATTCGGTATCGGTCGTCACCCAGCAACGCATCCTCGATCAGAACATGGTAACGGTTGAAGATGCGTTACGCTTCACGACAGGGGTGACGGCGACACCATATGGAGATGGAACCGCCTATTTCATGTCGCGTGGATATACGCTCGATGTACAGTATGACGGGATGCCGGTCGTTTCGGGGATCCAGTACTTACCGCAATTCGATATGATAATGTACGATCGTGCCGAAGTGATGCGCGGCCCTACCGGGCTTTTGCAGGGAACGGGCTCCGGAGCGGGATCGGTCAATTTGGTGCGCAAGCACACCGAGGACGAATTTGCCGTTCGGACGGGCGTCCAGGCGGGTTCGTGGAACAACGTGCGCCCTTACCTCGACGTGAATACACCTCTCAATGCAAGCCATACCCTGCGTGCGCGCATTGTCATGGCGGGGCAGAGCACGAATTCGTTCGTTCATGAAGTATACCGCTCGGAAGGAATGCTCTATGGTGTCGTTGACTATGACTTGGATCCGGAGACACGCCTGACTGTCTCCGGGGCCTATCAATATAACGATAATGGTCCGTTCGATTATGGTCAGTCCCGCTATACGAATGGCAAGTTCCTGAACGTGCCCCGAAGTGCGTTCTTCGGCTCATCCTGGAATGACAGCCCGAGCCATCTTGGTGAGGGTTATATAAATCTTACCCATTCCTTCAGTAGAAATTTGATCTGGTCGACAAGTGTCATAGACCGATATCTGGATTCTTCTGGTCAGTACAGCTACATGGGCGGGGGCGTTAGTCCTGTTCAGAACATGTCCCGTTATTTCGAGCAAAGTAACCTCGGGCGCCAAAACATGATCGGTGCCGACACGAACCTGCATTATCGTGCCTGGCTGGCTGGCCGCGAGATGGATTTCGTTCTCGGGACGAACATGTATCAGGTCTATGCCCGCAACCTCTACGGATCGGGCACGGTCAGAACGCTGAACATTTTCGATGCCGTGCTGCCTCGGACATCGATGCCCTATACAGGCGGTACCGATACGATTACCGAGCAATGGGGTGCCTATGCGCAGGCGAGGCTTCATCCGCTGAAGGATGTGACGCTGGTTCTTGGCGGCCGCGTCAGTTCCTATTGGGACAGCGTCCGAACCATCCTGCCTACTCGGTCAGGCACCAGAGGGCAGCCTGGTGTTGAAGGCAAACTGACGCCCAATGCGGGCATCCTGTACGATCTGACGTCTCAATTGACAGCGTATTTCAGCTATTCGACAATCTTCACACCACAGAGCGAACTGACGGCTTCCGGCTCCGCGCTGCCGCCTGCAACGGGACGTCAGTATGAAGTCGGTCTGAAGGGCGCCTTCCTGTCCGGCGCTCTACAGGCTTCTCTGGCTGCGTTCCAGCTTGATACGAATGACAGAGCCGTCAACGACCCGAACAATATACGGTATTACGTTTCATCCGGCCGGGCACGGAGCCGCGGGGTGGAAGCCGAAATGACGGGACGCCTGCTTCCCGGGTGGAATGTCTATGCCGGGTACACGTGGCTGGAGACGCAGTATCTATCCGATCCTGTTTATGGAAACCTCAGCCTACAGCCCGAAGAGCCAAAGCATAATTTCAAATTCTGGTCGACCTATCAGATACAGGACGGATTTCTGAAAGACCTGTCATTTGGTGCGGGGCTTCTGGTGTCCTCGCGAACTTCTCGTGATTACGTCGTCTGGCAGGGCGGCTATGCGCTGCTTGATCTACAGGCTGGCTACAAAATCAATCCGCACCTTTCTACGACTTTGACAGTGAATAACGTCACAGACAAGGTGTACTGGGCTCGTCTTCCAACAAACTATTATGGAATTTACGGTACGCCGCGCAGTGTCATGGCCGCGATACGCGCGAATTTCTGAGAGCCGGGTATGCACGGATTTTCATGGCAGACATGGACTTCAGTGCATCGTTGGTCTTGTGCCCTCCTGGGGTTTCTATAACAGTGATGGCGGACTCTGCCTCGCCGACCGGCATTTCTTCAGGTATGGTGCGTGGAACATTGCCCGGGATACCGGAGCCGACCTGCTGTGGCGCGTCAGAAAAAACCCGCGCCTGGAACGCGATCGTCGGTTGCCTGACGGTTCTTATCTGAGCCGCATCTATCCGTCCGAGCGTCCGGGCCGAAATCGCGCGCTCGACGGAAGGGACCGGGGCAGCGCTCCAAGGCGCTGCCCCACTTTGATCAGACGGTCGAAGAGCCCTTTTCCTTCAAGGCGCGCAGCACGTCCGCCGGACGGATCGGCAGGTGGCGCAGGCGGACGCCCACGGCGTTGAAGATCGCGTTGCCGATGGCCGGGGCGATCGGCGTGGTGCCGGGCTCGCCCAGGCCAGTCGGTTTTTCGGTGCTGGCGATGAACTCGATGTCCATCTCCGGCACGTCGGCGATGCGCAGCGGGGTGTAGGTGTCGAGATTGCGGTCGCGCGGCAGGCCGCCCACGATCTCGGAGCCCTCGAACAGGGCCATGCTGAGGCCCCACAGGGCCGCGCCCTCGGTCTGGGCGCGGGCGCCGTCGGGGTCGACGATGGTGCCGGCATCGACCACCAGCGTCAGTTTCCGGCAGCGGACGATGCCGGTGGCGCGGTCGACATGGACCTGGGCAGCGCAGGCGACCCAGGTCGGCATGCCGCGTTCCTGGCCGAAGGTGCTGGCGATGCCCAGCGCGGTATCCTTGGGCAGGGCGCGGCCCCAGCCCGCCTTTTCGGCCACGCGGCGGATGACCGCCGCCTGGCGCAGGGCGCCCCCGGTGGAATTGGGGGCCTCGCCCTTGTTGCGACCGGCGCCGGTCAGATGGTCGAGGCGGAACTGGACGGGATCGCGCCCCTGGAGATGGGCGATTTCGTCCCACGAGGATTCCAGGCCCCAGCTTGTCCAGCCGGGGCTGACCGAGCGCAGCCAGCCGGGACGGAAGGTGCGGTTGGCCAGGTCGTTGGACAGCGCGCGCACCCGCAGCGGCCCGACCTCGTACCAATGGTCGCCGCCGGCGATGGCGAACTGGTCGTAGGGCTTGCCGTCCACGCCCTTTTCCATGAAGGCCGCCGCCATCACCTCGGTCGGCCAGCCGGCCGCCGCATGGTATTCCATGGCGGTGATGGCCTTGTTGGCGTCGAAGGCGACGCGGATGCGCTGGATCGACGGCGAGCGGAAGGAGTCGAACTGCATGTCGTCCGAGCGCGTCAGGACCAGCTTGACGGGTTTGCCCAGCGCCTTGGCGGCCAGGGCGGCCGGGACCATGTAGTCGCCGTTCAGCCGGCGGCCGAAGCCGCCGCCCAGCAGGTAGCTGCGCAGGACGATACTCTTTTCCGGCCTTTGCAGCGCCTTGGCCAATGAGGGCAGGATCAGCGACTGCCACTGGTTGCCGGCGTGGATCTCGAAGATGCCGTCCTTCTCGAACGCCAGGGCGTTGGTCGGCTCGAGCTGGTAGTGCAGCACCGAGGCGCAGGTATAGTCCTGCGAGAAGGTCGAGGCGGCGGCGGCGAACGTGCTGTCCACGCCCTTGTCGTCGAACACCATCACGCCGCCATCCTTGCGGTCGATCTGGGCGCGGCCGTGGTCGATGACGTCCTTTTCCGAGACGTTGACCGTCTCGCCCGGTGTCCAGTCCACCTTCAGCAGGTCGGCAGCGCGGATCGCGGCGGTGTAGGTGTCGGCGATGGCCAGCACCCAGCCCTGCACGATCTGCGACGGGTCCTCGATCACCAGATAGCGCTGGTAGCCCTTGACCGCGCGGGCCGCGGCGTCATCGACCGAGCGGACGCGCGAGCCATAGCGGGTGGGGGGCATCCTGGGCCGGGCATAGACCATGCCCTCGACCCGGGCGTCGATGCCGTAGATGGCGGTGCCGTTGGTCTTGGCCGGGATGTCCAGCGCCTTGAGGTCGTGATTGCCGATCAGGTGACGGTCGGCGGCGGGCTTCAGCGGCAGTCTGGCCAGTTCGTCGGGCGTGAAGCTGCGCGCGGGGTGGGCACGGGCCACGATGTCGCCGTAGCCGATGCTTTTCGTGCCGGCGATCACCATGCCGTCGCGGGTGGTGCATTGCGACGCGGGGACGCCGAGCAGGGCGGCGCCGGCATCGGTCAGGGCGACGCGCGCGGCGGCGCCGGCCTGGCGGAAGACGTCCCATGTCATCCATACCGACCAGCTTCCGCCGGTGACCATCAGGCCCCATTTCGGGTCGGTGTCCACATAGTTGATCTTTACGTGGGCCCAGTCGGCGTTCATCTCGTCGGCGATGATGCGGGCCAGGGCGGTGCCGATATGCTGGCCCATCTCGGCGCGGATGATGTTGACGGTGATGGTGCCGTCCGGCGCGATGGCGCACCAGATCGTGGGTTCGAACGCGCCGTCGCCGGGCAGGCCGGCGGCGGGGAATTGCTGGGCCGCGCGGGCGGCGGGGAAGCCGAACATGACCCCCGCGCCCACGGCCGCCATCAGGAAGCCGCGCCGGGACAGGCCGCTCGCGGCGTCGTTGCCGGCCCGCTGGCCGAGGCCGATCCGGCCGAGCTTACCCATTGGACGTCTCTCCCCCGGCGGCGGTCGCCGCGGCCTTCCTGATGGCGTCGCGGATGCGGATATAGGTCATGCAGCGGCACAGCGAGCCGCCCATCACGGCGTCGATGTCCTGGTCGGTCGGCTGCGGGTAATCCTTCAGCAGGCTGGCGACCTGCATGATCTGGCCGGACTGGCAGTAGCCGCATTGCGGCACTTGCAGATCGCGCCAGGCCTCCTGCACCGGGTGGTTGCCGGCCGGGTCCAGCCCCTCGATGGTCGTGATGTCCGCGCCCTGCACCGCCGAGACCGGCGTGATGCAGGAGCGGGTGGCGCGGCCGCCCACATGCACGGTACAGGCGCCGCACATGCCGATGCCGCAGCCGAACTTGGTGCCGGTCAGGCCGATTTCGTCACGGATCACCCACAGCAGGGGGGTATCTTCCGGGACATCGACCGAGACGTCGTGGCCATTGAGCCGAAAACTGGTCATGTCGGGACTCCGTCTCTCAATGGGACGCGGCGACCGGTGGGGCCGGAAGCGTCGCGCGGACGGCGGCGGCTTTCTTCTCCAGGTCGGTCCAGGGCGGCAGGGTGGTGCGGGTGCGGCGCAGATAGGCGGCGAGACGCGCGAGGTCGGCGTCGGTCAGCGCATGGTAGAAGCTGGGCATGGTGATGCCCGGCTGCCCTTCCTCGGTGCCGATGCCGCGCAGGATGACCTGGTAGAGGTTGGTCGGCTCGTCCAGCCACAGCGCGTTGTTGAGCGCCAGTTCGGGGCGGCCGAGGACCGGTTGCGCGCCGGTATTGGCGTGGCAGGCCGAGCAGGCGCCCTGATAGAGGCGGGCATCCGGGTCGGAGGTCAGCGGGGTGGTGAGGTCGCGCGTCGAGCTGGCCATGGCCGCCGCCAGGTGCCCGGCGTCGCCGGGCCGGCGGGCATCGGCATGGTCGATGTCGGCCAGGTAGTGGGCGATGGCCCGCACGTCGGATTCCGGCATCTCGCTCAGGCCGCCATGGATGACGGGGGACATCGGCCCGGCGGCGCTGCCGTGCAGCGGGGCGACGCCGTAGCGCAGATACTGGAAGAACTCGTTCTCGGTCCAGGTGACGGGAGTGGGGTTGGTGGCGTTGAGCGGCGGGGCGATCCAGTTGTCGACCGGAGCGCCGTCATAGGGGGCGCCCGCCCGCTCCGCGCCCATCGCGTTGCGCGGGGTGTGGCAGGCGCTGCAATGGCTGAGACCCTCGGCCAGGTAGGCGCCGCGATTCCACTGGGCGTCATGCGCCGGGTCGGGCGTGTAGGCGCCCGGATGCAGGAACAGCAGCTTCCAGCCGGCCTGGAGGAGGCGCAGGTCGAACGGGAACGGCAGCGTGTTCTCGCGCTTGACCGAATGGACCGGCTTTTGCGTCATCAGATACGCGTAGACGTCGGCGATGTCGCCGTCGGTCATGTGCGTGAAATGATCGAAGGGGAAGGCGGGGAACAGGTTGGCGCCGTCGCGCGAGACGCCGTAGCGCATGGCGCGGGTGAAGGCGGCCAACGACCAGGTGCCGATGCCGGTCGCGGCGTCGGGCGTGATGTTGCTGGAATAGATGGTGCCGAACGGCGTGGCCATGGCGTAGTCGCCGGCCAGGGGCACGCCCGGATGGCCGTCGCGCCTGGTATGGCATTCGGCGCAATAGCCGCCGGCGGCGAGGATGCGCCCGCGCGCGACGCTGTCGGGCGCGAAGCGGGTGATGGCGGGCGGCGCTATCGGGGCGATCGCGGGGTGGATCGCATAGGCCAGGAAGCCCGCGCCGGCGAGGGCGCCGAGGCCGGCCGCGGCGGCGACGATGCGTATGATGGCGGTGCGGCCGATCATGAGTGCCTGGTGGACGGAAGCCGCATGTCGTCACCCCTCTGTCATGCGCGTGGGCAGGATGCCGTGCTCGGGACCGTGCGGGTGGAAAAACGGATGTCCACCCCCTGTCCGCCTTCGCCGCGCGGCACCCTCTTATGGGCGCCGCGCGGTTGCCCGCAACCCGTCCGGGAACGTTGTGACAAAAGTTTAATCAATAAGTCGTGAATTTTAGTAATCACAAATTATTGATAATTTTGCCACTGATGGATGATCGATGCCCCAGTCGATGTTCAGTGCGCCTCCGGAAGGGCATAGGCCACCACATAGTCGCCCAGTTTGGTGCCGAACGATCCGTGGCCGCCATCCGCCGTGACGATGAACTGCCGTCCGCCCACCGCATAGCTCATCGGGGTGGACTGGCCGCCGGCGGGCAGTCGGTCCTGCCAGAGCTGGCGGCCGGTGGTGACGTCATAGGCGCGGATATAATAATCGGCGGTCGAGGTGAGGAACGCGACGCCGCCCGCCGTGGTCAGCGGACCGCCCAGGCTGGGCACGCCCAGCTTGAAGGGCAGGGGGACCGGGGCGCTGTCGCGGATCGTGCCGTTGCGGTGCATCCAGACGATCTTGTTCGTCACCAGGTCGATGCCCGCCATGTAGCCCCAGGCGGGCTGCTTGCAGGGCAGGCCCAGCGGTGACAGGAACGGGTTGAGCGTCACGCCGTAGGGCGCGCCGAACTGCGGCTGGACGCCGGTTTCGGACCCCGAGGGCTTGGAATTGTCGGGCGAGGCCGGGTTGCCGGGGCCACGGGGGATCAGGCGCGAGACGAAGGGGATGGCGATCGGGTTGGCGATCGCGACCTGGCGTTGCGGGTCGACCGCGAGGCCGCCCCATTCGAACATGCCCAGATTGCCCGGAAAGACCAGCGTGCCCTGCAAGGACGGCGGGGTGAACGGCCCCTCGTAGCGCAACTGGTGGAACATGATGCGGCACATGAGCTGGTCGAACATCGTGCCGCCCCACATGTCGGCCCCGGTCAGGTTGTTCTTGGGACGGAAGGTCAGCTCGGAGAATGGCTGGGTGGGGGAGAGATGGTCGCCCGGGGCCGGGCCCTGCGGCACCTTCGTCTCCGGCGCCGGGACGACGAGCGCGCCGGTGCGGCGGTCGAGCACGAAGATGTTGCCGGTCTTGGCCGGGGCGTAGAGCGTGGGCACGATCTCGCCCGTCGCGGTGCGGATGTCGACCAGGCTGGGCTGGGCGGGGATGTCCATGTCCCACAGGTCATGATGGACGGTCTGGTAGGACCAGGCCAGCTTGCCGGTATCGGCGTTCAGCGCCACGATCGCGCTGGCATAGCGCTCGGCGTCCGGGGTGCGGTTGCCGCCCCAGATGTCGGGGGTCTGCACGCCCATGGGGATGTAGATCAGGTTCAGTTTCGGGTCGTAGGACGACACGATCCAGGAATTGGGCGAGTTGGGGACGAAATGATGCGTCGCGGACGGCATTTCGTTGGGGTCGGGGTTGCTGGGGTCGAACGCCCAGATCAACTGGCCGGTATAGACGTCGAAGCCGCGCGTGACGCCCGAGGGCTCGTGCGTCGAGTAATTGTCCATCACCGCGCCCGAGACGATCACGGCCTTGTCGGTCACGACCGGGGGGGACGTGGCCTCGTAGAAGCCCGGCGTCGTCACGCTCATATGCTCCTGCAGGTCGATCACGCCGTTATCGCCGAAATGCGAGCAGCGGTCGCCGGTCTCGGCATCCAGCGCGTAGAGATGGCCGTCGTTGGTGGGCAGGAAGATGCGGCGCGGGCAGTCGATGGGCGCCTGCGCGCCGTCGATCGTCTCGGCGCCCGGCTGGGTCTCGTGGTACGACACGCCGCGGCAGGTCATGTGCTGGAAGGTGGGGTTGTACTTGATCTGCGGATCGAACTTCCATTTCTGCCTGCCGGTCGCGGCGTCGAGCGCGAACAGGATCTGGTGCGGCGAGCAGAGATAGACCGTGTCGCGGATCTTGATCGGCGTGACTTCGTCGGTGATCTCGACCGGGTCGTCCGGCCGCTTCATGTCGCCGGTGCGGAACACCCAGGCCACCTTCAGGTCATGCACGTTGGCGGGCGTGATCTGCTTCAGCGGGCTGAACCGGTCGCCGAACTGGGTGCGGCCGTAGGCCTGCCAGTCGTCATCGGGCATCTCGGCCGCGTCGCCCGGTGTCGGCGCGTTGCTGGCCATCGGGGGCAGGGTGCCGGCCTTGTCCTGCGGGTCGTGCATCAGGGCGGCGGCGACCACGGCGATCGCGGCGACCACGGAGGCGCGCAGCGGCAGGGTGCCCACCGGGCCGGCCGGGCCGAGATGGCGCGTGACCGGCGGCAGCAGCAGCCAGATGCCGAGCGGCACCAGCACGTCGCCGCGCGGGGCCAGGGCCCAGAAATCGAAGCCGACTTCACTGACCGCCCAGAACATCGTGCCGATCAGCAGCGCGGCGAAGACCCACAGGGCCTCGCGCCGTCCTCGAAACAGCAATCCCGCCGTGACCAGCATCGCCAGCCCGGCGATGACGTAGTACGGCGACCCGCCGAGGCTGGCCAGCCAGACGCCCCCCGCCAGCAGATAGAGGCCGATCAGGATGAAGATCCCGGAGGTGAGGGTGAGCACGGGAGGCCTCCCGTTTCGATTTTTCATGAATCATCCGATGACTGTTGAAAGACGGGCCGTGGGGCGGCGGGAGTCGGGGCGGTGGGGGCACGTTGTCCATGCGGCCCGTACCAACGTTTGCATGTGATGGGAAACGTTATCAATTTTTTGTGTCGCCGGGCGCCCCGGGCTCCCCGGGGGTGACCAGTTGGCGCAGGCAGGCGCGCGTGCCGCCGGCGCGCAGCGCGGCGCGGGTCTGCGCGAACAACGCCACGAAGGCCGGATGGTCGCCCAGGCCCCAGCCGGCGAAGACCGACATCTCCAGCGCCCTTGCCGGGTCCTCGTCCGCCGCCAGGGCCATGTCGCCGGGGGCGAGATGGGGTTCGTGGATGTCGTATGCCGCGCCGGTATCGTCGTGGCCGCGCAGATATTCGGCGAAACAGGCCAGCAGGAAGGCGATGCGTGCGGCGTCGGTGCCGCGCGCCAGCGTGCCCTCGGCCGTGGCGCGGACGAAGACCGGCAGTTTCGAGGCGCTGTCGGAGGCGATGCGCGGAAGCTGGTCGCTGATCGCCACGTTGCTGAAGCGGCGGAGAAGCTGCGCCGCGTATTCGTGCAGTTCCATCCCCGGCGGGGCCTGGAGCAGCGGTTCGGCATCGCGGGCGAGATAATGTTCCAGCAGCGCCACGACGTCGGGATTGTGCATGATGTCGCTGACGACGCGGTAGCCCATCAGCATCCCGGGCAGGGCGAGCATGGAATGCGAGGCGTTGAGCATCCGCAGCTTGACCTGTTCGTAGGGCGTGACGTCGCCGGTGAACAGCACGCCGGCATCCTGCAATGGCGGCCGGCCGGCGCAGAATTTATCCTCGATCACCCACTGGATGAAATCCTCGCAGAAGACGGGCACGCGGTCGTCGACCCCGCTGCCGGCATTCAGGCGCGTGATGTCCAGCGGGCCCACCGCCGGGGTGATGCGGTCGACCATCGTGTTGGGGAAGGTGACGTGGGCGGCCATCCAGTCGGCCAGGTCCGGGTCGCGGGCGCGGGCCCACGCCAGGAAGGCGGTGCGGGCGACATGGCCGTTATGGGGCAGGTTGTCGCACGACAGGATCGTGAACGGGCCGGTGCCGGCGGCGCGGCGCAGGCGCAGGGCCTCGGTCGCCAGGCCGAAGACGGTGTGGGGGACCGGGCGGGCGAGGTCTTCGGCGATCGTGGGGTGGTCGAGCTGGAACTGGCCGGATTCGTCGATGTAATAGCCGCCCTCGGTGACGGTGAGGCTGACGATGCGGATCGCCGGGTCGGCCAGGCGGCGGATGGCGGCGGCGCGGTCGTCGGGCGCGTGCAGATAGTCCACGATGGCGCCGATGACGCGCACGGTGTCGGGCGCGTCGGCCGGGCATTCGGTGAGGGTGTAGAGCCCGTGCTGGGCCTGCATGGCCTCGGCCTTGGCGCGTTCGTGCGTGTCGTCCATCACGCCGATGCCCAGGATGCCCCATTGGGCGTTGCCGGGTCGCGCCAGCACGCGGTCGAGATAGACCGCCTGATGCGCGCGATGGAAATTGCCGACGCTGAGATGGGCGATGCCGGGACGTACCGCCGGCCGGTCGTAGGACGGGACCAGCACGGCCGGGGGCACCGGGCCGAAGGGGGGAAGAATGGTCATGGGGGATCCCTGGTTGCGTGTCGGGCTTGCGGCTTCGAGGGGAAACCCGTCATCGCGGGTCGAAAGGGGGAACGCAAGGCTTGATTGCGGAGTTCGCATTGTCTATAGGCTGCGGCCTGTTCGCGCGTCCGGGCCTGAAATGGGCATGCCCGGCCGTGACTGCTGCCTGACCGCCCGCGGTCGCAGCCCGCAGAATTGAAGGAGATGAAAATGCCCAAGATGAAGACCAAGTCGTCGGTCAAGAAGCGGTTCAAGATCACCGCGACCGGCAAGGTGCTGGCCGGGCCGGGCAACAAGCGCCACGGCCTGATCAACCGCTCGCAGAAGATGAAGCGCACCAACCGCGGCTCGCAGACCCTGACCGAAATGGACGGGAAGACTGTGAAGCAGTGGGCGCCCTACGGGCTGGCATAAGGAGCACCTGACACATGGCACGTGTAAAGCGGGGCGTCACGACGCACGCCCGTCACAAGAAGGTCCTGGAGCAGTCCAAGGGCTTCCGCGGCCGGTCTTCGACCAACTATCGCATTGCCCTGGAGCGTCTGGAAAAGTCGCTTCAGTATGCCTACCGCGACCGCCGGAACAAGAAGCGCGATTTCCGCGCCCTGTGGATCCAGCGCATCAATGCCGCGGTGCGCGAGCATGGCCTGACCTACAGCAAGTTCATCTTCGCGCTGGACAAGGCCGGGATCGAGATCGACCGCAAGGTGCTGGCCGCCATCGCGTATGACGATGCCGCCTCCTTCGCCGAGATCGTGAAGAAGGCGCAGGCCGCCCTAGCGGCCTGATCGCTCCTTTACGGTGGTGATCTGGAAAGGGCTGCCCCCGTCAAGGGGCGGCCCTTTCTGCTTTTGGGGGTTTATTCCCGCCGTCGGAGCCTGTATCCGCGCAGGTCTCGGGGGCGTTGTCCCTTCCATCGCGTGTCTGTTTCCAGCGAGGTGCCATGAGCGACGATCTCGAAACCCTGCGGCGGGAGACGCTGGCCGCGCTGGCCGCCGCCGGCGACCGGCGGGAATGGGATGCCGTGCGCGTGGGCACGCTGGGCAGGTCGGGCCGGCTGACCGGGCTGCTGAAGGAACTGGGCCGGATGTCGCCCGACGAACGCAAGCTGCGCGGCGGGGCGCTGAACCGGCTGCGCGACGATCTGTCGCGCGCCATCGAGGAGCGGGGCGCGGAGATCGAGGCCGCGATCCTGAATGCGCGCCTCGCCTCGGAGCGGGTGGACGTGACGTTGCCCGCCCGCCCGGAAGCGCAGGGGGCGATCCATCCGATCAGCCGCACCATGGAGGAGATGACCGCCATTTTCGGCGCCATGGGCTTCAAGGTCGCCGAGGGGCCCGATATCGAGACCGACTGGCATAATTTCTCGGCGCTCAATACGCCCGACCATCATCCGGCGCGCACCGACCAGGATACGTTCTATCTGCCGGCCGAGGCGGGCAGTCCGCGCGAGCGCGTGCTGCGCACCCAGACGTCGGGCGTGCAGATCCGCACCATGCTGGGCGAGGCGCCGCCGATCCGCGTCATCGTGCCCGGGCGGACCTATCGCGCCGACCATGACGCCACCCATTCGCCGATGTTCCATCAGTGCGAGGGGCTGGTGATCGACCGGGGGATCACGCTGGCGCATCTGAAAGGGTGCCTGATCGATTTCCTGCGTGCCTATTTCGGCCAGCCCAGCCTGCCGGTGCGCTTCCGGGCCTCGTATTTCCCGTTCACCGAGCCGTCGATGGAGGTCGATATCGGCTGGTCGCGCAGGACCGGCGAGATCGGCGGCGGCGGCGACTGGCTGGAGGTCCTGGGCTCGGGCATGGTGCATCCGCGCGTGCTGGCCAATTGCGGGCTGGACCCGCGCGAATGGCAGGGCTTTGCCTTCGGGATGGGGATCGAGCGGCTGACGATGCTGCGTCACGGCATTCCGGACCTGCGTTCGTTCTATGAGAGCGACGTGCGCTGGCTGCGCCATTACGGCAGCAGCCCGCTGTCCCCGGCCCTGCTGCATGAAGGTCTGTGATCGATGAAGTTCACCCTGTCCTGGCTGCGCGACCATCTGAACACCGATGCCACGGTCGATGAGATCTGCGCCAAGCTGAACACGATCGGGCTGGAGGTGGAGGGGATCGAGGACCCCGGCGCCAGGCTGGCCCCCTTTCGCACCGCGCGCATCGTCGAGGCCGTTCAGCACCCCAATGCCGACCGGCTGCGCGTGTGCCGCGTCGATGCCGGGCCGGGCTTCGAGGAGGTGCAGGTGGTGTGCGGCGCGCCCAACGCGCGGACCGGGCTGCCGGTGATCTTCGCCCCGCCGGGGTCCTGGATTCCGGGGTTGGACATCGTCATCAAGGCCGGGTCGATCCGCGGCGAGGCCAGCGGGGGCATGCTGTGCTCGCTGCGCGAACTGGGGCTGGGCGCGGACCATGAGGGCATCGCCGAATTGCCCGAGGGCACCGCGACCGGCCAGTCCTATGCCGATTTCGCCGGGTTGAACGATCCGGTGGTCGAGATCGCGGTGACGCCGAACCGGGGCGACGCGCTGGCGGTGCGCGGGATTGCCCGCGACCTGGCGGCGGCGGGGCTGGGCCATCTGCGGCCCTGGCTGGCCGAGACGGTCGAGGGGACCTTCGAGTCGCCGATCGTGTGGGCCAATGATTTTCCCGAAGCCTGTCCGTGGGTGCTGGGGCGGACCATTCGCGGCGTACGCAATGGGCCGAGCCCGGACTGGTTGCAGAAGCGGCTGCGGGCGATCGGGCTGCGGCCGATTTCGGCGCTGGTCGATATCACCAATTTCTTCGCCTTCGATCTGGGACGGCCGCTGCATGTGTTCGATGCCGACCGGGTGACCGGCGGGCGGTTGACCCTCTGTCGGGGAGCGGGGGAGCGCTTTCGCGCGCTGGACGGGCGGGATGTCGTGGTGTCGCCCGAGGATTGCGTGATCGCCGACGCGGCCGGCGTGCAGTCGCTGGCCGGCATCATGGGCGGCGAGGCCACGGGGGCCACTGACGGGACCACGAGCGTGTTCGTGGAATGCGCGCTGTTCGACCCGGTGCGGATCGCGTTGAGTGGCCGGCGGCTGGGGCTGCATTCCGACGCGCGGCACCGGTTCGAGCGCGGGGTGGACCAGGCGTTGCCGGTGGCGGCGCTGGAAGCGGCGACGCGGATGATCATCGAACTGTGCGGCGGCGAGGCCAGCGAAGTGGTCTCGGCCGGCGAGGCGCCGGCGTGGCAGCGCGAGGCGCATCTGCGCTTCGCGCGGATTGCCGGACTGGGCGGGCTGGACGTGCCGGCGGATGACGCCGTGGCCTCGCTGGAGGCGCTGGGCTTTGAAGTGCGCGCGCGCGACGAGGCGCGCGTGGTGGTGGATGTGCCGCCGTGGCGCAATGACATTGCCATGAAGATGGTGCTGGACCAGGCGCCGGACCTGCCGGCCGAGCGTGCGCGCATGGCCGCCGAGGGCGCCCTGGCCGTGGATTCGGAGTGCGACCTGATCGAGGAGGTGCTGCGGCTGCGCGGGCTGGATTCGATTCCGCCGGTGTCGCTGCCGCCGCTGTCCGCCGTGCCGCGCCCCGCCCTGACGCCGCGCCAGACGCGGACGGCGACCGCGCGGCGGGTGCTGGCGGCGCGGGGGCTGATGGAAACGGTGGCCTATTCCTTTGCCGGGCAGGAAGCGTGCGCGCGCTTTGGCGCGGTACCGGAAAGCCTGCGCCTGCTGAACCCGATCGCCGCCGACCTGGACCAGATGCGCCCGACGCCGCTGGTCAATCTGCTGGCGGCCGTCGAGCGGAATGCGGCGCGCGGTTATCCCGACCTGGGGCTGTTCGAGGTCGGGGCGGGTTTCTCGGACGCCGGGCAGAGCCAGATTGCCGCCGCCCTGCGCGGCGGCCATGCGCCGCGCTTTCCCGGCCGCGCGGCGGAGCCGGTCGATCTGTGGGATGTGAAGGCCGACGCGATGGCGGTTCTGGCCGCGCTGGGTGCGCCGGTCGAGGGGATCAGCGTGACGGCGGATGCGCCGGGCCATTATCATCCCGGCCGTTCCGGCGTGCTGCGGCAGGGGCCGAAGATCGTGCTGGGCGTGTTCGGGCAGTTGCATCCGGCCCTGCTGGCCGGGCGCGGGCTGGACCGGCCGGTGGTGGGGTTCGAACTGTTCCTTGACGCGGTTCCCGAGCCCAAGCGGCGACGGCGGGCGGCGCCCGAACTGTCGCCGTTCCAGCCGGTGCATCGCGATTTCGCGTTTGTCGTCGGGCGGGATGTGGCGGCCGAGACCGTGCTGCGCGCGGCGCGGGGGGCCGAGCGGACGCTGATTTCCGGCGTGCGGCTGTTCGATGTCTATGAAGGCGACAAGGTGCCCGAGGGCAGCAGGTCGCTGGGTGTCGAGGTGACGTTGCAGCCCCTCACGGCCAGCCTGACCGATGCCGAGATCGACGCCGTGTCCGCCGCCGTGGTGGCGGCGGTGCAGAAGGCGTGCGGCGCGAGCCTGCGGGGGGACGGCTAGCCCCCATGGCGGACGCCGCGCACGGGCGGACGGTCTGGCTGCTGGCCGGCGAGGCGAGCGGCGACGTGCTGGGCGCGCGCCTGATGACGGCGCTGCGTCGGCGTGACCCGGCGCTGCGCTTCGCCGGGGTCGGCGGTGTGCGGATGGAGGCGGCGGGACTGCGCAGCCTGTTTCCGCTGCGCGACCTGGCGGTGATGGGGCTGGTGGAGGTGCTGCCCCGGCTGCGGCATCTGTCGCGCCGGCTGGACCAGGCGGTCGCGGACATCGCGGCGACGCGGCCGGACCTGGTGGTGACGATCGACAGTCCGGGCTTTACCCTGCGGCTGCTGCGCCGCATCGCCGATCTGGGCATTCCGCGCGCGCATTATGTCGCGCCGCAGGTCTGGGCGTGGCGGGAGCATCGGGTGCGGGAATTTCCCGGCCTGTGGGACCGGCTGCTGTGCCTGTTGCCGTTCGAGCCCGGGTTTTTCGGCCGGCATGGGCTCGATGCCCGTTTCGTCGGCCATCCGGTGCTGCAATCCGGGGTCGATCGGGGGGATGGCGCGGCGTTCCGCGCGCGTCATGGCATTGCGCCGGAGACGCCGGTGCTGATCCTGATGCCGGGCAGCCGCCGGTCGGAGGCACCGCGCCTGCTGCCAGTGCTGGGGCGGACGCTGCGCATCCTGATGGCGACCTGTCCGGGGATCGTGCCGGTGGTGCCGGTGTCGCCCGTGGTGGCGGACATGGTGCGGCGGGGGGTGGCCGACTGGCCCGTGCGGCCGATCGTGGTGACCGACCTGGCGGAAAAGCACGATGCCTTCGCGGCGGCGGGGGCGGCGCTGACCAAATCGGGGACCTCGACCCTGGAACTGGCACTGGCCGGGGTGCCGATGGCCGTGACCTATCGCGTCAACCCGATCACGGCGGCGCTGGCGCGGCGGCTGATCCGCGTGCCTTATGTCGCCATGGTCAATCTGCTGGCCGGGCATCGGCTGGTGCCGGAACTGTTGCAGGAACGCTGCCGGCCGGACCTGCTGGCGGAAACCGTGCATCGGCTGTTGACCGACGGGTGCAGTGCCGACCTGCAACGGGCGGGTTTTCGTGCCATCGCGGCCGGGCTGGCCGCGCCGGAGGGGGAGCCGGATGACGCGGCGGCGGCTGAGTTGATGGCGGTGCTGGACGGGATCCGCGTCGGGTAGGCGGGGGATCGGGTTACTGCCCCTGTCCTGGTCCCGGTCCGGCGCGCAGCATGGTGGCGATGGTTTCGAACGGTTCGAGAGAGAAGACGAGTTCGATCGGGACGTCGAAGACGCGGGCGATCTTCATCGCCAGTTCCAGGCTGGGTGGGTAGTCGCCCCGTTCCAGGAAGCCGATCGTCTGGGGATTGACGTCCAGACGTTCCGCGAGGGTTTTTCGCGTCCAGCCCCGCTCGGCCCTGAACATGCCGATCCGGTTGAAGATGCCCAAGGATGGGGTTGCGCGCGGGCGATGACGGCGCGCAGCCGGGGCGGGCGACGAAATCGGTCGGTCCATGATCTGCTGTCCCTGTTCCGCTGTTCTGAGCGGACAAGTCTAGACCATGCGGGTCTTCTATTATCTTGCTGTATTATAACGGTTTTTATGGGGATATCGGTCGCGCCTGTCCGGTTGTGGACGAACTGTCCGGAACCGGACGGCCGGGCGGAAGCGTCAAGCCGGGGCGTGCGCGTTACCGTCCTGCCGAGTCGGCTGGTGCCGGGGGCGCGCCCTGGACCGTGCTGTGCAGGGCCGTGAAGGCCGAGTGGAGCGTGTAGACGCCCAGCCCGAGGGTCATCACGAGCAGGATGGCGAGAAAGACGCGCTTGCCGGCGGGCGAGGGGTCGGGCGTGGTCATGGGGTGAACCTGCGTGGATGGGGCGGGAAAAGACGGTCAGCCGCGCCCGTACAGCGTGTCGGCGGCGACCAGCGGCGCGCTGGTCTCGACCAGTCCTTCGGGGCGCATGGCGTTGAAGAAGCAGCTTCGGCGGCCGGTATGGCAGGCGACGCCGGTCTGGTCGACCAGCAGCAGCACCGCGTCGCGGTCGCAGTCCAGGCGGGCCTCGACCAGCGTCTGCACCTGGCCGGAGGTCTCGCCCTTGCGCCACAGGGCGTTGCGGCTGCGCGAGTAGTAGCAGACGCGGCCGGTGCGCAGCGTTTCGTCGAGCGCCGCGCGGTTCATCCAGGCCAGCATCAGGACCTCGCCCGTGTCGTGCTGCTGGGCGATGGCGGCGACCAGGCCGGTGGCGTCGAAACGCACGGTGTCGAGCATGCCGGCGCGGGTGGCGGCGTCCGGCGCGATGCAGGGGGCGGTGGTGTCGGTCATGGCGGCACAACACTCCATGGCGCCGCGCCTGTCCAGCGGGCGCGGTGTAATCCGGTCAGTCCCCTGGCGCGTCGGCTTCCGACAGGGGGAGCCAGGCTGGGATGTGGACCTGCACCGAATGGCCGTCTTCCGTGGTCAGTTCGCCGCTGCGGTGGGCGAGACGCACCATCGCCAGGCCCTGGCCGTCGCGGGACGAGGCCATGTGTCCGGCCTCCTTCCCGGCCTGGAGCAGGGGGGTGCCGGGCGGCGGCAGGGCGGTGCCGGAGACCGGCAGCAGCTTGCGCTTGACCAGGCCGCGATAGCGGGTGCGGGCGGTGAGTTCCTGGCCCATATAGCAGCCCTTGGTCCAGGAAATGCCGTTCAGCGCCTCGAAATTGGCTTCCAGCAGCAGGGTCTTGCCTTCCTCGCAGTCACGCGAGCCGTCGGGCAGGCCCAGCGCCAGGCGGTGGGCGTCGTAGGCGGCGTGGTCGGCCGCGCCTTCCGCCGGGCGCGGCAGCAGCAGCCGCCAGCCGGCTTCGGCCAGGCGCGGATCGGGGGCGCCGATGGTGGAATCGAGCATCGGGGGCACCGCGCCCCAGGCGGCGTGGACGGCGAATCCGGTCTCGTCGATCGAGACGTCGGAGCGCAGGCGGTAGCGCAGCAGGCGCTGGCGCAGCATGGCGGCCTGGGCGGCCTCGCACTCCAGCAGCAGGCGCGTGCCGTCCGGGTCGGCGAACAGGAAGAAATCGGCCACCCACCGGCCCTGCGCCGTCAGCAGCGCGGCCCAGACCGCGTGGCCGGGGGCGACGGCCGTGACATCGTTGGAGACCAGTCCCTGGAGGAAACTGTGCCGGTCGAGCCCGGAGAGGGCCAGCACGGCCCGGTCCGGAAGGTGGGCGAGATGTGTCGGGTCAACCATGGTGTCTGATCCTATAGCCCGGGAATGGCGTGGGGCCTATCGCGTTCGAACGGAATGGATGTGGGGGCAGGCACGGCGTTGGTGGAGAGGGCGATTTCGCCGGGCCGGGCGATGGGCTAGTCTGGCGCCGCATGCGGATCCTGTTCATTACCTCCACACGGCTGGGCGACGCGGTGCTGTCCACCGGATTGCTGGCTGTCCTGCTGGCCCGCTATCCGCGGGCACGCTTTACCATCGCCTGCGGGCCGGTGGCGGCCGGGTTGTTCGAGGCGATGCCCGGGCGCGAGCGCACCATCGTCGTGACCAAGCGCAGATATGACCTGCACTGGCTCTCGCTGTGGCGCGCCTGTGTGGGGGTGCGGTGGGACCTGTGCGTGGATTTGCGGGGCTCGGCGGTGACGCTGTTTCTGGCGGCGCGGCGGCGGGCGATCATGCGCGGCGGGCGGCGGCAGGGGGCGCGGGTGGCGCATCTGGGCGCGGTGCTGGGCCTGTCGCCGCCGCCGTTGCCGGTGATGTGGATGGCGGCGGCCGACCGGGCGCTGGCCCAGGCGATGCTGCCCGACGGGCCGGTCTGGCTGGCGCTGGCGCCGACGGCGAACTGGGCGGGCAAGGTGTGGCCCGCCGCGCATTTCGTCGCGCTGGCGCGGGCGTTGCGGGCGTTGCGGCCGGAGATGCGCGTCGTGATCCTGTACGGCCCCGGCGAGGCCGAGCGGCGGATGGCCGCGCCCGTGCTCGCGGCCATGCCCGATGCGGTCGATGCGGGCGGGGGGCTTGCCCTGCCGCAGGTGGCCGCGCTGCTGGCACGATGCGGGGGGTTCATCGGCAATGATTCGGGGCTGATGCATCTGTCGGCGGCGGTCGGCACGCCGACGCTGGGGGTGTTCGGGCCCAGCCGGATGTCGGAATACGGGCCGGTCGGGCGGTGCGCGCGGGGGATCGCGGCACCGGGGCCGGAAGGCAGCGCCCCGATCGCCGGGCTGGAGGTCGCGCCGGTGGTCGCGGCGGCCGTCGATCTGCTGGGGTGGAGGGCGTGAGGACCGTTCTGGTCTATCGCGACCGGTTGCTGCCGCCCTCGGAGCAGGCCTTCATGCGGCGGCAATATATCGGGTTCCGCAGCCTGCGGCCCTGCTGGGTCGGCTGCCGGCGGGACGCGGCGGCGCCCGATCTGCCCGGCGACGTGCGGTTTCTCGGTGGCAGCGGGCCGTTGCGGCCGCTGCGTCGGGCGGCGTTCAGGCAGTTCGGCTGGGGGGCGGCGGGCGCGGTCGCCGATCTGTCGCCGGTGCTGGTGCATGCCCAGTTCGGGCGGGGCGGCGCGCTGGCGCTGCCGATGGCCCGGGCGCTGGGCGTGCCGCTGGTCGTGACCTTTCATGGTGGTGATGCCTTCAAGGACCGGCATTATCGCCGGGGGGCGGTGCCGTCCATCTTCCGCCGCAGGTGGCGGGCATTGCAGGAATATGCATCGCTGTTCGTCTGTGTGTCCGAGGGGGTGCGCGACAAGCTGCTGGAGCGGGGGGTGCGGCCCGGCCTGCTGGAAGTGATCCCGATCGGGGTGGAGCCGGCCGCGCCCGCCGTCGGGCCGGCCGAGCAGTTCGTGTTCGCCGGGCGGTTCGTCGACAAGAAGGGGGTATCGACGCTGATCGATGCGCTGCGGGTGCTGGCGGGGCGCGGACTGGTGCCGCCGGTGGTGCTGGCGGGTGACGGGCCGCTGCTGGGCGCGATGCGGGATTATGCCGCCGGGCTGGAGAACGTGCGTTTTACCGGCTGGCTGGCGGCCGCGGACCTGGCGGCGCGGATGGACCGGGCGATCGCGTTGCTGGTGCCCAGCGTGGTCTCGGCCGGCGGTGATCGCGAGGGATTGCCCAGCGTGGCGGTGGAGGCGATGGCGCGCGGGGTGCCGGTGATCGGCTCCGACCAGTCGGGGCTTGAGGGCGTGCTGGAAGGCTCGGGGGCGGGGATCGTGGTGCCGGCCGCCGACCCGGTGGCGCTGGCCGATGCGATGGCGGCGATGCTGGCCCCCGGAGCCCGCGACGGGATGGCGGGGGCCGCGTTGAAGGTGGTACGGGAGGCGCTGAGCGCCCCCGTGCAGTCCGCGCGGCTGGAGGCGCGGTTGCTGTCGTTTCTGTAGAGATCATTTCACTGCCGCGAGAGCCTGATCGAGCCGATAATTGCTATGTCGGATTCGTTCGATTGCTGGATCAAAGGCGGCCTCGATTTCCTCGCGTATCTGTGTTCTGTCCATCAATTTCCCTCCCGGCAGATCCACAGCTCCACCAGCATGCCCGATTACCTGAAGATTGGGCCGGGAAGATTGAAACGATGTCGTCGGATCTCACAAAACGATCTATGTCGGGCAAGAACCTGCAAGTCATGTCGGGCGCGGATGGTATCACAAGCAGGCCCTTGGCGTGTTTTCGAAAGTCGTTGCAGTGCGTCGGCCCTGGAAGGGTGGCGAGATGGTCAGGCGTGCTGGAGAATTGCCCAATTATCGAGGTCGACACGGACCTATCGATGATCTCGCCATAAATTCGGTCGGCAGGATGACGGACCGCGTGCCGGGCCCGAGTAACAGTTCGACGGCCGTCCGCCCCTTTTCTTCCCCGGATTGTTTCAGCGAGGCGAGTCCGGCTTGGGCGGCCATCGGTATGTCGTCGAAGCCGAGGACCGACAGATCGTCGGGAACGGTCCGGCCCAGCGCGCCTGCTTCACCCACCATCCCGATGCCGATACGGTCGCTCATGGCCAGGACGGCCGTCATCTTCGGGTCGGCGCCGAGAAGGGCGCGGAGGGCTTCCGCGCCGGCCCGCTCGGAGTTCTGGGCGACTTCCCAGATGTGTATTTCCTCCGGCCGCACACCGGCCTCGTAGAGTTCCGCAAGGTAGCCCGCCAAGCGAGCGGCAACGATCGCATAGGTGGCACTCGCCCGGCGGTCGCTGTTCACCCAACCCGTATAGCTATCGCTGTGCGACTTGAGCGACGCTATGCCGAAACGCCGGTGCCCGAGGCGCAAAAGTTCCCGGGCGCCGACCCGACCGGCATTATGATCGTCGATGCCGACAAAAGAACGTCCTTCGAGCAAGGGCTGATCGATCACCACGGTCGGAATATCGGCATTACGAGCCGAATGGATATATCGACTGTCGGAGTCGAGCGAATACATGATGTATCCATCGACTGGCCGGCTTCCAAGCGACAGCCCGGTACTTCTCTCGAGATGAAATGCATCGTTCTGCTCCGGCATCAGCGTCAGATCGAGCTTATGCGCGCGACACCCTAAAGCGACACCATGCATCACAGCCAGTGCCATAGGGTCGCTGAAGCCGTAAGGCAGATCCTCGCTGAACACCAGACCGATGGCCCCATAACGGCCCGTACGAAGCTGATTGCTGGCGGCGTTCGGGCCAGCATACCCCATAAGACGCGCTGCATGGAGAATGCGCTCACGAAGAGCCGGAGACAGTTCATCGGGTCGACTGAACGCGTTCGAGACCGACGTGTGAGAAATGCCGAGCGCTGCGGCGATGTCCTTGATCGTCACACGTGCGGGTTTCGTTCTCTGTCGCGGCGTCTGGGTCACGAAATGAGGATCGCGCTTGCGTATATCATCATCGATCATAAACCCGATCACGATTTCGACACAATCACTCTTTGATACTTGCACGTGAAAGTTACGTGGAGTTTAATAACTGCTCCGACACCGCGCCGTGTCGACAGAACGCCCTGGGCTTTTCAATTAAGGTCGCCTGTGCGCCAGATCGCTTCTCCGTGCATCTCGAGAGTCAGGCGCATCACAGAAAATACTGTGACTTTTCTTGTATTTCTCTTCGTCTTCTCCATTCCCGTCTTTGGCGAACGCGCATGCGCCCAGGCGGTCCCGACATCGGCTTTCGATGACAATCCAAGGGAACTGGCAAATCTGGAATTCAACTATCAGCCCACCGCATTGTTCATGGATCCGTCGCGCTTCAGGACCTGGCTGAAAAACTGGGGTCTCGCCCCGTCAATCGACACCGAAAACGAGTTCGGCGGCAACGTGGGTGGCGGCATCACCCGCAGCGTCGACAACACGGGCCAGATGGGCTGGGGCCTCGACGTCGACTGGGCCAAACTGGCCGGTATCCGGGGGCTTTCGACCCATTTCGTGTCCGTCACGCGATACGGGACCTCGGCCGCCTGGGGATTCGGCGACACGCTCAATCCCAGCCAGCAGGTCTATGGCGGCGGCGGCAACGTCGCCTTCCACATGGCACTGTTCTACTTCGAGCAAAAGGCGTTTCATGATCGTCTCGACGTCTTCCTCGGGCGCATCGGGCTGCTCAACAATTTCGATGCCTCACCACTGAACTGCCAGTTCATCAACAACACGCTTTGCGGCATCCCGAAGACGCCGACCGACATCAGTATCAACAGTTCCTATCCGAAGGCCGTCTGGGGACTGCGCGCGAGCTACGCGCTGATGTCCTCTCTTCTGATCAACACGGGCGTGTATGCCGACGTGCGTGCTAACAACCTGAGCGGCTGGAACTGGACGCTGGCGGAAACGCCGGGTGTCGGCGTCCCGGCGGAACTCGAATATCACACCAGCTTCGGAGCCCAACATCTGAACGGCCGGGTAAAGCTCGGCATGTCCTACCAGACCGCCACGGTGCCGGACGTGCTGCGCGATGCGCAAAACGATGTGTTCGTCACATCGGGTCGGCCGCCCCGTCAGGATCACCCTTACCCGGATAGCTGGTTCGTCTATGACCAGATGCTGTTGCGTAACGCCCCGGGGGACGATCAGGGGCTGATGCTGATGCTCCGGTTCAATCATAACGATCCGAACATTGCCCGCCGCGCCGAACAATACGTCATTGGTTTCGTCGACAATCATTTCTGGAAGTCCCGCCCGAAGGACAGTTTTGGCGTCATTTTCAGTGCGACGTCGATCAGCGGCAAGTGGGGGCGCGCGCAAGGCGCGGCGCTCGCCGCCGGACTGAGGCCCCCGCTCGGCTACAAGGACCAGATCCACCCGGGCATTCCCTACCAAGTGCAGCGCTTCGCCCAGGTCGTAGAGGCGACGTACCACTTCGACGTCGGTCACGGCATCCTCGTCGCCCCCGACGTCCAGTACTTCGTCCATCCGAACGCCCAGCGGAACATCCCGAACGCGACGTTCTTGGGGCTGCGGGTCCATGTGCAGATTTTCTGATGACGGTCGCCAACCGAATAGCAACGAGAGGCTATAATCATGACATTCCGATCATTCCGCGCCATCGCCATGACGGGAACGATGCTCGCCATGCCGGCTTTCGGCGTTGCCCAGGGTGCGGCGCCGCGAGGTAACGACGTCACCATCGGCGCTCACGGAAGCCAGGACAATTATCGGATCTCCACCCGCTCTTCGGAACTGCTCCAGGTCGCGCGCGGGACGACCATCATCGACGTGTCAGCGCTCCCGAACGGCATATTCCGGATCCGGATCGGCCGGAACAGCGCATTGCCGGAAGACGCATCCTGGGCCGTGACACCGGAAACTCGTGCTCAGCACGCGGAATTGCGCCCGTCGGACGACGACACAAGCCTTGGCGTCTCGACCGACGCGGGCCGGGTCTCGATTGATCGTGCGACGGGCGCGATCACAGTCCGGGACCGCAACGGCGCCACGATCCTGACCGATGTCGATGCGCCCTATGTTGCCGGTAAGACCGGCTTTCGACTTGTAAAAAAAATGACGCCGGGCCTGCATGTCTTCGGACTGGGCGATAAGATGGCGCCCCTCGATCGCCGTGGATACGTCTGGCAAAACTGGAATACGGACTCCTACCCTTTCCAGGAACGTCAGGATCCACTCTACAAGGATATTCCGTTCTTCATCGGCTTCGACAAAGGGCGGGCCTACGGCGTGTTCATGGACAATACCTGGAGGTCGGTTTTCGACTTTGGCGTCGCCAATCCGGAGGAGATGTCCTTTGGCGCCGATGGGGGCGCCATTGATTATTACGTCATGACGGGGCCCACACCCAAGGATGTGGTCAAGCAGTATGCCCGACTGACGGGCGTGCCGCCGCTCGTGCCGCGCTGGACGTTCGGATTCCAGCAGTCTCGTTATTCCTATCCGGACGATGCGGCGATCCGGTCGATCGCGAAGCGGCTTCGGCACGATCGTATTCCGGCGGACGTCTTGTGGTTCGATATCGATTTTCAGGACCGGCATCGCCCGTTCACGGTCGATACAAAGGCTTTCCCGAACTTCTCCGGTCTAATGGCCGATTTGCACAAGCAGAACTTCAAGACCGTGGTGATCACGGACCTGCATATCGCTGCCGCCCCCAATCAAGGATACGCGCCCTACGACAAGGGAATCGCGAGCGATGTCTTCCTCCACAACCCTGATGGTTCGCGTTTCGTGGGGCCCGTCTGGCCAGGTCCGGCACTATTTCCGGACTTTACCGACCAGAAGGCACGCGAATACTGGGGAACTCTTTACAACGAGTTCTACGTCAAGGACGCGATTGACGGGTTCTGGAACGACATGAATGAGCCTTCCGTGTTCATTCCGATCAAGACGATGCCGAACGACGTGGTACACCGCATTGACGAGCCCGGTTTTCAGACCCGCACGGCGACGCATGCCGAGATGCACAACGTTTACGGCATGGAAAACGGCCGTGCGACCTACGAGGCGCAGATCCGGCTCAAACCCGATCAGCGACCTTTCGTCATGATGCGCGCGTCCTATGCCGGTGGACAACGCTATTCCACGACATGGACCGGCGACACCACGTCGAGCTGGAATCATATGCGTCTCGCGACGCCGATGCTCCTTAGCTTGGGCCTGAGCGGCTTCGCCTATGCAGGGGACAATCTTGGTGGCTTCGCCCTGTCGCCGCCGCCCGACCTGCTGACGAAATGGCTCGAGATCGGGATGTTCAACCCGATCGCCGAAGACCATTCGGACAAGGGGACCCGCATGCAGGAGCCTTGGGTGGATGGGAAGGCGCAGGAGGATATCCGCCGCCGATACATCGAGGATCGCTACAAGCTGCTGCCCTATATCTATACGATCGCCGAGGAAGCCAGCCGCACCGGCATCCCGATGATGCGTCCGCTGTTTCTCGAATTTCCCACCGCGGCCGGCGGTCAGGTTCTGGATCTTCAGAATCCGAGCGAGTTCATGTGGGGCCCTGACATCTTGGTCGCACCGCAGGTCATGCCGGACACGGTGGATAAGTATAAGGTCATTCTTCCGCCCGGGTCCTGGTACGACTACTGGACAGGCGGTTTGATCGAAAATATGGACACCGCCCAGGCGACCGGCAATAGCGGCATTCAAACCGCCATCGTCGACGATCCCGCCGTCGCGCCGCATATGCTGATGGTCGCCCCGCAGCTCGACACCGTGCCGGTCTATGTTCGCGGGGGCAGCATCATCCCCCGACAGCCCCTGACGCAAAGCACGAGCGAGACCCCGAAGGGCGCGCTTCAGCTTGCCGTCTATACCGCGCCCGAGATGGGCGGAGATCTTTATACCGACGATGGCACGACGTTCGACTATCGCAAGGGTGGTTTCTTCCGGCAGCACTTCTCCGGACGCTCGTCGGGAGACCGGGTCACGCTCACATTGGAAGCGCCTGAAGGCCGGTACAAGCCTTGGTGGCAGACGATCGACGTCACCATGTTCGGGGTGAGGACGTCCAGCACGCCGACGATCAACGGGGCCCAGGTCTCGAAACTGCGTTACGACAGGGCCCAGAGGCGTCTGCGCTTCACGATCCCCTATTCGTCTCGCGCGACGACGATGACCGTTTCGCTCGACCGATAGACCACGGTTCGTAAGTGCGTTGCCCCGGCGACTCGATTGCAGGAGCAGCTCCACCGAACATCGATTCAGCGCCGTGACAGGGTGGGCGCCCTGTGATTCACCCTTTCCATGGATCGAGTTCCATGGAAAGGCCGGGTGATGTCTCGAGCGTCTGCTGACGGACTTCGGAAACGGGTTCTGGTGGAGGAGGCATCCGGCATGGCGGCGCGGGCCGCGGTTCAGCGCAGGGCTCAGGACGCTCATCGCGAACGCGGAGGTCTCGGCGCGCCCGGGTTCCAACCGGTTCAAGGTGCTCTTGTCCGCCTGGGTCGCCAGAACCGGTCATGCCGAAGATGATCATGGTCGACCAGATCGTCATGGCCAGCACAATCCCCGCCACGCGCTGGAGCACAGGAGAATGGATGTCGGTTCTGGCGAACGCGCTATGTCAGCCCGGACGGACGGTGTCGTGCGGGCCCGTGGATGGATCTGAAGCATCATTCGGTCTTTCTGCAACCGGAATAAAACCATGGAGCGTAACGCGGTATCGCCCACGCTACGCCATCCCAAGGACGTCTCGCAACCTGACAGCTAGCCTCTAAAGATGCCAGTTGAGCGTCATGCCGATCAGGCGTGGCGGCATGAGATAGATCTGATCCAGTGTCGGCGCCCCGTTGAGATAGCCCATGGTCACGCCCCGCGACTGATTGAGGTTGTTGACGTAGAGGCTGATGGACGAGTTGCCGATGGCACTGTGGAAACGGCCGGTGACGCGGATATCGACCGTGTTGTAGTTGCCGATCCTGAAGCTGTTGCCCATCAGACCCGGCGCGCTGCCCTGGTAATGATGCACCACCGAAAATTGCGGATGCAGCGGCAGGCTTTCGCTCTGGTAGGTCAGGACCTCGCTGAACTGCCATTTCGGGCTGGAGGCCAGTTGCGTTCCCTTGGCGATGATATTGCCCAGGCCGCCATCGATGCTCTGCGTCGTATGGGCGTCGGTATAGGTCGCGTTGGCGTTCAGGCTGAGGCCGGGAAGCGGGGTCAGCCATGTTCCGGAAAATTCGAAGCCCCGGCTGACGGCGTTGCCGACATTCGCCCCGTAGGTAATGCCGTCGGGCCGCGCCAGGCGGGCCTGCATGTTGCTCCAGTCGATCCAGTATAAGGTCGGTTCCAGGACCAGGTGGCTGTGGAGCAGGGTCAGGCGGGTGCCGACCTCGTAATTGATCAGGCTGTCGGACTTCGTTCCCTGGGGGGTCGGGTATTTCGGATTGACCGGATTGGTATTGGGCGCGCCGAACCGGTAGCCTTCGGAGAGCTGGAAATAGGCCATGATCTGGCGGTTCGGTTCGTATTTGAAGGAGAATTTCGGCAGGGCGCTGGTCTGCGAGACGAAGCCTGCCCCGCGATGATACAGCGTGCCATAATCCAGATACGCGCCATAGCCGCCGAGCTGGCTGGAGGAGTTCTGTGCCATGTTGAACACGCGCGCGCCACCGGTGACGGTGAAGTCCTTCAGGAAACGCCAGGACATTTCACCGGAGATGGATTTTTCCGTTCCGTCGTACTTGGCCATGTCCGGATTTTCCCAGTCATCGCCGTTCCTGACCATCTGCTGGGCCAGCGCCGGGCCGTAGATGCCGGCCAGGGCGGGTTCGATGCCCGGTGTCAGGACGGGCGCGCTGATGCGTTTCCAACTGTCGTAATAGGCCGCGCCGATCAGCCAGGTGAAGGGCCGGTGCTGATGCGATGTGAGCCGGACCTCGTAATACATCGACTTGCTGTCGCCCTCCTGCGGGGCGTAGGTCGGGCTGTGCAGGCCGGGGACGAACGACCCGAAGAAGGGGGTGTCATCCCAGTAGCTGCTTTGCCCCTTGCGCAGGAAGGCCGCCATGGCCGACAGCGTTGCGAACGGCAGGTCCTGATCCAGCCGGAGTTCGTGCATCTGGGTCTGGGTATAGACGCGCTCGGTCGTCAGGCGCTGCTTGACGTAATTGCCCAGTGCCTGCGGCTCGGAATAGGGGTCGTCCGACACCTGGACGCTCTGGCCCAGATAGGTGTAGGCGAGCTTCGTGCCCTCGAACGGCGTGAAGACGATGCTGGCCCGCGCGTTGCGCGTATAGGTGGTGTTGGTGTTGCGGCCGATGCCCAGATTGGTGATGTAGCCCGGGTCCTGCCTGTAGTCGAGCACGCCGCGGATGGCGAGTTTTCCCTTGATGACGGGTATGTTGATCATCCCCTTCTCGCCATACCCGACTTCATGGCCCGGCATGCCGTCGATCGTGGATTGCGCGGCGGCATCCAGTTTGGAACCGTCCGCCTGGTTGGGGATGTAGTCGATGGCGCCGCCGAGCGTTGCCGAGCCGAACAGGGTGCTCTGTGGGCCGCGCAGTGCCTCGACGCGGGCGACGTCGAACGTGTCGATATTGGGAATGTCGATGGCGAATCCGGGCTCGGTCAGGGGAATGTCATTCAGGAAATAGCCTGTCGTGCCCTGGCCCTGATCGAGCCCCGCCGTGGTGGAGATGCCGCGGAAGGTGATGGTGGAGATACCCGGCACCGTGGGGGTGAAGGTCGCGCCGGGAACCAGCTTGATATAATCCTCGTAGGACTGGGCGCCGAGCTGTTCGAGTTTCCTGCCGCTCAGGACCGTTACCGAATCCGCGACGTCGTGCGTCGTGGTGCGCCGGCGCGTGGCGGAGACGGTGATGGCCTCGCCCGGTGCTTCCTTTTCGTCGACCGCCGGCTGCGGCGCCTGGCTTGGTGCTGCCCTGGCGGGCGCGGACGCGGGATGGTGCGCGGTCTTCGACGCCCCGGGGGGCGGCTGCCGGGGGCGGCTGCCGGGGGCCGATTGGGCGGCGGCGGCCTGGGTGAGAGCCAGCATGGCGGCGCCCGAGGTGAGGAGGCCGCGCCTCAGAGAGAGGATGGTGCGTGTTTTCATGGAGTTCTTTTCCGTCAGGGACGCGATTGCGGATGGGGGCTCATGGCGCGGCGCGGATGCCCGGAGAGGCATCTGGCGCTGCGCTTGAAAGGCCCGATCCGGGCCTCTTTCGTCATCGCGGTCCGCTCCCGTTACATTCCATGTAAGAAACGTAATGAAAACGGGCCGTCGCTGTCTTCTTCGTGAGGGCCAACAGCCGTCTTGAAAGGGCCAGGCGCGACGGGCGCGGGCGATGGCGGCGAGCAGGACGGTGGCGGGGGGTCAGTTCAGGGAGGCGCATTCCCTGTTCGGCGATGAAGAAAAGGATGGCCCCGGCCTCATCGGTGAGGCTTTCGACGGGCGACGCGTGCGGCCCGGTCGCGAGGCGCGGGCCATATGACGCGATGGGACGCCTGAACCTGAAGCGGGGCCGATATACGGCATTTTGAATTGCCTGTCCGAGGTCGACTGCATCAGGGATAGCGGCGGATACGGATCACATGCCGGTGCGAAAGGGAAGTGGAGCCCATGGATATCGACCTGATTGCGGCCCTGCGCGCGCGGCTGGGCGAGGAGCAGGTTTCGACCGCCGAGGCCGTGCGCGAGCAGCACAGCCATGGCGAGGGCCATCACGCGCCCAGCATGCCCGGTGCGGTGGTGTTCGCGCGGAGCACGGACGACGTGGCGCTGACCCTGGCGCTGTGCAACGACCATGGGGTGCCGCTGGCCGCCTTCGGCGCCGGGACGTCGCTGGAAGGGCATGTCAATCCGCCCGAGGGGGGGATCAGCCTCGACCTGTCGCGGATGACGGATGTGCTGTCGGTCAATCCGCAGGACATGGATTGCCGGGTGCAGGCGGGGATCACCCGCCAGTCGCTGAACCATATGCTGCGCGATACCGGGCTGTTCTTTCCCGTCGATCCGGGTGGTGAGGCGACCATCGGCGGCATGTGCGCCACCCGGGCCTCGGGCACCGCGGCGGTGCGCTATGGCACGATCCGCGAGAATGTGCTGGGGCTGACGGTCGTGCTGGCCGATGGACGGGTGATGCGCACCGGCGGGCGGGTGCGCAAATCCTCGACCGGATATGACCTGACCCATCTGCTGATCGGCTCGGAGGGCACGCTGGGGGTGATTACGGAGGTCCAGTTGCGGCTGCATCCGATTCCCGAAACCATCGCCGCCGCCGTCGTGCAGTTCGAGACCCTGTCGGATGCCGTGTCGACCGCCATCGACATCCTGCAATTCGGCGTGCCGATCGGGCGGGTCGAGTTGCTGGACGATGTGCAGATGGATGCCAGCATTCGCTATTCCGGCCTGACGGGGCTGCGTACGCTGCCGACGCTGTTCCTGGAGTTCGTCGGCGGTTCGGAGGCGGTGCGCGAGCAGATCGGCGTGGTGGAGGCCATCGCGGCCGATCGCGGGGGACTGGGCTTCGACTGGCATACCGACCCGGACCAGCGGGCGGCGTTGTGGCGGGCCCGCCACCATGCCTACTGGGCCTGCCTGGCCTATCGCCCCGGATATCGGGCCATGACCACCGATGCGATCGTGCCGATTTCGGCGCTGACGGAGCTGGTGACGGGAGTGAAGGCGGATATCGTGGCGTCCGGCCTGACCGCGCCCATCGTCGGGCATGTGGGCGACGGCAATTTCCATACGGTCATCCTGGTGCCGCCGACGCCCGATGCGCTGGAGCAGGCCTGGGCGCTGGACCGGAAGATCGTGCGCCGGGCGCTGGCGCTCGGCGGGTCGTGCAGCGGCGAGCACGGGATCGGGCTGGGCAAGCGCGCCTTCATGGCTGAGGAGCACGATCCGGTGGCGCTGGAGATGATGCGCGCGCTCAAGCGGACGATGGACCCGGGGAATATCCTCAATCCGGGGAAGATGCTGTAGGTTTCCGCATTTTACTCCAGGCCGTCATCCTCCGTGGTCTCGACCTCCCACACCCCGTCGATTTCGCTGAGTTTCTCGACCAGGCGGGAGATGGGGCGCTTGCCCTTGACCTGCATGAACAGGGTCACGGCCGACGGGCGCTGGTCGGAGGGGTGGGTGCTCAGCCTCACCTGTTCGATGGCGAAGCGGCACCGGGTGCAGCAGAGCAGGATCGCGCGCAGCAGGCCGCGCCCGTCCTCGTAGACCAGGCGCAGGACCGTGCCGTTCTTTCTGCTGGCGGGCAGGCGGCTGATGATCTTGGGGAAGCCGAACATGATCACGAAATGGCCGATGGTGGTGGCGATGGCGAGGGCCGGCAGGCCGGCTCCGCAGGCCATGCCGAGCGCGGCGGTCAGCCACACCGAGGCCGCCGTGGTCAGGCCGCGCACGATGTCGCGCCGCATGAAGATGACGCCGCCACCGATGAAGCCGATGCCCGAGACAACCTGGGCCGCGATGCGCGACGGGTCCACCACCACCTGCGGGCGCAGCACGTCGTTGAAGCCGTATTTCGAGACCAGCATGAACAGGGCGGCGGCCACGCCCACCAGCGTGTAGGTTCGCACGCCGGCGCTCTTCTGCCTGATCTCGCGTTCGACGCCGATCAGGGCCGACAGGACGAAGGCGAGGGCCAGTTCTCCAAGCTGGAGCCAGCCCTGGCCGTTGAATGCGCCCATGCGCGCCTCCCGATACGGACCATGAAGATCCTGGCATCGGCAGCCTAGTGCGCCGGAGGCACGGGGTCGAGCGTCGTCCGGTCTTGCCGCGCCTGCCCCGAAAGGAGTACGTCGCAGGGAACGAGAGGCTGCGAGGACCGATGCATTACGACCTGATCATCCGCAACGGCGTGTGCGTCCTGCCGTGGGGCGAGGCGAAGACCGATATCGGCGTGCGGGCGGGGCGGATCGCCAGCCTGTCGGCCGGGGTGGCGGATGAGGCGGACGAGGTGATCGAGGCCGCCGGCCTGCATGTGCTGCCGGGGCTGATCGACCCGCATGTGCATCTGCGCGACCCCGGCGACGCGGCGGTGGAGAGCATTCCGACCGGGACCCGGGCGGCTGCGCTGGGGGGCGTGACCACCGTATTCGACATGCCCAACACCGCGCCGTCGATCACCGATGGCGACATGCTGCGCTGGAAGCAGGGCTATGCGTCGCGGGAGAGCTGGGTCGATTTCGCGATGTATGTCGGCGGGACGCGCGCGAACACCCCGCGGCTGGGCGAGTACGAGCAGTATGACGGCGTCTGCGCGATCAAGGTCTTTGCCGGGTCTTCGACCGGCGACCTGATGATCGAGGATGACGAGGGCATTCGCCAGGTGCTGGAGCACGGGCACCGGCGCGTGGCCTTTCATTCCGAGGACGAATATCGGCTTCAGGCCCGGAAGGCGCTGCTGACCGAGGGCATGTCCTATGACATGCATCCGTTCTGGCGGGACGAGGAATGCGCCTTTCTGGGGACGCGGCGGATCGTGGGGCTTGCGCGGCGGGCGCGGCGGCCGGTCCATATCCTGCATACCTCGACCGCCGAGGAGCTGGACTGGCTGGCGGGGCATCGGGATGTCGCGACCGTGGAAGTACTGGTGAACCATCTGACCCAGGTGGCGCCGGACTGCTACGAGGCGCTGGGGGCGCTGGCGGTGATGAACCCGCCGATCCGCGACCGGCGGCATTACGAGGCGTCGTGGGCGGCGGTGCGTGACGGGATGGTGGATACGATCGGCTCGGACCACGCCCCGCACGCGCTGGCGGCGAAGGCGAAGCCGTGGCCGTCCACTCCCGCCGGGCTGACGGGCGTGCAGACGCTGGTGCCGGTGATGCTGGACCATGTGCATGCCGGGCGCCTGTCGCTGGGCCGGATGGTGGACCTGATGGCGGCCGGTCCGGCGCGGGTCTATGGCTTGCAGGCCAAGGGGCGGATCGCCATGGGGTATGACGCGGACTTCACCCTGGTCGACCTGGCGGCGAAGCGGCGCATCACCAATGACTGGATCGTCACCCCGGCCGGCTGGACGCCGTTCGACGGCATGGCGGTGACGGGCTGGCCGATAGCGACCGTGGTGCGCGGGCGGACGGTGATGCGCGAGGATACGATCCTGGGCGAGCCCGGCGGCCGGCTGGCCTGCTTCACGCCCTGATTTCGACATCTTGTTGGCATATTCTTGAATTTGCGCCGTGCGTGCGGGGTGCCCGCCGCAGGCGGCTTCCGAGGGAGGATATGTCTTGCGTGCTATGATTTCGGCCCTGGTCGTGGGCTGTGCCGCTGCCTTGTGCCTGACGGGCGGCCTGTCCGTTGCCCGGGCGGCGGACGCCGCGTGGTCGGCGCCCGCCTGCGGGAAGGAGCCGGCGGCGCCGGTCGTGGAGGCCGGCAGCGTCGCCAAATACAATGCCAGCGTCGATGCGGTAACGGCCTATGAAAAGGCCGCCCGGACCTATAATGCCTGCGTCGCCGCCGCCGCCGCGCGGGACGAGGCGGCGATCAGCGCGCAGGCCAGGGCTCGGATCGACCAGGTCCATCAGGCCAGCGTTGCCGTGCAGCAGCGGATTGCCGGCCATTTCACGAAGCTGACCACCGACCTGAAGGCCGGGGCGGCGCGCTTCGCGCATCCCTGATCGCGGCCGGGGGCCGCGCGCGGGTTTGTTGCCCGCGTGCGCCGGGACGGCTATGGTCCGCGCTTGGAATGACGGGTGCGGGCCCGTCGCGGCTGGATGCGGAGAGCGGTTGAGACGTGGCTGACGACATCTTCAGAGAAGTCGACGACGATATGCGCATGGAGCGCCTGCGGCTGATGGCCCGGCGCTATGTCGGCGCGGCGGTGGCGGTGGTGGTGGTGGCCGCTTCCGGCGTGGGGGCATGGCAATATCATGCCTGGCGCGGGCGGCAGGCCGAACAGGCATGGGGCGCGACCTATTTCGCGGCGCTGCGCGCGGCCGACACCAGCCATATCGCCCCCGGCGAGACCAGCGCGCTGACCCCGCAGCAGAAGGATGCGCTGGCGCGCCTGGCGACGCTGGACAGCGTGCCGTCGGGGTTGCGGACGCTGTCGCGGATGGAACGCGCGGTCCTGCTCGCCTCCAGCGGGGATCGCGCGGGTGCGCTGGCGCTGTGGAGCCAGGTGTCGGACGATTCGGGCGCCGATCCGCTGCTGCGGTCGCTGGCCGGCCTGTTGTGGGTCCAGCACCAGATCGACGATGGCGATCCGGCGGTGCTGCGCTCGCGCCTGGCCACGCTGGACGGCGCGGGCAAGCCGTGGCGCGGGCTGGCGGAGGAATGCGAGGCGCTGCTGGATATCCGCCAGGGGCGCCTGGCCGATGCGCGCCGGCGGCTGGGGCAACTGACGACCCAGATCGACGTGCCGGAGGGGCTGCGCAGCCGGGCCGGCGGCATGCTTCAGACCCTGGGGGCCTCGCCCTCGTAGGCTGTGGCGGCGGTGACCGGAATGGTTTCGTTTTGGCTTCGTTTTTCCTTTCGCAGCGCAGGATCTCCATGAACAGAATTCTGACCCGCCGGCATGCGCTCCTGGGTGGCGCGATGATGCCGGTCCTGGCCGGATGCAGCATATTCGATGACGACGAAAAGCCGTTGCTGGCGGGCAAGCGCGTCGATGTCCTGACGACGGGCGCGGGGCTGATGGTCGATCCTGACGATCATGACCCGATCGCCATCCCCGCCCAGACGCCGATCGGCGAATGGCCGCAGCCGGGGCGCGTGCCGTCTCACGCCGGGGTCAACATGGCGTGGAGCGGCCAGATGCGGCGCGAATGGACGCACGGCATCGGCGCCGGCGTGTCCGAGCCCTCGCTGCTGTCCTATGCCGCGCTGGGCGACAACGGGCGGGGAGTGTTGCAGGCGACGCCGATCGTCGCGGGCGGGCGGCTGTTCGTCAGCGATGCGCAGGGCGTCATCCGCGCCTTCGAATGGCCGCGCATGCGCGAGGCGTGGCGCTTTACGCCCAAGCCCAGGAAGATGCGCTCCAGCAACCTGGGCGGCGGGTTCAGCATTGCCGGCGACACGCTGTATATCGTCGACGGGATCGGGCAGGCGGTGGCGGTGGAGGCCGCGACCGGGAAGGTGAAATGGCGGCTGGATACCGAGGCGCCGGGCCGCTCCGCGCCGACCGTGGTGGATGGCAGGCTGTTCTTCGGCACCATCGACGAGCGGCTTCTGGCGGTGGATGCGGCGACGGGGCGCCTGTTGTGGACCTATACCGCCACCGAGGCCGTGACCGTGATCTTCGGCCAGCCGGCGCCCGCCGTGGTGGGGGACGTGGTCGTGGCCGGGTTCGGCTCGGGCGATCTGGTCGCGTTGCGGGCGGCGAGCGGCGAGGTGGTGTGGAGCGATACGCTGGGCAGCACCAACGGCCAGGAATCGACGGTCGATTTCTCCTGCGTGCGCGGCATGCCGGTGATCGTGGACAATACGGTCTATGCCATCAGCGCCGGGTCGGTGCTGGTGGCGATTGACCTGCGGTCGGGCCGCCGGTTGTGGGAGCGCACCGTCGCCGGGCAGGATACGCTGCTGCTGGTCGATAACTGGCTGTATGTGGTATCGCTGGACCAGCAACTGGCCTGCGTCGACCGCGTGAACGGCCATGTGCGCTGGATCACCCAGTTGCGGCGTTACGCCCGGGTCGACGCGCAGAAGAATGCGGTGACCTGGACGGGGCCGATCCTGGCCGGCGGCAAGCTGGTCTGTATCGGCACGATGCCCGAGACCGGCTTTGCCCTGGTCGACCCCGTGACGGGCGCGCTGCTGACGATCGGCAAGCTGCCCGGGGTTGCCACGGTGGCGCCGATCGTGGTGGATGGCCGGCTGCTGATCGTGACCGACGACGGCAACCTGATCGCCTATAGCTGAGGATCGTTTCATACATTGGCCAATCTTCCTTCCGTCCCGGCCGGGGATGACCTGCCGATCGTCGTGATCGCCGGGCGTCCGAATGTCGGTAAATCGACCCTGTTCAACCGCCTTGTGGGGCGGCGGCAGGCGCTGGTTGCCGACACGCCGGGCGTGACGCGCGACCGCAAGGAAGCCGAGGCCGTGGTGCGCGGTCGCCGGGTGCGCCTGATCGACACCGCCGGGCTGGAGGAGGCCGCGCCCGATACGCTGTACGGGCGGATGCGGGCCTCGTCGGAATCGGCGGTGGCGCAGGCGGACCTGGTGGTGTTCTGCATCGATGCGCGGGCCGGCATTACCCCGGCCGACACGCATTTCGCCGCCTGGATCCGCCGCCAGGGACGGCCGGTGCTGCTGGTGGCGAACAAGGCAGAGGGCCGCCAGGGCGCGGCCGCCGCGATGGAGGCGTTCGCGCTCGGGCTGGGCACGCCGCTGGCGATTTCGGCGGAGCATGGCGAGGGCCTGTCGGAACTGATGGGCGAGATCGCGGACCGCATGCCTCCCGAGGCGCCGCCGGAGCCGGTGGAGCCCGTCGAATATGGCGAGGACGGGGAAGAACTGGACGAACGGCCGCCCGGGCCGTTGCGGCTGGCGATCGTCGGGCGGCCCAATGCCGGCAAATCGACGCTGCTGAACCGCCTGCTGGGTGAGGAGCGGATGATTACCGGGCCGGAGCCGGGCCTGACCCGTGATTCCGTCACCGTGCTGCTGCATGACGAGCATGGGCCGATCCAACTGGTCGATACCGCCGGGCTGCGGCGCCGGGCGCGGGTGGAGGACGGGCTGGAGAAGATGTCGACCTCGGCCACCATCGAGGCGCTGAAGATGGCGGAAGTGGTGGTGCTGGTGCTGGATGCCACGCTGGGCGTGCATGAGCAGGACTTGCAGATCGCCCGCCTGATCGAGCGCGAGGGGCGGTGCTGTGTGCTGGCGCTGAACAAATGGGACGCCGTGGAGGACCGGATTGCCACGAGGCAGGCGATTTCGGACCGGATCGAGACGTCCCTGGCGCAGATGCGCGGGATCCCTGTGGTATCGTTCTCGGCGCTGACGGGGGCGAATGTCCAGAAGCTGCTGCCGGTGGTGCGGCGGGCGCATGAGGTGTGGAACAAGCGCGTTCCCACCGGTGCGCTGAACCGCTGGTTCGAGATGATGCTGGAGCGGCACAGCCCGCCGCTGGTGAGCGGGCGGCGGCTGAAGCTGCGCTACATGACCCAGGCCAAGGCCCGGCCGCCGACCTTTATCCTGTTCGGTACCCGCGCCGAATTGCTGCCCGAGGATTACCAGCGCTATCTGGTCAACGGCCTGCGGGAGGAATTCGACCTGCCGGGCACGCCGATCCGGCTGCTGCTGCGCGGTACCCGCAACCCCTATGCCGAAGGGGGCGCGTAGCCGCAGCCGGGACCGGCGCGCCCGCGCGGTCAATGGATGGCCAGCGAGGCCAGCAGGCAGAAGGCCAGGCCCAGCACCGCGATCAGGGTTTCGATGACCGACCAGGTCTTGATCGCCTGGCCGACGGTCAGGCCGAGATATTCCTTGATCTGCCAGAACCCCGCATCGTTCATCGGGCCCAGTGCCACCGAGCCGGCGCCGGTGGCCAGCACCATCAGTTCGGGCGAGGTGCCGTGGCTGTGCAGCAGGATCGGCCCGACGATGCCCGAGGCGGTGCTCATGGCCACGGTCGCCGAGCCGGCGGCGACGCGGACCACCACCGCCAGCAGCCACGCCAGAACCAGCAGCGGGACATGCGCGCCCAGCGCGACATCGGTGATGGATTTCGACACGCCGCTGTCGATCAGTTCGCGCCCGAAACCGCCGCCGGCGCCGACCAGCAGCATGATCAGCGCCGTCGGGCCGAGGCATTCGGTGGTGAAGCGCAGGATCGTCTCGCGCGAGAAGCCGCGCGCCAGGCCGAGGACGTAGAAGGACAGGACCGTCGCCAGCAGCAGGGCGATGTCGGTATTGCCGACGAAATGCAGGACGATGTTCGGCAGCCCGCCGGGGCGGGTGAGCAGGTCGGCGACCGAACCCACCAGCATCAGCAGGACCGGCGCCAGAATGGTCAGTACGGTGGTGAGGAAGGGCGGCAGGTCCTTCGGCGTTTCCTTGCTGGCGAACTGGTCGGCCAGCGCGGCCGAGCCCTCTATGTGGATGTGCGGGGTGATGAAGCGGGCATAGACCGGGCCCGCGAGGGCGGCGATCGGGGTGCCGATGATCACGCCCCAGAAGATCGTGCGGCCGGTATCGGCATGATAGGCCGACAGGGCCAGCAGGGTCGCCGGATGCGGGGGGATCATCGCGTGGGTGACCGACAGCGCCGCGCCCATCGGCAGCGCCAGCAGCAGCAGGGGCGTGTCGTTCCGCCGCGCCAGGGTGAAGGCCAGCGGAATCAGCAGCACGAACCCGACCTCGAAGAACACCGGCAGGCCGATCAGCAGGCCGATGACCATCATCGCCCAACTGATGCGTTTTTCGCCGGCGATTCGCGTGATCGTCAGCGCGATCTGGTCCGCGCCGCCGGATTCCGCCAGCATCTTGCCCAGCATGGTGCCCAGCGCGATCACGGTCGCGATATGGCCCAGTACGTGCCCGGCACCAGCCTCGAACGAGGCGACGGCCTTGTCGGGCGGCATGCCCGCGCAGATCGCCAGCAGGATGGAGACGCAGACCAGGACAATGAAGGGATTGAGCTTGTAGCGCCCGATCAGGATGACGACGGCGACAATGGCCGCCGTCGCGAGGGAAATCGCCAGGATTGAGGACATCGAACCACGTCTGTCGTGAATGGGAACGTGCATCAGCGCGGATCGGACGGCCGTGTGTCAATGGCGTCGGCCCGATATCCGGAAGATGTGCGCGGGTTCACTGTCGCGTGACGATCGTCCGCACGGGCCCGGGTCGTCCGAGTGTCTGGCCATGAGGGTGGATTTGGCTACATAACGGAATGGCTTATCCCGGTCGCGATGCCGGAGGCGGGCCGGTATGAAACGACACAGGACCTGACAGGGGCGGGAACCAACCCGCCCGGGTGCCCAGATGGGCACCTTATCCGGCAATCAAGGGAGTCATGGCATGACGGCGGACCAGATGAAGACGTCCCACGCGGCGGCGCGGGCGGTGGTGGTGGGAATCCTGGCGGCGATGGCCGGGCTGATGTTCGGGCTGGATACCGGGGTCATCGCCGGCGCGCTGGGCTTTATCGGCGACGAATTCCATGCCGCCGCCCGGACGCAGGAATGGATCGTCTCGTCGATGATGGCCGCCGCGGCCCTGGGGTCGCTGGTCGCGGGGCGCATCTCGTTCCGGCTGGGGCGGCGCCGCGCGCTGCTGGCGGCGTCGCTGCTGTTCGTCGCCGGGTCGGGGCTGTGCGCGCTGGCGCCGTCGGTGTTCGTGCTGATCGCGGGACGGGTGCTGCTGGGGCTCGCGGTCGGGATCGCGGCGTTTGCCGCGCCGCTCTATATTTCCGAAGTGACGCAGGAATCGGTGCGCGGGGCGATGGTCTCGTTCTATCAGCTCATGGTCACGCTGGGGATCTTCCTGGCCTATGTCACCGACAGCCTGCTGTCCTATGGCGGGCACTGGCGCTGGATGCTGGGGCTGATGGCGGTGCCGGCGGCCCTGTTCTGCGCCGCCTGCCTGTTCCTGCCCGACAGTCCGCGCTGGCTGATGATGCGCGGCGAGCGGAGCCGCGCCGCGCAGGTCATGCGGCTGCTGCGCGCGAGCCCGGCGGAGGCTGATGCCGAGATCCGCGACATCGCGCAGGAACTCCAGCGCGGCAGCGGCAGCGGGTTGGCGTTCTTTCGCGGCAATGCGAATTTCCGTCGGTCGGTGCTGCTGGGGGTGGCGTTGCAGGTGATGCAGCAGGTCACCGGCATCAACGTGCTGATGTATTACGCGCCGAAGATCTTCCAGGCCGCCCATTTCGGCGTGTCGGCCGCGACGTGGGCCACCGCGCTGATCGGGCTGGTCAACATGGCCGCCACCGGCTTCGCCATCGCCTTCATCGATCGCTGGGGGCGGCGGCCGCTGCTGATCCTGAGCTGCGCGATCATGACCGCGGCGATGCTGGTCGCCGGCGGGCTGGCGGCGATCGGCGGCGAGTCGGTGCTGATCCTGGGCGGGATGGTGGCGGCGCTGCTGCTGTTCGTCGCCGGCTTCGCCATCGGGGCCGGACCGATGGTGTGGACGCTGTGTTCGGAAATTCAGCCCCTGCGGGGACGTGATTTCGGCATTGCATGTTCGACCTTCACCAACTGGGCGGCGAACTGGCTGGTCAGCAACGTCTTCCTGACCGTCATGGCCGCGCTCGGGCAGAGCTGGACCTTCTGGCTGTTTGCCATCATGAACGGCCTGTTCATCCTGATCACGGTCGCCTACGTGCCCGAGACCAGGGGCGTGTCGCTGGAGGAGATCGAGGCGCGGCTGATGTCGGGCCGGCGGCTGCGGGAACTGGGACGGTAAGGGGCGACGGCGATGATACTGCGCGGGGACGAAACCGAGGATATCGCGACGGCGACCGGACCGATGCGGCTGCATGTGCTGCGCCCGGCCGCCGAGGGCCGGTTTGCCGGCGTGGTCCTGTTTTCCGAGATCTATCAGGTGACGGCGCCGATCCGCCGGCTGGCCGCGATGATCGCGGGAATGGGCCATGTGGTGGCGATGCCGGAAGTCTATCACGAATACGAGCCCGCCGGCCGCGTCCTGGCCTATGACGCGGCGGGGACCGATCGGGGCAACGCGCTGAAATATGCCAAGCCCCTGGCCGCCTATGACGACGACGCGCGGGCGGCCGTGGCCTGGCTGGCGGCGCACCCCGCCTGCACCGGGCGGATCGGCACGATGGGCGTGTGCCTGGGCGGGCACCTGGCGTTCCGCGCCGCGATGAATCCGGCCGTGTCGGCGGCGGCGTGTTTCTATGCCACCGATATTCATTCCGCCTCGCTGGGCGCGGGGCGGGCGGACGATACCCTGCTGCGGCTGGACGAGATCGCGGGCGAGGTGATGATGGTCTGGGGGCGGCAGGACCCGCACGTGCCCTTCGCGGGGCGGCAGAGGATCCGCGAGGCGCTGGAGGGGGCCGGGGTGTGCCATGAATGGCATGAGGTCAACGGCCAGCATGCCTTCCTGCGCGACGAGGGGCATCGGTTCGACCCGGCGCTGTTCCTCCAGGCCATGGGGTGGGTCCAGGCGCTGTTCGCGCGCGCCCTGCGCGCGGGCTGAACGGCGGTGAGCGGCCGCACGATCCTGCGCGAGGGCGAGGGGCTGTACGGCGTGCCCCGGGCGCTGGCGATGTTCGCCGTGGCGCTGTCGGTGCTGCTGTCGGTGCTGGATTACGCCATCGCCAATGTCGCGCTGCCGACGATCGCGCAGGATATCCGTGCCAGCCCGTCCTCCTCCATCTGGGTGATCAACGCCTATCAGATGGCCTCGCTGGCGACGCTGCTGCCGCTGGCCTCGCTGGGGTCGCGGCTGGGGTTCGCGCTGCTGTGCCGGATCGGGCTGGCGACCTTCGTCGTGGCCTCGGTGTTCTGCGCGATGTCGCACACGCTGCTGGAACTGGCGCTGGCCCGCGCGCTCCAGGGGATTGGCGGCGCGTGTATCATGAGCGTGAATATCGCGCTGGTCCGCTTCATCTACCCCCATGCCGAGATCGGCAAGGGGATCGCGCTGAACGGCGTGGTGGTCGCGACCGGCGTGGCGCTGGGGCCGACCATCGCCGCGGCGGTGCTGTCGCTGGCGGACTGGCCGTGGATCTTCCTGATCAACCTGCCGCTGGGCGGGGCGGCGATGGTGGCGGCGGTGATCTACCTGCCGGCGACGCCGCGCAGCAGCTCCTCGTTCGACCTGGCCAGCGCCGTTCTGAACGTGGTGGCCATCGGTTGCCTGGTCGTCGGGCTGGATAGTCTGGTCCATCGCTCCGGCCCGGTGGTGGCGGTGTGGCTGCTGCTGATCGGGGGCGGTGCGTTCTTCCAGCTCGCGCGGCGCCAGACCGGGCGTTCCGACCCGATTCTGCCGCTGGACCTGCTGGCGGTGCCGGATTTCCTGATCGCCTTCTGCGTGGGGTTCCTGGCGTTCGTGGCGTCGAATTTCTTTATCATCTCCATGCCCTTCACGCTGGAGACGGTGCTGCATCGCTCGGCGGTGGCGACCGGGCTGCTGATCACGCCGTGGCCCGTGGGCATCGTCGCGATCTCGCCGCTGGTGGGTCGGATGGCGGACCGGGTGCCGGCGGGCATCCTGTCTTCGATCGGGTTGTGCGTGACCGGGACGGGCTTCGTGCTGCTGTGCCTGCTGCCGGCCGGGGCGGGGGACCTGGATATCGCCTGGCGGATCGCCGTCGCGGGCATGGGGTTCGGCATCTTCCAGCCGCCGAACAACCGGGCGATGATGGTGGCGGCGCCGCTCGGGCGGTCGGGCAGCGCCAGCGGCATGATTTCGGTCGCGCGGCTGTGGGGCCAGACGATGGGGGCGATGTTCGTGGCCCTGACCTTCGGGTTCGTGCGGCATGACGCGACCTTGCGCTGCCTGGAACTGGCGGCGGCCTGCGCCTATGGCGCGGCGCTGATCAGTTCCAGCCGCCTGGTGCGTGGCGGGCGCCCTGCGGGCGGCGGCAACGGCTGAGTAATTCCTTGAAATCATAAATATAACGCTGGCGCGTGGCGCGTTTTCCGGCCAATCCTGCAACGGATGTCATTCGCTCGTTCGAGACCGGGATTGTCTGATGCGTCTGCCGCGCCCCCTGTTGCCTGCCTCGCGCCGCCTTACCACGCTGGCGGAGGCCGCGCTGGACCAGCGCGCGCGTCGGCGGTCGCGGCGGTTGCTGCGGCTGAACGGTTTCAACATGTTTCTGGCGCGGATCGGCCTGATGCTCGATCCCGCCATGGACGAGACCACCGTGCTGGCGGCGGCGTGCGAGACCGCGACGCGGAACGCGCGCGTGCGGGGCGCCTTCGTCGCCCGGCCGGATGCGTCGGGGGATTTCCGTCTGCTGGCGTGCAGCGGGCCGGTCGCGCAATGGCATGATCCCGCCTTTTCGGCCCGGCCCGACATGGCGGCGCGCCATGGCCTGATCGGGCGTGTCTGGCAGGATGGCCAGCCGGTCTTTTGCGCCGATATCGCGGAGGAGGCGGCCCTGCGGCCCTGGCAGGCGCTGATGCGGGAGCAGGAGGTGCGGGCCTGCGCGGTGCTGCCGCTATGGCGCGCGGACAGGGTCTGGGCCGTCTTCGGCGTCTATGAAGGGCAGGAGGATGCGTTCGATCCCGCGATCAGGACGATTTTGCTGGACGCGGCGAGCAGCCTGTCGCGAGCGCTGAAGATCCGCGACGAGCGGCGGCTGAAGGCCGCGCAACTGGACCGGGCGCAGGTGGGAATCGTGCTGATGCGCGATGCGCGCATTCAGTCAGCGAACGCCTTTGCCGCCGCCCTTGCGGGCTGTGCGCCGAGCGACCTGTACCACGCCCCGGCGGAAACGATCCTGACCGGCCAGGGGGCGGAGCTGGGGCGGGCGCAGGCGATGCTGCGCGCCGCCGGCCGGACCAAGCTGTCGGGCGTGACCCTGCCGCGGCCTGACGGGCAGGATGTGATCGCCGACCTGTCCGCCGTGGCGCTGGACGATCCGCCGGGCCCGGATTCGGTGTGGACCATCGAGGACGTGACCGAGCGCGACCAGATGCAGCGCCTGTATCGCGCGCTGATCAATGCCGTGTCCGTCATGCTCACCGCCGAGGACGAGGCGGAAAAATGCCGGGCCGTATGCGATACGCTGGTCGACGACACGCTGTTCAACGCTGTCTGGCTGGTGCAGCCCAATCTGGCCGGTCGGATGGAGGTGCTGGCCCATGGCGGCATGGGCGGCGATATCATCAGCCGGCTGAACTGGCGGATCGATCATGACGCCCCTGTCTTGCCGGTGACGGTGCGGGCCTGGCGGGACGAGTGTCTGGTCTATACCAATGATCTGGTGACCGACCTGGTCGGGATTCCGGGCTATGTGCGATTGCTGGAATATCGGTGGCGCGCCGTGCTGGCGGTGCCGGTGCTGCGGGGCGGGCGCATATGGGGCGTGCTGACCTTCACGACGCAGCGCATCAACGGGTTCGACGAGAAGAGCATCACGCTGTGCCGGCGGGTGGCGGAACTGCTGGGCCAGAGCCTGGACCGGCTGGATACCAGCCGCAACCTGGAAAAATTGCGCCACGAGGAAGCCAGGCGCGCCCGGCGCGATACGCTGACCGCGTTGCCCAACCGGCTGGCGCTGGAGGAATACCTGCCCAAGGCGCAGGAGCGGGCGCGCACGCGCGGCACCTCCGTGGCGGTCGGGCTGATGGATCTGGACGGTTTCAAATATGTCAACGACACCCATGGCCATGCCGCCGGGGACAAGGTGCTGGCCGAACTGAGCCGGCGGTTGTGGGAGACGCTGCGCGAGAGCGGCTATGTCGCCCGGCTGGGGGGCGACGAGTTTGTGGTCATCCTGGAAAATCTCGACACGGACGCGGCGAAGGAGCAGGCCACGGCGGCGTTGGACAGCCTGTCCTCGGTCGTGGCGGAGCCGTTCATCCTGGATGACGGGAAGACCGCCCGGGTGGGGCTTGCGATGGGCGTGGCGCTCTATCCGCAGGACGGCGACAAGCCGGAGACGTTGCTGCGCCAGGCCGACAACGCGATGTACCTGGCCAAGCAGAGCCAGGACAAGCGCGACGCCAACTGGCATTTTGCCGCGGCGATCGACGAAGCGCGGGTTCTCGACGACGAGTCCCCGGACCTGTTCCCGGTGGCCCCGTACGGGGCGAAGGCCGTGGACCTGCTGGGCCGTGCGGCGGCGGCGGCGGCGCGTGTCGGGGAAAGCCTGCGCAAGGGCGCGATCGGGGCGATCTGGCAGAAAAACGGCGGCGCGCCGGTGCTGGCCAACCTGACGCGCGAGCAGCATGAGCGGCTGAACGAGCGCGAGGCGAAGCATCTGGAATTCCTGCTCTGTCCGACGACCGCCAGGACGGACGTGCTGGCGGCCGCGCGCACGCTGGGCACGATGTACGCGCTGTTCGGTGTCGATCCGGCCGTGTTCATCGCCGAGCAGGGCGTCTATCTGCGCCTGCTGATGGCGGAACTGGAGAGCGAAGGTGTCGGCGGCGACGACCGCTATCGCGTGCAGCAGGTGATCGAAGCCCGTTATCGGGACGATCGCAGGATGCGGCGCATGATCGGGCAGGGCGTCCACAAGGCCTATGACATGGCGCTGTCGCTGGACAAGGCCGCCGGCCCGTGGGGCCCGGCCAGCAGCGACCTGCTGACCTGCCTGGCGAAACTGCCCGGAATCCAGGCGGCCTTTCTGATGCGCCCCAACGCGGCGGGGGAACTGGTCGCGCAGACCATCGCGGGGACCTGCGCCACGGCGCTGGACGAGGCGCTGCTGCGCGGCGACGTGCGGCCGGTGATCGCCGCCGGCGCGCGCCATGGCCGCTTTATCGGCGCCCAGGCCTGGCGCACGGGCCAGGGACAGACCTGCCCGTCGATCGAACTGGATGCGGCCATGGCGCCGTGGCACGCGCTGATGGCCAATCTGCGCATCCATTCGGCCATGAGCGTGCCCATCCGGCGCCCGGACGGGACCACGGCGCTGGTGTTGACCCTGTTCGGCGCCTGCCCCAACCAGTTCGAATCCGTAACCATGCGGCGGTTCGTCCGCGAGTTGCAGGAAAAATGGGAGCGATTGTGGCAGGACGGGCAGGGCCTGTCCGACGAGCGATCGGCCCGTTTGCGCGAGCGCCTGTTCTCCGGGGGGTTGCGCATGTTCGTTCAGCCGGTCGTCGACCTGTGTACCGGCCGGTTGCTGAAGGTCGAGGCGCTGGCCCGGCTACAGGATACCGACGGTTCGATCCTGCCGCCCGCGACCTTTCTGGCGCTGCTGGGGCATGACGAGTTGGACCGGCTGTTCCAGTGCGGGCTGGAACAGAGCCTGGAATGGCTGCAATCGTGGGACGGGAGGGGGCTGTCCACCGAGATGTCGGTCAATCTGCCGCCATCGTGCCTGTCGAACGCCGATGTGCTGCGCATGGTCGACGACATGCTGAACCGCCACGCCATCGCCCCCAGCCGGCTGACGCTGGAAGTGCTGGAAACCCAAGGCCTCGATTCCGTCAAGCAGGGGGAGACCTTGCAGGATTTCCGCTCCAGGGGCGTGCAGATGGCGATCGACGATCTGGGGGCCGGCCACAGCAACCTGCTGCGGCTGTCCGCCACGCCCTTCGACTGCATCAAGGTGGACAGGGGCCTGCTGAGCCATATCCGTGACGTGCCGTTGCAGATCTTCAGCGTGATCCGCTCGCTGCGGGAAATGGGCAGGGACATGCACAGCCAGGTGGTGGTGGAGGGGCTGGAAGACGCCGACATGATCGAGGCCATGCGGCACCTGGGCTGCCGCTATGGACAGGGGTTCGGCATTGCCCGGCCGATGCCGCCGGACGATTTCCTGGACTGGTATCGCACCTATTCGGGCCAGGATGAGGAAGAGGTGGACGAAGAGGAAAGCGACATCCACAGCGACCTTGGCGCGCTGGCCTATCTGTGGATGGCCACGCGCGCCCGCCCGCCGCTGGGGCGGTTCCATTTCAGGGACGGGCCGCTGATGCGATGGCTGGAAAGGTGCGGCCGGGACGACGCCGAGGCCGTGCGGTGGTACTCCGTCCTGTCCGCGGGGCTGGTGCCGGAGGAGGCGGCGCGGGATATGCGGGACTGGCTGGTGGAGCGTGTGGTCAGTGCGCCGCGTGCCTGACGGGGGCGCCCGCCGCCCGTTTGCCGTCAGGCGGGGAGGACGCGGTAGAGGGTGGTGCGTCGCGTGTCGCGGTCTTCCAGCTCCCGGGTCGTCGGGATGTCGGTGGTGACGATGGGGTGCAGGCCGGCGCGGGGCAGGTAGGCGCGGCCGGGATCGGCGATCCAGACCTCGGCGGTGCGCGCGGCGTCGCGCAGCCAGGGCAGGATATGCTCGGTCATCGGGTTTTCGTAGCAGACGTCGCCGCACAGGATCACGTCCCAGCGCGGCGTGGTGCCGACCAGGTCGGCGCCCGTCGCGGTGACCGCGACCCCGTTGGCGCGGGCGTTGAGCGTGATGGCGGCGACGGCCAGCGGGTCGATGTCGGCGGCTTCGACCGACCGGGCGCCGGCCTGGGCGCAGGCGATGGCGGCGATGCCGCAGCCGGCCGCGAAATCCAGCACCCGGCGCCCGGCGACCAGGGACGGATGGTCCAGGATATGGCGTGCCAGCAACTGGCCGCCCGGCCAGGCGAAGGCCCAGAAGGGCGGTTCGATCCCGTGGCGGGTCAGCCAGTCCTCGGTGGCCTGCCAGATCGGGGTGATTTCATCGGCCAGGTGCAGCGTGATCTCGGGTACCAACGGTGCGTGGGACGGCCTGCTGTGGGCGAGGATGAAGGATTCGGCATCGGCGCGCGCGTTCATCGGCCGGTCAGCCCGGCCAGGATGGCCAGGGCCACCGCCAGCCCGGTTTCGCGGTTGGAACGGAACAGCATCAGGCAGCGGCGCGGATCGGTGCTGTCCAGATGCGCGACCTGCCAGCCGAGCGCGATGGCGGGCAGCGCCATCGCCACCCAGAAGCCGATGGTGCAGCCGGCCAGCCAGCCGGCCAGCAGCAGCGCCACGACCGCCAGCGCGTAGCACGCGCCGACGAACCGCCGGGCCTGGCCGGCCCAGAGGCGCGAGGTGGATTTGACGCCGATCCGCGCGTCGTCCTCCATGTCCTGGAAGCCGTAGATCGTGTCGAAGCCGAGCTGCCACAGGATGGTAGCGGCATAGAGCGCGGCCCATGCGGCATCGATCCGGCCGGCCGCCGCCGCATAGCCCATCGGGGCGCCGAAGCCGAAGGTGAAGCCCATGACGAGCTGGGGCCACCAGGTGAAGCGCTTGGCCAGCGGATAGAGTCCCACCAGAAGCAGCGACCCGACGCCCAGCAGGCGGCACAGCGGATTGAGCTGCAACAGGATCACCAACCCGATCGCCAGCAGCAGGGCGAGGAACAGCGCCGCTTGGCGCATCCGCAGAGCGCCCGAGGCCAGCGGCCGCCCCGCCGTGCGCGCCACCATGCGGTCGATGTCGCGATCCCACATGTCGTTGACCACGCAGCCGGCGGACCGCATCACGATACTGCCGATGCCGAACAGGATCGCCAGCCGCAGGCGTTCGCCGGCCGCGACCCCGCCGGGCAGCAGGATGCCCCACAGGCCGGGCAGGAACAGCAGCCAGGTGCCGATGGGGCGGTCCAGCCGCGCCAGAAGCGCGTAGGGGCGCAGGGGCGCCGGCAGACGGCTGATCCAGCCTGTGGCCCGGATGTCGGTATGGGGGGGCGGGGTCACGCGTGGGTCTCCGTCTGGACATGCGGGCATAATGGAGGCATCGGGTGCTGGCTATGCCCGCGTGTGATGGGACGCGGGATGAAACGGGTCAAGGGCGGTCGGAGTGGTGTCGTCATGAAGGATTGTCCCCGACTGTTCGCCGACCCGGCCGGAGGGCCGCCGATGGAGGCGGACGCCGTGCGCGACCTGGAGCCGGGGCAGGCCCATTATCTGGGCACCGTGCTGCGGATGGCGCCGGGGGCGGAGGTCGCGCTGTTCAACGCCCGGGACGGGGAGTGGCTGGCCGGCCTGGTGGCGGTGCGCCGCGACCGCGCGCAGGTGCGGCTGCTGCATCGCCGCCGCCCGCCGGAGCCCGCGTGCGGGCCCGTGCTGCTGTTCGCGCCGCTGAAGCGCGATGCCACCGACATGGTGGTGCGCATGGGGACCGAACTGGGGGTGACGCGTTTCCTGCCCGTGCTGACCGAGCGCACCAATACCCATCGGGTCAATATCGCGCGGCTGGCGGCGATCGCGATCGAGGCGGCGGAACAGTGCGAGCGCCTGGACGTGCCCGCGATCGGCGAGCCGGCGCGCCTGCCCGACCTGCTGGCGGCGTGGCCGGACGGGCGCACGCTGTTCGTGGCGGCCGAACGCGACGGGCCGGACGAGGGAGCGGGGGAGATCGACCGCGTTGCCGACGGGGATGGTCTGCTGGTCGGTCCCGAGGGGGGGCTTTCGGACGCGGAACGGCGGATGTTGCGCGGGCGGCCGTTTATCAGGATGATCACGCTGGGAAAACTGATCCTGCGGGCGGACACGGCGGCGGCATGCGGCCTGTCCCTGATGGGGGCTGGTTTCCGGCGTGCGTCTGGTGCAGTTTCGCGCTAATTTTGAGGGCTTTTTCAGAAACGATGTCGAACCCCGGCGAGCAAGATACCACCCCTGTCGAATCGATCGGTCAACTGGCCGCGTTGCTGGCGGACGGGGGCAAGCCGCGCGCGCAGTGGCGCATCGGCACCGAGCATGAAAAATTCGGCTTCGTCCTGCCGGCCGCCGCCGGGGAGGGGCGTGCGCCCTGGATGCCGCCGCCCTATGCCCCCGACGGGATCGGCGAGATCCTGGCCGATCTGTATCGCCAGGACGGCGGCGGAAACTGGGAGGCGATCGAGGACAAGGGCACGCTGATCGGGCTGAAGGGGATCGGGCCGGAGCGCGGGGGATCGGTGTCGCTGGAGCCGGCGGGCCAGTTCGAACTGTCCGGCGCGCCGCTGGCCAGCCTGCACCAGACCGGCCATGAGATGGCCCGGCATTTCGAGGCGATCCGCCCCATCAGCCGGTCGCTGGGGATCGGCTTCGCGCCGCTGGGCTTCCACCCGCTGGCGCGGCGGGCGGACATGCCGTGGATGCCCAAGAGCCGCTATGCGATCATGCGCGATTACATGCCCAAGGTCGGCACGCTGGGGCTGGACATGATGACCCGGACCTGCACCGTGCAGGTCAATCTGGACTTCGCCTCGGAAACCGACATGCTGCGCAAGCTGCGCGTGTCGCTGGCGTTGCAGCCGGTGGCGACCGCGTTGTTCGCCAATTCGCCCTTTTATGAAGGCCGGCCGAACGGCCTGCTGTCCAACCGGGCGCATGTCTGGACCGACACCGACAATGCGCGCTCGGGCATGCCGCCGGCCTTCTTCGCGCCGTCCTTCGGCTTCGAGGCCTATGTGGAGTGGCTGCTGGACGTGCCGATGTATTTCATCGTGCGCGACGGGCGGATCCTGGATGTGGCCGGGAGGTCGTTCCGGGCCTGGATGAAGGGCGAGCGCCAGGACGGGCTGGAGGGGCTGGTCCCGACCATCGGCGACTTCGAAGACCATATGACCACCGCCTTCACCGATGTGCGGTTGAAGCGTTTCCTGGAAATGCGCGGGGCCGATGCCGGGTCGCCGGAGATGATGCTGGCGCAGTCCGCGCTGTGGGTCGGGCTGCTGTATGACGACGCGGCGCTGGCCGCCGCCGACGCGCTGGTGCGCGAGCGGGACTGGGCGGAGTATGCCGCGCTGCGGGCCGCCGTGCCGCGCCAGGGGCTGGAGGCGCCGTGGGCCGGCGGAGTGGCGCGGGAACTGGCTGCCCGCATGGTCGCGATCGCGACCGACGGGTTGCGCGGGCGCGCGGTGACGGATGGCAACGGGCGCGACGAGAGCCATCTGCTGGCGCCGTTGCAGGCGATCGCGGCCGGCGCGCCGACCCAGGCCGAGCATTGGCTGGAACGGTATCATGGTGCCTGGCAGGGCGATGTGACGAGGATCTTCGCCGAAGCGGCGGTGTGAGCGGGCTTGGGTTTGTTGTAGCCGATAACGCGAGTTATTCGCACGGCATCGAAACGTCTTGTGTATGCCGGGGGGATTCCGGCATAGAGTTTTCATGCGCAAATTCACGACGCTGAACGACCAGGAAATCCTTGCCCTCGCCATTTCGAACGAGGAGGAAGATGCGCGGATCTATGCCGATTTCGCCTATGCCCTGCGTGACAATTATCCCGATACCGCCAAGATCTTTACCGACATGGCGCATGAGGAGAACGAGCACAGGCGCGACCTGATCGACCTGTATGTCGGGCGGTTCGGCCAGCATATTCCGCTGATTCGCCGCCAGGATATCGCGGGATTCATGGTGCGGCGGCCGGCCTGGCAGGTGCAGGGCATGGGGATAGAGGCCGTGCGCGGGCATGCGTGCCAGATGGAGACGGATGCGGCGCGCTTCTATCGCCAGGCCGCGCTGCGGACCAATGATGCCGCCACGCGAAAATTGCTGGGCGACCTCGCGGTGGCCGAGGACCGGCATGAGCAGGCGGCGGGTGTCATCGAGCAGAAGCGCCTGCCGGCCAGCAAGCGCGAGGGCGAGGACGAAGACGCGCGGCGGCGTTTCGTGTTGCAGGTGATCCAGCCGGGCCTGGTCGGGTTGATGGATGGCTCGGTGTCCACCCTGGCGCCGGTTTTCGCGGCGGCCTTTGCCTCGCATCGGCCGTGGGAGGCCTTTCTGGTCGGGATTGCGGCGTCGGTGGGGGCCGGGATTTCCATGGGGTTCGCCGAAGCCCTGTCGGATGACGGCAAGCTGTCGGGACGCGGCGCGCCGATGTTGCGCGGGGTGATCTGCGGCCTGATGACCACGGCCGGGGGGATCGGCCATACGGTGCCGTTCCTGATCGATCGGTTTTCGCTGGCCATGAGTGTGGCCATGGTGGTGGTGGTGGTTGAGCTGCTGCTGATTTCCTGGGTGCGCTGGCGCTATCAGGACACGCCGTTCGGCTCGGCGGTGGTGCAGATCGTCTTCGGTGGGGCGCTGGTATTCGCGGCGGGGATCCTGATCGGGTCGGCCGGCTAGCGCGTTTCCGGCAGGCAACACCGAATCAGCCGCGCCGCGTGGTCCATGGCCTCGGGCGTGGCGGAGGCGATGCCCAGCAGCAGGCCGGGCTGGGCCGGACCCAGATGATAATCCGAGAGCGGGCTGACCCCGAGGCCCCGCGACCACAGGTGGCGCGCCACCGCGCGGTCGTCGCGGGTGGGGTCGGTGAAGCGGGCGGCCAGTTGCAGGCCGCCGGTGCCGGGGCCAGGGAGCAGCACCCCGCTGCAATGGCGGCGCAGGGCGGCGAGGGCGCCGGCCATGCGCTGGGCGTAAAGCGTGTTCATGCGCCGGATATGGGCGCGCAGGTGGCCCTCGGTAATGAAGTCGGCGAGGGCGAGTTGCAGGTGAATCGGCACCGCGATGCCGCGCCGGGACAGGAAATCGGTGACCGGGGCGACCAGGCGGGGCGGCAGGATGGCGTAGGCGACGCGCAGGCCCGGGGCAAGGATCTTGGAAAACGTGCCGAGATAGGCGACCGATCCGGTGCGGTCGATGCCTTGCAGGGCGGCGACCGGACGGGTGTCGTACTGGAATTCGCTGTCGTAATCGTCTTCGAGCACCACGGCGCCGCTGGCGTGGGCGTGGGCCAGCACGGCGAGGCGGCGGCGCAGGGTCATGTCGGCGCCGGTCGGATACTGGTGCGATGGGGTGACGCAGATCAGGCGCGGGGGTGGCCCGGAGGCGCGGGCGACGTCCATGCCCTCGCTGTCGCAGGGCAGCGGGACGAGCCGGGCGCCGGCGGCGTTTAGGATCGTGTGGATGGGGATATAGCCGGGTTCCTCGACCCAGGCGACGGGGCTGGCTGTGGCGGAGAGCGCGACCCGGGCGATGGCGTCGACGGCGACGCGGATCGACGGGACGATGACGATCTGATCGGCGGTGGCGACGACGCCCCGCGTGGTGCGGACATGGGCGAGGATGGCGGCCCGCAATTCGGGAGCGCCGGCCGCGCGGCCGCCCTGGCCGAGATCGATCAGCCGCCCGGCGCGGGCGCGGGCACCGAGGCAGCGGGCCCAGAGGGCGTGCGGGAAGGAAGCGAGATCGGGCAGGCCGGGACGCAGGGCCGCCGGCGCCTGTTCCGGCGGGGCCGGGGGCGGGGCGGGCGGGGCCGTTGGGGGGCCGTGGCGCGGCGGGGCGGGCAGGGCTGCGACATGGGTGGCCGATCCGGGGCGGGCGGCGAGAAAGCCTTCGGCGCGCAGCCGGTCATAGGCGAGCACGATGGTGGAGCGCGCGACGCCCAGCGCGCGGGCCAGGGTGCGGGTGGAGGGCAGGCGGTCGCCGGCGGCGAGTTGCCCCGCCAGGATGCGCTCGCGGATCGCACGATGGATCTGGCTTTCCAGTGGGCCGGCATCGGGGGAGAGGACCAGCCAGGCGGGGGGTGGCGGACGGGCGGTGTCGGTCACGGGGCGGATCAACCGGTCTGACAAAAATGGAAGAACCGGATGTTACCGGCAGACCGTTGCCCGTTCAAACTGGGCGGGTAACGACAGGAGCCGGTGATGAGTGAGTCCTTTCCCGTGACCGAGCGCAGCCGGATACGGCGTGCCCACGAGCGCGGCAGCCATGAACGGGCGGCCGTGTATGAGGTGCTGGATGCCTCGCCCCTGTGCCATGTGGGCTATGTGATCGATGGCGCGCCCTATGTGACGCCGACGCTGCAATGGCGGGTGGGCGACCGGGTCTATTGGCATGGCTCGGCGGCCAGCCGGTTTCTGCGGGCGGCGCGAGGGACGCGGGTGTGCCTGACATGCAGCCGGATGGACGGGTATGTGATGGCGCGCTCGGCCTTCAGCCACTCGGTCAATTATCGCTCGGCCATGCTGTTCGGCACCGCCGTACTGCTGGAGGGGGAGGAGGAGATCGCCGCCGCGCTGCGCGACATGGTCGAGGATTTCTTTCCCGGCCGGTGGGAGGGTTTGCGGCCGATGACCGCGCAGGAGCGCCGGGCGACCGCCGTGCTGCGGATGGACATCGAGGAAGCCAGCGTGAAGGTGCGCGATGCGCCGCCGGGAGACGGGGCGGAGGGGGATTATCCGGTCTGGGCCGGCGTGATCCCGATCCGCACCGTGCTGGGCACGCCGTGCCCGGCCCCGGAACTGCCGGCGGATGTGCCGCTGCCGCCCGGGTTGGCGGCGCTGGTGGCGTCGGGGCGGCTGCGCGGCGGTTCGGGCGGGGGAACGCCTTGATCTTGCCGGAATGATCGGGCAACGAGGGTGGGCTGGACCGGCGCCCCGGCGGGGTGGCCGGCCGGCGCCCCCTTGCGACCGACCGGGTGCCATGACGCGACCGAACCGCCTGACCTTCCTGCACACTCATGTCGTGGCCTGCCTGTTGGGCGGGCTGGTGGCGATGGCCTGCCTGCCGGTGCCCGCGCATGCCCAGGCGGCGACGAGCCTGACCGCCGCCGATCGGGGGTGGGTGCAGCGTATCCAGGCCTATCTGGACGCGATCACGACGCTGGAAGCGCAGTTCCAGCAACTGGCGCCGGACGGCAGGCGCGCCACCGGCACGGCGTGGCTGAGCCGGCCGGGGCGGATGCGCTTCGAATATGACAAGCCCAGCCCGCTGCTGCTGGTGGCCAATCACGGGCAGGTGGTGTTCAACGACAGCCAGCTTGGCCAGACCACGACCCTGCCGCTGGACAAGACGCCGCTTGGGTTGCTGCTGCGCCCGGGCCTGCAACTGTCGGGGGATGTGACCGTTACCGCCTTCACGCATGCCAATGGGCTGGTGCAGGTCACGCTGGTGCGGACCGCCTCGCCGGGGGACGGGAGCCTGACGCTGGTGTTCCATGACAATCCGTTGTCGCTGCGCTCGTGGAGCGTGGTGGACGCGCAGGGGCAGACGACGCAGGTCGATCTGTTCAATGTGCGCCTGGGAGGTGGGCCGATGCCGGACGGACTGTTCGATACGGATATCGGTGATCGCTAGCCGTGCGGGTCGTCGGTCTGGCGGGCCAGTTCCAGCGCGCGGGCATAGACGGTGCGGCGGGGCAGGTTGATCGCGCCGGCCACCAGGGACGCCGCGTCCTTGACCGACAGGGTGGCCAGGGCCGCGCGCAGGCGGTCGTCCAGGTCGTCGGCGCCGCTGTCATCCTCGGCGGGCGGTCCCAGAAGGACGGTGATTTCGCCTCGCGCCCGATTGTCGGCATACCAGGCGGCGAGGGTGCCCACGGGGCCGCGCCGTACTTCCTCGAACCGTTTGGTCAGTTCGCGCGCCACGGCGGCGGGGCGGTCGGCGCCGAAAATCTCGGCGAGATCGGCCAGCATCTCGTCGAGCCGGTGCGGGGCCTCGTGCCAGATCAGGGTGGCGGACAGGCCGGCCTGCTCGGCGGCGCGCAGTCTGGCCAGCGCCTCGCGCCGTGCCGCCGGGCGCGGCGGCAGGAAGCCCGAGAACATGAACGGATGCGGCGGCAGGCCGGACAGGGTGAGCGCGGTGATCGCGGCGTTGGGGCCTGGCACGGCCGTCATCGCGATGCCGGCCGCGATCGCCGCCCGCGCCAGGCGGAAACCGGGATCGGACAGCAGGGGCGTGCCGGCATCGGAAATGACGGCGATCCGCCGGCCGTGCTCCAGCAAGGCGATCAGTGCGGGAATCCGCTGCTGCTCGTTATGGTCGTGCAGGGGTTCGGTGCGGGTGGTGATGCCGCGCGCCGTCAGCAGGCGCGCGCTGGTGCGGGTATCCTCGCACAGGATCAGGTCGGCTTCCGCCAGGGTGGCGGCGGCGCGGTCGCTGAAATCGCCGAGATTGCCGATGGGTGTGGATACCAGGGTCAGCATGCCCCCATCCGGATGGCCGGCGGGCGTGTGGGGGGTCTCGTCCTCGGTCGGGTCGTCGGGGTCGGGGGCATGACGGGCGGGGGCGGCTTCACTAAGGGAAGAAGGCGCCGGGCTGGAAGACGCCTCTTGCAGGGGCGCGTGGAAAGGCAGGGACGAGGAAGATGAATCGGTCATTCGCAACCCGGATGCAGAAACGGCCTGTAGATTCAGCCCGTCATGGCCCGTCTGGCAAGGCCGGACTGGTACTGGCGGCCTCGCTGGCCGGATTGGCCGCCTGCGCGGGGCCGGGTCCGCAGCCTGTCTCGGGCGTTCCGCCAGTGCCGGCCGCCGTGCCGCCCGGCCGGACGGTCGGTGTGCTGCTGCCGCTGAGTGGCGGCAATGCACGACTGGGCCAGGCGATGCTGGCGGCGACGCGCATGGCGCTGGGCAGCCCGACCGCCCCGCCGCTGGATGTCCGCGACACCGCCACGGGCGCGGCGCAGGCCGCGCAGGGGGCCCTGGCGGCGGGTGACGGCGTGATCCTGGGGCCGCTGACTGCCGCCGAGACCGCGCAGGCGGCGGCGGTGACCAGCGCGGCGTCGGTCCCGATGCTGGCTTATACCAGCGACGTGTCGGTGGGCCGCCCCGGCGTGTGGACGCTGGGAATCTCGCCGGAGCAGCAGGTCGGGCGGCTGGTGGCGGCGGCGCAGGCCGAGGGACGGCAGCATTTCGCCGCCTTCCTGCCCGATAGCGCGCTGGGCCACGCGATGGGGCGGGCGCTGATGCAGGACTGCGCGGCGCGGGGACTGGCCGCGCCCCAGATCGTCTATCATGCCGGCAGTTCCGCCAGCATCACGCAGGGCCTGAAGACATTATCCAATTACGACATGCGGGTCGCGGCGGCGCAGCCGGCCGCCCAGGCCGCGCTGCCGCCCGACGCGGCGGCAGCGGTCGATCCTGTTGGGGGGGCCGTGCCGCAGGCGCAGCCCGCGCCCGCCGCCTCGCCGCCGGGGCCGCCGCCGTTCGACGCGTTGCTGCTGGCCGATACCGGGCTGCAACTGGCGGCGGTGATCGACGCGCTGCGGTCCTTTCAGGTGATCGGTGTGCCGGCGGCGGTGCCGCCTGCCACGGCGGCAAATGGCGTTGCTGCTCCGCCCATGCCCTTGCCGGTGACGGCGAATGCGGGGACGCCGCAGGTGCGGATTCTGGGGACGGCGCTGTGGGCGTCGTTCGCCGGCAAGCTGGGACAGTTGCAGGGCGCATGGTATGCGGCGCCCGATCCGGCGGCGCGCCAGCGCTTCGTGCAGCTTTACATGGCGCGCTATCACACCATGCCGACGCCGCTGAGCGACCTGGCCTATGATGCCTCGGCACTGGTGGGGGCCCTGGATCGTGCGCGGCCGGCGGATCGGCCGAACGGCTATACGGTCGAGGCCCTGACGCGTCCGGATGGGTTTTCAGGTGTCGATGGCGTGTTCGGGCTGACGCCGGATGGCCAGACACGCCGCGATCTGGCGATTTTCCAGATCCAGCCCAGTGGCGGTGGGCGGATTGTCATCCCGGCGGCGGGGCGCCTGGCGCGGGAGCAGAGCTGAACGGGTGGAGCGTTGGAGGGCGACGCTGCTGGCGGGACGGGTCAGGCCGCCGCCGTCGCGCCGCAGGCCAGGACCGGGCGAATGGCATACAGTGCCGCCTCGAACGTCTTGAAGGTACCCAGCCGGTGGTCGCGCAGATTGTCGACCAGGACCCAGTTCATGCCTTCGGGGCGCAACAGATAGGCCGGGTCGGCGTTTTCACGGACCCAGACCAGCACATGTTCGATCGGCCCGTTGCCGGCGCGGGGCGAGACATCGACATCGCACAGCCCCATGCAGGTTCCGGCGTCCAGCCAGCGCATCAGATATTCCCGATGGCGGGGCAGGAAGTTCGCGCGCAGCGGAACGACGTTGTTGGTGGAGATGGTATGCGCCTTCAGGGTCATCGTCGCGGGCATCTGTCATGTCCTCGGAGTATGGGGCGGGCGAAGGGCACGCTAAATCGAGGGTTCGGCATTGCCAAATTGAATCTGGACTATCGCGCCACTCAAAGAGGCAGAAATTTAACGATGTGGCAAAAAAGCAATGATCCGTTACGGAATTGGCCTAATTTTAGGCGTCAAATAGTGCATTTGGTCAAAATGTAATCAACCCCTATTGGAGTGCGTCATCGCTTTGTCGCATTCGTAATATTTCTGTGCCCAGAATTAATGCGATTGTGAGACGAATCTGCCACGGACTGACCATGATCGGGGCGCGGGCAGGATCAGGGACGGGCTGATTTGGGCCAGCGGCGATGCAGCCACAGCCAACTGCCGGGACGGGCGCGGACCCAGCGTTCCAGCCGATCGTTGACGGCCTGGGTCAGGGCCAGGATGTCGGCCTGCCGGTCGCCGCTGTCGGGCAGGTGCAGCGGTGGCTCGACATGGATGCGCAGGCGGGCCGGGCCCAGCCGCTCGACATAGCCGGGGATGACGGCGCAGCGATAGCGCAGGGCCATGGCGGCCAGCGCGGGGGCGGTCATGGCCGGGTGGCCGAACAATCTGGCCTCGATCCCGTCATTCATCTTCTGGTCGATCAGCATGCCCAGCCGCCCGCCACGGGCGAGATGGGCAAGCGCGCCGCGCGCGCCGCGTGCGCCCTTGGCGAACATGGGGAGCGCCCGGCCCCCTGTCGCTCCGTCTCCTGTTGCAGCCTTCATTGCTGCCTCGCGCAGCGCGCGGATCATGTCGTCGACCAGCGGATTGCCGGCGGCGCGGTAGAACGAGGCGAAGGGCAGTCCGTGGCGGCCCACGGCGGGAGGCAGCATTTCCCAGTTGCCGATATGGCCGGACATGAAGATCACGGGGCCGCCGCGCGCCAACTGCGCGGCCAGATGTTCGGCCCCCACCACGTCCCAGCCGGGGCCGGACGGCGGATTTTCCTTCAGGGTGGGCAGGTGCGGAAATTCGCCCACCGTGCGGCCCAGATTGTCCCACACCGCGCGGATGATTGCCCGGCGTGCCGGGGCATCCAGTTCCGGCATCGCCAGGCGCAGGTTGGCGTCCGCGACGCGCGACACCGGCAGGCGGGGGCCGATGACGCGGCAGATCGCGCCGCCGACGTTCGAGGCGCCGACCGGGCCCAGGCGGCGCAGGAACGCCAGGGCGGCGCGGGCGGCCAGGGCCTCGGACCGCATCAGCAGCGTGACGGGACGGGACTCGGTCATGGGGTTTCGCCGTTCAGCCATCGGTCCAGCAGGTGTTCCGGCGCGTCGGGGTCGGTCCATTCCAGTCCGACGCCGATGGTGTGGATCTGCGCCCGCAACGACGGGGGCAGGCGTGCCGCGTCCTTGGGGGTGGTCAGCAGCATGGCGCCATGGGTCGCGGCCAGCGCGCGCAGGCGACGGAAGTCGCCTGGCGTGTAGGGGTGATGGTCGGCGAAGGGTACGCAGGCCGCCAGGCGGATGCCCTGGGCGCGCAGCCCGTCGAAGAATTTCCCCGGCCGGCCGATGCCGGCGAAGGCGACGGCCGGCCGGCCGGCCAGCAGCGGCACCGCGTCCTGCATCGCCAGAACCGCGCGCAGGACCGGCAGGCGGCCCGGCAGGCGGGGCAGCGCGCCGGTGAGATCGTCGCCGATCAGGATTGTGGCGTGCGCCCGGGCGACGCCGGCCGCGACCGGTTCGCGCAGGGGGCCGGCGGGGATGATATGGCCGTTGCCGAAGCCGTCGGCGCCGTCGATGACCAGCAGCTTCATGTCCTGATACAGGCCGGGATTCTGGAAGCCGTCATCCATCACCAGGCAGTCCGCGCCCTCGGCGAGCGCGGCGCGGGCGCCGGCCGCGCGATCGGCCGAGACGTGGGTGGGGGCGAGAGATGCCAGCAGCAGGGCCTCGTCCCCGACATCGGCGGCGGTGTGGCGGGTGGGATCGACCCGCAGCAGGCCGGAGCGGCGGCGGCCATAGCCGCGTGTCAGGACATGCACGCGCCTGCCGCGCGCTACCAGCCGCGTCAGCAGGTCCAGCGCCAGCGTCGTCTTGCCCGCGCCGCCGACGGTGAGGTTGCCGCAGCACAGGACCGGAATCGGGGCGTGCCAGCCCGGCCGGCGCAGCCGCCGCGCGGTGGCGTGGGCGTAGAGGGCGGCGGCGGGCGCCAGCAGCCGGGCCGGCCAGCCGCCATCCTCCCGGGACCAGAAGCGCGGGGCGCGCATCAGGGGACGTCCATCAGCGCCAGCAGGCGCGCGGCCAGGCGGTCGGGGAGGGTGGCGTCGGCCTGGCTGGCCGCCTGTGCCCGCTGTCCGGCCGCGACGGCGCGAGTGGGGTCGGCCAGCATCGTTTCCACCCATTCGGCCAGGGCGTCGGCATCGGGCACCGTTCGCACCGCCTCTCCCAGCCGGGCGAAGGCATCGAGAAAATTCCCGGTCAGGGGGCCGGTTGCCAGGGCGGCGCCGACGCGCGCCGGCTCCAGGGGATTGTGCCCGCCGCGCCGGCCGGGGCCCGGCAGGCTGTTGCCGATGAAGACGATCGGCACCGCCCGATAGAACAGGCCCAGTTCGCCCAGCGTGTCGCAAATCCAGAACGCGTCGTCCGGCCCGGGTTCCCGCCCCGCCGCGCGGCGGGGGGCGTGGTCCAGGCTGGCGGCGATGGCCGGACCGCGTTCGGGGTGGCGGGGCACGATCAGGGTGAGCAGGCCGGGGTGGCGCGCGCGGATCTGGCGGGCGGCCCGGACGATCTGCTCCTCCTCGCCCTCGTGGGTCGCGGCGGCCAGCCAGACCGGGCGGTCGGCGAGCAGGCCGCGCAGGCGGGCTAGCGCGACCGGATCGGCCGGTAGCGGCGGGGCCGCGCCCTTGAGGTCGCCCTCGACGCCGATCCGCGCGGCGCCCAGGGCGCGCAGGCGGGTGGCGTCGAGGGTCGATCGGGCGGCGATCCAGGCGAAGCGGCCCAGCATCCGGTCGGCCAGGCCGGGCACGCGGCTCCAGCCCGCCCGGGCGCGGTCGGACAGGCGCGCGTTCAGCAATGCCAGCGGGATGCCGGCCCGGTGGCAGGCCTCGACCAGGTTGGGCCAGAGTTCGCTTTCGGTCAGCGCCGCCGCGTCGGGGCGCCAATGGCGCAGGAAGCGGCCGACCCAGCGGGGCACGTCCAGCGGCACGAACTGGTGGAGGACCCGCGCGCCCTCCCGGGTGGCGGCCAGCCGCTGGTCCAGCAGCGTGGCGGCGGTGACGGTCGCGGTGGTGACCAGAACGCGCAGTGTGTCGTCACGGGCGAGCAATCGGGCGATCACCGGCAGGATCGACTGGGTTTCGCCCACGCTGGCCGCGTGCAGCCAGATCAGTTTTCCGGGCGGGCGGGGGCGGGGTGTCAGGCCCATGCGCTCGCGCAGGCGGCCGCGGATCTCCTTGCCTCGGGCCAGCCGCCGGTGCAGCAGCAGCGTCAGGGCCGGGGCCAGCAGGGTGGCCAGCGCGGCCCAGAGCCGTTGCGCCGCGCCGGCCCGGTTGCGGGCGGCCGCGTGCATGGCCGCGTCGAGGCCGGCGGCGAGCCTGGCGGGGGCGGTGTCCTGATTTGCGCGGGTGACCGTGATCGGTGCGCCGCAGACGATGCGGCCGCGCCCGAACGGCAGGGGGAGCATCATACGGTCCCAGCCGCCCAGCCGCCGGTTGGCGCACCAGCCGCCGACCGGCACGATCGGGGCGCCGGAGAGGCGTGACAGGCCGATCACGCCCTGTTCGACCTGTCGGCGCGGGCCGCGCGGGCCGTCGGGGGTGATGACGATCGGGGTGCCGGTCCGGAGCAGGGCCAGGAGCTGGCGCAGGGCGGCTGCTCCGCCCTTGTCCTTGCCTTTGCGGTCGGTGGAGCCGGCGACGGTGCCGGCGCCCCAGGGGGCGATGACGTCGGCGATCAGCCGGCCGTCGCGGTTGCGGCTGATCAGGACGTGGGGCCGCAGAGCGGGATTGCGGGAGGTGGACCACCAGAGCAGCGCCGGGGTCAGGGCCAATGCCTCATGCCAGAAGGCTACCAGCGCGCCCTGTCCTGTCAGGAGGGGATGTGCGTCGGGGTGGATGTCGAACGTCCAGCGCGTGGTGCCGATCGCCAGCCGCAGATAGGAGCGCAGCAGGCCGATGGCCGCCTTGCGGGCCACGCCCGCCGCCGTCAGGCGTTTCAGCATGCCGCGTCGTGTCATGTGCCCGGCGGTAGCATGGGTGTTCGCCGGGCGGAAGGGGCGATGGCGGCATCTCTGGCGGCGACCGGCAGCCGGTCGGGCCGTCAGAGAACCCGGCGCAGCGTGGCGCCTTCGGCGCGTTCGCCGCGCACCGAGGGCTGGTAGGCGGTGCGGAAGCGGGTGTGGGCGCGGGCCCAGACCTGCGGATCGCTGCCGGCGGGCAGGGCGACCGTCGAGACGCCGCAGCGGAGCAGGAATTCATATTGGTCGGGCAGGGGCTTGCCGGTGGCGCGGATTTCGCCGGCGAAGTGCAGGTGCTCGCGCAGCGCGCGGGCCTGGCTGAAGGCGCGGCCGTCGCGGAAGATGGGGAAGGTGACCGCCACCAGCGACAGGCGGGGCAGGACGGTGCGCAGGGTGGCGATTTCGGCGTCGGGCGGGAGCGCCACGCCCAACTGTTCGCCGGGGGGACGGGCCAGGCCCTCTTCGAGCCGGGAGAGCGGCACGATGACCGGGCCGGCGGCGGGGAGGAAGGCGTCCTGGTCGAGCGTGGTCCAGGGGTCGGGGACAAGCCGTCCGTTTTCAAGCAGTGGCATAGACGGCATCCTTGAACAGGGCGGCGCCCAGGCGCCGGTAGGTATCGAGGAAGCGCTCGCCCCCCGCGCGGTGGACCAGATAGGCATCGACCAGGCGGGCGATGGCGTCCACGGTGGCGTCCTCGGGCAGGGCCGGGCCGAGGATCTGGCCGACCGAGGCGTCGCTGCCCGGCGAGCCGCCCAGCGTGAGCTGGAAATATTCCTCGCCCTTCTTGTCCACGCCCAGGATGCCGATATGGCCGGCATGATGATGGCCGCAGGCATTGATGCAGCCCGAGATCTTGATCTCGATCGGGCCGATCGTCTCCTGCAACTCGGGGCTGGCGAAGCGGGCGCCGAGCTTCTGGGCGATCGGGATCGACCGCGCGTTGGCCAGCGCGCAGTAATCGAGCCCGGGGCAGGCGATGATGTCGCCGATCAGGCCGATATTGGCCGAGGCGAGGCCGGCCCCGCGCAACGCCTGCCAGACGACATGCAGTTCGTCCTGCCGGACATGGCCCAGGACCAGGTTCTGCATGTGGGTGACGCGGATCTCGCCGAAGGCGTGGCGGTCGGCGAGGTCGGCGACGAGGTCCATCTGCGCCGAGGTGGCGTCGCCGGGGATGCCGCCGGCGGGCTTGAGCGAGATGACGGCGGAGATATAGCCGGGCGCGCGGTGCGGGTGGGTGTTGGTGCGTACCCAGCGGTCGAATACCGGGTCGGCGCGGCGGGCGCGGTCGAGCTGCGCCGCCGCGTCGTCGGGCGCGTGCAGGTCCGGCGTGCCGAAGCGCGCGCGGATAGCGGCGACGGTTTCGGGCGGCAGGCGGTAGCGGGCGCGGTTCATGGCCGCGAATTCGGCATCGACTTTCTGGCGGTAGCCTTCGGTGCCCAGGGCCTGGACCAGGATCTTGATCCGCGCCTTGTAGATGTTGTCGCGGCGGCCGTACTCGTTATAGACGCGGACCATGGCCTCCAGATAGGCCAGCAGATCCTCTTCCGGCAGGTCGTCGCGCAGATGCACGCCGACGATCGGCGTGCGGCCCATGCCGCCGCCCACGAAGACGTCGAATTGCGTGCCGCCGTCGGGGGCGGGCTTGGCCACCAGGCCGATATCGTGGAAGCGGGCGGCGACGCGGTCGTTCGGGCTGCCGCTGATCGCGATCTTGAACTTGCGCGGCAGGAAGGTGAATTCCGGGTGCAGCGTGGACCATTGCCGCAGGATTTCGGCATGGACGCGCGGATCGACCAGCTCGTCCTGTGCCGCGCCCGCGAACTGGTCGCAGGTGACGTTGCGGATGCAGTTGCCGCTGGTCTGGATGGCGTGCATGTCGACATCGGCCAGGCGGGCCAGGATGTCGGGCGTGTCTTCCAGCCGGATCCAGTTGAACTGGAGATTCTGGCGGGTGGTGAAATGGCCGTAATCGCGGTCGTAGGTGCGGGCGATATGGGCCAGTTCGCGCAACTGGCGGGAGTCCAGCACGCCGTAGGGGACGGCGATCCGCAGCATGTAGGCGTGGAGTTGCAGATACAGGCCGTTCATCAGGCGCAGCGGCTTGAACTCGTCCTCGGACAGCGTGCCGGCGATGCGCCGGGCCACCTGGTCGCGGAACTGCTCCACCCGGTCGGCCAGGAAGGCGCGGTCCACCTGATCGTAGCCGTAATGTCCGATGGGCAGCGCGGGGGCGGGCAGGGTGTCAGGCATGGGCTTCGAGCTCGGCTGCGGGCGTGAAGTCGGGATGGACGGTGGGGCCGAAGGCGCGGATGCGCTCGCGCACCGTGACGGGAGTCGGCGTCGCGTCGTCGGATTCGATCTGCACGCCATAGACGCCCACCAGGCCGTCCTCCTGCTGGCGGGCGGTGGCCTGGGCGATCGCGGCTTCGATCTGCGTGTTCGGGATGATCCGGGCGTCGTCGATCAGCGTGGACCACGCGGCTTCGCCGACCTGCCAGACGATGCGCCCGTCGAGCAGCCGGTTGGCGGTGATCACGCTTGAACCGCCCGCCTCGCGGCGGTTGTTCCTGACATCGCTCACTGGTCCGTACCTCTTTTTCCCGTTCCGGCCGCCGCGGACAGGGTGTCGCCCTGTTCTACGAGGTCATTAAGGGTTTCATGGGCGCATTACAAGAGGAATGCACGATTATTGATCGTGCATTATATCCTGTGCTGGCGGCGGACGCCGTCGCTCAGCGCGACGCTGTCGGCCACGTAGGTGGCCAGGCGTTCCGCGACCGTGCCCACGCTGTCCTGGCCGGTGGGCAGATGCAGGTCGGGGGCGGCGGGGATGTCGTACGGGGCGTCGATCCCGGTGAAGCCGGTGATGCGGCCGGCGCGGGCGGCCTGGTAGAGGCCCTTGGGGTCGCGGGCTTCGCAGGTGGCCTGGTCGGCATCGACGAAGATTTCGTGGAAGCCTTCGCCCACCACCTGGCGCGCCAGGTCGCGGTCGGCGGCGCGGGGCGAGATCAGGGCGACCAGCACCACCTGGCCGGTTTCGGCCAGGATGCGGGCGACGGCGGCGGCGCGGCGCACGTTTTCGGTGCGGTCGGCTTCCGAGAAGCCGAGATCGGCGCACAGGCCGGCGCGCAGCGTGTCGCCGTCCAGCACCGAGACGTCGATCTTCCGTGCGAACAGGCGGGATTCCGCCGCGCGGGCGATCGTGCTCTTGCCGGCGCCGGGCAGGCCGGTCATCCAGAACACGCCGCCGCGATGGCCGCGCGCCTGGGCGCGGTCCCACAGCGAGACGGTGCTGTCGGTGGGGTGGATGGCCCTGGTGCCGCTGGCGATGTCGGCCGGGCCGATCAGCGGCGCGCCGCCGACGATGCGCTGGTGGCGATCGACCAGCACGCCGCGCCCGTCGGTGGTGCCGGGGGTGAAGGCGTCGAACAGGATGTTCTCCGACGTTGCCAGCGTGATCTCGGCGAAGCCCTCGGGGGGAACATGGTCGGAGGGGTGTTCCGTCAGATCGTCCAGGCGCACCACGGAATCGATCGAGGCCACGGTGACCTGATGCTCGGCGGTGGCGAGGCGCAGGCGGAAGCTCTCGCCGACGCGCAGGGGCTCCTGCCGCAGCCAGAACAGGCGCGAGCGGATGCGCGCGGTGCGGATCGGCGCCTCTTCCGGCCGGTGCAGCAGGTCGCCGCGATCGGGGATCACGTCCGGCTCCAGCGTGAGGGCGACCGACTGGCCGGCCACGGCGGAGATCTGCGGCGCGGTGTGCCAGCTTTCGATCGAGGCGACGCGGGCGGTGGTGCCGTGGGTGCCGATGACCAGCGTGTCGCCCACCGTGACGCGGCCGCGCTCGATGCGGCCGGCGACCACGCGCTTGCTGTCGAAGCGATAGACATCCTGCACCGGCAGGCGCAGAGGCAGGTCGGCGCGGCCGGCGGGGGACGGGACCAGGGCCAGGGCCTCGGTCAGGGTCGGGCCCTTGTACCATTCCATGTGCGGCGAGCGGGAGGCGATATTGTCGCCCTCGCGCGCCGAGGCGGGGATGAACAGGCTGGGTGCGATGTCGAGCTGCTTGAGCAGGTCCGCGACGGATTGTTCGGAAGCGGCGATCTTCTGCTCGTCATAATCCAGCAGGTCGACCTTGTTCATCAGCACGATCACGTGGCGGATGCCGATCAGGCGCAGCAGCATCGCGTGGCGGCGCGTCTGTTCCTGCGCGCCCTCGGCGGCGTCGACCACCAGCACGGCGGCCTCGGCGTCGGCGGCGCCGGTGATCATGTTGCGCAGGAACTGGCGGTGGCCGGGTGCGTCGACGATCACGAACTGGCGGTCGCCCAGCAGGAACGGGATGCGGGTGGAATCGACCGTGACGCCCTGGTCGCGCTCGATCTGCAGGCTGTCGAGCAGGAAGCTCCACTCCACCTTCAGCCCGCGCTTGCGGCTGGATTCGATGATCTGCGCCACCCGGCCCTCGGGCAGGTTGTCGGTGTCATGCAGCAGGCGGCCGATCAGGGTCGACTTGCCGTGATCGACATGGCCAACGATGACGATGGGGGTGGCCGCGTCCTGGCGGAGGATATCGTTGCTCATGATGTGTCTCGATCCGTCCGCTGGGGTCACAGATAGCCGGCGACGCGCAGCCGCTCGAATGCATCTTCCGATTCATGGTCCATGGCGCGGCCGGCGCGCTCGGAGGTGCGGGTGGTCTGGAGTTCGGCGATCACCTCGGCGACCGTCGCGGCCTCGCTCTCGATCGGGCTGGTGATGTCCTGGTCGCCCAGCGAGCGGTAGCGCTTGCCGTCCTTGGCGAAATACAGGTCGACCAGCGGGATGCCCTCGCGCTCGATATAGCGCCAGATGTCGATCTCGCGCCAGGACAGCAGCGGGTGGACGCGGATATGCACGCCCTCCTCATGCGGGGTGGCGTACTGGTCCCAGAATTCGGGGGGCTGGTTGCGGACGTCCCATTTATGGCTCGATCCGCGCGGGCTGAACACGCGCTCCTTGGCGCGGGTGGCCTGTTCGTCGCGGCGGATGCCGGCGATGACGCCTTCCAGCTTGTATTTCTCGATCATCGCGGCCAGGCCGGCGGTCTTGCGCGCGGCGGAGCGGGCGGCCGGGGGCAGGGTCGGGTCGATCTCCTCGACCGGGGGGCAGTCGCCCAGCAGCAGTTCCAGCTCCCATTTCTTTACATATTCGTCGCGGAAGCGGTACATTTCGGGGAATTTCTTGCCGGTATCGACATGCATCACCGGAAAGGGCACCCGGCCGAGGAACGCCTTGCGCGCCAGCCACAGCATGACGTTGGAATCCTTGCCCAGCGACCACAGCATGGCCAGCGGCTTCAGCTTCCGGTACGCCTCGCGCAGGATGTAGATGCTCTGGGCTTCGAGTTGGTCGAGATCGTCCATGGGGCGCTACCTTACAGGTTCGGCGAGGAAAGGATGGCGGTCGCGACGGCGGCCGGCGCGTGGATGCCGCATTCGGTCTTGGCCAGGCCGGCCCAGCGGCCGGCGCGGGGGTCCTCGCCCTCGGCGACCGGCCGCGTGCAGGGCGCGCAGCCGATCGAGCGATAGCCGAGCGCGCCGAGCGGGTGGCGCGGCAGGTCGCGGCGGGTGATTTCCGCGTCGAGTTCCGCCGCGGTCCAGCCGGCCAGGGGGTTGATCTTGAAGCGGCCGTCCGCCTGGCGCTCGATCACCGGCAGGTGGGAGCGGGTGGCGGCCTGGGCGCGCTTGCGGCCGGTGATCCAGGCGTCGAAGGGGATGATCGCCTCGTCCAGCGGCTCGACCTTGCGCAGGGCGCAGCAGGCGTCGGGGTCGAACGCCCAGAGCTGGCCCTGGGGGTCGCGGGCCGCGATCTGTGCCGGGTCCGGGTGGAGGCTGCGGACATCGGTCAGGCCGAGCCGCGCGGCAAGCTGGTCGCGATAGGCGAGCGTTTCGGGGAAATGCTGGCCGGTTTCCAGGAACAGCACCGGCACCGCCGGGTCGATCTCGGCCGCCATGGCCAGAAGCACGGCCGATTCGGTGCCGAAGGACGATACGAGGCCGATGCGCCCCCGTTCCGTGCCGCCGAGTGCCGCGCGCAGGATCGCCGGGGCGTCCTCGCCGGCGGCTTCGATGGCATCAAGGGTCGATGGCGCGATAGGCATGGGGCGGATCCATATCCTCAATGCACGAACTTCAATCGTGCTTTGAGGGGGATCTAGTCGGTCTTCGATCGATATTCAAGTGAAATATACGGCCTATTGTCGTGGTATTTGCGACATGCCTGCCATGCCGGCCCTTCATCGGCTCATGAGAACGGGGATTTCGGCATTCTCCAGAACGTGGCGGGTGACGCCGCCCAGGATCAACTGGCGCAGGCGGGAGTGGGAATAGGCGCCCATGGCCAGCATGTCGGCGCCGAAATCGGTGCAGGCCGACAGCAGGCTGGCGCCCACGGTTTCGTCCGGGTCGCCGAATTCCACCAGGTCGGCGTGGATGCCGTGGATGGTCAGGTAGTCGGCGGCGTCGCGCGCCTCGGGGCCCCGGCGCTGGTAGTCGCCGGAATAGAGGACGCGGACCGCCTCGGCCTCGGCCGCCCAGGGCAGGATATGGTGCAGGGCCGCCGTGGCTTCCGAGGTGCCGTTCCAGGCGATGCAGATCCGCCGGCCGGCGGCGGTGGGCGCGCGGCGGGGGGCGATGACCACCGGGCGGCCGCTGTCGAACAGGATGGCGTGCAGGGTCTCGGACGACGAGATCTCCTCGCCCGAATCCGGGTGGGGGACCACGGTGACGTCCGACAGGCGGGCGCGGTAGGTGACGACCTCGTGCTCGCGGCCCGTCATGGTGACCAGGCTGGCCGACGCGCTGCCGACGGGATTGCCGTGGAAGGGCGGGATCGCGTCGGTGACCGTGATGCCGTGCGTGGCGGTGAAGCGGGAAAAGACCTCGCGCACCGCCAGCGCGCGGCGGGAGCCTTCGCGCTCGGCGGCGGACATCATTTCCTCGACCATCGCGCCGGACAGGCCTTCACCGGCCAGCGGGGCGACGTCGCGGCTGTCGGCGCGGACATGCAGCGCCGCGATATGGCCGCCGAACTGGCGCGCGAAGGCCAGGCCGGTGGCCAGCGCGGCCTCGGCATTGGACGTTCCGTTCAGGGGTAGAAGGATTTTCTGTATCGTCTTCAATGCTATTCTCCAGCAATCCTGAGGGAACGTCGGGGGAGGGAAGAGGCTAGGGGTAGAGGCGCGTCGTCTCCCAGCCGGTATCCGTGCGGAGCCAGATCGCGCGATCGTGCAGCCGGTGGGCGCGATTCTGCCAGAATTCAATGCGCTCCGGCGCCAGCCGGAAACCGGACCAGTCGGCCGGGCGCGGAATCGGCGCGCCTTCGGGGTAGCGGGCCTCTTCCAGGGCCAGGCGGCGCTCGAACAGCGCGCGGTCGGGCAGCGGACGGGACTGGTCGGAAGCGATGGCGCCCAGCCGCGACAGGCGCGAGCGGCTGGCGAAATAGGCATCGGCCTCGGCGTCGGTGACGGGTTCGACCGGGCCCTCGATCCGGATCTGCCGCATCAGGCTCTTCCAGTGGAACAGCAGGGCGGCATGGGGGTTTTCGGCCAGTTCGCCGGCCTTGCGGCTTTCAAGGTTGGTATAGAAGACGAAGCCGCGCGGATCGGCGCCCTTCAGCAGGATCATCCGCACCGACGGCCGCCCGTCGCGGGTGGCGGTGGCCAGGGCCATGGCGTTGGGATCGTTGGGTTCGGCCGCTTCGGCGGCGCGCATCCACTCGGCGAAGAGGGTATAGGGATCGGCATCCAGGTCGATCAGCTTCACGGTCATAGACGATCAATCCCATTTCTGCCGGGTGGACCGGAGCGCGGACATGGCCATCATGCCACGCATCGGGTGAAACCGTGCCCTCCCGTGGCTCGGACCTTGTCCGACGCGCGCGCTTGTGCAACCACGGCGCCATTCAGATCATGCCATATTCCATTCAGTCCGAGGATTCTATCATGTCAGATGGCGCGTCCAAAGCCCCGGCCACGGGTACCCTGATGAAAGGCAAGCGCGGACTCGTGATGGGCGTGGCCAACGACCGCTCCATCGCCTGGGGCATCGCGAATGCCGTCGCGGCGCAGGGCGCGGAACTGGCCTTTACCTACCAGGGCGAGGCGCTGGGCAAGCGGGTCCGTCCGCTGGCGGAGCGCGTGGGATCGTCGCTGGTGCTGTCCTGCGACGTGTCCGACGACGCCGCGATCGACGAGACCTTCGCCAGGATCGAGGAAGAGTGGGGGACGCTGGATTTCCTGGTCCATGCCATCGGCTGGGCGGACAAGCAGTATCTGCGCGGGCGCTATGTGGATACGCCGCGCGAGGCGTTCCTGACCGCGCTGGATATCTCCTGCTACTCGTTCACCGCCGTCGCGCGGCGGGCGGCGCGGCTGATGCCCAATGGCGGGTCGATGCTGACCCTGACCTATCTGGGCGCCGAGAAGGTGATGCCGCATTACAATGTCATGGGCGTGGCCAAGGCGGCGCTGGAGGCCTCGGTGCGCTACATGGCCGCCGACCTGGGCCGGGACGGCATTCGCGTCAACGGGATCTCGGCCGGGCCGATCATGACGCTGGCCGCCAACGGGATCGGCGATTTCCGCTATATCCTGAAATGGAACCAGTACAACGCGCCGATGGAGCGCAACGTGGCGCTGGAGGAAGTCGGCGGCGCGGGGCTGTATATGCTCTCCGACCTGTCGGGCGGCGTGACCGGCGAGATCCACCATGTCGATTGCGGTTACAATATCGTGGGCATGAAGAACCCCACGGCGCCGGATATCAGCGTATCCGGCGATTGAGAGCGTGCCTTCGGGCATGAGCGGGGGGATGTCGGGGCATGTCGGATAACAGTTTCGGGCATCTGTTCCGGGTGACGACCTGGGGGGAGAGCCATGGGCCGGCCATCGGCTGCGTGATCGATGGCTGCCCGCCGCGCATCGCGTTATCCGAGGCCGATATCCAGCCGTGGCTGGACCAGCGGCGGCCCGGCCAGTCGAAATTCACCACCCAGCGGCAGGAGCCCGATAGCGTCGAGATCCTGTCCGGCGTGTTCGAGGGGCGGACGACCGGGACCCCGATTTCGCTGCTGATCCGCAATGTGGACCAGCGGTCGCGCGATTACGGCGATATCGCCGAACGCTACCGGCCGGGCCATGCCGATGTGGCCTATGACCTGAAATACGGCATTCGCGATTATCGCGGCGGCGGGCGGTCCTCGGCCCGCGAGACCGCGATGCGGGTGGCGGCGGGGGCCGTCGCGCGGCAGGTGCTGGGGGCGGGCATACGGATTCGTGCCGCGCTGGTGCAGGTCGGCACGCATCGCATCGACCGGGGGCGCTGGAACTGGGATTCGGTCGGCGACAACCCGTTCTTCTGTCCGGACCCGGAGACGGTGCCGGTGTGGGAGGCGTATCTGGGCGCGGTGCGCAAGGCCGGGTCGTCGGTCGGCGCGGTGGTCGAAATCGTGGCCGAGGGGGTGCCGCCGGGATTGGGGGCGCCGATCTATGGCAAGCTGGATTCCGACCTGGCGATGGCGCTGATGAGCATCAATGCCGTGAAGGGGGTCGAGATCGGCGACGGGTTCGCCGCCGCCGCCCTGACCGGTGAGGAAAATGCCGACCCGATGCGGATGGAGGACGGGCGGCTGGTCTTCGCCGCCAACCATGCCGGGGGGGTGCTGGGAGGGATTTCCACCGGCCAGGCGCTGGTGGCGCGGTTTGCGGTGAAGCCGACCAGTTCGATCCTGACGCCGGTTGCCTCGGTGACGCGGGGTGGGGAGAATGTGGAGGTTTCGACGCGCGGGCGCCATGACCCGTGCGTGGGGATCCGCGCCGTGCCGGTGGGCGCGGCGATGATGGCCTGCGTGCTGGCCGATCATCTGCTGCGCCATCGAGGTCAGACCGGGCACGATCCGCGCCTGGCCTGACGGGGAAGGATCAGGCCTTCAGCGTTGCGTCCAGCGTGATCGTGGCGTTCAGCAGCTTGGAGATCGGGCAGCCGGCCTTGGCCTTGGCTGCGAGTTCCTGGAACTGCGCCTCGGTGACGCCGGGGATGGTGGCCGTGAGCGTCAGGTGGGCGGCGGTGACCGCGAAGCCCTCGGACTGCTTTTCCAGCGAGATGACCGATTTCGCGTCCAGGGCGGTGGCGGTGAGGCCGGCGCCGCCGAGGATACCCGACAGGGCCATGGCGAAGCAGGCGGCGTGCGAGGCGCCGATCAGTTCCTCGGGGTTGGTGCCGGCCACGCCTTCGAAGCGGGTGTTGAAGCCGTAGGGCTGGTTGGACAATGCCCCGCTTTCGGTCGAGACGGTGCCCTTGCCGTCCTTGATGCTGCCTTCCCAGTGGGCGGTGCCGAATTTCTTGATGGTCATGGTGTCGGTTCCTTCGATGGTTGGGGAGCGCGCGACCATAACGCGGCGTGCGGCCGGATGGACCCGCCCGGGCGCGCACGATCGGGTGAAAGCCCGGGCCCGTGAAAGCGTGGGCCCGTGAAAGCGTGGGCCCGTGAAAGCGCGGGGCGCACCCGCCGCCTGTTGCGTGTGGCGTGCGCCGGTGTCATAGGACGACCGACCGTGACAGGGATATTGCCCGCGTCCTGCAATCGTTCATGAACGGAATGTCCGCCCGCGCAATGGACCAGACACCGCCCACCCAGATCGAGCACGCGCACATGCTGTTCCCCGACGGGATGCAGTTGGAATGCGGTTTCCGGCTGGCGCCGGTGCGGGTCGCCTATCGGACCTATGGCACCCTGTCGGCGGCGCGGGACAATGCGATCGTGGTCTGCCATGCCCTGACCGGCGACCAGTATCTGGCGGAGACCCATCCGCTGACCGGCAAGCCGGGCTGGTGGGGCCGCATGGTCGGGCCGGGATTGCCGATCGATACCGACCGCTTCTTCGTCATCTGCATGAACGTGCTGGGCGGCTGCATGGGCTCGACCGGGCCGCGCGACGCGCGGCCCGATGGGCCCGGCGAACCGTGGGGCACCGATTTTCCGCCGGTCACCATCCGCGACATGGTGCGGGCGCAGAGGCTGGTGATCGACGCGCTGGGCATTTCCCGGCTGTTCGCCGTGATCGGCGGATCGATGGGCGGGATGCAGGTGCTGGAATGGGCTGCGACCTTTCCCGACATGGTGTTCGCCGCGATGCCGATCGCGACCTCGCCCTTTCATTCGGCGCAGAACATCGCCTTCAACGAGGTCAGCCGGCAGGCGATCTTCGCCGATCCGGAGTGGCATGGCGGGCGGTACTGGGAACAGGGGGCGGTGCCGGCGCGCGGGCTGGCGGTGGCGCGGATGATGGCGCACATCACCTATCTGTCCGAGGAGGCGCTGACGCGGAAATTCGGCCGCCGGGTGCGGCGCGACCCGTACAACCAGGCGGGGGCGCTGTCGCTGTTCGGCGAGATCTTCGAGGTGGAGAGCTATCTGCGGCACCAGGGGTCGTCGTTCGTGCGGCGCTTCGATGCCAATTCCTACCTGACCATCACGCGGGCCATGGATTATTTCGACCTGGGGGCCGACCATGACGGGGACCCGTCGCGGCCCTTCCATGGCACGCGCACCCGCTTCTGCCTCGTCTCGTTCACCTCCGACTGGCTGTTCCCGACCTCGCAGGCGCGGCTGCTGGCCCGCGCGCTGAACCGCGCGGCGGCCAACGTGTCGTTCGTCGAGATCGAGAGCGACAAGGGGCATGACGCCTTTCTGCTGGATGAGCCGGATTTCGACCGGACGGTGCGCGGCTTTCTGTCCGGTGCCGCCGAACATGCGCGGATCGGCTGAGCCATGCGCCTCGACCAGCGGCTGATCGCCGACATGATCCGTCCCGGCACGCGGGTTCTCGACATCGGCAGCGGTGACGGGGCGTTGCTGGATTATCTGTTCCGCACCCGTGGCTGCGACGCGCGGGGGATCGAGATCGACATGGGCGAGGTCACGCGCTCGGTGGCGCACGGGCTGCCGGTGATGCATGGCGATGCCGACCACGATCTGGCGCATTACCCCGACGAGGCGTTCGACTACGTGGTGTTGCAGCGCACGCTCCAGGCGGTCGAACGGCCGCGCGAGGTGCTGCGGCAGATGCTGCGGATCGGGCGGCATGCCATCGTCTCGTTTCCCAATTTCGGCCATTGGCAATTGCGGCTGAAGCTGCTGACGACCGGGCGCATGCCGATGACGACGGTATGGCATACGCCGTGGTACCAGACGCCGAACATCCATCCCTGCACCATCCTCGATTTCCTGATGCTGTGCCGGGAGGAAGGCTATGTGGTCGAGCAGTGGATGGCGGTGGACGAGGTTGGCGAGCGCGCGCCCTGGCGCCGGTCGATCCGTCTGGCCAACCTGTTCGGCGAGCAGGCCCTGTTCCTGCTGCGGCGCAGGGGGCACTGAGCCGGTGCCGCAGAGCACGGTGACTCGGCCGTGACCGGCCAGCGTACCGTGCTGGTCGGGATCGACGGCGGCGGAACGGGGACGCGCCTGCGGCTGGCGACGCTCGAGGGCACGCTGCTGGCCGGAGGGGAGGGCGGGTCCGCCAATGTCGCCACCGATGCCGGACAGGCGTGGGAGTCGCTGCGCCAGGCGCTGGATCTGGCACTGTCCCGGGCGGGCCTGCTGGGGGCGGAGCCCCGCCTGGTCGCCGTCGCGGGGTTGGCGGGGGCCGAGGTGAGCGGCGCTGTGGCGCGCTTCATGGCGCGGCCGCCGCTGTTCGCGCGGCTGCGCATCGTCTCGGATGCCTATACTTCCTGCGTCGGGGCGCATGCCGGGCGCGACGGCGCCATGATCGCCGCCGGCACCGGGATGGTCGGGCTGGCCGTTGCGGGCGGGACGATCCGGCGGGTCGGGGGCTGGGGCTTTCCGCAGGGGGACGAGGGCGGGGGCGCCTGGATCGGGCTGGAAGCCGTTCGGCTGATGCTGCGGGCCGGCGACGGCCGCGCGCCCCGGTCGCTGTTGAGCGAGGCTGTGCGGGCGCGGCTGGCGGATGAGGGCGCGGAGCCGATGGTATGGGCGGTCGGCGCCCGGGCCGCCGATTTCGCGCGGCTGACGCCGCTGGTCGGCAGGCTGGCCGGTGAGGGCGACGCGGAGGCACGTGGCCTGCTGGGCCGGGCGGGGGCGGAAATCGATGCGCTGCTGGTCGCGCTGCGTGCGGCGGAGGGGTTCGGGACGTTGCCCTGCTGCCTGCTGGGCGGGCTGGGGCCGGTACTCCTGCCCTATCTGTCCGACGTGACGCGGGCGGCCCTGTCGGCGCCCCGGGGCAACGCCCTCGACGGCGCGATGCTGCTGGCGCGGCGGTTGTGCGACACGCCCCCGTGAGGCGGTGGGCAGCCTTGCGGCAATAAGGACTTGCGGCCGGGGCGGCATGCGGGTAGAAGCCCGGCCGTGGACGGCCCCCGCCTGTCCCGACTCTGGACTTGTACGCGCGTGCCTTGATGATGCGGGGGGCACGGACTGGACGGACAAGATATCCTTTGTGACCCACGGATTACGGTGAATGACAGCGCGCCCTGTTGAATGCAGGTGCGCGGACCGTGCGTCCTGCCTTCCTTTCAAGTTTTTCCGGATGCTCATCCTGTCGTGAGGAGTCCGGCCATTGCCGAGTGCCCGGAGGCGCTTCATTTCATGACGACTTTTGCCGAACTTCAGCTCGCCGAACCGTTGCTGCGCGCGCTGAACGAGGAGGGATACACCACCCCGACCCCGATCCAGGCTGGCGCGATCCCGCACCTGCTGGCCGGGCGGGACCTGCTGGGCCTGGCGCAGACGGGCACCGGCAAGACGGCGGCCTTCGCGCTGCCGATCCTGCATCGTCTGCTGACCCACCATCGCCGGGCCGCCCCCAAGGGCGCGCGGGTGCTGGTCCTGGCGCCGACGCGCGAACTGGCGTCGCAGATCGATGAGAGCTTCAAGGCCTATGCCCGGCATATGCGCCTGAGCCATGCCGTGATCTTCGGCGGCGTCGGCCAGGGCCGGCAGGTCGAGGCGATGCGTCGCGGCGTCGATGTGCTGGTCGCGGCCCCGGGCCGCCTGCTGGACCTGATGGGCCAGGGCCATGTCGACCTGTCCGGGCTGGAAGTCCTGGTGCTGGACGAGGCCGACCGGATGCTGGACATGGGCTTCGTCCGCGATATCCGCCGCATCGTGGCCGAGCTGCCGCGCGACCGGCAGACGCTGCTGTTCTCGGCCACCATGCCGCGCAGCATCGCCGAACTGGCGCACGGGCTGCTGCGCGACCCGGCGACCGTGCAGGTCACGCCGCCGTCGAGCACCGTCGACCGTATTCGCCAGGCGGTGATGTTCGTCGATGCCGACAAGAAGCGCGACGCGTTGCAGATGCTGGTGGACTCGCCCAAGGTCGAGCGCGCCGTGGTGTTCACGCTGATGAAGCATGAGGCCAACAAGGTTGCCGCCTTCCTGAACGACCATGGCGTCGTGGCCGAGGCGATCCACGGCAACAAGTCGCAGGGCGCGCGGGAGCGGGCGATGTCGGGCTTCCGGTCCGGCGCCGTCAAGGTGCTGGTGGCGACCGATATCGCGGCGCGCGGCATCGATGTCGACGACGTGACGCATGTCTTCAACTACGACCTGCCCAACGTGCCGGAAAGCTATGTCCACCGGATCGGCCGGACGGCCCGCGCCGGGCGTGAGGGCTGGGCGGTGTCGCTGTGCGATGCCGAGCAGCGGGCGTGGCTGCGCGATATCGAGAAGGCGATCGGCAAGCCGATCCCGGTGGTGATGGAGCATCCGTACCATTCCGAGGCGGCCGAGAAATCGACCATGCGCCCGCCGGTGCTGGGCGGCGGTGGCGGCCGGGGCCGTGGCGGCGGTGGCGGCGGACGCAACCAGTCGCGCGCGGGCGGTGGGCAGCATCGCGGCGCCTCGCGCCGGGTGGCCTGACTGTTTGGGGCGCTCCGCCGGAAGGCGGGGCGCCCCAGCGTTTTTTCAAAGAAGAACGTTTCTGATCTTGCGTGCCACCAGGATGCCGGCTGCCGGAACGAGGGCGAACAGCAGGAACACCCAGAATGCCGCCCGTTCGGCCCCGGCCATGCCGCCTGGGTCGGCCAGGCCGGCGATGTTCGCGATCATGCCTGCCCAGGCGCCGGCCAGCGCCGTGGTATAGAGCTGCACCGTGGTCAGCGATGCCGAGGCTAGGTCGCGGTCGGCGGGCTGGGCGGCGAGCAGCACGCCGGTCAGCAGGTGCGGCCAGGCCATGCCGGCCCCCACGCCCACGATGAGGAATGCCAGGCAGACGGGCCCCATCGCCCGCCATGTGCCGTCGGTGGGCAGCGAGAGATAGCAGGCCAGGAACAGGATGCCGGCCAGGGCCAGCGCGGGGGCGGCGAGCATGGCGCGGACGATGCGGGGCCGTGGGGCGCCGGCATTGAGGACCGAGCCGGTGGACCAGCCGACCGCCATCAGTACCGACAGGTAGCCCGCGGTGAGCGGGGATTGGTGGTGCAGGGTCTGGAGGAAGAACGGGGCGAAGATCTCGATCACTTCCACGGTCAGGGCGAGGCAGCCCATCAGGGCGTAGAGGCAGGCCAGGCGGGAGCCCCAGGCGAGGGCGCCGGCCGGCAGCAGGCGGGTCCGGTCCTGCCGTTCGAGATGGGCGAGGCAGGCGAACAGGCCCAGCACGACCAGGCACCCGGCCAGGTTTTCCCATCCGTGGGGGCTGGCGCCCGCCACCGACAGGCACAGGACCGAGCCCACCATCAGCGCGATCTGTGCCCAGGCGATGCCGCGAGGGGGGCCGGGCTCGGGCGCGGTCGTGCGCGGCAGCACGGTGGTGGCCAGGACGACGAAGGGGATGGACAGCGCCGCCAGGGTCCAGAACGCGGCGCGCCACGCGCCGAATTCGGCGAACAGGCCGCCGATGGCGGGGCCGATCAGCGTGGCGACGCCCCACATCGAGGACAGCATGCTCATCGCCCGGGGCCACAGGCCGGGCGAGAAGACCAGGCGGATGACGGCGTAGGCCATCGAGACCAGCAGGCCCGAGCCGATCCCCTGCATGACACGCCCGGCCAGCATGACGGACATTTCGGGGGCGGTGGCGCACAGCATGGCGCCGATGGCGAAGATGGCGGTCGCGATGGCGTAGGCGTGGCGGGGACCGAAACGGCCCAGCAGCCGTGCCGACAGCGACGAGCCGGCGATCGATGCCGCGACGAACAGCGAGGTATTCCAGGCGTAATAGCGCATGCCGCCGATATCGCGCACCGCCGAGGGCAGCACGGTCATGGCCATGTAGAGATTGACGGCATGCAGCATGACGCCGGCGGCCAGGGTGACGGATCGTGCCGCGTTGCCGCCGGAAAAGAGCGCCCCCCAGCCGGCCGGGGCCGGGGCTGGCCGTTGCGGGACGGAGGAGGTGGGGGATGGTCGCGACGAGGTGTCTGAACGCATGAACGCTGCCTTCCGGGTGCCGCGGGGAGTGTCCTGGCGCGGGGCTTGCCTGGGCGTGCCGGTGCCGGTCATAAAACCTCAAGCCCGGTCGAGGTCAATGCGTGGCGTGAGTCGGGGTGCGATCGGGTGGGAGGCGCGATGCGGGCGGATGATCTCTCGGTGGGCGACGTGGCGCGCCGGTGCGGCGTTCGGGTTTCCACCCTGCATTTCTACGAGGCCAGCGGGCTGATCCGCAGCGCGCGCAATGCGGGCAACCAGCGGCGTTACGGCAGGGCCGTGCTGCGGCGGATCGCGATCATTCGCGTGGCGCAGCGGGCCGGCCTGTCGCTGGCGGAGATCAGGGCGGCGCTGGCGGGCGTGCCGGACGACCGCGCGGCGACCGTGCGGGACTGGCGCCGGATGTCCAAATCGTGGCGGGCGGGGTTGCAGGAACGGATCGACGATCTGACGCGGCTGCGCGACCAGCTCGACCGCTGTATCGGCTGCGGTTGCCTGTCGCTGTCCGATTGTCCGTTGCGCAACCCGCAGGATGTGCTGGGCGCGGCGCGTTCGGGGCCGGTGCTGCTGGGGTGAAGGACGGCGAGGCGGATAGGCCGCGAACGGGCGCGCTATGAACTGGGCGCTTCCTGCGCGACTTCCCGGCTGGCGTCGTGGACGGGCCAGTAGATCGGCGGCTGGAGCAGGGGGCCCGGCCGGGCGAACAGATAGCCCTGCCCGTAATCGCAGCCCAGGTCGCGCAGGATGGTGGCCTGGGCCTCGGTCTCGATGCCTTCGGCGACGACCTGCTTGTCCAGGGCCTTGCCGAGCGAGATGATCGAGCGGATGACTTCGTGCGCGTTGCGGGTCGGCGTCGTCAACTGATGGACGAAGGACCGGTCGATCTTGATGACGTCGACGGGGAAGCGGAGCAGGTGGACCAGCGACGCGTAGCCCGTGCCGAAATCGTCGAACGCGATGCGGATGCCGGCCATGTGCAGGATGTGCAGGGCCTCGGCGATCTCGTCGGATGCGTGGTCGAGGGCGATGCCTTCCGTGACCTCGACGCAGAGCCGGTGCGGGGGAACGCCGGCTTCCTGAAGGCGATTGAGGATGTGCCGGCCCGCCGCCGCCCCGCGCAGATGCACGCCGGTGAAATTGACCGCGATATAGGCCAGTCCCTCGCCCGCGTCGGACAGCGCGGCGAGCGCGATCGAGATGACTTCGTCCTGCAGGCGGGGGCCGATCGTCTCGTCCGTCAGCAGGATCTGGAAATCGCCGGGAGTCAGCAGGCCGAGATCGGGATGGTTCCAGCGCAGCAGGGCCTCGTTGCCGTGCTGGCGGCCCGTCTTGAGGTCGATGAGGGGCTGGTAATACAGGACGAATTCGCCCGCCGCGAGGGCATGCGGCGCATCGGTCAGCAGGCGCGCGGCGAGGCTGTCCGCGCGGTCGAATTCCAGCGTGTAGGGTTGCCGCCGGCCGCCGCCGCGCTGCTTGGCCCAATGGAGCGCGCGGTCCGCGCGATGCAGGGCCGAGGCCGGGGTGCCGATGCACTCGGTCTGTCCGGCGCTGAACCACAGCGACAGGGTGCGGCCGGCATGCGACCAGGGTTCTCCCTGAAGGGAGTCGAGCCGTTCGACCAGGAGCGCTTCCTGCGCCGGAGGGATCAGGATGCCGAATTCGTCGCCGCCCAGGCGCGCCAGCACGGTGTCGTCGGGCAGGATCTGGCGGAGGCGGCGGGCTATGTGGCGCAACAGGTTGTCGCCCAGTTCCTGGCCGTAGGAATCGTTGACCGATTTCAGGTGATCGACATCGATCAGCAGCAGGACGGTCAGCGGATCGGCCTGTTCGAGCGCGGCCTGGAAGGCGGCGCGATTGCCCAACTGGGTCAGGTGGTCGGTCATCGCCGCGCGGCGTAGCGTGTCGGCTTCGGCCCGCATGATGGCCATCGTGCGGGCCGCCGCGTCGCGGGTGCGCCCGATATCGCGCAGCCGGTAGGCGACCGTTACGGACAGGGCGACGGATTCGAAGGCGATGCAGGCGAAGGTCGCCATGTCGATGGTGTCGCTCTGCGGCAGGAGCCCCAGATTGCGGGCGAGCCGCAGCGTGAAGACCGCGATGACCGGCAGCCAGCCCAGCAGGAAGAACCAGATGATCCGGCTCTGCCGACGGATGGCGACGGTAATCGTCGCGGCGATCCATACGACATCGAGGATCAGCACGATGTTGAACACGCGATCGGTCAGCAGTGGCGGCAGCAGCCTGTCGGCCGCCGCGGCGAAGCCGGCGACGGTCGACAGGCCGGTCAGGGCATAGCCGGACCAGAGCAGGCGCTTGTGGCGTGCCTCGGCCTCGATGAGCGTCAGGAGGAGCATGGTTCCGGCGGCGATCATCGTGCCCAGGAAACATTCGCTGAGCCTGACCGCCATCGGGCCCGTCAGGCGGTCGTCGAGGATGCCGAGGAAATTCGTCCAGGAGAGACAGTAGCCGAGGGCCAGTATGGTCCAGGCGGCATACCAGAACTGGAAGCGATCGCGACGCCCGTTATAGATGGCCAGGTTATAGACCATCGCGGATACCAGGGCGCCGATCAGGATGCCGATCAGGATCAGCCAGTCGGTGCTTCGCGCGGCTTCGTCGTCGGGGGTGCGGGCCTCGACCTTGCGGATGAAGATGGCGCCGTCGAGATGGTGAAAGCCGATCGACAGGCTGGTGATGCCGACGCCGGGCGAATCGAACGGGAAGCGCAACAGGCCGCCGGGCGCCCAGGCATGGCCGACCTGGCCGTCGGAATATTCGTAGCTCTGGACACCGCCGTCGCTGTTCGTCGCGGCGACGGTGATTCTGTCGAAGCGGTTTTCGTCGAGGAGCAGCGTCCAGCCCGATGGCAGGTCCTTCAGCACGGATGGGTCGGACAGGCGCAGCCACACCCATCCGTCGATTCGGGGCGGCAGCGCGCAGGGCCGGATGCGGTAGACCGAATGGGTTATTTGCTGCGCCATGCCGGGTGCGCCGTCGAGGCAGATGGATGAATGCAGATCGATCGGGCCGGCATGGGCCGCCACGTCCGAAGACGAGATCAGCATTGACAGCAGAATCGCCAATGCACCTCTGAACATCAGAAGACGTTGCCCCGTATCACGGCGTCTGCCGGGATCTGGGGGAGGACGGGCTGATTGATTCCCACGAGTAACCTTATATTCATTGTTGATACGTGGCGTCGCGCGCCGCCCGAAGACGGTCAAGCAGGGTCCGTCGGGTGATTTTTGTCTTACTTATCCTTTATAGGGGGTAAATGTAACCGGAGCGGCAGCAGCATATGCTGTCGGCGTGCGACGGTCGAGAGCGCGTGGGCGGGATCGGACGGGAAATGCACGCCTTTTTTCTAGCGCTGCCAGGTGATGTGCGTGCTCTCCAGCGGGATCGCGATGCCGCTTCGGGCCGGGATGACGCGCACCGTGTAATCGCCTGCCGGCCGGTCCAGGCCGGTCGTCAGCGTGTAGTGGGTCAGGCCGTCCGAATCGCGGCAGTCGCCGGGCGGGATGACGGTGACGGAGGGCGGCCCCGCATCGATGGGATCGGCATAGAGCTGAACCTGGACGGCATCGGCCGGAATGTGTCCGAGGGAGAGCGCCACCGCCACATGCCGTTGTCCCTCCGGTCCGGATATCGTGACGGAGGCGATGCGCAGCTCGGGCCAGGCGGTGTCGAGCCTGTCCTGCCATTGCACGATGTCATGGGCCGCCTGCCCGCCATCGGCCAGCCGCGCGTGATAGCGCGTGGCGGCCGGCAGGTAGAAATGATCGGTATAGTCGCGCACCACGCGGTTGGCGGAAAAAAGCGGGGTCAGCCGCGCCATGCTTTCGCGCATGCGGCCGACCCAGGCGGCGGGAATGCCCTGGCCGTCGCGCGCGTAGAAGGCGGGGGCGATTTCGGATTCGAGCAGGGTGTACATCGCCTCGGCCTCGGCCGTGTCCACCGCCGGGTCCTCGCCATGCTCGCGGCCGTCGCCCAGCGCCCAGCCGACCTCGGGCGCGTAGGCCTCGGCCCACCAGCCGTCCAGCTCCGACAGGTTCAGCCCGCCATTGACCAGCACCTTCATGCCGCTGGTGCCGCTGGCCTCCCACGGGCGGCGGGGGGTGTTGATCCACAGGTCGACGCCCTGGACCAGGATCTGGGCCACCGCCATGTCGTAATCGGTCATGAAGACGATGCGGCCCCGGACATCGGGCCGCCGGGCGAAGGCGAGCCAGCGGGTGATCAGGGCCTGTCCCGCCAGGTCGGCGGGGTGGGCCTTGCCCGCCAGCACCAGTTGCATGGGCTGTTCCGGGTGCGAAAGCAGGCGCGCCAGGCGGTCGGGATCGTGCAGCAGCAGGTCCGGCCGCTTGTAGGTGGCGAAGCGGCGGGCGAAGCCGAGGGTCAGCACGTCCGGGCTGAGGGCCGGGACGGGCAGGCTTGCGAGCCCCACGTCGCCGGAGAACCCCTGACGTTCGGCGTAGGTGGCGGCGACCTTGTGAATGAACGCGGCGCGGGCCTGGCAGCGGGTGGTCCACAGCGTGCGGTCGTCCAGCGCGCGGATGCGATCGGCGAGGCCTTCCTGCGTGCCGCGCCAGCGTTCGGAACCGGCGGCCTCGGTCCACAGCGTGTCGGCCTCGATCGAATCCCAGGTGGGTGTGTGGACGCCGTTGGTGACGTGGCCGACCGGGACCTCCCGTTCCGGCCAGCGGGGAAAGAGCGGCGCGAACAGGCGGCGGCTGACCGCGCCGTGCAGGCGCGACACGCCGTTGACCGCGCCGCTGACATGGATGGCCAACCAGGCCATGTTGAAGGGCTCGCCATGATCGTTCGGGTCGGCCCGGCCCAGGGCGAGCAGCGTGTCCAGCGGGATATCGAGCCGCTTTTCGACATAATGCGCGAGATAGGTCCCGATCAGCCCGGGGGGAAAGCGGTCGAAACCGGCCGGCACCGCGGTGTGGGTGGTGAACAATGTGCCGGCCCGCGCGATCACCAGCGCCTGGCGGAAGGGAATGCGCAGCCGGTCCATCAGGCAGCGCGCGCGTTCCACCGCCGCGAAGGCGGCGTGGCCTTCGTTGAGGTGGCACACGTCGGGCTGGTAGCCGAGCTGGTCGAGCAGGCGCCAGCCGGCGATGCCGAGCGTGATTTCCTGGCGCAGCCGCAGGTCGGCGTCGCCGCCGTAGAGCTGGGTGGTGACGCAGCGCACGCCCGGCGGGTTGGCCGGGTCGTTGGTATCGAGCAGATAGAGCGTGGCGCGGCCGACGACGGCTTTCCACGCCCGGACCCATATCGGGCCCTGGCCGAAATGAATCGGGATGCGCAGCACGTCGCCTTCTTCGGTCAGGACCGGGCTGAGCGGCAGCAGGGAGGGGTCGTTGAACGGGTAGAGCGCCTGCTGCCGGCCGTCCGACGTCAGTTCCTGCCGGAAATAGCCCTGGGCGAACAGCAGCCCGACCGCCACCACGGGTACGCCCAGGTCGCTGGCGGCCTTGAGCTGGTCGCCCGCCACGTTGCCCAGGCCGCCGGAATAGATCGGCAGGGCTTCGCTGAGCATATATTCCATGCTGAAATAGGCGATGCAGGACAGGGGCGATGCATCGTGCTTCCGGCCGAACCAGGTCGGCTGGTGCAGCCGCTCGGCCTGGGCGGCCAGTGCGTCGGTGACCGCGCGGCGGAAGGCGGGTTTGCCGAGCAGCATCTTGAGATGGGCGCGCGAGGCGGTGTTCAGCGTCGTCCAGGGGTTGCGGGTGCGGTCCCAGCATTCCGGGTCGATCTGGCGCCATAGCGGGTCGGTCGCGTGGTTCCAGCTCCAGCGCAGATCCAGCGCGAGGGTGGTCAGCGCGTGTTCCGCCGCCCGTGCGGTGAGCGTGCGCGTGTCAGATGCCATGTGCCGTTTCCCTATCGCGTGTTGTCTTGTCTCGTTTTGTCTCGTCTCGTTCGCAGCAGGACGCGGATCGCGCGTGCCTGTACCGTCAGGCGTTCCATGTCGCCGACCGGGAGCGCCGCCTCGGGCGGGAGGATGTCGGCGGGTGGCGCGGCGGCAGTGTCGATGACGCCGCGCCATGCGGTGCCGGCGCCCTGCGCCGCCTCGGGCAGGGCGAAATGCAGCGTGTCGTCCCAGCCGTTGATCAGGACATACAGGTCGTCATCCTCCATCGTCGCGCCCCGCAGAAAGAAGGCCAGGCTGCGCGAGACCGGGCGCAGATCCGGGTCGCCGCCGTCGACGCCGTGCCACGAGACGTCGTCGCGCCAGCCGACGCTGCGCGCGATCGACGGGTGGGCGGCGCGAAAGGCGACCAGCATCCGCACGAAACGCAGCAGCGGCGCTTCGTTTTCCGTCAGGCGCCAGTCGAGCCAGTTGGTCGTGTCGTCGCGGTCGTACGGATTGGGATCGCCGCCCCGGCTGTGGCCGAATTCGTCGCCCGCCTGGAACATCGGCGTGCCGTTGGCCAGCATCAGCAGGCAGAAGCCGTTGCGCGTCTGCCGGCGGCGCAGCGCCTGTACCGGTTCGGGCGCGTCCGCCGCGCCCTGGTGGCCGCAATTGGCCGCGAACTGGCCGGGATCGTCGTACGAGAACAGGTCGCGCAGGGTCAGCCCGTCGTGGCTGGCGAGGTAATTGATGCTCTGATAGGGGCGCGCGGCGTGGGCGCGGTCGTCGGGGAACAGGTCGGTGCTGCCGTAGAGCCGGGTCATCAGCAGCGGAACGCAGCCCTGGTCGCCGCGCAGGAACCGGCGGACATCGTCGCGGAAGCGGGCGTTCCATTGCCGCCACGTCCGCCCGGGGAAGGCGCGGCCCAGTTGCATCAGCGAGCCGTCGCCGGCCCAGGGCTCGGCGATCAGCCGGGTGTGCCAGTGGTGGGCGGTGTCGGACAGTTCGGTGACGATCGGCGGTTCGGTGGGATCGACATGGCCGGTCTCGTCGACCGAGAAGGTCGAGGCCAGGTCGAAGCGCAGGCCGTCGATGCCCATTTCCGCGATCCAGAACCAGACGCTGGACAGGATCAACTGCCGCACCACCGGCGCGGCCACGTCGAGGTCGTTGCCGCAGCCCGAGCGGTTGGTGGCGCGGAACGGCGTGCCGGGGGTGCTGGAATAATAGGAGGCGTTGTCGATGCCGCGATAGGACCAGACGGGGCCGCCGGAATGGTCCTCGGCCGTATGATTGTAGACGACATCGAGGAACAGTTCGATTTCCGCCTCGTGCAGGGCGGCGACCATCTCGCGGAATTCGCGCAGGGCCGTATCGACCGTGCCGTCCGAGGCGTAGCCCGCGTGGGGCGAGAAGAAATTGAGCGGCATGTAGCCCCAGAACGTGCCGTGCAGCGGATCGCGCTGGAAGACCGGCATCAGTTCCACCGCCGTGATTCCCAGCGCCTTGAGATAGGGGATGCGTGCCGTCAGCGCGGCGTAGCTGCCGCGCCATGCCGCCGGCACGCCCGAGGACGGGTCGCGGGTGAAGGCGCGGACATGGAGTTCGTAGATCACCAGATCGTGGTCGTGGCGCCGGGGGCGGCGGATGGGCGGCGGGGGCGTGTCCGCGCGGCCGGGCAGGACGCCCAGCGGCGCGCGGCCGGCGGTCGGCCCCGGGCGGCAGGCCGCCGCGCGGTCGAAGCCGGGCGGGAAGAACACGCCGCGCGCGTACGGGTCCAGCAGCAGCTTTTCGGCGTCGAACAGCAGCCCGTCCTCCGGCCGGCAGGGGCCGGCGACGGAATAGCCGTAATAACAGGCGTCGCCGGCATGCGAGGCGGGCACGCGCGCGTGCCACATATCGCCCGTCTTGTTGTGCGGCAGGCGGAAGGGGACGCGCAGGCACGGGGTCGCGAGGTCGTCCGCGCGATAGAGCAGGAGCGTGATGGCGGTGGCGTTGCGCGAGAAGATGCTGAAATTGAACGCCTGTTCGTCGGGCAGCCAGAGGGCGCCGGGTGGGAACGGGGCACCGTCGGACGCGGTGAAACTGGGGCTGGTCGGCAACGGCGCGTTCGGCATGGCCATGCTCGCCACGGAGGAGGACGGGCGCAGCCTAAAGAAACCGGGACGATAAGGCGAGAAAATCCGTGCCGATGTCGTGGCATTCGGTGATGGAGGACGGGAGGTTTTCGACCGGCGTTATTGTCTTGTAAAAGATCATTAAAATACAAGGAAAATATGCGATTTCATTTTGAATGTGCGAAAAATATTGAATTTTCCTGATAATTCCTGTTGAATCTATGACGATAATCGAAACCATGGAGGTTGATGTTTTGCAATTGAGCCGTTTGGCGTTGTCCAGTCTGCCCCGTACCGTCTACAGGCCGCGTTTCGATCCGGGCCTGTTGAAAACGGGACTTTTGCATCTGGGATGTGGCAGCTTCCATCGCGCGCATCAGGTGGCGGCGACCCAGGCGGCCATCCAGCATGCCGGAGAAGACGGCCTGCGCTGGGGCATCGCCTCGGCCACGATGCGCCGGCCGACGCTGACCAGGCAATTGCGGCGGCAGGAGAATTGCTACACGCTGCTGACCCGCGAGCCCGAGGGCACGGTGGCCTCCGTGATGGCGGCGATTTCCGAAGCGGTGTTCGCCGGCGACGATCCGGGCGCGTTGATCGGCCGCATCGCCGATCCGCTGGTCAAGGTGGTGACGCTGACGGTGACGGCCAGCGGCTATCATATCACCGCCGAGGGACGGCTGGACCCGGACGCCGACGCCATTCGCGAGGATCTGACGCGCCCGTTTCCCCTGACCGCGCCCGGCATCCTGGTGGCGGGGCTGGATCTGGTGCGGCGGCGTGGAGGCGTGCCGCCCGTGGTGCTGAGCTGCGACAATGTGGCGGAGAACGGCGACACGCTGCGGCAGGTGGTGATGGATTATGCCGCGCTGCGCGGCGACGATGCGCTGTCGGCGTGGATCGGCGCGCATGTGGTCTTTCCCAATACGATGGTCGATCGCATCACGCCGCCGTTTCAGGAGGCGGATGTGGAGGATGCGCGGCGGCTTCTCGGCGGCGTGGAGGACGCGATCCCGGTTTCGGCCGAGCCGTGGTTCCAGTGGATCATCCAGCGTTTCGACGGCGAGCGGCCGGCCTGGGAGGCGCATCCGGGCACGCGGTTCGTGCGCGATGTCGGCGTGTTCGAGCGTGCGAAGTTGCAGATGCTCAACGGCACGCACATGATCCTGGCCTATGCCGGGGGGCTGGCGGACCTGCCGACGGTGGCCGATGCCGCGACCGATCCCGCGCTGGGGGCGATCGCCACGCAGTTCATGCGGCATGAGCAGTCGGCCGGGGTCGACCTGTCCGACGAGGACCTGGATTCCTATGCCGCGGGATTGATGACGCGGTTTCGCAATCCGGGCATCGCGCATGATGTGGAGCGGATCGGGCGCAACGGCTCGGCGAAGATGGCCGCGCGGGTGATCGCGCCGATGCGGGAGAACCTCGAAGCCGGCCGGCCGGTGCCCGGGGCGGTGCTGCTGATTGCCTGCTGGATCCGCTGGTTCGCGCTGCATGAGCAGGAAGCGCTGGAAATCGGCCTGACGGACCCGCGCGCGGACGCGCTGCGCCAGATCTGCGCCGAGGCGCGTGACGATCATCCCGCCCAGGCGGAAGCGTTTCTGGCGATGGAGGAGGTGTTCGGGCCGCCCCTGCCGGATCACGCGGGGCAGGTGGCGGCGATTGCCGATATGCTGCGGCGTCTGACGGATGGGGATGTGCGGGCCGTGCTGCGCGAGGTGGCGAAGGCCCGCGCGTGACGGCGGCTGGCCCGTCCGGGTTTTCGGGGGGATGGGGCCTTATTCGCCTTCGATCATCAATACGAAACATGCCCCTTTGTGCGCGGCGTGGAATTCCGGCTTCAGGCTGACAGGCAGGCCGGCGCGGCAGAAGACGAGCGCGTAGGGATCGGGGCTCACGGTGCTGCCGGGCCGGGTTCCATCCTCGTGGAAAAAGGTCTGCGTTCCCTCGCCGTAGAGGCAGAGCGTGCGCAGCGGCGCGCCGGCGGCGAGTATGGGCGCGAAGGACCCGGTGACGGGGTGCCAGGTGACGCGCAGAAACCGCGCGGGGCCGAGGGCGGTCGTCAGGGCCAGGGTCTGTTCGATATCGTCTTTGAGGAATGAAAGGGTTTTCGGAAGCAGGTCCTGGTTCCGCCATCTGGACAGGAGATGGTCGGGGGAGCCGGCGAGGGCGAGGGGCGCGCATATTTCCTGATTCCGGCTGAGGAAATCCGACCAGGTTTCGGGAACCGTGCGAGCCCAGACGACGAGGTCGGGGAAAGGTGTCAGCACGTTGGCGACGATGCGGGTATCGGTCGATGCGACGACGCGCAGGCCGGCCTTGTCGGCGGCATCCGGCCAGCTTTCGATGACGAACATGGCTCAGCGACCGGACGAGACGGGTTGGCGCGGGCCCATGCCGCAGGCGTCCGGGTGATCGAGGGTCAGGACCAGACGTGTGACCGGCGGCGCGAGGCCGGCGATGGGCGGCGAGCGGTGGAGGACCGCGCCGTCCATGGACCAGCCGGGGTAAAGTCGGCCCTTGAGGAGCGTGAGCCAGCCCGCGGGTGTTTCATGGACGGTCTCGCCGTCATGGTATTTCCATTGAACGCCGGGGCCTGCGTAGGTGCAGAGAAGGCGGAGGGCGACGGTGTCGACATGGAAGCAGCGGCAACTGTCGTCGCTGATTCTCTCCAGGCGGAAGCGGATTTCGGCGGTGCCTGACAGGCGCTGGTAACGACGGGCAAGGGCGAGCGTGTCGTCGATGAGTGCCCGCGTGCCGAGGGGTGCGAGCGGCCGGAGTTCGGTTTCGAGGATTTCAGCGGTGCCTCGGCTGAGGAAGAGGTCCGGCCCGTGATCGATCCAGAGTGCCGCGGCCCGTTCGAGGTCCCGGCTCGGCCGGCGTGGTTCCTGGGCGATGGGCCCGTCGAGACGGTCGATGGTCCGGAACGCCGGTGGGACGGCGAAACGCTGGCGGGTCGGGCAGGCCTGTCCCATTTTCGGCTCCTTGGTATTGTTATATTATAATGTAACACATACCATGCCCGGATCGCAAATGAGTGGATGGCATCTGTCATGGGTGAGAGGTTTCCGGTGGCCATGGCGCGGCGGCGTTGGACGGCGGCGCGTCCGGTCCTTTTCCTGTCCGGGCGGCGGGATGTCTGAGGCGATGGCGGACAATGAGCGGACGATGCGCCACGAGATGTGGCGTCGCTATGCGGGGGACGACTGGGCGGCGTTCGATGCGTTGCCAGCCGCGATCCGCAAGCGGGTGGCGGAACATGCCTATGACGCCTGGTCGGTCAATGTGATGATGCTCTGGCACCATTACAAACGGATGTACGGCCGTACGACGCGGGCCGAGCGGGCGCTGATCCGGTATCTCGATTATTGCGAGCGGCTGGAGCGGAAGGCTTTTGCGTCACGGTACAGCGCGGCATATGGCACGGTGCTGCCGCATGACGCGGCCTGCGTGCCGGTCCTGCGATGAAGCCGATCGCCGGCCGGCCCGGCAGGCTCGGCCTTCAGGCGTGGGCCTGTTCCAGCCAGTGGCGGACATGGTCCAGGTCGTCGACGATGGCGAGGGCCTTTTCGCGGACGTCTTCGGTGGGGTCCAGAAGATCCGGCACCACGATCACCGGGATGCCGGCGGCGTGGGCGGCGCGGGCGCCGTTGTGGGAATCCTCCAGCGCCAGGCAGGATTCGGGGGCGACGCCGATCTTTTCCGCCGCCGTCAGGTAGGGTTCGGGATTCGGTTTGCCGCGGGTGACGTCGTCGCGGGTGACGATGGCGTCGAAACGCGGCAGGAGGCCGACCAGTTCCAGATGGTGGTCGGTGCGGTAGCGGCTGGACGATGTGGCGATGGCGCGCGGCAGGCCCAGCCGGTCGAGCAGGTCGAGCAGCGGGATGACGCCCTTTTTCAGGACCAGGCGGTCGCTGTCGACATAGCGGCGGAGATGCTCTTCCTGCAACGCGAAGAACCGTTCGAGCGGGAAATCGGTGCCGTACGTGTCGTGGACCATCTGGCGGCAGGTATCGGCCGGCATGCCGATCATGCCGCGGCAAAAGGCGAGCGGCATGTCGTATCCGAGGTCGGTCCCCGCTTCGGCCAGCGCATCCATCGCCAGGCTTTCGCTGTCCAGCAGCAGGCCGTCCATGTCGAAAATCACACCCTTGACGGCGTGGAAGGCGGATGCGGTCAGGTGGAGGGGGATCGGATATCCCGGCATGCGGCGGTCTCTCTCTGCGGTTTCTGTCGGGAGCAGTATCGTCCGTCGACGGCGCGGGGTGCAAGCCGGGAAAGGGAATTTCGGAAAATGTTATTGATTTGACATGGAAATTTCGTGCTTTCGCGCCTATGGTCGGCCTGTCGGAGTTCGGTCCGCCGGTTTCTTCCTGTTCGAGAGCGATCCTGCCTTGCCTGTGCCGCCTTTGGTTTCGTCCCCACGCGCCTCGGTCTCCGCGCCCTCCCGGCGGGAGGCGCGGCGGAGGCAGACGCATGCCGCGCTGATCGACAGCGCGATGCGCCTGCTGTCCACCCGGGGGTTCGATGCCACCACGGTCGACGAGATCGCGGCCAGTGCCGGGATTTCGCGCCGGACGCTGTTTCGGTATTTTCCCACCAAGGCCGATATCGTCACCGCCTGGGCGCAGAACATGACCGACGTGCTGACGGCCAGCGTCGAATCCTGCCCGGAGACGTTCGGCCCGCGCGAGATCATTCGCACCGCGCTGGAAGCGGTGGTGCCGGAAATGGCGGAGAACCGGGCCGAGGCGTTCGCCTTCGTCTATCTGATCGAGCGCACGCCGGCGCTGCTTTCCGTCAGCCTGCGGAAATATGCGCGGTGGGAGGAGGCGCTGGCGGCGGCCCTGGCCAGCCGGCTGCCGCGTTCGCCCGACCAGGCGCTGGCGGCGCGCGTGGCCGCGCGGTCGGCGATCGCGGCCTTTCGCACCGCGCTGGACGAATGGATCAGGCTGAAGGGACGCCCGGCGCTGGTGCCGATCCTGCGCAAGGTGCTGGTGTTGCAGGCGGACCTGCTGGCGCTGCCCGCGTAGCGGTCAGTCCAGCCGTACGGACGGCCGCACGATCGCGTCGATCCGGTCGGCCAGGATGGACATCAGGCCGCGGAACAGGCCGTACAGCTCCACCTGGTGCTGGCGATAGAGCATCAGGTGGCCCAGGCGCGCGCTGAGGCCGTTGAGGAAGCCGCCGCCGAACACGGTGCCGCCGGGCAGGGTGCCCCAGCCATTGTAATTGCCCAGCGCCACGATGGCGCCCTTGTTGCGGAAGACGCAGGCCGGGACCGCGACGCCGCCATGCAGCCAGGCCGGCAGGTGGCGGGCCAGGTGATGGGCCTGCTGGCGGGCGACCTGCGCCGTGGGCGGCAGGGGGTCGGTGGCGATGAAGGAGCAGTCGCCCAGGGCGAAGATCCGCTCATCATCCTGCGATTGCAGGTTGGGGTGGACCAGGATCTGGCCCGACCGGCTGAGGGACAGCCCGTCGAACGCGGCGGTGACGTCCGGCGCCTTGACCCCGGCGGCCCAGACCCGCAGCGTGGCGGGGACGCGCGTGCCGTCCTTCAGGCTCAGCCCCTCGGCGTCGGCGCCCGAGACCATGGCCGAGGTGCGGACCGTGACGCCGATGCTTTCGAGTTGGCGCTGCGCGGCCGTGGAGACGGCTTCGGGGAAGGCGGGAAGGATGCGGGGACCGGCCTCCAGCAGCGTGATCCTGAGTTGCGGCGGCGACGCGCCGAAGGAATGCAGGGCGACCAGATCCAGCGCCTTGTGCAGTTCGGCCGCCAGTTGGGTGCCGGTCGCGCCGCCGCCGACGATCGCGATATCGAGCGGCTTGCCGGCCGCGTAGGCGCGCAGAAGCTCCATGCGGAATTTTTCGTTGAAGCCGTTGGCCTCGACCAGATTGTCGATGAACAGGCAATGTTCGGCCACGCCGGGCGTGCCGAAATCGTTGGCGCGGCTGCCGATCGCCAGGACCAGGGCCGCGTATTCGACGGTGCGGCTTTCCAGCACCACCTCGCCGTCGGTTGCGCGGAACGGACCGAGGATGGCGCGCCTGTTCGCGCGGTCGAGCGCCACGATCTCGCCGGGCCAGAATTCGAAATGGCGGCTGCTGGCCTGCGCCATGAAGCTGATGCGGTCGTTCTCGTTCTGCGCCGTGCCCGCCGCGAAGCAATGCAGCATCGGTTTCCAGACGTGCGAGAAGCTCTTGTCGATCAGCGTGATGCGGGCCTGTCCCTGCCGGCCCAGCGTGTCGCCCAGCCGGGTGGCCAGGGCCAGCCCCGCGACGCCGCCTCCGACGATGAGAATTTCCGGTTTTGTCGCCATCGTGTCTTCACGGTCCATCTGCAAGGGTTGCCACGGGTGGGAAGGGGCGCCGGCCGGGCGCCCCCGTGGCCATCTCAGAAGAAGCCGAGCTTCTTCTCGCTGTAGCTGACCAGCAGGTTCTTGGTCTGCTGGTAATGCTCTAGCACCATCTTGTGCGTTTCACGACCGATCCCGGACTTCTTGTAGCCGCCGAAGGCGGCGTGCGCCGGGTAGACGTGATAGCAGTTGATCCACACCCGTCCGGCCTCGATGCCGCGGCCCATGCGGTAGCAGGTGTTCGCGTTGCGGGACCATACGCCGGAGCCGAGGCCGAACTCGGTGTCGTTGGCGATGGCCAGGGCCTCTTCCTCGGTGCGGAAGGTCGTGACCGCCAGTACCGGGCCGAAGATTTCCTCCTGGAAGATCCGCATCCTGTTGTTGCCCTTGAAGACCGTCGGCTGGACGTAGAATCCTTCCTTGAGCACCGCGCCGAGATCGGGCGTGCCGCCGCCGGTCAGCAACTGCGCGCCCTCGTTCTTGCCGATATCGATATAGTCCAGGATCTTCCGCTGCTGCATCAGAGAGTTCTGGGCGCCCATCATGGTGGTGGGGTCCAGCGGGTCGCCCTGCCTGATCGCCTTCACGCGGGGCAGCGCGCGCTCGATGAAGCGCTCGTAGATCGATTCCTGCACCAGCGCGCGGCTGGGGCAGGAGCAGATCTGGCCCTGGTTCAGCGCGAACAGGGCGAAGCCCTCGATCGCCTTGTCCAGATAATCGTCGTCATGGTCCATGACGTCGGCGAAGAAGATGTTCGGCGATTTTCCGCCCAGTTCCAGCGTCGCCGGGATCAGGTGCTCGGCCGCCGCGTGGGCGATCATCTTGCCGGTGGGGGTGGAGCCGGTGAAGGCGATCTTGGCGATGCGGTTGCTGTTGGACAGCGCGGCGCCGACATCGCGGCCCAGGCCGTTGACGATGTTCAGCGTGCCCGGCGGGAACAGGTCGCCGATCAGTTCCATCAGCACCAGGATGCTGGCGGGGGTGGTTTCGGCGGGCTTCATGACCACGCAATTGCCGGCGGCCAGCGCGGGGGCCAGCTTCCACGACCCCATCAGCAGCGGGAAGTTCCAGGGGATGATCTGGCCGACCACGCCCAGCGGCTCGTGGAAATGATAGGCGATCGTGGTGTCGGTGATCTCGCTCAGCGCGCCTTCCTGGGCGCGGATGCAGCCGGCGAAATAGCGGAAATGGTCGATCGCCAGGGGAATGTCGGCGTTCAGGGTCTCGCGGATCGGCTTGCCGTTGTCCCAGGTTTCGGCGCGGGCGAGCAGGTCGAGATTCTGCTCCATCCGATCGGCGGCCCTGAGCAGGATCAGCGCGCGGTCGGCGGGCGCGGTGTGGGCCCAGCCCTTGAACGCCTTGTGGGCGGCGTCCAGCGCGAGGTCGATATCCTCGGCGGTGGATTGCGGGACCTCGCACAGCACGCGGCCGTCGACCGGCGTGATGTTGGACATGTAGGTGCCCTTGACGGGGGCCACCCACGCGCCACCGATGTAATTCTCGTACCGTGCCTTGAAGGGCGGCTGTTCGTCGACAGACATGCGGACACTCCTTGGACTGCGATGGCCTGTCCGGCAGGAGGCCGGACAGGGAACCGGACATCAAACAGGACCGGGCCGGTCCGTGTTTCTGTATACCGCGTTATATAGACAGGAGGGCCGCCGGCAATCGGGCGGGCGGTCACATCGTTGTGAAAAATGGCACTGAGTGCCACAATAATATCATGTAAAAATTATATAAATGAGTATGTTGCTTGTTAATTCCCGAGTGCGCCCGTGCTGAAGGCGAGGCCGGCGGCGGCGATGAGGGTGGCGTAATAGGCGTCGGATCGGCTGATCTCGGCCTCCAGCAGGCCGTTCTGCGCCAGTTCCGCCTGGGTGATCGCGCCGGTGCCGCCGCGATAGGCGGCCAGGGCCGCGTCGAAGCTGGTCCGGGAGGCGTCGCGCAGCGTCGTCGCGGCGGCGTAGGCGTGCAGGCCGGTGCGCAGGGCGTTTTCCGACGCCACGATCTGCTGGATGGAGTCGTTGACCGTCTGGCGCAGGGTGGCCTCGGCACTGTCCGACTGGTCCTGCGCCTGTCTGGCCACCGCCGCGCGCAGGCCGCCATCGAAGATCGGCACGCTGATCCCGCCCAGGACCAGGCTGCTGAAGCGGTTGGCCGAAAGGTTCAGCGTGGGCGCGGAATCGCTGCCGGCGCCGGGCACCGAGGTCAGGTTCATGCGGCCGGTGGCGTAGGAGACGTTGCCGGTGAGGAAAATGCTGGGCAGGAAGGCGTCGCGTGCCGCGCCGACGCGGCTGTGCGCCGCCCGCGCCGCCGCATAGGCCGCCAGGACGTCTGGCCGGCGCGCCACCGCGCGCTTGACCATCTCTTCGCTGAGCCGGGCGTCGTCCTGGGTCAGGGGGCGGCCCGACATGTCCGCCAGGGCGATGCGGGTTTCGGCGGAGACGCCCGTGGCGGCCAGCAGGGCCAGGTAGGTGTTTTCGTCCTCGCCCTCGGCCTGGACCAGGCGCAGGGCGACCTGGGCGGTGGCCTGCCGGGCCTGCGTGACGTCGAGGATCGTGCCCTGGCCCTGCCGCAGCCGGGCCTCGGCGGCTGCCTGGACGTGGCGCGCATTGTCCAGGGCGGTGTGGAGCAGCCGCGCCCGGGCGGCGGCGGCGGCGTGGGTGTGGAAGGCGGTGGTGACGGCGTAGATCACCCGCTGGTGCGCCGCGGTGAACAGGACGTTGGTGGCGATCTGCGCCTGGCGCGCGGCCGCGATGGTCGCCTCGCGGCGGCCGAAATCGAACAGCAGCCATTCCAGGCCCAGCGTCTGCACCTCGCCGGCGCCGGAATTGCGGTTGCCGGTGCCGTTGCCCAGGGGGAGCGTGCCGTAGCCGCCGGTGTCCAGCGACGCATCGGAGGTCCGGGCCTGGCTGTGGGACCAGCCGCCGACCACGGTGGCCGTCAGGTGCGGCAGGTAGGTGCTCTTGGCGATGCCGACCGCCAGCGCGGCGTCGCGCGCGGTGTTCCAGGCGCGGCGGGTCTGGGGATTGGCGGATTGCGCGATGTCGATCAGGTCGGCCAGCGTGTAGGGCTGGCCGGTGCGCGCCGGCAGGGCGGGCGAGGCGCCGCGCGTGACCACCGTCGGGTCGGAGGGCAGGCTGTAGCCGGGCGGCAGGGTGAGGCCGCGCCGGCCCTGTCCGGGCGGCACGATGGCGCCTTCGGCCGTGATATCGGGGGTCCAGGGCTGATCGGGACGGGGCGGGGCGGTGGCCAGCTCGGAGGTCGCGCAGCCGGCGAGGAGCAGCGTCATCGCGGCGGTTGTCTTGAAGCGGGTTTTCATGAGGCGAGGGTTTCCAGCGCCGTGATGCGGGCGGCGGCGTCGGGGGCGGTGCCGTCCAGCAGGTCCGCGCCCAGCCGGCCGGCTTCGGCGAAGCCTGTCTGGAACGATGCGATCAGATCCATCTCCGCGCGCATGTGGTCGGGCTCCGCCAGCGCGTATTCCACCTGCCGCTCGCCTTGCGAGACGGCGGATTGCAGTTCTGCCATGCAGGCGGCCTGGTCCTGTCTCGTGGTTGCCGCGCGCTGGCGGCGGAGGAGCGTGGCGACCGCGCGCAGGCGCTGGGCGATTCCGTCATAGGCGCTGGTGGGCCAGAAACTGGTGAACACGGCGTAGGTGATGACATTGCCCAGCATGATGCCCACGATCCGGTCGCGGGCCGTCGCCATGTCGCTGGTCGGCCCATAGCCCTTGAGGTCGGTCAGGTAGAAGGCCAGCCCGATCTGCAAGCCCGCATAGGCGATCCGTTCGTCGCCGGTCTTGACCCAGGCTGCCAGCAGCGAGACCGCGAAGACCAGGATCAGGAAGCCGGTGATGTCCTGGAGATGGGGCTGGACGAAGATGATGGCGGCGATGCCGATCGCGCCGCCGACCAGGGCGCCGCCGATCCGCAATGTCAGCTTGGCGATCATCTCGCCCATCGTCGGCAGGGCGACGATGAAGCAGGTGATGATGCAGGTATGGATGCCCGGCCAGTCGACCATCCGGAACAGCAGGTAGCTGGTCATGACGGCGGCGGTGCCCTTGACCGCGAAGCGGACATGCGCGGGATTGGTGAAGGCGTCGGGCGCGAAGAAGCCGCTTTTTTTCCCCGCTGGCGCGTCGGGCCGGGCTGGCGTGGCGTCGGGGGTGGTGAAGACCGCCAGCAGCGCGGCGATGGCCGCGCAGGCCGGCCGGCCGGCCGGAGCCGGGGGAGCCGCGATGGCGGTGGGGTAGTCGCCGTCGGCGAAGATCGCGGCCATGGCTTCCAGCGTGTCGATCAGTGGCTGGGGGGCGTCGCGGCCGTGGGTGGCTTCGGACTCCGCGAGGGCCAGTACCGCGACGGCGCTGTTGGCGGCCTGGCGCAGGCAGGCCAGGTCGGCCGGGCGCCAGAGCCGCTCCAGAGCCGCCATGCGCAGCGCCTGTGCCATGCCGGCCGCGCCCTCGCGCAGCAGGCCGGTCGCCTGGGCGCGGGCGGTGTCGTCGGTGCCGCGCAGCAGGGCCGCGCTGAGGCGCAGGCGGGCGGCGATGGCGTCGGTCAGCACCCGGCGGGGCGAGGGGCAGATCAGCAGGCCCAGCACCACCATCACCGCGCCCGGCACCGCCAGGAACAGGTCGGTATAGAGCAGGGCGCGGGTGACGATTTCGCCGACCGGCGCCTGGTCGATGGCGACCAGCCCGTAGACCACGATCAGACCCAGCATGTAGGCCACCGGCTTCAGCTTGCTGGCCGAACCGAGGAAGAAGAAGCCGAAGGACAGCAGGGTGATGGTGACCACCAGCGCCATCGGGTGATCGAGCGTGAGGGCGATCAGCCCGTAGATCAGGGCCAGCAGGACCAGGATCAGCACATTGACCGCGATGCCGGCCACGGCGTTGGTCACGCGGTCCTTCTGCCACAGGGCCAGGGTGACCAGGGCGGGGACCGCCAGGTCGGGGACCTGCCAGATTTCTCCCACCAGTACCGTCGTCGTGCAGCCGGCCGCCATGCGCAGCGCATGGCCCAGCCGGCCGGGCGCCGGGTCGCGCACCTGCCGCCACAGCCGCGCCGGGGTGAGGGGGGCGGGATCAGGGACAGGCGGGGCCATGCCGGATCTCGACCGTGGCCGTCGCGCCCATCCGCAGCAGGGTGGGGTCGGCTGCCCGTACGCGCACCCGGACCGGGAAGCGCTGGGCGACATGCACCCAGTCCATCTGCCGGGGTACCAACGGCAGCGACCGCGCCAGGCCGGCGGAGTCCGCCGACAGGACGCCCCAGCCGATGCTCTCCACCCGGCCCTGGAGCGGCGTGCGGCGGTCGATCATCGAATAGACCGTCGCGCAGTCGCCGGGATGGACCGCCGGCAGGGTGATTTCGCGCAGGTTGGCGACCGCGTACCAGGCATCGTCGGCGATCAGGGTGAACAGGACCTGCGAGGGGGCCAGGACCTCGCCGGCCTTGACCCGCAGGCTGGTGACGAAACCGTCGGCCGGGGCGGTGACGATCGTCTGCCGCAATTCGTAGCGCGCGCGGTCCAGGGCGGCCTGGCTGGCGGCCTGCGCGGCCGTCGCGCTGGCCAGGTCGCCGATCGCGATGTCGGCGGCCGCCGACTGCTGATGGGCCTGGGCCAGCGAGATCTCGGCATTGTTCCGCGTGACCCGTGCCTGGTCATATTGCTGCCAGGGAATGAAGGACTGGCCGGCCAGCGGTTCCAGCCGCGTCACGGTCCGGTCCGCCAGGTCGCGGTTGGCCTGGGCCCGGGTCACCTGGTCGCGCGCGGTGGCAGCCTGGGCGGTGCGGACCGCCAGCAGGCGGCGCTGGTTGTTCAGTTCCGCCGTCGCCAGGGCCAGGTTGGCTTCGGCCTGGCGGACCGTCAGCGCGTAGGGTTCCGGGTCGATCCGGTACAGCAGGTCGCCCTGATGGACATGCTGGTTTTCATGCACCGGCAACGTCACCAGCCGGCCGCCGACGATCGAGGCGACATGCACCAGTTCGGCGTCGATGGTGGCGCTGTCGGTCGAGGGATAGGCGCTGTCCTGATGCGCGACATGCAGGCCGGCCAGGACGGCCGCGCCGATGCAGGCCACGGCGATCACGATGCCGATGCGGCGATTGCCGCCCATAGGGACCCGCTTCATGGCCCGAATGCCAGTGCCCACAGGGCGAGCGCGGCCAGTGTGCCCAGCGCGACATAAGTGAACAGCCGGAAGCTGAGCAGGGCGTCGAGGCCGGCCATCAGGAACGCCGCGCGCAGGCCGACCGCCACCGCGACGCCCAGGAGCGCGCACAGCATCCAGGCCGGGAAATAGGCGCCGGCGATGGGAAAGGACGGGGCGCCATGCAGCGCGCAGCCGTCGAGGGCGACGAGGGGGAGCAGGGATCTTCTTTTTCTGAAGAAAAAGAAGCAAAAAGACTTTTGTCTCATTGGTCTCCGAGCGCGCTGGCGGGGTTTCGTTTTAAGCGTTCAAAAGGTTTTTGGTTCTTTTTTTCAAAAAAGAACAGGAAAATGCCATCAGGCCCGCAACAGGGGGGCCAGCAATGCGCCCAGCCAGTCGGCGAAGACCCTTACCCGGCGCGCGGCATGGCGGCGGTGGGGATGCAGCAGGGTCAGCGGCATCGGCGCGGCACGCCAGTCCGGCAGCAGGTCGACCAGCGCGCCGGAGCGCAGGTGGTCCTGCACGTCGTAGGCGGGGACCTGGATCATGCCCAGGCCGGCCAGGCAGCAGGCGATCAGGGCTTCGGCGCTGTTGACGGTGACGCGGCCGGCCAGGGTGAGGGTATGCAGGGTGCCGTCCTGGAGCCATTCCCAGGGCTCGACCCGCCCGCTGGCGGGCGAGGCGTAGCGCACCGCCTGATGGCCGGGCAGGTCGTCGGGGTGGCGGGGGGTGCCCTGTCGGGCCAGGTAGGCCGGGCTGGCGACGTTGAGCAGGCGGAATTCGCCCATCCGGCGGGCGATCAGGGCGGAGTCATGTATCGGGCCGACCCGCAGCGCGCAGTCCGTGCCGTCCTCGATCAGGTTCACGGCGCGGTCGGTCACGCCCAGTTCGATGGTGATGCCGGGGTGGCGGGCCAGGAAATCGGGCAGCGCCGGAGCGACGATCAGTCGGCCGATGCGGCCGGGCATGTCCACCCGCAGCACGCCGTGCGGGCCGGTCGTATCCCGGCGGAACTGGCCTTCGGCTTCTTCGATGTCCGCGACCAGGCGGACGCATTGTTCGTAGAATGCCGCGCCGTCGGGTGTCGGGGCGACGCGGCGGGTGGTGCGGGCCAGCAGGCGGGTGCCCAGCCGGGTCTCCAGATCCTGGATCGCGGTCGAAACCGTTGAGCGCGGCAGGTCCAGCGTGGCGGCGGCCCGCGTGAAGCTGGCGCTTTCCACCACGCGCGCGAAGATGCGGAACAGGTCGATGCGGTCCATCGTTTCCCTCGAAACCGTGTCGGTAGGGGGCGTTTTGTTCGGGTTCTACGACATGTGTTGTTCGAAAACGCAAATTTATCCGTATTTTTGGAATGATATCGTGGCGGCCATGATCTCCCGCATCCCGTGGGGGAGGGACGGGAGGAAGCCATCGAGATGGCCGATCACAGCATCAATGGAAAGACGGTTCTGATTGCCGGCGGGGCGAAGAATCTGGGCGGGTTGATCGCGCGCGACCTGGCGGCGGCGGGGGCACGGGCGATCGCGATCCATTACAACAGCGATTCCTCGCGGCCCGAGGCCGAAAAGACGCTGGCCGATCTGCGCGCGGCGGGTGCCGAGGCGGTGGCTTTCCAGGCCGACCTGACCCGTGCCGGGGCCTGTGCCGAGCTGTTCGCGGATATGGTGGGCGCGATCGGGCGGCCGGATATCGCGATCAATACCGTGGGGAAGGTGCTGAAAAAGCCGATCGCCGAGACCAGCGAGGCCGAATTCGACGCGATGACAGCGATCAATTCCAAGGCCGCTTATTTCTTCATCAAGGAAGCGGGGCTTCACCTGAAGGACGGCGGCAAGCTGGTGACGCTGGTGACGTCTCTGCTGGGGGCCTATACGCCGTTCTATTCGACCTATGCCGGGGCCAAGGCGCCGGTCGAGCATTATACCCGCGCGGCGTCGAAGGAGTTCGGCGAGCGGGGGATTTCGGTCAACGCGGTGGGGCCGGGACCGATGGATACCCCGTTCTTCTACGGGCAGGAAGCGCCGGAGGCCGTGGCCTATCACAAGCAGGCGGCGGCGCTGTCGGCCTTCAGCCGCACCGGCCTGACCGAGATCGAGGACGTGGCGCCCTTTATCCGCTTCCTGGTGTCGGACGGCTGGTGGATCACCGGCCAGACCATCCTGATCAATGGCGGATACACCACGAAATAGCCTGGCAAATCCCTTCGGTCGTTCCCGTCGCGATCCGGCTTTGCGCCGGCTGGGGCCGTGTCTATGGTGACGGTTCGGGGGCGGTGCGGCATGCGCCGCCCCGGTTGGTTTCGGGGGGACGGTTCTTGGGTCTGAAGCAGCGCCATATTCTGTTCATGGCATTGGGCGGCTCGGTCGGAGCCGGGTTGTTCCTGGGTTCCGGCGGGGCGATCCGGCAGGCGGGGACCTCCGTTCTGCTGGCCTATCTGCTGTGTGGCGTCGTGGTGTTTCTGATCGGCCGGGCGGCGGCGGAACTGGCGCTGTCCGACCCGGAGGGGCGGACGTTGAATGCCTTCGTCGGGCGGTATGTGGGTGCGCGGATGGAATTCATGGTCGGCTGGAGCTACTGGCTGATCTGGACGCTGGTGTGCATTTCCGAAATCACCGCCGCCGGCATATTCGTGCGCTACTGGGTGCCAGGGGTGCCGCAATGGGCGGTGGCCGCGATGCTGGGGGCCGTGCTGCTGGCGGTGGGGTCACGCGCCGTCGCGACCTTCGGCGAAATGGAGTTCTGGCTGGCTCTCGTCAAGATCTGGGCGATCGTCGCGCTGCTGGGCTGCGGGCTGGTCACGATCCTGGGTCATGTCGGGCCGGCGGGGCCGCGGGCGTCCTTCGGCCATCTGTGGGATGCGGGGGTGATGCTGCCGCACGGGATGGCGGGCTTTGCCGCCATTCTGCCGGTGGCGCTGTTCGCCTTCGGCGGCACCGAGATCATTGCCCTGACGGCGGCGGAGACCGACAACGCCGTGCGTGTGTTGCCGCGGGTGATCAACGGCATCGTCGGGCGCATCCTCGTCTTCTATATCGGCAGTCTGGCCGTGATCATGGCGATCGTGCCGTGGGGAGAGGTGGATTCGGCGCATAGTCCGTTCGTGCTGGCCTTTCGGCATATGGGCCTGCCGATGGCGGCCGGGGCGATCAATGCCGTCATGGCGCTGGCGGCGCTGTCGGCGTGCAATGCCGGGCTGTATGCCACCAGCCGCACGCTGGCCTCGCTGGCCGAGAGCGGCATGGCGTCCGCCCGGCTGCGCGAGCGCTCGGCGGCGGGCGTGCCGGCGATGGCCTTCGCGGCTTCGTTCCTCACCATGCTGGCCGGCGTGGCGCTGAATTATTTCCTGCCCGATCGGCTGTTCGGCTACGCGATCCAGGGGGTGGCGTTTCTGCTGATCTTCGTGTGGGTGTCGATCATGGCGGCGCATCTGGCCTATCGGCGCGGGGTGGACGGCACGCGCGGGCTGGTGGCGGCGCTGCCGGGGGCGCCGGTCAGCAACTGGCTGGCCATCGTCTTTCTGCTCGCGATCGGGCTGGATATTGTCTGGGGGGGGCGGCTGTATGTGCCGTTCGTGCTGGATGCGGTGTGGCTGGCCGGGCTGGCGCTGCTGCATGGGCGACTGTCGGCGCTGCGGGCGGGGGCTTCCGTGGTGTGACGGGCCCGTGGTCTGCCGGAGAGGTGCCCCCCGCCGGCTTGCGGCGGTCGTGACGGGCGCGGATACGGAACAATGCACATGGGGAGAGCATGATGAGATTTGGTGCGTCGCACGAACTGTTTTCGTCCGGGGTTTTCAAGGTTGGTATTGCGGCGGTCCTGGCGCTGGTGGTTCTTCTGATCCTGAATCCGTTCTATCAGGTTACTTCGGGTTATTGTGGTGTTCTGCTGAATTTCGGATCGGTGCAGCCCACGCCGCTTAATCCCGGTCTGCGCTTTGCGATTCCTTTCTACCAGCAGATCGTACTGGTCTCGACCCAGCCGCAGACCGTCACGTCTGATGAAAGAGCGGCCACCCACGATCTGCAGAATGTTCACACGTCGGTCTCGGTGACCTTTCACATCAACCCGGCCGATGCCCCGGGGTTCTATCGGGATTTCAGGGCGTTCGGTGTTCTTGGAAGCCGCATAATCGGGCCGACGGTCTCCAATGACGTGAAGGCGGTAACCGCGAATTACAATGCGGAGGAATTGATCACGAAGCGGGATATCGTCGACGGGCAGATCAAGGATCTGGTTATCAGGTCGCTGCTTCCTTACCATTTGAGTATCGAAGCCGTGAATATATCGAATTTTGCCTTCTCCCAGGTCTATGAGCAGGCCATCGAGGCGAAGCAGGTTGCCCAGCAGCAGGCCCTTCAGGCCCAATATACCTTGCAGCAGACACAGATCTCGGCCCAGCAGCAGGTCGTGCAGGCCAAAGCGCAGGCAGATGCGGCGATCGCAACGGCGCAGGGGCAAGCCCAGGCCCTGCTCGTGACGTCGCAGGCTCAGGCCAAGGCCAATACTCTCGTTTCACAGTCTCTGACGGCGCCTCTGTTGCAGCAGAAGGCTCTGGATCGCTGGAATGGCACCATGCCGACCTATCTGAGCGCCGGTGCGCCGTTGCCGTTTATCGGTAGCACGATCTCGCAGGAGAAGTGACGGACGGCTATGTACCGCCTCGTTGCGCACCACGCTTTCATCGCGGATCTACAGGAATCAAAAAGGCCGCCCCGAGGGGGGGCTTGCGAAATTGCCATTTCCACCAGGCATCAATGAGGCGCTGCGGAAGAACGCCCACACCCGGCGGAGAAAGTCACTCACGACCACACCTCGCAGAACAGAGCGGCGGCCAGGGCCCACGCGATAATCGCGGGCCAGTGGGGGGAGGGGGGGCCTCCTGCCGGAGCCTCCACTTCGGCGAAGTCGGCATCCCCCAGGGGTACAAGGGGAAAAGGCTGTACGGATTTTGCACGATTTTGGGCGATTCGGGCCGCCTCTACCCGACACGGAACGTCTCGTTTATGAGGCCGTCCCGATCCAATAATCGGCTAATTTCTCGGAAAATCATGGTGCTGCTGGACAGGATTGAACTGTCGACCTCTCCCTTACCAAGGGAGTGCTCTACCACTGAGCTACAGCAGCAACGGGGTGGGCGGTTCCTACCGCCTCCGTTGGCGGGTTGCAACCCCCCCTGGGCGAGAAAACGTGGCCGGGGCGCGGTCAGTCGTCGCGGTGGATCTTTTCCATGCGTTCATGCCGTTCCTGCGCCTCGATCGACAGGGTTGCGATCGGGCGGGCTTCCAGGCGTTTCAGGCCGATCGGCTCGCCGCTTTCCTCGCAATAGCCGTACGATCCGTTCTCGATTCGCAGCAGGGCCTGGTTGATCTTGGAAATCAGCTTGCGTGCCCGGTCGCGCGTGCGCAGTTCCAGCGCTCGGTCGGTCTCGACGCTGGCGCGGTCGGTGATGTCGGCTTCGTGAATCCCGCCCTCCGAGAGGCTGGCCAGGGTCTCGTCGGCTTCCTTCAGCAGGTCGGCACGCCATTTCAGGAGCTTCTGGCGGAAATATTCCACCTGGAGCGGGTTCATGAACTCCTCGTCTTCCGAGGGGCGGTAATCGGGGGGCAGTGTGATCATGGTGCGCGTCCTTGAATATTGCCCCGGGACGAGCGCATCGCCCGACAGGGACCCGCCGCGAAACGGGCGGCTTATACGCTGCCGCCCGCCGTCCGCCAAGCCTGAAGCTGCCGGAAATGGTCCGGAACGCCGCTTCCGCCCCTAGGCGGGCGCATGGGCGGGTGTCCGCTCCGCCGTGCGCGGGGGGACGGCGGCGGTGGGTGCCGGGTCGGGGAATGTGGTTTCCCACCCGCCGCCCAGGGCGGAATAGAGCTGCACCAGGTCGGTCGACAGGGTGGCCGTGCTGCTGGTCAGGTCGGTCTGCGCCGCCAGGATGCGGCGTTCGGCGTCCAGCACCGTCAGGAACGTGACCATGCCGTGGCGATACTGGTCGCGGGCCAGATCCAGCCCGCGCTGGTCGGCCGCGACCTCGCGTTCCAGGCTGTCGCGGCGCATCTGTTCGTCGCGATAGGCGGTCAGGGCGTTATCGACCTCGTGCCACGCGCCCAGGACCGTGCGGCGGTAGGAAATCGCGGCTTCCTGCTGCGCCGATTTGCGCAGTTCGAGCTGTCCGCGCAGCCGGCCGCCCTGGAAGATCGGCAGGGTGATCGAGGGACCGACATTCCATGCCCGCGCGTTCCAGAACCCCAGGTCGCGGAAGGACAGCGACTGGAAGCCGAATCCGGCGTCGATGGTCACGCGGGGGTAGAATTCGGCCACGGCCTCGCCGACCTGCGCGGTGGCGCCGTGCAGTTGCGCCTCCGCCTGGCGGATGTCGGGGCGGCGGCGGGCCAACTCGGACGGCACGCCGGCGGGGACGCGCGGGGGAACCGGCGGAATGGCCTCGGCCTTGAGCAGTTCGCCGGCCAGGGCGGCCGGCGGTTCGCCCAGCAGCAGGCTGAGCGCGTTGACCTGCAAGGCGATCTGCTGTTCGGCCTGCGGAATGCGGGCGGTAGTGGCGTCGAGCTGGGACTGGGCGGTCTGCACGTCCAGTTCGCTGACCAGACCGGTCCGGTTGCGCTGGCGGCTGAGTTCCAGCGTCTGGGCGGCGGTATCGCGATTGTCCAGCAGGATGCGCAACTGGGTCTGTGCCTCGCGCAGGGCCATGTAGTCGCGGGCCAGTTCGGCCATCTGCGCGGTCAGGATGCCGCGCTGCTCCTCCCTGGAGGCTTGCAGATCGGCGCCGGCGGCCTCGTACTGGCGGCGGACACGGCCCCACAGGTCGACTTCCCACGTCGCGTCGATGCTGTCTTTCCACTGGTCGAGGAGGGGAATCGTCAGGTGGCCCGATTCGTCGGCCAGACTGGCGTTGCCCAACTGGCTGCCGAGGGCCTGCTGGACCTGCGGCGTGTTGCCGACGTCGCTGACGATGCGTTGCAGCATCTTGGTGCTGTATTGCGCGCGCGAATACGACCCGGCGGCGCTGAGGCCCGGATAGCGTTCGGCGCCGGCAATGCGCAGTTGGGCGCGGCTTTGCGCCAGGCGGGCGGCGGCGATCGCGACCGACAGGTTCTGCGACGCCACGCGGCGTTCCAGCGCCGACAGTTCGGCATCGTGGAAGACGTCCCACCATGCGGGGTCGGGCGCCGCGTCGGAAATGTCGCTGGTGATGGGCCCCGTTGCCGGGCCGGTCGGCGGCGACGATCCCGGCCCGGCCCAGTGCGGCGGCGTCCAGGTCGCGGGCTTGTGGAAGTCGGGCCCGACCGCGCATCCGCCAGCCAGGGCGGATAGCCCGATGATGGCAGCCCGCCAAGAATATCCCTTATGCACCAGACGGTCCCCTGCTTGTCCCCAGGCCCGCCAGTGGTCCTATCGACATGACGGGAGGCAATATGACATCATGAACAATGACCGATCGGTTCGGTCATTGCCGATACCCTATCGGCTTTCCCCGCGTGGTCAATCCGTCAGCGCGGGAAAGCAGCCGTCGCCAGGAGGTACCACGCGCCATGTCAGCCGCCCAGTCGCCCAACGTGCCGGACCTGCCGGGAATCTCCAGCGCGAAGCGGCGGCAGATCATGGATGGCGCGGCCCGGGTCTTCGCCGAGCATGGCTATGAGGGCGCCAGCATGTCGCAGATCGCGCGCGATGCCGGGGTCTCGAAGGGCACGCTGTATAATTACTATGACAGCAAGGCGAGCCTGTTCGCGGCCTTTATCGAGGAAGCCGCGTGCGAGAAGCTGCCCAGGCTGTTCGAGACGGTCGGCGAGGCGCGGAGCCCCGAGGCCACGCTGGAGGGGATCGCCTCCGCGATGATCCGCCTGACCACCTCGCCGCTGTCGCTGATGCTGAACCGTATCGTGATATCGGAAGCCGCGACCTTTCCGCACCTGGCCGAGACGTTCTGGCAGGTCGGGCCGTGCAAGGCGATCGGCATCCTGGCCGAATGGTTGCGCGCGCATACCGACGACGGCGTCCTGGACGTGCCGGACCCCGAACTGGCGGCCGAACTGTTCTATGCCCTGTGCCAGACGCGCATCACCTGGCGCAAGCGCCTGCAACTGCCGGTCGATTCCGACCCCGCCCATATCGCGATGATCGCGCGCACGGTGACGCGGATGTTCCTGAACACGTACCAGGTGGGCAAGGGGCCGCCCGTGCCGGAACCCGAGGAAGGAGCAGGCTGAGCCTGCATGCCGGACATAGGGGGACACCGGGTCCGCGGGCCCGGTTCTTTTGATCGGGGGCGGTGCCGGGGGCGAGAACTTTCCTGTCGGCTCATGCGTTTGAAATAACGCGCACGGCGCGCATGACCGGGCCGTCGCCGGTTTATTTCCGACCCCAGCCCCCTTCAGCCGGAGAATCCATGCCCGTCGACGCCCCTGGCAGGCCCCGCCATCGTCTGTTCTTCTGCGCGCGCGCGACCGTTGCGCTGATGAGTGTCCTTCTTCTTCTCGCCCCCCTGATGCCGCGTCATGCCCTGTTCGCCGTGGCGCGGGCGGAGGATCGCGCCGTGCCGGACCCCGCGCGGTTGCAGCATCTGCTGAATACGCTGGACGATCCGCAGCGGCGGGCGGCCTTTCTACAGGACCTCCGCACGCTGGAGGCGCTGCCGCCGGGGGTGGCCGGCAAGGCGGCCAACGCGGTTCCGGCCCCCGCTCCGGATTCGGGCGCGGCCAAGCCGGCGGCCGCGCCGATCGCCCTGGCGCCCGGCAGTCTGGGGGCCGTGGCCCTGCATGGGCTGGGCGGGGTCGCGGGCACCGTCATCCAGCATATGCATCATTTCGGCGCCCTGTTTTCCGACCTGCGCGGCGTGGGCGTCTGGGGGCGCCAGATGGTGGCGCCCGGTGCCCGGCGCGACGGGCTGGTCGCGCTGGGCTGGCGGCTGGCGCTGGCGATCGTGATCGGGCTGGCGGTCGAGCGGGGGCTGGCCCTGCTGTTGCGCCGGCATCTGGTCCGGATCGATACGATGCTGGCGACGCGCCTGCCGCCGCCGGCCGCGGAGCCCGATCACGGCCCGGGCGCACCCGTGACGGCGGCCGACGCCGCCGCCGACCGGGTGCGGTTGCAGGAGGCGGCGACCCGCTGGCGCGCCGCGCGCCTGCTGCGGCAGTTGCGTCTGTTGCCCTGGATCATGCTGCGCCTGCTGCTGGACCTGGTGCCGGTTGCCGCCTTTCTCGGGATCGCCACACTGGTGGCCAATCTGCTGGCCGGTAGCCAGGACGAGGCGGCGCAGATCATGGTCATGGTCGTCAATGCCTATGCGCTCGGTCGCACGGCGATGGTCGTGCTGGCGGCCCTGCTGTCGCCCGGGTTGCCGCATCTGCGGCCCCTGCCGCTGAGCGACGGCATGGCGCGGGTGCTGGCGGGGTGGACCACCGGGCTGGTCGTCCTGCCGGTCGCCGGGATGTGCCTTGCCGATGTGGGTGGGGTGCTGGGGCTGTCCGGGCCGGGACAGGATGCGATCGGGCTGGTGACTCTTCTGGCGGAGCACGTGCTGATCGCCGGGCTGATCCTGCGGGTGAGGGAGCCGGTTGCGGGCTTGTTGCAGCCGCCGCGCCTGATCCGCTCGCGTCTGGGCCATGGGGTATTCGACGGGCTGGCCGAGCGTTGGTGGATTTTCGCGCTGGTGATCGACCTCGCGCTGTGGCTGGTCTCGGCGGCCGATATTCCGGGGGGCTATACCGAGGTCTGGCGGCTATGCGCCATCGCCATCCTGGTCCTGATCGTGTTCCGGGTGCTGGCGATCCTGCTGTTCGGGCTGCTGGACCGCGCGTTGCGCCCCGACCTGGAGCCGGGCAGCGTGTCGTCCGACCTGGCCCGGCGGGGGGCGCGCTATTATCCCTATGTCCGCCAGGGGCTGGCGTGGATCCTGGGGATCGCGGGGGCGGTGACGCTGTTGCAGGCCTGGGGCGTGCCGGCCTTCGGCTGGTTCGATAGCGGCAAGGTGGGGCGCCGGCTGGTCTCGGCCGCCGCCACGGTGCTGGTCGCGCTGGCGATCGGTATCGTCGTCTGGGAATATGTGAACGCGTCGCTGGACCGGCAGATCGATCGCTATACCAGCAGCGCGCAGCCGGGGCGGGCGATGCGCCTGCGCACGCTGTCGCCGATCCTGCGCACCGTGCTGCTGGTCTGCCTGAGCATCGTGGTGGTGATGACGGTGCTGAGCCAGATCGGGCTGGACATCGCGCCGCTGCTGGCCGGGGCGGGGATTATCGGGGTTGCGGTCGGGTTCGGGTCGCAGAAGCTGGTGCAGGATTTCATCACCGGCATCTTCCTGTTGCTGGAAAACGCCATGGAGGTCGGCGACTCGGTCACCGCCGGCGGGTTGTCGGGGACGGTGGAAACGCTGTCGATCCGTACCCTGCGCCTGCGGGCAAGCGACGGGTCGGTGCATATCATTCCCTTCAGCGCGGTTTCCACCGTCACCAACACCAATCGCGGCCAGGGCAATGCCGCCGTCAGCGTCGATATCGCGCCGGGCGAGGATATCGATCGTGCCGCGGCCCTGCTGGCGGATATCGTGCTGGGCATGCGCCAGGACCCCGACCTGGGGCCGGGCATGTTGAGCGACCTGCAATATTGGGGGGTGAACGCGGTCTCGTCGCAGGCCGTCACGCTGCTGGGGCAGATCGCGTGCACCGACAAGGCGCGCTGGCCCGTTCAGCGGGCGTTCAATCGCCTGCTGGTCCAGCGTTTTGGCAGCGCGGGTATCCGGCTGGCGCGGCCGGCGCAGACTGTGGAACTGCTCTTGCCCCCGGCGGGACAGGAGGGTGAGGGGGCGGAAGGCGCGGCTCCCGTGCCGTCTTGAGTCGGAGGGGCCTGGCCTGCCGACGCCGACACGTCATGACGGTCGGGATCGCGGGATTTTCAAGAATAGTGCTTGAGGGAAGGCCATAGCGTGACAAGCGGCGGCTTTACGTCCCGGCACAGCGCGATCACCCTGCCGTTCTCGAACGTCATCGCATAGCGTGACCAGGTCGTGCCGAGTTGGATGACCTGCCGGCAATAGGGCCGCAGCGCGGCGAGATTGTTCTGGATCGACAGCACGTCGATCGGCTTCTGCCCGCGAAGTCCCCACAGGAAATATTGGTTGTGGCCGCTCAGCGCGGGGGGCAGCCCCTTGCCGTAGAGGTCGAGTGCCGCGGCCTCGCCGTAATTGTCCACCTTGATGGCGGTCGCCGCGCGCGCGGATACGGGGATGCGGTTCCACGCCGCTTCGACCTGTCCGACAAAATCGTGCCATCCCAGTTGGTCGGCCATGACCTGCGGCAATAGCGTGCCCTTGAAGCTGCGCTCCTGTTGCTGGGGGGAGGCGCCGATCCGGTGCATATAGGCTTCGAGGACCGGCGGGGAGAGGATCGGCAACGCCATCGGTGCTGCGAGCGCCGAGCATGCGACCGCCGCCGCCGCGCCGACGCCTGTTGCCGTCCGGCCGGCTCTCGTGCGTGCCAGCGGTGCGAGCGCGACGGCGCCGATTACGAAGAGCATCGGATAGAGCGGGGCGAGATAATAATCCTTGCCGTGTCCCACGCGGACGATAACGACGACGACCGCCGCGCCGATCACCAGAAAGCGCAGGTCCTTGAGCGGTTTGGCGACGAATGGCGCGAGGAGCCCCGTGATCCATAGCGGTGCCAGGGCCGGGTTCATCACGAAGAACTGGTTGGCGATGAACGGCAGGAGCGGGATGTCGGCGTTCTTGGCCTGTGCGGCCGCGCCGAGTTCGAGGAATGGAAAGCCGTGGACGGCCTGCCACACGAATGACGGCAGGGCGATCGCGGCGGCCAGCACCGCGCCGGTCCAGAATGCGGGCCGCAGCAGCAACCGGCGCTCGGACGTCAGGACCAGGCCGATGATCAACCCCGCCACCCAGAATACCATCGAATACTTGACCTGGAGCGCCAGTCCCGCGACCAGCCCGGCGAACAGCAGCGGACGATCGGTTTCCGTGCGGCTGGCCTTGACCACCAGATACGCGACGGCGGTCCAGGCCAGCGGGTCGAAGGCCGAAGTGTTCAGCGTTGCGGCCAGTCCCATCAGCATTGGCGCGATCGCGCAGGCGAGCGCGGCGAGACCGAGGGCAAGGCCGGTTCCGCCAAGCAGGCGCACGAAGCGTACCGCCAGCCACACCAGCGCGCCTGCCGCGACCGCGGAAGGCAGCCGCAATCCCCATGCGCCGAGCCCCAATCCGTAAAGTGTCGCCGCCATCAGCGGGACTCCGGGCGGCTGATCGACATATCCGAAGGCGGGGTGCTGCCCGCAGACGATGAAATAGAGTTCGTCACGGAACAGGTCGTAGCGCCCACCGAGGGCGAGGTGGAGGGCAAGGACGAGCAGGGCCGGGACCAGCGCGGCAGGATCGAGCCGGCGCCAGACATGAAATGTCCTGGGCATCACGCGCAATTCTTCCGTTTCGTCACTGACGATCGGTGATCCGCGCCCGGCCGGCATTCAGGTCATGAGACCTTGGGCGTGCCGAGTTTGCCGGTGAGGAACTGGGCTTCGCCGTTGCCGAACGACCAGTCGGCGTCGGTATTCTCGACATAGTTGATCATCACGTCGCTGGAGGCGATGCCGCATTTCTCGCTCAGGGCTTCGGTCAGCAGCCGGTAGAATGCGGTCTTCTGCTCGACCGGGCGCGGACGGGTGGTGACCGAGACGATCATCACATCGTCGGTGCGGGGAATGCCCAGCCCGGTATCCTCGATCCGGACACGGCTTTTCTTGTGTTCGTACACGAGCTGATACCGGTCGCGCGGCGGAACGCCGAAGGCGTCGAGCATCGCCTGGTGGGCGGCATCCAGGATGCCGGCCAGTTCGGCCTCCGAACGGCCTTCCAGAAGGTCGAAGCGGATAAGGGGCATGGAGGGACTCCTTCGTTCGGACAGTGTTCGCCGGTCGTGGCGAACGGAGCGTATCAGAGCTGGGCCTGATATGCGGCGAGCATTGTCTTCGTGTCGATCGCGAGCTTGGTCAGGTCAGGATTCCGCGACCGGGCCAGGGCGTCTTGAATGACGGGCGTCATCCCGGCGCGGTCGCGCGAAAGCACGCGCATGTAGCCGCGATCGAAGGCTGGGCCGTGCAGTTTCCGCATCCGATCGATGGTCTTGCGGTCCGCGCTGGAGGGTTCGGTCGGCAGCGTGATGGCATGGGCCGTCATGAGCGCCGCCAGCCTGGCCTGGTTGCCGGTCAGGTCCTTGACGATGGTTGCGGCCTGGGTTGCGATGTCGCTGCGGGCGGCATGGGTCTGGGCGAGCCTGGCCAGCGTGATCTGCCTGATGTTCATGTCATTGAGCTTCTGCGCGAATCCGGCGTCGGCGGCGGTAAAGACGGGGGCGGGAGCCCTGTCGGGCAGGGGCGGCGCGGGCGGCTGTCCGGCGCTGCACGCGCCGAAAGCGAGCAGCGTGGCCATAAGCGGCGGCAGGGCGAGCGATTTGTAACGAGACAGGAGCGACATGATCGGTGGGTTCTCCCTGACTGTCCGACGCGGTTTCGCGGAACGCTGTGTTCCATGATGAGAGTGCAGGGCAAGGAACGCAATGGTGAAGTAAAGGCGTAGTCTTTTCGGCAAGATATGTTGGAGATCGGCCGGTCATGAATGGGACACGAGCCCGGTAATGACAGGTTTCATTGAGAAGGAGGCATTTTGTTCCCGGCCAGGCTCTTGCATCGACCGGAAAGTGCGCATTAGGTTTGTCTGGCGGAGGCGCCCGACCGCGCGTGTCGCGGTCGAAACGAGGGGATTATCCAGGAAATGAACTGTCGCATTCTGAGTCTGCTCGCTGCGTCGTCGCTCGCTCTCGGTCTGGGCGGGTGCGGATATTTCGATTCGCGGGCGGCTCATAAGGCGCAGATCACCATGATCGGGATGACGTCGTACGATCTCCAGGCTTGCGCCGGGCTTCCGGCGGCCACCAAGCAACTCAACGACACGACGCAGATCTTCATCTACAACGGCACGCATGCCCAGCCGAACTATGGCGGCTCGACCCTGATCCCGGTGGGGGACATCGTGACGACGATCCTGCAGTTCGGCGGTGGTGGCGGGACCAGTTGCACGGCCGTGATCCGCCTGGATCACGACCGGGTGTCGGACGTGCATTATACGGGGGATAACGACGAAATGGTCGGGACGGACGGGGTCTGCTCCATCATCACCCGCGGATGCGCCCGCCAGCCCGAAGGCACCATGAAGGGGTCGGCCGGCGGCCTGTTCGGTCCGGTTTCGGCGTTCCATCCGCCCAGGACGCCGAATCAGTCGACATCCGGCACCTATTCGACGCAGGCGGGGGGGGTCGTTCTCAATCCGGATAGGAAATCCTCGGACTCGGTCATTATTCCTCGGCCCTGATGGCTGGTATCGCCGGGGCGGCGAGCGGTGGCCGGGCCGGTGGGACCAGCCTGTGGCGGAAGAATACGACGCGTTCGGTTTCCTGGAAACCCAGTGCGGTGTGCATTGCGTGGCTGCCGGTGTTGTCGAGCGCGGCATCGGACGCAATTTCGGTGCATCCCTGCTGCCTTGCCCATGCGAAAACGCGATCGATCAGGTGACGGGCGATCCCTTGTTTCCTGTGCGCCGGATCGACGTAAATGCCTTCCAGAAACGCGACTGGTGATGTCGTGCATCCGTTGACATAGTCTTGACGGAGCGCCGCCTCGGCAAAGCCGACGCATTTTCTCGCCTCTGAAAAAGCCAGCAGCGTTACGATCCCGTCTTGGGCGGCGCGGAGCGATTGCTGGATGTGGACCATGTGCCGGTCGCGCGTTTCGTCGGGCCACAGGGCCTGTCTCAGCGCCAAATAAGCCAGGCTATCGGCATCCGTGGCAGGTCGGATTTGCATGTGTTCGAGAACCGGATACGACACCAATGATCCTGGATCATCATCCGCTTTCCGGCCGTCGGCAACCGTCGATCCGGAGATGTCAGAGATGCAGGGGGCGATTATCCTTTTTCGCCCGGCCTGTCCGAGGCGGGCGGGTTCCATGAGCGGGATAGGACCCGGAGACGCTGTTCCAGCCCGTCCGCCGCGAAATCGAGAAAGGCGGTCGTCTTCGCGGGCCGATGGGAGGCGCGGGTGCTGATGAGATGGATCGCGGTGGGGGAAGGATCCGCCTCCGGCAGGAGGCGGACGAGGTGGCCCGCCGACAGTTCCTCCGTCACCTGATAGGACAGAACCTGCACGATGCCCAATCCCGCGCGGGCCCGTGGCGAAGCGCCACTCCCGCGCGACAGGCCGGCTTTCGATGAGGATGGGGGTGCGACGACGCGAAACATGCTATGCCGCGCGCATGGCAATCCCGATCCTCCCCGGGCTGTCCCTGGCCGAGTCCGAGCTGGAGGTCAGCTATATCCTTGCGTCGGGTCCCGGCGGGCAGAACGTCAACAAGGTGGCCACGGCGGCGCAATTGCGCTTCGACGCCGCGCGTTCGCCCTCGTTGCCCGAACGGGTACGGGCGCGGCTGCTGGAGGTGGCGGGCAGCCGCGCCACGCGGGATGGGGTGATCGTCATCACCGCCCGGCGCTTTCGCACGCAGATGCGCAACCGCGAGGATGCCATCGAGCGGCTGGCCGAGATGATCCGCGAGGCGGCGCATCGCCCCGCCTTCCGCGTGGCGACCCGTCCCGGCCGTGCGGCCCGCCAGCGGCGGCTGGACGGCAAGGCGCACCGGGCGGGCATCAAGCGCGGGCGCTCCGGGCGGTTCGATGATTAAGGCGGCGTACCCGGGAAGTTCGGGGGCGTTCCGTGTCCGAGGTGAGGGATGAGCGACCTTTTTGACAGTGGGCCGGCATCGGGGCGCAGGCCGCTTGCCGCGCAGTTGCGTCCGGCGACGCTCGATGACGTGATCGGCCAGTCGGCGGCGGTCGCGCCCGGCTCGATCCTGCGGCGGCGGATTGCCGGCGGGGCGTTGGGCAGCGTGATTCTCTACGGGCCGCCCGGGGTGGGCAAGACCTCGATCGCGCGGGCGGTGGGCACCATGCTTGGCAAGAGCTTTCGCCCGCTGCACGCGACGCGCAGCGGGGTTGCCGACATCCGCAGGCTGGCGGACGAGGCGCGGATGGTGCCGTTGCTGATCTTCGTCGATGAGGTGCAGCGCTTTTCGGCGACGCAGGCCGACGATCTGCTGGCCATCTGCGAGGAGGGGACCGCCGATTTCATCGGAGCGACGACCGGCAATCCCTATCATGTGCTGACCCCGGCGCTGGTTTCGCGCTCGACCATTCTGAAGCTGGAGCCGCTGACGCTTGAGGAGATGGAGCAGGTGGTGCGGCGTGGCGTCGCGCATCTGCGGGGGGAGGGGATCGAGGTGCTGCTGACGGCGGTGCAGGTCCGCCGGATTGCCGGCCGGTCGGGGGGCGATGCGCGCCGGGCGCTGACGACGCTTGAAAGCCTTGCGGTCGGGCATGATGCCGGGCCGGTCACGATCACCGATGCGATGGTGGACGAAGCCTATGCGGCGGCGCCCGTCAATCACGACCGGTCGGGCGATGCGCATTATGACGTGGTGTCGGCGTTCGTGAAATCCATGCGCGGGTCGGACCCCGACGCCACGCTGTACTGGCTGGCGCGCCTGATTCATGGCGGCGAGGACCCGCGCTATATCGCGCGGCGGATCATGGTCCATGCGTCGGAGGATGTGGGGCTGGCCGATAATGCCGCGCTCCAGACCGCCGTGGCGGCGGCGCAGGCGGTGGAGAAGATCGGGTATCCGGAGGCGCGGATCGTGCTGGCGCATGCGGCGCTGCATGTGGCGCGGGCACCGAAATCGGGCTCGGCCTGCCGGGGGATTGCGGCGGCGATGCAGGTCGTGGCGAACAATCCGCCCGCCGCCGTGCCGCTGCATCTGCGCGACGCGCATTACAAGGGTGCGGCGTCGCTGGGCCATGTCGGGTATCGTTTCCCGCATGACGATCCACGCGGCTGGGTGGAGCAGGTCTATTCCCCGGTCGAGAGGGGAGCCCTGTATCAAAGTGACGCCCGCGATGCGGCGACGTTCGAGAAGCGGGCGGATGAATACTGGCAGCGGGTGACGGGCGAGGTGCCGCCGCGCAGGGGACGGGCGTGATGGTGCATGGCCGCCGGCCGGTCAATAAATCTCCGGCGGGGGTGGGGCGGGCGCGATTCCGGCCTGTTCCAGCAGGAACCGATAGGCCGGGCCGAGGCGGCCCGGACCGCGCCCGTTGCCCTGCTCGACCATCGCGAGATTGAGCACGTGGTAGATCGGCTGCCATTGTTCCTCGCCCGCGCGGGTGCGCACGCGCAGGCGCAGGGCGGGATTGGGCAGATAATTGCCGTTTCGCATCCGCAGCCACAATTTCCGTGCCGGAGCGTAGCTGCTTCCGATTTCCGCACGGGCCAGCACGCCGTTGAAATAGACCCGCTTGCGCCGGTCCTCGTGCCAGATCGCGCGCGGGAAATGCGCGATGTTGCGCATGAGATATGCGGCGTCGAAGCCGGCGCGCCGGCTGACGTCGGAGATGTCGTCGTTATATGACAGGGATGCAAGCGTCTTCAGTCCGGCCAGCATCAACTGGAACAGGAGATATTCGCCCTGATGCGCGCCGAGCCGAACGAGGCGCCCGTCCACCTCCACGTCAAGGTCGGGCAACGCGACCAGGGGATAGACCCGCGCGAACGGTCCCTGCGCGTAGTCGGCGTCGCGTGCCGCGCGCGCCAGCGCGTAGGATTGCGCGGTCTGGCCGAACAGGTCGCGCTGGGCAATGTCCGCGCCACGGTCGAGCAGTGCCTCGACCAGGGGAACATTGCCCGCCTCCACGGCGAACATGAGCGGCGTCGCGTCGGCGACGTTGCGATGGTCCACGCCATATTGATCGCACTGGAACAGGACGTCTTTCACGTTCCTGTCGTAGAGGCCGAAATATCGTGTCTTGAGCGACTGCCGCGCGCGATCGGCGCTGCCGTCACGCCATCGGCGTAAAAGCTGGATGGCATTCGGCCAGCCCTGTTCAACCATGGCCTCGATATGGTTCTCGGCATGATGCCAGATCGCGAAATCCATCAGCAACTGGCGCGGCTTGGTGGAGACCTGCTTCGGATCGTAAGCCTGCCGCATGGTGGCGCGCAGCAGTTCCTCGTTCCAGACCGGCCAGGGGACGGGTCGGTCCTTGAGGATGGACTGCCGGATGGCGGTCGCCTGCTCCTGCTTGCCTTGCAGGGCAAGCCGTTGTGCCTCGCGCTCCCATTCCTCGCGGCTGGATTTCGCGGCCTGCATGTCGAGTTCGTCGCCATGGGCGCGGATGTCGAGCAGGCGCAGGAGCGGGTGCGCCTGGTCGCTCTCGATCACATACAGGCGCTCCACGGCGCGGGTGATCGCGACATAGAGCGCGTTGACGTAGAATTTCCATAATTCGAGCGAACGGTCGTGCTTGTCCTTCGCCCTTCGGTAGTCGAGCGTGTCCCGTTCGAGGGAGGCCGCGTCCACGCCATCGCAGATTTCGGCGAACGCGCCGCGCTGTCCCGAAATGAAGCGATAGAGAATGATGTTGGGGTATTCCAGGCCTTTGGCCTCATGCACCGAGAACACGAGGGGCGTGTGGAAGACGGCGCGCGCCGCTTCCTTGTCTTCGTCGCGCAGCACGAGCACGGCGAACCGGGTCGATGCCCGGGTGCGGGCGTCGAGATCGCGCAGGACGGCATCCTTGTCCGGCAACAGGCGGGCTTCTCCCGCCGCGTCGGCCACGGAGCGCACGAGGTGGTTGCTTTCCCGGTCGACCGAGCCGAAGCGCGCCTGCTTGATCTTGAGCAGGGTGTTGGCGACCCGCGTGATCTCGCTCGTGTTGCGGTAGTTCGCGTCCAGAACGGCCAGCGTCTGGCGTTCGGCCAATGCGGGATCGGCCCAGAACAGGCTCTTGACCGCGCTCCACGAAAAGAAATTCGGATGGACGATCTGGTTGGAATCGCCGCACAGCAGGAAATGCCCCGGTGTCCTGAGCGTGCGCAGGATCAGGGCCAGTTGGGCGCTGGTGAGATCCTGCACCTCGTCGATGACGACGAAATCGTAGCGCGGCTCGGCCAGTTGGCGCCATTCATGGGCGATCAGGTTGCTGTCGAAAAGATCGTTTTCCTTCAGCCAGGAGCGGTATTTTCCGAACAGGTCGTGGATCGCGCCACGCTGGTCCGGCTCGTAGATGGACTGGCGCGGCCCCAGTGCCAGATACGCCTCGCGACCCAGGACCCCGTCCGGGCGGCTGCCGATCACGCCACGGAATTCCTCGAAGCAGGGATGGGCCTCGGTGAAGCGGTATTGCTGGCGGTGCCGCGCGAACCAGCCCTGGAACGTCGCGAAATCGACTTCGCGCCCCGAGGGGACGCGCAGGGTTTCCAGGAATTCCCGGAAGGACAGGAACTGGGCCTCCTGCGCCGGGTTTTCGTACCCATGCGCGTGGTACAGGTCGCGGGCGTTGCGGGCGAGCCAGGGGGAGAGCGTGACGTAGAGAACCTCTCCCTCGGCCTGGCGCAGTTTTTCCAGGGTCAGGGCGGTTTTGCCCGACCCGGCCGCGCCCACGATGATGAGCGGGGGATGCTGGCGATAGATCGCCTCCTGCGCGTCATCGAAGGAAAGGGGCTTGTCGAGCATATGGAACGCGGCCCGGCCCGGATGCAGGTAGCGCACCGGCTCCGCCTCGTCGCGCGCCTGCGCGGGGGTTGCCTCCTCGATCCGGGATTCGTCGATTTTCGCGCCGCGCAGGAAGCGCGACTTGTCATAGGCGTGATGCTCGATGATTTCGAGCACCAGGCAGACCGTCCGGTCCCGGTGCCGTACGAAACGCACCAATACCCTGCTCGCATCATCCAGTTTCAGACGGTAGTAGGTCGTCGGCGCGAGCTTTTTCAGATCGGCGCTGCGGAAATCGTCGCGGCCGATCGCCTCGACCAGCTTGTCGAGCTTCTTGCGCCATTTGCCCGGGTCGAAGCCGGCGTAAGTCAGGACGTCCATGATCAATCAAGGATGAACGACGCTCGTCTTCATGGTCAAGTCCGGTGATGCTCCGAAGTGAATGTGCCGGATGGTCACTTGGAGTCCGGCGGGGACGGCATGCCTTTCCTGTCCCCGCCCGGATGGGGGGCCGGTCAGGCCGGCTGGCCGAGCGTGGGCAGGATGGTTTCGACGATCGACTGGTCCAGCGCCTCGTACTCGTGATAGCGCAGTGTCCGGTAGAGGGACTCGCGCGTCTGCATGCGCGGCAGCATGGCCTCGGTACTGCCGGTGCGGCGGAGGGTGGTGTAGAGGTCTTCCTGTGCCTTGTTGGCGACGCGGAGCGAGCTGACGGGCCAGATGACCATGTGGTAGCCCATCTCCTCGAACTCTCCGGCGGTGAAGAAGGGGGTTCGGCCGAATTCGGTCATGTTGGCGAGCAGCCTGACGCCGGGCATGCGGCGGGCGAATTCGCGGAACATCTCGGCCGTGGTCAGGGCTTCGGGGAAGATCGCGTCGGCGCCGGCTTCGATATAGAGCCTGGCGCGGGCGACGGCGCCGTCGATGCCCTCGCTCGCCGCCGCGTCGGTCCGGGCGATGACGACCAGGTCGCGCGCGGCCTTGCGGGCGGCGCCGACCTTCAGCGCCATGTCGTGCGGGGTGGCGAGCTTCTTGTTGTTCAGATGGCCGCATTTCTTGGGCAGGATCTGGTCTTCCAGATGCACGGCGGCGGCGCCGGCATCCTCGAAGGCGCGGACCATGTTCATCACGTTCAGCACCTCGCCATAGCCGGTGTCGCCATCGACCAGCAGCGGCAGGCCGGTGGCGTTGACGATCTGGCGAATGAAGAAGGTCACCTGGTCGATGGTGATGATGCCCAGGTCGGGCAGGCCCATGCTGGCCGTCATGGCCGCGCCCGAGAGGTAGAGCGCGTCGAAGCCCGCGTCCCTCGCCTGGAGCGCGGCCTGGCCGTTATGGGCGCCGGGGAGTTGCAGGATGCCGTGGGACTGGAGCAGGGCGCGGAAGCGCCGGCCCGCCGGTTCGCCGCTGGTGGCGCTGCCTGTGAGGTACGTCATGCCGCTTTCTCCAGTCCGCCCCGCTGGGGCAGGGGCGTGAAGGGCCGCCTGTCGGGCCCGATATAGTCCGCCGAGGGGCGGATGATCTTGCCGTTCTCGCGCTGTTCGATGACGTGGGCGCTCCAGCCGGTCAGGCGTGCGATCACGAAGATCGGCGTGAACATGGCGGTGGGGATGCGCATCATGTTGTAGGAAACGGCGCTGAACCAATCGAGGTTGGCGAACATCTTGCGGTTGTCGGCCATGACGCGTTCGATCCGCTCGGCGACGTGATACAGCCGCATGGCGCCGCTGCGGGCCGAGAGATGTTCCGCCCATTGCTTGATGACCGCATTGCGCGGGTCGGCGATGGTGTAGACCGGGTGGCCGAAGCCGATCACGACCTCGCGGTTCTCCAGCCGGCGCAGGATGTCCGCCTGGGCGTCGTCGGGTGTCTGGTAGCGTTGCTGGATTTCCAGCGCGACCTCGTTGGCGCCGCCGTGGCGGGAGCCGCGCAGCGCGCCGATGCCGGCGGTGACCGCCGAATACATGTCCGACCCCGTGCCCGCGACCACGCGGCAGGCGAAGGTCGAGGCGTTGAATTCATGCTCCGCATACAGGATCAGCGAGGCGTGCATGGCGCGCACCCAGTCGGCCGGGGGGGCGTGACCGTGCAGCATGTGCAGGAAATGGCCGCCGATGGTCGCGTCGTCGGTCTCGACATCGATGCGTTTGCCGTTGGTGGAGAAATGATACCAGTACAGCAGGATGGATCCCATCGAGGCCAGCAGGCGGTCCGCGATCTCGCGCGCGCCGACCGGGTTCATGTCGCGCCGTTCGGGCAGGATGCAGCCCAGGGCGGAGACGCCGGTGCGCATCACGTCCATCGGATGGGCGGCGGCGGGGATGTCCTCCAGCAGGCGGCGCAGGCGCACGGGCAGGCCGCGCAGCGAGCGCAGCCGTTCCTTGTATTCCGCCAGTTCGGCGGCATCGGGAAGGTGGCCGTGGATCAGCAGGTGGGCGACTTCCTCGAATTCGCAGAACTCCGCCAGGTCCTTGATGTCATAGCCGCGATACTGCAATTCGTTGCCGGCATGACCGACGGAACTGAGCGCGGTTTCGCCGGCGGTGATGCCGGAGAGGGCGACCGATTTCTTGGGCTTGGACGTTTGGGTCATGTCACGTCTCCTTGTTGGTGCCGCTTCGCGGGGCTTTGCCCCGCATCCGGAAGGGGACAGTCTCTTATTGGGGAAAATTGAAGATTCCGGTCTTCGTGCCCGCTTTCAGCGCCTCCGGCGGAAGGGCGATTTCGAGCTGGCTCAGTTCGTCCGCGCGCAGGGAGGGCAGGCGTTGCGCCACGTCGAGGAAGCGTTCGATTTCAGCCGGGGGGAGGATACCTTCGGTCAGGACGCGGAATTTCCGGATATAGTCGGGACGGGTCCAGGGCGTGGCGCCCAGCGGGTGGGCGTTGGCCACCGCCAGTTCGCCGTCCAGCTTCGTGCCGTCCGCGAAGGTGATGGTGATGCGGCCGCCGAAGGCCTTGATCGCCGGATCGTCGGCGTGATAGCGGGCCGTCCATTTCGGGTCTTCCACCGTGTGGATCTTGTGCCACAATTGCACCGTATCGGCCCGTTGCGCGCGTTCGGGCAGGTAGGAGCGCACGTGGTGCCAGGTGCCGTCCTGCAACGCGACCGCGACGATATACATGATCGAATGGTCCAGCGTTTCGCGCGACGCCCGGGGATCGAATTTCTGCGGGTCGTTGGAGCCGGTGCCGATCACGTAATGGGTGTGGTGGCTGGTCTCGATCAGGATATCCTTCACGTCGTCCCATGTACGACCGGATGCCCGGACATCGGCGCCGAGGCGGAAGGCGAGGTCGATCAGGGCCTGGCTTTGATATTCCGCCGAATGTTCCTTGGTGTAGCTGTCCAGGATCGCGCGCTTGGCTTCGCCGGGCTCGGGGAGGGCGACGCGGTAGCGGGCATCCCTGCCGTCCAGCATCCAGGCGATCACGCCGTCTTCGCCTTCATAGATCGGGCTGGGAGAGGTCTCGCCCAGCATGGCGCGGTCTACCGCCTCGACCGCCATCTTGCCGGCGTGGGCGGGCGCGTAGGCCTTCCATGACGAGATTTCGCCCTTGCGGCTCTGCCGGGTGGCGGTGGTGACGTGGAGGGCGTGCTGGATCGACTGGTAGATGGTCTCGGTCGGCAGGTCCAGGAGGGTGCCGAGCCCGGCCGCGACCGACGGGCCCAGATGCGCCACATGGTCGATCTTGTGCTTGTGCAGGCAGATCGCCCGGACCAGGTCGATCTGGATTTCGTAGCCGGTGGCGATGCCGCGTACCAGCGCGGCGCCGGAGCGGCCGCATTGCTGGGCGACGGCGAGGATGGCGGGGATATTGTCGCCCGGGTGCGAATATTCGGCGGCCAGGAACGTGTCGTGGAAATCCAGCTCGCGGACCGCCGTGCCGTTGGCCCAGGCGGCCCATTCGGCATGGACCCTGATGTCGGAGCCGCAGCCGAACAGGGTGGCGCCGCCCGGACGGGCGTGGGCCAGGGCCTCGGCGCGGGCGCTGACCACCGTGTGCCGGTTGACCGAGGCGATGGCCACCGAGGCGTTGTCGATCACGCGATTGATGATCATCTCGGTGGTTTCGGGGAGGACGGCGACCGGGTCGGACGCGACCTCGGCGATCCGCCAGGCGAGCTGTGCGTCGCGTGGCAGGCGATCGCTCTCGGGGTGGACGGTGATGTCGTCATGACGCATGGCGAGGTTCCTCTTCTGGGGGCTTGCCGCGGAGTATTGCCATTCTCGCGTGTTCGGGAATGGCGATCCGGGCAAAATGGTGCCACGGTCCCGAACGGATTTTGCGAAGGATGCGAAGGTGCCGATGGCGGGCGAGAAGATTTTCGCTGGATCGAGAATTCGTGATCTGAGAAGAAGAAATGAGCAATCGCAGCAGGGGCTGGCGATGGCGCTGGGACTGTCCGCGAGCTATCTCAACCAGATCGAGAACGACCAGCGGCCGTTGACATCCGGGATCATGTTGAAGCTTTGCACGCTGTTCGGCGTCGAGCCGACATGGTTCAGCGATAGCGACGATGTCCAGCGCATGCAGGTGCTGCGCGAAATCCTGGGCGACCCGCTGTTCGGGACCATGCCTTCTGCCCGTCAGGTGCAGGAAGCGGTGCGGGGCGCGCCCTGGCTGTGCGACCAGTTCGTCACGCTCTACCGTGCCCTTCGGGCCTTGCGGGAGGACGGGGGAGCGGCCGGGGCCGCGACGCCCGTGCCGCAACCGGGGATCGGGTCGTATGATGCGGTGGGCGACTGGGTGCAGGCCGAGCGGAATTATTTCGATGAGATCGATCGGGCGGCGGAGGCGATGTACGAGTCCGCGCGGCTGGAGGAGGGCGGGGCCGCGGAGATGCTGGGCCGCTATCTGCGCGACCGGCATGATATCCGGATCGTGACCGATCCCGCCCTGGATGGGGAAGGCGTGATGTGGCGGTTCGACCGGCGGGGCCGCCGGCTGTCGGTCACCGGGGGCGTGCCGCCGGAAAGCAGCGCCTTCTGGCTGGCGCAGGTGATCGGGCGGCTGGAGCACGGGCAGGTGCTGGCGCGGCCGGTGCGTCGGTCGGGGCTGGCGGGTGCCGATGCGCGCGCGCTGGCGACGGTGGGAATGAGCAATTATTTTGCCGGGGCGTTGCTGTTGCCTTACGAGCGGTTCCGGCGGGCGGCGCGGCAGACGCGGCATGATCTGGACCAGTTGCAGCGCCAGTTCGGCGTCAGCTTCGAGCAGGTGTGCCACCGGCTGTCCACCATGCAGCGGCCGGGAGCGGAGGGCATTCCGTTCTATTTCATCAAGGCCGATATCGCCGGCAATGTTCTGAAAAGCTACAGCGCCACCCGTTTCAATCACGCACGGTTCGGCGGCCTGTGCGCGCAGTGGAATCTGTTCGAATGTTTTCTGGCGCCAGGCAAGCTGCATGTCCAGATGTCGCGCACTACCGATGATGCGGTCTATATCAGCGTCGCGCGGACGGTGGGGCATTCGCCGGTCTCCTATTTCGACCGGCCGCGCCAGGCGGCGATCGTGCTGGGTTGCGCGGTGTCGCATGCGTCGGAACTGGTTTATTCGGCGGGGCTGGACCTGACGGACGACCGGCGGGTAATTCCCATCGGGCCGGGATGTCGGGCGTGTATCCGTACCGATTGCCGGCATCGGGCGATTCCGGCGACCGGCTTCGGGATCGATGCGGGCAGCGAGGAACGCGGGGTCGTGCCCTATCACATGGTCGCGCCCTGAGATCTGTCTGGATATGGAGAGCGGGAGAATGGCAGATGCGGGATGACTGGCCGGTGCGACCGGCCCGGCGGGACGAGGCCGCCCTGTTGCCGGCGGTGGAAACGGCGTCGGGCGCGGTGTTTCGCACCATTCCGGACCTGGCCTGGCTTGCGGACGGCGACGTGATGCCGGTGGCGGCGCATCTGGCGGCTATTGAAGCGGGAACCTGCTGGGTGGTGGCCGTTGGGGATGGCATCGCCGGGTTTTTATCCGCCCGCGTGGCGATCGAGGACGGGGCCGGCATCGATGCCGGGCTGGCGGTGCTGCATGTGTGGGAGATGTCGGTGACGCCCGCGCACCAGGGCAGGGGAATGGGCCGGGCGTTGCTGGAGCATGCGGCCGCCTGTGCCGAAGCGCAGGCCATGGCGGCCGTGACCCTGACGACGTTTCGCGACGTGGCGTGGAACGCGCCCTTCTATGCGCGCGCCGGCTTTGCGACCCTGCCCGATGCGGCGCTGACGCCGCGCCTGCGCGGCGTTCTGGCGGCGGAGGCGGCCCATGGCCTGCCGGCGGCGCGGCGGTGCGCCATGCGGCGCGCGGTTGCCGCCGTCTTCTGATTGTCCGTTCATCAACCTACAGAGCATACGGGTCGTACCATGCGCATCACTGTTTTCGACATCCAGGCCATGAAGGCGGCAGGGCAGCGGATTCCCATGCTGACGGCCTATGACCACCCGTCCGCCGCGCTGGCCGAGCGGGCGGACGTGCCGATGCTGCTGGTCGGGGATTCGCTGGGGATGGTGGTCCACGGGGCCGATACCACCCTGCCGGTGACCCTGGACGACATGATCCGCCATGCGCGCGCGGTGGTGCGCGGCAGCAGCCGGGCGCTGGTGGTGGCGGACCTGCCGTTCCTGACCTATGCGACCGAGGGCGACGCCATCGCCTCTGCCCGGCGGGTGATGCAGGAGGCCGGGGTGCAGGCGCTGAAGCTGGAGGGCGGGGTGTCGATTGCCGCGACGGTTCGGCGGTTGACCGAACTGGGCGTGCCGGTGATGGGCCATCTGGGCCTGACGCCGCAGGCGCAGCATACGTTGGGCCTGCGGGTGCAGGCGCGGCAGGCGGAGGCGGCGCGGCGGCTGCTGGAGGACGCGCTGGCCTTGCAGGATGCCGGGGCCTTCGCCCTGGTGCTGGAACTGGTGCCCGCGCCGCTGGCCGCGGCTGTGACGCAGCGACTGCGGATTCCGGTCATCGGCATCGGCGCGGGCGACGCGTGCGACGGGCAGGTGCAGGTCTGGCACGATCTGCTGGGGCTGCTGCCGGGCAAGTCTCCGCGCCATGCCGGACGATATGCCGAGATCGGTGCCGCGATCGAGGGCGCCCTGCGTGCCTATGCGGACGATGTGCGATCGGGCGCCTTTCCCACGGCCGCGCAGAGCAGCGCGATGGATCCCGACGAACTATCGCGCGCGCTGGGAGGCTGACGGCGGCAGCGTTCGCGCGACGGTGAACAATTCGCCGATCAGCCGGGAGGCGGCCTGGTCGCGCGGGGCCAGCAGCGAGATGGTCATGCGGACGCGGCAATCGCTGATCGGCATCGTGGAGATGCCGTGCCGCCCGCCATATTCGCTGGCCGCGATCACGCCCACGCCCAGCCCGGCCGCGACGGCTTCCACCATCGCTTCGCGGCCGTCCACCGTCAGGGTGGGTGTGCAACTGATGGCGTGGCGTTGAAGCTCGCCGGCAAGCAGGCGCTGGGTGGCGGAGTGGGATTCACGAAAGATCAGACCCTGTTCGGCCAGCATGGCAAACGAGACGGACTTGCGCCCGACGAGGGCGGAGCACCCATGCACCAGTGCGATCAGCGGGTCCTCGCGTAGCGTCTGCGCGTGCAGGCGCGCATCGATCGCCGCGGCAGCCGTGACCGCGACATCGGCCGAGGCGGCGTGCAAGCCGTTCGAGGCAGGTCTCGGCATTGCCGATGGCCAGATGGATGCCGATAGCGGGATGGCGCGTCCGAAAGGCTGCGATCAGCGAAACCGCCAGATCCGGTGCGTCGGATATCATGGACAGGGTGCCGGATTCCAGGGCCGCCGCCTGGGACAGCAAGGCGGCGGCCTGACGCTCGGCCTCGAAGATCGGCCGGATGGCCGCCAGCAGCCGGCGCCCGAATTCGGTCGGTTCGACCGTTCGGCCGCGCCGGTGGAACAGCATGCAGCCATAATCCCGTTCCAGTCGCCGGATCTGGTCGGAGATCGCGGGTTGGGTCAGTCCCAGCGCCGAGGCGGCGGCGGAAAAGCCGCCATGGGTCGCCACCGCCTGCACCGCCCGCAACTGCACGTATTGCATGCCGCCATCCATCAATTGAATCGATAGTTGGATCGTTATTATCGATTTTATCGAGGAGCTGCCAGCACGGTATGGATCGCCGCATCGTCCTGAGCGGAGCGAGGATCCATGGCGGCGCATCACGGGATCGAGGCGGTTATCTTCGACTGGGCGGGGACATTGGTCGATTTCGGATCGTTCGCGCCGATGGCGGCATTTGTCGAAACCTTTGCCGGGTTCGGCATTGCGATCGGGATCGATGAGGCCCGGCGTCCGACGGGGCTGGCCAAACGCCCGCATGTCGCCGCGCTGCTGAAGCAGCCGCGCATTGCCGCCGCCTGGAGCGATATTCACGGCGGGCCGCCGGACGATGGTGCGATCGACCGGGTGTACGGCGTCTTCGTCCCGCGCACGGTTGCCGTGGCGGCACGGCATGCGGACGTGATCCCGGGTGCCGCGGCATGCGTCGCGGCGTTGCGGCGGCGCGGGCTGCGCATCGGGTCGACCACCGGTTATACGCGTGAGATCATGGAGGCAATCATGCCGGCCGCCCGTGCCCAGGGGGTGGAGGTGGATTGTCTGGTCTGTGCCGGTGAAACGCCTTCGGGCCGTCCCGGGCCGCTGATGCTGTGGCGGAACATGATCGCGCTGGATGTCTGGCCCGCCTGGAAAGCCGTCAAGGTCGACGACACGATTGTCGGGGTCGCGGAAGGGCGCAATGCCGGGGCCTGGAGTATCGGCGTCGCGGTCTCGGGCAATGTGTTCGGCTGCACGCGGGAGGAAACTGCCGCCATGCCGCCCGGGGAATTCACCGCCCGGCGCGATCGCGCCCGTCGCGTGCTGCTGGAGGCCGGGGCGCACGAGGTGATCGACAGTGTGGCCGACCTGCCTGACGCGGTGGCGCGCCTGGACGCGCGGCTGGCGGCCGGCGAGCGCCCCGAGGATGTGGGCCGGGTGTTTTCGTGACCGCTGGATATGATCTGGCAATCGTCGGCGCCGGGATCTGCGGCCTGGCGCATGCGTTGATCGCGTCTCGCCGGGGGCGGCGCGTGATCGTCATCGATCGGGACCTGGCGGCCAACGGGGCCTCGATCCGCAATTTCGGGTTTATTACCGTCACCGGGCAGGAACGCGGTCGCTCCTGGCGGCACGCGCGGCGCAGCCGCGACATCTGGGCCGAGATCGCGCCCGATGCCGGCATTCCGGTGGTGCAGCGCGGATTGCTGGTGCTGGGGCGGCGGCCGGAAACCATGGCGGTGCTGGAGGCCTTTCGCCAGGACGAGATGGGCGCGGCCTGCACCCTGCTGGGCCGCGACGCCTTGTCCGCGTGGCCGGGCCTGCGTGGCGATGCCATGCTGGGCGCGCTCTATTCGCCCCACGAAATGCGGGTGGAGTCGCGCGAGGCCATTCCGCGCCTGGCGCGCTGGCTGGAGGAACGGCATGGCGTGACGTTCCTGCGTGGGGTGAGCGTCTTTTCCGTGGCGCCCCCGCGTCTGGAAACCAGTCGCGGCGTGGTCCATGCCGATGCGGCCATCGTCTGTCCCGGCGACGATTTCCATACGCTGTTTCCCGATCGCATTCGCCGGCATGGCCTGACGCGCTGCACGTTGCAGATGATGCGCCTGGCGCCCGGCGGCATCGATGCCGCGCAACCGGCGGTGATGTCCGACCTCGGCGTCGGGCGGTATCGCGGCTATCGCCATCTGCCGGGGCATGGTGCGCTGACGGCGCGGCTGGCGGCGGAGCAGCCGGACCATCTGGCGGCCGGGATTCACCTGATCGCGGTGCGGGCTGCCGATGGCAGCCAGATCGTCGGCGATTCCCATGTCTATGCGGACCAGCCGGACCCGTTTTCGGACGAGCGCGTGGACGATCTGGTCCTGTCCGAGCACGCGGCCGTTCATCGGGCCACCCCGCCGGTGGTGTCGCGTTGGACAGGCACCTATGCCAGCGGTCCCGAGACCATGCTGATGGAACGCCTGTCGGACAGCGCGCGGCTGGTGATCGTCAGCAGCGGTACGGGGGCCAGTACCGCATTTGGCATCGCCGAGGAGACGCTGGCCGATCTGTGGGGGTGAGCGTCCATCTCGGGCCGCAGGGGCTTGCATCGATGCAGGCGGCCGACATTGCAGCCGTGAAGCGATCCGACGCCGGAAAATGCGTCGTCCTGTTGCTCCGGCGCGTGTGATGGGCCATAGCGCAGCGCATGATGCATGATCGTGAATGACGCCCGCGAGGTCCAGCATGGCTGTTTTCTGCAAGACATCCCGGATCTGGAGAGCGCGGCTGGCGGCCACCGGGGCCGGCGTGACGGTTGTGATGCTGGCCTGTGCGCCTGCCTGGGCCGCCGGTGGCGCGGCAGTGCCGGCAGGCCGCGCGGCGGCTGCGACGCCCGTGCCGGCCGTGGCCCCGCCGGTGCCGGAAACGGTTGAAGTCAACGGTATCCGCCGTGCCTTTACCCATGTCGCCGCCCAGCATCTGCCGGATGCCGATACGCGGGTGACGGCCGAACGGCTGATCGAGCGTGGGGTCGTGGATCTGCGTGGGCTGGAATATGTGGCGCCGAACCTGACGATACAGAGCATCAACGGCACGGCATCGACCAATTTCTATCTGCGTGGCCTGGGCTTCAACGACTTTACCCAGAACAATATGGGGCCGGTCGTGACCTATGTGGACGACGTGGCCTTTCCCTATTCGACCATGGCGTCGGGGCTGATGTTCGACATGGCGGACGTGACCGTCACCCCCGGGCCGGTCGGAACCGAGCATGGTCAGTCGACCACCGGCGGCGAGGTGAAGCTAAGGACGAACGACCCCACCGATACGTTCCATTACGGTGCCAGCCAGGACATTGCCGCCTACGCGCGCAGCCGCAGCACTGCCTATATCTCGGGGCCGATCGCCGATGGGCTCAGCTTCCGGCTCGCCGGCCAGGTGAATCAGGGGGGCGGCTGGCAGACCGACCCGCTGAACGGCGCCCATCTGGGCGATGCGAACAGTTGGGCGTTGCGGGCGAAGCTGAAATGGACGCCGGATTCCCGCACCACCGTCATGCTGTCGGGCCATGTGGTACGGGACGAGAGCCAGGTGGTGGGGGGGATTCCGATCTCGCGTCTGATCGGGAGCGCGCCGATCCCGTCCGTGGGCTGGACGCAGACGGAATGGTCGGCGAAGGAGGCGTTCACGAAGCTGATCGGCCGTCAGAACGGGCTGAAGCCGAGCGAGGATAACTGGTTCTGGGGCGCGGACCTGCATATTGCCCATGATTTCGGCCCTGTGACCCTGACCGCGGTCAGTGCCTTCGAAACCGAGCGCGAAGGCGAATATACGGATCAGGACGCCACCGCCGCGGCCCAGGCCGATGCCTATCGCACCATCGCGGCCAATAACTTCACCCAGGAACTGCGCCTGGCGAACAGCCGCGCCGGGGACCGGCTGCAATGGGTGGTGGGCGCGTATTACCAGCGGTCGCGCATGAGCCAGAATTTCTATTTCGATTACACGGATTACCGCCCGGCACGGGGCTATATGCAGGTGTCCAGTTTCGGGCTGAACCAGGAGGCAACGTCGCAGTTCGGCCATGTCAGCTATCGCCTGCCGCGGCATGTGACGCTGTTCGTCGGCCTGCTGCATGAAGTCGACGATCGGGGACTGACCGGGCTGACGTCGCGGATTTATGGTGGACGTACGCTGGATTTCCATGGCGAGAGCACGGCGGCGGCGCAGTTCGCGGGGCAGGCGGGGGTGTCGTGGCAGGCGACGCGGAATGTCCTGCTCTATTACAAGATGAGCAAGGGTTTCAAACCCGGCGGGTTTACCGCCAACAATACGCAGGTGCAGGGGCAGCTCGCGCCGTTCATGCCCGAAACCGTGCTGACCTATGAGCTGGGGCTGAAGAGCGATCCGATCGCCAATGTGCTGCGAATCAATGCCGCCGCATTCTACAATGATTTTCATAACCAGCAGATTCTCGGCACCATCCTGCTGCCGGATTACGGGCCGTTGAGCCAGTTGACCAACGTGCCGAAATCCGAAAGCTGGGGGTTTGAGGGCACGATCGACCTGCACCCGGTCCGCCATCTGTTCATTACCCAGAATATCGGCTGGCAGCGGGGCATCTTTCAGAATTTTCCGACCGTCAATCGCGCGAAGACGAATGCCTATTACGCGCGGACTGGCGTGTGGAAGGCGATCAATGACAATTTCGCGGGCGTGGATAACGGGCAGCCGAAACTGACGCTGAACGGGCAACTGGACTGGCGGCAGGCCGTCAGCCATGACTACGCGGTCGAATTCGGGCCCAACTGGGTTTATCGCGGCGCGCAGGCGATGACCCCTGGGGGGACCGGGTTCTATCGCCTGCCGCCCTATTTCCTGCTGGGCGCGCATGTCACGCTGCGGCCGGCGTCGGATCGCTGGCAGGTGACGGTCTATGCGTCGAACATCATGAATCGACACTATTATACGTCCGGAGGACAGGCGACGACGACTTATCTCTATATCCCCGGGGCGCCGCGGTTTATCGGCGGGCGGATATCGTGCGGCTTCTGATCCGCCGGATGTCCCGCCTTCAGGTGATTGCGGTCTCTATCGATGTGGTCGATCCCGGGCCCTGGTGCGTCAGGCGGACGGCCGGTTGACGTTCATGGAAGGCGCGCTCCCGATGGGGCCGGCGCCTATGCGGGAGACGGTGTTCGTCGAGGCGGCCTCGCATCATGAATGCTCCTGAACGGGCCATGACGCACTGCACGCACTCGCTCGAATCCGCGAAGGAGCGGGTTCCGTCGGAGTGATTTGCTCGTGCGCGTCTCGTTTGGCGAATGTCAGGGACAAATCGCCTTATCCAAAAAAAGGCAGATTATTATGCACTCTGCATATCTGTAGCAGTAAATTCCGCGCCGTTAGAGTGCCGGTTGCTGGACGATCTGTCGGCGCTGTCGTCCCCTTGATGCCGACCGAAGAGCCGGATTGCATCGTCTTGTGCTCGGTTCCGCATTTCGACCCAACGCATGAAATATTGGCGCGTGTCGGCGCTGTGGTCTCGTCAGAGGTCGAATGGAAAAGAGGAATTGTGATTTGACCATGTCTGGAATCGAAAAGCCGCTCATCGCGATTGTCGGTGCGACTGGTAAACAGGGCCGAAGCGTTGCTGCGACGCTTCTTCAGAGTCAGCGCTTTCGCGTGCGCGCCTTGACCCGAAATCAACATTCGCCGGAAGCGCGGCATCTCGAAAGGCTTGGCGCCCAGATTGTCGTGGTGCCGCCCGGATCGGGTCATCAGCGGCAACTTGTTGCCGCCTTCGATGATGCGGACGGCGCTTTTTTGATGACGCCTCCTATTGAGCCGCCGGACACGACCGAGTTCTCCCTTGGACGAGAGCTTGCGGATGCGGCTGTCGAAGCCGGCGTTCGGCATATTGTTTTCAGCACGCTTGAGAATGTCGATAAAATATCGGGCGGGGCTAACCCATCTTATTCACGGCATTGAGTATTTTGCGTGGATTTTTCTGCTTTTGTGGTTTGTGCGCGCGGGATCGCACCGAGTTGAGGCGGTGTCATTTTGAAACGGTGGATGGTTGCGGCTGGAGTTGCGGGGACGGGGCGGGTTCGGGGGCGGTAGCCCCGTCTGTCACGGGCCGGCAGCCTGCATTGAGATGGCGAGACTGCGGAAAAGCGCCGCTTCGGGACAGGCGGCGGCAAAGGCGATACGGACACGGGTCGCGGTTTCCAGGATGCGTCCTGCGATTTTCAGGAGACGATTTCGTAACGTGGTGAATTCGGCCGAG
>NZ_JABEQJ010000007.1 GCF_014174255.1 Gluconacetobacter sacchari
GACCGCCCGCATCTCAGGCCAAACCGCCCTCAGTGCAATCCGAAGTCTCGTCGATGGAACGTTCGTCGTCGCCTGATCAGCACCAAAAAAGCCAGCCCCGTGAGCAGTTACGTACCCAGGACCGCACGACCGGGACGCCGCCCGACAGCCAGCCGATCAGGAACGGCAGCAGCGTTCCGAACAGGACGACACCGCAGGCATAGCCGATCGCCAGGCCCCGGCCCCTCTGCGCGGCGGGAAACACCAGACCCATCTGCCCGTCGAGTGGGGCGAAATAGGATAGTCCCAGCAGGTTCAGGCCGAGCGGCAGGACCAGCACCAGTCCGGGATGGCGCCCGACCGCGCAGGCCGCGCACAGCGAAAGGACAGCCACGAGCCCGCATCCGGCCAGGGAGGGCACGATGCGGCCGGTGCGGTCGAACCTGTTGGCCAGGCGCCAGCGCAGCGGGGTGAACGCCAGTTGCCCCACCACGCTGATCACGGAGGCATAGAGGGGGATGTCGGCGGGGACATGCAGTTCGGACTGGGCGTAGGCCAGCATGGCCAGGCCGAAATAGGTGATCCCGGCGCCCAGCGCGACCATGCTGCCGACCGTGACGACGCGCAGGCAGAAACGCGCATCGGCCGGCGGAGCCGGCATGCCGCGCGCAGCCGGCCCGCGCGGGGGAGTGGGCTCGGCGCCCATTCTGGCGAGCAGCGCGAGGATGCCCAGCAGCGTGCCGATTCCGAACGCGATGCGGAAGCCCGTTTCATCGGACGCGCCGGCGGGCAGGACCTGCCGGAGGCCGAACGTGACGGCCAGCGCGCCGAGGGAGGCCAGGATCTGTCCGATGGCCTGCCAGCTTGCGGCGCGCGTGGCGTGGGCGGGGCGGCTTTCGATGAGGAACGCGGTCGCGCTGCCGAACTCGCCGCCCATCGAGAGGCCCTGGCAGAAGCGGGCCAGCATGATGACGGCCGGCGCCAGCAGGCCGATCCGCGCGTAGCCGGGGACCGTGGCCAGGACGAAGGTGGCCGTGGTCATGATGACGATCGAAACCCGCAGGCTGCGCAGGCGCCCCTTTCGGTCGGCGTATCCTCCGAGGATCCATGCACCGACAGGGCGCGCGCAGCATGTCAGGCCGAAGGCGGCCAGCGCGGCCGTGGTCTGGGAGAAGCGGACGCCTGGCGGAAAGAACGTGCTGCCGATTTCGCGCGCGAAATGCGCGTACATAATGAAATCGAAATATTCCAGGACATTGCCGCCGATGGATGCCAGGGTGGCGCGCCTCATGCCAGCAGCTCCGTCTGCGCGCCGAGCGTGCGCAGGGCGAAACGGATGAACGACCGCAGCGCGGGCGCGTGATGCCGCTCGCGGTGATAGAGCAGATAGATCGGGCGCGACGGCAGCGTGGCGGTGGGCAGGACGGCGCGCAGGCGGCCGGTTTCGAGATCCGGGCCGACGAGGGTCGCGGGCAGCATGGCGATTCCGGCCCCTTCCAGCGCCGCGCGCCGGAGCGCCTGGGTTGAATTTGCCAGCGCGCGGCGGCGCATTTCCACGCATACCGGCCCGCGCGGCCCCTCGAAACGCCATTCCCGCCGCGCCCAGTGCCAGGGAGAACGTGCCGTGTAGGCGAAACACAGCCCGTCATGCGAGGCCAGTTGGCCGATGGTGCGGGGCTCTCCACGCCGGGCCAGGTAGGCGGGCGCGGCGCAGAGCACCATGCGGTTGTCCGTCAGGCGCCGGGAGACGAGGTTCGACGGCTCGGGCTCTCCCAGGCGGATGGCGAGGTCGAATTTCTCCTCGACCAGATCGACGCTGCGCTCGGACAGGATCAGTTCCACCTCGACCTCCGGATGGGCGATCAGGAAGGCCGCGACGCAGGACGTGACGTTTTCGGACCCGTAGGTGACGGGAGCGGTGATGCGCAGCGTGCCGCTGGGGATGGACTGGAGCGACTGGGCCATCTGCTCGGTCTCGGACACCAGCGCGAGGATGTGCAGGCATTTTTCGTAGTAGGCGGCCCCGAACGGGGTGAGGCTCTGCCGCCGGGTCGTCCGGCGCAGGAGACTGGCGCCCAGATGCTCCTCCAACTGGCGGACGTGATTGCCCACCATGGTCGTGGAGATGCCGCTGCGCTCGGCCGCCGCGGTCATGCTGCCCGTCTCGACCACCGCCACGAACACCGACATCGTCTGGAAAAAATTCATTTTCAATCAGAGCTTCATAATCCTGCAATCGCAGAGGAGTTTATCTGGTCGATAAGATTGCGCAACATTCCTTTCAAGCATCGTTCCGCCCTTTTTGATGGAGCCTTCCATTTCTGATGATCACCGCAGCTTCCGCCGCACGCCGTAGACGTTGCCTGCCTCTTGCCACGCTCATGACCTGCATCCTCGCGACGGGCTGCACGCTCGCCGATCGTCCGGCCGCCCCGCAGGCGCCGCCGGTCCATGCCACGCGGACCATGGCCGCCACGGCGAACCCCCGGGCGTCGCAGGCGGCGCTGACGATCCTGCGGCAGGGGGGCTCGGCCGTCGACGCGGCGATCGCGGCCCAGATGATGCTGGGCGTCGTCGAGCCGCAGGCCTCGGGCCTGGGCGGGGGCTCGGCCCTGCTGGTGTGGGACGGGGAGCATTCCCGCCTGCATTTCTATGACGGGCTGGCACTGGCCCCCGCCGATGTGCCGGCCGATTACGCCCATGATGCCGCCGGGCATGCCTGGCCGAAGGAGACGGTCCAGCGCAGCGGGCGCGTGGTGGGCGTGCCGGGCACGCTGCGCACCATGGCGCTGCTGCATCGCCGCTATGGCAGGTTGCCGTGGGACCGGCTGTTCCAGGATGCCATCGGCGCCGCGCGGGATGGTTTCGCGTTGTCGCCCTACCTGCATCTCGTGCTGACCGAACGGCCGGAACTGGCGAGGCTGCCGCAGTTCGCCGCCTATTTCGACGCGGCGGGCAAGCCGCTGGCGGTGGGAACGATGCTGAAGGACCCGGCCCTGGCCGCCACGCTCGCGCTGATCGCGCGGGAGGGGGATGCGCCGCTGTATGACGGCATCCTGGGCGAGCATCTGCGCCGGGCCGTGGACACCGGCCCGCTGCCGGGCCGTATCAGCCGGGCGGACCTGTCGCGCTACCGCGTGCGCGAGCGGACGCCGCTGTGCATCACCGCGTTCGGCCGCCGGATCTGCTCGGCCGCGCCGCCCGTCGCCGGGGGGCTGTCGGTGCTCCAGCAACTGGCGATCCTCGATCGGGTCGGCATCGCGCGCTATCAGCCGGGCAGCGTCCAGGCCGCGCATTTCCTGCTGGAGGCGTCGCGACTGGCGGAGGCGGACCGGCGGCGTTACGCGGCCGACCCCGATTTCGTGCCCGTGCCGACCGACGTCCTGCTGGACCCTGCCTATCTGGATGCGCGGGCGCGGCTGATCGCGCCGGACCACGCCGCGGCGACGGTGCGGCCCGGCACGATCGACGGCCGGCAGGCGATGCGCCCGGCATCGGACCCGATGGCCCTGCCCGCGACCAGCCACATCGCGATCCGCGACGCGGCGGGCAACGCCGTGTCGTTCACCACCACGATCAATCTCAATTTCGGCAGCGACCTGGTTTCGGACGGGATGGTGCTGAACAACGCCATCACCAATTTCGCCACCCGGCCGCGGATCGACGGCCAGGTGCCCGCCAATGCCGCATCTCCCGGCAAGCGGCCGACCACCACCATGTCGCCGACCATCGTGTTCGGCCCCGACGGGCAGCCGGAAATCATCATCGGTGCCGGAGGGGGGGCGCGCATCATCGATTCCGTGGTGCAGACGCTGGTGGGCCGCCTTGCCTGGGGCATGAGCATCCGCGATGCGATCGACCAGCCGCGCATCGGCGCGCAGAACCACGCCGAGGAGCTGGAGCGCGGGTCGGCGGCCGAGAGGCTGGCCCCCATGCTGGAAGCCATGGGGCACAAGCCGAAGATCGACATCATGAACGCGGCCGTCCAGGCCGTGGTCGTGACGCCGCGCGGCCTGGAAGGGTGGGCGGACCCGCACAGGGACGGTGTCGCGATGGGGGACTAGGACAGAGGATTTTTCAGGTTCGCGGAACAATCAGGGATTTGGACACCATGCGCATGCGCTCGGCACGCTTTCTTCTGCTTTCATTTTCGGCGCTTGGGGGATTCGTGCCCCTGACGCTTTCGGCCCAGACACCAGCCCGGACGCCAGACCGGACCGCCCCCGCCGCCCGGGACCAGGGCGACCGCGCCCCCGCGCGCAAAATCGTGCGACAGGCAACGGCGACGCCGCGCGTGCTGCCCGGGATCAACGCCGCCGAGGCGCGCCCGGAGACGGTGCAGGTGACCGGCTCGTTTCTCGGCACGTCGAACAACGCGAACGCGAACCCGGTGCAGATCATTACCGCGCGGCAGATCCAGCAGACATCGGCCACGACGCTGGGCGACTATCTCCAGCGCCTGCCCTCGATCGGCTCGGCCGGCACCAGCAACGCGGAACCGGCGGCAGGGGCCGCCTGCACCGACCTGCGCAATCTCGGCGGCAACCGGGTGCTGGTGCTGATCGACGGCAAGCGCACCGCGATCAACGGCAATAACGACTGCGTCGACCTGAATACCATTCCGGTCCAGCAGATCGCGAGCGTCGAGATCCTGAAGGATGGCGGATCCGAACTGTACGGCGCCGATGCCGTTTCGGGCGTCGTCAACATCAAGCTGCGCCATGATTTGGGCGATGGCGGCCTGACCGCGCGCGGCGGCATCACCCCGTATGGCGACCGGCGGACGGGCGTGATCTCGGGTTACAAGGGATTCAATTTCGACCATGGTCGCGGCAACGTCACGGTCTTTGGCCAGTACGACACGCAGGGCATGGTCTATGAGCCCACGCGCGCCTGGGCCGCCGACCCGCAGGTGACCAATGCCCCTGCCGGGATCGCGCGCTTCGGCTCGTCGATCCTGCCCGAGACCCGCGTGACCGGCGGCGGGCTGAGCCTCGTCTCGAACAATGACGGCACGTTCCACAAGCGGACGGCCGCGGATACCTACAATTTCGCGCAGGACAAGAGCCTGCTGGGGTATCTCCAGAATTCGTCGCTGTCGGGCGATGCCCATTATGACGTCAGCCCGCATCTCACGCTTTATTCCAACGTGCGCTACAGCCATCGCACCGCCTCGATCCTGAACGCGGCGGAGCCGGTGGAGGGCAGCATCGCGCCGTCCACCCTGCCGGAAAGCCTGATCCTGCCGGCGGGCAGCCCCTATAACAGTTTCGGCCGCGACGTGTACCTGACCAGGCGCATGAACGAGTTCGGCCCGCGCGCCGACAATAACGCGAGCGATACCTATACCGTCATGGGCGGCGCGAAGGGCGAGATCGTCGCCGGATGGCAATACGATGCCTCGATGACCTATGGCTGGAACCAGGATACGGACTCGATCCAGAATATCGGCAATTACCTGCATATCACGCAGGAACTCGGGATCCGTCAGCTCGACCCGTCCAGTGCGTCCAGCAAGGTGGTCTATGACCCGACGGTGTGTACCGGCCAGCCCGGATGCGTCTTGCAGAACCCGTTCATGCCGTGGTCGCAGCAGGCCGCGAATTATGCGAAATTCACCGAGAACAATCATTCCTCCTACCAGTTGCGCGACTTCAACCTGCGGCTCCACAACGACCATGTGGCGCATATGCCCTATCGCGACGGGGGGACGCTGGGGATCGCGCTGGGCATGGAGCATCGCAGCGAGCAACTGAGCTACAGCCCGGACCCGATCCTGGCGTCGGGGGATTCGGCCGATAGCGGCTCGGCCTATACCGGCGGTGGGTTCAACGTGACGGAAGTCTATGGAGAGGCGAAACTCCAGCTTCTGCACAACGCCTTTCTGGCCCGGGACCTGACGGTCGATGCCCAGGGCCGCTGGTCGGACTACAACACGTTCGGCTCTACCCGGAACTGGAAGAGCAGCATCAACTGGGCGCCGGTGAGCGATATCCGCTTCCGCGCCACGCTGGGGACCTCGTATCGCCAGCCCAACGTGTACGAACTCTATGGCGGGCAGAGCTTCGGCTATGTGGCCGGCAACGATCCTTGCAGCCAGGTGTCGTCCTATGGCGCCTCGGCCGCCGCCGTGCAGGCCCGTTGCCTCTCGGAAGGGGTCGATCCGAAAACATTCGTCAGTACCAATGGCGGTTACGTGCCGACCATCAGCGGCGGCAATACGCATCTGCGCCCCGAAACCGGAAAGACCTATACCGTCGGCGCCGTGGTCACGCCGCACTGGGTACCCGGCCTTTCGGCCTCGGTGGAATACTGGCACTACACCATCAAGAACACGATCTCCTCGATCGGGTCGCAATATATCCTCGATCAATGCTATACCGGGGCGGGTTCCGCGTATTGCGGGTCCATCGCGCCGCGCTCGGCGTCGGGGCAACTGACGTCGGTCTATGCCCTGGACGAGAATCTGGGCGGCCTGCGGACCAGCGGCATCGATTTCGACCTCGACTACCGGCTGCGGCTGTCGTGGCGGGATACGCTGTCGCTTTCGAACAATTTCCAGCAACTGGTGAGCTATCTCGAACAATATGTGCCGGGGGGAGCCTGGTACAACTATGCGGGCAGGCTGTTCTACCAGGGCGGAATCGGCATGAACGCGGGCGGCCAGCCGCGCGTGCGCGATTATGCCACCGTGACCTGGCGGCATGATGCCTTCAGCCTGACCTATATGATGACCTATACCGGCGGCATGGTCTGGAACAACGGCACCCGGGACCTTACACGCGCGACCGCCGGCCAGTACCAGACTCCGGGGATCTTCATGCATGACATCACGCTGGGCTATCGCCTGAAACGCTGGAACTTCGAAGCGGGTATCAGCAATCTCCTGGATAAGAAGCCGCCCTTCGTGTTCGATTCCATCTCGAACACCAATCGCGCGGTCTATGGCGCGCTGGAAGTCGGACGCTACATGTTCCTACAGGCGGGAGTGAATTTCTGATGATCGGTCGCCGCGCGCTGCTGGCCGCCCTGGCCGCGAGTTCCGTCCTGACGGCCTGTGCCGCCACCCCTGCCCCGCCGGTGCCGAAGGCCGTGCCGCCGGCCGACCGCCCGGATGGAGATGGCGGGGTGAGCGCCTTCTACCAGCCTCCTGCGACCGTGCCCGCGGGGCCCGGGCACATGCTCCGCACCGAAGCCATCACCGGGGCGACGCTGCCGCCGGCCGCCGGCGGTGCGGAGCGGATTCTCTATACCTCGACCAGCGGCGTCGGTGCCGGGACGCAGACCGTCGTTTCCGGACAGATCATCCTGCCCAAAGGCATGCCGCCCGCCGGGGGATGGCCGATCGTGTCGTGGGAGCATGGGACGACCGGCGTCGCCGATGTCTGCGCGCCGTCCTGGCGCGGCTATTTCTCGCGCGACCGGGCCTATCTGGACCGGTGGCTGAGCGCGGGATTCGCCGTGGTGGCCAGCGACTACCAGGGACTGGGCACGCCCGGGCCGCACCCCTATCTGCTCTACCGTCCCGAGGGATACAGCGCGCTGGATGCGCTGCGGGCCGCCCTGGCCCATGATCGCGGCCTGCTGTCCAACCGGATTATCCTGGTCGGGCAGTCGCAGGGCGGGGGCGCGGCCCTGGGGGCGGCGTGGCTGGCCCCGCGCTACGCCCCGGAGCTGCATATCCTGGGCACGGTGGCCACGGGCGTGGTGACCGCGTTCGGCATCGGGCCGCACCCCGCGCATCCGCCGGTGCCGCGCAGCACCACGGAATCCGCCACCATGTCGGCATCGTTTGCCATCCTGACGACCGAGGGGAGCGAAAAGAGCCTGCATCCCGGGACGGATGTCGACGCGGACCTGACGCCGCGCGGCCGCGACCTGGCGGTGCAGGCGCGACGGTCCTGCCTGGGGGACCTGTTCAAATACACCACGCGCGAAAAGCTGGGCGAGACGGAGGCCTTCGTGGGCGGGCACGCGCGCTTCGACCCCGAGCGGATCGCGGATTTCCGTATTCCCGATGCCCATCTGACGATGCCGGTCTTTGTCGGCACCGGGATGGCCGACGGCGAGGCCGGGGTCACGCAGCAATATAACGCCGTCGCCGCCATGTGCGACGCCGGCACCAACGTCACCTGGAAGGAATATCCGGGACTGACGCATAACGGCGCGGTCAATGTCTCGGCCGGGGAGTCCGTGCCCTTCGCCCTGGCCCTGCTGCATGGCAAGCCGGTCCGGAGCAATTGCGCGACGATCCGCCCGCTGACGGCCGTCCAGGCGCCCGCGCCCGGTATCCGCTGGAACAACTAGGACCGGATGGCCCCGGGGGGACTGGGGCACGGTCGAGGCGGCCAGGCGTCCTTGATCGGCCTGTGCGGCCGATGCACGTCGCGGCCGGTCGGCGTTCAGCTATTTGCCCACCGGGTGGCGGCGTCCCTGGCGAATGCGGCATAGGAGCGTGGGGCGCGACCGAGCAGTTTCGTCAGGTGCGCGATGTCGCCTGCCGTCGCGACCGCGCCATCACTCTGGTAGCGGGCGAACATCAGGCGCAGATCGAGCGCGTGCCAGGCCGGCAACATGGTCTTCATGCGGTGTTCCATCACGCCGAGATCGTCGCCGCCGTAGCGAATGGCCGAATGGCGCGGCCGAGCGCCGCGCTCCAGGTAGCGGCGATGGTTTCACCGGTCAGGCCGTCCGGGCCGACCAGCGCATAGGTCTCGCGGCCGAGGGGTGCCGCGGCCTGCTCCCGGCGAACCAGTTCGATCGCGGCGGCCTCGCCGATGTCGCGGATATCGACCATCGAGACGCCTTGGCGCCGATCGGCGCGCCGTATGCGCCGAATTTCAGCAGCGGGTCTTTCTGACGCAGGTCGTTCCGTTCCAATCGAGAATAGGAGACGGCATGTTCGAGACGGCGCGTCTCAAAATCGGAACAGTGCGATGAATCTCGAAGCCCTCTCCGACTTCAATCTGGTCGCTGCCCATGGCGGCTTCGGGCGCGCCAGCCGTGTGACCGGTCGGCCGAAGGCGACGCTGTCGCGTCGGATCGCCGAACTCGAACAGAGCCTCGGCGTCAGGCTGATCGAACGAGGATCCCGGAGCCTGCGACTGACCGACGAAGGGCGCGCGCTCCATGAGCGCACGGAGGGGCTGCTGTCGGAAATCGCGGAGGCAGGCGAGGCCGTCATCCTGGGGGCATCGACCCCGAGGGGCCGATTGCGGGTCAGCGCGCCGGTGGTCTTCGCCCATGTGGCACTTCCCCGGATCGCCGCCTGCTTCGCCGTCGCCTTTCCGGAGGTCCAGCTTGAGATCGTCGCCGAGGATCGCATGGTCGATCCGGTCGAAGACGGCTACGACCTGGTGATCCGCATCGACCCTTCGCCGGATGAAAAGCTTGTCGGCCGCCGTTTCCTCACCGATGAACGTTGGGTCGTGGCGCCGACGGACATGAAGCGGCCCATTCCGACGACGGACGGCGCGGCCTGTCCCGTCAGGGCCGTCCTGCTGAGTGCTGCGCCCTCGACCGCCGTCTGGCGCATGCGTTCCGGAACGGCCAGCGAGAGCGTCCTCGCGCCGAAACTGGTCATGCGCCTCTCGTCACTCCTGATGGTGCGCGATGCCGTGCTGGCGGGCGCGGGCGCGGCTCTGCTGCCGAAGCTTCTCGTCGCGGACGATGTCGAAGCGGGCCGGCTCGCCTGCTGGGGAACCCACGCCGGCCCGTCGGTTGAAATCTGGGCGCTGCAAAGTTCGCGCCGTCTTGTCGGCGCCAAGGTTCGTGCTTTCCTGGACATGGTCGAAAAGACGTTCCCGGAGAAGGTCTTCGTTTTACCGACCTGAGCGAGGGCCGGAGCGTTGCTGCTGGCACCGGCATTCCGGTGCCGCGGTTCGCGGGGGTCACGTTCCGATTGGTCGCATTTTTATATTCTGCTCCAGAATGACTGGGGTGGTCGGGGATACGGCCATTCCTGCTGGGAGAAGTACCGGGCAAGCTCGTCGTCAATGCGTGTCGTCGTCTGTTGTGCTTCCTGTCCCAAACCCTGTCGCAAGGTGCCCGGAATGCCCAGTACAGGCCCAATCATATGAACGGCGGTTCCCGCGGAGCCTGCTGCCGACGCAATGCCAAAGCCCGCGCCTGGCATGGCTCCGGTTGTGCTGGAGGTCGAAAACGTCAGTAATGTCGGCTTTTCCGCATGCGGGACTGAAAGCGTGGTGGACACGCGCAGCAATGCTTTGCCCGCGCCATATCCAATCAAAAGACGTGCGATGGCACTCCCGCTCCGGACTTGAGTGATGACGCATTGCAGAGTCAGATCCGCCGCCTGCCCTGGCGGGACCACGGCCAGATTCCGCGCAGCCAGGAGATGTGTGAGATCCTGCGTGAGGTCGGCTTCGGCAATTTGCACATCGTGACTGTGTCCGGCGACCCGTTTAGCCTTTTTTGGCAGGGGACTGGTGTCCGACACGACGATCGAGATGCTGTGGGGGCGGGGCAGTCTGGCGGGCGGAGCCGTCATCGACTCGCTGACCACGTGGGTTCCCGCACACCCTGCCAGCAGGGGCAGGCAAAGGAGGATGACCGAAAGACCGGGCGGGCAACGCGTGTGTGAAGGGTATTTGTCCATAGGGCGACTATCGCCATTGACCGAAAGACCCGCTAACATTGCAAGGTCATAATTCGTTCGTTTTAGGCCAATGACGTCCCAGTCAACCATGGAGAGCAGCGTGGATTGTCTGCCGGCCGACTGTGCGATTCTGGCCCAGATAGATCGCGGCCTCAGTGTGGCGAGTCCCATGCATAGTCATTCCCATGGGGAAATATACGTCATTCAGAACGGGCATCTGCTGTCGACTTCCGCCGATGCGCGCTGGCTTATTCCTGCTGGTCAAGCCTATTGGGTGCCCGCGGGAACATTGCACGGGGGATCACTGTCCAACGTGTCCGGCATCCGGATACATGTTTCCGCTGATATGACGAAAGAATTCTTCCCCGAAGCGGCTGTTGTATTTAACGCAACGCCATTGATTCTTGCGTTGATGGAGCGCTGGGGCGAGGAAGCCGAGCATGGATTGCCGAAGCGAATGCTCGACAGTCACAGGCTCGCGGTGCTGCTCGACGAAATGGCACGCAGCATTGCGCAGCCTGTTATTTTGCCTATTCCGACGCATCAAGTGATGCGCCAGGTCATGTCGGACTGGTCGATGGAATGCGATGAGCGCGCCAGTCTTGACGAACTGGCCAGCCGCTGCCGCATGTCACGACGGACATTCACCCGTCACTTCCGGGAAGAAACCGGTCTTTCGCCGGGAGTCTGGATGCAGACCGCGCGTCTTTTGCGTGGTTACAGCCTGATGGCATCCGGTGCCTCGGTCACGGAGACGGCATTTATGCTTGGCTACGACAGCGCGACCAGCTTCTTCAATCTCTGTCGTCGTTTTACCGGTATGAATCCCAGCGATTTCGCTCGAAAATGATTGATCGTGATTCCTTGATGGGCGCTGATCGAAGGGAGCCGCGGGTCGAGGCGGTCAGGCGTCCCTGATCGGTCTGTGCGGCAGATGCACGTCGCGGCCGGTCAGCATCATGTTCCAGTAGAGTTGCGGGAAAACCCTGGTCTTGAGGATCCAGGCGAAACGGCTGGGCTTGCGCTGGTCGTAGTGGAAGCTGGGAGCCGGCACGCCGCCATAGAGAAATTCCGCCAGCACCACCCGCCCGTACGACACCGTCAGCGGGCAGGCGCCGTAGCCGTCATACGCCGCCGCCAGCGGGCGACCGTCCAGCGAGGCCAGCAGGTTGTCGACCACCACCGGCGCCTGGGCGCGGGCGGCGGCGGCCGTCTTGGCGTTGCTGGTGCCGATGACGTCGCCCAGGCCGAACACGGTTTCGAAACGCGCGTGGCGCAGGGTCGCGGCATCGACGTCCAGCCAGCCGGCCTCGTTGACCAGCGGGCTGGACTTGATGAAATCGGGGGCGCTCTGCGGCGGGGTGACATGCAGCATGTCGAACGCGCGCGTGACCGTGCTGCTGCTGCCGTCGGGCGCGGTGACGGCGAAGGTGGCCACGCGCTTCGGCCCGTCGACCGCCACCAGATTATGCCGCAGATGCAGGTCGATGCCGTAATAATCGATGGCATCCTGAAGCGGCGGCACGAAATACTTTACGCCGAACAGCGCGTCGCCCGCCACGTCGAATTCGACCTTCATGCGGCTGAGCACGCCTTCGCGCCGCCAGTGGTCGGACGCCAGATAGGCGATCTTCTGCGGGGCGCCTGCGCATTTGATGGGCATCGGCGGCTGGGTGAACAGCGCCGTGCCGCCCTTGAGCGACTGGATGCAGGACCAGGTATATTCCACCGTGTCGCGCGCGTAATTGCTGCATACGCCGTTGCGGCCCAGCGTCTCGGTCAGGCCGTCGATCCTGCCCCAGTCCAGTTGCAGGCCGGGGCAGACCACCAGGCGGCGATAGCCGATCTGCCGGCCGTCGGCGAGGGTGACGAGATTGTTCTCCGGCGTGAAGGACCGGACGGCCGCCCGCAGCCAGCGGACCCCCTTGGGGATCAGCCCGCCTTCCTGCCGCAGCGTATCCTTGAGGGCCATGACACCGGCGCCCACCAGCGTCCAGCCGGGCTGGTAGGCGTGGGTGGTGGCGGGGTCGATGACCGCGATCGACAGATTGGGCCGGGCGCGCCGCAACCGCGCCGCGACCGTCAGCCCCGCGGCCCCGCCGCCGACGATGACGACGGTGAAGCGGTCGCTATCCGGAATGTCGGTCTGGGTCGGGGCCATGGGCGTCTCTCCTTACGCTGGTATCCGTAACGGAGGCCGATCCTAGTCGCCCATGCCGCAAAGTCGTAAGCGAATTCCGGGAGGCTGCCCGGCGGGCCTACGCCTGGTCCTTGAACCAGACCTCGACCGGGCCCTGGAGCTTGATGGTCATGGGGTTGCCGCGCCGGTCCGTCGTGCGGCCGACCGCGAGCCGCACCCAGCCCTCGCTGATGCAATATTCCTCGACGTTCGTCTTCTCGACCCCCTTGAAGCGCACGCCGATTCCACGTTCCAGCAGGGCGGCATCGTGGAACGGGCTTTCGGCGTTGGCGCACAGGCGATCGGGCGGCGTATCACTCATCGGGAGGGACCTTTGCTGGGGATTCGAGTGTTGAGACAGCGGTGGTGACATAGCGGGTCCGGGCGGCCAATCCAACCGCCCGCGCGCGTCTGCCATGTGTCCGCGCGGCCTCACGCGTGCCGAATGCAATGGACATGCGGCGCGGAAACCGTGACATACGGTCCCGCTTGTCATTCGGGTTCATGGCGCAATTCCATGTCGGCTTCCGGTTCCACCTCTCCTTTCTCGGCCCCGCCTTCCCGCATCGCCTATCGGCATCGCATTCCCGTCGGTTCGCTGCCCGCGTGGCTGGTGATCCTGCTGGGGCTGGTGACGGCGATCGGGCCATTGGCGACCGACATGTACCTGCCGGCCTTTCCGGCGGTCGATCGCGAACTGGGCGGCGGCCCGGGCTCAGCGCAGATCACGCTGGCGGCATGGTTCGCCGGGCTGGCGGTCGGGCAGTTCTCGCAGGGGCCGCTGTCGGACCGGCTGGGCCGGCGCGTGCCGCTGCTGGGCGGGCTGACCCTGTTCAGCATCGCCTCGGCCGGATGCGCGCTGTCGGCCGATTATCACATGTTCTGCGTCTGGCGCTTCCTGGCGGCGCTGGGCGGGTCGTCCGGCGTCGTGGTGCCGCGCGCCATCGTGCGCGATATCGCGACCGGCGCCCAGGGCGCGCGGATCATGGCGCAACTGACCCTGGTGTTCGGCCTGATGCCGATCCTGGCCCCCAGCCTGGGCAGCCTGGTGCTGTCGGTCGGGCACTGGCGCTGGATCTTCTGGTTCGCGACGCTCTATGGCGTGCTGGGGGTGGGGGCCATCGCCTGGACCCTGCCGGACACCCTGCCGCGCGAGCGGCGGATCGCGCTGTCGGTCTCGACCGTGCTGTGGCGCTATGTCGGGATCGCGCGGGAGCCGATGTTCCTGTCGGCCGCGCTGCTGCTCGGGTTTTCGGCCTTCGTGATGTTTGCCTACCTGGCCAGCGCCCCGATCCTGTTCGAGCAGGTCCTGTCCTTCACGCCGCGGCAGTTCGGCGTGTTCTTCGGCATCAATGCCGCCATGTTCATCGCGGGCGCGCAGATCAATGGCCGGCTGGTCCACCGGATCGCGCCGCATGTGCTGATGCAGCGCGGCGTGGTGGCGATCACGCTGTCGGCCGGGCTGTTTCTGAGCCTGTCCGTCGCCGGCGTCGCCGGGCCGGGCCACCCGATGCTGGTCTGCGCCATGATCGGGCTGGTCACCGGGTCACTGGGCTTCGTCAATCCCAATGCCACGGTCCTGGCCTTTACCCGGCACGGGCACCATGCCGGCAGCGCCTCGGCCCTGCTGGGCACCCTGCAATTCACCATCGGGTCGCTGAGCGGCGTGCTGCTGGGCTACCTGCCGCTGACCAGCGCCGTGCCGGTGGCCGCCACGATGGCGGGCGGCATCGTGGGCATGCTGACATGCATGCTGTGGCACCGGCGGCATGCCCTGGCCGCAGAGTAGCGGCGACGTGCCGGATCAGGGGCGCCCGAGCGACTGGTAGGCAAAGCCCGCCGCCTTCATCGCGGCGGGGTCGAAGATATTGCGCAGGTCGACGACGACCCGGCCCCGCATCGTCGCCGCCAGTTGCGTTGGCGGCAGGGCGCGGAATTCGTTCCATTCGGTCAGCACCAGCAGCACGTCGGCATCCTGCGCCGCGTCGAGGGCGCTGTCGCAATAGGTCAGGCCCGGCGGCAGCAGCGGCCGGGCGACCGGCATGCCGACCGGATCGAACGCGCGGATCTGCGCGCCCTGTTCGGCCAGCCGCACCAGGATGGGAATCGACGGGGCCTCGCGCATGTCATCGGTTTCGGGCTTGAAGGTCAGGCCCAGCACGGCGACCCGCTTGCCGCGCACCGATCCGCCGCAGGCGGCGGCGATGCGGCCGGCCATGGCGATCTTGCGGGCGTCGTTCACCGCCACCGTCGCCTCGATCAGGCGGGTCGGCGCCCCGGCTTCCTGCGCGATGCGAGTCAGGGCCAGCGTGTCCTTGGGGAAGCACGACCCGCCATAGCCCGGACCGGGATGGAGGAATTTGCGGCCGATCCGGCCGTCCAGCCCCATGCCGCGCGCCAGGTCGTGGACATCGGCGCCCACCCGGTCGCACAGATCGGCCATTTCGTTGATGAACGAGATCTTCATCGCCAGGAACGAATTGGACGCATATTTGGTCAGTTCGGCGGTTTCCAGCTTCACGAACAGGACCGGCGCCTCGATCAGCGACAGGGGACGGTAGAGCGCGCCCAGCACGCCGCGCGTGCGCGCGCCGCCGTCGGGCGCGTTCTCGTCCACACCCACGATCACCCGGTCGGGCCGCATGAAATCGCCGATCGCGCTGCCCTCGCGCAGGAATTCGGGATTGGAGGCGACATCGAAATCGAGATCCGGCCGCTCTTCGCGCACGATTTCGGCGATGCGGCGGCTGGTGCCGACGGGAACGGTCGATTTGGTGACGATCACGGCATGGCCGCCCATGGCCCGGGCGATCTGGCGGGCGGCCTGATGCACGTAAGTGAGGTCGGCCTGGCCGTCGCCATTGCGCGGCGGCGTGCCGACGGCGATGAAGATCGCCTCGGCCCCCGTGACGGCCTCGGCGATATCGGCGCCGAAGGACAGGCGGCCCGCCCGGCTATTGTCGGCCACCAGCGTATCCAGCCCGGGCTCGTAGATCGGGATCCGGCCGTCACGCAGGGCGGCCAGGCGATCCGGATCGATTTCCACCACCGCGACATCGTTGCCGAATTCGGCGAAACAGGCGGCCGAAACCAGGCCGACATAGCCGCCGCCGATCATTGCAATGCGCACCGGTCATCCTCCTGTGGATCGCACTTCCCCTACGGCGCGGGAATATGGCGCCTCGACCGGCTTTTGGCCAGCTTGCCGCATGGCAGGGCAGCGTCGCGGAGATATATTGCATTGCACAATTTTCTTGACTCCGCGTGTCCTCACGATCATGAGAGAAGGTGAAGCAGCGCTGGTCGCGCTTCATGGACGTTTCCTCCCTAGACTACGGCGGCGCGCTTCGGTGCGCCGTTTTTTTGCCTATGGCATGGGGGCCGGCTTTTCGGACGCCCTCTTTGACGCGAGGGGCCTGGCGCGCTACGGCAGGGGGATGATGGATCCATTTGCCGCTGTTGTCCGGCCGGCCAGCCGGTTACGCCACGCGTGAACGCCGTACTCGATTTCATCGCGGCGCTCGGGCGGGCCGCCCTGAACCTGGTGCGGACCGCCGGCGCCTTGACCCTGTTTGCCATCGCGGCCGTGTCGCACCTGGTCCGGCCACCCTTCTACTGGCGGATCTTCCTCGGCGCGCTGGTCGAGATCGGCTTCTTCTCGCTGCCCGTGGTGGCGCTGACCGCCCTGTTCTCGGGCGGGGTGATCGCGCTGCAATCCTATACCGGCTTTGCCCAGTACCACGCCCAGGGCGCCATCGCCGGCATCGTCGTGCTGGCCGTGACCCGCGAACTGGGGCCGGTGATGGCCGGGCTGATGGTGGCCGGACGGGTGGGAGCGGCGATGGCCGCCGAAATCGGCACCATGCGCGTGACCGACCAGATCGACGCCCTGACGACCCTGTCGACCAACCCGATGAAATATCTGGTCACGCCGCGCCTGCTGGCCGGCACGATCGCCCTGCCCTGCCTGGTGCTGGTGGCGGACCTGCTGGGGGTGCTGGGCGGGTTCATCGTGTCGGTCGTCAAGCTGGATTTCTCGGCGCCGGCCTATATCGCGGCCACCTTCGGCGCGGTGAAGACGATAGACGTGACCGTGGGCCTGGCCAAGGCGGCGGTATTCGGCTTCCTGATCACGCTGATGGGCTGCTACCATGGCTATACCAGCCGGGGCGGCGCCCAGGGCGTCGGGTCGGCCACCACCGCCGCCGTCGTCGCGGCGTCGATCCTGCTGCTGGCGTCCGACTACCTCCTGACCGACGTGTTCTTCTCGCAATGACGCAACAAACCACGCCCAGGATCCGCATTCGGGGCCTGCGCAAGGCCTTCGGTCCCAAGATCGTTCTCGACGGGATCGACCTGGATGTCATGCCCGGGACCTCGATGGTCATCATCGGCGGGTCGGGCAGCGGCAAGTCCGTCCTGCTGCGCTGCATCCTGGGGCTGATCCCGCCCGATGCCGGCACGATCGAGATCGATGGCGTCGATCTGCTGTCCCTGCCCGCCCGGCGGCGGGAGGCCGCGCGCGAGACGATCGGCATGCTGTTCCAGAACGGGGCGCTGTTCGACAGTCTCAGCGTGTGGGAAAATGTCGCCTTCGGCCTGCTGGCCGCCGGGCGGAAGCACGGCAGGCGCCCCAGCCGGGCCGAGGCCCGCGCCCAGGCCGGCCGGGTGCTGGAGCAGGTGGGGCTGGACCCGTCGGTCGGCGCGCTGTCGCCGGCCGAACTGTCGGGCGGCATGCAGAAGCGCGTGGGCCTGGCCCGCGCCATTGCCGGCCAGCCCGATATCCTGTTCTTCGACGAGCCGACCACCGGGCTGGACCCGATCATGGGGGCGGTGATCGACGGGCTGATCGTCGATTGCGTGCGTCGGCTGGGATCGACCGCGATCGCGATCACGCACGACATGGCCTCGGCCCAGCGTATCGGCGACCAGGCGGCGATGCTCTACAAGGGCAAGCTGATCTGGCAGGGGCCGGCGACGTCGCTGCTGGACAGCGGCAATCCCATGGTCGACCAGTTTACCCATGGGCGGCGCGAAGGGCCGATCCGCATGGAGTTGCGGCAGTGACGGACGCCGTTTCCCGCTTTCTTCCTTCAGCAGGGAACAGACGCCCCCGCCTTTCGGAGTGACCGTGGCCCGTCGTCCTTCCGTCCATTATGTCTGCCAGTCCTGTGGCGCCGTCTTTCCCAAATGGGCGGGGCGCTGCGAAAGCTGCGGCGCGTGGAACAGCATCGTCGAGGAAGCTGTGGAACCCGCCGCCGGCGGGGGCGCCGCGCCGCGCCGCGGCCGGGGGGCGAAAGTCGCGTTCGTCAGCCTGTCCGGCACCGCCGAGCCGCCGCCGCGCATCGGCACGCGGATGGCCGAGCTGGATCGCGTGCTGGGCGGGGGGCTGGTGCCGGCCTCCGTCGTGCTGGTGGGCGGGGACCCGGGCATCGGCAAATCGACGCTGCTGTTGCAGGCCGCCTGCGCGCTGGCGGCCACCGGCCGGCGGGTGAAATATATCTCGGGCGAGGAAGCGGTGGACCAGATCCGCCTGCGCGCGCGCCGGCTGGGGCTGGATGCGCCGGGGCTTGAGATCGCCGCCGCGATCAACGTCACCGACATTGCCGGCACGCTGGAGAGCGAGGCCGACGTGGCGCTGGTCGTCATCGATTCGATCCAGACCATGTGGCTGGAATCGGTCGAGAGCGCGCCCGGCACCGTCAGCCAGGTGCGCGCCACGGCGTTCGAGCTGATCCGGCTGGCCAAGCAGCGGGGGTTCAGCCTGATCCTGGTCGGGCATGTGACCAAGGAGGGTGCGCTGGCCGGCCCGCGCGTGCTGGAACACATGGTCGACGCGGTGATGTATTTCGAAGGCGATCGCGGCCACCAGTTCCGCATCCTGCGGGCCGCCAAGAACCGGTTCGGCGCGACCGACGAGATCGGCGTCTTTGCCATGACCGACCAGGGGCTGGTCGAAGTGCCCAACCCGTCCGCCCTGTTCCTGGCCGAACGGCGGGGACATATCGCCGGATCGGCGGTGTTCGCCGGGATCGAGGGCACGCGGCCGGTGCTGCTGGAAGTGCAGGCGCTGCTGTCGCCCAAATCGGGCGATTCCGCGCCGCGCCGCGCCGTGGTGGGCTGGGACCCCTCGCGCCTGAACATGCTGCTGGCGGTGCTGGAGGCGCGGTGCGGGCTGAAGCTGCACGGCATGGACGTGCATCTGAACATCGCGGGGGGCCTGCGCGTGCTGGAACCGGCGGCCGACCTGGCGGTGGCGGCGGCGCTGGTCTCGGCCGCCACCGGCAAGCCCACCCATGCCGGTGCCGTCTATTTCGGCGAGATCGGCCTGTCGGGGGAAATCCGTCAGGTGGCCCAGGTCGATGCCCGGCTGAAGGAGGCCCGGAAACTGGGTTTCGATGCCGCCTTCCTGCCCCGGCGCATCGCGCGCGGCAATACCAGGCTGGTCGCGCCCGATGGGCTGCACCTGAATGAAATCGGCCATCTGGGCGACCTGGTGGCGCTGTTCGGCGGTGCGGACGGCGAAGAGACATGAACTCGGGCGGCCTGGTGATGCTGGCCGAGCCCGCCCGGCTGGAACGGGACATCCGCAAGAGCCTGTTCCTGGCGCGGGCCGCGCCGGTGGCGACCCCCGCCGAAGCGCTGGCCTTTGTCCGCGCCGTGTCGGACCCGGAGGCCACGCATAATTGCTGGGCCTATCGCATCGGACAGGCGTATCGCAGCGACGATGACGGCGAACCCGGCGGCACGGCCGGCCGGCCGATCCTGCAAGTGATCGACGGGCAGGGGTTCGACATGACCGTCGTGGTGGTCACGCGCTGGTTCGGCGGCATCAAGCTGGGCGCGGGGGGGCTGGTTCGGGCCTATGGCGGCACGGCGGCGGAATGCCTGCGCCTGGCGCCGCGCGTGCCGATCGTCCGGCGGACGCGCCTGGCCTTTCATTGCGGGTTCGGCGACCTGGCGCTGGTGCGGGCGCGCCTGCCGTTGCTGGATGCGGTGGTGGAGGAGGAAGCGTTCGACTCCGAGGGCGCCAGGCTGGTGATCGCGGTGCCCGAGGACGACGCCGCCCAGGTGACGGCCCGGATTGCCGACCTGACCCGGGGGCAGTCGGTCCCCCGGGCAGAGGAGTGAGGCCGGCGAGCGGATCCCGGGCGAATCAGGATGGCCCTGTCCGCGAAGGGGAACGCGCACCGCCCAGCCGGACGAACGTGATGAGATTGCCTGCCAGGACCAGCCCCACCCCCAGCGTCATGCCCGATGTCCACCGCGTGCCCTCGAACAGGATCGAGATCAGCAGCGCCACGACCGGGGACAGGATGGTGGTGTAGGCCGCACGATCGGCGCCGATGCGGTGAACGAGATGCAGATAGGCCAGGAAGGCGACGACCGACCCGGGCAGCGCGAGATAGAGCAGGGCCGCGATCCAGGCGGGATCGGTCGAGCCGGCCAGGGATTCGCCGCGGATCGCCTGGGAGAGCCCCAGCACCAGGCAGCCCCAGAGCATGCCGCGAAAGACCGCGTTGGGCAGGTCCACCCCCGCCATCGCCACCCGGCGCGACAGGATGTTGCCACAGGAGAACAGGAAGGTGCCCGTCATCGCCAGGACGGCGCCGGTATGGGAAATTCCGCCCACGCCGCCCAGCCCGGTCAGGCACGCGACGCCGCAGATCGCGATACAGCCGCCGGCGATGCCGCGCGCGCTGGGGCGTAGGCGGAAGAACAGCCACTGGTTGAGCGTGTTGAACAGGGTCGCCAGACTGAAGATCACCGAGACGGTGCCGCTGGCCAGCATCGTCTCGGACCGGTAGATCGCCAGGAAATTGCACGAGAACATGCAGGCCCCCATCGGAGCCAGCCATAGATGGGTTCGCCATGGGACCGGGCGCAGCCGGCCGGACAGGCACAGCCACAGGCCCATGGCCGCCGCCGCGATCAGGAATCGCCAGAAGATCGCGGCGCCCGGCATGGTAACGCCGACCTGCACATGGATGGCGAACCAGGTCGTGCCCCAGATCACGACGACGCATAGAAACAGCAGGCCGAGCATGGTTTTCAACGGTTTCAGCCGGCCGGCAGGAGCCCCGGCAATGTGCCGGGCTGATTGATCCCGTCGAGAAAGGGCCGGATCTGCTCCGGCGGACAGGGCCGGCTGATGAGAAAGCCCTGGACTTCGGAACAATTGACCCCCTTGAGGTAATCGAACTGTTCCTGCGTTTCCACGCCCTCGGCGGTCGCGACGACGTTCAGGCTGCCGCACAGGCTGGTGATCGCCCGGACGATCGCGGCGCCGTCGCCATTGCCTTCATGCAGGTCGTTGATGAAGCTGCGATCGATCTTGATCCGCGTGAACGGCAGGCTGTGCAGGAAGCTGAGCGACGAATAGCCGGTGCCGAAATCGTCCAGCGCGATCTGCACCCCCTTTTCGCGCAGGCGCGTCAGGACCAGGGCGGCCCGGGGCACGTCGTCGATCATCGCGGTTTCGGTAATTTCCAGTTCGAGCCGCGAAGGCGGGCATCCGGTGCGTTGCAGCGCCGTCTCCACATTGTCGACCAGGCCGTCATGGCGGAACTGCGCCGCCGAGACGTTGATCGAGACCATGATGTCGTCCGGCCATTCCATCGCCTGCCGGCATGCCGTCTCCAGCGTCCAGGCGCCGATTTCGTGCATCAGGCCCATCCGTTCGGCCACCGGGATGAAATCGGCGGGCGGGATCAGGCCCTGTTGCGGATGCAGCCAGCGGATCAGGGTCTCGACCCCGACGATGCGTCCGCTCCTGACGTTCAGGAACGGCTGGTAGTACAGGACGAATTCCTCGTTCGCCAGCGCCCGGTGCAGGTCGCGCTCCAGGTCCATGCGCCGCCGGCGCAACGTGTCGAGTTCCGGATCGTAGAAACAGATCCCGTCGTCGCTGCCGCCCTTGGCGCAATGGAGCGCGACGTCGGCCTTTGCCATCAGCGTCTCGCGATCCTCTCCGTCGGTCGCGAAGCGCACGACCCCGATCGCGACACCCACCGTCACCTCGTTGCGGAGGACCGACATGGGCCGGGACAGGACGCTGCGCAACATGCGGGCGAACCGGCGGATCGCGGGCTCGCCGCGTTCGGAACGGACGATCAGCGCGAATTTGTTGCCGCGGATATGCGCGGCGACATCGCCGCCCCCCACGGCGCGCCGGACCCGCAATGCGGCGATCCGCAGCAATTCGTCGCCCGCCGCGTGGCCCATCGAATCATTGACGCGCTTGAAGCCGAACAGGTCGAAATAGAGCATCGCGAACGGTTCGGACGCCTCGCACAGCGCGCCCAACTGACGTTGCAGGCCCTGGCGGTTGGCGAGGCCGGTCAGATCGTCATGCTGTTCGAGAAAACGCGCGCGATTTTCCAGGCGCCGCAGATCGGTGACGTCCCGGCACAGCAGCAGGAACCGTCCGTCCTGCAACGCGACCCAGGACAGGGCCACCATGCGCCCCAGCCGCAGGGTTTCGGCCGACCAGCCTTCGGGCACGAGGGGCCATGCCGGCTCGCGCACGCTCCAGGCCGTGCCGGTCAGCGCTGTCAGCATCGTTCCGGCGGCGACGCCCGGTTTCAGGAGGTTCTCGGCCAGTCCGGCCAGCGCATCGAAGCGCGCATTGTGATGCGACAGGCCCAGACCGGCGTCGAACAGCGCGATGCCGTCGGGCACGGCGTCCAGTGTCGCGCGCAGGGATGATTCCGCCTGCGCCCCCGGATGGTCCCGCGAGATCGCGACCGTTACCGGCAGGTCGGCATCGCGTCCCGCGCCGGAAAGGGCGTGGCGGCGGACGCGGACGCAGAGATGCAGGCCGTCATGACGGACGAATACGCCCGCATGCCCGTCGGACGCGTGCGCATCGTTGGCCGGCGCATGCGGAAAGACGAGGAACAGGTCGGCGAAGGGCCGGCCGATGACATCGTCCGCGCCGTGGCCGGTCAGCCGCTCGGCGTCCCGGGCCCAGGCGGTGACACGTTCGGACGGATCGAGAAGGCAGACGAAATGCTCAGACACGCGCGTGCATCCCGCAAGCCGGGACGGCACGATCGCGGCCGGCCATTTCCGTCAGGCCTCTGTCGGGAAACAATGAAAAAACCCTAATCGTCTATGCATGTGCAATGCCTTCCGCACCATGTCGCGGCAGTCAAGTCCCGTAAGCAACACCGAAAAAGTATTAAGAAAAAGTACCCTTGACCCTTCGATCCGCAAGGGAAATGCGCTAATCTCCGAATACGACCGTTTTGTTGCCGTTCAGGATCACCCGGTCGTCCAGATGGCAGCGCACGGCGCGCGACAGCACGCGCCGTTCGATGTCCCGCCCCTTCCGCACCAGGTCGTCGGGCGTGTCATTGTGGCTGACGCGTTCGACATCCTGTTCGATGATCGGGCCTTCATCGAGGTCGGCCGTGACGTAATGGGCCGTGGCGCCGATCAGCTTCACCCCGCGCGCATGGGCCTGATGGTAGGGGCGCGCGCCCTTGAAGCCCGGCAGGAAGGAATGGTGGATATTGATGCACTGGCCCGCCAGCCGCGCGGACAGGGAATCCGACAGCACCTGCATGTAGCGCGCCAGTACGACCAGTTCCGAATTGGTCTGCTGCACCAGGCTCCACAGCCGTTCTTCCTGTTCCGCCTTGTTGTCGCGCGTGACCGGCAGATAGTGGAAAGGAATGTCCCCCATGTCGATATGGGCGTAGGTCTCGCGCGGGTGATTGGCGACGATCGCGGTCGGATTCATCGGCAGTTCGCCGATCCGCCAGCGATAGAGCAGGTCGACCAGGCAATGGTCGAATTTCGAGACCATCAGCAGGACCCTGCGGCGCAGCGCGCGGTCATGCAGCGTCCAGCTCATGCGGAAGCGCGACGCCACGGCATCCAGCCGCGCCCGCAGCCATTCGGTCCGCTCGGTATCGGGCCGCCCGGTGAAGACGACCCGCATGAAGAACACGCCGGTTTCGGTATCGTCGAATTGCTGGGCTTCGAGGATGTTGCCGTCGGCCTCATATAACGTGGTGGCGATCGCCGCCACGATGCCGGGCCGGTTGGGGCAGGACAATGTCAGCGTCCACGTTGCCGGGCCTCGCCCCCCATGATCCGTCATGTCGGACAATCCACGAACGCACGCTCCGAAAAACTCATGCCCACCACAATAGGCGCCGGCTGTCGGAACTCAAGCCCCCCGGGTGGGCTCCGCCGGGGGGCGTACCGCCTTCCACGCGGCATCGAGCGCGTCGGCCATCGTGTCGAACGGAGCACTCCAGCGCGCCTCGGGACACGTAGCACCGCCCGCATCGCCGATCGCGGCCCGCCAGCGCGGCGCGTGCGTGTGGCCGGGCACGCGTTCGAGGCGCACGACCCGGTCGTCGGGAATGCGCGACAGCAGGCGGGCCAGACGGCGTTCCGGCGTCATGGGCGTGGCGTAATTATGAGACATCGGCCTCGATCTCCTGTCATGAAGGCTTGTCGGCGGGCGTCCGAACGGCTTCAACACGCATTATTCCCGACGATCCGCGCAGAATGACGCGCAGAATGAAAAGGAACCTTCGTGTCCCCCTTCCCCGGACTCCTGCCCGACGAAGCGGTCGACAGTGTCGCCCACCTGATCCAGACCGCGCTGACCCCGATCTTCATGCTCTCGGGGATCGGCACCCTGCTGAACCTGTTCAATACCCGCCTGGCCCGGGTATCGGACCATATCGAGAAGGCGAACGAAACACTGGAGACCACCCAGGAGAAAGCAAAACGCCACTATCTGCACCAGCATATCCGACATCTGCACCGGCGCACCCTGCTGCTGGACGCGTCGATCCTGCTGGGCGCGGTCGGCGGGGCGTCGACCTGCGGCGCGGCGTTCGTGCTGTTTCTGGGCAGCCTGCGGGATTCCTCGGTGGCGTCGTGGCTGGTGGTGATGTTCGGCCTGGCGCTGGCCTGCACCGTCGGCGCGCTGGCCACCTTCCTGTGCGACAGCCTGCTTGCCTGGCACGGATTGCGCGTGACTACATCCTGGGCACGATCGGTACGGCCGAACGGCTGAACGATCGACCCCGCGGGGTGCCGATCGTCTCATTACAAATATGAAAGGCCATAAAATGGGCATTATGCCTGTTTTGTAGCCATTTTTTGCCAGACCCAGGTCGCCCACGGGCGCTCCGCACAAAAAATCGTCAGGAATCACCGGTTTCGTTTTTTCGATGCGGTGAAATAAACAGGGCGCTGTTTACAAATTGAACAGACTATTCAGCCCGTGGTTACTATGCGTTTTTCAAGCATCTGGTCTCATGTTCTTTTGCATTGCGAGAAACCGAATTTCGGTGTTGGTTCCGCCCCGACGCCAACTCATAGGATTTTGGATAATGCTTATTCAGGAAATCGGTAACCTTGTCGCCAGCTCGATGAACGTCGTGACGTTCCTGCCGCTGATCGGGTTCCTGCCGGCCGTTGCCGCGCTGATGCTTGCCACCGCCGTCGCCGACCGCATCGCTTGATGCGGCGGCTTTGGCCTGCCTGATGGCAGGCACGGGATCCGGCATCGGCCGGATCGGGATGGCCGTGCCATCCACCCGGCGCCCTTTTCGGCGCCAGACCGCGAGGCCTACGGCGTGCCGTCGGTCGGGTCGACCGCGTAGGCGGACAGGTCCAGCGTGCGATGCACCACGCCCTGGGCGCGCAGGAACGCCATGAACGTCCGATAGCGTCGCGCATCGAGCCGCGCCGGCTGCTTGCATACCCGTGGCAGCGTCGCCGTCCAGGCGGCACGGTTCAGTTCCGTGTCCAGTTCCGGGTGATCGTGTATCGCCTGAGCCAGGATCTCGGCAGGGTGGTTCAGCAGGGTGTTGGTGCCTTCCTCCAGCGCCTGCATGAACCGGACGATCTTCGCATCGTGGGCATGGTCGCGCGGGGCGAGGAAAATCAGCTCGTCATTCAGCGGAACGCCATGTTCCTCGGGATAGAAGGCGACCGGGTCGAACCCTTTCTGGCGCAGGTCGATCAGTTCGTAGGTCCGCGTCGCCCCGATCACCGCATCGACCGCATGCGACATCAAAGCCTGTTCGAGCTGGAAATTGACGTTGACCTGCCGCACATCGGACAGCGACAGGCCGACCGAGCCCAGCATCGCGGCCAGTACGGCGTCATCGACCCCGGCCATCGAGATGCCGATCGTCCTGCCCTTGAGATCCTTCAGCGATGTCAGTCCCGGCGCCGCGATCAGCGTATCCAGCGGGGTGTCGATCAGCGTGCCGACCCGGACCAGCGGGATGCCCTGGTCGGCCAGCATGCCGAGCTGGGTTTCGTAGGAAATCGCCAGGTCGGCCTGGCCCGCCGCCACCAGGCGCGCCGGCGATCCGGGGTCGGACGGTGCGATCAGGCGGACCCGCACCCCGTGCCGGCGGAAGGCGCCGCTGTAATCGGCCGCCAGCAGGGCCGCGTGATCGGCGTTGAGGAACCAGTCGAGGATCACCGTCACCGTTTCCGGCGCCTCGGCCCGGGCCGCCGGCGGGCCGAGGAGCAGGAACGCCATGAGGACCAGCAGGCGCGGCAGGATGGTCATGTGTGCTCTCTCTCTCTTCTTTCCTTTTCAAGAAAGAACAGGCTTTGCCTCACGGGGGCGTCGGGCCGAACAGACCGATATCTAGATGCTTGCCTGTCGAATAATTCAACCCGGCCACCCGGCCGAATTCGATGACGTCCAGCCCATCGGCGCGCAGGCGCGCGCGGAAGGCGGGCTCGTCCTTTCGATCCACCAATGCCAGGCCGCAGGCGCGATTGTCACGCAGCACGTCGGCCGCCTGGCTGGGTCCGACCAGGACGGTATTCTGACCCACCAGGAAGACCAGGCTGGGCTCGGAGAATGAGGGGGAGACGACCAGCGTGTCGGGGCAGGGGCGGTAATCATCGACCAGTGCCGCCAGGCGCGGGCTGAGCCAGAGCGTCTTGAGGGCGGGAATCACGGTCATGAACAGGCCGACATGAATGATGACCGCCGCCGCCACCGCCGACAGGGCGGCGCGCAGCACCCGGCGGCGCAGCAGAAGCCAGCAGGCGACCGCCAGAAGCGGCAGCGCGCCCACCGGCACCAGCAGCGAGGCCGGCACCATTTCATGCTCCAGCCGCCACAGCAGCACGGGACCGGCCACGGACAAGACGATCCCGACTGCCAGCCACAGCGCGCCATACAGCGCCAGCGCCGCCCGGGCAACCCGCGATGCCGGCCAGTGCCAGCGATCGGGCGCCGCCATGATCGCCGCCGCCGTGAGCAGGGCGATCGCGGGATAGGTCGGCAGCACATAGTGCGGCAGTTTGGTCGCGATGGCTTCGAACACCAGCCAGTGGGGCACGATCCAGCACAGCAGGAAGCGCACCGGCGGCGCATGACGCCGTGCCCATATGAAAGGCAGCGCCATCACCGCGAACAGCGATCCGGGCCAGAAGGCCAGCAGGAAGACCGCCAGATGATAGCCCGGCGGCAGGCCGTGCGCCTGCTGCCCGCTGGCGACCTTGCCGAGGAAATTGGTGCCCACGGCGCGCGAGAAGAAATCGCCATGGCTGACCACGCCGATCGCGATGCACCAGGGCAGGACGATCGCCAGCATCACCAGCCAGCCCCAGGCCGGCCGCAACCGGCGCCACCAGTCGATGCGCCGCTCCACCAGCGCCAGGGCCAGCGGCGTGCCGAAGCCGGGGATCAGCACCACCGGGCCCTTCAGCATCAGGCCCGCGCCGAGCGCCACCCAATAGAGCAGGGCGGCGGAGACGGGGGTGGGCTGGCCCTTTTCACGATCGAGATAGGCCCGCAGCAGGCCGGTTTCGGCCAGCAGTACCGTCAGCAGCAGGGTGCTGTCGATGGTGGCCATGCGGCCTTCCGCCGTCAGCAGGACCGAGACCGCCAGCAGGGCCGCCGCGAGCAATCCGCTGGCCGGGCCGAACAGCGTGGCGCCGATCCATGCCGTCAGCACCACCGATGCCGTGGCCGCCAGCAGCGACGGCACGCGATAGGCCCACGGCGCGCGGCGTTGCAGCGTGCCGGTGGCGGCCACCGACGCGGCCTCCAGCCAGTAGATGCCGGCCGGTTGCAGATAGCGCGGCTGGTCCTGGAAGCGGACATCGACGAAATCGCCGCTGCGCAGCATCTGCGCGCTGGCTTCCATGTAACGGGGCTCGTCCCGGTCCAAAGGCGGGAGGCTGGCCCGGCCGGGCAGCAGGAGCATGAAGACGCCCAGCGCGAGCAGAAGATAATGGCGCACGGTCAGCCGTGTCATCCGGCACGTCTCCTCGGGAGGGATCGGGATGGGAAACCGCCGCCCGTGGGCTGCGAAAAGCCTCTTACCGTTCGATGACCCTGCGCGGCAACCGGGTACGGTTGATCAGCCACATCACACCCAGCAGATCACGGATCCCGACCAGGGCGCGGTTCAGATTGGTATATTTCGACGCGCCGTGCAGCCGGTTGCGGTGCCGGACCGGCTGGCACAGCAGCGGCGCGCCGTAATGGCCGAGCAACGCCGGCAGAAAGCGATGCACGCCCTCGAACTGCGGCAGGCGCATGAAATCCGCCCGCTGGAACAATTTCATCGGCGCGCCGGTATCGGGGCAGCCGTCGCGCAGCAGGCGGCGGCGCAGCCCATTGGCCAGCCGCGTCGCCACGCGCCGCGACAAGGTATCACGCCGCCGCAGCCGGACGCCGACCACCAGCGGCGCCGGACCCTGGGCGTTCAGCGCCATGTCCAGCATACCGACGATTTCCATCGGATCGTCCTGGCCGTCGCCGTCGATGGTGGCGATCCAGCGTCCGTGCGCGGCTTCGACACCGACACGCAATGCCGCGGATTTGCCGCGTCGGCGATCGAGGCTGAGGATGCGCACGTCCGGCAGGATGCCCTCGGCCCGGGCGGCGAGCAGGGCATCGACCGTACCGTCGGTACTGCCGTCATCGATGAAGAGGATTTCGCACGGGGGCAGCGCGCGGACGGCCTGGGCGAGTTCCACGCATACGGGGCGAATGTTCTCCGCCTCGTTCAGCACCGCCACCACGATGGAGAGGATCGGTTCCAAACGCTCAGGCGGCGCGATGGGACAGGGCGGACGGCAGGTCCGCGACCACACGATCGACGATCTGCTGGCCCGATTCGGCCGGGAGGGCCACGGCCAGCGCGTCCCGCGTGGCCTGGACCGCGACGTCGATCGCGATCTGGCGGACCTCACGCACCGCGCTCCGCTCGGACGCGGCGATGCGGTCGCGGGCCATCTGCTCGCGCCGGGCGGCAATGGCCTCGGCCTCGCGCTTCGCGTCCTCGGCGATGCGGCCGGCCTCGGCCAGCGAATGCTCGACCAGGGCGCGGGCCTCGGCCAGCGCCGCCTCACGCTCGCGCGTGGCGTCTTCGAGCATCTGCTCGGCCTCGCGACGCAGGCGCGCGGCCTCGTCGAGGTCCGCGCGGATACGCTCGGCCCGCGCGTCGAGGGCGGTGACCAGCGGTGCCCAGATCTTCCTGCCGAACAGAATGAAGAAAAGGAAGAAGGCGACGGCCGACCAGAAACGGGGTTCGTGCAGCATGGTCTTGAACCTGTTCCTTTATTGTGTCGCGATCAGAAGCCGCGCGCCGTGGCGGCGTGGTCCACCGTCCGGGCGACCGTTTCAGCGGGCACCGATGCGCCGGTGACCTGCCGGACCAGCGCCTGCGCCGTTTCGTCCGCGATCTGGCGCAGCGACCCCAGGGCCGCCGTCCTCGCCGCCGAGACGCGTTGTTCCGCCTCGTGAATCTCGGTCGCCAGGCGGGCGTTCATCTCCTGCGTCTGCCGCAGGGCGGCGAGGCGCGCATCCTCGATCACCTTGTCGACATTCGCCTGTGCCTCGGCCATCGCGGAGCGACGGGCCTGGTGCAGTTCATCCACCGCGCTGTCGGCCTCGGCCTTCGCGCGGTTGGCGATGTCCAGATCATTGCCGATCGTCTGCCGGCGGCTGGTCAGCACCGATTCGACCTTCGGCAGCGCCGACCGGCTGAGCAGCAGGTACAGCACCAGGAAGATCACGGCGCCCCAGACCACCTGGCCGATGACCAGGGGATTGGCGAAATCGAGCTGCGGCATGCCCACGGCCCGCGCACCCGGCGCGGCCATCACCATCACGGGCAAGGCCAGCGCGAGCGGCGTCAGGAAAGACGCCACCCGGCGGATGTTTGAGGCCGCGGAACGTGCCACGTCGGTCTCCGGTCTCAGACGAACAGGATCAGGAAGGCGATCAGCAGGGCATACAGGGCCACGGCTTCCGTCAGCGCGAAGCCGAGCATGCCCAGGCCGAACACGTGCGGACGCGCGGCGGGGTTGCGGGCGATGCTGCTGACCAGCGTGGAGAAGATGTTACCCAGGCCGATGCCGACGCCGGCGAGGGCGATAACGGCGATACCGGCACCAATTTCCCGGGCTGCAGCGATGTCCATAGCGAGGCTTTCCTTGTTTGGTTCAGGCGTTCAAAAGGGCTGGGGCGGCGCCGCGGTCAGTGCGCGACCGCCTCCCGCAGGTAGATGCAGGTGAGGATCGCGAAGACATAGGCTTGCAACGCACCCACCAGCAATTCGAGCGCCATCAGCGCGACATTGATGACCACGGGACCGACGGCGAGCACGTCGCCGATCAGCCCCAGCCCGGCCAGCATGATCGTGAAGGCAGCGAACATTTCCAGCATCACGTGGCCGGCCACCATGTTGGCGAACAGACGGATCGACAGGCTCACGGGACGGGAGAGGAACGAGAGGATTTCGATCGGCACCAGCAGGGGCGCCAGCGCGGCCGGCGCGCCGGCGGGCATGAAATGCGCGAAGAATTTCGCGCCCTGCACCTTGAGCGAGACGATCACCGACAGCACGAACACCATCAGCGCCAGCGCGACGGTGACGGCGACATGGCTGGTGAAGGCGAAGGAAAAGGGCAGCAGGCCCAGATAATTGCCGGCCAGGATGAAGAAGAACAGCGTGAAGACGAACGGGAAGAACGCGCGCCCTTCGGGACCGATCGTGTCCACGGCCATATCATGGATGAAATCGTAGCAGATTTCGGCGGCCGCTTGCAGACGGCCCGGCACCACGGCCCGGGGACGCATGCCGACATAGAGGAACGCCAGCACCGCGACCGATGCGACGATCATCATAAGGGGCGACTGACTGAAACGCAGCGCCTCGCCCAGGCCACCCAGAACGGGATGGAGCTCGAACTGACCCAATGCGTCGATGGTGGATCCGGCCGCCAACTTCGTCTTCCCTTTACCGATCCGGTCCCGCCTGCGGGTCCGGCTTGTCCTCCAGGGCGTCCTGCGGCCTGACCAGACGCCAGACATTCAGTACGCCCGCGGCCCCGCCCAGCAACGAAAACAGGATCAGGAACAGCGGGCGACAGCCCAGCCAGCGATCCAGCCCCCACCCCATCGCGACCCCGACCACCAGGCCAGCCACCATTTCGGTGCCGGCCCGCAGAACGGTGCCCACGGTGGTCATGTCGCCACCTTGCCCTGTCGCCTGGGCTGCCAGGTCCGGATTGTTCCGATCCATGGCCTGCTTCAGGCGCCTGTCGAAGGCGTGACGGGAGCTGTCCGTTTCCTTACCCAATTTTTACACCTCCAGGCGGGTGCAGGCGCTAGCTAACGACGCGGCAGAAACCTGTCAAGCAAACGCTTTTGTTTCAGGACACGGAAAAGAGGCGCCCTTCCTCCATCACGGGCGGAAGGGGTAATAGTTCCCGGCATGCACGCCCCCCAGGGGACGAAGCAGCCTATATTAATGCATTATTTGAATATCAACCATACGACTGTTGCATGAAACCTACGGGTGGGCGCTGCCGCCCGGGATATCGTCATAGGCCGCGCTGCCGGGAAACGGGCCGGCCTGGGGCGCCGCCGCCGGGGCAACGCGGATGATCTGTCCGAGCGACGGACCGATTTCGCGCGCGTCGATCGCGGTGCCCAGCGCGCTGGTGCTGCCATTGCCGACCGCGTGCAGGGCGTGGCCCGGCTGGAGCCAGGCGGTCAGCCGCGTCGCCTCGGACGGCGTGAGATGGACCGTGGTGTAATCCTGCATCACCGCGCCCACCAGCCGGCCATGCAGGCTGTAGAGCGGTGCGCGCACGGTGCCGTCCACCACGATATCGGGCCCGGAGGTGGCGACCGGCAACCGGGCCGAGATCGTCTCGGCATCCTCGAGCGCGCGGCCGCGCTGGTCTTCGATCTCGTAGGCGCGGACGATCGGCAGGGAACGCCCGCGCAGGCCGCGCGCCGAGATCCTTTCGCCCGGCTTGACCAGGCCGGCCACCGCCAGCCCCAGCTCGTGCGAGCACAGGACCTGGGTACCGTCGGTCAAGATCACGCCGTCGATATCGCCGCCCGGGGTCGGCAGGTAATGCGCCACCGTGCCGGTCACCACCGGCAGGGGCGAGAGGTCATAGGGCGAAACCGCCTGGCTGGCCGCCATCGCCGGGCCGGCGATCAGGACTGACAGGCCGGCCGTCGCCGGCAGAAGGGAGGAACGCCGCGAATTCGCCATGCCTGTGCTCGTTTCTGCCTGATCGTCTTCGTCAATCGTCCCGGAACGGTTTCGCCGGGCGGGATAGTCAAATCGATCCCGCCCGGCGCGGCAATCCCCGGAAAAGGAGGATCAGTGCCGGAAGTGGCGCATGGCTGTGAAGACCATGGCGATGCCCGCGCGGTCGGCGGCGGCGATCACCTCGTCGTCGCGGATCGAACCGCCGGGCTGGATCACCGCCGTCGCGCCCGCCGCGATCGCCGCTTCCAGCCCGTCGGCAAACGGGAAGAAGGCATCGGACGCCACGACGCTGCCCTCCGTCAGGGGCCGGTCCAGGCCCGCGGCGCGCGCGGCGTCCGCCCCCTTGATCGCGGCGATGCGCGCGGAATCAACCCGGCTCATCTGCCCCGCGCCGATCCCGACCGTGGCCTGGCCCCTGGCGTAGATGATGGCGTTGGATTTCACGTGCTTGCACACGCGGAAGGCGAAGATCAGGTCCGCCATCTCGGCCTCGGTCGGGATGCGCCGGGTCACCACCTTGAGATCGGCGGGAACGATGCGGCCATTGTCGCGCGTCTGGGCCAGGAAGCCGCCGGCGACCGAGCGGACGACCACCCCGCCCGCGGCCGGGTCGGGCAGCGCGCCGGTCAGCAGCAGGCGCAGGTTCTTCTTGCGGGCCAGGATCTCGCGGGCCTCGTCCGTCGCGTCGGGCGCCACGATCACCTCGGTGAAGATCGCGGCGATCCGCGCCGCGGCCTCGGCGTCCAGTGTCCGGTTCAGCGCGACGATGCCGCCGAAGGCCGAGACCGGATCGCAGCGCAGCGCCATGTCCCATGCCGTCGACAGGCTGTCGGCGGTCGCGATCCCGCACGGGTTGGCATGCTTGACGATCACCACCGCCGGCGCGTCGAATTCCGCCACCGCCTCGAACGCCGCGTCGGTGTCGTTGAGATTGTTGTAGGACAGCGCCTTGCCCTGGATCTGCCGCGCGGTGGCCACGCCGGGCCGGGTGCTGCCGTCGGCGTAGAAGGCGGCCTGCTGGTGCGGGTTTTCGCCATAGCGCAGGCTTTCGCGGCGCTGGCCCGCCACCGTCAGGCGCTCGGGCAGCGCGTCGCCGCGCCGGGCGGCGAACCACGCCGCGATCGCCGCGTCATAAGCCGCGGTGCGGGCATAGGCCGCCCCCGCCAGCGCGCGCCGCGCGTCCAGCGTGGTGCCGCCTTCGGACAGCGCCGCGATGATGGCGCCATACTGCGTGGGATCGGTCAGCACCACGACGTGGTCATGGTTCTTGGATGCCGCGCGGATCAGTGCCGGGCCGCCGATATCGATATTCTCGATACAGTCCTCGGCCCCCGCGCCGGAGGCCACCGTGGCCTCGAACGGGTAGAGGTTCACCGCCACCAGGTCGATCGGCGCGATGCCGTGCCTTTCCATCTGCGCGACATGGGCCGGCAGGTCGCGGCGGCCCAGGATGCCGCCATGGATCTGCGGCACCAGCGTCTTGACCCGGCCGTCGAGGATTTCGGGAAAGCCGGTATGGTCCGAGACCTCGGTCACCGGCACCCCGGCCTCACGCAACGCGCGGGCCGATCCGCCGGTCGAGAGGATCTCGGCACCATGGGCCACCAGAGCGCGGGCGAGGTCGAGCAACCCCGTCTTGTCGGAAACGGAAATCAGGGCACGGCGGACCGGCACGGGCGTCTGGGTCATCGCGGGGGCGACCTTTCACGATTGGGCAGGCAGGAAAGCCCGCGTCCTTAGTCCAACCCGGGCGGGAGGGGCAACAGAGCCGTGTCTTCGGCGGGAGGGTCTTCTGTTCTTTTTTGAAAAAAAGAACCAAAAAACTTTGATTCGGTCAGGAGTTTTTCGCTGGGAACATACGAGGCCCCTGAACGGATAAAAGTCTTTTTGCTTCTTTTTCTTCAGAAGAAGAAGAGACCTTTCCGCACCGCCTCGATCAGATCTTCCACTATCGGCAAAGGCGCGCCATCCAGGCTGGCGACCGGACGCGCCGACAGGCTGTTGACCAGAATCAGACCATCGGACAGGTCGTACGGCGTCAGCGACGCCTCCTCGACCAGGCCGGCCGCCAGCAGCACGGCCCGGGCGATGCCGGGGAGCGCGCCGTCGCCGACCGGCGGCGTTACCAGATGCCCGTCCCGCGCGGCCAGCACGGTGCTGACGGTGCTTTCGGCCAGCCGGCCGGCGCCGTTCAGCAGCAACGCGTCATCGGCGCCGCGCTGCTCGGCCTCCAGCCGGGCCAGGATGTTCGGCAGGTAGTTCAGGCTCTTGATCCGCGACAGGGGTGAGTCCGCGTCGCGCCGGATCCGGGTGCTGACGATCAGGCGCGCGGGGCCCGGCGCGGGGGCGGGCGGGAAGGGCGTGATCAGGAGCGTGGGGTGCGGCCGGGCGGGCGGCAGGAGGCCGCGCGGACCGGTGCCGCGCGTCAGGGTCAGGCGCAGGCCGCCCTCGTTCAGCATGTTCCCGCGCAGCACCTGATGCAGGGCGTCCTCGATCATGTCCAGATCGGGTTCGGGAAAAAACAGGGTCGCCGCGCCGGCCCGCAGCCGGTCGAGATGGCGGGGGAGGTGGGCGATATGGCCGGCCGAGACGCGCATCGTCTCGAAGAGCCCATCCCCCAGCGTCAGGCCGCGATCGGCGGGATCGATCCGCGCCTGGTCCCGCGCAACCAGTTGGTCGTCAAGCCACAGGACCGTCATGGCGCCGCCTCGGGGCGGTCGCCGAACAGGGCCAGCAGGGGAGCGATCTTGAGGCACATTTCGGCGTATTCCCGCTGGGGGTCCGACAGGATCGTGATCCCGCCGCCCGCCGCCGCCACGATCGTATCGGCGGTCGTGGCCAGGGCGCGGATGACGACTGAACTGTCCATGGTGCCGTCGGTTCCGATGCGGAAGACGATCCCGCAATAGGGGCCGCGACCCGATGCCTCCAGTTCGTCGATGATCCGCATGGCCTGGTGCTTGGGCGCGCCCGTGACCGATCCGGGCGGCAGGGAGGCATGGAGCAGATCGATGGCGTCCCGTCCGGGCGCCAGCGTGGCCGCGACCTCGGAGACCAGGTGGTGGACATGGGCGAAGGTTTCGACCGACAGCAATTCGGGGACGTTGACGCTGCCGATCCGTGCCACGCGGCCGAGATCGTTGCGCATCAGGTCCACGATCATCAGGTTTTCCGCCCGCTCCTTGTCGTCCGCCGCCAGTTCCGCTCGGAGGCGGTCGTCCTGTCCCGGCGTGGTGCCGCGCGGGCGTGTCCCCTTGATCGGCCGGGTGCGGGCCACCCGGTCGCGGTCCAGATGCACGAACCGTTCGGGCGAGGCCGACAGCAGGCCGAACCCGCCGCAGGCCAGCCACGCGCCGAACGGCGCCGCCGAGGCGCGGCGCAGGGCGCGATAGATGTCGCAGTCGGCCAGGCCCGGCGGCCGGCGGGCAAGGTGGCGGCCGGTGATGTTGACCTGAAAGATCGCGCCGGACGCGATCCGCTCCACCGCCGCCGCCACGGCGGCGGCATAATGGGCTGGCGACAGGTCGGGCGTGAACGTCGCGCGCGGCAACGCGGGCGGCGGCGGAGCCGGGGGCATGGCGCCCCATTCGGTGCGGAAGGCGGCGAACAGCGGCGCGGGGTCGGGACGGATCGTGGCCAGATGGACCTGGCGCCGCACACGGTCGAACAGCATCGCGTGGTCGTACAGCGCCGCCGACAGGTCGGGCCGGGCCGGATCGGATTCGTGGCGGGTGGCGATCGCCTCGGCCCATTGTCCCACGGCGTAGCCGGCCAGGCCGATCACCCCGCCGGCGAACGGCCAGGGGCCGGTATCCGCCACCGGAGCCAGGGCCAGCAGGTCGCGCAGCGCCGCCAGCGGATCGGTGCCGGCGAGGGGCACGCCATCACGGCGGCAGGTTCCACCGCGCCACTCCAGCACGTGGAGGGGACGGCGGCACAGGATGGCCCAGCGCGCGCGGGGGCCGGGCGCGCCGCCGCTGTCCAGGCAGGCCAGCCAGGGTTCGTCCCGCCAGGCCCACAACAGGTCGTCCGGATCGCGCCAGGGCAGGTCCATGGTGCGGACGGTGCCGGCTGGCCGGGCCATCGCCGTCAGGCTCCGGCAGCGAAATCGTCGATCAGGCGGGTCACCTCGACCACGTCCGAGGCTTCCATCACCCGATGGGCCAGACGGCGGCAGTCTTCGAAGGACAGGGCGCGCACCGCGCGCTTGACCCGGGGCACGGCGGAGGCGGTCATCGAGAACGAGCGTAGGCCCAGACCGACCAGCAGCGGAACCACGCGCGGGTCGCCCGCGATCTCGCCGCACAGCGAGATCGGGCGGTATTGCCGCAGCGCGGCCTCGGTCGCGGCCTGGATCAGGCGCAGCACCGCCGGATGGAGCGGGTGATAGAGCGATGCCACATCGGCCGAGGCCCGGTCCACGGCAAGCGTGTACATCGTCAGGTCGTTGGTGCCGATGGCCAGGAATTCGGCCTCCTGCGCCAGCGCGTCACCCATGATGGCGGCGGCCGGGGTTTCGACCATGATGCCCAGCGGCGGCAATGTGTCGCCCAGCGGCACCCCCTTGCGGCGCAGCCTGCGGGCCACGCGATGATAGAGGTCGCGGGCCTCGCGCAGTTCGAGCACGGTCGTGACCATGGGCAGCATGACCCGCACCGGTCCGGCGACGGAAGCCTTGAGGATCGCGGCGAACTGGGTTTCCAGCACGGTGGGGTAGCGCAGCAGCAGGCGCAGCCCGCGCATGCCCAGCGCGGGGTTGATGGTGTCGCCTTCCTGGTTCAGCCCGGCGCGCTCCAGCGCATCGCTGTGCTTCTCGCCGCCCCAGTCGACGACGCGGATCGTGGTGCTGTCACCGGCCATGGTGCCGATGATCTCGGCGTAGATCGCGGCCTGCCGGTCTTCGTCCGGCATGGTCATGGCATTCATGAACAGGAATTCGGTGCGGAGCAGGCCGATGCCCGAGGCGCCGGACTGCGCGATCAGCGGCAGTTCGGCCGGCAGTTCCAGATTGGCCTGCAATTGCAGTTTCTCGCCGCTGGACAGGCGGGCGGGCAGGCGGCGCAGGCGGCCCAGCGCCTGGCGTTCGCGCGCGTGCTCGGCCACGCCGCGCCGGGCGACCGCCAATGTGTCTTCGGTCGGGTCGATCACGACCTGGCCGGTCGTGCCGTCCACCACCATGGTCGCGCCGTCACGCGCGCTGGCGGTCAACCTGTGGGCGGCCAATACCGTGGGGATGCCCAGCGCGCGCAGCATGATGGCGGTGTGGCCGGTCGACCCGCCCTCTTCGGTCGCGACCGCGACGATGCGCGAGGGATCGATCAGCGCCGCGTCGGCGGGACGCAGTTGCTCGGCCACCAGCACCGTGCCCGCGGGCACCGCGCTGAAGGACCGGAACGGCGCACGGCCCAGATTGCGCAGCAGGCGCTGGCCGATTTCGCGAAATTCGCCGGCGCGGCGCTGCGCGGTGGCGGTATCCTCGCCGCCGGCCCCCGCGGCATCGCGCAGCAGGGCCTGCGCCAGGCTTTCGGTTTCTTCACGCACGGCGAGTTCGGCCGTGCGGCCGCCCCGGGTGATCCGGTCGTGAATCCCGCGTTGCAGGCGCGACGGGCCGAGCATCCGACGATAGACTTCGAGCAGCGAGCCGATTTCGATCTGACCATCTTCCGGCAGGATGGCCAGCCGGTCGCGCAGCCTTTCGATCTGGCGCACCGATCGTTCGATCGCCTCGGCCAGCCGCGCCCGTTCATGGTCCGGATCGTCGGCGCGGGCCGTGGGGTCGATATCCGGCGTGGGACTTTCCAGCACCAGCATCGCCGGACCGATGGCGACACCGCCGACCGTCGCATCGCCCATCAGGCGGATTTCGGGGGGAGCTGCGGAACGGGCCGGGCGCCGTCGGCGGCGGGGGGGAACCGGCTCCGGACGATCAGTCGTCTTCATGGAAGCCAGCCTCGATCAGGACCACCAGGGCCTCGATCGCCGCATGGGCATCCCATCCGGTGGCCATCAGCGTCACGGATTCTCCGCGACCGGCCCCCAGCATCATCAGCCCCATGATCGAACGCGCCGATACCGTCTGATCGGCACGCCGGACTTCGACATTGGCATCGAATTGTTCCGCCACCGTCACCAGGCGGGCCGCCGCGCGGGCATGCAGGCCCCGGCGATTGACCATCGTGACCGTTACGGACAGGACATCGGGGTCCTGCGGATCGAGCCCGCCGGGGGACGTGCCGGTGCCGGACACGCGCCGTCAGCCGACCGCTGCCGCCCGCTGCTCGCCCAGCAGGCAACTGCGGGCGCCGCCCAGACATTGCCGCGGCAGGTGCGAGGCGGTGGAGATGTATTTGCGACCGGCGCCCTCGGCCAGGTCGGCGCATTCTTCCAGCGTATGGGCATTGCGGATCTGGGCCAGCTTGACCAGCATCGGCACGTTCACGCCGGCCAGGACCTCGACCCGCGCGTTTTCCATCATGGAGATGGCCAGGTTCGACGGCGTGCTGCCGAACATGTCGGTCAGCAGCAGGACGCCGTCGCCCGTATCGACGCCGGCAATCACCTGTTCCAGGTCCACGCGTCTCAGCACCGGGTCGTCCCCAGCCTCGACATTCAGCGTTGCGAGTTGTTCCTGCGGTCCGACCACATGCTCCATCGCGCGCCTGAGTGTCTCGCCCAACGCGCCGTGGGTAACGAGGACCATTCCGATCATGAAGAATATCGCCCTTCCACGACGTCCGTAACAGGCTCCCTTGGCCGGCTGGCCCATCGCCAGCGATATCTGCCTTGCCGCGCCAGTTCCCGATGCATGACGATAACCGACCATGCACCTTGTCCGTCCGTCCCGTCCGAATGGACATCGGACGGCTCCGGAGCGATGTCAATATGCGACATCTTTCCTGGCCTGTCGCATGTTCCCGCGCATTCCGCAAGACGCTCGGCCAGGGCCTCGACCAGCGTGACCGAGCGGTGCCGGCCGCCGGAGCAGCCGATGGCGATGGTGGCGTATTTCTTGCCCTCGCGCACGAAGCGGGGCAGCACCAACCCCAGCATGCCGCTGATCCGCTCCAGGAAGCGGGGATAGTCCGGGTCGGCGGCGACATAGTCCGCGACCTCGGGGTCCAGGCCGGTTCTGGCCGCCAGGTCCGGGACGTAATAGGGATTGCGCAGGAAGCGGGCGTCGAACACCATGTCGGCCTCGCGCGGCAGGCCGGCGGGAAAGGCGAAGGACATCAGCGCCACGGTCAATCCGCCGCCGGAGCGGTCGCTACGGGGGGCGAACCGGGTCTCGATCACCTGCCGCAGCTCCGGGGGGGGCAGGTCCGAGGTGTCGACGACCATGTCGGCGGCCGCCCGCAAGCGGGCCGTCAGGTCGATTTCCGCCTCGATCCCGTCCTTGACCGCGCCGCGCATCGCCAGCGGATGACGGCGACGGGTGGCGGTATAACGCCGCAGCAGCACGCTTTCCTCGGCGGTTGCGTAGATCAGTTCGGCCTGGAGGTCTGGATTGACGCGCAGGCGCCCCAGCGCGGCCAGGACCGCCGCCGCGTCGAACCCCCGGGTGCGCGAGTCCACGCCGATCGCCACCGGCTGTTCCGCGCGGGTCACGATTTCGTCCAGCATGCCCAGCGGCGGATTGTCGATCACCTCGTATCCCAGATCTTCCAAGATACGCAGGATCGACGATTTTCCCGCACCGGACAGGCCGGTGACCAGCAGGATCCGGCGCGGCGCCGGTACTCCGTCGAGTGAAGAATCCGTCACGGGAAATCCTGGCTGAACAAAAGGCCGGACACCTTCGGGCATCGGGGCGGCCTGCGTGTCGGGCGGGCCCACAATACCGTCCCCCGCATATGGGGCACTGAAAGAGCCGAAATGGGAAGAGGCGTATGGATTACAATTGCTCGAAGGTTAAAATCTTGCAACGACCGGCCAGAGCGTCAAGGGCCAGGTTGACCCGCGCCACGGCCGAGGGCAATGCCGGGTCCAGCCGGATTTCCGGCAGGCCGGTCAGCGGGTCGTGCGCCGGGACCGGCAGGCGGTCGGGCCTGTCTTCCGGCCTGACCAGACGCGCGACCAGGACCGCGCGGGCCGCCGCCACGAAGGGCAGGCGGGCGATGCCGAGTCCGCGGACCTCGATCAACCCGGCCAGCGCGGGGGGTGCCGAGGCCTGGTCGCCCGCCAGATCGACACGATCGTCGGCCACCAGATCATAGCCCGCGTCCACCAGGCGCAGCAGCAGGTCCGACTTGCCGATGCCCGACGGGCCGAGCAGCAGGACCCCCCGCCCGTCGCGCGCCGCGCAACTCGCATGGACCTGAACCTTTGGTGGGCGTAACCGTTCCATATCCGTTTCAGTGCGCCCCAGGGTTGAAATTTACCGTAAACTGAATATGACGTTTTCGTTATTTTATGTCCGACTTGGGAGAGCGCGCACGGCATGACGGACCAGGAGATCCATGTGCGGCACCTGATCGGCATCGATCCACGAACCGAGGCGGAGCCGCCCGGTCTGATGGAACAATGCCGGCTGGCTCTGGACCGTGGCGCCCGTGCCCTGGCGCGCGACGGCTACCGGCTGGAGGATGTGACGCGAATCATCTTCCTGCTGCGCGATACCGACGGGTTTCCGTCCTGCTTTCCGCTGCTGCGCGAGGCGTTCGGAGCGGGCCGGCCCGGAACCACCCTGCGGCTTGTCACGGGATTCGACACGCCCGGAGCCCAGATCGAGATCGAACTCGTGGTCGACCCCCGGCAGGGCTGAGTCTGGGAGCCGGGTGAAACCGACAGGCCAGAACATGTCCGGGCAGGCCCCTAGCGCCGCTGCTGGAGAATGCTGGCGAGCGTGAAGAGGCGGCGGGCGGTTTCGTCGTCCATGTCGATCTTGTCGCGCAGACGTTCGACCATCAGCGCCGCGCCGTCATTATGCAGGCCGCGCCGCCCCATATCGATCGCGCGGACGCGCATCGTGTTGCCCTCGCGCACCGCCTCGTCAAAACTGTCGACCAGCAGGACGTAATCCTTGATCAGGCGGCGGAACGGCGTCAGCGAGATCCGGTAGATGCGCAACGGCCGGTCATGCGCGTCGCGCACATCGAAGACCAGCCCGTTGGTCTGAACCGACAGATGCAGGATGAACGGGCCGGCCAGCCCCTCGGGCACGAAGCGGGCCGTCTGTTGCAGGTCGGCGATCGCCTGGCTGACGTCGTTCTGTCGCGCCCGGCTGTTGGTCAGCGCGTTCTCGATATCTTCGAGCACGACGCGCGCCAGTAGAGTGGGGCCGGTCGTTCCGCCGTCTTGCGCCGGGTTGTCGTGTAATGGATTCACTGCCCCCCCCCTTCGTCCTGTCCCGCCTTGCTCCCGTAGCGGGACTCCGTGTCACGCCATGGTATATCGGGCGTGTCCCCGGCACGAGGGGATTGCAAGACAACGCTCCGATCGTCGTCCGGCTTCCGGACCGGGCCGTTTCAGATTTCAATCACAAGTGAGTGAGACCGAATCCGGAGGGGAAAAAAGGGTGCGAAACCGCATGCCCGGTTCGACAGCGAGCATTCCCGAGGTCGAACCGGGTACGATTGCGGCCGGTCAGAGCAGCGATTGCGACCGGCTGAGCACCATGTTGCAGACTTTCTGCGTCACCTGCTGCTTGATACCCTGCCCCGCCGAAGCGAGCGAGAAGCTCTTGCCGTTCCCGACGTCCAGCAGACCACGCTGCCCGGCCTGGTAGGCGCTGTCGCCCTGGCCGCTGATCCCAGCCTTCTGCCCCAATGCGCTCATGACCGGCGAAGCGGTGCTGGCGCCCAGGAAATTGTTCTGCACGCAATAGCCCAGCAGCCCGACCAGATTGCTGGATCCGGCGGAGGAAACCGAGGGCAAGCCCATCGCGCCCCCCATCAGGCCCTGCCCCATGTCCGACATGCCGGGCATCGAGGGCATCTGGGCGCGTGCGGAGCGTGACCCGGAAAGCGAGGCCGCAGCCATCACGGCCGCAAACGACAAGGCAACGAAATGATTATTCACGCATCTCATCCTTTTTTTCGCTCTCCGTCACGCATAACCTGTGGATGTGGCCAGAATATGAATGAAGACGCCGAAACAGGCGAATAAAATCCACCCGGCCGGTCAGAATCCCGCATTGGCGGCCAAGGTATAATAAAGCTGGCGGACCAGCGGCGTGAGCAGGTACTGGATCAGCAGCAGCAGCACCAGCGGACTGAAATCCATATTGCCGGTGACGGGCAGGATACGGCGGATCGGCCGCAGTGCGGGTTCGGTCAGCCGATCCAGGAACCGGCCGATCGACCAGACGATCTGGTTGCGGGTATCCAGGACACCGAATGCGTACAAAAAGCTGAACACGCAGGAAAGGATGACCACCCATGTATAAAGCCTGATGATATTGAACAGCAGGCCGAAGATAAGCGTGAGCAACGTGATGATCCCTACGTTGGACGGGCCGCAAGTGTATCGAAGCCTTTCGGCGCATACAACACTGGCCGGGGCCAATCATGCTTGACAAACATCCAGCACCCGCTATTTATCCACCCCGTCGGGCAGTGGGGCTGTAGCTCAGTTGGGAGAGCGCCTCGTTCGCAATGAGGAGGTCAGGGGTTCGATTCCCCTCAGCTCCACCACTTGCCTTGATATTTCCTTGATTTTTATGATGAACATACTCCGGTTCGTCGGATGTCCGGTGCGGGATGACGTTTATCCTGCCTCGTCGGCCGGTATCAGCAGTTCCGGCCCGTTCTGCCTTGCATTATTGACCCGGGGCCCGACCCGCCAGGCCCTTACCGTGTCGTCCGGTGCCGGGGCCAGCAATCCTTCCGCTATCGCGGGCGGGGCGCTGAACCATGTATCGCGATCCTGTTCGGCGATGATGACGGGCATCCGGTCGTGAATGGGGCGGGTTGCCGCGTTGGCCTGCGTGGTGACGATGGCGAAGCTGCGCAGGATGTCGCCTTCATATTCCCAGGATTCCCAGATTGCGGCCAGCGCCAGCGGTTTGCCGTCGCATCGGGCGAATGCCCAGGGCTGCCTGGGGGATGGGCCGGATTGCCATTCGTAATAGGCCGTTGCCGGTACCAGGCAGCGACGCGAGCGAAAGGCGGCGCGGAACATGCCGGAGGTGGCGACGGTTTCCGCCCTTGCGTTGATCGGCTGCCGGCCCATGTCATGCGCCCAGTTGGGGACCAGCCCCCATAACAGCAGATCCAGCCGGAGATCGAGGCTGACCGGGTGGCGGCGCACCACCGCCGCCGGCTGGCGAGGCGCGATGTTCCATGAGGGCAGCCAGTCGGGCGCGGAGCCGACGGCGATATGGAAGGCCTGCCGCATGCGCTCCAGCGACAGGCTATTGGCGAAGCGCCCGCACATCGTTCAGTCGGATGGGGACGCCGGGTCGAGCGTGACCGACCAGGAGCCGTGCCAGTCCTCGCCCGGGTCGATATGCAGCAGGCCGGGCTTGTTCGTAAAATCGCCGGAAAAGCCTTGGGGTGTCGTAAAGCCGTACCAGGGTTCGATGCACAGGAAATCCGCGCCCGGCCTGGTCCACAGGCCCAGTTCGCGAAAGCCTTCCCATGCCACCGTCACGCCGGTGCCGTCCGGTGCGTGAAAACGCACGCTGCGGCTGGCCGGCGCATCCATGATCACGGCGTCGTCGATGAACAGATCGTCGGACAGGGCCAATGTCCGTCCGGTGATCGGTGTGGGAAAAAACTGGGGCTGGAGCTGGCCACCGGCAATCCGCCGGATCGGCGCGGGTTCGGGCCGTTCGAAAGTCAGCACATGGTCCTGCTTCGCCACGCCCTGTCGCTGCGGCCAGGCAAAGGCCGGGTGCGCGCCCAGCGAGGCTGGCAAGATCCGCGTCGGGTCGGGATTATGCAGGTGGTAGCGCACATGCAGCGTATCGCCTTCGGCCTGATAATCCAGCGCCAGGACGAAGCGGAACGGAAAAATCGTGTGGCTTTCTGAATCGTCCGTCAGGACCAGCGTGCATCCGTCCGCGCGGCGATCCTGCCATGCGAAGGCCCGGTCACGTGCGAAACCGTGCTGGGTCATGTGAAAGGGCCGGCCATCGATCCAGGCGGTGTCGTCCGGCAGGCGGCCGACGATGGGAAACAGCACCGGCGAGCGCCGGGGCCAAGCCGGCAAACCGGTCCACAGACGCTCCTGCCCCGCCGCGTCGGTCAGCGACTGCAATTCCGCGCCGTGTCCGGCAACGCTTGCCGTGATCCGGCCTGAGCCGAAGACATGATCCGTCATTGCATTCTCCCCTGTGCCAACACATTTTTTTTAAAATCAGAACGGACGGACAATCACCATGATCACCGCAACCGCCATCAGGATGGTCGGAATTTCATTTGCCGCGCGATAGAAATTTTCCGGCCGGGTGTTCCTGTCCTCGGCGAAGTCGCGCCGCCAGCGGGCGCATGCGCCGTGAAAGCCGGCCAGACCCAGCACGGAGACAAGTTTGAGATACCACCAGCCGGCATGCCAATCGACGGTGCCGGGTGTCAGCGCCAGCAGAATGCCGAACAGGACTGTACTGATCATGGCGGGATTCATGATCTGGCGCAGCAATTTGCGCTCCATCACCTGGAACCGCGCGCTCTCGGCGGAACCGGGCCGGGTCTGGCAGTGATAGACGAACAGGCGCGGCAGGTAGAACATGCCCGACATCCACGCGATCAGCGACATCACGTGCAGCGCCTTGAACCAGGCCAGCCAGGGCAGGAATCCGGTGATCAAGGCCGCCCCCCATACTCTGCCTGGGCTGCCTGGATGCGCTCCAGGAACGGGGCGAATTCCGACAGGTGCCCGATCCGGAACAGGCCCGGCCAGTCCGGCGCCGGCAGATCGAGCGGGCGCAGCAGCACGCAGGCCATGCCGGCGGCCCGCGCGGCGCTGGCGCCGGTGTCGGTATCTTCCAGCACGATGCATTCGTCCGCCGGCACGCCTTCGGTTTCCGCCGCGTGGAGATAGACGGCCGGATCGGGCTTCGGCTTGCCCATGTCACGGGCCGAATGGACCCGGTCGGCCACGAACCGGTCCAGGCCGGTGCGGGCGAATTTCACGTCCATCTCGGCGATCGAGGAATTGGAGCCGACCCGCATCGGCAGGTCGAGCCCGATCACCGCCGTCAGCATGTCGTGCGCCCCGTCGATGACGCGCGCCTCCTCCCGCATCAGATCGACCAGCTTGTATTGCACGATCGTCGCCCAGTCGTCGGGCAGCTTGCGGCCGGTCTGTGCCTCCGCCTCGGTCTTGATGCGGGTCAGGGCGCGTCCGGCCAGGTGCCGCACCGCCTCCTCGTCATCGTATTCCAGGCCGATCTGGCGCAGTTCCCGTGCCACCAGCCGACAGGACGGTCCCTCGCTGTCGATCAGCACGCCGTCGCAATCGAAAATCACCAGGCGGAGACACCCATCCGGACGAACGGCCTTGGGGAGTGCTGCGGGATTCATTGCCCGATCTCCCGGACCGTCTTGACCAGTTCGCCGACATGGTCGGGTGGCGTGGCCGGCACCACGCCGTGGCCGAGATTGAAGACATGCGGCCGGCCTTTCATCGCGTCGCGAATGGCGCGTGCTTCCTGCCTCATCGTGTCGCCGCCCGCCAGCAGCAGCAACGGGTCGAGATTGCCCTGGACCGTCACATTGCCGGGCAGCAGATGGCTCATGGCCGTCATGTCGGCGCCGGTATCCAGCGCGAGGACCCGCACGCCGGTCTCGCGCGCATACTCCGTCGCCATCACGCCGGCCAGGCGCGGGAAGCCGATCACCGGCACCCCTGGCCGACGGGCATGGATTTCCTGCACGATGGCGCGGGTCGGTGCGATGACGTGACGGCGGAACTGACTGGGCGGCAGCAGGCCCGACCAACTGTCGAACAGCATCACCGCCTCGGCCCCCGCATCGATCTGCGCCACCAGCATCGCGGCCGTGGTTTCGGTCAGGCGAGCCATCAGGCGGTCGAACAGCAGCGGATCGGCATAGGCCATGCCGCGCGTCGCCTCGAATTCCCGCGATCCATGGCCTTCGACCATGTAGCACGCCACCGTGAACGGCGCGCCGGCGAAGCCCAGCAGCGTGGTGCGGCCGCCCTGCGCCGCGCCGATCGTCTCCGGCCCGTCCAGGATGGCGCGCAGGCGGGTCAGTGTTTCCATCACCGGCGCCGTGGCCTCGGGCACCCGCCGGGGATCCAGGCGATCGAGATCGGCCTGGCTACGGATCGGCCCCAGTACCGGCCCGGTGCCGTTCACGAATTCCAGCGACTGGCCCATCGCCCACGGCAGGATCAGGATGTCGGAGAACAGGATCGCCCCGTCCATGGCGTAGCGTCGGATCGGTTGCAGGGTGATCTCGGTCGCCAGATCGGGTGTCATGCACCGGGTGATGAAATCCGCCTGATCGCGCAGGGCCCTGAATTCCGGCAGGTAGCGACCGGCCTGGCGCATCAGCCAGAGCGGCGGCGGCCAGACGGCCTCGCCCTGGAGGACCCGCAGGAGGGGTTTGCCTGTATCCGTCATCGCCTGTCCGCCGTCAGATCGTTCATCGCGGGACTATCCCGTACTTTCGTCGTGGATGACAGGACCGGCCGACAAGGTCCGGTACGCCGTCACCAGATTTCGGGACCAACCTCTAAACATGAAATAAGAAGAAAGAAATGCTGAGGGGGTAGATAGGGCCTGTGGATGACGGGGTACCCGCATTTCCAAAAACGTACCCCGTCTTTCCCACAGGGTGTACAGTTTCATTCACACCCGGATTCATGCGGTTAGGCGAGTTATCCCGAAGATGCCGACATGGGGCTGTGTACAACCCACCGTGTCGGTGCCTGTGAGGGTTGTCCACGGTACTCGGTACGATCAAGAAGCGTATGGAGTACTATCCCCATGTACCCCAGTACTCGTTCGGCCCGATCACAGGGTTTCTTTTTTTCAGTACGGAGAGCCAGCGCATGAGCGACTCGTCATTAGTACTAATCGCGACTCTTCTACAGGCCGAGTCGCCCCGGATAGTACTTGCCAGCCAGTCGGCGACCCGGCGCAACCTGCTGGAACAGGCGGGACTCCGCGTCGAAACCCGGCCGGCCCGCATCGACGAGGCGATGGTGCGGGAGTCGGCATTCGCCGAGGGCCGGTCGGCTGGCGAGTGCGCGCTGCTGCTTGCCGAACTCAAGGCGCGGCGTGTTTTGGAGCCCGATTGCGTGGTGATCGGTGCCGACCAGATCCTGGAATGCGATGGGGCGTGGTTCGAAAAACCCGTCGATCGCGCGGGGGCGCGGGCCCAGTTGCTGGACCTGCGCGGGCGGGAGCACAGTCTGCACTGCGCGGTGGTGGTGATGCGCGGCGGGCAGGTGATCTGGCGGCACGTCGCCCGGCCGGAACTGACCATGCGGCGATTTTCCGAATCGTTTCTCGATGCCTATCTGGATGTGGAAGGCGATGCCGTTCTGTCTTCGGTCGGGGCCTATCGGCTGGAAGGGCCGGGTATTCACCTGTTCGAACGGGTGACGGGCGAGCATGCCGCCATTCTTGGCTTGCCCATGCTGTCGCTGTTGGGGTTCCTGCGTCAGCATGGGGTGGTCGGGGCGTAGGGATTTCCGTTCTTTTTTGAAAAAAAGAACCAAAAACTTTGATTTGGTCGGGAGCTTTGTGCCTGGGGCAGATGATGTTCCTGAATGAATGAAAGTCTTTTTGCTTCTTTTTCTTCAGAAAAAGAAGGGACCTTTCCCGACGTGGCAGTGGTGGGAAAAATATCCCCGGCCAGGGCTTGCCAAGGAAACGGGGCGCGGCTATACCCCGCCCACCCGCACGTCGCCAAGACGGCGCGGGCCGGTTGGACGGGGCCATAGCTCAGTTGGGAGAGCGCCTGAATGGCATTCAGGAGGTCGTCGGTTCGATTCCGATTGGCTCCACCAGTCCCAACCTACAAATTTCCAAAATCAGCAGGTTGGCGAACAGGTGCGGTTGGGTCCTCCGGACTCAATCCGGACTCTTTCGCTGCCGTTTGAGTGGGCGGGCCTCCCCCAGGCTATTCACGACCCGCCCCCAAAAAAAGTTCTCAGAATTTCGCGGCGAAACATGAAGTGGGGGAACACGGTCCACATCGATAGGGGGCTCAGGTTTCGACCCCCCTACCCCTGGTCAAGCGCTGTGGCGGTGCTCGCAATGCAACGTGAAGCTATGCACTTATGGCATGGCAATCGGTGGATCTTCCTTCACGATGCCTTGGCTTCTTTCCACCCATGCCCAAAAAAGGTGTTCCGGGTGTTCTAGGTGTTCCAACCCTTATTTATTATTATTTATCATATGGTTATAAGGAACACCTTTCTGAAAGAAGCTGGAACACCATTCCCAAAGGTGTTCCAGCGGTAGAGCATGAATTGGCGGTTTTCCGCCATTATCGGCGAGAGATCAGTGGTTGGTCATGCCTCCGAGCGGGCGACTATCAGCCTGTCAGGCCGTCCGATAGACATGCAAACGTTGCATGTCTCGGCGTCTGTCGCTGTCCGCCTGCACCCATATTGGGTTCGAAATCCGGGAAAAAACCTTGTGCCGCCCGCAGCACCCGCGCTCAGTCGGCTGCGCCTTCCAGGACACGATAGACACTGGCCCGGCCAATGCCGAGCTGTCGGGCTATCTCGGATGCCCCAACGCCCTGACCGTGGAGCGAACGCACGCGCTCGACATCGATCGATGCCTTACGGCCTTTATAGACGCCCCGTTCCTTGGCGGCGGCTATACCCTCAAGCTGCCGTTCGCGGCGGAGATTCGTCTCGAACTCGGCGAACACACCCAGCATGTCGAGAAACGCCTTGCCGGCGGAGGTCGTGGTATCCACCGGCTGTTCGGTGCAGCGCAGGGCCGCCCCCTTCGTGCGCAGCTCAATGACGATAGCTTGTAAATCAGCGATCGAGCGCGCCAGGCGGTCGATTCTCGTCACGACCAACGTGTCACCCTCGCGGATGAAGTCGAGCAGGATACGAAGCTCGGTCCGCCCTTTGGTCGAGGTGCCAGATGCTTTCTCAGACCGGATCGTCGTGCAGCCGGCGGCGGCGAGCGCGTCGTGCTGGATGGCAAGGTCCTGATCGGTGGTCGAGACCCGCGCATATCCATATGTTGTGCTCATGATCGCCTCGAATGTCTCATTAGGGTTAAGACATTCCTGTTATGGCGTCTTATATGGTGAAACACAACCCTAATGAGACAGGAAAATCCTCACGTTTCGAAATGCTATGAGACGCCTCGTTGAGGTATACTCAAATAAGACAGTCTAAAGCCATGCGTTCAGAGCATGGCGATGACGGTAGAGCGGTGGCCGATCTACCGATCCCCCTCATCAGATCCAAGAATGGCTGCCGCCACCTCATAGGCCCGCACCTTCTTGTGTCCAGGTGGCGAGATCAGGGCCGCCATCTTGCCGTCCCGACCGGGCAGCAGAAATCCGCGTTCAACCAGGACGGCCTTGGCACTCCGTTGGTTCAGCCCTGATAGGGCTTCGGCCATGCCTTCGCTCAGCAGGAAGAAGCGCCAGGTGGACCGTTCATCGGCTTCCTTGATCCATCGCTTCCAGCCAGCGCGATTCTGCGTACGGAACCTCTCGCCTGGCGGCAGGTCCGAAGCCTCGACCTGTTGCCCCTCCGGCTTGTCGTTATCGACCCAACGCTCGAACCGGGCCTCTCCATGTTTCGAGATGAAGTCGCGGAGCTGCTGCACCGCCTGTTCTTCTTCGCGCCGGCCGGCGGTACCGCGTTCGGTCAACCAGGCCGTGAAGCACAAGCCGGCCATGACGCCGGGCACGTCGTCCTCCCACCCAGTCAGGCCGAATTGGGTGGCCAGCTCACCGCCGACCGCGACCATAGCAAATCGGGCAGCTACGCTACGCACCTGTCCGGATGCCGCCGGATAGTCCTTCAGCCAGCTTTCGGCCAAATCTGCGATGCGCGCGCGCAGGCGGAGGCGCAATTCGTCCTCGCTCTCCCGTGTCATCGTATCTGTGAGCTGGCGCAGGAAGGCCCGTAGCGGCGCGCCGTAAGTCCGGCCGGTGGCGGCCCGGAGATAGCGGGCGAAGGCGTCGGGCGTGTCCTCATGATGCAGGTATTCGAACAGGCCCATGCCCTCTCCGGCATCCGCCGGTAGGTCGGCAAACCGCACCTCCTGACCGGCCTTGGTCGTCTTACCCGCCTCGCGGTTCAGATCCGACAGGCCCAGTTCACCCGTGGAGAGGAACAGAATACGAAACCGGGCCACGTTCCGCGCCCCGCCGGTTCGGGTCGATCGTGCCTTTCCCTGCCCGTTCGATAACAGATAGGCGATCTCCCCCGCCTCGCGCGGATCGAGCTGCCCCATTTCGTCCAGGGGGAGCAGCACGTCGCATGATGCAAGGGCGGTGCTTTCGATGCCGTTCGAGGTCGAGCGCCAGGACCGAATATAACCGCCAGCTCCATTCTGACCCGTGCCGCCGCAGACGGACGCGGCGACCCGGAGCGCCGTGCTCTTACCGACCCGGCTGTCACCCTTGAACGAAATCCCACCGCCTTCCTCGCCCAGAAGCCCGAGCAACGGCGCCGCGAAGGCGCAGGACGCGGCGAACACCAGGCGCGAGTTCTTCGCGCACATGGCGCCGATCTCCCTACGCCAGTCTTCGACCGTGCCTGCCACTCCGAACAACGACGCTTCCCGATCCGTCGTTTGCAAGACGACACGTTCGCCCGCTTCGCCGATCGTCTCATCCGGCAGGACGAAGGCGGACCGCCCGCCAAAGGTGTGCCAGCCAATCCGCGTCACGCTCCGCGCCCGGTCCATGCTGGTCAGGCTCGACAACCATTCGAGGAAAGCAGCCTTTGCCGCCGTGCCGGCGCCCAGCGTCAGGCCGCCATCAGCCAGCCGGCTCCTGATCTCATTGCCGTCGCCCGCAAAGAGCGCACGTGGAAATGCCTCATCATGGCGCTTGCCGTCCCGGTCATGCCAGGCGAGCAGCAGGCCCCAATTCTGGCCTTCTTCGTCCCGAGACTCCGCCAGGACATCGACCGGCCCGCAGATGAAGACCAGTTCCTTATCGCCTTTGCGCCGCCAAATCCCGCTGTCCAGGTAACGGAACCGCCGGTCTTCGCTCTCCGGTGCCGCCGCACCCGATGCTGTCGCCTGCTCCGGCCGGAACTGGACCACCTTGCCGTTCTCGATGCCGTCGCGCACGGCCTTGCGGCCGCCTTTGCCCTTACCTTCGCTCATATGGTCTCATCTTGCAGGACATCGTTCCAGTCCCGCCCTTCTGTTTCGGGCATAGCGAGGCGCACGGCGCGCCCCTGGGACAGGAACCATTGGCAGGCGGTATCGAGCGCCCGCCGTGCGGCAGGATTGCCAGAATCATTGTCGGCGGCGAGGATCACCGTGCCGATGGCGGCCGGTAGCTGGACCCGCGCCATGTTCGCCAGGGAAACCGCGCACAAAACCCGCCGCTCCGGGCAGGCCACCGCCACCGACAAAGCGGTTTCGATCCCCTCCGCCAGCACCACCGTCTCGCCAGCCGGAGACGCTGCCAGCGGCTTACCTGATGCGCCACGCCATAGACGGATGCAGCCGCCGGCATAGGAACCGAGCGTCATCTTGGCGTCCCGCAGCGGTGCTTTGCCCCAGCCGCCGGATGGCAGCGGTGCCAACCAGGTGCGATGAACAGCCACCATGGCGCCATCGGGCGCGCAGATCGCCGCGACCATTGCCGGCCACGCCCGGCGGCTTTCGCCATTCCAGAGATCGGGATGAAAGCGCAATGCCCCCGGCGCGCGGCCGAGTTCAGCCAGATCGACGCCCCGGCCGGCCAGATACGCGGCCACCGGCGAACCGGCCTTGACCGGCATCCCGGCCAGCCAGAGCTTACGGGCCGCGCCCCGCCGGGCCTGGGCATCCGCGTCGGTTTCGGTGGGGCGCGCCGCCGGCGGTGGGCGGCGCACTGTCGGGGCCGCCGGATTATCGTCCAGCCCCAGCCACCGCGTGGCCCAGCGCATCGCCTCCCGCCGATCGCCGGCGTAGAGGACGGCCGCGACCAGATCGAGAGCATCGCCCCGTTCACCCGAACTGAAATCCGCCCATACACCGGATCGTGTCCCGCCCAGGTGGACGGCGAGCGATTGCCCGCGTTCACCCGCCAGCGATCCGCACCGCCATTCTGTCCCGTCACGCCGGCCGTTCGGTAACAGCTCGCGCACCAGCGTGGGTGCCCGTTCGGCCAGCAGGCGGGCAAGAGTGGCGGCGCTGTGCCTCATGATGCCAGGGCCTCACGAAGGCGGATGACGGGAGTATTTTGGTCTTCCCATTCGACGGTGGCATGGCCTGCAAGCACAGCGCCGGCGGCCATATCGAACGTGGTTGCGCCGTGCATGATCGCTGACCAGTCATGGCGATCCACCCAGTCGAGGATGGGACGAAGCACGCTTTCCGCCTCGATGGCGGCACGGAACGACGTAAGGACCGGCTCCATGAAGACATGCCGCGTGTCTGCCGGGATACCTCCCTTGTTCACAAGGAACGTATTGTAGAACGCCCAAGCCTGATCCAGGGGAGACCACAAATCATGTCGCGTGGAGAGGAGTGATACAGAAGAGCGCGTTATCCATGGGCGGCCTGCCCATCCCATCCACGCAATATCACTTTCGACATGAAACCTTCCCATGCTGAATTCACTGATTGAGCAAAGGAAGTTCTCGGTTGGTTCCCAATTTTTGCCTTCAAACCAAATGGTTCCATCACCCTGATCGAGCAGCCTCAATTCGGTGACATCCACATTGGGAAATCCCGTTGTCACCATAGGGAGAGATGAATGGCCCGTCATGCCGCGATCCTCCGCATTTCGCGCTGGATCGCGCCCATGGTCAGGCCCGAGAGACCGGCGACCAATGTTCTGACCGCCCTGTCCCGGCCTTCCGCTGTTTCGACCAGCACGGGCCAGTTCAGTTCCTCCAGCCATAGATCGAGCCGACATGGCAGCGGTTCGTCCCGGAAGGCTGTCAGATCGGCCGCAATCCCGCGGTGGGAGGGCCGCAGATCGTGCAGCACGATCCGGCCGACCTGTTCAATAGTCGCCGCCTCCGGTGGTTGCCGGAACGCCACCCGCAGCGCCGCCAGGGCGCTCGAGAGCGGGCGGCGCACCAGACCCTTGAGCGCCACCATATAAGCGGCACCGCTGCCGGTTACCGCCGCTTTGCCCAGGCGATCGAGGCCGGCGACGGTATCCAGGAAGGCCGCGACCGGTTCGGACCAGAGCCAGAGCATATTGAGGTCGAAGGAGTGCAGGCTGAGCGGCAGACTATGCCGCCGCAGCGCCCGGTCCGGCATCGCCGCCGGGTCGGCGAGCAGGTCGCGCATAACCCGGACAGCCCTGCCGAGCAGGGAGGCATCGAAGGATGATGCGTCCATGTCGCAATGAGGCGCCGGGCCTGTCGTGAGCGCCACCGCCATCATTGCCCACCGCCGATGCGACGCACCGTCGCTTCGCTGGTCGAGCGCACGGACCGGCTGGCGATCCAGCTTTGCAAATCCGCCACCGCATAACCAATCCGGCGATCGGACAGGCGCACGAAGGGCGGTCCGGAACCATCCAGCCTTTTTCCCTGCAATGTGCGGGGCGCCATATTCAGCATCGCGGCGGCTTCCCCTTCCGAGACGACGAGGCGCACCGGGGCTGCCGTCGATCGGGTTTCAACAACCGAGTTCGTGTGATCCACGATCATCATCCGTTCTGAGCATTTGCGGACGCGGGATGCGCCCGAACGATGCCAAGATGTGCGGGTGGGCCGCCCTATGTCAGCCGATATGGCCGATTATGATTTTTCGGTATTATCGGCGGATATATCGGCGGCCACTTCGTGAAGGATCGCCCGGATCTGGCTATCACTGAGTGTGAACCCCTCCCCCTCGAGCCTTTCCGCTAACTCCCTTTCTCGATCGGCAAGAGTATCCCCAGGATCCTGGTGGAAGCCTGCCCCATGATGCAGGAGCATCTCATGTGCAATTTCTCTTGCTCGCGTGCCCGCATGCGATCGGGGCCGCCCACGCTTCGCCTGTGACACTGCTACGACTGCTGCCGTCGCTTTTCCTTGGTTATTACTGGCGGTGGGGGTAGCACCGATGCGCGAGCGTTCCATCTCCGCACTGGTCGTGGAAATCCTGATGTTTCTGACGATCACCTTGCCGTCACGAACCGCGTCATCACCCCATGCGAACAGTTCGGCATATGTCCACATCTCTGCCGGCAGCGCGACGGGCACCAGATGATTGCCCCCGCCTTCCGGAAAGCCCGTCGCGACCAGCTCGCCCGCTGCCAGTTTGTCCCGCAGGCGGCGGTTCAACTCCGCACGGAGCCGGTCCGCCTCGATCCGTAGCTTCGGCGTGTAGGCAGTGACGATAGGGAGCGCAATAAACCCCCGTTCTTCCAGGGACAGCAGCCGTTCGACCATCTCGCGGTCCCCGAATGCGCGCTCCGCGTCATCGACGGATAGAGGGCCACTCCGGGCTTTCTCATGCAGTTCCGTCAGTCGCGCCGAGAGGGGCGGCGTTTCGTCTTCATCCATTTCCGCCCCACGACGGCCGCCCCCACGTATGATCGGGTGCGGCGCGGCGGGCCAGTCGTGGGGTCCCGGCGTTCGGCGGCCAAACCTAGCCGCGCCGGCGCTGAGCATCGCGCCGCTGGACAGCCGCCGCAAGCACAAAGACGGAACATCGCCGGCATGGCGGTGGGGGCGCATCAGATCGTCGGGGCGGCAATCATCTGTCCGCTGCCATGTCATTGATGATGGCGCAGCGTTGTTCAATCTGATGGCCGGCCCACGATACCGCGCAGCCCAGTGCGGAGAAATCGGCTTCGCTGGGTGAGCCGATCGTCTGCGCTGCCGCGTTTCCTGCCCACCGCAGGAGGGTGGCGAGGCTGGACAGATCATTGCTCACGCGCTCGATATTCTCGATGTGCTGAGCTGAATAGACGAACTTCCGCTTCATGAGCCGACCTCCATTCGCAGCAGGTCGGCGCAGAGGGACCAGGCCAGAGATTTCTGCACATCAATATCGGACGGCGGTTCGGAGGGCGGCATCATGGTTCCGTCCCGCCTGGTCCATTTCCTTTCGTCAATTTCGCGCATCAGGACGCGGGCTTTGGCTTGCAGACCGGACAGGCCATGTGCTGGCAGGTTGGCAACCCGTTCGGCATGCGCCCATATCCGGTCAATGGTCGCCTCCTGGTCCGCCATGAGCGCCGGCGGTGGGATCACCATACGGGTGGCCGGGTGGGTTTCCGAAGCCAGATAGGCGGCGAAATATCCCGCTGCCTCGGCCACCAGCATATCATCCGACCCCGCCGGGGCAGGCCGGGCAGATGCAGGCCTGAGCGGCCCGACAGCGGTGGCGACGGAGGCAATGCACCCCGACATGAGGTGCCGGCGGGACGGCACGATTGCGCCCAGGCCGGTCCTCGGGCGATGGCGGCCATCGTGGTGGAGGGCGGTCATCGCACTGTCTCCACCGCATAGGCATGGCCGGAGGCCACGGGATCGGAGGTGCCCAGGCCGACGACGGCCAGGGCGATCAAGAAGGGAACGATCAGCGCCACCAGGATATGGGCGCGTGGCTCCGCTGCCCGCGTGGACGCGGGTGTGCTATGGGCGTTCTCAGCCATTGCCGAACCTCAGCTTCGGTTGTGGTCAGGCTGGCTTCGGTGTTGGCGCACCGCTGTCAGCCGCTTTTGATTGGCAAAATGCCCAACCTCAATTAGGGTGATTGATCTAGGTTGTCACGTCAATCAAAAAGATTGAGGCTTGTGGAGATAACAACAGCACAATGCCGTGGCGCTCGCGCCATGCTCGGCATTAGCCAAACGGAACTCGCCGCAGCGGCCGCTGTTTCGCGGCAGACGGTGGTGGATTTTGAGCGTGGCGCACGTACGCCCTATCCGAACAATCTGACAGCCATTCGTGCGGCCCTTGAAGCCGCCGGCGTCGAATTCATCCCGGAAAACGGAGGTGGAGCGGGTGTAAGGCTGAAGAGGGGCGCGTACACTGTCCAGGCGGCGCCCGGCGGGAGCGATCCTGACGATTTGAAGGCCGGGAAGGCAGAAGTTTAGGCATATGGCGGTCGAGAAGGCACCTAACCTCGGGCAAATTGTCCTGTGTGATTTCAGCGCGGGTTTCAAAGAGCCAGAAATGGTGAAGCGCCGCCCGGTGGTTGTCATCAGCCCCCCGATATCCTGGCGCCCGGGCTTATGCACCGTCGTTGCCCTCAGCACCACGCCCCCCGATCCGGCCCGCCCCTATCATTGTCGGCTGGTGCTCGATCCGCTTCCGCCCAGCCCTTGGGATAGCCCGGAAGTATGGGTGAAGGCCGACCTTATCATGACCGTGGGGTTTCACCGGCTGGATTTGATCCGGTGCGGACGCAATCCAGCCAGCGGGAAAAGGCAGTATTATACGAAATGCCTTTCGAAAGAGCAGCTTGCAACCGTCAGGAAATGTGTCCTGCATGGGCTGGGGCTTTTCGGATTGACAAAGCACCTTTGACGCACAAATAAACCATTGTGCGCTGCTCTCCAGCCGCAAGGCGGATCAGCATCTAAGACCCCGTAAGGGGCCGCTGTACAACCGGGTCATAACAAGCCTATGTGCAGCGCGGAGCAAGGGCCGGCCCTCGGGTCGGCCCTTTGTCGTCTCTGGCACCTCCATGCTGAAATGGGATGCGACCCTGTTTCAACTATCTGGAATTTCCGGAGAGTTCAGACCGAGGGCGCGCAGGCCCAAGGCGGACTGAAGGGCGAAGATCATCCATCCGACGGGTGATGCGATGACGGCGCGATGGGAACATGGTCCAGAAAGGCCGCAGGAAGGCCGGAGCGGGCCATGGCGCGGTTCTGCGCTACCCGGCGTTCGTTTGCGCGTGCAACCCCTTCCTGCGCCGTCTGTAGCCGGCTGGTGAGGTGTTCGATGGCGTCCTGCCGCATATCCAGCATTTCGGGCCGCCAGATCGTGCGTTCGCGGGCCAGACAGGCTTCGGCTTCCAGCAGCTCGGCCGCGATCCGGTCCCGTTCGGCTTCGGCGTCCAGGCATGCTTGCTCTGCCCGCGCCAGGACCGTTCGTGCGGCGTGGACGATCCGCCAGGCGAGCAGGAGTTCCAGCAGCGTCGTGGTCTCGCCAGCGGCCAGACGGGCCAGATTGAGGTCGGGCCGCAGGATACCGGGCGGCACGCCCAGCATGGCCGCCACCGTCTCGACATGCCGACGCGGGACACGCTTCCACTCACTGACTGACTGGGGCGTGATGGCACCACAGGCCGCCGCGATTTGGCTGATGTCCCCCCACCGCCGGAAGATCGGATACCCCATCATCAGGCGCCACGGCGCTTCGGGGCCACGTTGCCTAGGGGGATTCGGAGGCGCTGACTGGCGGGCTGCGCTGGACATGAGCCCGTTGTCGCAAACCCGAGGCGCGGTGGTGCATGGCCATCGGTGGTGGGCAGGGCGTTATTCAGGAGCGGGGCCAACACAACCTGTAAGAAAGCCTTACAGGTTCGGCAGGGGCGGCTCCCGCTCAGGGTAAAGGACACAGGCATCCAGCAGGGCGACGAAGGCCATGTGGCTCAGTAACCCATGCCGAGTTCCTGAGCCTCCGCAGCCAGCGCATCCATGGCGTCATCCGAGGTCGTGTTGCGGGCTTCCATGTAGGCCAGGAGGTCCTGCAACTGGATGCGGCGGTGCGTCCCGACCTTCTTGAAGGGCAGTTTGTCCTGTTCCAGCAGGCTGACCAGATAGGGACGCGACACATTCAGCAGGTCCGCCGCCTGTTGGGTTGTCAGCTCGGCATGCCGGGGCATGACCGCGACCGACCGTCCTTCGGCGAGTTGGGCCATCATGTCCGTCAGAAGCCGGACGGCGGCTGCCGGCAGGACGAAGGTCTGCCGTTCACCCGTATCCGCCTGGGCATCCACCTGAACGCAACCATTGCCGCTGAGCTTGGCCAGGGCGCGACTGGCTTCCTGCGCCGCCAGGCGGTCGGCATCCGACACAAATCCGGGCTCTACAGCCTTCAGCATAGACATCGCCATGGTTCATCCCCTCCGGCCTCATGTATGGGTCAAATTGGCCTAAACGCAATAAACGAAAGAGCGATGAAGGATAGCGTTTCATCACCCGTCGCTGCCCAGGTCATGGCCGCAACGGCACCACATTGTCGGCCGTGCCACTGGCGGTTCCCGCCGATACGGCCAGCACATGCCGCGCCCAGCTATCCAGCGCCGCCGCCCGCTCGGCTTCGAATTCGTGACGCTGGTAGACCGCCGCCACGCCCTTGATGGCTCCACCCACATGGTTCAGCACGCGATCGGCGACATGGTGACCGATCCCCAGGCGCGCCATGACCGTCACCCCGGTCCGCCGCAAGTCATGCAACCGCCAATCCGGCCCTGGCGTGGGCTGGGCTTCTTTTCCCGCTGGGGTGTCCTCTGCTGCCGCCATCGCCTTTTGCAGCCGCACCTTGGCTTTGGAGAAGCCACTGATGGGCGTCCGGCCATTCGTGGTGAAGACATAGGGTGACAGAGAGCCGGTCTTCGGATCGGTCTGCCTGGGCAGGTCAGCAAGGACACGCCGGGCGGCTTCCGAGAGATGGACGATATGCGCCCGACCGTTCTTCGCCCGCGCGGCCGGCAACGTCCAGGTGGTCAGGTCAGGGTCCAGTTCGGCCCAGGTCATGGCTGCCACTTCGTCGCGGCGTTGCAGCGTCAGGGTCAGCAGGTGGACGAATGGGCCGAACGGGTAAGGCAGCCGGCCGGCGGCATTCCACAATGTCGCCAACTCCAGGTCCGTCAGCACGCGGTCGCGTGAAACCTCTTCGCCTTCCACGATCACGCTGGCGAAGACGTTGGCCGACACGAACTGCCGCTTCTGCGCCCAGGTGAACATGGCGCGCCCGTAGGCATGGAGCCGGCGAGCCATGATTGGGTGAGCTGACGCGATGTCATCCAGGCGCGCTTGGATTTCCCCCGTGGCGATTGAGCGGGCGGGGCGATTCTTCATGACAGCGAAGGCCGATAGCAGCCTGTCCGGCGCATCCTTGCGGTAGGAGGCGCTCTTCTCGCGTAGGGCCCCATCCCGCCATCGTTCGACCAATACCCGGAAGGTCAGGGCGTCGGCGGCGGTCTCAGCCTTCTGGCGCACTCGCTCTTCCTTTGCGGCCAGGGCGAGGGCCTTTCTTTCCCCAGCTGGATCGCCCCCTTCCCTCGCCCGGCCACGCGCGGCCTCGGCCATCTTCCGGGCCTGGGGCGGTGTCAATTCGCCGTATGGACCCAGGACCATGCGCCTGACGCGCCCGGCGAACCGATATTGGAACAGGATGACCTTTGATCCTGTCTCGGTCACCCGGACCGCGAACCCAGGCAGCGAATCGTCCATGAACATGGCGTCCCGCTTCCCCGGCGGGCAGGCCAAGGCGTCGATTTCCCGTTTTGTCAGCTTCATGCGACCGCCCGGAACACCTTGGAACACCTTTCAAAACCAAAGGTGTTCCGGTGTTCCTTGGAAAAAACACAATAAATACAATATATTACTATGTGTGGAACACCTAGAACACCTAGAACACCTATATTTAAGTGTTCCCCATATTCATTCATACGAGGGGCCTCCGCGTCGGTTTTCCGGACTCAATCCGGACTCATTTGAAAGCGTAATCCCGGCGATTCGTTGCATCTGGTTGCGTGAACCACCTTGGCAACCCATTGTTTAACCTGTTGTTACTGCGCCTCTTTGCGGCTGACTGCATCTTAGCAGTATTTCGGGACGCCTGAATGGCATTCAGGAGGTCGTCGGTTCGATTCCGATTGGCTCCACCAATCCTTCCGGCCCTTTTTTCCAGACAATCCTTCAGCGTGTCCTGCCTTGCAGCGGTTGCAGCGCGCGGTGCCAGACCAGCATCGCGCAGAGCGTCGTGGTTACCAGGGTTCCGGCCATCATGCTCCCTACCGCGGTCCAGTCCGCCGTCCATGGCAGGTGCAGGATCCGGCGCGTGACCAGCCAGGCGGCCGTGCTGCCCAGCAGGATGGCCGAGAGGCCGGCCGTCAGTCCCAGCAATGTGAATTCGATCAGCCAGATCGTGCGGATCTGGCGTGGGCCGGCCCCCACCGCCTGAAGAATGGCGGCGTTGGCGACCCGCTGTCGCCAGCCGGCGGCCAGGGTAGCCGCCAGGACCAGCGCGCCGGATGCCAGGATGATCGAGGCGGCGACGCTGAGCGCCGTGGCGATCTGCCCGGCCAGCGCGGCCAGGCGGGCCAGTACGTCGGCGACCCGGATGCCGGTGACGCCCGGCAGCGCGTCCGTGATGGCAGCCAGTGTCGCCGCGTCCTGATCGGCGCGGCCGTCGGTGGCCAGGGTGGCGACGAAGGTGTGGGGGGCGTGCGAGAGCAGGCCTGGCGAGGCGACGAACGCGAAATTGAGTTGGAGCGATCGCCACGCGACGGTGCGCAGGTTTGCGACCCGGACATCGATCGCGCGGCCCAGTACGTTCAGCCGGACGGTCGAGCCGACATGCACGCCCCAGCCCTGGGCCAGCCCGGCATCCAGCGACAGCAGGGGTGGCCCGCTATAATCGGACGGCCACCATGTGCCTTCGGCCAGTTTTGTGCCGGGCGGCGGCGTGCCCGCCACGGTGAGCCCGTGATCGCCGCGCAATGCCCAGCGGGTCTGCGGCGTGGCATCGACCTGTTCGGCCGGTACGCCGTTGACCGCGACGACGCGCGTGCGCATCGAAGGCAGTTGCTGGACCGCCCGAACCGATGGCTGGGCGCGCGCCAGAGTGTCGAACCGGGCCAGGTCGCCGGGCTGGATATCGATGAAATAGAAGGCGGGGGCGTCATGCGGCATCTGGTCGCGCAATTGCGCCATCATGGCGCCCTCGGTCAGCAGGATGGCCGCCATGGCGGACAGTCCGGCGCCCAGTGCCGTCACCATGTGCGTGGCGTTTGCCTGGCGATGGGCCAGGAGGGCCAGGGCGAGCCTCGGTACGCCGCGCGCCGTATCCAGCCTGGCCAGCAGCACCGATACGCCCTGGCGCAGTATCGTTCCTGCCAGGACCAGGATGGCGACGGCCGTCAGGACGACGGCCAGGAAACCCGCTGCGAAGGGCAGGCTGTCCGCCAGTTGGACGGTCAGGGCACCCGCCAGGATCACGCACGGGATCAGGACCGCGCCGACGCGCGGCGAGCGTATGTGGACCGACCCCCGCCGGGCCTGATCGCGGAACAGCGAGGCCGGGCTGGTTGCGCAGGCCCGCGCTAGCGGCAGGACCACCGAGAGCAGGGCGACCAGCACGCCGAACAGGCCGGCCGTCAGCACGGGTGGAAGGGGCGGCATCGCATGCGTCTCGATCGGTAGCAATCCGCCGAGCATCCGTGCGGCCAGCGGCGGGAGAAGCAGGGCCGCGACCATGCCGGCGGCGATGCCGAGGCCGCACAGGGCGGCGATCTGGAGACCGAATATACGCCGGATCAATGGCCCCGGGGCCCCCAGGCAACGCAGGATGGCGATGGTCCGCCCCCGTCCGTCCAGCCAGGAGGTGACGCCGGTCGAAACGCCCAGGCCCCCCAGCAGCAGGGCGCTCAATCCGATCAATGACAGGAACCGGGCCATCTGGTCCACGGTGCGGGTCAAGGCGGGGGCCGCGTCGGCTTCGCCGCGGATATGCCAGCCCTGATCGGGGAAGCGGGCGGCGATCGCGGCGGCCAGAGCGTGGGCCCTTGCCGGACGGTCGGTTGCCCGGCCGCCCAGCGCCAGGCGGAGCGCGTGGGTGACCAGTGCCCCCGGCTGCATCAATCCTGCCTGGTCCAGGGCCGATCGGGTGATCATGACCGTGGGGGCGAGCATCACCGTGGCCGCGCCGTCCGGGGTGCGGTCCAGGCTGCCCGCCAGGCGGAACCGAGCGGTGCCGATCCGCAGGATTGTTCCGGTCGTGAGGCCCAGCCGGTCGATGACCAGCGGGTCGGCCAGCAGGGCGGGGATGCCATTATCAGGCGCCAGGGCGCGATCCAGCGGTGCCTGGGGGGTGATGGCGAGCGTTCCGACCAGCGGATAGGCGTCATCGACCGCCGAAAGCTCGACCAGCATCCGGCTGTCTTCCCTGCCCGCGCCGCGCGGGGCGTAGAGCATCGAGCGCATGCGCGCCACGCGCGAGACGCGGGCGCCGTGGACGGTCGCGAAATCGGCCAGTTCGGGCGGCAGCGGGTCACTACTTTCGATCGACAGGTCACCGCCCAGCAGGGTGCGCTGTTCGCCGGCGATGCCGTCGCGGATCATGTCGCGCAGGCTGCCGACCGTGCCGATCGTGGCTACCCCCAGCGCCAGGCAGGCCAGTACGACGCGCATGCCGCCGATCCCGCCGCGCAGGTCGCGCCAGGCCAGCCGGGCGGCCAGGCGCCACCGGGTCACGATGCGGGCTCCCGCACCGGGAGGTCGGCCACGACGCGCCCGTCATCGACCCGCAGGCGGCGGTGGCACCGCGCGGCGAGGGCCGGGTCGTGGGTGATCAATATGAGCGTGGTGTTATAGCGCCGTTGCAGGCTGAACAGCAGGTCCATCACCGTGGCGCCCGTGCGGCTGTCCAGATTGCCCGTCGGTTCGTCGGCCAGCAGCAGGCGTGGCCGGGTAACGAAGGCGCGGGCCAGCGCCACGCGCTGTTGCTCGCCGCCCGAGAGTTCACCCGGCAGATGGTCAAGCCGGTGTGCCAGGCCCACCGCGTCGAGCGCCGCGCGGGCGGCGGTCGCGCCGTCGGGCCGGCAGGCCAGTTCCAGCGGCACCAGCACGTTTTCCAGCGCCGTCATGGTGGGAATGAGTTGGAACGACTGGAAGACGATGCCCATCGTCTGGCGCCGGAACCGTGCCAGGGCGTCCTCGCCGAGGTCGCCCAGCGTGGTGCCTGCGATGCGGATCATGCCGCGCGTCGGGCGTTCCAGCCCCGCCAGCAGCATCAGCAGCGATGTTTTGCCGGATCCGGACGGGCCGATCACCCCCAGGGCCTCGCCCTCGGCCACGCGCAGGCTGACATCGTGCAGGATCGTCAGTGCCCCGTGCCCGGCCGCGCCGTCCCGCCGTGGATTGACCGCATTGGCACGGGCCGGCACTGTCAGCCATAGGTCCTGTGCCTCGACCAGCGTCGTCCGTCCATCGGGGAGCCCGTCGCCGTCCATGCGTTTTCCTTCCCGCCGGGTATGGTCCTGCCTGCACGCTACACGGTGTGGGGATAGGGCCCGAATGATTTTTCCACTTCTGCTGGCCTGTCTGTGGGCCGTCTTCGCGCCATCCGTTTTCGCGGCCGATCGGCCGGTGCGGATTCTGGCGCTGGGTGATTCCCTGACCGCCGGATATGGGCTGGCGCATGCGGACGGATTCGTGCCGCGCCTTCAGGCGGCATTGGATGCGCGTGGCGATGCGATCACCATCCTCGATGGCGGCGTTTCAGGCGATACCAGCACCGATGCGCTGGCGCGGCTGGACTGGGCCCTGGGCGACAAGCCCGACGCGGTGATCGTGGAACTGGGCGGCAATGACGGGTTGCGCGGGCTGGACCCGGCACGGATGGAACAGAACCTGACGGCGATTCTCGACCGGTTGCGGCAGGCCCATCTGCCGGTGCTGCTGTCGGGAATGTATGCGCCGCCCAATATGGGCGCGGGTTACGGCCAGTCCTTCCGCGCGGTGTTCGAGCGGCTGTCGCACCGGCCGGGTATTCTGTGGGATCCGTTCTTCCTTGATGGCGTGGCGGCGCATCCGGCGTTGGAACAGGCGGACCATATACATCCCAACCCCGCCGGGGTGGCCGTGATCGTGGCGCGGATGGTGCCTTTGGTGGAGACATTGGCGCGTGGGACGTGAGCGTTCTTTTTTGAAAAAAGAACCAAAAAACTTTTGATTCGGTCAGGAGCTTTGTGCTTGGGACAGACGATGTTCCTGAACCGGTGAAAGTCTTTTTGTTTCTTTTTCTTCAGAAAAAGAAGAGCAGACCGATCTGTTCGGGATTTTCGGAGGCTCCATGGTGGGCGCACAAGGACTCGAACCTTGGACCCGCTGATTAAGAGTCAGCTGCTCTACCAACTGAGCTATGCGCCCATGGAGTGTCCCTCTCGGGTGACGCGCTTCTAACAGCGTCGGGATGGCAGGGCAAGCGGTTTTATCGAAAAAATGTTCTGCATTCTCAGTTATTCAGGCGTGCAAGCACGGTATCGAACTGATCCAGCGACTGATAAAGGATGCGGATCGCCCCGCCCCTGCCGTCGAAGGAGATCTGGACCTTCAGGCCCAGCCGGGTCGACAGGTCGCGTTCCAGGACCTGGATTTCTGGGTTCTTGCGTTCGGTGGCCGCGACCGGGGCTGGGGCCTCGGCCTTGCGGACGGCCTTCTGGACCAGGGCTTCGGTCTGGCGGACATTCAGTCCCTGCTCCAGCACCGTCTTCAGCGCCGCCACGGGGTCGGGGTGGCCCAGGAGCGCGCGGGCGTGGCCGGCTGACAGCCGGCCATCGCGCAGGGCGGCGCGGACAGGTTGCGGCAGGTTGAGAAGCCGCACCATGTTGGCGACGTGAGAGCGGGATTTGCCCAGCGCGCCGGCCAGTTCTTCCTGCGTCAGGCCGTAATCCTGCAACAGCCGTTGCAGGCCCTCGGCCTCTTCGACCGCGTTCAGGTCGGCGCGTTGCAGGTTTTCGACCAGCGCGGCGGCCATGGCATCGCCGTCATCGAGTGTGCGGATATGGACCGGGACTTCGTGCAGTGCCACGATCTGCGCCGCGCGCCAGCGGCGTTCGCCGGCGATGATCTGGTAATGGCCGGTGCGGTCGGGATGCGGGCGAACCAGGATCGGTTGCAGGATGCCGCGGGTGCGGATCGAATCCGCCAGTTCGGCCAGGGCTTCGGGTTCCATCACCTGGCGCGGCTGGAATGGCCCCGGCTCCAGCAGATCGACCCCCAGCGTGCCGGCGCGGTCCTGCTCCGTCCGGCCTGAGACGCGGGCGATGGCGGCCGGGGCCTGGTCGCCCAGCAGGGCCGCCAGGCCCCGGCCGAGGCGCGGACGGGACTGGTCTTTCTTCGTGCTCATGCCCGTGCCTTCTTCTTCCCGGGTGTCTTCAGGCTGTTCCGGGCGATCACTTCATCTGCCAGGGCCTGGTAGGCCATGGCGCCGCTGGATCGGCTGTCATAGGCCATGACCGAGCGCCCGTGGCTCTGCGCCTCGGAGATGCGGATATTGCGCGGGATCAGGGTTTCCATCACCTGTTCGCCGAAGAAGCTGCGCGCGTCGGCGGCGACCAGTTCCGACAGATTGTTACGCCGGTCGTACATCGTCAGCACGATGCCCGCGACATGCAGGTCGGAATTGAAGGCGCGGCGTACCCGGTCCACGGTACGGACCAGTTGGCTGATGCCTTCCAGCGCGAAGAATTCGCATTGCAGGGGCACGATCACGCCGTCCGATGCCACCAGCGCATTCAATGTCAGCAGGCCGAGGCTGGGCGGGCAGTCGATCAGGATGACGTCGAAACCGCTGCCGGCGCGGGAGAGCGCGTCGCGCAGGCGGAATTCGCGCCGGTCCGCCATGACCAGTTCAAGCTCCGCGCCGGCCAGTTCGGTGTCGGCGGCGACGATCCTGAGCCCCGGAATTTCGGTATCCTGGGACAGGTCGGCCATCGGAACATCGTCCATCAGCAGGGCATAGGTGCCCTGGCGCCTGGCGTCGTAGCCGATGCCCAGGCCGGTCGAGGCATTGCCCTGCGGGTCGAGATCGATCAGCAGGACGGACAGGCCATGTTCGGCCAGCCCGGCTGCCAGGTTGATGGCCGTGGTCGTTTTGCCCACGCCGCCCTTCTGGTTGGCGAGGGCGAGAATGCAGGAAGCGCGCGCGGCGTCAGGAGCCCGTTGCGCGTTCTGAGTGTCTGACACGCGTGATTTCACCCAGTTTGAGAATGGTACCGTCCGCGTTGGTGCGGCTTGGCAATCGGGATACAGCCATGTGCCAGTCGGCGGCGGCCGAGGTCAACTCATCGTCGACATTTCTGCCTTTGAGGAACAGGCAAAACCCGTCGGGCGCCAGGAGGCGGCTGCTCCATTCCAGCAATTGCGGCAGGGCGGCCAGCGCGCGGGCGGTGACGACCTGGACCGGCGGAATGTCGATGTCCTCGATCCTGCGCGCCAGTACGGTGACGCGCGCGCCCGCCGCCCGGGCGGCTTCGCGCAGGAAGGCGGCCTTGCGCTGGTCGGACTCGATCAGCGTGACGTCGGCATTGGTTGCGATGGCGATGATCAGGCCGGGAAAGCCGCCGCCAGAACCCAGATCGGCCAGACGCGCGCCAGGCGGGACCAGCGCGGCCAGTTGCAGGGAGTCGGCGATATGGCGGTCCCACAGATGCGGCAGGTCGCGGGGCGAGACCAGATTGATGCGGGCGTTCCAGCGGGTCAGGATTGCGGCGAACCGGTCGAGCCGGTGGCGTAGAGCCTCCGACATGTCGATGGGGCCTTCGCGTTTCACGTGAAACATCAGGCCACCTGCCTGATATGGGCCAGCAGTGCCATCAGCGCCGAGGGGGTGACGCCAGGGATACGTTGCGCGGCGCTGAAGCTGGCGGGCCGGGCCGAGGAAAGTCGTTCCTGCATTTCGCTGCTCAGGCCGCCGATATGGTGGTAGTCCAGGTTCGGAGGGAGCGTGATACGGGTTTCGGCTTCCAATTGCCGGATTTCACGCGCCTGGCGAACCAGATAGCCGCTGTAGCGGGCCTCGGTTTCGACATGACGGCGGATGCGTGGCGGGAGGTCGTCGAACCAGGGGGCGATCCGGGCCACCTGATCTGGTGTGGCGGCGGTTGCCAGCACGTCCAGCAGCGTGCGGCGGCGGCCGTCGGCCGAAACGGCGATACCGGCCTGCTGCAATCCGTCGGGCAGGAAGCTTTCCTGCCCCGCGCGATGCATGGCCTGGTCGATGGCGGTGCTGTCGGCCTGGAACAGGCGGGTGCGTTCGGCGCCCACGCAGCCCCAGCCGATACCCAGGCCGGTCAGGCGCAGGTCGGCATTGTCGGCGCGCAGGCTGAGCCGGTATTCCGAGCGCGAGGTGAACATCCGATAGGGTTCAGACACGCCCTGGGTTGTCAGGTCGTCGATCATCACCCCGAGATAGGCGGTGCCGCGATCGACGGTTACGCCCTGCCCGCCCCCCGCGCGCCGCGCCGCGTTCAGGCCTGCGAGGATGCCCTGGGCGCCGGCTTCCTCGTAGCCGGTGGTGCCGTTGATCTGGCCGGCGAGGAACAGGCGCGGCAGGGCGATCAGTTCCAGTGTCGGGGTCAGGGCGCGCGGATCGACGTAATCATATTCCACGGCATAGCCCGGCCTGACGATGCGGCAGCGTTCCAGGCCGGGGATGGAATGGATCATCTGTTCCTGAATATCCGGCGGCAGGCTGGTGGAGATGCCGTTGGGATAGACCAGATCGCCGCATTCGTTGCCCGGCAGGGCTTCGGGTTCGAGAAAGATCTGGTGGCTGTCGCGTTCGGCGAAGCGCACCACCTTGTCCTCGATCGACGGACAATAGCGCGGGCCGCGCCCGGCGATGGCCCCGCCATAGACGGCGGAAAGATGCAGATGGTCGCGGATCAGGGCGTGGGTTCGCGCCGTGGTGGCGGTGACCCGGCAGGAGATCTGCGGATTGTTTATCGCCGAGGTCAGGCGGCTGAACGGTTCGGGTTCGGCGTCGCCCTTGTCTTCGGCCAGATTGTCCCAGTCGATCGTCGTGCGGTCCAGTCGCGCAGGGGTGCCGGTCTTCAGTCGGCCCATCGGCAGGCCCAGGGCCTGCAAGCGCTCGCCCAGCGCCTGGGACGATGCTTCGCCGACGCGGCCGGCGGGGTGGCTGTCATGGCCGACATGGATCATGCCGCGCAGGAAGGTGCCGGCGGTCAGCACGACCGCGCCGGCGACAAGGCGGCGCCCGTCCTCGCACACCACGCCCGCGACCTGGCCGGCGGCATCGACGATCAGGTCGCCCGCCCCGCCTTCCGCGATGTCCAGGTTGTCGGTTTCGGCCAGCAGGTCCTGGATGGCGTGCCGGTAGAGCGAGCGATCGGCCTGGGCACGCGGGCCGTGGACGGCGGGGCCCTTGGAGCGGTTCAGCAGTTTGAAATGGATCCCGGCGCGGTCGGCGGCGCGGCCCATCAGCCCGTCCAGTGCGTCGATCTCGCGCACCAGATGGCCCTTGCCGATGCCGCCGATGGCCGGGTTGCAGGACATGGCGCCGATCGTGTCGCGCCGATGCGTCAGCAGCAGCGTGCGCGCGCCGGACCGGGCGGCCACCGCTGCCGCCTCGCATCCCGCATGGCCGCCGCCGATGACGATGACGTCGTATTTATCAGACACCTTTGTCCGCTCCCTTATTTGCCGATGCAGAACTGGCTGAAGACGGTATCCAGCAGATCCTCGACTCCGACCGCGCCGGTCAGACGCCCCAGCGCGCGCATCGCTAGCCGCATCTCTTCGCCCCGCATCTCGGGCCAGTGCATATCCAGTGCGGCGGCCAGATGGCCAGCGCTTTCTTCAATCGCCGCGCGATGGCGCGCCCGGGTCAAGGGCGGACCGGCCTGTGCGGCGGTCAGCGCGCGCGCGCGGTTGGCCAGGGTCTCGGTCAAGTGCGCCAGTCCACTGCCCGTGTGGACGCTAATGGTCTGGGTGTCGGGCCGGTTGGTCGTTGGAGGTGAGATGTCGATCTTGTTACGGACCAGGATGGCATCGGCCGGCAGGTTTACGGGTGGGGTATCGCCGTCGAACATGCCGATCACGCAATCGGCCTGTTTCACGTGAAACAGTGCGCGGCGTACGCCCTCGGCCTCGATTTCGTCGTCGGTTTCGCGCAGGCCGGCGGTGTCGATCAGGGTCACCGGCACGTCGCCAAGCACCGCGCGGACCTCGATCGCGTCGCGCGTGGTGCCGGCGCGCGGTGAGACGATGGCCACATCCCGCTCGGCCAGCCAGTTCAGCAGGCTGGACTTGCCGACATTGGGGGCGCCGACAATGGCAAATAGCAGGCCCCGGCGTAGCCGCTCGCCGCGTCCGCCATCGTCCAGATGGGTGCGCATCTCACGCGTCAAACTGCGCAACTCATCCAGCAGCGCCTGTTCGACGGCGGGTGGCAGATCCTCGTCGGGGAAATCGATCAGGGCCTCCTGATGCGCGAGCACGATGCGCAGTCGCGCCGCCCAGCCATCATACAGGCGGCTGAGCGTGCCGTCGGCCTGGTCCAGCGCCTGGCGCCGTTGGGCTTCGGTTTCCGCGTCGATCAGGTCCGCGATGCCTTCGGCCTCGACCAGGTCCAGTCGGCCGTTGAGGAACGCGCGACGAGTGAATTCACCCGGTTCGGCCGGGCGGGCGCCCAGCGCTACCAGCGCGTCGGCCGTGGCGGCGATGACGGCCGGCCCGGCATGGAGATGGAGTTCCGCGCTGTCTTCGCCGGTATAGCTGTCGGGGCCGGGAAACCACAGGACCAATGCCCGGTCGAGCAGGATCGGCGTGCCGTCGCCAGCGGTGTGCCGTAATCCGCGGAGCGTGGCCCGGCGCGGGGCCGGCAGCGTCCCGCACAGTCGGCGCAGCATTGCGTCGCATCCCGCACCGGTCAGGCGCATGACCGCGATGGCCGCGCGCCCTGCCCCGCTGGCGAGGGCGAAGATCGGTGCGTCGGGAGGGGTCCGTTCGGGGGGCATCGGATCTGTTCCTGTCGTCGGCCTGTGTGTGGTCGATCCTCTTGCATGTCGCAACCTGCGGCGGAAGAGTACAGAATGACGGACGAGGATCACAAAGGGACGGACGACCGCATGCCGCAACTTTCGATGCATTCGCCCATCGGCGACCTGACCCTGACCGAGGAAGATGGTGCGATCGTCGCACTGGATTGGGGGTGGGGCCGCGATCAGGACGAAACGCCGTTGCTGCGGCAGGCCTGCGATCGGCTCGACGCCTATTTCGACGGTGCGCCCGACGATTTCGCCGACCTGCCGCTTGCGCCGCATGGTACGCCGTATCGTCAGGCCGTATGGCAGGCATTGCGCGCGATTCCGTTGGGCGAAACCCGCACCTATCGCGATCTGGCCCGGCAGGTCGGCGGGTCGCCACGGTCCATCGGGCAGGCCAACGGGGCCAATCCGATTCCGATCCTGATCCCGTGCCATCGCGTCGTCTCCACCCAGGGGCTGGGCGGGTATTCCGGCGATGGCGGGCTGTCCGACAAGATCTATCTGCTGGACCTGGAGCGGGCCCCGATCCCCGCCCGAACGAGCCAGGATGCCTGACGCGGCCGGACGGTACAGCAAAAGGAAGACTGGCGATGTATAGGGCTATTCGCATCCATGGTTACGGCGGCCCCGAGGTCCTGCAACTGGAGACGTTGCCCACGCCCGTTCCCGGCCGGGGCGAGATCCTGATCCGGCAGGAGGCGATCGGCGTCAATTACATCGACATCTATTTCCGCACCGGCCTGTACAAGGTGCCCGCGCTGCCGGCCATCCTGGGCATGGAGGGAGCGGGAATCGTCCTGGCCGTCGGTGCCGATGTGACCGATTTCGAGCCCGGCGACCGTGTGGCCTATCCCACTTCCCTGGGCGGTTATGGCGAGTGCCGTACCATTGCGGCCGACCGTATCGTGCCGCTGCCGCCGGATATCCCGTTCGACGTGGCAGCCGGCGGCATGCAGCGTGGTCTGACGGCCCGTATGCTGCTGCGCGAGGTTTATGCGGTGCGCCCTGGCGAGACGATCCTGGTCCATGCGGCGGCCGGGGGTGTCGGGTTGCTGATGTGCCAATGGGCGCGGCATCTTGGCGTGCGAACGATCGGGGTGGTGTCGAGCGAGGAAAAAGGCGAACTGGCGCGGCGGAATGGCGCGTCCGATATCCTGATCGGGTATGACAATCTGGCTGCGCGGGTGCGCAAGCTGACCGATGGTGCCATGGTGCCGGTCGTTTATGACAGCGTTGGCAAGGATACGTTCGTTGCCAGTCTCGATTGCCTGGCGCCACGTGGGCTGATGGTCAGTTATGGCAATTCATCGGGCGAGGTTGCCGGCATTTCGGTCCGCATGCTGGCGACGCGCGGCAGCCTGTATCTGACACGACCGGGACTGACGACCTATATCGCCCAGCGCGGGGCCCTGCTGGGCGGGGCCAGGGACGTGTTCGATCTGATCGCGCAGGGGGTGTTGAGGGTGCATATTGGACAGCGCTTTGCGCTGGCGGATGCGGGGGCGGCGCAGACGGCGCTGGAAACCCGGGCGACGACCGGGAGTACGATCCTGCTCCCCTGACGGAAGATGGTTCTTTTCGTCGGGGAGAAGAACAGGAGCCGGATTGCGCCGGCCCCTGCCCTCTGGCCTTCAGGTATTCATCGCGTCGAAGAAATCCCTGTTGGTCTTGCTGTATTTCAGCTTGTCCAGCAGGAAGTCCATCGCGTCCATGGTGCCCATCGGGGCCAGGATGCGGCGCAGGACCCACATCTTCGACAGTTCCGAGCGCTCGACCAGCAATTCTTCCTTGCGGGTGCCGCTCTTGGTGATGTCGATGGCCGGGAAGGTGCGCTTGTCGGCCAGCTTGCGGTCGAGGATGAGTTCCGAGTTGCCGGTGCCCTTGAATTCCTCGAAGATGACCTCGTCCATGCGGCTGCCGGTATCGATCAGCGCCGTGGCGATGATGGTCAGCGATCCGCCTTCCTCGATATTGCGCGCGGCGCCGAAGAAGCGCTTGGGGCGTTGCAGGGCGTTGGCGTCGACACCGCCGGTCAGCACCTTGCCCGATGAAGGGACCACGGTGTTGTAGGCACGCGCCAGGCGGGTGATGGAATCCAGCAGGATGACCACGTCGCGCTTGTGCTCGACCAGCCGCTTCGCCTTCTCCAGCACCATTTCCGTGACCTGGACGTGCCGGGTCGCGGGTTCGTCGAAGGTCGAGGACACGACTTCGCCGCGCACCGAGCGCGCCATGTCGGTCACTTCCTCGGGCCGCTCGTCGATCAGCAGCACGATCAGGAAGACTTCCGGGTGGTTGGCGGAGATCGACGAGGCGATGCTTTGCAGCATCACGGTCTTGCCGGTGCGCGGCGGGGCGACGATCAGGGCGCGCTGGCCCATGCCGATCGGCGAGACCAGGTCGATCACCCTCGGGGTGAAATCCTTGGTCTGGCCCTTGCCGCCCTTGCCGCCCTTGCCACTTTTCTCGGGCTCGCCGCCGACCGCGTCGCTCTCGACTTCCATCTTCAGCCGACGCTCGGGATAGAGCGGCGTCAGATTGTCGAAATTGATGCGATGACGGACCGCCTCGGGCGGTTCGAAATTGATGGTATTGACCTTGAGCAGCGCAAAATAGCGTTCACCATCGCGTGGGGCGCGGATCTGCCCCTCGACCGTGTCGCCGGTTCGCAGCCCGAAACGCCGTACCTGGCTCGGGGAGATATAGATGTCGTCCGGGCCGGGCAGGTAATTCGCCTCGGGCGAGCGCAGGAAACCGAACCCGTCGGGCAGGATTTCCAGCGTCCCCTCGCCATGGATGGCCTGGTCGTTGTCGGCCAGCGTCTTGAGGATGGCGAACATCATGTCCTGCTTGCGCAGCGACGATGCGTTCTCGATTTGCAGGCTTTCGGCGTAGGCCAGAAGGTCCGCGGGGGTTTTGGCCTTGAGTTCGGCGAGATGCATTCAGGTTGCCTTGAATGGGCAGGTCATAGAAGGGGGGAAAACGATCGGCCTGGCGATCAGCGCATCAGTGCGCCTGCCATAAGAACCGGACAAACCGGAAAGCGGCCAGCAACGTTCCATGCGGAGGGATCGACCAGTGGGCGAACGCCCACCAGCGACGGCGGGATAGTAAGGACATTGCCGCCCATGGTCAAGGCATCTGCCAGGGGATGACGGGAGCCTGCTAGCGGCCCCGTGCCAGCCATCCCCGGTGCCTGAACCACAGCAGCGGGATAATGATCGTCGCGGCCATCAGGGCCAGCGAATACCAGTAGCCGTATTTCCATTTCAACTCGGGCATCTCGTGGAAGTTCATGCCGTAGATCCCGGCGACCAACGTCGGCGCGACGCCGATGAAACTGACCACGGTCAGGATCTTCATGCCGTTATTCTGCTCGATGCTGATGAAGCCGAGCGTGGCATCCAGCAGGAACTGGACCTTGTTGGAGATCTGGGACACGAAATCGTTCAGCGACACGATGTCGCGCGCCACCGTGCTCATCCGGTCGCGCAGCTTTTCCGACAGGTCGTGCTTCTTGTTTTCGCTGACGAAGATCGCGATCCGTTCCATGCCCAGCAGGCTGTCGCGTACCGACGATGCGAGATCGCCCGACCGCCCCACCCGGCGGAGCAGCGCCCGCAGCATCTGGTCGGCCCGGCCGGCCTGGCGCGGCTGGTCCGCCTGGAACACGTCGCGCGACAACGTATCCAGCGACTGGCCCAGATGCTCCAGAATGTCAGCCATGCGGTCGACCACCGCCTCCAGCAGCAGGACGGAGACCTCGTCTCCGCTGAAAATCTCCTTGCTGCCGGTGATCTGCTTCGCGATCAGGTCGAACGACGAGAATTCGGTGAAGCGGATCGTCAGCAGCCGGTCGCGCATCAGTACGAAGCCGACCGGCGAGACGAAGAAATCGTCCTGCACCCGGCGCACCAGCGGTGTCGACAGGTAGACGGCATCGTCTTCCATGAACAGGCGCGAAGAGCTTTCGATTTCCTCCAGGTCGGCGCGGGTCGGGATGCGCTGGCCGGTGATCCGGGCCGCCAGGGCCTGTTCATCCGGCGTCGGGTCCAGCAGATCCAGCCACGCGACGCCGGTGGCGTCGGTATCGGTAACGATCGGCCGTGGCGGCTGGCCGGGACAATGGGTAACAAACATGGATGCTGTCTTTCTCCGCTTCCCCGGCCTCGTTCCGGTATCGGGGGGGGCATCGCGCCTGTCAAATCGCCTGGTGCCTTCGGCGGGATGGTAACGAGAGGAGACTGGTAATTTTCCGTCATGCGGTCCAGAACACCCGATATCCTGTATCTAATCGGGTCCGGAGAATGACGTGAGCGCAGCACATACCAATGAAGCAGCATGCGGCACGGCGGAGACCCGGCCCAACAGCCTGCGCGCCGGTCCCGACCCGCGCGGCCGCTTCGGCATCTATGGCGGGCGGTTCGTGGCCGAGACGCTGATGCCCCTGGTCCTGGAACTGGATGCGGCCTATGCGGCCGCCAAGGCCGACCCGGCCTTTCGCAGCGAACTGGACTATTACCTGAAGGATTATGTGGGCCGTCCCAGCCCGCTCTGGTTTGCCAGGCGCCTGACCGAGGAACTGGGCGGTGCGCGCATCTACATGAAGCGCGAGGAACTGAACCATACCGGCTCGCACAAGCTCAACAACGTCATGGGCCAGATTTTGCTGGCCCGGCGCATGGGCCGCAGCCGCATCGTGGCCGAGACGGGGGCCGGCCAGCACGGGGTCGCCACCGCGACCGTCTGTGCGCTGTTCGGGCTGAAATGCACCATCTACATGGGGGCGACCGACGTCGAGCGGCAGAAGCCCAACGTGTTCCGCATGCGTCTTCTGGGGGCGGAGGTCGTTCCCGTGACCTCCGGCGCCGGCACGTTGAAGGACGCGATGAACGAGGCGATGCGCGACTGGGTGACCAATGTCCGCGACACCTATTTCCTGGTCGGGACGGTGGCCGGTCCCCACCCCTATCCGCAGATGGTCCGGGACTTCCAGTCGGTGATCGGCGACGAGACCCGGGTTCAGATGCTGGCGGCCGAAGGCAGGCTGCCGGATGTGATCGTGGCGGCCATCGGCGGCGGGTCGAATGCGATGGGCATCTTTCATCCCTTCCTCGACGACGCTTCGGTCCGTCTGATCGGGGTCGAGGCCGCGGGACGCGGTCTGAACAGCGGCGAGACCGCGGCCTCGATCCTGCGTGGACGGCCGGGCGTGCTGCATGGCAACCGCACCTACCTGCTACAGAATGAGGACGGGCAGATCGACGAGGCCCATTCGATCAGCGCCGGGCTGGATTACCCCGGCATCGGACCGGAGCATTCCTGGCTGGCCGATATCGGGCGCGTCGAGTATGTCGGCGCGACCGATGACCAGGCGCTGGAGGCCTTTCAGCTCTGCACCCGGACCGAAGGTATCATCCCGGCGCTGGAATCCGCCCACGCCCTGGCGCATGCGGCCGTCGTCGCGCCCACGCTCAGCCCCGAGACGCTGCTGGTGGTGAATATCTCCGGTCGGGGGGACAAGGACATCTTCACCGTCGCCGCACATCTGGGAGTGACATTGTGAGCCGCATCGCCCGCCGTTTCGCGGCCCTGAAGAAACAGGGGCGTGGAGCCCTGATCCCGTACCTGCAGGCCTGCGATCCGGATTACGATACCTCGCTGGCCCTGCTGCGCGCCATGCCGGGGGCTGGTGCCGACCTGATCGAGATCGGCGTGCCGTTCAGTGACCCCAGCGCCGATGGTCCGACCATTCAACTGGCGGCGCGACGCGGATTGAAGGCGGGATCCAGCATGGTGCGCGTGCTGGAAATGGTGGCCCGCTTCCGCGAGGACGATGGCGAGACGCCGATCATCCTGATGGGCTACCTGAACCCGATCGAGGCCTATGGCCATGCCCGCTTTTGCGCCGATGCCGCCCAGGCCGGGGTGGACGGGCTGATCGTTGTGGACATGCCGCCCGAGGAAGCCGACCTGCTGGATGGGCCGGCGACGGCGGCCGGGTTGGACCTCATTCGCCTGGTGGCCCCTACCACCGACGATGCGCGGCTGCCCGTGGTGTGCGGTCGGGCCTCGGGCTTTGTCTATTATGTCAGCATTACCGGAGTCACCGGCACCCGCACCGCCAGCAGCGACGAACTGGCGGCGGCCCTGCCGCGCCTGCGCGCCGCGACCGACCTGCCGGTGGCGATCGGGTTCGGCATCCGCTCGCCCGAACAGGCCGGCGCCGCCGTTCGCGCCGCCGATGCCGCCGTGGTGGCGTCGGCGTTGATCGCCACGCTGGAAGAGACGCTGGATGAGCAGGGGCGCGCGACCCCGGAGACGCTGCCGCGTGTGCTGGCGCAGCTTTCGGGGCTGGCTCGGGCCGTGCGGAACGCGTGAGGGCGTTTCTATTTTTTTGAAAAAAGAGCCAAAAAGCTTTTATCTGTTAACGAGTTAACTCCTTGAGTCCGGAATCGGGCCCCGAAGGTTGCCGGCCTTTGGCGGCGTTCGGGGGAGAGACCCGATCCTTGATGGAACCATCTGGCATTTGCCGTCTTCCGCTTGTAAGAAGGCAGGTTTCCGGGGCCGGTACGCGCCCTGTGTGATGGAGTGATGTGATGAGCTGGCTGACCGACTATGTCCGCCCCAAGATCCGCGGCCTGCTCAAGCGCGAGGTGCCGGACAATCTGTGGACCAACTGCGAATCCTGCAGCCAGATGATTCTGGTGAAGGATCTGCGGAAGAACCTGAATGTCTGCCCGCATTGCGGCCATCACATGCGCGCGACGGTGGCCGAGCGGTTTGCCTGGACGTTCGACGAGGGCGCCTGTACGCGCATCGACCTGCCGAAGGTCGTGGCGGATCCGCTCTCGTTCCGTGACCGCAAGCGCTATACCGACCGGCTGAAGGACGAACGCGCGAAGTCGCAACTGGACGAATCCATGGCCGTCGCCCACGGTAAGATCGGCGGCCACGATGCGGTGGTGGCCGTGATGGCCTTCGAGTTCATCGCCGGGACCATGGGCGCGGCGCTGGGCGAGGCCTTCGTGGCGGCGGCGCGGCTGGCGATCCTGCAAAAGGCGCCGCTGGTCGTCTTTACCGCCTCGGGCGGCGCGCGCATGCAGGAAGGCGTGATCAGCCTGATGCAGATGCCGCGCACCACGGTGGCGGTACAGATGCTGCGCGATGCCGGGCTGCCCTATATCGTCGTCTTGACCAACCCCACCACCGGCGGCGTCACGGCTTCGTTCGCCATGCTGGGCGACGTGCAGATCAGCGAGCCCAATGCCCTGATCGGCTTCGCCGGGCCGCGCGTGATCGAGGATACGGTGCGCGAGAAACTGCCCGAGGGCTTCCAGCGCGCGGAATATCTGCTGGATCACGGCATGATCGACATGGTGACCAGACGCGCCGACCTGCCGGCCATGCTGGGCCGCCTGATCGGCCTGTTGAACCATCGGCAGATCGCCGCCCCGCTGCGTCCGGCGGCCTGATTCACGCCGATGAGCATCTCGCCGAGCGCGTTGGGGCCGGAATTCGTCGGCCGGCCCGGCATGGTGCTGGAGCGGCTGAACCAGCTCTATCCGGCCCTGATCGACCTGTCGCTGGGCCGGCTGGAGGCCCTGCTGGGGCGGTTGGGCCATCCGGAACGGCGTCTGCCGCCGGTGATCCATGTCGCCGGCACCAACGGCAAGGGCAGTACCTGCGCCAATCTGCGCGCCATCGGAGAGGCTGCCGGCTGGCCGGTGCATGTCATGACCTCGCCGCATCTGGTGGACGTGACGGAACGTTTTCGCGTCGCCGGGCGCATCGTTTCGACCGACGAACTGGTGGCGGTGCTGGAGGACATCGAGCGCGTCAATGATGGCGCGCCGATCACGGTGTTCGAGGTACTGACCGCCGCCGGGCTTGTCCTGTTCGCCTGCCATCCCGCCCGTCTGGCGGTGATCGAGGTCGGGCTGGGCGGCCGTTTCGACGCCACCAATGTGCTGGCACGGCCCGCCGCCTGCGCGATCGCCTCGATTTCCATGGATCATGAGGCCTTTCTGGGCGATAGCCTGGCCGCCATCGCCGGCGAGAAGGCCGGGATCATGAAGCCCGGTGTGCCGGCGGTGACGGGCCATCAGGCGCCCGACGCCATGGCCGTGCTGCGGGCCCGGGCGGCGGAATGCGGTGCGCGCCTGCTTGAGCGCGATGCCGATTGGCAGATCGCGGCGGCAGGCGCGGGCCTGCGCTATGCCGACGCGCAGGGTGTGCTCGAATTGCCGATGCCGGGCCTGCCCGGCCCGCATCAGGTGGATAATGCCGGGTTGGCGGTGGCTGCGTTGCGCGCCAGCGGATTGGCGGTGCCGGACGAGGCGTGGGCGGGGATCGCCCGTACCGAATGGCCGGCACGCCTGCAACGGCTGGGTGGCGCGCTGGCCGCCCTGCTGCCGCCAGGGTGGGAAGTGTGGCTGGATGGCGGGCATAATCCCGGCGCCGGACTGGCGCTGGCCGATATGCTGGCCGGCTGGTCTGATCGCCCGGTGCATCTGGTGGTCGGCATGAAGCAGACCAAGGACGCCGCCGGTTTTCTCGCCCCCCTGCTGGCGCAGGCCGCCAGCGTTCAGGCCGTGGCGGAACCGGGCCAGCATCTGGCGCTGCCGGTCGAGGAGATTGTGGCAGCCGCCGCGGGCCGCGCTGTTCCCGGCCCGACCGTGCGGGCCGCGCTGGCACGTCTGGCCGAAAGCGGGGCTGGTCCGGGGCGGGTGGTGATCTGCGGCAGCCTGTACCTGGCTGGGGTTGTCCTGGCGCAGGACGGGTGGGTCGCGCGGTAGGTCAAGACCTTCTTTTTCTGAAGAAAAAGAAGCAAAAAGACTTTTGATCCGGTCAGGTGCCGTGTGCTGGGGACGGACGATGTCCCTGAACGAATCAAGGTTTTTTGGTTCTTTTTTCAAAAAAGAACATCTCTTCGCCCTCCGAGGATCTTCCCATGACCCACCGCCACAAAGTCATCTTCGACACGGACCCCGGTGTGGACGACGCGATGGCGTTGTATTTCCTGACGCGGCGGCCGGAATTCGACCTGCTGGCCGTGACCACGGTACATGGCAACCTGGATGTCGGGACCGTCACGCGCAATGCGCTGTGGCTGGTCGAGCGACTGGGGCTGGATGTGCCGGTCGGCAGGGGCGCGGCCACGCCGCTGGCGCGGCCGGGAGGGGCCGGGGCGCCGCATGTGCATGGGGCGGGCGGGCTGGGCGACCTGACGCCGCCGGCGCATCTGGCGCGCACGGTCGATCCGCGCCCGGGCTGGCAGGTGATCGTCGATCTGGTGCGCGCCCACCCGCATGAGGTCACGCTGATCGCCGTCGGGCCGCTGACTAACCTGGCTCTGGCGTTGCGGCATGATCCGGCCATTGCCGGGCTGGTGGCCGGGGTCAGCCTGATGGGTGGCGCGTTCGGCACCCATGGCTATAGCGGCAATATGTCGCCGGTGGCCGAAGCCAATATCCTGTCGGACCCCGAGGCGGCGGATCTGGTGATGACTGCGCGGTGGAAGGTCACGATCCTGGGGCTGGACGTGACGCAACAGGTGGTGATGGATGCCGCCTATCTGGACCGGCTGGGCGAACAAGGCGGGCCGGACGGGGCGTTCCTGCGCGCCGTGTCGCGTTTTTATCAGGGGTTTCACGAGCAGTCGCGCGGACTGGCCGGTATCTTCGCCCATGACAGCCTGGCGGTGATCCAGGTTCTGGCGCCGCATCTGTTCACCCTGCGGCGCGGGCCGGTCCGGGTGGTGTGCGGGGGGCTGGCAGACGGCCAGACGATCCAGAAGCCGGTCGGTATGCCTGGGCCGCCGGCACCGGCCTGGGACGCGGCGCCGCCATGCGCGGTTGCGGTGGATGTCGATGTGGCCGGTGTGCTGGCGTTGTATGCGGATACGTTTATCGTGTGAGGGTTTGATCGGGATCGGGAAAAATCGGTTCTTTTTTGAAAAATTTAATTCGGTCGGGAGCCTTTTGCTAGAAACACACGATTCCCCTGGACGGATCAACATCTTTTACTTCATTTGTGAAGAGGGAGGCCCGAATGGGTGATGTGGTGATTGTAGCCTATCGGCCAAAGCCCGGTCAGGAACAGAAGCTTCTGGAACTGACCCGCAATCATGTGCCGGCACTTCGCCGCCTTGGGCTTGCCACGGATCGCCCGACGCTGGCCATGCGCTCCCGGGAGGGGATCATCGTCGAAATCTTCGAGTGGCAGGAAGGCGCCCTTCAGACGGCCCATGCCCATCCGGATGTTCTGGCGATGTGGGAACGCTATGCGGCCGTTTGCGACTATGTGCCCCTGCATGAGCTGCCAGAAAGCCGCGATATGTTCGCACAATTCGAACCTATCGATCTCTGACAGGGTGCGTTTTGTCGTGCGGGGTGCTTGCCTGCGATCTTATCGTGAATTGGCCCGTCTGAGTTTTTCATAACGGGCGACCAGTCGGGTGCGGCGCAGGGGGGAGAGGCGCTGGGTCCAGAATATTCCGTTCAACTGGTCGATTTCGTGCTGGTGGCAGATCGCGCGCAGACCTTCGGCGTCCTCGATCCGTTCGCGGCCGTCGAGGTCAAGATAGCGCACGCGCACCCTGGCCGGGCGCTCGATCTGTTCGACGACGCCCGGCATGGAGACGCTGCCTTCCTCGTGGAGGATCGTTTCGTCGGATGCCCATAGGATGTCTGGATTGATATAGGTGCGGGGGCCTGTTTCGTCGCGCAGGTCCAGGACCGCGACGCGCAGCGCCACGCCGATATGTGGCGCCGTGATGCCGATGCCGGGGGCGGCGCGCATCGTGTCGAGCATGTCGGCGGCCAGTGCGTGAAGCTTGGTATCGAATTCTGTGACCGGCTCGGCCATCCTGCGCAGATGCGGGTCTGGAAACAGGAGGATCGGGCGCGCGGTCATTCTGCCGTCAGATAAAGGTGGCGGCGCGGACCCGGCCCACCGTCAGGCCGTTCCAGTTGCGCAGATCGTGGGTTGCCAATTGATGCAGCACCGTATGGTCGCGTGCCTCCGGGCCCAGGAAGCGCATCAGCAGGGCGGCCATCGCGACTTCGGCCGCGCGGGGGGCGCCGTCATGGCATTTCACGGCGATGCCCAGCCCCTGCTCCGGCAGGCTGGCGGCCATGATGCCCTCGGCGCCCATCTTGCTGAAGATTGCGGGGCCCAGTGCCTGCATGAGCACGGTGTCGAAGCGCCCGCTGCCCCCGACCATGAAGGGGGCATGGGCCACGGCCGCGCGCAGCCTTGCCGCCGCGCGCGCGCGTTCGGGGCCCAGTCCCCGGCCGGTGCCGAAACGCGCGAAGCCATGGGCCAGGGCGCGCAGCGGAATGGCGTAGGTCGGGATCGAGCAGCCGTCGATGCCGCGATTATCCTCGCCGTGGGCGGCGTCCGTCACGTCGGCGAGCGCCGCCGTGACCTCGCGCATGATCGGATGGGTGGGGTGGATATAGCCCGTCAGGTCCTCGTCGCGGTCGCAGGCCAGGCAGACGAAGCCGGCATGCTTGCCGGAACAATTATTGTGCAGGGCGTTGGGCGCGCCGCCCGCGCGGGCCAGCGCGTGGGCGGCGGCGGCGTTGGTCGGCCAGTGGGTGCCGCATTCCAGGCAGGCGGCATCGCGCCCGGCCCGCTCCAGCATCCGCGCCGCGACCGTGACGTGCGCCGGCTCGCCATTATGCGAGGCGCAGGCCAGCGCCAGGGCCTCGTCGTCCAGGCCAAGCCGGTCGGCGGCGCCGCTTTCGACCAGGGGCAAGGCCAGGAAGGCCTTGACCGCCGAACGCGGATAGGTCGGCCGCGCGATATCCCCCAGCGCGAACACCACGTTACCGTCGGCATCGACCACCACGGCGGTGCCGGCATGGCGGGATTCGACGCGGCCGCCGCGTTCGACTTCGGCGATTGCTGTTTCCATTGGCGGGGGCGTCCTCGGGGGTCAGGTGTTGCCGGTCAGGAAGTAACCGGGGCTGCCCGAACTGCGGGTGGAATCCGGATCGTCCTCGATCAGGTCGTCGATCATGAAGCGCTTCATGCGCAGCACGGCGACATCGACCGTGCCGGTGTCATCGTCGTCGGCCAGCAGGGCCAGCCAATAGGGCACGCCGCCCCGTTCGGTCAGCAGCAGGGGATGGCGGCGGCTGATGCTGATGCCGTCGCGCAGGATGGCTTCGGCGTTCTCTTCGGTGGTGATGTGATACAGATAGCTGTCGGCCGGGTCCGAGGCCTGGAGGCCGCGATAATGGATTCGGGCCAGTTGCAGGCTCTCGGCGTCCAGATGCGTGACCTGCCGGCGGGGGGGCGGGGCGGTAGGCGGGGGTGCCGCGAACAGGTCGTTCTGCCCGGTGTCGGCGGGCTCGCGCGCCGGGCGGGGCGCGCGGGGCCGGCGGGGAGTCGGGTGGGAAGACGGACGGGCGGACGCGGGTTCGGGCAGCGGCAGTTCGGCGGTATCCGGGCGGATGCGGGCCATGTCGAAATTCCGTCGCAGGGTGACGATGGGGTCGGGGTCGGGCAGGCTTTCCGCCAGGATCCGCCGGCCGCGCCGCCGCCAGAACAGGGCCAGGGCCTGGGGGCCGTTCCGGGCCGCGATCCGAGCCTGCCGGTGCCCCTGCCCGTCGTTGATCCGGAAGATCATGCATCCTGAATCCGGGGTTGCCAGGCCGGTCGGCCTGGCCCTGTAGCCGTTTTTTACCATAGTCCTCAGCCGTGTCTTATAGCGCCGCGCCGCCGAGGCAGGCGGCGCACAGTCCTTCGGCCTCGACGGTCGAATGGCGCACCATGAAACCGATCTGCCGTGTGGCGTGGATCAGGGCGTGCAGGATGCCGTGATCGTCCAGCTCCGTCACCTGGCCGCAGCCGGTGCAGATCAGAAATTGCGCCGCGTGGGGGTGTCCGGCCTCGGCATGGCTGCCATCGAGCGCGTGGGTACAGCCCACGAAGGCCGACAGGCGCTCGATCTTGTGGATCAGCCCCTCTTCGAGCAGGAAATCCAGCGCGCGATAGACGGTGGGTGGTGCCGCGCCCTTCTTGTCGGCGCGCAGCCCGTCCAGCAGGTCGTAGGCCCCGACCGGGCGCGCGGCCTCCAGCACCAGGCCCAGCACCTGGCGGCGCAGATCGGTCAGCCGCGAACCGTGCGCGGCGCAGAGCCGCTCGGCGGCGTTCAGCCGTGTCTCGGTCTTTTCGGCGAAAATCGTCCCAGCCATGCCTGCCGCGCCATGCTCCCGCTCTGTCCGGAAAGCCTGCCGGCAGGCCCCCCCCTGGTTTCCATACGCCGGAAAGCGCGTTATATGAAGGCTTCAAATATGTTACATTATAACGTATGTTGATCCGATATTCCTCCTGATGACGGCCTGCCCAGTGCCTGCTGACCTTGTTTTTTCCCTTCATTTCGTCCGCTCGCGCGTGATCCGCGCGTGGTTGATGGCTGTCCTGCTGGTGGCGTCGGCCACCGGGGCGGCCCGTGCCGACAGTCCGATCGCCATTGTCGCCGCCGAGGCGGTCTGGGGCGATATCGCGCGCCAGGTCGGGGGGGAGGACGCGGCGGTCACCAGCATCCTGACCAACCCCGCCACCGACCCCCATGCGTTCGAGGCCAGCCCGATGGACGGGCGGCGGCTGGGTAGCGCGCGGATCGTGATCGCCAATGGCGGCGGGTACGACGGATGGATCGACCGGCTGGTGACGGAGGGCGGAGACGCCGACCGGCCGGCGGTGCTGAACGTCGCGGCGCTGGTCGGGTGGCGGGATGGCGACAATGTTCATTTCTGGTACGACCTGTCGATGGTGCGTGCCGTCGCGACGGCGATCGCGCAGGATTGCGCGGCGATCCGCCCCGATCGTCGCGCGGCGTTGCAGGCGCGCCTGCAACGGTTTCTGGACGGGCTGGTGCCGCTTCAGCGGCGGATCGACCTGTTGCGGAGCCGCTATCAGGGGGTGCCGGTCGCCGCGTCCGAGCCGATCTTCGGCCTGATGACGGGGCAGATCGGCCTGGCGATGCACGATGCGGCGTTTCAGCGCGCGGTCATGAACGGCACCGACCCCGGGCCGTTCGAGGTTGCCGGGTTCGAGCGGGACCTGACGGCGCGGCGGGTGCGGCTGCTGATCCTGAACGAGCAGACGGCGGGCCCGGCGACCGAGCGGCTGGTGCAACTGGCGCGGGAGGCCGGCATTCCGGTGCTGCGCGTGGGCGAGAGCCTGCCGCCGGGCCTGTCGTACCAGGACTGGATCGCCGGAATCCTGGACCGGCTGGACCGGGCGTTGAGCGGCGGGCCGGCATGAGCGGCGATGCGTCCCCTGCCCCGCCGCCGGTCAGCATGGCGCATGTCACGCTGCGCGTCGGCGACCGTGCGATCCTGTCCGATGTCAGCCTGACGGTGCCCGCCGGGGCCTTTGTCGGCGTGCTGGGGCCGAATGGCGCGGGCAAGAGCAGCCTGATGCGCGCGATCCTGGGGGTTGCGCCGGTCTCGGGCGGGCGGATCGCGGTCTTTGGCCGGCGGGTGGGCCGGGGCAACCAGGATATCGGCTATCTGCCGCAATTCCCCGCCCGTTCGGCACCGCGCCTGAACGGGCGCAGCGTCATCGCCGCCGCGCTGCATGGCGAGCGGTGGGGATTGCCGTGCGACTGGCGGCCCGGCCGCCATCGCCGCCACGACGCAGCGGAGATCGACCGGGTGCTGGAACTGGTGGGGGCCACGCATCTGGCGCGCCGGCCGATCGACCATCTTTCGGGCGGCGAGCGGCAGCGGCTGCTGCTGGCGCAGGCCCTGCTGGGGCGGCCCCGGCTGCTGCTGCTGGACGAGCCGCTGGCCAGCCTGGACCCGCATCGGGCGCGGGAGGTCGTGGCGCTGGTGGATGCGATCCGCCGCCAGCTCGGGATCGCGGTGCTGTTTTCGACCCATGACATCAACCCGCTGCTGGGGGTGATGGACCGGGTGCTGTATGTGGGGCGCGGCGCGGCGCGGCTGGGCATGGTGGACGAGGTGGTGACCGGGCCGGTGCTGAGTGCCCTCTATGGCATGCCGGTCGAGGTGATCCGGGCGAACGGGCGCATCTTCGTCCTCGCCGACGGGGTGGTGCAGTCGTGAGCATGTTCGCCTTCGAATTCATGCGCCATGCCTTTGCCGCGACCGGGATCGTCGCGATCCTGTCGGGGCTGGTCGGCTATTTCATGGTGCTGCGGGGCGAGAGCTTTGCCGGGCACGCGCTGTCGCATGTCGGCTTCGCGGGGGCGACCGGCGCGCTGCTGGTCGGCATGCCGCCCTTCTGGGGCCTGACGGGCGCCACGGTGCTGGCCGGCGTGGCCATGGGGCTGGGCGGACGCGGCACCATGCAGGGGCGCGACGTGGCAATCGGGCTGGTGCTGTCCTGCATGCTGGGCTGCGGGTTGCTGTTCCTGCATTTCCTGACGACGTCGGCTACCCGCGCCACCGCGCTGCTGTTCGGCAACGTGCTGGGAGTGGACCGGTCGATGCTGGGCTGGCTGCTGGTGCCGGGCGTGGCGTGCGTGCTGGCCATGGCGGCGCTGTCGCGGCCGCTGCTGTTCGCCAGCCTGCAGCCCGAGACGGCGGAGGCCCGGGGCGTGCCGTTGCGCGCGGTGTCCACCCTCTTCCTGGCCATCGTCGCGGTGGTGACGGCGGAGTGCGTGCAGATTACCGGCGTGCTGCTGGTCTTCGCGCTGATGGTCGGGCCGGCGGCGACGGCGCAGCGCCTGACGGCCTCGCCGGGCTGGGGGATCGGGCTTTCGGTGGTGCTGGCGGTCGGCGCGGGCTGGGGCGGGCTGGCGCTGTCATGGTGGACCGACTGCCCGACCTCGTTCTGGATCAGCGCGCTGAGCACGGCCGGCTACCTGGCCGCCAGGGCCTGGAGCGGGGCGGGAGGCCGGGCCGTCTGACGCCGGAGCCCGGCCGGGCTTTCAGGCCGGCAGGGTCCAGCACCACCAGGCCATCAGCGCCAGGACGACGGCCAGCCCGGCATGCAGGACGAGCAGCGCGCGGCCGTCGATGACGGGGGGATTGGCCAGGCGGTGGCGTGGGGACATGGGGTGGGACTCCGGGTCAGGCGGTCAATGCTCGCGGCCGCCATGGGGCAGCATGTGATAGGCGCGGTTGAAATAGACCAGCCCGCCGACCGGCGCGCCGATGCGGATGGCCTCGACCACGCCGAACAGGACGCTGTGGGTGCCGACCTCGACCACGCGGTCGAGCGTGCAGTCGAAGGAGGCCACGGCTTCCTCGAGGACCGGGGCGCCCGTGGCCAGCGTCGTCCAGTGACCGACGGTGAAGCGTTCGTACATGTCCAGCGGGCCGGCGAAGGTGCCGGAAATATCGCGCTGGCCGGCGGACAGGACGTTGATGCAGAGCGGGCTGCCGGCATGAAAGGCGGCGCGCGCGCGCGACGCGCGGTTCATGCAGACCAGCAGGGTGGGCGGGGCGTCGCTGACCGAGCACACGGCTGAGGCGGTGAAGCCCACCGGGTCGTCCAGCGTGCCGGTCGTGACCACGTTGACCGCGGCACCCAGCCGCGCCATCGCGTCCCGGTAGGTCTGGGAATCCACACTCATGTCCGCGCCTTTCCTGCCCTCGCCCATTCCCCTAGGGGGCGATGGCTTCATCATCAATCATTCTCGCATAGTATCACGCCGGCGGAAACGGAAGGAACGCATCATCATGCAGGCTGACGCGGTGGACGACACGCTGCTGATCTCGCGCCAGGGGCGGCTGGGGCGGCTCACGGTCAATCGCCCCAAGGCATTGAACGCGCTGGATATCACGCTCTATCGCCGGATCGCCGCCGCGCTGGCGGCCTGGCGGGACGACCCGGCGGTCGAAACCGTGCTGATCGACAGTTCCAGCCCCCGGGCGTTTTCGGCGGGCGGGGACCTGCGGGCCCTGTACGCCCTGGCGCGGGAGGAGGGGCCCGACGCGGCGGCGCGCGTCTTTCGCGCGGGATATCGGCTGGTTTCGGTGCTGGCGGGATATCCCAAGCCGGTGGTGTCGTTCATGGACGGGATCACCATGGGCGGCGGGGTCGGGCTGGGGGCGCATGTGCGCCATCGGATCGTGACCGAGCGCAGCGTGGTCGCGATGCCGGAGGTGGCGATCGGGCTGACGCCCGACGCCGGCGGGTCGTACCTGCTGTCGCGCGCGCCCGGGCTGTACGGGCTGCGGCTGGCCCTGACCGGAGGGCGGATGCAGGGGGGACAGGCGGTGGTCGCGGGATTCGCCGACCGGATGCTGGCGGCGTCGGACCTGCCGGACCTGGCCGCCGCCCTGGCCCGCCGGCCGCCGGGGGAAGTGGTGGACCTGGCCCCGGCCGCCCCCCGCGCGGTCCAGGAGGACATGACGGCGATCAATGCGCTCTATGACGCGCCGGACGTGGCCACGCTGCGCGAGCGGCTGGCGCGCAGCGATGCGCCCTGGGCGGCGGAGGACCGGGAGGCGCTGGCGCGGGCCTCGCCACTGTCGCTGCTGGTCACGTTCCGCGCCTGGCATGCGGCGCGGCGCCTGCCCGACCTGAACAGCGTGCTGGAGCAGGAATATCGCCTGATCGGCAACCTGATCCGCCTGCACGACTTCATCGAGGGCGTGCGGGCCAAGATCGTCGACAAGGACGACGCGCCGCGCTGGCAGGAAGGCGCGGGCGAGGCGGCCGCCGAGGCCTGCTTCATGCCGCGCGCCGATACGCTGGACCTGCCGGTCTTTCCCGAACCCGTGTGACCCGCCGCCGTTTCGTGCTTTGCCCCCTCTTTCGATCGCAGGTTTCTGATCCATGCCGTTTTCCGCAGCCTATCACCCCGCCCGCGCGCATCTGACGCTGGGGGATGCGTTCTATGACCCCGTCGAGGCGGCGCGCTTTCCCGCGCATATCCTGCGCTTCCGCAACCAGGATGCGGCGGCGCGGATCGGGCTGGATACGCTGACCGACACCGAGTGGGTCGATCATCTGGGGCGCTTCGTGCCGCTGCCCGGCGGGCTGCCGACGCCGCTGGCGCTGCGGTATCACGGCCACCAGTTCCGCCAGTACAATCCCGACCTGGGCGATGGGCGGGGCTTTCTGTTCGCGCAGATGCGCGACGCGCGCGACGGCAGGCTGCTGGATATCGGCACCAAGGGCAGCGGCCGCACGCCGTGGTCGCGCGGCGGAGACGGGCGGCTGACCCTGAAGGGCGGCGTGCGCGAGATCCTGGCCAGCGAGATGCTGGACGCGCAGGGCGTGAGTACCTCGCGGACGCTGAGCGTGATCGAGACCGGCGAGGCGTTGCACCGGGGGGACGAGCCCTCGCCCACCCGGTCGTGCGTGCTGGCGCGGCTGAGCCATTCGCATATCCGCGTGGGAACCTTCCAGCGCCTTGCCGCGCTGGAAGACCAGGCCAGCCTGGCGCGGCTGGTCGATTATGTGATGGCCACCTACTTCCCCGACCGCCATGGCGGGGGCCGTGCGGCGGTGTCGCTGTACGACATCGTCTGCACCCGCGTGGCACGTCTGGCGGCGCAGTGGATGGGGGCGGGATTCGTGCATGGCGTGCTGAACACGGACAATATCAACATCACCGGCGAGAGTTTCGATTATGGCCCGTGGCGCTTCCTGCCGCGCTACGATCCCGCCTTCATCGCCGCCTATTTCGACCGGTCCGGCCTGTATGCGTTCGGGCGGCAGCCCGAGGCCGTGCTGTGGACCCTGGCACGGCTGGCGGAATGCCTGATCCCGCTGGCGGAAATCGAAGAGCTTCAGAAGATCTTCGACGATTTCCCGGATCGTTATGAAATGGAGATGAACGGGGTCATCGTGAAACGGCTTGGTTTGTCTTCACTTTCCAGAAATGACGATCGTGATCTGGCGAAGGAGACATGGGCGTTTCTGGAACGATCGGGAATTGGATTTGAAAATTTGTTCTTCGACTGGTATGGTGGATCACAGAGCGGGCGTCGGGCCCTGGACGGACCCAATGCCCGTTTTTATGCGGGTGCGGAATTCGAGCCGCTGCGGCAGCGGATCGATGCCTATTCTCCGCGAGCGGATCTGGACCTTTCCAGTCCGTATTTTTCCCGATCCGCTCCCTGCACCCTGCTGATCGATGCGGTGGAGCGGATATGGCAGCCGATCGCCGACCGGGACGACTGGAGCATGCTCGATGACACGCTCGCGTCGATCCGGGAGATGAAGGCTGCCCTCTCGCCTGCCGCCCGATGACGGCGCGGTTCGGGAGAAGACCGGCATGGCCATCCGGGGTGCCCGCGGAGCATGGGCGGTCCTGGGCAGATTTTTCCGAAAAGGACGACAGGAATGCAGAATTTCTCGCCGCAACCCACCAGCCTGGCGCATGTGTCCGAATACGAGATTTCGGATAATGCGCGGCTGACCCTCTGGCTCGCAGCCGCCGTGGCCGCCATCTGTGGCGGCCTCTACGGCTACGACACCGGTATCATTTCCGGCGCCCTGCTGCTGATTACGCGGGATTTCCACCTCGGCAGCACGCAGCAGGAACTCGTCGCCTCGGCGATCCTGGCCGGTGCGGTGATCGGCGCGGTGGGCACCGGCTGGCTGTCCGAACGGTTCGGGCGCCGCACCACCGTCATGATCGTCACCGCCGTGTTCGTGACGGGGGCGGTGGCGTGTTCGGTGGCGCCCGATGTCGGCATGCTGATCGTCGCGCGTATCTATCTGGGCCTGGGCGTCGGCGGATCGACGCAGGTGGTGCCGATGTACATCTCGGAACTGGCGCCGGCGTCAAAGCGCGGGCGGCTGGTGACGCTGTTCAACGTGGCGATCGGGATCGGGATCTTTCTTGCCAATATCGTCGGGTTTGCGATGCGCGACGCATGGGGCTGGCGGCCGATGATCGCGATCGCGGCGGGGCCGGCGCTGTTCGTGTTCGTCGCCATGTTCTTCCTGCCGCGCAGCCCGCGCTGGACGGCGGAGAACGAGGGGCTGGAGGCGGCGATCGGCGAACTGACGAAGGTCCGGACCACGCATCGCGAAATTCATAGGGAAATCGGGAAGATTCACGCGGCGGCGTCGAACGTTTCCGACGACCAGCGGGGGTGGCGCGGCCTGTCGCAGCCCTGGGTGCGGCCGGCCCTGGTCGCGGCGTTCGGCGTTGCCTTCTTCACCCAGTGCGGCGGGCTGGAGATGATGATCTATTATGCGCCCACCTTCCTGTCGGATGCCGGATTCGGCCATTCGGCGGCGCTGCTGGCCAGCGTGGGGGTCGCGATCGTGTATCTGGTGATGACGCTGACAGGATCGCTGGTCGTCGATCGTATCGGGCGCCGGCGGCTGATGCTGATCATGGGGCCGGGGTCGGTGCTCAGCCTGATCGGGCTGGGGCTGATGTTCATGATGCATCCCGACAAGGGCAGTGTCGGAAGCTGGATGACCATCGTCTTCCTGCTGCTGTTCATGATGTTCAATTCGGGCGGCATCCAGGTCGTCGGCTGGCTGCTGGGGGCCGAGATGTTCCCGCTGCCGATGCGCGGCACCGCGACCAGCCTGCATGCGGCCACGCTGTGGGGCAGCAACCTGCTGGTGACCAGCACGGCGCTGACGCTGGTGCAGACGATCTCGCTGGGGGGGACGATGTGGTTCTATGCCGGGGTCAACCTGGCGTCGGTGCTGTTCGTCTATTTCCTGGTGCCGGAAACGCGCGGGGCCTCGCTGGAGGATATCGAGAAGGCGTTGCAGGAAGGGCGCTTTCGCCCGCGCCGGGGGCAGACCGCCATCGTGGAGCGGTAGGCGTCGGGGCGGCGCCCCCATAGCGGGGGCGATCCGCGCGGATGCTTACGCCGTCCGACCTCCCGGGGTCTGGCGTCGACCGCGTGACCCATGGCCGTCATGGCCAGTTGGGCGAGGAGACCGGCCGTGCGATCCGCGATGCCGCGCGCGCAGGGCGGCCGTCAGGGCCGCCATGACGGCGCGGGTCTTCGTCTCCGCGCGCTCCTGGAGCGTGGGGTGGGCTGCGATGATGACCCGGCGGGATGCCGACAAAGCGCGGTTCTCGACGAACAGGGGTTCGACCGACCGACAGGCGCGCAGCAGGACCTCCCACGGACGGAGCGCGGCCGGGGCGTCGGACACGGCATTGGTGAGCGCCGCGATGAACACATCCTCGCCGCCGAACAGTACCTCTCGCTTGTCGGGGAAATGCCGGAAGAAGGTGCGTTGGGTGACGCCGGCCTCCGCCGCGATGTCCGCCGCATGCAAAGCCTGCCGAGATGCGCGCTCTCCGCGCCCGGCGCTACGGCGAACCGCTTGACGTGCTCCAGGTCGATGTCGTGCCCGTTCCGATCCCGGCGCCGGGACAAATTCGGGTTCGCGTCCATGCCTGCGCGTTCAATCCGGCGGATTGGGCGGTGTGCGGGGGGTTCATTCCCCTGCCGCCGCCCCGCGGCATCGGGTTCGACGTATCGGGGATCGTCGATGCCATCGGCGATCGCGTCTTCGGCGTGCCGGATTATATCGCCTTCGACACCGCGGGGGCCGCCGAACATGCGGTCCTGAAAGTGTGGGTTGCCGTGCCCGAGGGGCTGGACCTGCTGCATGCCGCGACGCTGCCCATGGCGGTTGAGACCGCGACGCGGAGCATCGACCTTCTGGGATTGAGCGCGGGCCAGACGCTGGTCGTGAATGGTGGCGGGACGATGACCGGCTTCGCCGCCGTCCAGATCGCGCTGCTGCGTGGCGCGCATGTCATCGCCACCGCCGGCGAGACCTTTGCTGCGCGATTGCGGGGACTTGGCGCGCGGGTGACGCCCTATGGCGACGGTATGGTCGAGCGTGTCCGCGACATGGCCGGCGCTGCGCCGGATTTCGTCCTGCATACCGCGCGGGTCGAAGGCGTGCTGCCTGATCTGGTCAGGATCGTGGACGGCGATCCAGGGCGTGTCATGAGTTTCAGCGATTTCGACGAAGGCGGGATAGGCGTTCGTACCACGGGACGGGAGAAGGGCGTGGTCCATCGGTATGACGTGCTCGCGGAGTATGCCCGGCTGGCCGCCGAGGGACGGTTTACGATTCCGATCGCGCGCATCTTCACCTGGGAGGATTGGCGGGATGCGGTCGCGACCAGCATGAGCGGGCGTGCGCACGGCAAGCTGGTGTTTGCGATCGATCCATCGGCATCTTCCCGCGCGCGGCGGGGGCATTAACATATTCTGGCCGGGTAGTGCGTCGAACGGATTCATGTTGTGGTAATCGTCGATAGAGTGGAAGTCGCGTCGCATGAAAGCTCCGATCGGCGCAGAGGCTGCCAGCGTCTTCAACACCGCCTGATCGGCTTTGGATTGCCAGATATCGATGGATATACGGTGACCTTTCGTATGGAGCGGTACCGTGGAATCCGAGCGGATGTCAATTCTGCGTTGCGTAAATATTAAGTTCATTACCAGGCATAATCCTCTGGTGCTGATTTATGCTCCGGGGACAGAAGATCCAATTTTTCCAATATGTGTCGATCCAATTTCAGATCCGAAGCGCGAAAGCATTGCCGGAGTTGATCCGTCGTTCTCGGACCGATGACAGGTGCCGTGACGGCGGGTTGATGCAACAGCCAAGCCACTGCCACATCTGATGGTTCGCGACCGGGCTCGGCGGCAAGGGCCGCATGTACCGAGTGCTATCGCGGGGACATTCGAATCCAATTGGTCGTTGTGACTGTTCAAACCACCGTTGAGCATCAGCGCCTTCGACTTGGCTATGGCTTGGCATCCCCGCACTGGCGTCTCAGAATCCAGCGAGATCGGACACGATCCAAGAGGACGTTGACTTATGACGGCAGGGACTGTGGGGGACACGGCGTCATCCGGTCATTTGCCTATTATATTTCATTTTCGCAATATCATGTGGCTATTCGATACGAATGGAGACGCTCTGGCCCGCTTGAATGGGATATGATCGTTCTGTTCATGCATATTGCATGATGTCATCTGCAAAAAAGCATACTGAATGATCCATTTTTATCAACCATTCCATATGGCCGGGATGGCCTTGCGCTCTTGCATGGTCGCGGCGATGGGGATGAAAGGGCCGGGCCTGCGTGGCGGAAGAACGGATAGGCCGCCTGCCCGGCGGGATGACCGGGGCGGGCCGTCCTTGCGCCGTCGGGGCGCGCGGCCGATCTTCATGCTGCATATTCCGAAAACTGCCGGGTCTTCCGTCAATGTCCTGATGTCGGGCCTTGCGGACAGTGTGGCGCATCTGGAAAGCAAGCCCGCGTTGAAAGCGATGATCGCCGAGGGATCGGTCGATGTCGATTATGCGTCGGGGCATGTGTATCTGGACGATATGCGGCATCTGACCAAAGGGCGAAACTGGTTCACCTTCACCATCCTGAGAGAGCCGATCGCGCAGACGGTGTCTCATATAAAATGGGTCAAGTCATTCGGAGCGCCGTCGCGGATGGTGTCCTGGAGAGGATATTCGCCGGGCGAGTGCCGCCTGTTCAGGGCGCTGTATGGGACGGATCTCGATGACGTCGACAAGCTTGGCTATATTTTCCGCCGGAACGAGCTGGCCGCGCATTTTTTCGACAATTGCCAGACGCGGTACCTCGCCGGTCGGCGCGACCGGCCTTTGCGGGAAAGCGATTACCGTGATGCGATCGCCGGGTTGGCGTCGCTGGACCATGTCGGGCTGTGCGAGCGCGTCGAAGACACTCTGTCGGCCGTGCTGCAATCCGCCGGCTGGGGGGCGTTGCCCGTGCCGGTGCCCAGAACCAACCAGGCCAGGATACAGGGCGGCCCCGACCTGGATGACCCGCGCGTCTGGTCGTTCTATGCGAATCTGACCCGTTTCGATCGGCGCCTCTATGACCATTGCCGTATCCTTGAGGGAGCCGCCTGACCGTTGGCGCCCTGCCGGCCCTTCGGGAAAGGGTCCGCATGCTTTCTTGCGATCGACGAGCATGTTGCCGAGCGCGGTCAGCCGTCCTGCGCCATCGTGACGATGACGCGCCCATGCGTTGTGCCGTCGAGCAGCGCGCGGGCGGTATCGGGGACTTCGGCGAGGGCGATCTGCCGCGTCATCAGGTCCAGGCGCTGGGGATCGATCAGCTCGGCCAGGCGGTTCCAGGCGGTCATGCGCCGGTCGCGGGGGCATTGGACGCTGTCGATTCCGATCAGCGACACGCCGCGCAGGATGAACGGGGCCACCGTGGCGGGGAAATCCATGCCGCCTGCCAGGCCGCAGGCCGTCACCACGCCGCCCGGCATCATGCCCGCGCACAGATTGGCCAGGACCCGGCCGCCGGCGACATCGACCGCGCCCGCCCAGCGCGCGCGCTCCAGCGGCTTTCCGACGTTGGTGAACGCATCGCGCGGCAGGATCGCGGCGGCGCCCAATGCTTCCAGATACGTGCCTTCCCGCGGTCGGCCGGTGATCGCCTCGACCGTGTAGCCGAGCCTGGACAGCAGCATCAGCGCGATGCTGCCCACGCCGCCCGAGGCGCCGGAGACCACGATCGGCTCGCTTTCGGGATGAACGCCTTCGCGCTCCAGCGCCATGACGCAGAGCATGGCGGTGTAGCCGGCCGTTCCGATGGCCATCGCCTGGCGCGTCGAGAGGCCGGCGGGCAGCGGCACCAGCCAGTCGCCCCGCACGCGTGCCCTGCCCGCCAGTCCGCCCCAATGCGACTCGCCCACGCCCCAGCCGTTCAGGACGACCCGATCGCCGGGCGACAGGGCGGGATCGTCCGATTGCGTGACGGTGCCCGCGAAATCGATGCCCGGAACCATGGGGAAGCGACGGACGATCGGCCCCCGGCCGGTGATCGCCAGGGCGTCCTTGTAATTCAGGGTCGACCATTCGACCCGCACCGTCACGTCGCCTTCCGGCAGTGCGTCCTCCGTCATCCGGCGCAGGGCGACATGCTGTGCGCCGGATGCGTCCTTTTCGATCAACAGAGCCTGGAACTGCGTATCCATGAAGGGTCTCCCGGATTGGACCGATCGTTTATGAAATGACGGAGAAAAGCGGCTTATCGTGGCGGGGATGTGTGTTCCGCCGCGATCAGGGTCAGGAATCCATCCTCGAAGGCCCGGAGCGGGGCCGTGCTGCGTTCGAGGCGCGCGCGCAGCACCGCGCCCTCCCACCCCGTCCAGAAGAAGCGCGCCCAGGCCCGCGCGCGGGTGGGATCGATCGGCAGGAGGCAGGCCGTCAGCCGGTCTTCCCATCCCGTCAGGACATCGCGGAGCGCCGTCCGGTAGGTATCGGGCAGGGCGCCCAGTTCCTGCCCGAGAGTGCCGACCAGGCACCCGCGCCGGAAGCCGTGCCGCTCCATCCCCCGGCAGGCGTCCGCGATGAAGTGTCGCAGCCTTTCGGCGGGGGGCGCGCTGTCGTCCTTCAGCCAGCGCGCCAGTTTCGTATTGAAATAGGCGGCATAGGCTTCGATCAGGACGAGGCCGAATGCCTCCTTGCTCGGAAAATAGTAATAGAACGACCCTTTGGGCACCTGCGCCCGCGCCAGCAGTTCCTCCAGCCCGGAGGCCACGAAGCCCTTTTCGGTCAGCGCCGCGACGCCTTCCCGGATCAGGGTCTGCCGGGTCTCGGAATAGCCGTCTTCCGATTTCGGCGGGCGGCCACGGCGGCGGTGTTGAGCCACGGATGTCATGGAGGGTTTTGTAGACCGATCGTCTGGTAAATTGCGCGCCGTTTTCCGGGCGGGACGTTCACATCGTCGTCAGCGGTCATCCGCCGGCGGGCGCGGCCTCCGGCTCCGTCTCGCGCTGGGTGTCCGTTCCGAAGCGGGTATGGGTATCGCCCCACTGTTTCAGCGCCGTGATGACGGGTTCCAGAGTCCGGCCGCGTTCGGTCAGGCTGTATTCCACTTTCGGCGGCACTTCGGCGTAGACCGTCCGCAGGACGAAGCCGTCCTGTTCCAGTTCGCGCAATTGTGCCGTGAGCATGCGCTGGGTGACGGTGGGCAGGCGCTTGCGGAGGGCGTTGAAGCGCATCGTTCCGTGCAGGAGATGGAAAAGGATCACGCCTTTCCACTTCCCGTCGATCAGTTCGAGCGTCGCTTCCACGGCGCAACCGGGGCTGCAATCCAGCCGTTTGTGACGGATACGGGGCATGACGGTATCATTTCCGATACTATGAGCGTTTTATGTGCGTTCTTGCGCGTGGGGAGCATAGCGCCTCACATTTGTGCCGTTCAACGATGGAGCGGACATCATGCGTGCCGTTGGTTATCAATCCCCCCTGCCGATCGACGACCCCGATGCGTTGCAGGACATCGAACTTCCCGAACCCGTGCCGGGCGGCCGGGATCTCCTGGTCGAGATCCGGGCGGTTTCGGTCAATCCCGTGGATACCAAGGTGCGGAGGAGCGCCGTGCCCGAACCCGGCCAATGGCGGGTGCTCGGCTGGGACGCCGCGGGAATCGTGAAGGCGACGGGGCCGGATGTCCGTCACTTCGCGGTGGGGGACGACGTCTTCTATGCCGGCGCGTTGCAGCGTTCGGGGACGAATGCCCAGTTCCACCTGGTCGACGAGCGGATCGTGGGCCGCAAGCCGGCATCGCTGGACTGGGCGCAGGCCGCCGCGCTGCCGCTGACCGCGATCACGGCGTGGGAGATGATGTTCGACCGGCTCGAACTCCGCCGGCCCGTCGCCGGGACCGTGCCGTCGCTGCTGATCGTCGGCGGCGCGGGGGGCGTCGGGTCGATCGCGATCCAGCTTGCCCGCGCGCTGACGGACCTCGCGGTCATTGCCACGGCGTCGCGCTCCGAGACGCGGGAATGGGTCCGCGCCCTGGGCGCGCATCATGTGATCGATCATCGGAACGGCCTCGCCGACCAGGTGGCGCGCCTGCCGACGGGGGCGCCCGGCTTCGTGTTCTCCACCACGCAGACCTGCCGGCATTATGCCGATATCGTGACGTTGCTGGCGCCGCAGGGACGTTTCGGGCTGACCGACGATCCGGACGAACTCGATGCGCTGCCGCTCAAACGCAAGAGCCTGTCGCTGCATTGGGAACTCATGTTCACGCGCTCCATGTTCGAAACGGCGGACATGGCCGAACAGGGCGTGGTGCTGAACGAGATCGCGGCGCTGGTGGATCGCGGGCGCATCCGCACGACGCTGGGCGAAAACATGGGCCCGATCAATGCGGGCAACCTGCGGCGTGCGCACGCGCTGATCGAAAGCGGGCGGGCGAAGGGGAAGATCGTACTCGCCGGCTTCGGGGCGTGAGGAGGACCGACATGGACGGGATATCATCGGATAAGGCGCGGTGCCGGTGTGCGGCCGGCGGGAAGACCGGCGGGAAGACGGGCGCATGAGCGGCGGCCGCTTCGACCTCGGCGCCATCGCGGCGGCGTTTCCGGACGCGGCCGACACGATGCTGCTGGACACGTATCTGACGGATTCCGCGTCGCGCAGCATCCGGGTCTTTCGTGTCTATCGCGGCGTACCGGCCCATTATCATACGCAATGCGACGAGATCCTGCATGTGCTTGCCGGCGAGGGCACGTTCTGGATCGACGACCCGGCGAACGAGGCGGCCTTCGCGCCGGGCCATCTGCTCGTCTTCCCCCGGCGCGCCGTCCATGCCCTGCCGCGCATCGTGCGCGACCCCGTGGTGTTCCTGGCCATCGACACGCCGCGCCGGGCGGAGGACGACATAACCTTCGTCGATCCGGACGATGGGTCCGCCGCCGAATTCATTGCGAGGATATGAGGATATGACGGCGTGACGCCCGGCATCCCCGATCATTCGGCAGTCTCCTGGCCGGCGGTTTCGCCCTGTGCCTCCTCGGGCGGCAGCCATCGGTTTGTCCGGTAATATTCCGTCATTTTCCCGACGATGGCGCCGGCCGTCCTGTCGGCGTCCTCGTGGCCGTCGCTCAATGCCTCCCTGGCGATGGCGTGCGCGCTGTGGATGCCGAAGCCGATCGGGTTCCAGGCGCTGACGATGACGCCGGGCATGGAACCGCTGTCGGCCTTGACGGTAAAATCCAGAAGGCTGGTCGCCTGTGCGCCGCGTTCGTCATACAGGACGACGTGGGAGCGCAGGCGGCTCTTGCCCGTTCCGAAACCGACCAGTTCGCGCTCCCAGGCATTGCCGGACTGGAGCGTGCCGATATCGACCACCAGCGCAAGGTCGCTGCCGTTGGGGTGTGGCGTGGGTTCCGACGGATCGGCGGGATAGGCGACGATATGGGCCTTTTCCAGGCTTTTCGCCAGACCGGCGGCCAGGGCCTGCATGGTGCGATCCAGGCGCCGCGCATTCTGCGTCGTCCGGGGCTGGCTGGTCGTCACCCTGACCGCGACCGGAGCGACAGGCTGGCTGTCGGTCACGGTGACGGGGTGCTGGACCTGGGCGCCGGCGCACGATGCGAGGAACAGCAGTGCGCCGGGCGCCGGGAGGCGTGCCGCGGCGCCCCATATGCGACGGGGCGTCATGGTGTCGGGCGCGCCGGATACATATAGACCGGCGCGGGCGCGACGAGGACCGCGGGTGGATAGACGACCGGCCTCGGTGCGACATAGACCGAATATGGATAACCGTAAGGATAGGGATACGGATAGGGACGCGCCGCCGCGCCGATCGCGGCACCCGCCGCGACGCCGGCCGCGACGGCGCCTGCCCCGCGCCAGGAGACGTAGCAGCACGGACCGACAAAGGGGCGGCCATAGGGGCCGGGCGTATGCACCGCGGCCACGCCGCCATGCGGCCCCCAGACGGCTGTCGTTCCCGCCCCGGCCGGGGCGGCGAGCGCGATGGATGCCACGATGCCGATCGCACCGCCCAGCGCATGAGAGAGTTTGGGCATTGCCTGCCTCCGATATTCTGGATTTCTCTTGTTTTCGTCGGGAGTTTTCATCAGGATTGCGGGTGCCAGTCGTCGGGCGTCAGGTATCCCTTGCCGCCTTCATCCATCTGGCTGAATTTTTCGTCGAGCCGTGCCTTCTGGTCCTCGGGCGAGAGCCGGCTGAACATGGCGGCGCGCATGCCGCCGGCCGACGCCATCCGGGCCCTGGCGAACGATTCGAATTCATCCCGCGAGACATGGCCGTCATGATTCGTGTCGGCGGCCTGGAAGCCGGCCATGCGGCGGCCCTCGGAACCGTCCTGCGCGAAAACCCTGTCGCTGAGCGCCGGTCCGGCCACGCCCAGGATGAGCGGCGACAGGAGAGCGAATGCGCCGATCCTGGTCGCCAGGTTTCTGAAAGCATCGGACATGCTGATCTCCGTTCGGTTGTCCGCTGCTGTTACGGACGGGGAATCGGAATACGACGGGGGGGACGGTATTTTTTACGGACCGACCGGTACCGGGTACAGCAGGGCCGGCGGGCCGTAGACCATCGGTGGGGGCGGCAATTGCTCGCCATGGCCGACCATGCATTGGGCATATGCGCCGTCATACCGGCGCTGGAGCGCCTGGCCGGTCTGCCGCGCCCGGCCCGCCCCGATGACCGACCCCAGCAGCAGGCCGCTGCCTGCCCCGATCGCCGCGCCGTTGCCCGCGTCGCCGGCCACGCTGCCGAGCAGGGCACCCGACGCGGCGCCGATGCCGGTGCCCAGGACGGCGCTTTTCAGGCCGCTCGACGCGGCGCTCTGGGACGGCGTTTCGCCTGTCTGCATCTGTGCATAGAGACGGCATTGGGCGTCGTTCCGCTGGAACATCGCGAAACTTTCGCCGGGACGCGGCATGATCGTGAAGCTGGGCGCGACCGGAGCGGGTGGCGCGCAGGCGGCGAGTGTGAGGGCGCCGAACGCGGGGATCGCGGTTCGACCGCGAAGGAAGCGTGACGCGCGGAAGAAGAATTGTCCTGGCAGCATGAAGCCTGACCCATCGGAACGGAGGGAGAACGACGGTCGCTCCGGCGACCATGCGTTCTACGGACGACGGATCGGTGCCCCCCGGAATGGGTCTTTAAAAATCAGCTTGGATAATCGTCAGAGATCCGGTTTCTGGTGCGGTGCGGCATCGACCAGCGCGCGGCGGCCCTGTGGGGACAGGCGGCCCAGGGCTTCGACCAGGGCGTCGCTGAACGTGCCGACGAAGACATTCCACGCGGCGCGCCATTGTTGCATGGCGGCGCGGGTCGCTTCCGGATCGAAATGGGGCGCCAGCAACTGACGGTCGATTTCCGCGCGGGCGCGGGCGAGGTTTTCCTGTGCCTGGGCGTAGCGTGGCGCTTCCTGGCGCAGCACCGTGCGGAATGCCTCCGCGTCCCGCGCGTCGAGCCGGGAGGTCATATGTTGCAGCACGCGCATGAGAACGGGCGCGTTCCCCTGGCGATGGCGCAGATATTGACCGCCGACGACCGCGACGAGAAAGAGGTTCAGCAGCAGCGAGCCGACCACAAGCCACCGGCGCGCCCGGCCGTTCGCATCGAAAAAGATCATCAGCCGCCACCACTCACTGGAATCACGAGGAACATGTTGAGCGGGTCGCCCGCCCCGCCGGACGATTGCATCCATCCCAGCCACAGGCCGGCCGTTACCGCGCAGGCGCAGCCGAGGACCAGTCCCGCGCGGCGGAAGACGAGGAGGCCGCCCGCCATTGCCGCCCAGGCGGGGTAGGCCGCCGACCGGCGGGACATGATGTGCCGCCATCCGCGCGGCAGGCGCGTTTTCGCGCCCTGCCCGGCGATCCGCCCGGCCACGCCCGCGCGCAGGCGCGCCAGGGCGGCCTGCGGGTCTTCATGCGCGCTCCGGGCTTGAAGCTCGGCGTCCTGGGCGTCGAACGCTCGGGCGATGGCGGCATCCACGTCCTGCTGCTCCCGCAAGACGGCATGCGCCTGCGGAGACTGTGCGAGCAGCGCTTCCGCCGGTCCGCGATCGGCCGGGGGCCAGCGGGACAGGTCGGCGCCGTAGCTCTCCGCCAGGAAGAGGAATCGTTTCTGCGTCATCATGTGCGGTGCCTCCCCTGCGTGTGTCCGTTCCTGGCCAGCGTTTCCTTCAGCAGCGCGCGTCCGCGCGCGAGCAGCCGTTCCACCGCCTTGGCCGAAAGACCCATCCGGCGCGCCGCTTCCGCGCCGGACAGGCCTTCGTCATAGACCAGCGCCATCGCCGCGCGTTGCCTGGGCGGTACCGCCTGGAGCGCATCGACCAGCGCATGGCGTTCCTGCGCCGCCTCCAGGCGGCTTTCGGCGGACGGTCCGTCGTCGGTCATGTCGAACCCCTCGGGCAGTGGCTCCGGCCGTTTCCTGCGGGCGAGATCGATGCTGAGATTGACGATGACCCGATAGAGCCAGGTGGTGAACCGGGCGCGCGAACCGTCGAAATCGGGCGCGTGGCGCCATGCCCGCACGAACGCGTCCTGCACCAGATCTTCCGCCGCCTCGATATCGCGGGTCAGGCGGGTGGCCGTGCGCAGGGCGTACGGGCCGTGCCGCAGCACGATCTGGTCGAACGCGTCGCGGTCGCCCATGCCCGACCAGCGCAGGAGGTCGTCATCGGATGCCTCGCCGTAGCGCCGTCGCTCATCCGCCATCGACCGGTACCCTGTCCGTCCGGGGTTCGGCGACGCGTATTCGGCGCGCTGCGCGCCGATCACCCTTCTGAAGCGCCATCCTGTCATGCCATTCCGCCGTGTCCGCTGTCGGAGATGATACGGCGGGCATGCGGCCATCCCCCCGGGATCGTGGTGTAAAATTCTTCGGCGATTTTTTTTCTGCTCCCGAGGCGGGGGGACGTGCCGTGCGGACCGTAACAGGGGCATGACAGATGCTCATCCTGCCTCGGTGGTCCGTGGCGCGACAAGACCGGAATGGTCCGCATGAGATTCCCCCGACCGGGATCGCTGCGCGGGCAGATGACGCTTCTGCTCGGCGGCAGTTCCGCCGTCATGCTGGCAATCGCGGCGGCGGCGTTCCTGACGCTGCGCGCGGAGGAGCCGATGCCGCCGCCCGGTCCGTGGCCCGATGCCATCGGCATCGGCACCACGCTGCGCGCGATCGCGGCGGTTCCGGTGCCGGACCAGGCCGCCATCGCGTCGGCGCTGTCTTCGCCCGACCTGATCGTCGTGTTGAATGCCGATGTGCCGTGTCCGCCGGAGACGGAAGGTTTCGCGACGCGGACCCTGCGGCATGCGCTCCATGCTCTGGAGATGCAGGCCATGCCGGCCCCCCTGGTCATGAACTGCGCGAGCGATGCCTGGCGGCCGGGATTCACCCTTGCCCGCTTCGACGACCCGAAGGTGACGTTTCTGGTCCGCAATTATGCCCGTGTCGGCGGGCCGGGCATGATGCTGGCGACGTTGCCGATCATGCTGTGGATCGGCACGATCGCCGCCGCCATCGCCGTGCTGCTGCTGTGGTCGGCATGGTCCGTCCGTCGTCCGCTGGGGCTGCTGGCGGATGCCGTATCGCAGTACGAAGCGCAGGACCGGCCCGCGCCGATCGCGGAGGCCGGGCCAGCGGAGGTCCGGGGCGTCATGCGCGCCTTCAACGTGCTTCAGGAGCGTCTTGCCCGATCCAGCGAAGTGCGGATCCGTGCCTTGATGGGTGTCGCGCATGACCTGCGCACGCCGCTGACGCGCCTGGCCCTGCGGGTGGAAATGGGTGACGAATATCTGCGCCGGGAAGGCATGAAACGCGATATCGGCCTGATGAAGCGCATGCTGGACAATGCCATGTCGCTGTTCCGGGGCTATGACGAAACGGAAGACTGGCAGGTCGTGGACCTCGTGGCCCTCGCGCGGGAGGTGAGCGCCGATTTCGTGGCGGTGGACCGCGCGGTGCGGACCCTGACCGGATATCCGATCCTGCTGCGCTGCCAGCCATTGGCCATGACGCGGGTGCTCGGCAACCTGATCGAGAACGGATGCCGCCATGCGCATAACGTCTCCGTCGCCTTGCGCGAGGACGAGTGCGCGGTGGTTCTGGAGGTGAGCGACGATGGGCCGGGGATGTCTTCACGCCAGCGGCGGGCGGTATTGCTGGGAGAGGCGCGGAACGTTCCGGATCGCGCCGGGGGCGACGGGCATCTGGGCCTCGGCCTGCCGATCGTCGCCGAGATCGTTCGCCGGCATCAGGGGCAACTGGACCTGCGCGACGCGCATCCCTCCGGCCTGATCGTGCGCATCGTGCTGCCGCGCGCGGCAGGCGGTGGCGCGATGTCCATCGCCCCGGCGCGATCGGGCGCGTGAGGGATGATGACGGGCGAGGGTCGCGGCCGTCTTTCAGGCGTCGCCGGGCGGAAAGAACGGCACCCATGCGATCTCATGCGCGGCGCAGCGTTGATGTAGGGCATCGATGCCTACTCCTCTGCCAGAACCACCCGTTCCTGCACGTCGGGGACGGTAAAGCCGAAGATCCGGCCGTAGAAATCCAGTTCCAGTTCCAGCGCGCGGCGAACCGTTTCCTCGCGCCGGAAGCCGTGGGCTTCGCCTTCGAAGGTGTAATGGGCGTGGGGGATGCGGTTGGCGGCCAGGGCGTCGGCCATGGCCCGGGCCTGCGCGGGGGGGACCACGGCGTCGGCGAGGCCGTGCAGGAACAGGACCGGGGTGCGGATGGCGTCGGCCCGGGTCAGGGGGGAGCGGACGAGGTAGGTGGCCTCGGCCGCGGGCCACAGGCCGACCAGGCTGTCGAGATAGCGGGATTCGAATTTGTGGGTTTCCTGCGCCAGGGCGCGCAGGTCGGTGACGCCGTAGAGGCTGGCGCCGGCGGCGAACAGGTCGGAGTTCGCGAGGGCCAGCAGGACGGTCAGGCCGCCGGCGCTGCTGCCGCGAATGGCGATGCGGGCGGGGTCGACGCGGCCGGTTTCGATCAGGTGGCGGCAGGCGGCGATGCAGTCCTCCACGTCCGCGATGCCCCACTGCCCTTCCAGTTCGCGGCGATAGGCGCGGCCGAAGCCGGTCGAGCCGCGATAATTGACGTCGACCACCGCGAAGCCCCGGCTGGTCCACCACTGCACCTTGTAGGCGAAGGCGCTGCCGGCGCGGCCGGTCGGCCCGCCATGGGCCATGACGATCAGCGGCGGTCTTTCGTCCGCCGGGCCCTGGAAGCGGCTGTTGGCGGGGGGATAGAAGAAGGCGTGGCCGGTGTGCCGCCCGTCGGGCAGGGGAAAGCGGATGGTCTCGGCGCGGGCGATGTCGCCCGGGGCGAGATCGAGCGTGGCGGCGGCGCGCAGCACCCGCGACGGCGCGTTCATGCGGCCGAGCCGTATGGCGGGGGCGTCGTCCGGCGGGGTGTCGAGCCAGGCGAATGACCCGTCGGCCAGGAGCGACGGGCATTGCGCGGGGTGGCCCAGCGCCACCGGGCGGGCGACCGGGCCGGTGAGGTGCAGGGTGCGGGGCGCGCCGTCTTCGATGGCGATGGCCAGGATGGTGCCGTCGGGCAGCGGAAGGTAGCTGCGCTGGCCGAAGACCCAGTGCGGCAGGCCGATTTCGGCCTGCATCGGCGCGATGGCCTCCGCCGCGCCGTCGGGCACCGTCCAGCGGAGCAGGTTCCACCAGCCGTCGCGGTCGGAGGCGGCCAGCAGCGTCGCGGGGCCGGCCCAGGACGGCTCGATGACCGAGGCGTCGCCTTCCGCCAGCGTCCGGAGATCGGCCAGCGCGGTGTGGCCGTCGCGCGTGGTCAGCCCGGCCAGCCGCAGGCGCGTGGCGTCCCACGGCATGGCGGGATGGTCCCATTCGATCCAGGCCAGCCAGGCGCCGTCGGGCGACGGGCGGGGGGAGCTGACGAAATCGGGGCCGGAGACCAGCACCTGGCCGGGCTGGGTCGCCGGGTCGGCATCGCCGTCGGTGGCGAAGGCGACCAGGGTGGAGGTGGGCTCGCCGGGTGCGCGATGGTCCTCGCGCACGCAGAACAGGGTCGCGCCGTCGGGCGAGAAGGCGAAATCGGCGAAGCGCAGGCCGGGGACCGTGCAGAGTACGCGTGGGGCCCTGCCCGGGGGGACGATCCAGACGCTGCCGTCCGGCCGGTGGCTGAAGGCGATGCGGCCGGCCGCCGCGACATAGGCGCCGCCGCCATATTCGTGGGCGCGGGTGCCGATATCGAACGGGGGCGGTGTGACGTCGCTGATGCCGCCGGCTGCCGTCCAGCGGACCAGCACGGTGCGTCCGGCCTCGGCGGGGCGGGTTTCCAGCCAGTAGACTGCCTCGCCGTCGGCCTGCACGTTGCCCAGCCCGAGGGTCTTTCCGGCGACGAGCGCTGTCGTCACGGGCGAGGGCCAGGTGCCGTAGGGGCGGATGGCGGGGTCGGTCATGCGGGGCTCCTGTCCCGGGTGGGCGGATCGTGTCTTGATCGGGCGCCAGGTGGGGCGCGGCGCGGATGCCCTGCCCCGGAAGCGCACGCGATCAGGATCAGGTCGGCCACGGAATTCTCCGTCTCTTCAGCGGCCGGCAGGGTAGCCCGGGCGGGCGGGGACATGAAGGGAGGATCTGCCGGCGGGGCGGCCATTCCGCCTCTTGACTTGACAGCGCGCCGACCAGACGGTTCCTCACCCCCTTGGCTTTCCTATTGGACGGGTTCGGTCCGCTGCTCCATTCCTTCGAATCCCTTTTCGTGCATTACGGCTATGGCGTGATCGCGGTGGTCGTCATGCTTGAGAGCATGGGGCTGCCCCTGCCGGCCGAAACGCTCATCATCTCCTCGGCGCTGTACTGCGCCGCGACGCATCGGCTGGATATCGCCTGGGTGACGGTGGCGGCGGTCGGCGGTGCCATCATGGGCGATAATTTCGGCTATCTGATCGGGAATATCTACGGCCATCGCCTGCTGGAACGCCATGGCGCCAAGGTGGGGCTGAACGAGCGGCGCCTGTTGCTGGGGCGCTATCTGTTCCGCCGCCATGGCGGCAAGGTGGTGTTCTTCGGCCGCTTCATCGCCATCCTGCGCGTGTTCGTCGCCCTGCTGGCCGGGGCGAACCGCATGCCGTGGCATACGTTCCTCTTCTTCAACGCCCTGGGCGGCATCGGCTGGGCCGGCGGTTATGCGCTGGTCACGTATTATCTGGGGAACGAGGTGCTCAAGCTCTCCGGGCCGGTCGGGATCGCGCTGGGGGGGATCGCGGTCCTTGTCATCGGCGGCAGTTTTCTCTTCCTGAAGAAAAACGAGGTCAGGCTGACCGAGGAGGCCACCCGCGCCGCCGAACTGGAACAGAAGGGAAAGTCCAGGCCATGAACATTGCCGGAAAATGGACCATCGATCGGGCGCCGGACCTGACGGGCCGTACGGCCGTCGTGACCGGGGCGACCGGCGGTCTGGGCTATGAGGTCGCGCTGGGCCTGGCCACGCGCGGGGCGACCGTGCTGCTGACCGGGCGCGACGCGGCGCGCGGCGCGCGGGCGGTGGAGGCCCTGCGCGCCAGGGTGGGGGAGGCGCGGGCGGAGTTCCTGCCGCTGGACCTGGCCAGCCTGCGGTCGATCGCCGAGTTCGCGCGCGGCCTGAAGGAGCGGACCGATGCGCTCGACATCCTGGTGAACAATGCCGGGGTGATGGCCTCGCCCCGCAGGCAGGAAACGGCGGATGGGTTCGAATTGCAGTTCGGCACCAATTACCTCGGGCATTTCGCCCTGACCGGCCTTTTGCGCCCCCAGTTGCAGCGCGCGGCACAGGGGGGCCGGGTGGTCAGCGTGGCCAGTCTGGCGGCATGGCAGGGGCGGATCGTCTTCGACGACCTTCAGGGGCGGCATCGGTACAGCCCGTTCGCCGCCTACCAGCAGAGCAAGCTGGCCAACCTGATCTTCGCGCTGGAACTCAACCGGGTGGCCCAATCCAACGGTTGGCGGCTGCATTCCGTCGCCGCGCATCCGGGCTGGGCGCGGACCGATATCGCCGTCAGCCGGTCCTCGGCGCCGCAGGGCATCGTCGAGCGGGCGATGCGGCGTCTGGTGCGGGTCGGGTTTCGCGCCCTGGGCCAGTCGGCCGAGGCCGGGGCGCGGCCGATCCTGTTCGCCGCCGCCGCACCCGAGGCACGGGACGGCGGCTATTACGGGCCGGGCGGACGGGGCGAGCGGCGGGGCCAGGTGACGGAGGCGCGTATTCCGCCGCAGGCGCTGAACCTGTCGGTGGCGCGACGGCTGTGGAGCGTTTCGGAGCGGCTGACGGGGGTGGCGCTGTCCTGAGGCTCGGGGGCTTTGCCCCCGACCCCCCACCAAAGGCGGTGCCTTTGGAAACCAATCGGGAAAATAGGGCAGCGCCCCGGCCTTAACGCCGCGCGAACGTCCAGTAGAGCGGCTGGCGGCCGGCCTTCAACGCCTTGGCTTCGTAGCGCGTCGGCGGCCAGCCTTCGGGGCGGGTGGTGGCCGGGGGCGCGGTGTCGAACAGGCTTTGCGCGCCCATGACCTCTTCGACCCAGGCCTGGTAGGTGGGATCGTCGCTGGCGACGCGCCAGATGGCACCGGGTTTGAGCGCGCGGGCGACCAGGGCGATATTGGCCGGATGGACGAAGCGGCGCTTGGCGTGCCGCGCCTTGGGCCAGGGGTCGGGGAACATCAGGAACATCCGGTCGAGCGACCGTTCGGGCAGGGCGCGCAGCAGGATGCGCGCGTCTTCGTCCCAGATGCGCAGCAGGTCGGGGACGGGGGCCGTCGCCTCCTGCTCGTCGGGTACCAGGCGCGACAGCAGGGAGCAGAGGCCGTTCTCGAAGACCTCGCTGGCGATGTAGCCGACATTGGGATGGGCCGCGTGCTGCGCCAGCGAATGCTCGCCGCCGCCGAAACCGACTTCCAGCCAGATTTCGGCCGGTGCGCGGCCGAAGGCGCGCGCGGGGTCGTCCAGCTGGGCCCGGTCGAGGCGCAGGCGGGGCAGGGTTTCGTCGAGCAGGCGCTGCTGGCGCGGCCGAAGGGGGTGGCCGCGCTGGCGGCCGTAGAGCCGGTCCGGCGAGGCCTTGACGGCAATCCCCGCCGCGTCGGCGGGAATTGCCGTTTCGGGGCCTGTCATGGTGTCGCCGGTCGGGCGATCAGCGGTTGAACGCACCACGCAGCGCGTCCACCAGATCGGTCTGTTCCCAGGTGAAATTGTCGCGGGCGGCGTCGGGCGTGCGGCCGAAATGACCGTAGGCCGAGGTTTCGGTGTAGATCGGCCGGTTGAGGCGCAGGTGGCGGCGGATGCCGCGCGGCGTCAGGTTCATGACCTCGCGCAGCACGCGGCCCAGCTTTTCCTCGTCCACGTCGCGGCCGGTGCCGTCGAGGTCGACATAGACCGAGAGCGGGTGCGACACGCCGATGGCGTAGGAGATCTGCAACGTGCAGCGATCGGCCAGGCCGGCGGCGACCACGTTCTTGGCCAGGTAGCGGCAGGCATAGGCGGCCGAGCGATCGACCTTGGTCGGGTCCTTGCCGGAGAACGCGCCGCCGCCATGCGGCGCCGCGCCGCCGTAGGTGTCGACGATGATCTTGCGACCGGTCAGGCCGCAATCGCCGTCCGGGCCGCCGACGACGAACACGCCGGTCGGGTTGGCGTAGAATTCGTCATCCGGGCACATCCAGCCTTCGGGCAGCACGTCCACCACGATCTCGCGCAGGGCTTCGCGGATCGCGGTCTGGCTGGCGCCTTCGTCATGCTGGGTCGAGATGACGACCGAGGTGGCGCCGACCGGTCGGCCGTCGACATAGCGCAGCGTGACCTGGCTCTTGGCGTCGGGTTGCAGGGTGGCGACGCGGGCGTCGCCGGCCTTCCGCAGGTCGCGGATGCGGTGCAGGATGGCGTGGGAATAGAACAGCGGCGCCGGCATCAGCGTCTCGGTCTCGCGGGTCGCGAAGCCGAACATGATGCCCTGGTCGCCCGCGCCCTCGTCCTTGTCGCCCGCGCTGTCGACGCCCACCGCGATGTCGGCGGACTGCGCGTGCAGGAAGGATTCGATCGTCGCGTTCTTCCACGAGAAGCCGGACTGGTCGTAGCCGATATCGCGGATCGCGGCGCGCGCGCCCTCGATCAGGGCCTCGGTGGTGACGGAGGCCGGGCCGCGGACCTCGCCGGCCAGGACCACGCGGTTTGTGGTGACGAGGGTCTCGCACGCAACACGGGATTCACCATCGGCCGCCAGATAGGCGTCCAGCACCGTATCGCTGATCCGGTCGGCAACCTTGTCGGGATGGCCTTCGGAAACCGATTCCGATGTGAACAGAAAATCACCTTTGTTACGCATGATGGTCCTGTCTGTCTCGTACGGGGATTGGGAACGACACCGCCACGCATGCGGGGTCCGGGCGGGTCCGTTTGGCGGAGAACCCACAAACCGTCAAGTATTTTTGATGGATACCACGATCGCGCGTGAGCATTGCCGGGACGATCGTTTCGGTCGGGGAAATCATTCAGCGAAGTCCCAGAACGTCTTCCATGTCGTACAGGCCCGGCGGGCGGCCGCGCAGCCACAGGGCCGCGCGCACCGCGCCGGAGGCGAAGACCCGGCGGTCGAAGGCGCGGTGGGTCAGGGCGATCTGTTCGCCGGCCGAGGTGAAGGTCAGCGTATGTTCGCCCACGATCTGCCCGCCGCGCAGGACGGCGAAGCCGATCGCGTCGGCCCGGCGGGGGCCGGTATGGCCGGTGCGGCCGGAGTCCATGTGGCTGGACAGGTCGATGCCGCGCCCGTCGGCGACGGCCTGCCCGATGGCCAGCGCGGTGCCGGAGGGGGCATCGACCTTCTGCCGGTGGTGCATTTCCAGGATTTCGGCATCGTAGGCCGATGCGGGCAGAATTTCGGCCATCTGGCGGGCCAGGCGGGTGACCAGGGTCACGCCCGGCGAATAGTTCGCGGCCTGGACCACGGGGATGGCGCGGGCGGCGTCGGCGACGATGGCCTGGTCGGCTTCGGACAGGCCGGTCGTGCCCAGCACCCAGGCCACGCCGGCTTTCGCCAGGGCGGCGGCGTGGGCGCGGATGGTGGCGGCGTGGGTGAAATCGATCACCACGTCGCAGGACGGGGCCAGCGCGTCGAGGGTGGGGAACAGGGCGCCGTCGCCCTGCGGGTCGCGGCTGGTGCCGCCCGCCAGGATGGCGCCGGCCGCCGTCACCTCTTCGCGCAGCAGGCGCCCGACGCGCCCGTTGATGCCGGCGATGCCGATCCGCATCGTGTCTGTCGTCATGTCATGGTCCGGAACAGGGGTGGCGGCGCGACCGGGGGATCGCGCCGCCTGGTTATCCATGGTGCGAGTTGGGGGGGATCACCATGGATGACGGATTTCTACCCGTATCCCGGAGGGGGTTCAACCGGCCGTGTTGCCGGCCGCGGCGGCGCCGGTCAGAGCTTGCCTTCGAAGAAGTCGCGGACCTTGCTGAAAAAGCCCGTGCTTTCCGGATTGGCGCGCGCGTGGTCCTCGGCCTCGGCTTCGAACTCGTCCAGCAGCTCGCGCTGGCGCCTGGTCAGGTGCTGCGGGGTCTCGACCGACACCTGGATATACATGTCCCCCCGCGCCGACGAGCGCAGGACCGAGAACCCCTTGCCGCGCAGGCGGAAATTCTCGCCGGTCTGGGTGCCGGCGGGCACCTTGACCTTGGCGCGGGAGCCGTCGACGACCGGGACCTCGATTTCGGTGCCCAGGGCCGCCTGCGTCATGCGCAGCGGCACCCGGCAATAGATGTTGGCCCCGTCGCGCTGGAAGATCGGGTGTGGCTCGACCGCGATATGGACGTAGAGGTCGCCCGGCTGCGCGCCCTTGCCGCCGGCCTCGCCCTCGCCCGACAGGCGGATGCGCGTGCCGTCCTCGACCCCGGCCGGGATCGCGACTTCGAGCGTGCGGTCGCGTTCGACCGTGCCGGCACCGCGACAGACGGTGCAGGGGTTGCGCACCACCTTGCCCGCGCCGTGGCAGGTGGGGCACACGCGCTCGACCAGGAAGAAACCCTGCTGTGCGCGCACCTTGCCCGCGCCGTGACAGGTGGGGCAGGTCTCGGCGCCCTGGTCGCGGTCGGCCGAGCCGGTGCCGTCGCAGGACTCGCAGGTCACGCGCGTCGGCACCGTGATGGGCTTCCTGACGCCCGCGAAGGCCTCGGTGAAGGAGATCGAGACCTGGACCTGGATGTCGCTGCCCGAGCGCCGGCCGCCGCGACGGCCGCCCATCATGTCGCCGAACATCTGTTCGAAAATGTCGCCCAGACCGCCGCCGAAATCGAAGCCGCCGGCGCCGGGGCCGCCGCCCTCGAACGCCGCATGGCCGAACCGGTCATAGGCGGCGCGCTTCTGGTCGTCCTTCAGGATGTCGTAGGCTTCGCTGATTTCCTTGAACCGGGCCTCGGCCGACGCGTCGCCGGGATTGCGGTCCGGGTGATACTGCATGGCCAGCCGGCGATACGCCTTCTTGACCTCGTCGCTATTCGCATCGCGGGAGATTTCGAGTACGGCGTAATAATCCAGCTTCGTGGCCATCATGGTCCTCGTGGGCGGGACCGCCGCGCGGCGGGCGGGCGGCCCTGTCTGTCATGGAAAAAAAGCGCCCGCCTTCGGGGGAAGGGGGCGCCTCGCTTGGGGCGCCGGCCCGGGGGCCGGCGCATGCTGTGCGATGAACGCCGGCCGATCAGGCCGGCTTCTTGTCGTCCACGTCCTCGAAGTCGGCGTCGACGATCTTCTCGCCGTTCGGACCGGTGGCCTCGGCGCCCGGGGCTGCCGCGCCGGCGGCACCGGCCTGCTCGGCCTTGTAGACGGCCTCGCCGATCTTCATCGCCGCCTTGGACAGAGTCTCGGACGCGCTGTTCAGCGCCGCCGCGTCGCTGCCTTCCAGGGCCTTGCGCACCGTGGCGATCGCGGCCTCGGCCTCGGCCTTGTCGGCGGCGGGAACCTTGTCGCCGGCTTCGGACAGCGACTTCTCGACCTGATGCGCCAGGCTTTCGGCCTGGTTGCGGGCCTCGACCAGCTCCTTCTTGGCCTTGTCGGCCGTGGCGTTGGCCTCGGCGTCCTTGACCATCTTGTCGATGTCGGCTTCGGACAGGCCGCCCGAGGCCTGGATCTTGATCTGCTGTTCCTTGTTGGTCGCCTTGTCCTTGGCCGACACCGACACGATGCCGTTGGCGTCGATGTCGAACGTCACCTCGATCTGCGGCATGCCGCGCGGCGCGGGGGCGATGCCGGTCAGGTCGAAATTGCCCAGCAGCTTGTTGTCGGCCGCCATCTCGCGCTCGCCCTGGTAGACCTTGATGGTCACAGCGCCCTGATTGTCCTCGGCGGTCGAGAAGGTCTGGCTCTTCTTGGTCGGGATCGTGGTGTTGCGGTCGATCAGGCGGGTGAACACGCCGCCCAGCGTCTCGATGCCCAGCGACAGCGGGGTGACGTCGAGCAGCAGCACGTCCTTGACGTCGCCCTTCAGCACCGCGCCCTGCACCGCCGCGCCGATGGCCACGACTTCGTCAGGGTTCACGTTGCGGGCGGGTTCCTTGCCGAAGAACTGCTTCACCGCCTCGATGACCTTGGGCATGCGGGTCATGCCGCCGACCAGGATCACTTCCTCGATTTCCGCCGCCGTGACCGACGCGTCCTTCAGCGCGGCGCGGCAGGGCTCCAGCGTGCGCTGGATCAGGTCGTCGACCAGGCTTTCCAGCTTGGCGCGGCTGAGCTTCAGCACCAGGTGCTTCGGGCCCGAGGCGTCGGCGGTGATGAAGGGCAGGTTGATCTCGGTCTCCTTGGAGGAGGAGAGTTCGATCTTCGCCTTTTCCGCAGCTTCCTTCAGGCGCTGCAGGGCCAGCTTGTCGGCGCGCAGGTCGATGCCCTGCTCGCGCTTGAACTCGTCGGCCAGGTAGCTGATGATCCGCGCGTCGAAATCCTCGCCGCCCAGGAAGGTGTCGCCGTTGGTCGACTTGACCTCGATCACGCCGTCGGAGATTTCCAGCACCGAGACGTCGAACGTGCCGCCGCCCAGGTCATAGACCGCGATCGTGCCGCCGTTGCGCTTCTGCAACCCGTAGGCCAGCGCCGCCGCCGTCGGCTCGTTGATGATGCGCAGGACTTCCAGGCCCGCGATGCGGCCGGCGTCCTTGGTCGCCTGGCGCTGGGCGTCGTTGAAGTAGGCCGGAACCGTGATCACGGCCTGCGTCACCGTCTCGCCCAGGTAGGACTCGGCGGTTTCCTTCATCTTGCCCAGCACGAAGGCGGCGATCTGCGAGGGGGCGTATTTCTTGCCCTGTGCCTCGACCCACGCATCGCCATTGTCGCCGGGGACGATGGCGTAGGGAACCAGCGCCTTGTCCTTGGTGACGGTCGGGTCGTCATAGCGGCGGCCGATCAGGCGCTTGACCGCGTAGAGCGTGTTGGACGGGTTGGTGACCGCCTGGCGCTTCGCGGACTGGCCGACCAGCATTTCACCGCTGTCGGTGAAGGCCACCATCGACGGGGTGGTGCGCGCGCCCTCGCTGTTTTCGATGACGCGGGTTTCGTCGCCTTCGCGGATCGCGACGCACGAATTGGTCGTGCCGAGGTCGATACCGATAACCTTGCTCATATTCTCTCTCCTGTCAGCGGTCCCGCCCGGCCCGAAGCACCGGAATGGACCCTAGAAAATCCGCCATGGGGCAGGATCGCCGGACTGTTTCACCACATCCGCCCGTGTCGCCATGGCCATGGCAGACATGTATTGAGCCATGGCATTCGTTTCAAGGCCCGATGTCAGCCCGCCGGGGGCGCGCCCTTGGACACCACGACCATCGCCGGCTTGAGCAGGCGGCCATGCAGCGTCCAGGCCGGGGTCCAGGCCTGGATCACCGTGCCGTGCGCGTGCTCGTCGCTGTGCTGCTCGGCCATCGCCTGGTGGTGGTTGGCGTCGAACGGATGCCCGGCCGGATCGGTGGCGGCGATGCCGTTGCGTTCCAGGATGCCCAGGAACGACCGCTCGGTGCTCTCGATGCCTTCGCGCATGCGGGTGATCAGCGCGTCCTCCCCCTCGGCGGGCGCGGGGAGGCTGTCGAGGGCGCGCTTGAGGTTCTCGGCGGCCTCGACGACGTCGCGGGCGAATTTCTGCGTGGCATATTGCCGCGCGTCCTCGACCTCGCGCCTGGTGCGAGTGCGCAGGTTCTGCATCTCCGCTTCCGAGCGCAGCCATTTCTCCCGCATCTCCTCCAGCGCTGCTTCCAGCTCCTGGATGCGGGGATGGGCGGGCTCGGCCTGGCCGCTTTCCGGCCGGATCGGGTCCTGATCGGTGCCGGGGTGCTGGCCCGGCGCGGACGTCCCGGTCTCTCCGCTCGGAGAGTCGGCGACGGGGGTGGGGTCTGTATCGTGACTCATGCTTCCTGAAGTAGGTGAGCCCGGGCGCTTGGACAAGGCGTCACGGCCACCTTCCACGCGATGGCCGGGCGGACAAGCGCCGGATGAAGATGGATGGATCGTCATGAGCCGGCAGTCATGACATCGGCGCATGGCCGGGGTTAAGATATCGCCTGGACCATGAGGGGCCTGAATACAGCGAGGCCGACCCTCGGCCGGAAGGGAGCGAGAACGCCGCGATGGAGCCGACGAAACACACGATCGCCCTGGTCGACGACGACCGGAATATCCTGGAGTCGGTCCAGATGACGCTGGAGGCCGAGGGCTTCAACGTCCGTACCTATACCGATGGCGAGAGCGCGCTGCATGGATTGATGAGCCGGCCGGTCGACCTGGCGGTTCTGGACATCAAGATGCCCCGCATGGACGGCATGGAGCTGTTGCAGCGCCTGCGCGCCCGCTCGCAACTGCCGGTCATCTTCCTGTCGTCGAAGGACGAGGAGGTGGACCAGTTGATGGGGCTGCGGCTGGGGGCGGACGATTACATCACCAAGCCGTTCTCGCAGCGGCTGCTGCTGGAACGCATCCGCGCCCTGCTGCGCCGCAACGAGGCCAACCGGGCCGAGGCCGGCGGGCCTGCCGCCGGCGGCAGCCTGGTGCGGGGCGAGCTGTCGCTGGACGAAAACCGGCACCAGTGCCTGTGGCGCGGCAAGGATATCCAGTTGACGGTGACGGAGTTCCTGCTGGTCAAGGCGCTGGCGGCGCGGCCGGGGCTGGTCAAGTCGCGCGACCAGCTGATCGACGCCGCCTATGGCGAGAACATCTATGTCGATGACCGGACCATCGACAGCCATATCAAGCGCGTGCGGAAGAAATTCCGCCAGGTGGACGACGATTTCAACCAGATCGAGACGCTGTACGGCATCGGCTACCGGTACAAGGAAGAATAATGCTGCTGGCGCGGGCGCGGCGGGCGATGGCGTCGTGGACCGAGATCCAGACCCACGACGCCGCGTCGGCCTATCACGAATATCGCACGCGGCTGGTCTCGCCGCTGATGCGGCGCATCCTGCTGGTCAATGCCGTGCCGCTGATGCTGCTGGCGCTGACGCTGTTCTATCTGAACCAGTTTCAGAACAGCCTGCTGGAGGCCGAGGTCACGGCGCTGCGCGAGCAGGCGCGGATCTATGCCGGCGCGCTGGGGCAGAACGCGGTGACGGCGGGGCGCGGCGACCCGGTGCTGGACCCGGTGCAGGCGCGGCCGCTGCTGCTGCGGCTGACCGAGCCCAGCCCCAGCGCCCATGCGCGGCTGTTCGCCCCCGACGGGCAACTGGTGGCCGACAGCCGGGTCGAGGCGGCGGCGGTCCGCCATCGGCGGGTGCGCGGGCAGATCGACGCCCAGCCCCTGCCCTCGCCCGTTGCCGGTGACGATGGCGACGACCGGGCGGTGGATACCGCCGCCGATGCGGGGTTCGTCGAACGGTTCTACGACCGGCTGCTGTCGATGCTGCCGACGCTGTCGGGCACGCGGATCATCACGCTGGATACCCCCGATACCGACCCTTCCGTCCAGCCGGTCGCGGGCGGCGGTCAGGCGGCGCCGGAGATGCCGCCCTATATCCGCCGCACCGCCAACCGGCACCTGATCGTGACCGTGGCCGAGCCGGTGATGCATGAGGGCCAGACGGTCGGCATCATCCAGTTGACGCGCCAGGCGCGCGATGTCGACCGGTCGCTGTTCGCGGTGCGGTCGTCGATCCTGTCGCTGGTGCTGATGGCGCTGGCCATTACCGTGCTGCTGTCGTGGTACCTGTCGCTGACCATCGCGCGGCCGTTGCTGCGGCTGGCGGCTTCGGCCCATGTCATCAGGGAGGCTTCCGGCCGGTCGGACAGCGTGCCGCCGCGCCTGCTGGCCCGGCGGGACGAGATCGGCGAGGTGGCGCGTGCCTTGCAGGACAGTGCCCGCGCGCTGTGGGCGCGCATGGATGCGATCGAACGCTTCGCCGCCGATGTCAGCCACGAGATCAAGAACCCGCTCTCCTCGATCCGTTCGGCGATCGAGACCCTGCTGCGGATCGAGGACCTGAACCGCCAGCGCCGGCTGCTGTCGATCATCAATGACGATGTGCGCCGGCTGGACCGGCTGATCACCGATATTTCGGATGCCAGCCGGGTGGATGCCGAACTGTCGCGCGCGCGGGCGGAGCCGGTGGCGGTGGTGCCGATGCTGTCGGTGCTGGCGGAAATCCATCAGGCGACCCGTGGTCCGGGCCAGCCGATCCTGAGTGTCAGCAGCGCGGCCCAGCCCGACCGGCCGCTGACGGTGATGGCGGTCGAGGACCGGCTGGTGCAGGTGCTGCGCAACCTGATCGGCAATGCGATCTCGTTTTCGCCGCCGGACGGGCAGATCGTGCTGAGCGCGGCCGCCGCGCCGGGCGGGATGGTCGAGATCGCGGTGACCGACCAGGGGCCGGGCATTCCGGCGGCGAAGCTGGGCAGCATTTTCGACCGGTTCTATTCCGAACGGCCGACCAGCGAGAATTTCGGCCAGCATTCCGGGCTGGGCCTGTCGATCAGCCGCCAGATCGTCGAGGCGCTGCGGGGCACGATCCGCGCCGAGAACCGGCTGGGGCCGGATGGGCAGGTGACGGGGGCGCGCTTCGTCGTGACGCTGCCGCGAGGCGGGTGACGCCGCCGCGAGAAAACGATCGCGGCGATCCGGCTTTTCAGGGCGTGTGCCCGTCCGGCATCCGGGTGTCGAGGAAGCGCATCGTCCACAGATACGCGCGCAGCCAGTCCTGCGTGCGCAGGAAGGCATGGCGCTCGCCGGGGAGGGCGTGATCCTCGAACGGCACGTCGCGCGCCGCCAGCATGCGGGCCAGCAGGGTCGATTGCTCGAATGCGACCGTGCGGTCGTCATCGCCGTGGACCAGCAGCACCGGGGCGCGCCAGTGCGCGATATCGGCGACGGGGGATGAGCGCCATTCCAACTCTCGCGTCTGCCGCTTCTCGTCGGGCGAGAGGCCGGGATGGTCGGGGTCGGTCAGGTCGTGGACGCCGTGGAAATCGGCGCCGGCCGCGAACAGCCCGCTGTCGCGGGCCAGGGCCAGCGCCGTCAGGTATCCGCCCCAGCTTCCGCCCCAGATCCCGATCCGGCCGGCGCTGACGTCGGGGCGCGCGCGCAGGTAGAGCCCGGCCGCGCGCACGTCGCCATATTCGCTGGCGCCGGCCCGCCCGATCGCGGGGGCGTCGCGGAAGGCCAGGCCATAGCCGGTGCCGCTGCGGTAATTCACCGACAGCACCACATAGCCGCGGGCCGCCATCGCCTGGTTCATGATGTAGGCGTTGGAATAATAGCCCATGGCGTTGAAGGCCGGCAGCATCTGCCGCTTCGGCCCGCCATGGACGAAGATCAGCGCCGGATGCGGCCCCGGTGTGCCGGCCGGCGGCAGGAATAACTGGCCGTGGATGTCGTAGCCGTCCGCGCTGTGGATATGAACGATGGCGGGGGTCTGGAAGGCGAAGCCGGCCGGTGGGGTGGGGACCGCCGGCACCCGGCGCCCCGTCGCCTGGAGCACCTCCGGATGGGCCGGCTGGGCGATGCCGGTGGCCATGACCGCGATTGCCGGGCCGGCCGGCGCCAGGTCCATGACCTGTTCGTCCTCGCCCGTCAGCGCGCGGGCCGGGCCGCCATCGAGCGGCAGGGACCAGGCGCGCCAATGGTCCGGATCGCCGGCATTGGCCGTATAGAGCAGGTGCGTGCCGTCCGCCGACAGGCGGTAGGAGGCGATTTCGGCGCCGTCCGGCGTCAGGCAGGCCGGTGTCGGCCGGGCGGCCGGGGTGGATGCGACCGGCAGCGCGCACAGCCGCAGCCAGCCGCTGCCCTCCCACGGGAACAGCAGCCGTCCGTCGCGGGTCCAGGCCAGGCCGATGCCTTCCGGGGCCCAGAAGCGGCTTCCCGCCCCTTCCGGCGCCGTCCAGAGCGTGCGTTCGGTGCCGGTTTCGATGTCGTAGGCCTGGAGCGACCAGAAGCGGCCCTTCCCGCGTTCGGCCGCCAGCAGGGGCGTGCGCGCACGCACGAAGGCGATGGACCGGCCGTCGGGCGAAAAGGCCGGGAGCTGGTCGTGGGCCATGGCGGCGGGCAGGAAGGTCGGCGCCGCGTCGCCCGGCCCGTCCCGCCACAGCGCGATGAGGGCGTGCGAGCCGCGATCGATCTCGATGGCCAGCCGGGTGCCGTCGGGCGACCAGTGCAGGGCCGAAATCGTGCCCGCCATGGTCATCACCACCCGGGCGGGGCCGCCGGCGCGGCCGACCAGCAGCGCGCCGCCACGGACGAAGGCCAGTTTTCGGCCGTCGGGCGAGAAGGCCGGCGCGTGCCCTTCTCCCGCCGTCACGATCCGTCCGTCGGGCAGGACGACGCGCACCATTTGCCGGCTCCCGGCCGGGGCGTTGCCGGCATTCGGCGGCGTGTCGTCCGGATATTCCGGGTCGCCGCCCTCGACGAAGGCCAGCATCCCGCCGTCGGGGCTGAGGGCGAGGCCCCACAGGTCGGTTCCGTCATCCTTCGTGTAGGCCGTTACCCGGCGCGGGGCGGCGCCATCGTCGGAGACCAGGATGTTGCGCACGCCGCCCCGCCGTTCCACCCATGCCAGGCGGGGCGCGCGGGCGGCACCGGCCAGGCCGCTGGCATAGGGCATGGCAAGCAGGGCGGCCAGGCGGGCCCTGTCGCCGGACTCGCTGCTGGAAACGTTGCTGCCTGGGCTATCCGGGGCGGCGTGGGCCGGGAGGATGGTTGCGGCAAGCAGCGCCGATGCGCCGAGAAGCGAGGATCGGATGGTCATGCGGCTACTTTCAGGGATGGATGTCCGGGTCGCTATCGGGGCGCGGGCGCGACGGGCGATCGCGGTTGCGCGGGATGGAGAGTCAGGCGCCGGATCGCGGCGGCCTGGACGGCGCGCGCGCTGAAGGGCAGCGGCTGCATCGCGCCCCGCAGCCAGGCGGGCAGGAAATCGGCGTAATGCGGCGAACGCGGGTCCGCCGACTGGCCGGGGAAATTGAGGAACAGCGAGCGGTCCCAGGCCCCGACATCGCAGACCATCAGGTAGCTGGCGCCGCCCGTGGCGGCATAGGGGTTGGCGGCGCCCGCGTGGGGGCTGTACCAGCGGGCCATGACGGTATAGGGGTCGCCGCCGCTTTCCGCCGCCGGGCCGCCGATGGCGGGAAAGGCCGCCGCCACGGCGGGGATGGCGGCCAGCGGATGTTTCAGCGTGACGGTGTGCAGCGCGCCCCATCGCCACGCGGCCGGCAGGGGGCCAAGCCGGTCGCGCAGTTCCGCCACCGCGGCGGCGAACGTCTCGGCCAGCATCCTGTCGCGGGCCTGTGCCGGGTCGGGCCCGAACCGGGAATCGGGTGAATGGAACAGGGAGAGCTGCACCGTGGCGCTGATCGGGCCGGGCAGCAGGTCGCGCAGGGATGGGGGAATGAGCCGCGCATGCAGCGCGTGTTGCAGCCGCGTCCACCAGACCTCGTACAGCGCCGCCGCCGCGCTGTCGGCCGTCACGCGGCCGTTCCAGGCCCGCAGCAGCGCGGCCTCGGCGGCCAAGGGGGGCGGGATGTCGGGCAGCAGCCGCACCATCTGCAATGCCAGCATCGACAGCGTGTCGTGCTGAAGCGCCACGCTGTCGGCCAGCGTCGCGCGCGGTGTGGCGTCCAGGACCTGCTCGATGCGTTCGTGGCGGAAACGGTCGCGCCATTCGAAGCTGACGCGCCGGGATTCGGCCGGGTAATCGGGCGGCAGGTTCATCTCGTTGGAGGTGCTGAACCAGCCTCGCGCGGGGTTGAAGCGGCTGGGCAGCGCTTCCAGCGGTTGCAGCCCCTGCCAGTCGTACCGTCCGTCGCCCGGCGCGGGGACCAGCCCGTCATGGCCGTCGGCGCGGTGCGGCAGGCCGCCGGCGGCCTGCCAGCCGATATTGCCGTCGATATCGGCATAGGTGAAATTGGTGGGGCTGGTATGGACCCGCAGCGCCTCGCGGAAACCGGGCCAGTCCCGTGCCAGGTTGATGCCGATATTGGCCAGCAGGCCGTTCGCGCCCGGCGCCAGCCAGGTGGCCGACACCGCCGTCGCGCGATGGCGCGCCGAGTCTCGCGCCACGACCGGCCCCTGCACGGTGTAGTACAGGCTGACCAGCCGGTCGGCCTCGCCCCGTACCGCGATCCGCGTTTCGACCTGCTCCATCCGCTTCCAGCCGCCCTGATGGGCGTAGCGCAGCGGGTCGTCGGGATCGGTGCGCAGGATGAACACATCTTCCTGGTCGATGTGGAAATTGGTGCGGCCGAAGGCGATCCGCGCGTTATGGCCCTGCATGATGCCGGGCATGCCCGCCGCGCCGCCGCCGATCACGTCCAGCCCCGGCGCCGTCAGATGGATGACGTGGCGCGGTCCCGGCACGCCGAATGCCAGGTGCGGGTCGTTCGCCAGGATCGGCCGGCCGGTCGCGGTGCGGGCGGGGGCGATGACCCAGGAATTGCTGCCCTCGTTCCGCCGCCGCGTCGCGTCGTCGGCCGCGTGGAGCCCCGCCAGCGGCAAGGGGGCTTGCAGCACCTCGAACAGCCCCAGGTCGGCCTCGGTCACCGCGCCGGTATCCAGCCCGTCGGGCACCGTGGGCACATGGGCGGGTTCCAGCGGCGTCACCAGCGCGTCGTGGGCCAGCGCGCCGCGTGCCGCCAGCCGGGCGCGCCGGATTTCGGCGCGCGTGTTGCCCGTGACCTCGGCCCGCATGCGGATCAGGTCCAGCACGTCCCATTGCAGCGGGGTGCAGGCGAAGAGCGCGAATTCCGCCGGCAGCAGCGACGGCGTGGCGGTGACTTCGGCGATCCGCGCGTTGATGCCGGCGACATAGGCCCGCGCGCACTCCTGCACCAGGGGCGGGAAGGCGGCCAGTTCGCCTTCCGCGTCGCCCCGGAAGAGTACCAGCCGGTTGGCGGTGTCGGAGGGGACGAAGGCGGCGCCGAACAGTTCGGCCAGCCGCCCCAGCGACCGGCGGTGGCCGAAATCGAGTTCCCACAGCCGGTCGCGCGCGACTATGTAACCGTCGGCGAAGAAGGCGTCGGGGATGGTCCGGGCGCGCACATGGGCGATTCCCCAGCGATCTTCCAGGATGTCCACCGGCTGGGCGAGCCCGGCGAGGCCGGCCGGCGAAGCGGCTTCGGCGTCGCGCCAGGGGCCTGACAGGGTTGCGGCGACGCCGCCGAGAAGAACTGCGCGACGGGTCGCATGCATCGGGATTCGTTCCTTCCTTACCCGATGGCCCGGGCGTCGGCCCCGGCCACGATGTCTGTCAGCCGCAATGCCGAGCCGACCGACAGCGTGAAGCCGAGGGCGCCGTGTCCGACATTGAACAGAAGATTGTCATACCGGCTGCGTGCGATGACCGGAACGCCGGTCGGCGTCGCGGGACGCAGCCCGGCCCATGGCGCGTCCTCGCCCCGGTCGAACGCGCCCGGCAGCGTCTGCGCCACCAGCGCGCGCAGTGCCGCCAGGCGGCGTGGATCGGGAGTGGTGTCCTCCGCCCCGATATCGACCATGGCGGCGATCCGCAGCCGGTCGCCCAGCCCGGCATAGACCACGCGGTTGTCGTAATCCGTCACGCTGACGGCGGGCAGGGTTCCGGGGCGGGGCCGCGTCGTCAGGCTGTAGCCTTTCAGGCCGTAGAGCGGCAGGTCGATCCCGAGCGGATGCGCCAGCACGCGGGACGCGATGCCTGCCGCGAGGACGATGAGATCGGTTTCGAACGGCCTGCCATTCACGGCCAGGGCGCAGCGGCCCCCGCTGCCGGGCGCGAGCGCGGCCTCGCCCCGCACGAGGCGGAAACCTGGCTGCGCCGCCAGCGATTTGCGCATGGCCACGCAGAACAGGGCACAATCCGCGACCTCGTCCTCCGGCGAGAAGATCCCGCCCGCGATCCGGGACTGCAATCCCGCGAAGACCGGCTCGACCGCCATGCATTCGGCGGGGGACAGGGCGCGCTGGCGGTCGGGATCGGCGATGGCGCGCGCAGCCCGGCGGAATTTCGAAGACTCGCGATACAGAACCAGCTTTCCGGGACGGCGCCACAGGAAATCGTCCAGCCCGGCATGGCGCCATCGCCGCAGTTCCGCCTGCCCCGCCAGGGCCAGGTCGAGCAGGATCGCGGCATTGGTGCGATTTGTCTGCCGGTTGCACGCCAGGATGAAGCCCAGAAGCCAGCGCCACTGGCCGGGATCGGCGCGCAAGCGCAGCGAGATCGGCGCGTGCGGGTGGAGCAGCCAGCCCAGGGCGTCGCGCACCACGCCGGCATCGGCCAGCGGGCTGACATAGCGGTAGCTGAGCTGGCCGCCATTCGCGAAGCTGGCCTCCTGCCCCACATCCTCGCGGCGTTCGATGAGCGTGACGTCGTGCCCTGCCCCGACAAGGGCGCGGGCGGCGGTGAGGCCGATGACGCCCCCACCGATAATGGTGATGGTCCGTTTGCCGGCCATGGAAGTCCTGAATATCGATAGGCTGGGCGCGCCGGCGCGCCGTCATGGATGAACCGAGCCTAGGAGGGCGGGAGGGTTCCCGCCAATGCAAAAGAGGGCTGTTTCCTATAACCCATGGTTAAGAAGAGGGTGGGAAGGGGTTTGGGGGGGAGCCGAAAAGCTTCGAGGGCTTCATTCTTTTTTCGGATGCAGGTCCTGCGCGTCGAAGCTGAAATCGGATTCGATCACCCGCATGGTCAGGCCGACCGGCTTGCCCGAGACATCGCGTTCGAACTGCACGTAGGCGTCGTCCGCGCCGTCCTGCGCGCGGTTGTCCCAGCGGACCACGAACAGGTCGTGCGGCAGGGCCGAGAGCGTGCCCGTGAGCCCGTCGGCGTGGCTGAATGCCATCCGCAGGTCCCGCCCCCGCAGGCTGATGGTGATCGGACCGCGCCAGGCGTCGCGATAGGTGCCGACATAATCCTGCCGCGCGCTGTCGGACAGCGTGATGAAGGGCCGCGCGGGCGAGCCGGGACCGGTGCTGGCGGCCGCCTTGGCCCGCGCCGCCTGTTCGGCATTCTTCGCGTCGCGCCAATGGGCGACCCAGTCCGCGCTGGTGCCGGTCGCGGCATAGGCGCTGAGGGTGGTCGCGATGGCATAGGTCGCGTGATGATCGTCCTGGTTGGTCAGGACGACGATGCCGGTCCGCAGTTCGGGCAGGAAGGTGACGTAGCTGACCATGCCGCCGATGGTGCCGGTGTGCCAGACGCGCTTGCGGCCGAAGAAATCCTCCATGAACCAGCCAAAGCCGTAGGCGCGGAAATGGGTTTTCGTCGCTGCCGCCGTGTCGGGCAGCGGCAGCAGCGCGTGCGGCGACCACAGCGTGTCGCGGCTGGCCAGGCTGAACACCGCCTTGCCCTCGGGCGTGCGGCCGCCGGCGAGATAGACCTGCGCCCAGCGGGCCATGCCGTCGGCGCTGCACCAGATGCCGCCGGCAGGCGCGACGGCGGGCAGGCGGAGGGAGGCGCGATCGGGCAGGTTTTCGCTTTCGCCCGCGCCGGTCGCCACGTCCGCCTGGCCCCTGACCGGCGGCGTGCTCTGGCAGGCGGGCAGGGAGGCCGCGTCGATCAGCCGCGTCTGGACCGCATCTTCCCAGCTTTGGCCCGTCAGCCGTTCGACCAGCGCGCCCGCGACCACGTAGAGCAGGTTGTTGTAGGCATATTGGGCGCGGAACGGGCCGGTGAAGGGCATGAAGGGCAGGCCCGCGAGGATTTCCGGCCGGGTGAAGGTGCTGTGCGAGAACAGCATCAGGTCCCCTGCCCCCAGCCCCATCCCGCTATGGTGGGTCAGCAGGTCCGACACGCGGAAATCGCGCGTGATCCATGGATCGGCGACGCGAAATTCCGGCATGTGGTCGATGACGCGGTCGTCCCAGTCCAGCTTGCCCTGCTCGACCAGTTGCGCCAGCGCCGTCGCGGTGAATTCCTTGGTGTTCGATCCGATGGCGAACAGCGTGCGTGCGTCGACCGGGGCGCTGGCCTTGTCTTCCGCCCGGCGTCCGTAGCCGTGGCTGAACACGATCTGCCCGTCATGCACCACCGCCACCGCGACGCCGGGCACGTTGAAGGCCTGGCGGGCGCGCTCGACCGTCAGGCCGATCTCCTGCTCCGTGAGCCCCGGCGGCAGCGTGGCGGCGCGGGCTGGGCTTCGGGCCGACAGGAGGGTGGCCGCCGAGGCCGCGACGAGGCACGCATGGCGGAAATGCTGGATCATCGGTCGTCCTGATTGGGAAAATATGGTTGTGGAAAGCCGATTGTTGGCGAAACGTTCTGCCCTGCGCTGTCAGCACGCCAGCGCGGCCAGGTCGATTTCGAGTTCGCTTCGCAAAAGGGCGAGAATGCTCTTGGAGATGTGCGACAGCGCATGGTCGGCGCGGAACAGGACTGTGCAATCGACGCTCAGCGGCGGCGACAGCGGGCGCGGGCGCGGCAGGCCCGGATGATGCAAGGCGGTCAGGGCATCGACGATGGCGCAGCCTCCGCCCAGGCGCACGAGTTCGGCCGCCATGAAATGGGTGCGCACCCGCACCGGTGCCGCCGCTGGAACCCCGGCCTCGTCCAGCGCCATGTCGAGCAGGCGGGCCGTCGGGTCGTTCTCGCTCAGCCCGATATAACGGGCCGGGTCGATCGCGGAGAGGCTGACCGGGCCGTCCGCGCCGTCCTGGTCGATCATCAGCAGCGGAATATCGGCGATATGCAGCGCCGTCAGGCCGTCGCGCGTGTAATCGCCGAATACGATCCCGAGATCCAGGTCGTGGTTGAGGATGCGCGACACGATTTCGGTGCCGTGCAGCGCGTCGATCGTCAGTTCCATGCCCGGATGGGCCGCCCGGTACCGCTGGACCACGCGCGGGACCAGGCTCAGCCCCAGGCTGGGCACGCAGCCGATGCTGATCGAATGCCCGTCGCGCGCATAGCGCAGATTGTCGGTCAGGCGCTTGAGGTCGGACAGTTTCTCGAAAATGGCGTTGACATGCGGCAGCATGATCCGCGCCTCGCGCGTCGGTACCAGCCGGCCGCCCGCGCGCTCGAACAGGGCGAAGCCCAGCGATTGCTCGGCATAACGCAGCACCTTGCTCGCGGCGGGTTGCGAGACATGCAGGACTTCGGCGGCGCGCCTGAGCGAACCCGTCGTCATGATCGCGTAGAAGACTTCGATCTGGCGCAGGCGCATGGTGGCGGGGGTTCCTGGGACTTGGCGGAGAGATGGTCTCTCTTGAAAGAATCGGAAAGATCTTGATTTGTTCTGTGATGTCCGGGTCTGTCCGGTCTGGAGGGTGCGATCATCCCGGTCTTATGCGCACGGTCCTGCCTCGTGGGATGGCGTTCGCTTCCAGCAGGAATGCGACGATGGCCTTTGTATCCTCCGGCGACAGCGTGCCGGGCGCCATCAGCGGCATGGCCCGCTGGACATAATCCTCGAGTTCCGCGACCGGCGCGCCGGCCCAGTTCGCGACGAAGCGGCCGGTCAGAGCGGGCGTCTGGAAATTTCCTTCCAGCCTGCTGCCGTGGCACATCGCGCAGGCGGCGCGATAGAGCGCCGCGCCGCGTGCCGTATCGGCGGCAGCCGCGCCGGGCAGCAGGGTCAGGCCGAGCGCGAGGGCGGCGAGGCGGGTTCGCATGTCTCCTGTCCGGATCATCATGTTACCCGGCCGCCGCCGGCATGCGGGCGAACAGGTCGGCGAACACGCCGATGGCGCGCGCGGCCTCCGCCGGGTCTGGGTGTTCGAGGGAATTGCCCACGCCGGTCATCTCGCCCAGCCCGTCCAGGTCGAAGGCCTGGATCATCACGCCGTCGGTCTTGGACAGCAGGGCGGCGCCCCGGTAAACGAGGCCGTACGGGGCGTCGGGCCGGGGCGGCAGCCAGGCCGTCTGGCCCCGCACGGGGACCAGGCTGTCGTCGCGCCACCATTCGCGCGCCGCGTAGCCGGGACAGTTGATGATCACCTTCTCCGGCAGCGTGGTCAGGTCGTGCGGACTATGGAATTCGCGGATGACGATGCGCCCGCCCGCCTGGTGGAATTCCGACAGCAGCAGGTGGCCGTAGGCGCCGAAATTGTAGATCATCAGCGAACGTCGGCGCGCATGCGGCGCGGCGAACGGGTTTTCGGCCGGCGGAACGTCCTCGGCCGCCGGGACGATGTCGCGAATCCTGCCTGAATAGCGGGCGAAATCCTCGGAGACGCGCGGCATCGCGCCGGGTGCCTCGGACGGCGCGGGGGTGGGATGCTGGTTCTCGAAGGACGTATCGGAGAGGATGTAATTATCCTCGAACATGATCGGCGCGCCGGGCAGGCCGAGATAGGTCCGGTAGGTCGCCCATGAAAAACGGGCCATCTGTTCCCACTGGTCGGCGAAGCCGGGGGCGGCGGTCTGGGTCAGCGCGATCCGGGAATCCGGCGTCCAGCTTCCGTTCGCGCGCACCGAGCGCGTGTGCGGCAGCAGGTCGCGGGCATAGATCGTGACGTCGAAGCCCGCGCGCTGTGCCGTCAGTGCGGCTGTCAGCCCGACGATGCCGCAGCCGATGACCGCGACCTTGCGATTCAGCGTTGCCGCGACATTGCCGACCACCAGGTTGGCCGACCCCCAGGACAGGGACCAGCCGCTGCCGCCATGGCCGTAATTGTGGAAGACGATCTTGTTTCCGATGCGCTCGACATCCAGCCGTGGGCCGGCGGCGCGGAACGGCCGGATGCAGACCTTGAGATCGGTGATCTGGTCCACGCGCGGATGCATCGGCACCAGCGCGGACCCGTGGCGTGGCGGCTGGGGTGGCGTGTCGCCCGCCGATGCGGCGCGCGGCAGGACCGCGCGTTGGCCCGCGATCATCGCCGCCGCGCCCAGAGCGGCCCCGCTCGCGAACACGCCCCGGCGCGAAATGATCCTGCCTGTATCCATGACCGTTCCGCTATCGTCCCGCTGCATTACCGACCGTTTCTTTCTCCATCGCCGATCGCGGCCCGCTTAGGAAGGCGAAACTTCGTCCACAGGCGATAACCCGAGGCTAACCCGCAAGAACCTCGGCGAACTGGTCTGGCGGGGACAGGAAGATTATAACGGTTCGATAACAAGAAGCCGTTTGAAAATATCGACCGGACGAGCGAGCGTGCCGCGCGGAACATGCGGGCTGGACCGGTGGTGCGCCAGAGGGAGGATCGACCGTGCCGCTGCTGATGCTTCGTCTTCTGACGCGCGGGGTGGGCGCCCTGTGCGGGCTGGCTCTGCTGGCGGGCGCGGCCCGCGCGGAGGGGCTGGCGGAGTCGGTCGCGCGGATCACGGCCGGCCAGCCTGGGACCTTCGCCGTCTATGCCGCGCCGTCCGGGCAGGCGCCGGACGTCTGCCTGCGCTGTGACGAGCCCATCAACGCGGCCAGCACCATCAAGCTGTTCGTCCTCGACGCCGCCTATGCCGCCTTTCGCGACGGCACGCTGAAACCGGACGAGACGATCGTCGTCCATGACCGCTTCCATTCGCTGGTCGGCACGGGCAGTTTCTCGCTCGACCGGAAGGAGGATTCCTACGATCCGCTCTATGCCCAGGCCGGCAGGCCGGTCGCGGTGCGCGCGTTGCTGCGGGTCATGATCCGGTACAGCAGCAACCTCGCCACCAATCTGATGGTCGAGCGGCTGGGCGTGATGCCCATTCGTGCCGTGATCGCGCGGCAGGGGCTCGGCGGCATCGTCTTCGGCCGCATGATCGAGGATTTCGATGCCGATGCGAAGGGCATCCGCAACCGCGTTACCGCGCGCGGGCTGGGCGGGTTCCTGCAGAAGCTGGACCATGGCGCGATCGTCGGCCCCGCCGAGAGCCGGGCGATGATCGGCATCATGCGCGGCCAGACCTTCAACGACATCATTCCGCCCGGCCTGCCCCCCGGCACGCCGGTCGCCCACAAGACCGGGTGGGTCAACGGCGTGCGCAACGATGCCGCGATCGTCTTCCTGCCGAACGGGACGCGCTACATCCTGGTGGAACTCAGCCGCGACCTGCCGGACGCAGCGGCGGGTATCAGGGTGCTGAACGCCATTTCCCGGACGGTCTTCATCGCCTATCGCCGTCGCCTCGATGGCCGGTAGCTCCGCGCTGACGGATGGGTGGTCGCGGCGGGACCTCATGATGGCCTGGGTGTGGATGCCCGGAAGAGCAGGAGAACGACGAGCATCATCAGATACTGCGTGCCGATGCCGGGAATGCTGAACATGACGCCGTTCTCGCCCCCGGTGAGCCATGCGGGGCCGTCGACGCGCAGGTGAACGATCTGGAACGGGCTATTGCCCGCATACGGATCGGGCGAGCCCAGGACGATGTCGGAAAAATCGGCGACGGAATGCGCGCCGACACCAAGCCAGAGGGAGCCCGTGACACGGCGAACGCCGCACAGGACAAGTCCCGACAGAAACAGCAGGACGATTTGGACGATATGTTCCCCCGGGTTTGACAGATGGCTGGTCGCAAAGACCAGGGAGGTCAGAAACGCGGCCGGCCACCAGCCGAGACCGGTTTCGAGCCGCCGCAGCGGATAGCCGCGGAACCATAATTCCTCCGTGAGGCCAACGGCGGTGAGTGCGCTGGCCGAAAGGAGGACGATCGTGACCGTGGTCGGGCCGCTCCATAGCCAGCCGGTGAAGCGCAGGCCGCCAAAGACGATTTCGATCGCCGCAAGGACCATGGCTCCGGCCAGCGACAGTCCGGCCCCCTGAACGACACGGAGAAATGCCGGCCTGTCGAGCGGAAAACCGCAGAAAGCCGCATCCCGCCGTTCGAACGCGGCGAACAGGGCGGTTATGACGCAGATCAGAAACAGCAGGAAAATTTCGTTCACGCACAGTGTCGCCAGTCTCGCGACCGTATGGGAGGCCGGGTCCGCTCGGGGCACGGGGTTGAGTCGGGCCAGGTCCGGTAGCCGGACATAACGAAATGCCAGCAGGGACAGCACGAAGAAGAGCGTGACGGACACGAGGCTGGATGCGGCTTTTCTCAAGGAAACGGACATGGTTGATTTCCGGAATGATCGATCGCGATCCAGCTGCGTTCCGATGGTCGGGCCGGAGCGGATGTGCGGGCGTGGGAATGGGATTTGATCGTGACGTCAAGGGTTTCGAATTGACGGCGTTCGTCGCGGCTTCCTATGTTTTGCGATCGGCATGACGGTCGTAACTGGAAAAAGCAATGCGCGGCACCGTTCTTGACTATGATCCCAGACGCGGTGAAGGCCTGATCGGCGGGGACGACAATAATCGGTACACGTTCAAGGGAGTCAGCGTGAAGTCGGATTTCGCATCGTTGAAAAGCGGGGCGAAGGTCGATTTCGATCCGGAGAATGGTGAAGCGCTGGCAATATTCGTCCTGTCCGATGCGCCCAAGGTCGGGATCAATATAGATATCAATTCGTCAGGAGAGAAATCGAAGGTCGTTGCCTGCCTTCTGGCGATCTTTCTGGGCGGGTTCGGTATTCATAAATTCTATCTCGGTTATAACAAGGCCGGGATCATCATGCTTCTGTGTACTTTGTTCGGCTTTATCCTTCTGGGTATACCGAGCGCGATTGTCTATATTATCGCCTTTATTGAAGCGATCATTTACATTTCAAAGTCGGATGCCGAGTTCGCCGAGACGTATGTCGTTCATCAGAAGGAATGGTTCTGAGCGCGGCCGTTATTCGCCCGTCGGCGCGTTGCCGTAGCGGCGATAGACCAGCGGTGGCGGCGTTTGCGGCAGGTCGGCCAGGATCTCGCTGATCCGGGCGTGGTCGGGCGAGCGGGTGCAGACCGGGTCGGTCGCCGCCGCGTCGCCCAGCAGGGCCAGGGCCTGGCAGCGGCAGCCGCCCCAGTCCTGCTCGCGCAGGGCGCAGCCGCGACAGGGTTCGGGCATCCAGTCCGTGCCGCGAAACAGGCGGAACAGCGGTGAGTCGGCCCAGATCGCGGCCAGGCTGTCGGTGCGGATGTCGGGGATCGGCACGCCGCCGATCGTCTCGGCCGCGTGGCACGGCAGGACGTGGCCGCTGGGCGAGATGTTGACGAAGCGCCGCCCCCAGCCGCCCATGCAGGGCTTGGGCTGGTCGGCGTAGTAATCGGGGGTGACGTAGTCGATCGCCAGTACGCCCGACAGCCGCGCGCGGGCGTCTTCCACCGCGCGGGTCGCCTCGGCGAGCTGGGCCCGGCTGGGCATCAGGGCGGCACGGTTCGCCAGCCCCCAGCCATAATATTGCGTATGCGCGATCTCGGCCCGGCGGGCGCCCAGTTCCACCGCCAGGTCGAGCATGCGGCCGACGCGGCCGGCATTGCCGCGATGGATGACGAAATTCGCCGTCAGCGGCATGCCCTCGGCCACGACCATGCGGGCGGCGGCCAGTTTCTTCTGCTGCGCGCCGGGCATGCCGCCCATGGTCTCGGCCGGTGCGGTATCGACGTCCTGGAACGAGAGCTGCACATGGTCCAGTCCAGCCTTGGCCAGTTGGGCCAGCGTGGCTTCGGTGAGTAGAACGCCGGACGTGATGAGGTTGCTGTACAGCCCCAATGACGCCGCGTGGCGCACCAGTTCGGGGAGGTCGCGCCGGGCCATCGGCTCGCCGCCGGAGAAATGGACCTGCAACACGCCGAGTTCCGCCGCCTGGTCCAGCACGCGGAGCCAGTCGCCGGTGCCAAGCTCGCCCTCCCGCCCGTCCAGCGCCAGGGGGTTGGAGCAGTACGGGCATTGCAGCGGGCAGCGATGCGTCAGCTCGGCCAGCAGGCTCATCGGCGGGGGGACGGCGGGGGTCATGTCGCGAGGACCTGTCGCCGGGCCAGGCCGGCGACCATGTCCAGCACGTCGCGGGCGATGACGGGGCGCGGGGCGGAGAAGCGCTCGGCCAGGAGGTCGATGATGGCGGCGAGGGGGCGCGTGCCGTCCACCAGTTGCAGGATCTCGGCGGCGATCGGGTCGGCGATGAAGGCGCGTTCCGGCGCCTGGATCACCCACTGGTCGCGCACCCGGTCGTGGTGCAGCCGTATGCCGCGCGGGAAGCGGACGATCGTGTCCTCGGCGACCGGCGGCGGGGCGGGGGCGCCGGTCATGCGGGTTCGGGCGTGAAGGCGCCGGGCGGGATGCGGCCGGGGACGACATAGGCGTAATCCAGCGCGTCCAGCATCGACCACAGCACGGCGCATTTGAAGGTCAGCGCGTCCAGCACCGATTTCTGCTCGGCCGCGGTGCGGGCGTGTTCGCGGACATAGGCCAGCGCGAAATCGGAGTCGCGCGGGGCCTGGGTCAGCCGGGGCTGGAAATAGGCCAGTGCTTCCGGCGTGACGAAATCATAATGGCGCAGCATCCCGGCGACGCGCTCGCTGATGATGGTGGGCGAGAACAGTTCGGTCAGGGATGAGGCGATGGCTTCGAGGATCGGGCGGTCGCGCACGAAATCGACATAGGCATCGACGGCGAAGCGCGTGGCGGGCAGCAATCCTTCCAGCGACTCGACATAGGCGCGGTCCAGCCCCACGCCGTCGGTGAGTTTGAGCCAGCGGGCGACGCCGCCGGTGCCCGGCGCATCGCCATCGTGATCGACCAGCCGCCTGCGCCATTCGCGGCGCAGCTCGGCCGTCGGCAGCCGGGCCAGCAATGTCGCGTCCTTGGCGGGAATGCGGCACTGGTAATAATAGCGGTTCAGCGCCCAGGCCTGGACCTGGCCCTTTGCCAGGCGCCCTTCATGCAGCGCGCGGTGGAACGGGTGCAGATTGTGGTAGCGCTCGGCGCCGATGGCGCGTAGCGCGGCCTCCAGCCCGTCAGGAGAAAGGGCATGCCCCGTCATGTCGTGATCCTCATGCCGTCGAAGGCCACGTCCCATCCCGCGTCGCGCGCGGCCGCGCGCTCGGGACTGTCGGCCAGCAGGACGGGGTTGGAGTTGTTGATGTGGATCAGGATCCTGTGCCCGATTCCAAGGTCGGAGAGCGCGTCGATGGTACCCTCCGGGCCGCTGACGGACATGTGGCCCATGCGCTGCCCGGTCTTCTGCCCGATGCCGGCGCGCAGCATCTCGTCGTCGGTCCAGAGCGTGCCGTCGAAGAAGACGATGTCCGCGCCCCGCAGGCGCGCGCGCAACGGCTCGGTCATGCGCGCGCAGCCGGGGATGAAGACGGCATGGCGCGTTCCGTCGGTGATCGCCAGCCCCACCGTCTCGCCATTTTCGACGATGGCGGCGGGGTCGGGGCCGCTTTCGGCATAGAGGGGCACCTTGCCCGGCACCGCGAAGGGCGTGATCGTCAGCCCCGCCGGCCTGCCGTCGGGCAGCGCGAGCGCGTGAGGCCGGTCGAGCGCCAGGGCCAGGCGCGGCACGATGGCGCGGTCCAGTGCCTCGAAGATCGGGTTGGCGTCCAGCAGGTCCAGCACCGGGCGGGTGGCCAGCAGGGTGAGGGGCTGGCGCTCGCGCAGGGTCAGCAGGCCGGTGACGGTATCGACCTCGCCGCCGGTCAGGATCACCCCGGCGATGGGGGTGGAGCGCAGGCCCTCGCGCGGGTGCAGCGCCGGGGTCTGGCCGATCTGCGCGCGCAGGTCGGGCGAGGCGTTGACGACGAACCAGTGGACGCCGTCGCCGCTGATGGCGATCGAGGCCTGGGTCCGGGGCAGGGCGCCGGGGTCGCCCGCGCGGGCGCGCCGGCATCCGGCGGCGTTGGAGTTCCATTGCGGGAAGCCGCCGCCGGCGGCGGCACCGAGAACGATGATGTCGATCATGACGCGGGGATCGGAGGCGGAAACGCCGCCCGCGCGAGGCGGGGCGGCGTTTCGTGCGGCTTATTTCTTCTGGCCGCAGACGTAGCTGTTGATTTCCGCGCCCAGCGGAACTTCGGTGATCTTCGGAGCAGTCCAGGCCATGTGATCCTCCATCTTTCAGCGCGTGAAGGCGGGGTTCCGCTTTCATGCGGGATGTGAGCCGTTATGCGGGCGGCTTTCAAGCCTTGCCCACGGTGTTTCGCGGACGATCGCCGTTCAGAAAACGCACCTTTTCGTGATTTGCGGCGGCGGCGGGGCACCAATGCCGTGGCGCGTTATGCCTTGCGTCGGCGCGGGGAGAAGACTACGCCCCAAGCGATGGCGGTCGGGCGGGTCCTGTCCGCCGATGGCCGTTGGCGAGGCGGGGCATGATGTTGGCTTCCGAGGAAGAAGAGGCCGATTCGTTCGAGGCGCGCCAGCAGCAGCGGGCCATCGAGGTCGTACGCCGCAGCCGCTTCAGCGCGCAGACCGTCTGCCTGCTGATCCTGACGGTGCTGGCGGTCTTCTATACGCTGTATTTCGCCTCGGCGATCATCCTGCCGATCGTGCTGGCGCTGGTGGCCAACCTGCTGCTGTCCGCGCCGATGCGCCTGCTGCATGCGCGGTTGCGCCTGCCCAAGACGCTGGCGGCGCTGTTCCTGATCCTGTGCCTGGTCGGGGTGGTGGGGGCGATCGGCACCGCGATCTCGGTGCCCGCCGCCGGCTGGATCAGCCGCGCGCCGCAGACCATGGCCGCGATCCAGGCCCATATGGCGGTGTTGCGTGGGCCGTTGCGGATGATCCAGTCCGCCAACGACCGGATCGAGAGCTTCCTGGACGTGGTCAGCGGCCGGGGTGGGCGTGGGAGCGGGCAGATCGCGCTGCTGGCGCCGGCCGCGCCCGCGGGTGCGGGGGGGCTGGGCACGTTCGGCTCCAGCGTGCTGCTGGGAACGCGGGCCTTCGTGGGCCAGCTCTTTACCATGATGCTGATGCTGTTCTTCCTGCTGGCGCAGGGCGACAGCCTGCTGCGGCGTTTCGTCGAAATCATGCCGACCTTCGCCGACAAGCGCCGCGCGGTGCAGATCGCCTACCAGATCGAACGCAACGTCTCGCTGTACCTGACGACGATCACGATCATCAACGTGCTGGTCGGGCTGGCGAACATGCTGCAATGCTGGGTGTTCGGCCTGCCCAACCCGCTGCTGTGGGGGGTGCTGGCGTTCCTGCTGAACTATATCCCCATCATCGGGCCGCTGACCGGGATCGTGATCTATTTCGTCATCAGCCTGTTCGTCTTTCCCTCGGTGCTCCAGGCGCTGCTGCCGCCGATGGTCTATCTGTGCATCCATCTGATGGAAGGCGAGACGATCACCCCGATGGTGCTGGCCCGGCGCTTCACGCTCAACCCGGTGCTGGTCATGGGGTCGCTGATGTTCTGGGACTGGCTATGGGGGGTGTGGGGGGCCTTCCTGTCGGTGCCCATGCTCGCGGTGTTCAAGATCATCTGCGACCATGTCGAGGTGCTGACCCCGATCGGCCACATCGTCGGCGGCCCGGCGCGCAGCGTGTCGGCGCGGCCGCCGGCCGTGCCCGAACCCAGCCCCGAGGCCGAGTAACGTGCCGCCGCTCAGGCCGCCTCGCCCGCCGCGAGGGTTTCGAGGCGTTCGCTCGCGGTGACGCGGACCGTGTGGCCCCTGCCGATCGCGATCAGCCGTTCGGCGCGCATCCAGCTCAGGGTCCGGCTGACGGTTTCGATCGTCAGGCCCAGATAGTCGGCCATGTCCGACCGGGTCATCGGCAGCGGCACGTCCTGCGACGGGTCCGTGGCGTCGCGCATCCGGTCCAGCAGGAAGCTGGCCACCCGCTCGCGCGCCGTCTTGCGGCCCAGCAGCAGCATCTGGTTCTGCGCCGCGACCAGTTCGTTCGAGGCTTCGGCCAGCAGCCGGCGTTCCAGCCTGGGGAAATCGTCCATCAACTGGCGCATGCGGGCCCGCGAGAACCGGCACAGCCGCACCGTGTCCATCGCCTCGGCGCCGAACGCGTACTGATCGGACACCGCCAGGCCCAGGAAATGCCCGGTGGTGGCGAAGCCCATGATCTGCCGCCGTCCGTCGGGCAGGGCCTTGAACAGCTTCACGTTGCCCGAGGTGATATTGTAGAAATCGGTGGCCGCCGTGCCTTCCTCGATGAAGGTGCGGCCCGGCAGGACCAGCGTTTCCACCGCCACCTCGGCCAGGCGGGCGATGTCGTCGTCGTCGATGACGCTACAGACGCTCTGGGCCCGGATGCCGCAGGTCAGGCAATAGCCGGGCTGCCGGTGGGCGCCGGCCAGGATCAGGCGGCGCGGGCGGGACTCGCGCTGGTGCAGGCAGGTGGTCTGATCAGACATATCGTCCGGGTTCCTCCCGGTTCTGGCCCGCCGGGAGGCGGACCGGTCGTTGCAGCATGGGCGGCCATCGGGCCGACCGGATCGCGACATGCATCAGAATGCGGGCTGAGTTGATCTGAATCAATGCCTTTTCCAGCATCGGACCCAAGCGTGGCGGGTTGGCGGGTTTTCGGCGTACGCGATCCGGCATGCCGGCCTTGCCCCGATCGTCGGTTTGCCGCGGTTCGAGGGCCGTCGTGCCCGCGCTGCCGCCCCCGGGGGGCGGCGATCTTCTTTTCATGCGTGCCTGATATGCGCGACGGGCGGGGCGGGGTGGCGCGCGGGAGGGCGCCCCGGGAGCCGTCCGGTGGGCCGCCCGGTGCCGGTTCGGACCCCGATCGAGATGTCGCAGGATATGGCTTGATTTATGTCAAGGCGATGACAGGCGGTGCGTGGTGAATGCACGTCACACGATGTTCTTCATCGCTGAAAGTTGAAAGGCGCACACGATGAAAATGACCCGTAGCCTCGTCGTTCCGGTCCTGGCCGGCCTGCTGGCGTTGGCACCGGGCGCGGGACGGGCTCAGACGGCGACGCCGTCGGTCTATGTCAACGCGCCGGTCGCGTCCGATGCCGTGCCGCCGCCGCCGTCGCGCAGCGGCCATTGCGGCCTGTTCGAGACCTGTGCCGGTACCAGGATCGGCCTGGGCAAAGGGGATTTCCTGATCCGCCTGTCCGCGCTGGGCGTGATGCCCGAGGATCGCGACAGCAAGCTGTGGATCAATGGCAACGCGGTGGCCGGCCGGGTGAAGACCACGCGCCAGGTCACGCCGGAGCTGACGTTCGAATATTTCTTCACCGACAATCTGTCGGTGGACCTGATCGCCGCCAGTTCGCGGCATGAGGTCGCGGCCGATGGGGTCGGCGGGGCGGCCCATGTCGATGTCGGCAGCGCCTGGGTGCTGCCGCCGACCGTGACCTTCGCGTGGCATTTCCGGCCGCACAAGCGCTTCAACCCCTATGTGGGCGTGGGCGGCACCATGGCGTGGTTCCATAACGTCTCGCCGGCCGGCGGGCTGGTGCAGAAGCTGAATGTCGGCTTTACCGGCGGCCCGTCGGTCAATGCGGGCTTCGATTACCAGCTGGTGGGCAACTGGTTCTTCAACTTCGACGTCAAGCAGATGTTCATGCGGATGCATGCCTGGGCCAATGACCGTGGCGGCGTCAGCGGCCCCTTCATCAAGGCCCATGATTCGCTCGACCCGACCGTGGTCGGTGCCGGTATCGAATACCGGTTCTGATCCCGTGGACGGGCTGCCTCCTTCCGACATGCTGGTTCGGTATGGGGGCAACCTGCCGCGCTATACCAGCTACCCGACCGCGGCGCAGTTCGATGCCTCGGTCGGTGCCGCCGAAGCCGACGCGTGGCTGCGCGCGGTTCCGCAGGGGGTGGCGGTCTCGCTCTACCTGCATGTTCCGTTCTGCGACGTGCTGTGCCTGTTCTGCGGGTGCAATACCGCCGTGGTGCGCGATGCCGGGCTGCGGGAGGCCTACGGCCGGCTGCTGATCGAGGAATTGCGGCGGGTCGCGGCGCGGCTCGGCCCCGGTCATCCGGTGCGGCACGTCCAATGGGGCGGCGGCACGCCGACGACCCTGCCGCCGGACAGCATGCGCGCGGTGATGCGGGAGGTCCGCCGCCTGTTCACCGTGGACGCGAACGCCGAAATCGCCGTCGAACTCGACCCGCGTTTCCTGCCCGACGCCTGTCCGGCGCTGCTGGCGGAGCTGGGGGTCAACCGGGTCAGCCTGGGGGTCCAGGACCTCGATCCCGCCGTGCAGGCGGCCAGCGGCCGGGTGCAGAGCCTGGAGCAGACCCTGGAATGCGTGCGGCGGGTGCGCGCGGCCGGGATCGGGTCGGTCAATATCGACCTGATCTATGGCCTGCCGTACCAGACCGTCGAGGGGGCGGGAGCGACCGCCGCGACCGTCGCCGCCCAGTTGCGGCCGGACCGGCTGGCGGTGTTCGGCTATGCCCATGTGCCGTGGAAGCAGAAGCGCCAGGGGCTGCTGCCCGAGGCCGCGCTGCCGCCGCCGGCCGCGCGGCTGGCCCAGCGGGCGCGCATCGACGCGGCGCTGCGCGGCGCCCGGTATCGCGCCATCGGGCTGGACCATTACGCCCGGCCCGGCGACGCGCTGTGCCTGGCCGCCGAGACCGGCACCCTGCGCCGCAATTTCCAGGGCTATACGGTCGATCCCGCGCCGGTGCTGATCGGGGTCGGCGCCTCGGCGATTTCCATCTTTCCCCAGGGCATGACCCAGAACGTGCCGGCGCAGGCCTTCTACGCGCGTGCCATGGCGGCGTCGGACGACCTGCCGGCGGTGCGCGGCGTGCGCCGGACCGAGGACGACCGGCTGCGCGGCGAGGTGATCGAACGGCTGATGTGCGCCCTGCGGGCCGACCCGGCCGCCATCGGGGCGCGTCACGGGGCCGGTGCCGGGTGGTATGACGGCGCGTGGCCAGGCCTGCGGCAGGCCGAGCATGACGGGCTGGTGGTGCTGGAGGGCACCGTGATCCGCGTGACCGAGGCCGGCCGGCCCTTCCTGCGCAATATCGCGGCCCTGTTCGACGCGCATCACGCGCCGGCCGGGGTCAGGCGCCATGCCGGCGCCCTGTAATGCCGCCGCCGCCTCGGTGCGGGGGGCGCGGGCGCGGCGCTGGCCGTTCGCGCACTGGCTGCTGGACGATGTCCTGCCGCCGGCGGCCTGCGCCGCGCTGGTGGGCTGGGACCCGGGAGCGGCATCCCATGGCGGGGATACCGGCGGCCGGCGCGATGCCCGCAACGGACGGCGGGTCTTCGTCACGCCCCGGGCGCGCCGCGATCCGGCGCTGGACCTGCTGGCCCGCATGTTCGACGCGGCGGAGGCGCGCGACGCGATCGCCGCGCGCTGCGGCGCCCGGCTGGCCGGCACCGCCCTGCGGCTGGAACTGTGCCTGGATACCGACGGGTTCTGGCTGGAGCCGCATACCGATATCGGGGCCAAGGCGCTGACCCTGCTGGTCGCGCTGTCGTCCGGGCCCGGGGCGGCGGACTGGGGTACTGACCTGATGACGGCGGACGGCATGCCGGTCGCGCGGGCCAGCGGGGCGTTCAATTCCGGCCTGATGTTCGTGCCTGGCGCGGCGAGCTGGCATGGCTTCGTGCGCCGGCCGATCCGGGGGGTGCGGCGGTCGCTGATCGTCAATTTCGTCTCGGCCGAATGGCGTGCGACCGGGGAACTGGCGTTCGCCCCCCGGGGTGACGCGCGCTGACGCGCCGGGCGGTTTTGCGTTTCGGCCCCGTTCGGTTCTAGGAAGGCATAAATCTTCCAGCAGGACGAGGCGAGAAAGGCGATGACCGAACACGCGCGCGAGACGATGGAATTCGATATTGTCGTTGTCGGGGGCGGCCCGTCCGGTCTGGCGGCGGCGATCCGGCTGCGGCAGCTCGTGCCGCAGGCCACGGTGTGCCTGATCGAGAAGGGCAGCGAGATCGGCGCCCATATCCTGTCCGGCGCGGTGATCGAGCCGCGCGCGCTGGACGAATTGCTGCCCGACTGGCGCGAGACCGGCGCGCCGCTGGACACGCCGGTGACGGAGGAGGCGATGCTCTTCCTGACCGAAAGCCGGGGCTACACGGTGCCGATGCTGGACCGGGTGATGCCGCACATGCGCAACCACGGCAATTACATCGTCAGCCTGGGCGATGTCTGCCGCTGGCTGGCCGGGCGGGCCGAGGAGATGGGGGTGGAGATCTATCCCGGCTTCGCCGGCGCGGACCTGCTGGTCGAGGACGGGCGCGTCGCGGGCGTGGTGACGGGCGACATGGGGATCGGCCGCGATGGCGAGCCGGGGCCGAACTATGCCCCGGGGATGGAACTGCGCGCGAGATATACCCTGTTCGCCGAAGGGTGCCGGGGGTCGCTGACCAAGCGGCTGATGGCGCTGTACAACCTGCGCAAGGGCGTGGACCCGCAGACCTATGGCCTGGGGATCAAGGAACTGTGGGAGGTGCCGGCCGGCCAGCATCGCCCCGGGCTGGTGCAGCACAGTTTCGGCTGGCCGCTGGACGACCGGACCTATGGCGGCGCCTGGATGTATCATTTCGGCGAGAACCTGGTCTCGTACGGCTTCGTGGTCGGGCTGGATTATCCCAATACCTGGCTGTCGCCGTTCGACGAGATGCAGCGCCTGAAGCTGCATCCGTCCTTCCGGCCCACCTTCGAGGGCGGGCGGCGCATCGCCTATGGGGCGCGGGCGCTGTCGGAGGGGGGAATCCAGTCGGTTCCGCGCCTGACCTTCCCTGGCGGGGCCTTGATCGGCGACACGGCCGGATTCCTGAACGTGCCCAAGATCAAGGGCACCCATACCGCGATGAAATCCGGCATGCTGGCCGCCGAGGCGGTGGCCGAGGCGATGGCGGGCGGCCGGGCGGAGCCGGCGTCGTACACCGCCCGCGTGCGCAAATCCTGGCTGTGGGAGGAACTGCGCGCCGTACGCAATGTGCGCCCGGCCTTCGCGCGCTTCGGCATGAAGGGGGGCGCGCTCTATGCGGGCATCGACGCCATGCTGCTGCGCGGCCGGGCGCCGTGGACGCTGCATCATCGGCATGCGGACAACGAGGTGCTGGAATCCGCCACCCAGTCGCCGCCGATCGCCTATCCCAAGCCGGACGGCAGGATCACCTTCGACAAGCTGTCCTCAGTGTTCCTGTCCGCCACCAATCATGAGGAGGACCAGCCGGTTCATCTGAAGCTGCGCAACGAGGCGCTGTGGCGGACGGTGAACTGGGATGTGTTCCGCGTGCCCGAAAGCCGGTATTGCCCGGCCGGGGTCTACGAGGCCGTGGATGTCGAGACCGCGCCGCGCCTCCAGATCAACGCGCAGAACTGCGTGCATTGCAAGACATGCGACATCAAGGACCCGGCGCAGAATATCGACTGGTGCGTGCCCGAGGGCGCCGGTGGGCCGAACTATCCCGGCGGGATGTGATTTTTTGATGAAATGCGCTATGGGGACGCCCTCCCCGAGGTGAATGCTCCACATTTCCGCTGACAGACAGGCGAAGAGGTCCATGAAGGTTCTTGTTCCCGTAAAGCGTGTGATCGATTTCAACATCAAGCCGCGCGTGAAGGCGGACGGCACGGGTGTCGAAACCGCCGGCGTGAAGATGTCGATGAACCCGTTCGACGAGATCGCGATCGAGGAAGCGGTGCGCCTGAAGGAAAAGGGCATCGCGACCGAGGTGGTGGCGGTGTCGGTCGGCGTGCAGCAGGCGCAGGACACGCTGCGCACCGCGATGGCGATGGGCGCGGACCGGGCGATCCTGGTCCTGACCGATGTGGCGGTGGAACCGCTGGGCGTCGCCAAGATCCTGAAGGCGCTGGTGGCGAAGGAAAGCCCCGACCTGGTGCTGCTGGGCAAGCAGGCGATCGACGACGACATGAATGCCACCGGCCAGATGCTGGCCGGCCTGCTGGGCTGGGCCCAGGGCACGTTCGCCAGCCGGATCGAGATCGCGGATGGCAGGGCAAGCGTGACGCGCGAGGTCGATGGCGGGCTGGAGACGCTGGCGCTGACGCTGCCGGCGATCGTGACCGCCGACCTGCGGCTGAACGAGCCGCGCTATGCCTCGCTGCCCAACATCATGAAGGCGCGCAAGAAGCCGTTGGAGACGATCGCGCCCGGCGATCTGGGGGTGGATGTGACGCCGCGCCTGACCATCGTCTCGGTGGCCGAGCCGCCGGCGCGTCAGCAGGGCATCAGGGTCGAATCCGCCGCCGACCTGGTGGCGCGTCTGCGCAACGAAGCGAAGGTGATCTGATCATGGCCGTACTCGTTTTCCTGGATCATGAATCCGGTGCCATCCGCCAGGCGTCGCGGTCGGCCGTGACGGCGGCGCGGGCGCTGGGCGAGGTGCATGCGCTGGTGACGGGCGATGCCGCCGTGGCCGATGCCGCGGCGCGGATCGACGGCGTGGCCAAGGTGCTGCGCGCGGCCGGTGCGGCCGCCGCGCATGAGCTGGCCGAGCCGTTGGCGGCGGTGATCGCCGACCTGGCCCCCGGCTACAGCCACATCGTCGCGGCCTCCGGCGCCAGCGGGAAGAATATCCTGCCGCGTGCCGCCGCCCTGCTGGACGTGCAGCCGATTCCGGACGTGGTGTCGATCGTCGATGCCGATACGTTCGTGCGCCCGATCTATGCCGGCAGCGCGTTGGCCACGGTGAAATCGTCGGACGCGAAGAAGGTGCTGACGGTGCGGGCCTCGTCCTTCGACCCGGCGCCGGCCGAGGGCGGCGCGGCGCCGATCGAGCAGGTGGTGGTGCCGGAAGGGCCCGTGCTGTCGACGTTCGTCTCGATCGCGCTGTCGCAGTCCGAGCGGCCCGAGCTGGAATCGGCGCGGGTGATCGTCTCGGGTGGCCGGGGCATGCAGAACGAAGAGAACTTCAAGCTGCTGAACCCGCTGGCCGACCGGCTGGGGGCGGCCATCGGCGCCTCGCGCGCCGCCGTCGATGCGGGCTTCGTGCCCAATGACTACCAGGTGGGGCAGACCGGCAAGATCGTGGCGCCGGACCTGTATATCGCCGTGGGGATTTCGGGCGCGATCCAGCATCTGGCCGGGATGAAGGACAGCAAGGTGATCGTCGCGATCAACAAGGACCCCGAGGCGCCGATCTTCCAGGTGGCGGATTACGGGCTGGTCGGCGACCTGTTCGAGGTTCTGCCGCAGCTTGAGGCGGCGCTGGACAAGGCGGGCTGAGCACGGGGCCTGAGCACGGGGCCGGGCGGCGGTTTGCAAGCCGCCCCTAATCCTCGCCCAGCACCGCGCGGGCGCGGTGGACGATCGTCTCGTACTCGTCCTGGGTCAGATGGCCCGCATGGCGCATTTCGCTGGCGCGGGCCAGCGCGTCGCGGGCGTGGGCGGCGTCGGGGATCGGATACCGGCGGCCGGGGGAGCGCGAAGGCGTCGTCCGGCAGGGTGTCGCGTTCTGCTTCGGTCAGTCGGGGCATGGCGGGCGTTCTCCCATGGGCGAAGAATCGATATGCGCGCGTTTCGGGTTCTTTTTTAAAAAAGGACAGGCGATTCAGGCCTTCGCGGCGTCGTCGGCGATCTGTTCCTCCTCGTCCAGTTCGTTCAGCTCGGCCATGGCGCTCTTGGCGGTGCGGCCCGGCAGTTCGGTGGCCAGGCCGGGGATGATCCGTCCGGGCTTGAGGTTATGCACGACCGAGAAGGCCGTCAGTACGGCCCAGGTGCCGAAGACGACGCTGCCCAGCACCTGCCCGACCTGCACGCCGCACGGGCCGAAACGCGTGCCGATCCAGACGAAGGGAAGCGTGCCCAGCGTCGCCCGCCCCCAGTTGAACAGCGTCGAATAGAGCGGAAACCCCAGATTGTTGAAGGCCGTGTTGGCGACGAACAGCATGCCGATGAACAGGTAGCCGCCGACGGTCCAGGTACAGAACAGGCGGATCAGGTCCGCCGTGGTGCCCTGGGCGGCGAAGGCCCGCACCACGAGGTCCTGGGCCGGCAGCAGGATCGCCCAGGTCAGCGCGACGCAGATCGCGACCAGCTTGAGTGCCGCGACCAGCGTCTGGCGCACGCGGTCTAGCTGGCCGGCGCCCTGGTTCTGCGACATGATCGGCCCGACCGACCCGGTCAGGGCGAAGACGAAGGCGAAGGCGACCGGGACGATCCGGTCGATCGTCGCCTGGCCGGCCACCGCCGCCAGGCCGAACGTGGCCATGGCGCGGGTGACGAACAGGCCCCCGATGGGGGTGGCGAGGTTGGTCAGGATCGCCGGCATCGCCACGCCGCCGACCAGCCGGGCGTCGTGCAGGATATAGCGGGTGCAGGGCATGGCCAGCAGGTCGTGCCGCCGCACCGCCACGTAGCCCAGAAACGCGACGAGCGCCCGGGACAGGATGGTGCTGATGGCGGCGCCCGCCAGCCCCAGATGCAGCCAGAAGATCAGCAGCGGATCGAGCATGGCCGAGGCCAGCGCGCCGATCAGGGTGACGTTCATCGACTGCCTGGCATCGCCGACCGCGCGCAGCAGGCTGGAGCAGCCCATGCCTGCCGCGACGAGCCACAGGGCGGGCGAGACGATGTTGATATACTGGCCGGCCTGCTCCGCCACCCGGCCCTTCGCGCCGAACAGATGCAGGATCGGCGTGGAAAAGAGCGCCGTCGCCAGCCCCAGCGCAACCATGACGACCGTCATGACCAGCAGGCAGGAGGAGGCGATGCGTCGCGCGCGGTCGTGCCGGCCGGCGCCGATCTGACGGGCGGTGACGGCGCCCAGGCCGATCGACATGCCGATCGAGACCGCGATCTGGACATAGCCGACCGCGCCGGTGAAGCCGATCGCCGCCGTCAGCGCCGGATCGTTCAGGCGCGAGATATAGAACAGGTTCAGCAGGTCGACCGCGAACACCGCCATGAGCCCGATCGCTCCGGTGCCGGCCATGACGACGACGTGACGCATGATGTTGCCCGTGCAGAAGCGGGCGGGACGGCAGGCGCTCATCGGGTGGCGTCCTCGTCCGCCCCGGCTGCGCGTTCTGCCGCGCCCCTGGTGCCGCGCGCGGCCCCGGCTGAGGGTCCTGGGATCATTGGCGCGATGATAGCCGCTTTCGCGCCGCGCGAAAGCCCGATCGTGCGGGAACCGCGCGGAAGGCGGGCCGTTGCGGCGTTACGGCGCCGGGGGACGGACGCGTGGGAGAGGTGCCGTCACGGGCCCCGTGGCGAGGGCGCGGCGGTCAGGAACGGCCGGGTTCGATGGCCGACAGCCCGGCGAGGAAAATGCGCACCCAGCGGCGGATATTGGCCTCGATCTCCGACAGGCTCACCAGTGCGCGCGCATGGAACAGCTCGCCGAGGATCAGCTTGCCCACCGTCATGTTGAACAGGCCGATGGCCAGGTCCTCGACATCGTCGATGGGCCAGGTTCCAGCCGCCTGCTGCCGCAGCAGCCATTCCTCGATCTGGTTGCTGTTCCCGCACAGTTCGATGCTCTGCATGATGCGGCGGATCTCGGCGGAATCGCGGATTTCGCCGACGATGGCGCGGACCAGGCACATCCGCTCCGGCGCCAGAACGCGGGTTGCGATCGTTACGAGGATATGGACCAGCTCGGCCTCGGGCGTGATGCCGGCCGGGCAGTGGACCGCCATGCGCTTGATGTCGAAAAGCCGCTCGCTGATGAGGGTGCGGAACAGGTCTTCCTTGGAGGCGAACATCTGGTAGATGGTCTTCTTGGACATGCCCGACATATGCGCCAGCTTGTCCATCGAGGCGCTGTGGTAGCCGTGATCGTCCAGAATCTGGCAGGCCGCGTTGAGGATCAGTTCCCGCCGCTCGCCACCTTCCAGCACGGGCGGGCGGCCAGCGCATCGCCTGTCGGAACAGGGCGGGTGCGCACGGGAATGGACGCGCACGAGATCCGATATCGTCGCCCCGGTAGCGGGCATTTCGGTGGTTCCTTCCTGTCGCGGGGTCCCGGCTTGGCGCCTGGCGGGCAGGCATTGACCGGAGTTTAGAAACGAAATAGTTTCCAATCAAGAAAACCACTCAGTTTCCATATGCCGGTGTTGCATGGGACGGTTTCGCGGGGTCATGGCTCCGTGGCGCCGTTTCCCGGCCAGGGCCGGCGACCTATGTTTTCGCAGGGTTCAATCAAGCAATGACGTACCCCCGTCCCCATCGTGCCGTCCTTCTCGTCGCCTGCGCGTCCCTTGCGCTGGCCGGATGCCAGCGCAAGGCGGCGCCCCACGCGCCACCGCCGCAACAGGTCGGCGTGGTGACCCTGCGCGCGGCACCGTTCAGCGTCACCACCGACCTGCCGGGCCGCACCGAGGCGATCGAGATCGCCCAGGTGCGTCCGCAGGTGAACGGCGTGATCCAGAAGCGGCTGTTCGTCGAAGGGACCGACGTCACGGCCGGCCAGCAGCTCTACCAGATCGATCCGTCGGCCTATCAGGCGGTCTATGACTCGGCCAAGGCGCAGCTTCTGCATGCGCAGGCGGCGCGGGTGACGGCGCAGGCGAAGCTGGACCGCTATGGACCGCTGGTGCGCGAGCATGCCGTCAGCCGGCAGGATTATGACGACGCCACCGCCGCGGCGCGCGAGGCCGACGCCGATATCGCCCAGGCGCGCGCGAATGTCGAAAGCGCCATGGTCAACCTGAACTATACCCGCGTGCTGTCGCCGATTTCCGGACGGATCGGCCGCTCGCTGATGACGGTCGGCGCGCTGGCCACGGTGGGACAGACCAGCAACCTGTCGATCGTCACGCGGCTGGACCCGATCTATGTGGACGTGAACCTGCCGGCGACGCGGCTGCTCGAACTGCGGCGCGAGTTGCAGGAGGGCCGGTTGCAGCGCGCCGGCCAGGATGCCGCCACCGTCACCCTGACGCTGGAGGATGGCAGCACCTACGAGCAGCCGGGCCGGCTGGAATTCTCGGAAGTGAACGTGGACGAGACGACGGCGACCGTCGTGGTCCGCGCGGTGATGCCCAATGCGGCCCATATGCTGCTGCCGGGCATGTATGTGCATGCCAGGCTGGAGGAAGGCGTCGACCCGTCGGCGCTGCGCGTGCCGCAGGCTGCGGTGACCCGCAATTCGCACGGCGACCCGACGGTGATCGTCGTGGGCGCGGACAACAAGGCCGCCATTCGCGGGATCACGACCGGCCCCGCGGTCGGGACCGACTGGATCGTCACCGACGGGCTGAAGCCGGGCGAGCGGGTCGTGGTCAGCGGCTTGCAGAAGATCCACCCCGGAGACACCGTCTCCCCCACCGAGGCGGCCGCCGGGCCTGCCCCCCAGGGCAAGGCGGGATAAGAACCCATGTCGCGCTTCTTCATTGACCGGCCCATCTTCGCATGGGTCATCGGGCTGGTGATCATGCTGGTGGGGGCGGTTTCGATCTTCCGCCTGCCGATTGCCCAGTATCCCTCGATCGCGCCGCCGCAGATCGCGATCACCGTGACCTATCCCGGGGCGTCGGCCGAGACGGTGAACAACACCGTGGTCCGGCCGATCCTGCAACAGATGTACGGCCTGGACCATCTGGAATATGTCTCGGCGCAGTCCTACGCCAGCGGCCAGATGGAAATCGACCTGACCTTCGCGCAGGGGACCAACCCCGATATCGCGCAGGTCCAGGTGCAGAACAAGCTCCAGCTTGCCCAGCCGCGCCTGCCCACCGAAGTCACCGCCCAGGGCCTGACCGTGACCAAGGCGGTCAAGAACTTCATGCTGGTGCTGGCCTTCATCTCCACCGACGGCAGCATGTCGGGCTTCGATATCGCCGATTACGTGGCCTCGAACGTGTCCGATCCGATCAGCCGCGTCTCGGGCGTGGGCGATCACACGATGTTCGGCTCCGAATATGCCATGCGCATCTGGCTGGACCCCGGCAAGTTGTTCAAATACGGCATGACGATCAGCGACGTGCAGACGGCGTTGCAGGAGCAGAACATCCAGATCTCGTCGGGTGAGATCGGCGGCCTGCCGGCGAAGCCGGGCGCGCGGCTGGACGCCACCATCATCGGTCCGACCCGCCTGACCTCGCCCGAGGAATTCGGCAATATCCTGCTGCGCGTGGCCCAGGGCGGCTCGCAGGTGCGCATCCGCGATGTCGCGCGGGTGGAGCTGGGACCGCAGACTTATAATATCAGCTCGTTCTTCAACAACCGGCCGAGCGTCGGCATGGCGCTGAAACTGGCGCCGGGCGCGAACCAGCTCACGACCGAAACGGCGGTCCGCGCCGAGTTGGCGCAGCTCGAGAAATTCTTCCCGCCCGGGCTGAAGCTCGTCTATCCGCTGGATACCGAGCCCTTCATCGTCCTGTCGATCAAGGAAGTCGTCATCACGCTGATGGAAGCGATCGCGCTGGTCTTCGTGGTGATGCTGATCTTCCTGCAGAATTTCCGCGCCACCCTGATCCCGACCATCGCGGTGCCGGTCGTGCTGCTGGGCACGTTCGGCATCCTCGCGGCGCTCGGCTTCTCGATCAACACGCTGACCATGCTGGCCATGGTGCTGGCGGTGGGCCTGCTGGTCGACGACGCCATCGTGGTGGTCGAGAATGTCGAGCGCGTGATGTCGGAGAAGAAGCTCTCGCCCCGGGAGGCGGCGCGGGTCTCGATGGACGAGATCTCGGGCGCGCTGGTCGGCATCGTGCTGGTGCTGACGGCGGTGTTCCTGCCGATGGCGGCCTTCAGCGGCTCGACCGGTGTGATCTATCGCCAGTTCTCGATCACGATCGTCGCGGCGATGTGGCTGTCGGTGCTGGTGGCGCTGATCATGACGCCCGCCCTGTGCGCCACGATGCTCAAGCCCGGCACGCATGAGAAGACGCGCGGCCCGGCCGGGTGGTTCAACCGCGCCTTCGCCCGGGTCAATGCGGGCTACCAGTCCGGCGTGCGCTGGATGCTGGCGCGCAGCGCCGTCTCGCTGGTGCTGTACGTGATGCTGACCGGGCTGGTGGTGGTCCTGTTCGCCCGGCTGCCCCTGGGCTTCCTGCCGGATGAGGACCAGGGCCTGATCTTCGGCCAGGTGACGATGCCGCCGGGCGCGACCAAGGAGCAGACGGCCGCCGTCAACCGGAAGATCACCGACTATGTCCTGAAGAGCGAAAGCGACAACGTGGTGTCGGTCTTCGCGATGAACGGGTTCAACTTCGCGGGCCAGGGCCAGAATGCCGGTGCCTTCTTCATCCGGCTGAAGGACTGGGACCTGCGGCCCGGGGCCGCGCGCTCGTCCTCGGCGATCGCGATGCGGGTGATGATGCATTTCTGGGGCGATCCCGAGGCCCAGATCTTCGCCATCAACCCGCCCGCCGTGCTGGAACTGGGCAACGCGACCGGCTTCGACCTGGAACTGGAGGACCGTGGCCATGTGGGGCATGAAAAGCTGCTGGCCGCGCGCAACCAGATCCTGATGGCGGGCGCCAAGGACCCGCGCCTGATGGCGGTGCGGCCCAACGGCCTGGAGGACGCGCCGCAATACAAGCTCGATATCGACCGTGAGAAGGCGAACGCGCTGGGCGTGACCAATGCCGAGATCAACACGATGATCGAGGGTGCGCTGGGCTCGATCTATGTCAACCAGTTCATGCGCGATGACCGGGTGAAGCAGGTCTATATCCAGGGCGAGCCCGACGCGCGGATGTTGCCCGACGATCTGGGCAAATGGTACGTGCGCAACGTGGCCAACGGGCTGGTGCCCTTCAACGCGATCGCCTCGGGCCACTGGGTGGTGGGCCCGCAGAAGGTCGAGGATTATAACGGCCTGAACGCCTATGAAATCCTGGGCCAGCCTTCGGCGGGCTACAGCACCGGCACCGCGATGGTCGCGATCAAGGACGCGCTGGCGAAGCTGCCGCCGGGCATTGGCTATGAATGGACGGGCCTGTCGTTCGAGCAGATGGCGTCGGGTGGCTCGACCGGCCCGCTCTATGCGCTGGCCGGGACGGTGATCCTGCTCTGCCTGGCCGCGCTGTACGAAAGCTGGGCGGTGCCGCTGGCGGTGATGCTGGTCATTCCGCTGGGCGTGCTGGGCGCGCTCGCGGCCACGCTGTGGCGGGGCCTGGACAACGACGTCTATTTCCAGGTGGGGCTGCTGACCACGGTGGGGCTGGCGGTGAAGAACGCGATCCTGATCGTGGAATTCGCCAAGGCCTTCTTCGAGTCCGGGGAGAGCCTGTTGGACTCCGTGGTCAACGCGGGGCGCGAGCGGCTGCGGCCGATCCTGATGACCTCGATCGCCTTCGTCTGCGGTGTGTTTCCGCTGGCGATCTCGACGGGGGCGGGGTCGGGCGCGCGCGTTGCGATCGGCACCGCCGTGGTGGGGGGCATGCTGTCGGCCACCCTGCTGGCCATCTATTTCGTACCGCTGTTCTTCGTGCTGGTGCTGCGGCTGTTCCGGGTTCGCCGGGTGAAGGACCGCGTGGACCCGCATGCCGATCTATCCCGTCCCGCCGGGCCGTCCGGCCAGGAGAGCTGAGTTCATGAACGGGTTTCTTTCTCCGCGCCGGGCCGGGCTGCTGGCCCTGGCGGCGCTGTCGGGATGCACGATGATCCCCGACTACAAGCGGCCGGCCTTGCCGGTCGCATCGGCCTGGCCGCAGGGAGCGGCTTATCATGCCGCCGCATCCGGGCAGATCGGCACGGCGGCTTCGGACCTCGGCTGGCGCGATTTCTTCGTGGACAAGCGGCTCCAGGCGCTGATCGCGCTCGCGGTGCGGGAGAATCGCGACCTGCGGTCGGCGGCTTATGCCGTGGTGCAGGCGCAGGGCCAGTACCGGGTGCAGCATGCCTCGCTCTTCCCGCAGATCGGGTCGACGGGGACGGCGCTTTATCAGGCGCCGTCGAGCCATGCGGGCCTCAGCTTCGCGCCGGGTCTCGATGCGGGCCGGAGCGGGCAGCCCTATGGCGATGGCCGGGTCTTCAAGTTCTATCAGGCGGGGATCGGGTTCTCGTCCTACGAGATCGACCTGTTCGGCCGTATCCGCAGCCTGTCGCGCGAGGCGGCGGACCAGGTCCTCAGCCAGGCCGCCAGCGAGCGCAGCCTGCTGATCAGCGTGATCTCGCAGGTCGCGACGACCTATGTCGCCTGGCTGGCCGACAGCGAGCAGATGAAAGTGACCGTGCAGACGCTGGCATCGCAGAAGGAGACGCTGCGCCTGACCCAGGCCGGCTTCGATCACGGCGAGGCCAACCAGTTGACCCTGCGCCAGGTCGAGACCCAGGTGGAACAGGCGGCGGCCAACCTTGCCCAGTACCAGCGCCAGGTGGCGCAGGACGAGAACGAGCTGGCGCTGCTGGTCGGGGCGCCGCTGCCCGCCAACCTGCCGGCCCCGGCGCCGTTCGGCCAGCAGACCATCCTGGCCGACCTGCCGGCGGGCCTGCCGTCCGACCTGCTGGACCGGCGGCCGGACATCCAGTCCGCCGAGTTCTCGCTGAAATCGGCCAACGACGATATCGGCGCGGCGCGGGCTGCCTTCTTCCCGCGCCTGACGCTGACGGCGTCGGACGGCGTGTCCAGCCTGCAGTTCCGCAACCTGTTCAGCCAGGGCGCCACGACGTTCGGGATCAATCCCCAGATCCAGATCCCGCTGCTGACCTGGGGGCAGAACGAGGGCACGCTCCAGGCGTCCAAGGCGCTGCGCGACCAGCGCCTGGCGGCGTATGAAAAGGCGATCCAGACGGCATTCCACGAAGTGTCGGACGCGCTGACCGCGCGGGCGACCTATCTGGACCAGGCGCGCCAGCTTGACGCGCTGGTGGCGTCCTCGGCCGATGCCTACCGGCTGGCGCGGATGCGTTTCGATGCCGGGGTGGATTCCTACCTGAACACGCTGGATGCGCAGCGGACGCTCTATGGCGCGCAGCAGAGCCGGATTTCGGTGCATGAGGCGCGCTATCAGAACCTGATCACCGTCTATCGCGCGTTGGGCGGCGGCTGGGCCGAACGGACCGTGCCATCGGGCCGCGCCGATACCGGCCCGGTCAAGCCGGGCTGAAGGCCGGTTACGGTCGGGTGTGCAAGGCGGGTTCCTCGGGACCCGCCTTTTTTATGGGCATGAATATCGACCGTAAAATAATAGTGAATGGAGCCTGATCGTTTCTTGAGCATCGTCATGTATTGTGCGATGCAACAAAATCATCAATCGGCATTTATTTGCATATTTCATTTGACCGATAGAAAAAAAACATTCATCAAGGGGTCATCAGAGTGAGAAGACCGGAACGGCCCACTCGTAAGAACAAGAAACCCGTGGCGATATGATCGCGGGACTTAAAAACGAGGGATCGAACCCTCGGACTGACTTAAAAAAAGGTGCATCGTTCGCGATGCACCTTTTTTTATTGTCTTGTTTTTATTGTCTTGGCTGGGCGACCTGCGGTTCTGTCATTTCCGGCAGAGAGGGGCGGAGCCCCCCGATCCTTACGGCACGCCCGCCACCCGCAACGTATTGGTGCTGCCCGCCACCCCGAACGGCAGGCCCGCCGCGATCACGATCCGGTCGCCCGACCGGGCCACGCCGCTGGCGACGGCGGCTTCGATCGCCTGATCGACCACGTTCTCCACCGTGCGTACCGGCGTTTCCTGCCCGACCGACTGGGCCGTGACGCCCCAGACGACGCACAGGCGGCGCGCGACCTCGTCGGTCGGGGTCAGGCCGATGACCGGGCAGGACGGCCGCTCACGCGAGATGCGCAGCGCGGTGGCCCCCGCCAGGGTGAAGGCGATGATGGCGCGCGCGTCGACGGTGGTGGCGATCTGGCCCGATGCCGCCGCGATGGCGTCGGCGACGAAGCCTTCCGGCGCCGGGCAACTGGCTTGCATCATCGACTGCCAGACCGTGTCGTCCTCGACCCGGTTGACGATGCGGCTCATGATGCCGACGGCCTCCAGGGGGAACTGCCCGGCCGCCGTTTCGGCCGACAGCATGACCGCGTCGGCGCCGTCGAACACGGCGGTGGCGACGTCCGAAGCCTCGGCGCGGGTCGGGGTGGGGGCGTGGATCATGCTTTCCAGCATCTGGGTGGCCACGACGACCGGCTTGCCCAACTGGCGGCACAGGCGGATGATGTGCTTCTGCGCCAGCGGCACCGTCTCGGGCGGCAGTTCGACGCCCAGGTCGCCGCGCGCGACCATCACCGCGTCGGACAGGCGGACGATCTGGTCCAGATTGTCCATCGCCTGGGGCTTTTCGATCTTGGTCATGATCCAGGCGCGGCCGCCGGCGATGGCGCGGGCCTCCTGCACGTCCTCGGGGCGCTGGACGAAGGACAGGCCGATATAATCGACCCCGAGATCGAGGGCGAAATCGAGGTCTTTGCGGTCCTTGTCGGTCAGAGCGGGGATCGGCAGCACGATGTCGGGCACGTTCACGCCCTTGCGGTCGGACAGCACGCCGCCGACCGCGACGACGGTCTCCAGATGGTCCACGCCCACCTCGCGCACCACCAGGCGCAGCTTGCCGTCATCGAGCAGCAGGTTGCTGCCGACGGTCGCGGCGTGGATGATTTCGGGATGCGGCAGGCGCACCCGCTGCTCGGTGCCCGGAGCGTCGTCCAGGTCCAGGCGGAAGAAGGCGCCCGTCCGCAGCGTGACCTTGCCCTGTTCGAACGTGCCCACGCGCAGCTTGGGGCCTTGGACGTCGGCCAGGATGCCGATCGGCCGCCCCAGCTCGGCTTCGACCGCGCGGATGATCTCGTGGCGGGCGGCGTGGTCGGCATGGGTGCCGTGCGAGAAATTGAGGCGGAAGACGTCGGCCCCGGCCTCGGCCAACGCGCGGATGATCGCGTGGGTGGAGGAGGCCGGCCCCAGGGTCGAGACGATCTTGGTGCGGCGGGAGTGGAAGACTGAGGCGGTGGCTGAGGCGGTGGACATGGGCGTTTTCTCCTTCTGGATCTTGTCCGCGACCCGTTTGCGAGGCGCGGTCGTGTTCGGTCCGCGCCGTTTTCAGGACGGTTGCAGGGATTCCCGCGGCAGCAGGCCCCAGACCGACCGGCGGTCCAGCCAGCCTGCGTAACGTTGGACGCTGACACGGCACCAGGTCGTGCCGGCCGCGCAGCCATGGAGGATGCCGACCGTTCCGGGCTTCAGCACCGCCACGAGGGCGGCACCGGCATCGGGGGCCGCGCGCAGCATCACCGCGCCGGGAATCGTGGCGGCGGCGGCCGGGTCGGCCAGGCGCGCGACCTCGCGGCTATCGAAATGGCCGGCCGGCGGGCTGGCTGCTGGGGGCGCGGTCGGCACGGCGGTCGCGGGGGGGGCGGCGGCTGCCGGGGGCGTCGCGGGGGCCGGATCGACCGGCGGCAGGCCTGGAACGACGAAGCTGCGGGTGCCTACCAGGGTGGCTTGATGCACCCAGCCCTTCTGGCCGTCCGAGTCCTCGACCAGGCGCCAGACGTCGAACTCGCGCTCGATTTTCACCGGCAGGTTCCGGCGGTGATAGACCCATTCGATCGGGTAACGCTGCCCGGGGCCCGAGCGCATGTTGACCTCGTCGGCGCGCAGGGCCGCGAAGCGCGGGAGCGGCAGGCCGGTGATCGTGCCCTTGTCCGTGGGCGGCGGCGGCTCGGCCGGTGTCGCGGCCGGCGGAATGGCGACGGCCGCGGCACCGGCGGCCGCCGCGAGCGGGGCCGCGGCGATCGCCGCGCGACGTGTGCGCGGGGTGTGCGGCGGGATCGCGGAATGGTGATGGGCGACGGCGTGCCGATCGGCGGGATGGCCGTGGTGATGCGCCGTGGCGGGGGCGGCGGCCGGGCGATGCCGCGTGTGGTGCGGGCTGGTTGCCGATGGGGTCGTGGTGGCGGCGCGATGATGATGGTGGCCTGTCTTGACCGGCTCCGGCGTGGCCGCCGCCGCGTGGGCGAATGGGGCGAGCAGGGCCGCGCACAGCGCCCAGCCGCGGCATCCGTGCGGGAAGGCGCGGCGGGAGGGGACGGGAATGGAAGCGGACGTCATGCCTGCATCCCTGCCAAGGCCCGCGCCGATCGGCAAGGGGATTTGCGACCGCGGGCGCGCCGGGGGGCGGGTACCGCCGTCACAAGCTGATGATCTGGCGGCCGCGCGCGGCATCGAGAAAGGCGGGCACACCCGCCACGATCACGCCCGGCAGCAGGGACGCGGCGGCCAGCCCGGCCAGGCGCAGGCCGGATTCGCAGGCCATCAGCGTGCCGTCCAGCGCCTGGACGGCTTCGCGCAACGTATCGAACCCCGCCACGCCGCTGGCCTGGGTCGCGCGGTCGGACCCGGCATCGCGCAGGCCGTGCCAGTCTTGCGCCAGGGCATGGACACCGTGGCCGGAGGCGAACAGCAGCACCGGCCGGTCGATGGCCAGCGCGCCCGCCGCCAGGACCAGGGCGTAATGCGCGCGTTCGTAGCCGCCATCGAGCAGCAGGATCGCGAGGCCGTCGCGCGGTGCGTCAGTGGACATGGACCGCACAGGCTTCGACGGCACAGGCTCCGCCGGGCGCCGGGTCGGCCGCGTGGGCCGACAGGTCGTGGATGGTGGGGTGGGCGCCGCAGAGCGGGCAGTCCGGATCGGGGGACAGGCGGATGGTGTGGAAGCGCGCCGCCAGCGCGTCCCAGACCAGCAGGCGGCCGGCCAGGCTGTCGCCGATATCCAGCAGTTCCTTCAGCGCCTCGGTGGCCTGCAAGGTGCCCATGACCCCGGTCACCGCGCCGAAGACCCCGGCCTCGGCGCAGGACGGGACTGTGCCGTCGCGCGGGGGAGCGGGATAGAGGCAGCGATAGCATGGGCCGCCGCGATGCGGGCGGAAGGTGGAAAGCTGTCCCTCGAAACGCAGGACGGCGGCGGAAACCAGGGTCCGCCGTTCCAGCGCGCAGGCATCGGCGACGAGATAGCGGGTGGAGAAATTGTCGCTGCCGTCGCAGACCAGGTCGTATCCCGCGACCAGCGCCCGGGCGTTGGCGGCATCCAGCCGCGTCGCGTGGGTGTCGACCCGGACCAGCGGATTGACCGCCCGCATCGCCTCGGCCGCCGACTCGACCTTGGGCCGGCCGATGCGGTCGGTGCTGTGGGCGATCTGGCGTTGCAGGTTCGACAGATCCACCACGTCGTCGTCGATCAGTCCGATCCGGCCGACGCCCGCCGCCGCGAGATAGAGGCCCAGCGGCGAGCCCAGGCCCCCGGCGCCCACGATCAGCACGCTGGCGGCGCGTAGCGCGGCCTGCCCGGTGCCGCCGATTTCCGGCAACAGGATGTGACGGGCGTAGCGCTGGATTTCGGCTTCGGAAAAATCAGGAATCATGCGTCCCCGTCCTGAGATGCGCCCCACACGCCTACAGCGGAAATGTGGCCTGCGGCCTGACTTTTTATAACAATTTGTTTCGCACGGCATGAAACGCATGCATGGCGGATATGTTTATCGTATGTTGCGAGGGCACGACAGGGGGCGATTTTTTCGATGAACCGTTTCATGCGTCTGATGCCAGCCGGTTACATGGTCGCCGTTCGCCGGCAGCAGGCCCGGCGCATCTGCGCGGTGACGCTGGTCATGTCGCTGTCCCTGTTCGTCGCCTCGCCCTTCGTGACGCTATGGTCGGTTTCGGCGGCCATCCAGTCCCATGACGCGCGCGCGCTCGGCGGTTTCCTGAACTGGCGCGCCGTCCAGGCCAGCGTGAAGTCGCAGATCACCAGCGGGATCCTCGCCCAGCCGGCCGATGACGACGAGTTGCCGGATTTCGGCTCGTCCTTCGCCGTCGCGGCAGTGTCGCGGGCGGTCGACGTGCATGTGAATGCCGATAATCTCGAGACGCTGATGGGGCAGGTGATGCCGGCGGCGGCGGGAACGGTCTCCGCCGTCTCGCCGGTCGTCATGCTGCGCCACATCCGTATCCGCTTCCTCCGTCCCGACATCTTCGAGGCCCGTGCCGTCATGCCGGGTCACGAGGGGGAGACCCCGCTGCGCGTGCAGATGCGGATTCAGGGATGGCGCTGGAAGATCACCGACGTCGCCCTGCCGGCCAGCCGGAGCGAGCATCCGGTGACCGAGGCGTCGGCCACCCCTTCGCGGCTGGCCCTGCTGGCGCGTTGAGGGAGAGGCGCGGGTTCAGCGGCGCGCCCGGGCCGGGTTCGTCTCGGCGGGCAGGTCTTCTTCCAGAATCGTGATGTGCAGGGCGTAGGAGATTTCGCCTTCGTCCTCGTCGCGGTGGACGGTGCCGATGATTTCACCCTTGACGGCGACCTCGACCGACAGGCCCGCACGCGGCGGGGGGTTGACCGTCAGTTCGGGCGAACCCAGCAGGCGGCGCAGGCACACTTGCAGGCGGGTGATTTCGGAGGCGGACATGCTGCTCATGGAATGCTCTCTGTCGGAAAGAGTGGGTCGCTGCCGCGGCCCGGTCGCGGGGCGGACGCCGTCCGTACCCGATCTGATGTCGCCCGCTATAGGCATTCGGTGGCCCGCCCGCAACCATGTCGCGTCGTGGAAAAGCCCCCGTCCTGCCGCAATCCTCTGATGTTCCTGTCTCTGCCGCATCCTGTTCCGGAGGCCCGCTTGTCCATCCGTCGTGCCCTGTTTGGCCGCCTGCTCCTGCCGACGCGCCTTGTCCTGCTGGTGATGGGCCTGGTGCTGGCATTCCCCGCCATCGGTGCCGAGGCGGTCACGGCGCCGTTCGGCCCGCTGGAGGCGGCGCAGCCGCTGAGCGCGCGGAGGCTGGCCGAACGGATCAGGCGTGACGGCGCGCGGGATGTGGCGCGGATGCTGACGCGGGAGCATGAATGGGCGCGCGTGCGCCGTGCAGTGGCGGCGGGGTGGGACGGCTGGATCGCGCTGGTGCCCGACCTGATGTCGGTGGCGGATCCGCAGACCGGCCGTGCGTTGCAGGGCGCGCTGCGCCGGGCGCTACCCCGCAATCCGCGCGCGGTGCTGGCGGTGCTGGACCGGCGGAACGATACCCCGCTGGCCGGCCGGGAGATCTGCGCGCCGGCGGGCGAAACCGCGGCCTGGCGGCCGCGGACGATCGCGGCGCTGCGGGCGGTGCATGACATTCACCTGATCGACCAGGGGGCCGACTGCCTGCACGCGCTGGAAGACGCGCCCGGATAGATGTCGCGGAGCCGGGGTCTCAGTCCCCGTCGGGTCCGCCGCGGAGCGCGGGCAGGCGCGCCAAGGCCGCGCGGATATGATCGGGCGGCGGGGCGACGGCGGAGACCGGCGGCTCCAGCGGCAGGGCCAGTGCGCGGCTCATGAGGTGCAGCATCGAGCTATCCCGGCCGGTGGCCTCGCCATAGATCGGGTCGCCGAGGATCGGGCAGCCCAGGCTGGCGCAATGCAGCCGGGCCTGGTGGGTGCGCCCGGTGAGCAGGCGCAGCTCCAGCCAGCTCAGATGGCCGTCGGTGGCCAGAACGCGCCATGCGGTGCGCGAATCCTGGCCCGTCGGGGCCTCGACCATGCGCCAGCCCCGCTGGTCCGACTGTTTGGCCATCGTCATCGCCACCGTGCCGCTGTCGGCGGCGGGGCGGCCGCGCACGATGGCCCAGTAGGTCTTGCGTGCCTGTCCGCGCGCGAAGGCGGCCTGGGCGGCCAGCAGCGGCTGCTTGCGCAGGGCGATCAGCAGGCAGCCCGAGGTATCGCGATCCAGCCGGTGGGCCAGCCATGGCCCGTCCGGGCGGCGCGACAGCAGCGGAAAGGCATCCTCGACCGAGGGGCCGCCGGCGGGGCCGGCATGCACCGCCAGGCCCGGCGGCTTGTCGATGACCAGGAAGCGGGCATCGCGGAACAGGACCGGAAAGGGACCGGGCCCGTCGGTCGGGACCGGCCTTGCCGGGTCACTCATCGTCCGGGGTGCGGCGCAGCAGGACTTCGCGCCGGCCGACATGGTTGGCCGGGCTGACGATGCCTTCCTTTTCCATCTGCTCGATGATCTTGGCGGCGCGGTTGTAGCCGATCGACAGGTGGCGCTGGATGAAGGAGGTCGAGGCCTTGCCCTCGCGCGCCACGACGGCGACCGCCTGGTCGAACAGGCTGGTTTCGTCGTCATAGCCGCCATTCAGCCCGTTGCCGGAGGATTTGCCGCCGCTGCTGCCGGCCGCGCCGTCCTCGTCCTGGGCCGAGATCACGTCGTCATTATAGATCGGCTCGCCCTGGCTGCGCAGGAAGCGCACCACGTCCTCGACCTCGCTGTCGGCGACGAAGGGGCCGTGGACGCGGGTGATCCGGCCGCCGCCCTGCATGTACAGCATGTCGCCCTGGCCGAGGAGCTGCTCGGCGCCCTGTTCGCCCAGGATGGTGCGGCTGTCGAACTTGCTGATGACCTGGAACGAGATGCGGGTCGGGAAATTGGCCTTGATGGTGCCGGTGATCACGTCCACCGAGGGGCGCTGCGTCGCCATGATCACATGGATGCCCGCCGCGCGGGCCTTCTGCGCCAGGCGCTGCACCGCCGTTTCGATTTCCTTGCCCGCGACCATCATCAGGTCCGCCATCTCGTCGATCACCACGACGATGTAGGGCAAGGATTCGAGCGCGAGCTGCTGCTCCTCGAAGGTCGGGCGGCCGGTCTCGGGGTCGTAGCCGGTCTGCACGCGGCGCGAGACGACCTCGCCGCGCCGGCGGGCGTCGGCCACCCGGTCGTTGTAGCCGCCGATATTGCGCACCTGCAAATGCGACATGGCGCGGTAGCGGCGGTCCATTTCCCGCACCGTCCATTTCAGGGCGGCGACCGCCTTGGTCGGCTCGGTGACCACCGGCGTCATCAGATGGGGGATGCCCTCGTAGATGGAGAGTTCCAGGATCTTGGGGTCGATCAGGATCAGGCGGCATTCCTCGGGCGACATGCGGAACAGCAGCGACAGGATCATCGCGTTGACGCCGACCGACTTGCCCGACCCGGTGGTGCCGGCGATCAGCAGATGCGGCATGCGCGCCAGGTCGCCATAGACCGGCACGCCGGCGATATCCTTGCCCAGCGCCAGGCAGAGCTGCGACGACGCATGGTGCCAGGCGTCGTCGGTGAACAGTTCGGACAGGTACACCGTCTCGCGCCGCGCATTGGGCACCTCGATGCCGATTACGTTGCGGCCCGGCACGGTGGCGATGCGGACGCTCAGCACCGACAGCGACCGCGCCACGTCGTCCGCCAGGCCGATCACCCGGGCCGAGCGGATGCCCGGCGCCGGCTCCAGCTCGTACAGCGTGACCACGGGACCGGCATGGATCTGCCCGATCTGTCCCTGCACGCCGTAATCGGACAGCACGGTTTCCAGCAGCCGCGCATTGGCCTGCAAGGCATCCTGCGACGGGCCGGTCTGGGCGTGCGACGGCGCGGGTTTCAGCAGGTCCAGCGGCGGCAGGCGCCACGGGTCGCGACCGTCGGAACGGGGCGGGGGGGCGTAGTCTTCCGGGTCGCGCGCCGCGCGTGGAATGGCGGCGGGTGGTGCCGCCGGGTCGGGGCGGTTGCCGAACAGCCGGTTCATCAGCGAGGGGCGCGGGGCCTCGGAGGTGGGCAATGGCGACGGCGCGGGCGGTCGGGCGGGCTCCGGCGCGTGACGGGGGGTCAGGTCCTGCGTCGCGGGGCCGCCCAGCAGCAGGGGCGGCGCCTCGTCGTCGCCGGCGCCGTCCATGCCGGGGGGCTGGACCCAGCCGGTCCCCAGCGACGGGCGCGCGGGGAGGCGGGCCGCCGGCGGGGCGGCGGCCCG
>NZ_JABEQJ010000008.1 GCF_014174255.1 Gluconacetobacter sacchari
ACATGATGGAGGACCCGCGTACCATCCGGTCCTGCACGCATCTGCTGTTCATCGCCAAGAACCTGGAGCGGATCGGCGACCATGCCACCAACATCGCCGAACGCGTCTATTTTGCCGCCACGGGCGAGCAACTGCCGGTCGTGAGGCCGCGCGGCCTCCCGGTGGTGTAACGGAAGCGGGATGATGTCGGGCACGATGATGGAGACGGGCGAGGATGCGGGGGCGCGCAGGCCCTATATCCTGGTGGTCGAGGATGACGACGCGCTGCTGATGCTGGTGCGGTACAATCTGGAAAAGCTGGGTTACGAGGTCGGGGTGGCCGAGGACGGCAACCAGGCGCTGGCGCGGGTGGCGGAGCGCCGGCCCGACCTGATGATCCTGGACTGGATGCTGCCCGGCCTGTCGGGGCTGGATGTGTGCCGGCGGCTGCGCGAGCAGGAGGTGACCCGGGGGTTGCCGATCCTGATGCTGACCGCGCGGGCCGGCGAGGCCGACAATATTCGCGGCCTGGATGTCGGTGCCGACGATTATGTCGTCAAACCTCTCAGCATCGAGGCGTTGCAGGCGCGCATCCGCGCCCTGCTGCGGCGGGCGCCGCCGCTGGAGCAGGTGCTGCGCTTTGCCGACCTGACGATGGATACCGTTGCCCATCGGGTCGAGCGCAACGGGCGGACGCTGGCGCTGGGCCCAACGGAATACCGGATCCTGGAGTTCTTCCTGCGCCATCCGCGCCAGGTCTTCTCGCGCGAGGACCTGTTGCAGCGGGTGTGGGAGCGGGGGGTCCATGTGGAACTGCGCACCGTCGACGTGCATATCCGTCGCCTGCGCCTGATCCTGAACGGGCCGGGCGAGGGCGATGTCGTCCGCACCGTGCGGGCCGCCGGCTATGCCCTGGATGATCCGCGCCCCTGATCGCGCCGCCCGCGCGCCTGTCGGGACGGGAGTTGAGCCATGTCCGTCCTAGCGGTCGAAAACATCGTGGCGGCTTTGGGTGCGCTGGCGGCCGGCGCGCTGGGGTGGCGCCTGGTCGTCGGCCGGCGCGCCGCGACCCTGTCGATGGCGGGGGGGGATTCCGTCCACGCGGTGCCGCCCTCGGCCACCGTCCTGTCGCGCATGTTCGAGACGCTGGACCTGGTGCCGGCGGCGATTCTGGTGCTGGATGCCGGAGGGCGCATCCTGCATGCGGGGCCCGGCGCGTGGGAATTGTTCGGCGACAGCCTGGGCGCGATCATGCGGCATCCGGCCGCGCTGTCGGCGGTGCTGGGATTGTGCGATGGCGACCGGGCCGAGATGGATATGATGCTGGACGTGCCGATCCGCCGCGCGGTGCGCGGGCAGTTCCGCCGGATCAGCATCGGGCCGGGGCAGTCGGTGGTGCTGGCGACCTTGCAGGATGGCAGCGAGCGCGACGCGCTGGAGCGCATGCGGACCGATTTCGTGGCCTATGCCAGCCATGAACTGCGCACCCCGCTGGCGGCGCTGACGGGCTTTATCGAGACGCTGCGCGGGCCGGCGGCGGACGATCCGCCGGCGCAGCAGCGCTTTCTGGAGGTGATGGCCGGCCAGGCGGCGCGGATGCAGCGCCTGCTGGACCGGCTGCTGATGCTGTCGCGGGTGCAGATGATCGAGCATCGCAAGCCGCGCGGCACGGTCAGCCCCGCCACCATCGTCGCGCGGGTGCGCGACGAGGCGGCGCCCCTGCTGGAAGCGGGGCCGGCCAGCCTGGAGATCGACCTGGCCCCCGGCCTGCCGGACTTTGCCGGCGATGCCGACCAGGTGGTGCAGGTGCTGCTGAACCTGGTCGAGAACGCGATCAAATATGGTTCGGCCGAACGTGATCGCGGGGTGACGATCGGCCTGCGCGTGCGCCAGATGGTGCCGGCGGCGCTGATGGGTGTGATGGGGGCGGGCAAGGTGCATGGCGTGGGGTCGGGCGAGGGAAGCGTCCGCCAGGGGGTGGCCTTTACCGTGGCCGACAATGGGCCGGGGATAGAGGCGCGGCACCTGCCGCGCCTGACCGAGCGTTTCTATCGCGTCGAGGGCAGTTCGACCCGGCGGACCGGAACCGGGCTGGGGCTGGCGATCGTCAAGCATATCATCGACCGGCATGACGGGCGGCTGACGGTCGAAAGCCGGGTGGGGCACGGGACGGCCTTTACGGTGTGGTTCCCGTTCGGGGATGGCGTGTCTTTGAAACGTCATGAAACTGTCATAGACACATCATGCCCCCAGCCGGCCGATCCGGGCTAGGAGGAAAGTGCCCGGGATGGCGCCTTGCCGCTGCCCCGGATTTCTGTCTGTCACGCTCGTTCAGGAACGGAACCCGATGCGTCGTCCTGTCAAATTCCTTGCCGCCCTCATGGTTGCGGCTGGCCCGGCTGCCCTTTCCGTGGCGCATGCCGCCGACATCACCGGAGCCGGCTCCAGCTTCGCCGCTCCGATTTACGAAGCCTGGGGCGCGGCCGCCAAGAACGCTACCGGCGTGGCCGTGAACTACCAGAGTGTCGGCTCCAGCGCCGGTCAGAACCAGATCCTGGCCGGGACGGTCGATTTCGGCGCCTCCGACGCCCCGATGGACGCGGCCAAGCTGGAAAAGGGCTCGCTGTTCCAGTTCCCGACCGTGATGGGCGGCATCGTTCCGGTGGTGAACGTGCCGGGCGTGAGCGCCAACGCGCTGCGCCTGACGGGCGACGTGCTGGCCGATATCTATGCCGGCACCATCTCGTCGTGGAACGACCCCCGGATCGTGGCGCTGAACCCGGGCCTGAAGCTGCCGGACCTGCCCATCGCGACGGTGCATCGCGCCGACGGGTCGGGCACGACCTTCGTGTTTACCTCGTACCTGTCGCGTGAATCGCAGTCGTGGCATGACGCGGCCGGTGCCGGCAGCTCGATCGCCTGGCCGGGCGGCGTGGGCGCGCGCGGCAATGATGGCGTCGCGGCCTCGGTCCGCAACACCGAAGGCGGCATCGGCTATGTCGAATATGCCTATGCCAGCCGCAACCACATGACGACGGTGCAGCTTAAGAGCAAGGCCGGTGATTTCGTCACCGCCGACCTGAGCAGCTTCGCCAAGGCCGCCGAGGCCGCCGATTGGAAGGGCGCGACCAATTTCGCGGTCGACCTGCTGGATACGCCGGGCCAGGGCGCGTGGCCGATCGTCTCGGCGACCTACGTGCTGGTGCCGAAGCCGCCGAAGGATGCGGCCAAGGGTACCGCGGTGCGGAAATTCTTTGGCTGGGCCTTCGACAATGGCGATTCGGCTGCCCGCCGCTTGGATTATGTCGTCCTGCCGGCTTCGGTGAAGGCTGCCGTGCGCGCCGCCTGGTAACGGCGACGCTCCATCCGGTTATGGAAAAGGCGGGGGCCCCGGGTCCCCGCCTTTTTTATTTGTAGTGACGGGATCGGGGAAAAATAATTCTGTCATGTTCTTCATGTGTGTTTTATCGCCTGTCGTTCCATGGACGATGTTGTTTTTAGGGCACAGTGATTAATTCTATTTATTTTCAATTGTTTGCGGCGTTTTGTCATCGATCTGTCATACAACAGTTATAAAATCATCACACCGCAAAAGGATGGTCCAGTTTACGAAGTCGTCATCTTCTTCTTTGGAACGGATGATATGCGTCTTCGATCCTCTCTTTCCGCCCTGTTCTGCACCACCGCATTGCTGGGCACTGTCTCGTTCATTCATCCGGCAGCGGCCGCCGACTCGCAGGATGCGCAATTGCGTGAACTGCGCAGGGAAATGCTGGAGATGCGGAGCCAGATCAAGGCGCTGAGATCGCGCCTGAACGAGCCCGACAGGAACACGCGGACCGCCCGGGTGGCGGAAGCGGCGCATCGTTCCGAAATGTCCAACCGCATGGCGCATGATATCCATATCGGCGAGCCGGCCCTGCCGAGCGTCGGCGTGCTGAACGCGTCGGGCGCCGGGACGCCGCCGTCGGATCGCGCGGTGGTGGAATCCTGGAAGGATTTCCAGGCCGCTTCGCAGAGCGACGAGGAAGTCGCGGTCGGCGGGATGAAGATCGGCTTCCCCAAAGGGCGCTTCACGGTCCAGTCGAAGGATGGCGAATATGCGCTGTCGATCGGCCTGGCCTTCCATGAGGATTTTGGTGGCTTCATCACCAACAATCCGCGCAGCAGCGGCAATATCCATGAGGCGAAGGGCGCGTTCAACAGCTTTACGACCAACCAGCGCCGCCTGCGCATTCCCTTCATGTTCCGCTACAAGAACTGGGTCGCCGCGGTCACCCCGGATTTCGGCGCCAACCACAATGACGGCTATGTCGGGCTGTATGAAGGCAACCTGAACTATACCGGCCTGCGCAACACCATCCTGACGGTCGGCTACTTCCAGCCGCGCGTGACCGAGGAAGACGCGGAAAGCTCCAACGACTTCTTCACGCTCGAGCGTCCGAGCATCACCGACATGGTGCGCAACATCGCCGCCGGTGACGCCCGCTTCAGCGTCGGCGGCCTGCATTACGAAAAGCGCTGGTGGATCGCCGGGTATTTCACCGGACAGGAATGGGGCCATCGGAACCCCTCCGATAACGGCGCCACCTATTATGGCGGCGGCAGCGGCGCCGTCGTCGACAGCCAGACCGGCGGCGTGTTCCGCGTTGCCGGCCGGCCGGTCGCGACAAAGAACTGGGATGTGCATCTGGGCACCTCGGCGATGTCCGCCTTCAAGGTGCAGGGCACGGGCACCAACAACCGCACGACCTCGTTCGGCCAGCGCCCCGAGTTCGATATCGGTGAAGGCAGCATGGCCGCCACCGGCGCGATTCCCTTCGTCTCGCATATCTGGGCGGCCGGGCCGGAACTGGGCGTTCGCTGGAACCGCCTGCTCGTGAAGGGTGAGTATTATCACGTCGGGGTCGAGCGGTCGCAGGGCCTGCCGACGCTGGGCTTCCAGGGTTGGTATGGTGCCGCCGCCTATACCATCTTCGGCACGCCGCGCATGTATAACGTCAAGGAAGGCGCCTGGGGCGCGCCGGGCGTGAAGGAGACGGAGGAGTTCGATCCGGCGCACGACAAATGGGGTGCCCTGGAAGTCGTCGGCCACTACAGCGTGATCGACCTGAATTCCAACGCCAACGACCCGTCGGCGCGTGCCGGCAGCAAGATGTACAACTATTACGGCGTGAACGGTGGCCAGCAGACGGTCTGGCAGGGTGGCCTGAACTGGTATCCGAACCGCCATTTCGCGATCAAGGCGGACTACAGCCACTTCATCGTGTCGCGCAGCCAGCAGGCGACCAACACGCTGGGCCGCACCGGCGACTCGGTCGAGGCCCGGGTGCAGGCGACGTTCTGAGCAGACGACGGGAGAGAGCCGCGTCTGCGCGGATCTCTCCCCGGGAACGGGACCATGGCGAAGGGCGCGCGGCATCCGGTCCGCGCGCCCTTTTTCCATTCAGGTTTCGCGATGGCGGGCTTCGTCGAGCGCCTTGCGAAACGCGTTGACCATCAGGCTGTTCTCGGCCTCTTTCTTGACCACGAAATGGAGCTGGGTCGAGAGCGGCGGCAGGTCCGTGCAGGCCAGCGGGCGCAGCCGGCCGTCGCGGACCATCGGGGCGGCGAAGGCGTCGGGCAGGAAGCCGATATACACGCCGGTCAGGATCAGCATCGCCCGTGCGTCGATCGTCTCGGCCGAGGCGGAGAAGGCCAGGCGGCGGCGGATGGCGGGCCAGTCGGACGCCGTGGCGGCGTCGGAGACGTCGATCAGGCGTTCGTTCTCCAGCATCGCCAGCGTCAGCGGGCCGTCATGGCCGAACAGGGCGTGCCGGCGGCCGCAATAGAGATGCAGCGTCTCGGTGACCAGGATGCTGGCGCTGAGGGCCGGCTGGTCCGTCGGCATCAGGGTGAGCGCCGCCGTCGCCCGGCCGTCGAGCAGGGCGTGCTCGATCTCGGCGGCCGAAGTCGAGGTCATGCTGATGAAGACTTGCGGGTGCTGGCGGGCGAAGATTTCCAGTGCCTGGATGATGCCGGTTTCGCCATAGACCAGCATGTTGTCGATGACGTAGAGCGCGAAGCGGCCGGACAGCACGCCGCTGGCGATATTGACGCGGTCGCGGAAGCGGTCGATGTCGCGCAGCAGGTCGTCCGTCGCCTCCAGCACCGCGCGGCCTTCCGGCGTCAGCGCGAAGCCGCCGCGTCCCCGGCGGCACAGGCGGATGCGCAGGCGCTGTTCCAGCGACGAGATGTCGATGCTGATCGACGATTTGCTCTTGCCCAGCGCCAGTTCGGCGGCGGCGAAGCCGCCGCGCGTGGCGACGGTGCGGAACACGCGCAGCAGGCGCAGGTCGACCTCGGCCAACTGGCCGGAGAAACCCTGGGGGGAGCGGGCCGGGGCGGCCCCATGCCGGGGGTCGGCCAAGGGAGCATCCTTCCTCTGTGCGAGGAAGGGGCATATCATGGCCGGGCGGCGGGCGCCATTTTCCGGCCCGGGCCGTCAGGAGGCGAAGGGGCGGGGCGACACCGAGGCGTGGCCGCCATCCTGCATGACGTAGGCGCGCATCTCGCGGGCCAGGGTCTCGGCTTCCTCCAGCCGCAATTTCACGATGTCGCCGATGCTGACCAGGCCGACCAGGGTGCCGCCGCCATCGAGGATCGGCACATGGCGGCTGTGCCGGCGGGTCATCTTGCGGGCGACCATGTGGATATCCTCCGACCGCGTCGCGGTCGGGACCTCGCGGGTCATGATGTCCCGCGCCGCCAGGCGTTCGACGCCCGCGCCGTGACGCGCCAGGGCATCGACGATCGAGCGTTCCGAGACGAGGCCGGCGAGATGGCCGGCGCCGTCGACGACCGGGACCGCGCCGATGCGGCGTTCGACCAGCAGGCGGGCGATCGCCGCGACGGGCTCGTCGGGCTCGACGGTGACGACGGCCGCGCCTTTCTCGTTGAGGATGTGCAGGACGGGGATGCTCATCGGGTGTCTTCCTGTGATTGCTCCACGCTTCATGGGTGGCGTGGCGTGCCGTCGAAGGTGGCGTTTTTCGGCCCGGGCGCAATGGCGCGCGCGGTCATATCGGTGTGAGGGCGCCCTGGTGCTTCACGGCGGGGGGGAACGTCTCATATAAGGGGGGCGCGCCGGGATGCGGCGTAGCGCGGGTGTTCGCGTCGCGACCGCCCGGCCCCTGTCCGGAAAGGCTTTCGAGATCATGCCCGCCTATCGTTCCCGCACCACGACGCATGGCCGCAACATGGCGGGGGCCCGCAGCCTGTGGCGCGCCACGGGCATGCAGGAGTCCGATTTCGGCAAGCCGATCATCGCCATCGCCAATTCCTTCACCCAGTTCGTGCCCGGGCATGTCCATCTGAAGGATCTGGGGCAGCTCGTGGCCGGCGCGGTGGCCGAGGCGGGGGGAATCGGCCGGGAATTCAATACCATCGCGGTCGATGACGGCATTGCCATGGGGCATGGCGGCATGCTGTACAGCCTGCCCTCGCGCGAGCTGATCGCCGATGCGGTGGAATATATGTGCAATGCCCACTGCGCCGACGCGCTGGTGTGCATCAGCAATTGCGACAAGATCACGCCCGGGATGCTGATGGCCGCGATGCGGCTGAACATTCCGACCATCTTCATCTCCGGCGGCCCGATGGAGGCCGGACGGGTGACGACGGGGGGGATCGAGCGCCATGTGGACCTGGTGACGTCGATGGTCTCGGCCGCCGATCCGCGCGTCAGCGATGCCGAGTCCGAATCGATCGAGCGGTCGGCCTGCCCGACCTGCGGATCGTGCTCGGGGATGTTCACCGCCAATTCGATGAACTGCCTGACCGAGGCGCTGGGCCTGGCGCTGCCGGGCAATGGCAGCCTGGTGGCGACCCATGCCGACCGGCGGGATCTGTTCCTGGAGGCCGGGCGGCGGATCGTGGGCCTGGCGCGCCGCTGGTACGAGCAGGACGATGCCGGCGTTCTGCCGCGCGGCATCGCCACCATGGCCGCGTTCGAGAACGCGATGACGGTCGACATCGCCATGGGGGGCTCGACCAACACCGTGCTGCACCTGCTGGCCGCCGCCCATGAGGGCGAGGTGCCCTTTACCATGGCCGATATCGACCGGCTGTCGCGCCGGGTGCCGCATCTGTGCAAGGTCGCGCCGTCGAAGGCCGACGTGCATATGGAAGACGTGCATCATGCGGGCGGGGTGTTCGCCATCATGGGCGAGCTGGACCGGCTGGGGCTGCTGCATCGCGAGGTGTCGATGGTGCATGCGCGCTCGCTGGCCCAGGCGCTGGAGCAGTGGGACGTGGCGGCGCCCGAGGCGCGGGAGGCGGCGCGGACGCTGTTCCGCGCCGCGCCGGGCGGGGTGCGGACCACGCAGGCATTCTCGCAGGCCAGCCGGTATCACGCGCTGGACCTGGACCGGGCGGAGGGGGCGATTCGCGACGGGGCGCATGCCTTCAGCCAGGATGGCGGGCTGGCGGTGCTGTACGGCAACATCGCCGAGGACGGCGCGATCGTGAAGACGGCGGGCGTGGCGGCGAACCTGCTGCGCTTCAAGGGTCCGGCGCGGATCTTCGAGAGCCAGGACGATGCCGTGTCGGCGATCCTGGGCAACCGGATCGTGGCGGGCGACGTGGTGGTGATCCGCTATGAGGGGCCCAAGGGCGGGCCGGGGATGCAGGAGATGCTGTACCCGACCAGCTACCTGAAATCGAAGGGGCTGGCGGAATCCTGCGCGCTGATTACCGACGGGCGGTTCTCGGGCGGGAGTTCGGGCCTGTCGATCGGCCATATTTCGCCCGAGGCGGCGGAAGGCGGGGCGATCGGCCTGCTGCGCGAGGGCGACCTCATCGAGATCGACATTCCCGGCCGGGTGCTGCGCGTCGACCTGCCGGACGCCGAACTGTCCGCGCGGCGGCTGCGGATGGACGAGGCGGGGGAGGCGGCGTGGCAGCCCGTGCGCACCCGCGCCGTATCGGTGGCGTTGCAGGCCTATGCCGCGCTGACCACCAGCGCCGCGCGGGGCGCGGTGCGCGATGTGGGGCAGTTGCGCCGCCGCGGATAGCGGGAGCGGCCGTGCGGGGCGCCGGGTGGACAGTCCGGCGCCCTTCTTGTATTCATATCGTAATGATACCCGTCTGATGTTACGTTGGGCAATATATTGCCCGGCAATGATGAAGAGTTGGGCATAGATTTGGCCCTTCTGTACCGTGTCGGCGGCTTCATGAAATTTGTTTTCGGAACATGGACATCTTTTCATACATACTTTGAAATATATCTATGTATAGGCTGTGGTGAGACAGCGTTGCTCTTGCGGGCACGCGCGCACGGGGAGCCAGAGATGATCATCACGCCGCATAATTCCTGATCCGAGCGGGACTGGCCCGCGCGTTGCGCGGTGCTGAGGCCGGACCCGGCCATGGCTGACGGACAGCGTGTCGACCCTTCTGCGTGTCGCGGAAAGGGGATGGCGCGCCGGTCGTCCGGACGTGGCTGCGCGGCCTGTTTCCTCCTGATGCCGGTAAATGCCCTGGACAGGGAAAAAGTCACCTATGAATGCAATCGTCGTGACGGCCCTGCGACGGCCGTACACATTTGTCGTTCTGTCGATCCTGATCGTCTTGTTCGGCGTCATGTCCGCCCTCAAGACGCCGACAGACGTCTTTCCCAATATCAAGATTCCGGCGATTGCCGTGGTGTGGACCTATGGCGGTCTGCTGCCCGACGAGTTCGCCGCGCGCGTCATGTACAATTACGAACAGGGCGTGACCTCGACGGTCGAGGGAATCGAGCACATGGAGTCCGATTCCTATTACGGCCGCGGCATCGTGAAGATCTTCTTCCAGCCCGGCACGGAGATCGGATCGGCCGAGGCGGACGTGACCGCGATCTCGCAGACGGTGCTGATGCAGTTGCCGGAGAAGATCCCGGCGCCGATGATCATGAAGCTGGAGGCGTCGTCGGTTCCCGTCATCACGCTGGAGCTGACGTCGGACACCATGACGCCGTCGGACCTGTTCAAGCTGGCGCAGATCCGCGTGCGCACGCTGCTGGTGACGGTGCCGGGCGCCATCGTGCCGCATCCCTATGGCGGCATGGACGCCTTCGTGATGTTCGCGCTCAACCAGAAGCAGCTCCAGGCGCACCACCTGTCGGCGATGGATGTGCAGAACGTCCTGGACAAGCAGAACATCGTGCGTCCGGCCGGCGACCAGAAGATCGGCCCCACCGACTGGATGGTCGCGACCAACGCGCAGCCGCGAACGATGGAGGAACTGGCGAACATCCCGATCAAGCGCGTCGGCAATTCCGTCATCTACATGCATGACCTGGGCGACGTGTATCGCGGCGGCCATCCGCAGACCAACCTGGTGCTGGTCAAGGGCCGGCAGGCCGTCATCATGGTGGTGATGAAGAGCGGCGAGGCCTCGACCCTGGATGTCGTGTCCGGCGTGAAGGCGCTGATCCCGCGCCTCCAGAAGGTCATTCCGCCCACGGCCCATATCTCGGTCCTGAACGATGCCTCGGGCTTCGTGAAGGATTCGATCGTGGACGTGTTGCGCGAGATGGTGACCGCCGCGTTCCTGACCGGGCTGGTGGTGCTGCTGTTCCTGGGCTCGTGGCGCTCGACGATCATCATCGCGACCTCGATCCCGCTGGCGATCCTGTGCGCGGTCATCGGGCTGGGCTGGGCCGGGCAGACGATCAACGTCATGACGCTGGGCGGGCTGGCGCTGGCCGTCGGTATCCTGGTCGACGACGCCACCGTCATGATCGAGAATATCGACACCCACCTGGAGATGGGCAAGGAACTGGAGGTCGCGATCATCGACGCGGCCAACCAGATCGTGATCCCGACCTTCGTCTCCACCACCTGCATCTGCATCGTCTGGCTGCCGCTGTTCGAACTGGGTGGGGTGGCCGGGTGGCTGTTCATGCCGATGGCCGAAGCCATCATCTTCGCGATGATCGCCTCGTTCATCCTGTCGCGGACGCTGGTGCCGACCATGGCGAAGTTCCTGCTGGCGGGGCAGACCCATGGCGCGCACGGGCATGACACGCATGAGGACCAGCTGAAGGGCGGCAATATCTTCTCGCGCTTCCAGCGCGGGTTCGAGCATCGGTTCACCGCCTTCCGCGAGGCGTATGGACGCTTCCTGGAACGGTCGATCGCGCGGCGGGGGCGCTTCGCGTCGATCTTCCTCGGGCTGTCCCTGCTTTCGATGGGATTGTATGTCGTGGCCGGGCGCGACTTCTTCCCGGAAATCAAGTCCGACCAGTTGCAGATGCACATGCGCGCGCCGCTGGGCACCCGGATCGAGGTGGCCGGCCGGATCGCGACGCTGGTCAGCGACCGGATCCATCAGCTCCTGCCGGGCAAGGTCGACGATGTGGTGAGCAATTGCGGCCTGCCGGAAGGCCCGCATAACCAGGCCTTCATCCCCACCCCGACGATCGGGACGCAGGATTGCGACCTGACCATCACGCTGACGGAAGCGGAAGCGCCGGTGTGGGATTATCGCGCCGTGCTGCGCAAGGGCCTGTCGGCGAGCTTTCCCGGCACGGTCTTTACCTTCCAGCCGGCCGACCTGACGGCACGTATCCTCAATTTCGGCTCGCCCGCGCCGATCGACATCAAGATCGCCGGTCCGGAGCTGGGCAAGAGCTACACCTACGCGCTGGAGCTGGTGAACAAGCTGCGGCTCGTGCCGGGGGCCACCGACGTGTCGTTGCAGCAGACGATGAAGACGCCGACCCTGTTCGTGAAGGGGGACCGGACCTTCAGCCAGGCGACCGGCGTCAATGCCGCCGACCTGGCCGACAACGAGCTGATGACGCTGTCGGGCAGTTCGACCGTCGATCCGCAATACTGGTACGATCCGGCCTGGGGGGTGACCTTCCTGCTGAATACCTATGTGACGCAGAACCAGTTGACGCACTTCAACGACCTGCTGTCGATCCCGGTCGACAAGGGGGACGGCGACCCGTCGGGCAAGGGGATGCAGTTGCTGGGCGCCATCAGCACGATTTCGGCCAAGGGGACGCCGGGGCAGGTGTCGCACTACAACTCGATGCCCGCCTTCGATATCTACGTATCGGCCGAGGGCACCGACCTGGGCAGCGTGCTGGCGGGCGTGAACAGGGTGATCGCGCAGACGGCGGCGGACGTGCCGCGCGGCGCGGCGGTGGATGTGGAAGGGCAGGCGACGACCATGCGCAGCGCCTATGTGCAACTGGTCGGCGGCCTGGCGGTCTCGATCGTGCTGATCTACCTGCTGATCGTCGTCAACTTCCAGTCCTGGCTTGATCCGTTCATCATCATCTCGGCGCTGCCAGGGGCGCTGGCGGGGATCGCGTGGAGCCTGTTCCTGACCCACACGCATCTGTCGGTGCCCGCGCTGACCGGTGCCATCATGTGCATGGGAACGGCGACGGCGAACTCGATCCTGGTCGTGTCCTATGCCCGCGAGCGGCTGGAGGTGCATGGCGATGCGCTGAAGGCGGCGCTGGAGGCGGGATATGGACGTATCCGCCCCGTGCTGATGACCGCCGCCGCGATGATCGTGGGCATGGTGCCGATGTCGATCAGCAATTCGCAGAACGCGCCGCTGGGCAAGGCGGTGATCGGCGGCCTGATCGTGGCCACCATTTCGACGCTTCTGTTCGTTCCCTGTGTCTATGCGATTATCTACAACCGCTCGTCGAGCCGGAAGGAGACCGTTTGATGGCTTCTCTGTCACGCAACACCCTTCTGGCGTCGGGGGCATGTGTCCTGGCGGTGCTGGTCGGTTATCAGGTGGTCACCCGTGTCCATGCGGTGACGGAACTGCGCGCCGAGACGTTGCGCAATGCGTTGCCCGACGTCGCGGTGATCCTGGCGAAGCCATCGCCCAAGACCGTGACCCTGACCCTGCCGGGCAATATCGATGCCTGGTACCAGGCGCCGCTCTTTCCGCAGGCCTCGGGCTACGTGAAGATGTGGTACAAGGACTACGGCGCCGAGGTGAAGGCCGGCGACGTGCTGGCCGAGATCAACGCCCCCAGCCTGGACGCGCAATATGCCCAGGCCAAGGCCGACCTGGCGGAGGCGCAGGCCAAATACAACCTGGCCGTGGTCAGCGCCAATCGCTGGCGGGCGATGGGCAAGTCGCAGGCGGTGTCGGGCCAGTCGGTCTCGGTCGCGGATGCGAACGAGAAGGCCGGGCTGGCGGCGATGCAGGCGGCCGAGCACAGGGTGGACCAGTACGAGGCGTTGGAGCGCTTCAAGACCATCGTGGCGCCGTTCGACGGCGTGGTGACGTCGCGCGACATCAATGTCGGCGACTATGTCAGCAGCGGGGCCGGGGAGCATGGCAGCAACGGCGACGCCAGCCAGCTCTTTACCGTGTCGGACATGCACAAGATGCGCCTGTTCGTCTCGGTGCCCGAAACGTTCTCGTATATTCTCAAGCCGGGCATGACCGCCCAGGTCAGCGTGCCGCAGTTCCCCAACCAGACCTTCAAGGCCGACTTCCTGACCATCGCGCGGGGATATGACCCCAATACCCGCACGGCGATCACCGAGTTCGTCATCGACAACGACAAGCATGAGCTGTGGCCGGGGACGTTCGCATCGGTGACGATGACGGCGCCCTCGACCCCCGGTGTGTTCCAGATCCCGACCGCGGCGCTGGTGTTCCAGGAGAAGGGCATGCAGGTCGCGGTGCTGGACGCCAACGACGTGGTGCATTACCGCGACATCCAGGTGGGGCGCATGGCCGATGCCGAGACCGACGTGACCTCGGGGATTTCGCCCAGCGACCGGATCATCAACAATCCGCCGGCCGACCTGCTGGAGGGGCAGAAGGTCCATGTCGTCCAGCCCGTGAAGGGGTATGATGAATCGTCCGAGGAAATCGAGGGATGAGCATGCGGTCACTGCGCCGGACCATGATGTCCGGCGGGGCGTTGCTGTCGCTGGCGGCGCTGTCCGCCTGCGACCTGGCGCCCGCCTATCATCCCCCGACCTATGTCGTGCCGGCGAGCTGGCATGGGCAGGGGGCGTTCGCCACCGCGACGCCGGCGGACACGCAGATGCCGTCGAACTGGTGGACGCTGCTGCATGACTCGCAGCTCGATGCGCTGGAGGACAAGGCGATCGCCGCCAATGCGGACTTGCAGGCGGCGGCCGAGCGGTTCGTGCAGGCGCGGGCCATGGTCATGAGCGCGCGGGCCGACCTGCTGCCGCATTTCGGGCTGGCCTTCGGCGCCTCGGACAACAAGCAGTCGGCCGACCGGCTGTTCCGCTACAAGGGCGCGCTGACCCAGACCGACGAGTTCTATGGCGGCCTGGCGTCGTGGGAGCCGGATTTCTGGTCCGAGATCCGCAACCAGGTGCGGATGGCCAAATTCTCGGCCCAGGAGAAGGCGGCGGATTATGCCGGCGCGCGGCTGAGCCTTCAGGCGGAACTGGCCAGCGACTATGTCGCGCTGCGCGGCTATGACGCGCAGGATGCGATCTATCGCAAGTCCATCGCCTATTACGAGCAGGCGCTGAAGGTGACGCAAACGCAGCTTGCCAACCAGGCGGCGCCGCGGCTGGACCTGGCCCGCGCGCAGAACCGCCTGTATGTGACCCAGGCGGCCGAGCTGGACATCATGGCCCAGCGCGAGGTGACGGAGCATGCGATCGCGGTGCTGACCAACAGCGCGCCGTCCGGTTTCCATATCGCGCCGACGGACCGGCTGATGTTCACCCGGGCGGCCATTCCGGTCGGCGTGCCGTCCGACCTGTTGCAGCGGCGGCCGGACGTGGCGGCGGCGGAACGCGAGATGGCGCAGGCCAACCGGGCCATCGGCGTGGCGCGGGCGGCGTTCTATCCGCATATCTCGCTGCATGCCAATGGCGGTTTCGATGCCAACGGCTTCGACCTCGCCAACCTGGCGAACAGCATGTGGTCGTATGGCGCGTCGGCCTCGATGCCGATCTTCGAGGGCGGGATGCGCCGGGCGGCCTTGCAGGCGTCCTGGGCCAGCTATCGCGAGATGCGCGACCATTACCGGTCTTCGGTGCTCGGGGCGTTCCGCGAGGTGGAGGACGGGTTGTCGCGCACCGACCGGCTCTGGGCGGAAAGCCTGCGGCTGAAGGCGGCGACGTCGGCGGCGCTGGACATGCAGAACATGACCATGACCCTGTACAAAGGCGGGCTGTCGCCCTACCTGGACGCGATCGTCGCGCAGGAAGCGGCGCTGGAGGCCCAGATTTCGCAGGTGCAGGTCGAGACCCGCTATTTCCAGGCGGAAATCGGCCTGATCCGGTCGCTGGGCGGCGGATGGAACGACAAGCTGCTGCCGACGCCGGACCAGACCATGACGTTCTCGGTCCTGCAATATGACGGGTTGCATCACCCCGAGCCGGCCGGTGGCATCGCCAGCGTGCGGGACGAGGTGCCGTTCGACAACCTGACCGGGGCGGCACCGGCGCTGCGTACCGGGACGGCGCCGGTTCAGGCGGGGCACTAGCCGCTGGCTTGTGACGGCCAGGGTGGACGAAGGCGGGGCGGCTCTGGCGCCCCGCCTTCGCGGCTTGCTGGTCCGGATGGAAAATGAAGGCGGCGAAGGGCGCAAGCCGCACGCCGGCGACGAGGCGGATGCTGTCATCCGCCTCAAGCGTCCGCTCATGGGTGGACATGCGACCGGAGCGGCCCGTTCCAGATAAAACCCGGCAGGACGTAGTTTTTCTGAAGCGAGTGGCCGGACGTATCGAACACCAGACCACCAGGCAGGGTCAGAAGCTGCTGCCCTCGACGGGGATGCCAGACCGTCTGTGCAAATTGGGCATAGCGGCCGTTCCGACCCGATTGCATACGGGCGGCATCATGGGTGAAGGCGATCCTCCCGCCATTGGCATCGTAGCGTCCCGGTAGGCGGCTGCCGTTCGCCGTCTCGTCATGACATGCGCGCCGCTCGCGCCATGGAGCGTCCAGCCGTGCCCCCATGGGAAGCCGCCATTATAGTATTGCGCGGCATTCGAGTCTTCGTAAGCGTCCGGACTACGCACGCTTGACTGCGGGTCTCGTGAATGCGCCGGCTCTCTGTATCAGCGACCTAAACATTGATTGACCAGTATAAAAGGTAGAAAAGATGGGCCGCTTTCGCCCTCATTTTTGCCATTCAATGCCCGGTTAAGCTTCTTCGAATAACGAACTATTCCCGGTTTTTCTTGACGTGAGGAGCCAGGGCGGCCAGCGATGAGGCCATGGATACGATCAGTCTTCTTGCCCTGCTCCTGACCCTCTCGGCAGGCTTCAGCATTCTTAACCACCACACATTGCGTGTTCCTGTCACGATTGGCGTTCTGGTCTTCTCATTGCTGACCTCGCTGCTGGTCATGATCCTGAATCCGCTGATCCCGGCCTATGATCTTCAGGCTCTCCCACGATCCGTGCTCGGTGCCATCAATCTGCCTGCGGCACTTCTGAATGGTGCCCTGTCGCTGCTGCTTTTTGCGGGAGCCATGCAGGTGAATGTCGGACATCTGCGCGCAAAGCTGATGTCTGTGACAGCCCTCTCCATTCTGGGAACCGTGCTGGCCGTGGCTTTTCTGGCGGTCGCGGCGTGGTGTGTTTTCCCGCTGCTGGGCCATGCCGTTCCGTTTACATGGTGCATCGTGCTCGGCGCCATTCTGGCACCTACGGACCCGGTTTCAGTCGTGGGGATGCTGAAACGTCTGGGACTGCCAGGACCGCTACAGGCCGTTTTTGCGGGTGAGAGCCTGTTCAATGACGGTGTGGGCGTCGTTATATTCGGTGTAACGATCGGGCTGGCGAACGGAGACAGCCAGGGAGTGGGAGCTTCCGAGATCGCCCTGAGCTTCTGCCGCGAAGCGCTCGGTGGCGGCCTTCTTGGAGCGGCAACCGGGTGGATCGCGCTTCGTGTGCTCAAGGCGCAGCGTGACCCTCATATCGATCTGCTGACCTCGCTGGCTCTGGCAACCGGAACATTCAGCATCGCCAATCAACTTGGCATGTCCGGTGCGATTGCCGTCGTCATGGCCGGTCTCTGCTTCGGAACCAGCTACAGCCATTCCATTTTCGATGAAGTATCCCGCAAGGAACTCGATATTGCATGGACGCTGATTGACGAGGTGCTGAACGTCTTGCTGTTCATGCTCATCGGCTTTGAAATACTGGAGATCAGGCCGCATCTGTTTACGGTTCTGGCAACGCTTGCTGTGATCCCGTTATCCATTGCCGTGCGGGCATTGAGCGTGCTGTTCTCCACCCTGCCGGTTCATCTCCGGCAGTGGGAGCGCGGCCGTGTCCTCGGCATTCTGACATGGGGCGGTCTACGTGGCGGTATCTCGGTCTCTCTGGCGCTTGGCCTGCCACCCGGAGACCTGCGCGACCTGCTGCTGCCTGTTTGCTACGGTGTCGTGGTGTTCACCATCATCGTGCAGGGGCTGACCATGGAGCGGGTCGCCCGCAGGCTCTATCCGTCAATCGCCTCCCGGTCGCAATAATGCCCTCCTCCATTCTCCCGGTCTCGATTTCCGCCCGACGGGTTTTCATTCTCGGGCTTGTCGCAGGCTATGTGGATGCCCTGAGTTTTGTTGATCTGGGCGGCATCTTTGCTGGCGCGATGACAGGTAATACCACGCATATGGGTGCCTCGTTTATCAGTGGGAACTGGCATCATGGCCTCCTTCTGGCCGTGCAGGGCGAGACGATCGCGAAGTTCTCCGGCATGCCCAGAAAACTCCTCTCTCAGTGTATCAGGAGCTCTCCACTTTTTCAGCGCAAGTCCACATCGTGCCAGTCATCCCGCGGATCCGACGTTGCGACTGGCACTGGAAACGACCCAGGCTGTCTTTGCGCGTCAAGTCGGACGGGAACGGGTGGGCGAAGAACAATCGCGTCTATGAAGGGCGGGGCGGTTCGTAACGTGAATCGTCGCGTGTCGATCGCGTGTCCGACCCGTTGTGGTCCGCCATGTGTCACGATCGTCGACCGCGCCAGGGCCAGACTATGAACCAGATTCATGTTTGGATGAAATCAAATCATTTTCATTCAAGTGTGAGTTGGGGCATAAGACATGCACCGCTGCCGAACGGCAGGCAGGGTGACGGTTGCCGCCTGGGAAATCTTGAAACGATAATTGGGATTTTTCTGATTATCGACGGATGGACCGTGGAATTTCTGGATAATGGGATGCAGGTCGATGATGATCAAGGACGATACATTCAAGATCTCGCGCATTCGCTTCGACGAGAATTATCGCCCCTCCGATAATACGCGGCTCACGACCAATTTCGCCAATCTGGCCAGAGGGGAGAGCCGGCAGGAGAACCTGCGGAATGTCCTGAGAATGATTGACAATCGTTTCAATGACCTGGCGCATTGGGATAACCCCGACAAAGATCGCTATTCCGTTGAGCTTGAAATCATCTCCATCGAGATTCGTATCGATTTCGATGGCGGGAAGGATATGTTTCCGCTGATCGAGGTCCTGAACACGATTATTGTCGACAGGAAGACCGACAGGCGCATCGACGGGATCGTGGGGAACAGCTTCTCCTCGTATGTGCGGGATTATGACTTCAGTGTGTTGTTGCCGGAGCATAACAGGACGCGGACCGCATTCGGCACGCCGCGTCATTTTGGAGACCTGCATGGGACGCTCTTCAAGTGCGTGGTCAATTCGCGCGCCTACGGGGAGAATTTCAGGAAGCTGCCCGTCATATGCCTGAGTGTTTCGAGCAACAGGATCTATCATCGGACTGAAAACCAGCATCCGGTATTGGGTGTCGAATATCAGCAGCGTGAATTTTCCCTGACCGACCAATATTTTGAAAAAATGGGCATGCAGGTTCGCTATTTCATGCCGCCCGGCAGCGTCGCGCCCCTGGCGTTCTATTTTTTCGGTGATCTGCTTTCTGACTACACCAATCTTGAGCTTATCGGCACCATCAGCACGATGGAGTCTTTTCAGAAGGTCTATCGCCCTGAAATTTACAACGCCAATGCCGCCGCGGCGGCATGTTACCAGCCGAGTCTGACGCATCAGGATTATTCGACGACCCGGATCGTCTATGACCGCGAGGAGCGCAGCCGACTGGCCGTCGCGCAGGGGAAATTTACGGAAGAGAGATTCATCAAGCCATATCAGGACATTCTTGAGCGGTACTGCGCCGATTGCTCCGTTTGATCAACCAGGAATACGAGGTCTGCTTTCATGAAAACATTGCTCCCCACCGCGACGGCCGGCAGCCTGCCCAAGCCTTCGTGGCTTGCGAAGCCCGAGACGCTGTGGTCGCCCTGGAAATTGCAGGGCGCGGAACTGGTCGAGGGCAAGCAGGATGCCCTGCGCCTGACGCTGGACGACCAGGATCGCGCGGGCATCGATATCGTCAGCGACGGCGAGCAGACGCGCCAGCATTTCGTCACGACGTTTATCGAGCATCTCGGCGGCGTCGATTTCGAGAACCGTCAGACGGTCAGGATCCGCGACCGTTACGATGCCAGCGTGCCGTCGGTCGTGGGCGCGGTGACGCGCGAGAAGCCGGTCTTTGTCGAGGATGCGAAATTCCTGCGCGCGCTGACGAGCAAGCCGATCAAGTGGGCGCTGCCGGGCCCCATGACCATGATCGATACGCTGCATGACGGCTATTATGGAAGCCGCGAGAAGCTGGCGTGGGAGTTCGCCAGAATCCTCAACCAGGAGGCCAGGGAGCTGGAGGCGGCCGGTGTCGATATCATCCAGTTCGACGAGCCCGCGTTCAACGTCTTTTTCGATGAGGTGAACGATTGGGGGATCGCGGCCCTGGAGGCGGCGATCGAGGGGCTTCGATGCGAAACCGCGGTCCATATCTGCTATGGCTATGGCATCAAGGCCAATATCGACTGGAAGAATGGCCTGGGGGCGGAGTGGCGGCAGTATGAGGAGATCTTTCCAAAACTGCGGGAATCCAGGATCGACCTGATCTCGCTGGAATGCCAGAATTCGCGCGTTCCAATGGACCTGATCGAACTCATTCGCGGCAAGAAGGTGATGGTGGGCGCCATCGATGTGGCGACCCATGCCGTCGAGACGCCCGAGGCGGTCGCCGATACGCTGCGCAAGGCGCTTCGGTTCGTCGATGCCGGGAATCTTTACCCCTGCACCAACTGCGGCATGGCGCCGTTGCCGCGTCACGTGGCGCGCGGCAAGCTGCGGGCGTTGGCGGCGGGCGCGGCAATCGTGCGGCGGGAACTTTCGGCCTAGCCGGCCGCCGCGTCCTCGCCCGTCGGGCGCGCCCCGAGCATATGGGCGATCGCGTAGGGCAGGTCGGGGCGGTTCATCGTCGAGATATGAAATTCGTTGATTCCGTGGGCCTGCAAGGTACGAACCAGTTCCACCGCCACGACGCCGGCGACGATGCGGCGGAGTTCGGGGTTCCGTGACGTGTCTTCGAACAGATGCGTCAGCCAGGCTGGCACCGTGACGCCGCAGATGGCCGAGAAGCGGGCCACCTGGTCGTAGGTCGATATCGGCATGATGCCCGGGACGATCGGTGCGGTGATGCCGGCCGCCAGGCAGCGGTCGCGCAGGCGCAGATAGGTCGCGGCGTCGAAGAAATACTGCGTGATCGCGCGGGTCGCCCCGGCATCGAGCTTGCGCTTGAGATTGTCCAGATCCGCTTCCGGAGACGAGGCGGCGGGATGCGTCTCGGGGTAGGCGGCGACGGAGATTTCGAAATCCGCGATGCGGCGCAGGCCGGCGACGAGATCGCTGGCATAGGCATAGCCGCCCGGATGCGGCGCATGGCCGGCGCCCGGGGGCGGATCGCCCCGCAGGGCCACGATGTGCCTGACACCGGCCTGCCAGTAGGCGCGGGCGATGTCATCGATATGTTCGCGGGTGGCGCCGATGCAGGTCAGGTGCGCGGCGGGCGCGAGGGATGTTTCCCGTTTCAGGCGCGCGATCGTGGCGCGGGTGCTGGCCTGCGCGCTGCCGCCCGCGCCATATGTCACCGACACGAAGCGGGGCGACAGCGGCGCCAGGCGCCGGATGCAGTGCCATAGCCGCTGCGCCATGGCGTCGGTTCTCGGTGGTACGAACTCGAAGGACAGGACGGGGGGCGGAGCGTCGCGCATGCGCAGGCAGGCGCGTGGCGTGCCCGCGAGCATGGCTTCCGGATCGATGGTCATGGCGGGCGTCGCCGGGAACGGCGCGCGGGGGGCTGGGTGATCGGTCGTGGCCATGGAGCGTTATCCGGATGAATCGTGCGGTGACGTCACGCTAGGCGCTTGTGAAGATGAGCTGAAATGATATGTTTTTATGATTATATGAATTTCATGCATTTTCGGGGTGGACATGGGGGTTCTGGAGCGCAGTCATCTGATCATCATCCAGGAAGTGGCGCGGGAGGGGTCGTTGACCGCCGCCGGGATGCGCCTGAACCTGACCCAGCCGGCGCTCAGCCATGCGATCCGCAAGATCGAAAACCAGCTTGGGGTCAAGATCTGGCGGCGGGAAGGGCGGTCCCTGGCGCTGACCCAGGCGGGCGAATGGCTGCTGTCGCTGGCCAACCGCCTGCTGCCCCAGTTCGAACTGGCGGAAAGCCGGCTTGAACAGTTCGGGAATGGCGAGCGGGGGGCGCTTCGTATCGGGATGGAGTGCCATCCCTGCTACCAGTGGCTGCTGAAGGTGGTCTCTCCCTATCTGGAGAGATGGCCGAAGGTCGATGTCGATGTGCGACAGAAATTCCAGTTCGGGGGGATCGGCGCGCTGTTCAGCAACGAGATCGATGTCCTGGTCACGCCGGACCCGCTTTACAAGCCGGGCCTGAAGTTCACGCCGGTCTTCGATTATGAACTCGTGCTGGTCGTGGGGCCGGAACACCCGTTGCGGGATGCCAGGTTCGTCGTGCCCGAGCAGCTTGCCGGGGAGACGCTGATTACCTATCCCGTGCCGTCCGAACGGCTTGATATCTACACGCAGTTCCTGCAACCGGCGGGCATCGGGCCGCGACAGCAGAAGCAGATCGAGACCACGGACATCATGCTGGTCATGGTCGCGCATGGCCGGGGGGTCGCGGCGCTGCCGCGCTGGCTGGCGGAAGAATATGCCGACCGTTTTGAACTGTATCCGGTGAAGCTCGGCAGGAAGGGCATTGCGAAGCAGATCTTTCTCGGCCGCCGCGAAACCGACGAGGAGATTCACTATCTGCGGGATTTCATCGCATTCGCCGCGTCACCCGGTCTGGCCGGCCAGGGCGTCGCCGACGTGGAAAGCCGCGCCGGCAGATCGGGGTGAAGGGGGAGCCCTGATGCCGTGTCAGGGGGTGGCCTGGGCGCCCAGTTCCCGCGCCAGGTTTTCGAACAGCGGCGCGCGCGGGTCGGTGGCGCGCCACCACAGGCCGATGGTGCGGCCGATCTCGGGCGATGCGAAGGGTACGGCGCGGGAGAAGCCGCGCGCCTCGGTGCCGGTATCGACCGCCAGCGCGGGCATGACGGCGATGCCCTCGCCGGCGTCGACCATGTAGCGCAGCATCTCCACGCTGGTCGCGAACGGGCCGTCGGGGTCGGGGTGGGGCGGGGTGGCGGGGCTGCACAGCGACACAGTCTGGTCGCGCAGGCAGTGGCCGGGGTCGAGCAGGATCAGGGCGGCGCCGTCGAGATCGGCGGAGGACAGAGCGGAGCGCGCGGCCAGCGGATGGGCCCGGGGGAGCAGGACGCGAAACGGCTCGAAGAACAGCGGGGCGGCGGCGATGCCGGCATCCGTGACCGGCATCGCCGCGATCGCGATATCCAGCGTGTAATCCAGCAGGTGCCGCGCCAGATCGGGTGTCCGGTCCTCGGTCAGGCGCAGGGCGATGTCGGGGTGGGCGGCGCGAATCCGCCGCAGCAGCGTGGGCATGTAATAGGGCGCCAGCGTGGGGATGATGCCGAGCGCCAGGGAGCCGGACAGGTCGTGCCCGGTGCCGTGGGCCTGTTCCATCAGGACATGCGCGTCGCGGACGATGCGTTCGACCAGGGGGATCAGGGTCGCGCCGCGCTGGGTCGGGCGGGCGCCCCGGCGGCCGCGTTCGAAGAGCGCGCAGCCCAGCAGGGCCTCGACCTTGCGGATCTGCTCGCTCAGGCCGGGCTGGCTGACGCCGCAGAGCCGCGCGGCGCGGCCGAAATGGCCGGTGCGGCTGACCGCCAGCACATAATCGAGGTCGCGCAGCGTCAGGCCGGCGAGGGAGTGGGGAGGGGGGGTGGCCATATGATAGGGATAGCCTTTTGTTTCTATAAAGAGAATCGATTTTATCTATCAGACTGCGGCGGGTAGGCAGGGTTTCGCATCATTTGCGGAAAGGAAAACGCCATGTCCGACCCGATTGCCCGCCCCGTTCTGACGACCAGTGCCGGTGCGCCCGTTCCCGACAACCAGAACAGCAAGAGCGCCGGCCGCCATGGGCCGCTGCTGCTGGAGAACTACCAGTTGCTGGAGAAGCTGGCGCACCAGAACCGCGAGCGCATTCCCGAGCGGGTCGTCCATGCGAAAGGCTCGGGCGCCTATGGCCGCTTTACCGTGACCGGGGACGTCACGCGCTATACGAATGCCGCCATATTCGGCGAGATCGGCCGGACGACCGATGTGCTGGTGCGGTTTTCGACCGTCGCGGGGGAGCGGGGCGCGGCGGACGCCGAGCGGGACGTGCGCGGCTTCGCGCTGAAATTCTATACCAGCGAGGGCAACTGGGACCTGGTGGGGAACAATACGCCGGTCTTCTTCGTGCGCGATCCGATGAAATTCCCGGACTTCATTCACACGCAGAAGCGCCATCCGCGGACCAACCTGCGCTCGGCGACCGCGATGTGGGATTTCTGGTCGCTGAGTCCGGAAAGCCTGCATCAGGTGGCGATCCTGTTCTCGGACCGGGGCTTGCCGCGCGGCTATCGGTTCATGGACGGATTCGGCAGCCATACCTATTCGTTCTGGAACGATGATGGCGAGCGGTTCTGGGTGAAGTTTCATTTCAAGACCTGGCAGGGCCACCGCCATTGGACCAATGACGAGGCCGCTGCGATCGTCGGCCAGGACCGGGAAAGCGCGCAGCGCGACCTGTATGATGCCATCGAGGCGGGTGACTTCCCGCGTTGGACGCTGTCGGTGCAGATCATGACGGAGGCGGATGCCGCGCGGCAGCCGTTCGATCCGTTCGACCTGACGAAAGTCTGGCCGCACGCGGACTTTCCGCTGATCGAGGTGGGCGTGCTGGAACTGAACCGCAACCCGGCGCATTATTTCGCGGAAATCGAGCAGGCGTCGTTCTCGCCGTCGAATATCGTGCGCGGAATCGGCTTTTCGCCGGACAGGATGTTGCAGGGGCGGCTGTTCGCCTATGCCGACGCCCATCGCTATCGCGTCGGCACGCATTACGAGAGCCTGCCGGTCAATCAGCCGAAATGCCCGGTCCATACCTATCATGCCGACGGGCCGATGCGTTTCGACGCGCCGCAGGGCACGGATGCGTATTACGAGCCGAACTCGTTCGGCGGGCCGGTGGAGGACCCGCGCGCGAAGGAGCCGCCGCTGAAGCTGGACGGCGTGGCCGGATATGCCGACCATCGCGTGGGCAATGACGATTACCGCCAGCCCGCCGCGCTGTTCCATCTGTTCGACGAGGCGCAGAAGGAGCGTTTCTTCGGGAATATCGCGGCGGCGATGCAGGGGGTGCCGGCGGTTATCGTCGAGCGGCAACTGGCGCATTTCGCCAAGGCCGATCCGGCATGGGCGGAGGGGGTGCGGCGGGCGCTGGCGCGCGCGGCGGAATAGGGACGCCCCCTACCCCCAGCCCGTATCGCCCGGTCATGGAGCGGCGGCCCGGAATCGTTTCCGGCCGCCGCGAACCCGCGTTGTCCGGACCCGCCGCGAACATGCCGCGTGGTCCCGCACGCGCCGGATCGGGGGTGTAACGTATGGATCGTGGAATAAAACCGCCATATTTTTGTGTCGTTTCGACATCGGGTGCCAGTGAATCTGATTTTATTTGCGAGGCGATGATATCTGGCAAACCGTAACTTGATCGAAATAAAATAATCGGGATGAAAGGAAACGAAAGGAAACGATTGTCACAAAATCATAACGAGACCTGATCCGGGCCCGACCATATGAAGGCACCCATACGCCCGGAGCGACGTCGTGGCGACGCGTGGCAACATATTTAGGACGGAGCGACATGAACAGAAGCGCGGCCCTTTTTCTGACGACCTGCCTTACCGCCGTCATGATCCATCACGGCGCGGTCGCGGCCACGGCGCACCATACGCACAGCGCGCGCCAAGCCTCGCCGCAGGCGGTGCCGGCGGCGGCCTCGGCCCCCGTGCCGGTTCGCGCGCGGGCCGTGGCGCCGGCGGCGCATGTCGCGAGCGGGGACGAGGCGATCGTCGTGCTGGGCGCGGGTGCCGCGCGCGAGACGCAGACCGTGTCGCATCTGGCGATCCAGCAATATGTGCCGGGCACCAGCCCCTTCAAGGCGCTTTCGAAGCTGCCGGGTGTCATGTTCACCACGTCGGACCCGCTGGGCTCCTACGAATGGTCGCAGCAGATCATCATCCGCGGGTTCGACCAGAGCCGGCTGGGCTTTACGATGGACGGGATTCCGCTGGGCAATCTCGCCTATGCCAACGATAACGGCCTGTCCATCGGGCGCGCGTTGCAGACCGAGAATAACGGCCGCGCGACGCTGACCCAGGGCGCGGGCTCGCTGGGGGTCGCGGCCTCGAACAATCTGGGCGGCGCGCTGGAATTCACCTCGATCGACCCGACCGAGAAGTTCGGCGTGGATGTCGCGGGTACGGTCGGCTCGTCGGGGACGTGGCGCACCTTCATGCGCGTCAACAGCGGCGTGCTGCCGGGCGGCGGGAAACTGTACGTTTCCTACGATTACCAGGATGCCAACAAGTGGAAGGGCGACGGCGTGCAGCAGCAGCAGCAGGCCAATGCCAAATTCGTCCAGCCGCTGGGCGACAAGGTGAAGCTGACGCTGTTCGGCGACTGGTCGAAGCGGGCGGAGAACGATTATCAGGACCTGTCGCTGGCGACGATCCATCAATATGGATACCGGGTGGACAACATCACCGGAAATTATGCGCTGGCGAAACAGATCGCGTATGACTACCAGCACGGCCTGCCGGGGCCGCCGGGCATCGGCACGACGAACTATGGCGATATCGGCGATTTCGTCTATTGGAATTCCGCCGGGCTTCGGCAGGATGCCATGGGTTACGGCAAGCTCGATTTCCAGATCAACGACCGGTTGAGGGGATTCGCGACCGTCTATGGCCACACCAACAGCGGCCAGGGCGTCTGGGCGACGCCGGACGTGCCCACGCCGGACGCGCTGGGCGGTTCGCCCATTTCGATCCGCACGACCGAATATGACATCCATCGCGAAGGCTTCATCGGCAGCCTGAGCTATCGGATCGCCCATCATACGATCGAGGGCGGGTTCTGGTTCGAGAACGACGATTTCGAGCAGGCACGCCGCTTCTACCCGCTTGGCCAGGACAATGTGCCGGGCAGCACGTACTGGTACAAGAACAACTGGTTCGCCACCCAGTGGCAGGGCGCGTTCAATACCAAGACCTATCAGGTCCATTTGCAGGATACCTGGCAGATCACGCCGGCCCTGAAGCTGAATTACGGCTTCCGGTCGCTGATCGCGGACAATGCGGCGCACCAGATCGGCAGCAATATCGGCGGCGTGAAGGGGCCGGACAGCTATCCGTCCGGGTCGATCCAGTCCAGCAACGGCTTCCTGCCGCAGGTCGGCGCGAATTACCGCGTCAACGCGCATAACGAGGTGTTTGCCGATTTCGCGCGCAACATGGCGGCGTTCGACAATTCCAATACCGGCGCGACCAGCCCGTTCGCCACGACGATCGCGGGATATGAGGCGATCAAGAACAAGCTCAAGCCGGAAATGGCCTATTCCGAGGAACTGGGTTATCGCTATCACGACCATAACATCCAGGCGTCGATCACCGGATATTATGTCGAGTTCCAGAATCGGCTGCTGAGCATCACCCAGGGGACGGGCGTGCAGGGCAACCCCTCGGCGCTGGCCAATGTCGGTGGCGTCACCACGCGCGGCGTCGACCTGGCCTTCAACTACCAGTTCGCCCGCAACTGGTCGATCTATGCGTCCTATGCCTTCAACGACTCGAAATATAACGACAATGTCGACAGTGGCGGCACGATCTACGCCACCAGGGGCAAGGATGTGGTGGCCATGCCGCGCAACCTGGCCAACGTGCAACTGGGCTATGATGACGGGTCGATCTGGGGCAACGTCAACATGCAGTACCAGGGCCGGCGCACCTATACCTATGAGAACGATGTGTGGGTGCCGGCGAACGACATCTTCAACCTGAGCGTGGGCTATCGCTTCCACAGCGACAACTGGGTGTTGCGCGGCGTCGATGCCCAGGTGAACGTGACCAACCTGTTCGACAAGCGCTATGCCGCCACCGTCGGCTCCAACGGGTTCGTGTTCTCCGACCCCTCGCGCACCTTCGCCACCTTGCAGGCCGGTGCGCCCCGCATGGTGTTCTTTACCCTGCGCAAGCATTTCTGAGCCGGGGATGGAGGGTTCCCCCGGTCGCCGGCGCTTCCTGCAATGGAGCGCCGGCCTGGCGGCCGGGGCCGCGCTGCCCGACAACCTGCGCCGGGCCCTGGCGATTCCGCCGCATCGGGTGACCGGCACCATCGCCGACGTGGCGCATGTGGTGATCCTGATGCAGGAGAACCGGTCGTTCGATCATTATTTCGGCTGCCTGAACGGGGTGCGCGGCTTCGGCGACCCCAGGGCCGAACGGCAGCCGGATGGCAGTCCGGTCTTTGCCCAGCCGGACGGGAAGGGCGGGCGGGTGCTGCCGTTCCGCTTCGAGACCGACCATACCTCCAGCGCCTGCCTGGCCAGCCTCGACCATAGCTGGAAGGGCACGCAGGCGGCGTGGGACGACTGGAATATCTGGGTCGCGCGCAAGACGGCCATGACGATGGGCCATTTCACGCGCGCGGAGATCCCTTATTATTACGCGCTGGCCGACGCGTTTACGCTCTGCGACGCCTATCATGCCTCGATCTTCGGCCCGACCAATCCGAACCGGCTGTATTTCTTCAGCGGCACCAGCGGCCTGGCCGTGGGCGACCATGGGCGGCAGGTCGTCGAGAATGTCGATGACGGCAACTGGACGGCCGACATGGCACGGGATCGCGCGTCGTTCGCGCCGTTTCGTTGGACGACCTATCCCGAGCGATTGCAGGCGGCCGGGGTGTCGTGGCGGATCTATCAGGAATACGACAATTTCGGCGACAATCCGATTGCCTCGTTCGCCGCGTTCCGGGACCTGGACCGGCGGTCGTGGCAGTATCAGCGCGCGCGGAGCATCGTCGCGGGATCGACCCGCGCGACCATGAACGGCTCGGACGGGCGGTATCTTGTCGAGGCGTTCGAGCGGGATGTGGCGGGGGGCACCCTGCCGCAGGTGTCGTGGATCGTGCCGCCCACCGCGCTGTCGGAACATCCCGAGGCGCCGCCGGGCTATGGCGAACATCTGATTTCGCGCCTGATGGACGTTTTCGTGCGCCATCCCGCGGTCTGGGCGAAGACGGTCTTCATCCTGAATTACGATGAGAATGACGGGTTCTTCGACCATGTGCCGCCGCCCGTGCCGGCACTGGACGCGGCGGGCGGGGCCAGCACGGTGCCGGTGGCGGGCGAGGTGTACGCGGGCCAGCCGGTGGGGCTGGGCCCACGAGTGCCGGCGCTGCTGATCTCGCCCTGGAGCGCCGGCGGCTGGGTCAATTCGCAGGTCTTCGACCATACGTCCGTCCTGCGCTTCCTGGAGGCGCGGTTCGGGGTCGCGGCCCCGAACGTCACGCCCTGGCGGCGGGCGGTCTGCGGGGACCTGACCTCGGGCTTCGATTTCACGCGGCGGGACGCCGCGTGGCCGGCGACCCTGCCGGATACGGCGGCCTATCCGGACCGGACGCGGGCATCGTGCCGGCTGCCGCCGCCCGTGATTCCGGAGCGGCAGTCCCTTCCGCGCCAGGAGGCCGGACAACGCCCGGCGCGGCCCCTGCCGTACGAGGTCCATGCGGACCTGGAAACGGGCGGCGCCATCCGGCTGGCCTGCGCGGGGACGCAGGGAGCGGCCTTGCGGGTGCGCGACGCGCGGGGGGTGCGCCACTATACGATCGAGGCCGGGGACAGCCATGTCCTCGCGGCCGTCGGGCCGGTGTCTGTCCATGGGCCTAACGGTTTCTTTCGCGATTTCGCGCCCGGGAGCGGGCTTGCGGTCGCGCTGCGGGCGGGGCCGTCCCCGGACACGGTCGTGCTGCGGTTGGGTCATGAAGGCGCTGCCGCGCGCGCGGTTGCCGTCGCCGATGGCTATCGCGATCTCCGGCGGGAGGTCCTGGTGCCGCCGGGCGGGGCGGTGGAGGTCGCGATCGAGGTTGCCGGGAGCGACCATTGGTACGACCTGACGGTGGTGCCGGCCGAGGGAGGCGGCCCGCTTGCCCGGTTTGCCGGCCATCGTGAAACCGGGCGGCCCAGCCGTACCGACCCCGCCATCGGCGGCATGGCGGGGCCGCCCGCCTGACCCTGGGGCGGGGCCCGGATGAGACACGTGTGGAATGAAGTTTATTTCCGGCGCTTATCAGGATACTGATTGGCGGGGGCATTCCGTGCGAGGGGGGCTGGTTGGGCTGGAGACCTTATCGTTCCGCCGAGCGCAGGCGGGGCCTTGGCACGGCCGCCATGCTTGTGCTGGTCTTCGCGTTGAGTTGCATGGTCGCGCGCTTCTTCCTGACCGACGAACTGGGCTATTCGTCGTTCTGGCCGCCGAACGCGGCCATGCTGGTGGCCCTGCTGACCCTTCGCCCCCGGCTGGCGGCCGGGGTGCTGGTCGCGGGTCTGGCGATCAATTTCGCGATCAACGCCGTCGCGGGCGGATTGTCGCCGCCTGAGAGCTTCCTGGCCTGCGTGCTGAATGTGGTGCTGGCCCTGGTGGCCGCCCCGATGACGCGCCGCTTCTGCGGGGCGGCCACCGACCTGACGCGGCCGCGCCGTTTCGCGGCCTTCACGCTCATTGCCCTGCTGTCGGCGGCCATCGAGGCGGCGATCGGCGTCGCCATCGAATATGTGCTGATGGGCGACGGCACCCCGCCGTTCGGCGAATGGATGCAATGGGTGCTGTGCGATGCGCTGGGATTGCTGCTGGCCACGCCCGCCGTCATGCATCTGGTTCGCGCGCCGCGCCCGGAGCATGCGGCCTGGCAGGTCGGGAGGGGCACGCTGGTCTGGCTCCTGTCCTGCGTCGTGCTGACGATCGTGAGCTTTGCCTGGGCGCGCACGCCGCTGTTCCTGTTCCTTTACCCGGCGCTGGCGATGCTGGCCTTTCATGCCCGGCCGGTCTGGAGCCTGACGGCCGTCTTCTTCGTCTCCACCTTCGCGTCGGCCCTGACGGCGCATGGCTGGGGGCCGATCGCCCGCCTGTCGCCCGACGGCACCCTGATGCGCGAGAGCATGATGGAGCCGTACCTGTTCTCGCTGCTGATGGTCGTGCTGCCGATCAACAACGCGGTGGGGGAGAAGCGGCGCGATACGCGGCGGCTGATGGTCATGAAGGCCAATCTGGAATATGCTGCGACCCATGACATGCTGACATCGACCATGAACCGCCAGAAATTCGAGGCGATCCTGAGATCGGTGGTCGAATGGCCGCAGGCCGGCGCGGTGCTGTTCATCGATGTCGACGACTTCAAGGGGGTCAATGACAGTATGGGCCATCAGGCGGGGGATGAATTCCTCAAGGCCTTCAGCGATCGGCTGCGGGACCTGGTCCTGTGGCGCGGCGGGAGTGTCGGCCGTTTCGGCGGCGATGAATTCGCGGCCTTCGTGCCCGGCCGGTTTTCCCCGGAGGAACTCGATTCGTTCTGCGGCATGATGTCGCGGGCGCTGCGCGCGCCCTATTGCTTTGCCGGGATCATGCGCTCGGTCACGGCCAGTATCGGCGCGGTGACGATCGGGACCGGACGCATCACCGCCGACGAACTGATCCACCGGGCCGATACCGCCCTGTACGCGACCAAGGCGGCGGGTCGCGACGGTTATACGATCTTCACCGCGCCGGCCGCGGATCTCGTCGCGTTTTCAGCCGACGCGGCGCGGCGCGGCGCGGCGTCCGTGCAGCCATAGGCGGTTTGCGCGGGCTGGTGGCCGGGTTGCGATCGGCACCGCCCTGTCATGTCGAATCTGAAATGACGGGTGTCGCGTCCGTGCATGAAAACGGCCGGCCGGTTCCGTAACCTGACAGGGTGAACGATGCGTTGCTCTGTCATTCCGACTTGATAATGTTTGGTCTGCCGAGGCCTTGAACCGATGTCGCCCCAAGGGCGGAAGCGGGGCGGCGGGTTCCTGGTTATTGAACTCTCTAGTCGTATCAACGCGATATCGGGATGGCCGCTCTCCATTATGATGCGCCGCGCAATTCCGGTTGACAGAATGTTTCGAGACTATAACGTTAATCGGGTCCGTGCCCGATCCATGTCATGAACATCGATCCTGGAGTCCTCAGCAGAATGCGACGACTTGCACAGAACAAAAGCGTACGCTTCGCCTCGATGCTCTTCTCTTCAACGGTCATGGTGTCCGCGCTGACGGTCGGTCAGGTGGCGAGCGCCGCGTCGGCGAGCGACCCGCATCATCGGAAAGGGGCGAAGGCCGCGAAGTCGTCGGTCGCGGTGCCGGCGGCGGCCGTGCCGGCCGGTGGGGCAGCGCATCGGGCGGACGCGCGCGCGGCGCTGCATGTGCCGTCGGTGGGCGAGGATATCGCCATCTCCGCCCAGCGGCGTGCCCATGGCACGATGATTACCGTGGGGGCCAGCGCGATCGCGCGTGCGGTGGCGGGCACCAATCCGCTGAAGGTCCTGGCCCAGCAGCCTGGCGTGATGTTCCAGTCGGACGATCCGCAGGGTGTCGATACCTGGTCGACCCAGATCTACATGCACGGGTTCCTGCAGAACCAGATCAGCACCACGCTGGACGATATTCCGCTGGGGGAACTCACCTATCGCAACTATAACGGCCTGAATCCGATCCAGGCCATCAGCTCGGAGAATGTCGGCCGGCTGGACGTCTCGACCGGCGCGGGTGCGGAATCGGTCGCCAGTACCAACAATCTCGGCGGCTCCATCGAATATCATTCCTCCGATCCGAAGAGCCGGTACGGCGCCACGGTCGCGCAGACCTTCGGCAGCAACAACCTGTTCCATACCTTCGTCCGTCTCGACAGCGGCGAGCTGAACCGGTCGGGCACGAAATTCTATATATCCTACATGCGCAACAACACCGACAAGTGGAAGGCGGGCGGCAACCAGTTCTTCCAGCAGGTGAACGCGAAATTCGTCCAGCCGGTGGGGCAGGACAGCAGGATCTCGGCATTCTTCGATTTCAGCCAGTACATGCAATACAACTACCAGGATTATTCGCTGGATATCTGGAAGCATGGTGGAAACTATATCGACAACTACTATAACGGGAAGGCCAGCGGCTATCTGGCGGCCTATGCGGCGGCGCAGGGCCATTATCCGAGCTATCTGGACGGGATCACCGACAAGGCCGATGCCGCCTATTACGATGGTGCCTCGGCCTCGACCGACCTGTTCGGCGGCCTGACGGGCGATTTCCGCCTGACCGACCATGTGCGCTGGAAGACCAGCATCTATGGCCATGGCGACCAGCAATACAATACCTGGAGCAATCCGTTCTATCCCTCGCCGAACGGCGCGCCGATGTTCGAACAGGTGAAGCAGCCGAGCATCCAGCGCTTCGGCATCCTGTCCTCGGTGCAGTACGAGGTGGCGCACAACCATCTGGAAGCCGGGGTCTGGTACGAGAACAACAAGTTCGGATCGAGCATGTACGGCTATGAGCAGCCGCTGGTGGTCAACGGCGTCATCGAGGGGACGCCGATCAATACGCTGGGCAATTTCACGAAGCTGACGCCCTTCATGCAGTTGTTCGGGCAGACGATCAATACGAACACCTTTACCGCGTTCGTGCAGGACACCTACAACCCGCTGCCCAATGTCGCGCTTCATTTCGGCTTCAAGTCGCTGCTGAATACGTCGCGCGCGGGCGATGGCTATTACAATACCGCCTATTACGGGCCGGGGGCCGAGGCCGCCGGCACGCTGACGACCGCGCGGGCCTTTCTGCCCCATATCAGCGGCGACTGGCATTTCCTGAAACATCACGAGCTTTATTTCGATGTCGCGGAAAACGTGCATGCCTATCCGCAGGGGCAGTTCAAGACCGTGTCGTCGCCCTTCGCGGTGACGCAGGCCGCGTTCGACTATGCGCGCCCGACCCTGAAGCCCGAAAGCGACTGGGCCTATGCGGTCGGGTATCGCTATTCGGACCATTTCGTGGATGCCACGCTGCACGCCTATCATACGGATTTCTTCAACCGTCTTCAGCAGATCACATCGGGCAATATCGTGAATCCGGTCTCCACGGTGCTGAATGTCGGCGGGATCACGATGAATGGCGTCGATGCCGGCCTGACCTTGCGGCTGGTGCGCGGCCTTTCGCTGTATAACAGCATCAGTTGGAACCATTCGACCTATGACAACAATGTCACGACGCAGGGCGTGACCTATTACAGCAAGGGCTCGCAGGTCGTGGCTGAAGCGGGCCAACAGGTTTGGAACATGGGGACAGAGAATTTGGAACCCATTTTTGGGTGGCTGGTCCGCTCTAAATGAGCACTTAGGCGACGACTAAGAGCACTTTGCTGTGGGTCTGATTGTCACCATATACCGCGCGAAATCGCGGTCACGTTTGCACCGTTCGGCCAGAATGCGAGCGTCAATGCGCTCCGTTGCTCCCATGCCCTCCAGAACTGCGTCCAACCGTTCCATGGTGGCGTCATGATACGCATCGTCCAGGCACGACCGGTATCCGATCGTCACCATGACGTCCTCTACAGCCTTCAGCAGTTCGTAGAAGTCCTCATCCATATTGTGATTCCCCCTTTGAAATCCGGGCGCCGGCATCACGAGGGTCGGATGTTGTCTCAACCACACCCCGCGCCACAGTCAACGTGTCACTCTCTGCCAAACGGTTTGCGGGAGGATACGGATAAGGTGGCAGAGGCGGAAACTCCCGAGGCGGACGGCCCGCCTGGGCGTCCAACTCCTGGATTGTGAGCCGCGCCGAAATTGCCTGGGCATAGAGATCCTGCAACGCATCGTCCGACTGCCAGCGCTGACGCATCAGCTCGGCGACGCGGCCGGTCAGGTCGGACAGCAACGGCTCCAGCTTCGCTTCGCGTGCAGACGCGCGGTCTACCAGCGCCAGCGCCTGCCGACCTGCCGCTAACTGGGCGCGATCGTCGGCGATGCGTATCCCGGCCATTTTCGCGTACCATCCCCCGACGCCGCCCACCATCGTAGTAATGGCAACGCCATAGTCCGCCCAAACCTGCGCCAGACTGATCACGGAACTCCCGCCGCCTTCGGCGTAGCCGGCGGTGCAGCAGGGACTGGCCCGACCTTGGGCAGTGGCCGGGGCGGCTGATCGAGATTGCCCGCACCCGGATTAGCGTTGAGCCCGGCAGCCGCAACGATCGCCTGCAACGTATCCTGCAACCCGGCAATTGTGTCGATCGCTGTGGCCGGCACGGTGATCCCGTTGACCAGGCGCAAAAGGAATTGCGCGTCCGCACCGCCGACCTCCGGCGTGGCAGCTGCCAGCGCGGCCCGCAGATCGCGAATACGCTGCGCCACTGCGCCCGGGAACGGGCCGCCGGCCAGCGCCTGCTGGAGGATTGCGACCTGATCGGCGGTCAGCGTTGGGGAAGCCTGCGTCGTGTCTGTCGTCGTCACAAATAATCTCCTGTTGGGTTACGCTGCTTGGTTGAACAGGCCGCATGCCACGCCGCCGGCCTGGATCGCCTGCACGGTCGCGATCACGTCGGCCAGGGTGCTGGATGCGGTCAGCGCGGCCGGCAGGGTGGCCGGGGCATAGCCGGTCGCCCCGTTGAACGAGACGCCGCCCGTTGGGCTGATATGCAACGCTATCTGTCCGGTCGTCCGGTTGTAGACGCCAAGATCTTCGGCACCATTATGGGCGGTATCCTGCACCAGGAGATAACCGCCGGTCCCATCGGCACCGATCCCCAGCCCTAACGCACAATATTTCGACGCGCCGCCGGTCTGGGCTGCGAGTACCAATGACGCCGGATACTCGCCGTTGGCGCTGACGAGCGGATGATCGATCCACAGGCCATACGTGTCCCAGTCTCCGATATACCCGCCGTACATGAGCTTCGATCGGGCGTCGGTGTGCATATATGGCGTGCCGCCTCCGCCGCCGACCCGGAACCCGTATATAAATCCGTAATCCGCGCCGGCCTGGTTGCCGTCGTAGATATCGGACGTCCCGGATATCCCGGCGACAGACAGGCCGGCGGTCTGAGGATAACTGCGCGTTCCGGCCGGCCCTTTATAGTAGGCGATTTCATCGGCGCTGGGCGGCGTCGTCGCAGCGGCATAGCCAAACGATCCCGATCCGATTCCATCGATCACGCAGTCGTTGGCGCCCATCGCCCGCCCGAGCAGCGACATGCCGAACATCATGCCCGATCGCTTGGTGGGGTCGGTCGTGCATTGGCTGTAGCAGTGATTGTCGTAGGCAATAACGTGGTGGGGGCCCAAAATCTTCGCCCAGTCCATCGGCCCGGTCATCGTATAGACGGCCGAGAACTCGCTATAGGTGCCGTCGTCCAGCTTCCCGACGTCATAGATATTCTGGTTGATCCACAGCGCACCGGTACTGCCGATGACCGGCGTGGTTTTGCCCAGATCCTGATTGAGCAGCACCCCGACACCTACACTGCCGTAGGCGTTGCTGGTCAGCTGTTTGTCGATTGCCGACCATAGATATAGCTGGTCGTCAGCCGTGTAGCGCAGGGGGGTATTGCCGGTGGCGGAGTGCCACAGATAGAGATCGTCGCCGCCATTGGCAGACTGATCGCGTCCGAACTGCCACCCGCCCTGCCCGAACGAGATCGCGTTGCGGTTGGAGAGGCCTGACAGGTTTTCGAGCGTGACGGCGGCGCTCGTGGCGTCCTCGGTGGCAAACAATGCGTCCCACAGTGTGGTGCTCCACAACTGTCCGCTGACCACGTCCGCCTTGGCCTGCTGGATCTGGTTGAGCTGAGCGGCGCGGAGAGTGGCGCCAGCCGTGAAATTGATGACCAGATCGCCCGTTTGATTGGTCACGACGCCAATACCCCTTCCACCATCAAGGTGCCGATGAATCCATCGCCGCTCGCGATTGGGGCGCCAGTGCCGCCATTTTGCTTGGCAGCGCCGAGTGTCAGCGTATTGCCCTGCACAGTTCCGCTGACCCACGCATCATAATTCGCAGGTGATGTGATCACGTTGCCCAGCGAGTAGGCAGTCCCGAAGGCAAACGGCAGCGGGATATTCTTTCCCTGATAGACATTGATTTCTTTCCAGATCAGCCGGCACATGGTGCCGGTCTTGACCCAGATGATGCCGCTGGAGTCACCGTTTGCCGGTGATGTGCCGGTTGATGCAACCGGATAGCCGCTCAATGTGTCGACTGCCTCGCTCAAGGCCGCTTCGACCCCCTCCGCCCGATCTGTCTCGGATGCCACGGCTGCGGTGATCGCCTGGGCGAGTAGCGTATCGTCATCATCTTTCAACGCAATGCCGAAGGCCTTGATCGCGGCAGCCAGCGTGTTCTGAACTGCGTTGCGATCTTTGGCCAGCAACGCCGTGCCAGGAATACCATTGGGGATATCCCGATCCACATACTGCCGACGCCCTTGCGCATCGGTCACGTATCCCGCAGCAGACGTATAGTCCATTAGGTAGATCCTCTAGCGCACGCGCTCACGAGACAGCGTTCATATTGAGAGTGAAGAGGTCTAGGGCGGCGTCCGTTGGCCCTGAGCCGAAGCCGAAGACGAGGGTCGTATCGGCCGGAGACAGTTTCTGAAGCGGGCAGGTGAGCAGAGAGAACTCATTGGCGATTACTGGTGCCAGCACATCGCCACAGACGGTCACGCCACTGACACCCACGCCGCAAATGGCTGCCTCCGGCCCTGCGATCGCGCCATCTCCCTGGATATTCACCACCCAGACAAGGCGATCAGTCACCCGACTGCACACATCGACGCCACAGACTGCCGGGCCACAGATGGCGGGCTCCGGCTCGTCGATCGTAATCGTCACGCCCACGGCCGCCGCCATGGCGATCAGGCCGGGAATGGTATTGTCGCCGACCGACACCCAGCGCTGCCACGCCAGCGCCTGGCGCAATGCGACGGTGGAAGCCAGCGCGTCGCGCCCGCATGGGTCGGGCCCCAGCGTCGCCTCGTAATCGGATAGCAGCAGGGTCGACGTGCCGGGATTGATCTCCAGCTTCAGGGCATCCAGGAGCACCTCGGCTTCCGAGATGAGCCCCGCGCCGGGATAGAGATAGCCGGCGACGTTGCTTTCCTCGTCGCCCGAGAGCGCGAAACCGGGCGGCAGGAATTCCCGCAGGCGCGCCTGGAGGATCTGGTCGGGGGTGCGGCTCATGCCACATCCTCCCAGGCGATCGCCCCAAGGACAGGCGCCTGATTCGCGGCCAGTTGCTCGTCTGCCGTCGGGTCCGACACGAAATGGCTGATCTCGCCCGCAATCGAGGAAATCGCGTCGGAGAGCTGTGATGTGTAGATCCAGCCGCCCAGCCCGATCCCGGCGTAATAGGTGGAGACGGCACCAGCAACGAGGGCGCGAGCGTTGACGGTATCCGGGTTGAGCGTAATCGTGGGATTACGCGTGACGATCTGGCCCGCGACGACAGTAACATTCCCGCGCACCGGCCGTTGAGCGTCGATATAGGACTGGATCGACGCAACCTGGGCGGCCGTGGGCACAGTCGGGCCAGGCATCAGGACGAGCACCCCGACCGTGTTATCTCCGATCCAGCCGGGCACGACATTGACGCTGCCGGCGCCCCCATCCTGCGCCAGCTCGGTATATTGTGCGACGGTGCCGGCGGCCGAACGCTTGCGCACCCGCAGCAGGATACGCGATCGCCACGCCTCGACCTCCTCGATGTCGAGGCCGCCGGCCAGACCCGATCCATCGACGGCGGCGCTCGCAATGCCGGCAACGGCGGAAACCAGCGTCAGCGTGGTATTCGCCGCGATATTGCCGACCGCACCGCTCGTCTCGGCCTGTACCGGCACCGGCGATCCGATCGACCCGGCCGGGATGGTGACCGCTTGGGTCGTCATCCAGCGGACGCTGCCGTCCACCGTGAATTCGGTGCCGGCCGGCACGGGAACGGCCTGTGTGGAAGACAGCAGCACATAGCCGATTGCGGCCTTCGCGCCCTGGCGCGGCACGCCCCAGGTGTCGGCGTGCATCGGCAGCAGACCATCCAGCGTCGCAGTCTGGATGAACAATTCTTTCGCGAGCTGCTGCACCAGCAGATACAGCTCATACAGGCCCATGGCATGGACGACGGCCAGCACGTTTTCGAAGGTGTTGGCCGCGCGGCCGTCCAGCGTCACCAGCGTGCCGTCGTCAGCGGTGAACTGCCGACCATCCAGATAGGTGCAGAACCGTTCGGCCAGTTCTGCCGGAGTAGGGATTTGCAGCGTCATGCGCTGGCACCGACCAGGACAGGAGCGCTCACGGTCACACCATACGCGACAACCGTCGCCCGCAAGCGCCCACGGGCAATCCAGTCGGCCGCGACGCTGTAGTCGTGGCCATGATCAGCCGCGATCTCGCCGACCGATTCACTGAGATACTGGATCGCAGCCTGGCGCGTGACCTCGGTCTGCTTGGCATCCTCCAGCAGCCACATCCGCGATCCGGTGCGGCGACCATCCGTGCGCACGGCATCGCCGACCCAGCCCCGCATGGCCAGCAGGCCGCCCGGTGCCACGCCGTTCAGCGTGCCGGGGATACGGTCGTCGGCCCGCGCGCGACGGTGCGACAGCATCGCGATCAGAAAGGTGCTGGCCGGCGTGCGGTCGATCACGATGCGCCCGCGCCCATTGCTCTTCGCTGCAACGCGCACGTCGCCACGCCTGGCGCCAGCGCGCCAGCCGATGGCGATATTCACATAGGGCACGGCGGTGGTCATGCGCGCAGCATCGCGCGCGCGACGCCGCGCGTGCATCATGCGAAATAGCAGGTAGCGTCAGGACGCCTGCGGCGGCCCGCTCGTATCCAGGCCCGACTGGACCTTGGTATGGGGATGGTCATGCAGGCTCACGCCGTTGGCCACCACATCCTGTGTCGCGGTGATCTTGCCGTTGACCTTCAAATCCACGGACAGCGTGGCGAGCGCGGCCGTCAGATCGAGGATCACATTGCCCCCGATCTCGACCTTCATTTCCTGCGCGGCCTGGATGCGGACGAACTTCCCGCCCTCAAGATAGACCGCCTGCCCGACAGCGTCGTAAAGGACCGTCTCGCCATCGCCCAGCGCGCCCATATGCGCGAGCGACGGATTGGCGGGCGGCAGGGCAACCAGGTCTGCCTCGTCTGCGCCGGCCGCGAAGACATGCGTCACCGCCCCATCGACCGGAGCGCGCGATGACAGGCCGAACTGCTGATGCACCAGCACCTGGCTCCGGACATAGCCGGCGCGCCCCTCGATCGTGACATGCTGACCCGAAGCGCCATCGTCGATCGCGTGGACGACCGCCCGCCCGAACAGGCTACGCACGCGCTGCGCGATCTCATGCGCGATGCTCACCGCGCCGATCCGTCGTAGACGCGCCCCGTGCGCGTGCGCCGCGCGCCGTTATGGCGGTGATCGATATCCCCAGTCAGATCATAGGCGTCCGGCTGGACGACCGAGATCCGCGTCTGGTAGCCGCCCGGCCCATCGACCCAGGTCACGGCGCCGATCAGCATGTCCTGGTTCAGGTCCGCATACTGGTCCTGCACCGAGACCAGGGCATTGGGCAGCCACAGCGCGCCATGGGCATGCAGCCCGGCGACCGTATAGACATGCATGGTGGCGCCAGCCCGGGTGGAGCGCAGTCGCCAGTCGGCCTGGTCCTGCAACGTCCAGGGCGTGGCATCGGTCCTGGGCTTCATCGCCTTCCGCCGATGCGGCGTACGGATGCCCCGATAGGCACTGGACGCAACGCTGCTGGCGGCGGCATTGGGATCGACCGGATTGGCCGCCTGCTGAGCCGCGATCGAGCCGCCCGACTGGGTCGATGACAGGAAGGCGCGCGGCCGGTGCCGGCGCACATCGGGATCGATCGCATGGCCGTAACGCAGGATCGCCCGCGCCTCCGCCTGCGAGGGCGTAAGCTGCCCGGCGCCGGCGCTGAGCGGCGCCTGAAGCGGCGCTGATCCCGCTCTCAGCGGGCTCTGAGCCGGGCGCAGCAGAGAATTGAACGCCCCATGCACCCACACGTCCGAAAACCGCCCTCGCGAGGATTTCCGCACATCCAGACCCAGCACATTCCCCGGATTGCGCAGGCTGTCCGGCGCGCGCGTGCGCCCGGCCTGCGTCAGGATCACACCGCCCACCCCATCCGATGTCACCAGGATACCGCGCTGGCGGCTGTGCCGCTCGATCGCCGCCATCACCGTCTCGGCCGGCTCCAGCGCCACCAGGGTGAACGGCGCGCCGACATCGACGTCGGCCGATACGGTGATCCCGAACGGATTGGACAGCGCCGACACCAGCTTGGCCAGCGTGATCTGCCGGTATTCGCCCGGCCCGATCGGATTGGCGCTGGCGTCGACCAGGTCGCCCGTCACATCGCGTCCCGAGATCGCGGCCTGGAACCCGTTGCCGTCCATCTGCAACTGGATGTCGTCGACCCAGCCCTTCAGGACCGTCTCGCCATAGATCCGCACCTCGACCGGATCATGCTCGGAGATCCGCATCGCCTCCGCCAGGCCGGCTTTCGAAACCGGCGGCGCGGACGCATCGCCGAACGCTGCAAGATCATGGCGCGGGAAATAACTGACGCGGAAGCCGCCCGCGATATCGGCCAGATCGCGCCCGGCTTCGGCCTCGGTATATTCCACCAGTTGCCGGCCGCCGACGAAGACCTGCATCGGGCGCGTGCTGCGCGTAACGGTGACGGTCTCGCTCATGACGCCGTTTCCAGCGCCTCGACCGTTCCCGCCGGCACGATCGCCGGCAGTGCCAGGCCGTTGCGCGTCACCAGATCGCCGATCATCGGCACCACATTGTCGATCGTGTCGCCGGTCAGCGCATAGGCCAGCGTCCACACGCTCATCTCGCGCGGCACCGTCACCGACACCACGGACGGCAGGCGTCCGAGCCGTGCGGAAATATCGGCATAGACGGCCGCGCGGGTGGACTGGATCGCCTGATACAGATCCGCGATGGCCGAAGGCGCGATGCCGTTACCAACCGTCACGGCCGCCGCCGCCACCACAGCGTCGCCCAGCGCGTCCAGCGCCGCCACCAGCGCGTCGCGGGTCGATAGCGCATCCTGCTGGCTGGCGTAGCCGATCGCGGCGGCCGTCGCGATCGCCTGGGTGACGCAGGCGACGGCGGCGACCAGGGTGATCGCCCGCGCCGATCCGCACCCGGGTTGGGTCGCCAGCGTGCTGCCCGCATTCAGGCACCCTTGGGCGGCGGCGATCAACAGCGCGGTCCCGGCCTGCGGTGTCGGCGCCAGCATCAGCGTCCCGTTGCTCCCCTGCGCCGCCAGCTGCCCGAGATAGTCCTGGGTGCTGACCGACGGCGCGACGAACAGGCTTCCCGCATTGCTCGATGTCGTGCCGGACGATGATCCCCCCGGCGCCACGGCCGCCGCCGTCGCCGGCAGCACGGCGTTGGCGATCGCCACCGGCACCCCGACCAGGGCATCCGTCACCGCATCGGCGTAGGTGGTGCCGGTATTGGTCAGCGGCTGCGCGACGCCGGCCGACAGGGTCGCCAGCGGCGTGGCGCAGGCGGTCGCGATCGGCTCCGACGCATCCGCGATCAGACCGCCGAACATTGCCCCGACCTGGCTGAAGCTGTTCTCCACCGACCGCACCAGGGACACGCCAATCAACAGCGGCGACAGCACCTGGCGCATGACCGAGGTCGCCTGATCGAGCATGCTGTCGGCCTGGTCCAGCAGCTTGCTCAGGCTGTCGAGCATCCCGCTGCTGGACGACTTTCTGGCCGACGGCGCCGGTTCGCGCACCACGGTCATTTGCAGGGTGGCGACGCCCTGCTGGGTTTCGTCGAACCCGATGCGCGCTGGCTCGCCAACCAGGCGCACGCGCATCTCGCCCCACCACGGATGCACCAGCGTGGCCGGCCCCCTGGCCAGCAGCGCCGCGCGCATCAGCCCGGCGCGGTAGACGTAATCGTCGCCGCAGATCAGGCCCCGGATATGAATCGGCCCGTCATGCTGGCCCAGGTCCTGAAGCGCGAAATCGTCGATGCCGGGGAAGAACAACTGCACGACGCGGCGGCCGACCTCGTCCTCCGACGCCGGCATCGAAAACGTCACGCCCCGGAACTTGGCCTCGGCCAGACTGGCGGCCACCAGGGACGTCATGCCGCCGAGGCCCGACAGGTTGGCCAAGCCGCCCATCGGCCCGATCGTGCCGTTGAGCATCCCGATGGCCTGGCTCAGTGTGCCCACGGTGGATCTCGCGGTGGACAGCACGCCGCTGGCTGTGCCGGCGACCGCGCCGACCGTATTGCCGATCCGCGAGAGCGCGCCGCTCATGGCCGCCCCACCATGCGCCCGGTGTTCGGCTGGGCAATCGTCACGCCATGCGTCGGCCCACCCGTCTGCCGCACCTGGAGTCCTCGATCGGCGGTGACATGCAGGTTGACCTGCTGGGCGCGACCGGCGGCGTTATGCGCGCCGGCAACGGGCACCGCGACGGCCGGTGACGGCACCGGGGCCGCGAACCCCATATGCCGCCCCATCCACGAATGGTCGAACGCGCCCTCGAGGTCATGCAGCTTGCCGGTCAGGCCGTCGGTAAGCACATGCCATTCCGAGGTGATGCCGGACAGGATGCGTGACGGCAGGCCCCCGGTCCAACCGTCCAGCCAGTGAGTAAAGTCCAGGATGAGCTGTCGCCAGATATGCAGCCCGCCGGAGAAGATACTGCCGATGCCCCGGATCGCCTGACCGAGCCCGGTCAGGATGCGTTGCCCGTCAAACGTGAACACGCCGGCCAGGACATTCGCGAAGCCACCGACCAGCCCGCCCAACCCCTTGAGTTCCGTTTTAAAGAAGCCGGAAAAGCGGTCCCAATGCATGGCAATGTCGGCGATGACGCCGGTAATGACAGCGCCCGCAATCACGAACACCCCGCCGAAACCGAGCATGGCAATGCGACCACCAATGAATGCGGCCCGCATGCCCACCATCAGGGTGCGCAAGCTCCGCAGCGGCGCCAGAACGAGGGTGATCCCTGCCCGGAGTGGCCCCCAGATCACGCCCAATGCGGACAGCGCAGCAGTCAATCCCAGCGTCGCCCCCATGATTCCTGTAATGGCGGTCGTCGACCCGGGGACGTTCTTTTCCATCCAGTCGAACCCATCGACGGCATGATTCAGCGCTGAAGTCATCACGTTCAGCGTCGGCACGAAGCCTTCGCCGATCCGACGGTTCAACTGTGCGATGGCTTCCTCGAACATCTGAAGTCTGATCTGCGTTGATGTCAGGCCGGTCGCATAGTCCCCGTTGATAACGGACTGATTTGCGCCGGACGTGCGCGCATGAATGTCCGTATATTGGTCCCAGTGCTTCATCAGCGCCGCCGCACCGACAAACGATTCATGGTTGCGGAAAATATCCGCCATGGCTTTGGCATCGGCTCCGCCGTGCGTCACACGACGGATCTGGTCCATGATCGCCAGCAGCGGATCGGCACCACGATCCCTCGCTTTCTGCTCGACCCCGAACATATCAACGCCGTAATGCTTGAGCCGCTCGCTCGTATGGCCCTGCATCAGGTCCACCAGCAACTGCTTCGTGTCCGTCACGGCTTCACTATCGTAACCGGTGGACTTGCGGATCACGGCCATGGTCGCGGCCAGGTCATCCACGCCCGCGCGACCATGAATACCAAAAATGCCGGCCGTCGCCGCCGCCTGCGGCAATAGCGGCGCCAACTTCTCAAACGGCAGATCGGCAGATTTTCCGGCCAGCGCTATCGAGGCCAGCGCCCCGCCCAATTGGGCCGGACCAATCCCTAAACTTTCCTGCAACGAGAACGCACTGCGCGCTACCGCGTCCGGAGCGGCGGTATAGGCCGTCGCGATATGCGCGAGGGTCGGCATGAGCCCACTGATCTGAGCCGTCGAATAATTCTCGCGGGACAGAAAACCTGCCGCTTCTACCAGGTCCAGGCCACGCTGACCGGTCTGCCGCGCGAGCGCATCCATCTGACGTCCAAAGGAATGCACAAAGGCGCGGTTCGCGTCGCCGTGTAAGTCGCTCCCGATGCCGATATGCACGAGCGTATTGTCATACTCGGCCAGCGCATGGATCGGCTCCAGTAGCCCCGCGCTCGCCATGACGGCCGTCATGCCATGATGCATGCTGTGTTGCAGGCTGTCGGAGAAACCACGCCCGGCTTCGCGAACGCTCCCGAAATAACCCGACGCTGCCGTGCCCATTCCACCCAGCGAGACGCCAGCCATGGCAGTCCGAATCTCGCGCAGTCGCATCAGCATCGCATCGAGCGCCGACGTCGCGCGGACCGCACCGCCCGCGATCTCGGCGCCCATGGTCTCGCCCTCGGCACCGGCCGTAACTGCCGCGCCGCCGACCTCGCCCAAATTGACCGACAGCGAACTGGCCTGCCATGCCGCTTGGGTAAAGGCGGCGCTCAGACCCTCATAAGCGGCACTCGCCGCGCGCCCGGCTTCGGCCGCGCGGGTCGCGCCCTGGCTCGCCCCGCCCAGCGCACGGTCCAGCCGATCGGTCGCTTCCGTCGCCTGCGTCAGCGGCGCGATCAGCCGTTCCAGCGGCGCCATGGCGGTCGCCAGCCGGTCCAGCGTCTCGTTCAGCTTGCCGAAGAGAGCGTCGAGCGAGCGGACGCCCCCCGATGCTTCGTCCTGGAGCGTCAGCCGCAGGGAGGCTGTCAGCGGCGCGCCGTTCATGTCATCTCTCCATCCGCGCCGCTGCGGCCTGTTCCTCGAACAACGTCCTGGTGTGGTCGGACCAGAACCGCATCTCGTCCCATGTCAGCGCCAGCAGCTCGGCCCGCGACCAATGCAGGCTATTTGCCAGTGCCGTGACGACGACCGGCCAGTTTACTGGCCAGGATCGGTAAAAACGCCGACGATCGCCGCCGCCGCCAGATAGTCCCGCGCGTCCAGTCGCTTGAGAACGTCCTCGCCGATGAAGCCGACCAGGCCGGTCGACGCCTGAATCAGCCCGTTCATCGACCCGGCCATGCCACCCTTAGCCGCCTGGGCGCGCATGACGTCGGCGCCGGTCAGCGGTGAAAATGACAGTGTGCTGATGACGGAACCGACATCTCCGCCGGGGCCGGTGGCTGTCAGCGTTACCGGATGGCGCAGGGACAGCACGACGTTGCCGTCCGGATTCCACGCCGCGCCCTTGGGCAGCTTGGGGCGCTGGTCCTGCTGCACCTCGATGTCGGCGGCGGGCTGATCCAGGCCAATCGCCTGGGCGCCGTAATTGATCGTGGGGGCGCCGAAATCATCCATGTTCATCACGAAGTCACCTGAATCGAGTAGTTATCGAAAAACCAGCGCAGCGCGGCCTTGCCGCCCTGGTCGCCGATCTGCGGCTTCTGTTCGAGGATCGCGTCCTCGATCGCAATCACCTGCCCGGTGTCGCATCGCACCTGGAGCGGCCCGCGCACGGACGGGTCGAACCCGTCCAGATTGTCACCGGTCCCCAGGGTGGTCGTCGCATTGACGGTGCCGCTCTGGTAGGAGCCTGCGGTCCGCGTGCGATAGCCGGTCGTGATCGCGGTATTCTTGCGCCCCGGCAGCTGGATATTGCTGCCCGGGGCGCAGTCGATCAGGGTCGTGCCCTTGTAGATCTGGACGATGCCGATGACGTCATTGGGGTTCGCGGCCATCTATCAATACTCCGTCTGGATCTGGCCATCGACGCGGATCACGTTGCCGATCACCTGGATCGGCATCACGTAAAGCAGCCGGTTCTTGTTCTGCGGGTCGCGCCAGAACTGCACCTGGTCGGCGAGGCCGTCGACATTCTCGATCCAGCCCTGCGCCTCCCACAGCTTCATCTGGATCAGCGCCTCGGTCTTCGCGATCGAGGGTGTCAGCACGCCATCGGCCAACGACAGGGTCGACCCGTCGTCCGCCAATTTCAGCCGTGACCACGACGAGGTGTAGCTGCGCCATTCGTAGCGCACCCGCGTGTCCGTCTTGACGGTCATGATGTCCTGCCAGGCCGTATCCGGCAGGCCGTTCGCATCGGTCTGGTAGGTGGTGACCACGCGTTCCAGCGACACGGTGCCATCCTGGCCCACCTTGAAGGTGCTGCCGCCCGTGCCCAGCAGGACGTTGCGCATGGTCTCGTCGTAGAGATCGGCGTCGGCCGGCCCCAGCCCCTCCAGGCCCGTCAGCACCAGATCCTGCATCTGCCGCGCCGGATCGCTGTTCGACGCCTGCGCCGCGACCGCGCACAACACCGCGCCGGCTTCCCAGGGCGACCACAGCGGATTGTTCGCCGGCAGCACGCACAGATACGGGCAGTTCAACGTCGCCTGAAGCGCCAGCGCATCCGAATACGACCCGCGAATACCGATGAAGCCGTGGGCATCCTTGCGGACCATCGCGCCATAACGCCGCGTCAGCTCCGTCGTGAACGTCGCCAGATTCGGCGCATCGGTCAGGCACAGATGCATGTCCGTGTACCAGACGTTCGACACGGCATCGAGCGCGGACGTGATATCAGGCGATCCCGCGCCGCCGGAGAACGGCGTCACCGCAAACGTCAGCCCCGGCACCTGGTCGGCATGGGCGGCAGACATGCGCAGATCAATGCTGTTGCCATGCACACCGACTTCCTTGACGGTGAAATTCACCGACGCACTGGCTCCGTCCGCCACGGCCGTCGCGATCGTCGCCGCGTCCGTCACGGTCGCCAGCGCGGCCACGATTGCCGCCTGCGCCTGCGCCGCCGTGGTGCCCTTGGTCAGCACCACCGGCACGCGCACGCCGCCAACCAGCACGGCAATCGTGCCGTTCCCGGTCGCGGTGCCGGCGGGCAGGATCGCGCCCGTCGCCGCAACCGCGCCCTGGGCAGGCGCGACGCCGATCACATCCACCTGCACATACGGGCCGGCGCCGAGGAACTTCACTGCCTGTCGCGCCAGCGCGGTGCCGGTGCCGAACAGCGCAGGCGGCTGGGACGGATCGGTGACGGGCACGGGCACGTTCGCCTGGGCGATCCCGCCCGCGAGCTGCCCGATCAGCAGCACGCGCAAAGGCATCGCGGTCGGCGTATTGCCGGACCGGATCGCGGTGATTTCCGCGTTCGATCCCGGCACATTCCAGTTATCCGGGATCTGGGTCAGGGAAACGGTCGTCATGCCTTACCTTCCGTCGGCGTCGCGGCCGTGCTGGCGGTCTTCACGGCCGGTGTGGCCGCATTTGTCGCCGGAGCGGCAACGATGTCCTTCCAGCCCCACAGACGGCGCCAGAATGCATCGCGCAGATCCACCTCGAACGGCTCGGCACCGACCAGACGGCCGGAAGCGTCGCGCAACGTCTCGGGATGTTTGGCGACGACACGCACGATCTTGCTCATGCCTCGGTGTCTCCAATCGGGTTGTCGTCTGGGGTAGAGGCAGTGCCGAACTGCCAGGTGCCCGAGATCTCGTTGAAATCGTCCAGGGCGGCGGCAAGGGACGCCTGATCGTAACCGACATTGGTAACGGCGACGGACAGGGTGACGATCGCCGTCCGGTCATCGATCCAGCCGGCCGCCTCCTGGTTACTGGAACCACGCACCATCACCGTCCCGAGGCCGGCGAGCCTCTGGCCGTGCAAGGCCTGCACGGCGGCGTTCATCATCAGCGATACGCCGGGCATCGTCTTCGTGCCGGCCTGCAAATCTTCGGGCTTTTGCTGCTTCACCAGCAGGAATACCGCCAGCATCACATCGCCACGAAACAGACCATAGCTCTCTCTGGACGGGTTCCAGCTCGCGAGCGCGATCCCGACCATCGGCGCGACATTCGCCAGTTCCCTCCAGCGCTCCACGCTCATGCGCGGCTGCACCGTCTTGTAGCGGAACCGGGTCGGCAAGAATTGCGCCTGCAACAGGGCCGTCACCCCGTTGATCGCGCCCGCGACCGGGCCCCCGTCGCTATACGGCGCGATCAGGGACGTCGTGGTCTCGCTCATGGGCAGATCCCCCGGAAAGCCGGGGGCCGGGTCGCGACCTGGCTGAAATCGGTGCCGACATTCAGCGGCACCGCGCCGTCCAGGGTGACGCTGCCGTTATTCACAGCCGAGAGCCATGCGATGGCATCCTTGCGATCCGCCCGCAGCGCTTCGGAGGGAGAGGTGTTCGATTTCCCCCACAGCACCCACCGCGCCAGCACGCAGCAGTAGCGCGTCAGCACCGGCGAAGTGGCCGCCACCGGCACTGCGTAACGGCGGCGCAGATAGGAATCCATCTCGTCCGACGCCACGTTCAGCGCCATCGTGACCTGGCTCGGATCGATGGCCACCTGTTCGGCGCCCTCCGGCGTGGTGACGGAAATCAGTTCCGCCTCGCCGAACGCCGTCACCATGTCAGCCTGGGTCGCGTAGGACATCAGACGAACGCCACCAGTTCCAGGTTCGGCTCCGCCGCGAGCTGCTTCAGCTCCGCTTCGCCGAAATGGTCGATCGGATAGACCGCCACCGCCGGATGCTCGATGCCGGCGCGTCGGAAACCGGGCTCCCGACAGATGACGATCAGGCTTTCCCCAGGCACGACCTGACCGTCACCGCTGGCGGAAATCAGATGCACGCTGCCCTCGGGCTTCGTGCCGCCGGTTCCGGCCTGGATGGTGCTGCCGTCAGGCATCACCAGATCGACGACATCCGCATCGTCGGCAGGCGCAGCGGGCTTGTTCACAGGTGCGCGCGCCATCTTACGCTCCCACTGCCTGCGGCAGGCGGTCGGCCGCCAGCACGTCGCAGTAATCGGCCCAGACGTTGCTGCCCGTCACCCACGTATTGCCGTCCGGCGCCAGCACCGGCACGAACGTGGTCTTCAGCAGGCCGCGCAAGGCCCCTTCCAGGTTCTTCGGGCACACCACCAGCGTCGGCTTCACGCCATAGGGCGTGCCGTCGCGCCGGCACTGCGACGACATGGCGGAGATGATGTCCTGGAACACGGCGCCGGTCGGCGGCCGGTTGGTGGCGATGGCATACATATGAAAGCCGAAGCCGGCCGCGCAGCGACCGTCCGTGCCCCAGACGAATTCATCGTCCCAGAAGACGTTGTCGTCGGTCAGCTTGGTCTTGGCGACGATCGCGAACGGCCGGCGCGGCTGGTAGACCATCGGCTTCAGGCCGCGCGAGGTATCGAACACATACCACCAGGGCTGCGCGGTCTCGCCCGCCTTGATGGTCAGCAGGTTGCTCCACGACACCAGACTGGCCGTGCTGTCATAACCCGGATGATCGGCGTCGAAGAACGGCTGGCCGTCCATGCCGATACCTGTTGCCGTGCGGCCCTCGGCCAGCTTGTCATAGACGAGCTTGTCGGGCAGTTCCCCGGCCAACTGCCCCAGCTCGTCCACCTGCGGCATCAGGAAGGCGAACTGGTCGTCATCCAGATCGTCACGGGAAATCGCCAGCGTGCCCTCGAACTTCCGGTTGGTGATGACCATCCGGTCGGCAACCGACAGCCGATGCACGACGCGCGTGCCCTTCCATTCCCGCAGTCCGGTCAGTTCGGCCAGGCGCGGATAGAAATTCGCCGCCGCCGTGGACGGGATCTCCATGGAGAACCGGTTCCAGGTCGGCGCCACGACCTCAAGGCGTTTGTTGAACGCCGTGTTGATGCGCGTGGTCAGCGCGTTGATGTTGCCTGCGTTGATATCCATCGTGCGCGTGCCTTACGAAATATAGGTCCAGGGGGTGCCGGTGCTGTCGATGCCGGTCAGCACGCCGACCTGGAGCCGGGCATCTCCACCCTCCGGCGTCTGGGTCAGCGAGACGGTTTCGTCATCCACCGCGTAGACGGGCGCGCCCTTGTTGGCCCACGTCGGGGCGACATCGAACGGCAATGCCCAGGCACCCTTGCGGACCGGAACGAGGCCGGCTCCACTGTTGGCGCCATACACGTTCGACGTGCCGGTATTGTCCTGGCCGTACTGGGCGATGCCTTCGATCGCCACGATCGGCGACGGCGGCGCGGCGGTTCCGGCCCGGACGATGGTGCCATCCTGGCACACCGCGACGACCGAGCCGCGATAGACCCGACTGGCCGACGCCACGGGATGGGCGAATTCCGGCGCATGCCCGCAGACCATGCTGTCCAGGGCGCGATCGTCAGTAAGCATTGGCCGCCCCCATGGTCTTGCGATCGTCGTCGGTGATGCCCAGTGCGGCATCCATGGCCGCGACCGACTGCGCATCCGCCCCGGCCGGCAGGCCGGCCGTGGGCGCGCCCGGCTGACGCTGGTGCAGGGCGATCCGCCCGGCCGGCAGCTTGGGCAGGCCAGCGATGATCTTGCGGGCCATGTCGGGATTGCTGGTGTGCAGCGCGACCAGCTCAGTGCGCAGCACGTCGCTGATGATGTGCCCGTCCCGCGCGGCCTGTTCCACGGCGACCTCGGCATCACGCTGGGCATTCGCCGTCGTCAGCGCGGTGACCTGCGCCTGCAATGCCGTCACCTGGGCGGCGTGGGCGCTCTCGCCCTCCAGGCGCGCCCGGACACCGGTCACCAGGGCGTCGGCGCCGACATCGGCTCCCAGGCCGACCAGCGCGCCGATGCGGGAATGCAGTGAATTGGCCTGCCGCGCGGCGTCCAGCGCGCGATCGACGTCCGCCTGCGTCGCCGTGTCGGGCAGCCCGAGACGACGCGCCAGTTCTGCGAGGTCCATCCTCGTCTCCTGTCTATGGTGTAGGGAATTCACCGCCAGATTGGGGTCGTTGGTCAGCGAGACGCGCACGATGCGCGTCACGGTGCCGTCCGCCGTGTGCCGGAAGACCGGCGACACGCCGCGATAGGCATGGTCGGCCAGAGCCTCCCGGCCGCGCCGGTTCCACTCGACGCGCGCCCAGATGCCGTCGTCGCGCGATTGCAGTTCGACTGCCCAGCCCTGCGCCGGGCTCGGCAGGCCGATCTTGGCGCCGATGTCGGTCGCATGATTTTCATCGACGGCCAGCTTGCCGTGCGCATCGCGCATGCTGGCAGCAATCACGCCGGCCGCGTCGCGCAGGACATAAGGCCCGCGTCCGTCCACACCCTTGAACGTGCCGGCGGGCAGGATATGAATCCACTCGGGCACACCGGCAGCGTCGGCGGCCGGCAATTGCATCATGTGGCAGGAAAGGGCAGTTCTCATTGCCGCCGAACATCGCGCGCGGCGGGCGCGCTGTGCATCATGCTAGGCAGCACGAGGCGGATCAGGCCCCGCGATCCGACATCGCCGGATTTTCGTCCGCACAGGCCCGCATGGCATCCGGGGGCATAATCTCCCGTCCAGGGCGGCAGGCGCCGCGCTACCCCCTCTTAAACGCTCTTACGGCCCTCTTAAAATCCCATCGGCATGTCGCCCTGTCATCCGCGCCCGATCGCGCGGGTGAATGCGTCTTCCAACTCGCCCAGGATCATCTCGCGGTCCCCGTCCGACAGGCCGAGGTAAGGACGCGCGGGCACCGTCACCGACCCGACCTGGACCTTGTGATCTCCCAGCATGAACACCAGCGCCTTCGCGTTCTTCGGCTTGATCACCGCGCCGAACTGGTGGACGGCGGCATAGGGCTGTTCCGAGCCGACGAAGACCTCATTGCCCACCACGCCGGAATAGATGGTGCTGCGCAAAGTGCCACTGGCGACGAGGATCTGCGTGCCTTCCTTATCGGCCGCATAAAGGGGATTGAGCGGGGCGTAAGACGCCCATTTGATTCCGGACGGATCTTCTCCTTCCTCGAAGCGCCGCTTGGTACTGTCCTCCAGCGCCACGCCGATCGCCGCCAGCAGCGGCGCAGGCTGCGCACCGATCGCGGCGATGCGCTCCAGGGCGGCATGCAGCCCGTCCCAATCCATGCTGATACCGATTGCCATGGAAAATTCTCCTCTGTTGCCCTATATGAGGGGCGCGGCGTGCAGCGACACCGGTGATATTCAGCCGACCATAGGACCGCCCTCGGGCGGGATCGTTTATGGGGTTCTGGCTGGCCCCATCTGCACGCCGTATTCCTCACTCATCGTCATCGGCCTCCACGTCTTCGGGTAGCGCCTCCAGATCGCCCGACAGGATCGGCAGATTGCGCAGAGCCTTGCGCGCCTTTTCCTTCGTCGTGCGATGGAACGACAGCAGGTAGTTCTCCGACCCGTCCGCCGTCGCCTTCACCGCCGCGCGATAGAGCTGGCCGTCGTGATGAAACAGCAGCAGCCGGCGATCGTCCTGCCGCGCCACGACATGCGGGCCTGCCAGCACCTGCGGCACCAGGCGGTAATCGGCCTCGGACAGATCGCCGTGTTTCTCGATCTGCTTTTCCATCGTCTCGCCCGACAGTCGCACGGACGCAGTATCCGACCCCAGCGCCTGGCGCACGGCATCGGGCACCACGCCGGCCTCGACATTGCCCACGGGGTGATCGCGCAACCGCAGGACCGATTCCTGCCGGGCGCGGTCGCGATGAAGATCCGGCACATCGTGCAGTGGCGTGGCGCCCGGCCGGATCGCCGTCGGCTCCGGCGCGGCTGGATGCGGCGCTGGGGCATGCGCCGGCCCCGCATCCTCGGCCGCCGGCACCGGCCCGATATGCGCGGCCTTGCCTTCCTTCCATGCCTTTCCGGGGTTGTAGGCAAAACCGGGGTCGATCCCCTCGGGCACATACAGAATCTCGCCCGTGCGCTTGTTCCGCCAGGGAAGCGCATTGATCGGGGGCGCCTGGGAAAGCATCCGGCCGGACTGGCGCAGCATCCGTTCGGAAATGACCCGCACCTCGCAATGGCAGCGCCAGCCATTGGGCGGAAAATGCGTGTTCCACCACGGATCGTCCGCGCGCAGGATCGTGCCCGACCAGGCGACATGCTGCGGGCGCGGATGCAGGCAGGTATTGTGGACATATTCCCAGTAGGGGAACATCTCCAGCGCCTCGGGTGTGGTCATCCGGGCATAGCGCCCGGCCGAATGCGCCATTGCCATGTTGACAGTATAGATCAGGTCCGACCGCCAGCCGGGCGCGCCATGATGCACCCAGCCATGTTTCGCGACGATGGCGTCGAATTCCTTGCGGAAGGTCTTGATCGTCAGCTCGCCGGCAATGGCACGGTCCACCGCCTGCCGCAGATCCGCCAGCAGCGCCTCCGATGCCGCGCCGGCCACCATGAAGCCCCGTGCATGCGCCTCCTGCCGCAGATCATCCCAATGGCGGGTCGGCACGTTCAGCTTCTGCCGCAGGAACTCCAGCGCCTGGCTGGGCGGCAATTGCGCCGCCCGGAGCGGGCCGTCAGCCATGGCCCGTCATCTGTTCCAGGATCTCGTATTCCCCGATCAGGTTGGCGACCATCATGCCCCGCGCCATCGCCTCGGCGAACGCACTGTCGGGCAGGTGCATGTCCGCCAGCCGGGCGGACAAATCCTTCAGGTCCACGGCATGCATCATCGCGGTGCGTACCGGCTCGACCATCCCGCCCAGCGCGTCCTGGGCGTCGCGCGCCACGCTGTCCGTCAGCTCGGTCACGATCGCCGGCACATCGTCGCGGGCATGGGCAGCCAGCATCCGACCCAGGCGGGCATGCAGCGCGGTATGCGCGGCCGTCTGCGCCTGCGGATCGGCCAGCCTCTGCGGCACCTGCTGCGGGTCTTCCTGGTCGTCTGCGCGCGGCGTGGAAACGGTCGGTGCCGGGGCACGCGCCGGCATCGTCCGCCCGGTCAGCACCTCCGGCGGCAGGGCATGCGCCGGCTGCACCGGCTGCGGCTGGGCGCGGGTGCCCACCACCACATCGTCACCCTCGGGCGGCTTCAGGCCGAACCGATCGTACAGATCCTGCGCCCGCACCAGCCAGCCCTGCGGGCCAGCCCACTGGATCGCCTGGACCAGCTCGGCCAGCGGCGGCTCGTCCGGACGGCCGATATTGATGGTCGGATACAGATCCTGCGGCCCGCGCGAGAACGCCACGATCGGCAGCGCGATCTGGCTGGTCGCGGTAAAGGACAGCATGCCGGCATCGGCACGCTCGATATCGTCCTGCACCATGCGATGCACCTGGCCCGATGCATGCGCGCCCTGCTTGCTCTCGGTCGTGCCGGTCTGGCCCAGCACCGCGATCGACAGGCTGCTGTCCAGGTAACGCATCCGCCGTTCGTGGATATCGTTCGCGCCCGCACCGTTCTTGGGCTCGACGAAATCGATCTCCATGGATTTCGGGATGATCGCCGCCGCAGCCCCCGCGATGTCCGACACCGCGCGAAACAGCACCTTCCGGTCATTGTCCGACGCATCCTGCCCGTAACGGCCGACACGCAACGGCAACCCGTATCCCTGGACGAACAGCGCCCAATCCCGGTTGGTGAACAGCTTGAACATCACGGCCCAGACGCACGCCCGCGTCAGGCCGGAATTGATCGTCAGGCCCGACCAGGACGGATGCCGATGCACCACGAATTTATAGGGCAGCATCTGCGCGAAGCCCCATTGCGCCACGCCACCCTCCACCGAAGGCGGCGCAGGCGCGGAGGAATCCTCACGGATCAGGATCGTCTCACCATCCTGGTAACTGACATCGGTGAAACGCTGCGGCCTGAACGTCAGCTTCTCGGGATAGTAATTCCCGGCCTCACAATGCCAGCCGTCGATTTCGTGGACGGCATAGCCCTTGGCCACGCCGTCCATCATGTCATACAGCGACCGCCGCAGGATGCCGCGATCGACCCACTTCCGCACGAGGTCGGCATGCTCGACATGCTTCGGATCGTCCGACGCCGGCGTGACGGTAATCGGCAACTGGCTGACCACCCGCTTGCGGGTATTCAGGATGCCCAGATAGTGCAGGTCCCGGCGCTCGATGAATTCGGCCAGCACCTGCCACGCCAGACTGTCGCCCTGGTCGGCCTGCGCCATCAGCTTGCCGATGATGTCCGGCGTCAGCGCGCCGATCGGCGTGGTGATGACGGCAGGCCGCAACCCCACCATCTGGGCGGCGGCCTGAGCCTGCCGAAGCAGTTCCGGCCGGATCGGTTCGCCGTCAGGTCCCAGCAGCTGCGCCATCTCAGCCGGCCGCCTTGACGCACACGCGCACCTGGTCGCGCAGGCCGACATAATCCGCGATCCACCGATGCGCCTGCGGCGTGTCCTGGTGCGCGTCCAGTTCGGCTCTCAGCGCCTTCTGATCCGCCGCTGAGTAGGTCACCAGCGCCGGGCAGACCGGCCGCAATGCAGGCGCGCCGGCACAGCCGGAGAGAGGGGCGACCAACAGGCAGCCCACATACACAACAATATGGCCGCGCTTGATGACAGCGACCATTTCCCCCGGAGCAAGGGCGCGAGCATTTTCACCCCGCACCGCCGTCAGGGCCGCCGGGAGCGGTCTCGGCGTCGTCGGCCTGGCACCGTGCCCGTCCAGGGGGATTTCCCGCGCCCGCTGCCACCACTCTCTGATTCTGCGCAACATCACGCCGTCCCCGCATCCAGCCGCGCATCCAGCGCCGCATCCGTGGGGGCGGCGTTCAACGCCGCCGCCGTCATCGCCTGCGCGGTCGTGGTAACGGCCTGCGCCTGGGCGACATCCTGCGCCTCGGTCTTCGCCTTCTGGGCCTTGGCCGACAGGCGGGAAAACCAGTACGCGCCCCCCAGTAACCCGCCCAGGATCAACACCGCCGCGATCGGCACCCCGTAATTCATCAGACAGACCCCCTCAGTCCCCAATTGTCGTTATTCGAGCCCAGATCCTCGCGCTCGATCTCATCCTCGATCGACATCCTGCCGCCCTGGAGCTGGGCATGCTGATTCGGCACCCTCTGGTATTCGTAGATTTCCGGCTCTGCCCGACTGGCTGCGACCGCCATGGCCGCCGCGATCGCGGCGTCGCCGTGGCTCTTTCCAGTGGCATCGGTCAGCCTGCTTTCGGGGACGCGGGCCACCCCACGAATGGTCTTGATGGCGCGCAGATCGGTCTGGATGTCACGGTCGGCCGGGATGACGATCTCGGCGTCCTGGAACGCTGCCTGAAGAAACGGCATGGTCTCGCGATACCATGCTTCGCTGATCATGACGGCTTCGACGCGCGACCCATATTCCTGCACCGTGACTTCGGCCAGATACTGCCCGTTGCCCCGCGCATCCATCTTTCCAGCCCTGAAACGCGGCAGCCGGTCGAGGAGATAGAACAGGATCTGTCGCTGCTGCTCGAAGGGCACGCCACGCAGTTCGACAACCAATACCGTGCGCTTGGTCTTGTTCGACTCGATCGCGCAGAACCAGAAAACGCTCAGGTCGCAGGTGCGGGCGAAATCTTCCCCGAAAACATGCGGCGTATCAGCCTTCATCGCCATCAGGTGTGGCAGCAGGCGGTCTTCGCAGAACTGGCGCGCATCGGCTTCTCGTGCGGCCTTTGACTGAAGGGCGAAGGCTGGCTTCCGCTCCCATCGAACGACGGGAACGCCCTTCTGCTCTCGCGCTTCGATCAGCGACAGAGGCAGAAAGACGCCATTATCATTGGCGGGTATGACATGCAGTTCCTCGTCGGCGTCATCACCGAACTCGGCAAGGATCTCGTCGTACCACTCTTTCTCGCCTTCAGGCGTCCATTCAGTGCCCAGCTTCTGGCAGATTTTCCTGTAAAGCCCCTGCGATACCGCATCATCGAAGGTGATGCGCATCAGGTGATAGGGCTTTTTCCCGGACTGGCAGTCTTTGACCAGTTCATTGAACGGATTGGTGGCACCCTTGTGTGTAGACAGGATGATGATCCGCGCACCCCAGATGCGCAGGGCCAGCGCGGCCTTGATCATGCCCGCCAGATCGTCAACGAAGGCCGCTTCGTCCAGGATCACCAGACCCTGTTTCGACCGGAACGCACGCGGCACCGATGGCAGCGCCAGAATCTCGAAGCCAGAAGCAAATTTGATCCGGAATACATGAATCGTCTTTTCCGGATTCGCGGGATCGGGGAAGACTTCCTCGCCCACCTCCAGCCCAACACCGACCAGAAGTTTGGCATGTTCCGCACAGTCGTCGATGAACTGGCGGGTCATGTCCTTCTCATAACCCATGTAGAACACGTCCATGCCGCCAGCCGACGCAGACGACATGGCGACAGTCACCGCCAGCCAGCTCAACACCCATGAGATGCCGATACGACGCGACTTCTCGATCACCGTGACATTGTGGGACAAGCATTCACGGATGACGTCCTGCTGGTAAGGCAGAAGCGGATCGAGGTCGGTGCTGGCCAGAAGCGCCGACTTGCTCATTTTTTCACACCCAGGATACGGCTGCGGATATCGTCCACAATCTCCTTGCTGACGCCGCGTTCTTTTGCGACAGCCCGAACGGCGTCGTCGCTTTCCTTGCGCACACGCGCTTCGACCTGCGCTGTGATCTCCTTGACGAACTCCGCATCCGTCTTGCTGGCCCGCGTCAGATGATCGAGCGCCTTGGCCAGGGCCTCGACCCCCTTGGGATTGCTGCGCAGCGTCTCCAGCCAGCTCGTATCCTTGCCGTCACCCTCAGCCGCCATGTGCAGGTCGAGGATGATCCCATGCAGCAGCTCGATGTTCGCGCGGGCGAACTGTGATGCATTGGCGTCGCCCATCTGCCGCGCCAGCGCCTGCGCCACGGTGCGCGACCGCCGGTTGGTCGCCACCAGCTTGTCCAGGTTCTGGATATGCCGCCCCAGCGACGAGCGGCTGATGCTCTGCACATCCAGCTCGCGCAGCGCGGCCAGGATCTCGTCCAGGGAATGGCCGTTCGCCCGCAGGCGGCCGATCTCCTCGCGGATCTCCTCGGGCAACTTATCCACGTTCGACGCCCTGGCCATCGTTCACCGCGCCAGCGACCGGGCGATCCCGTGGATCATCTGAACGCCGTCCGCCACCCGCGATCCCGTCGCCGTCAGCGCGCCGACCCAGATTTCGTCGCGGCCGTCCGTCGGCAGCTTTTCGACGCGCAGGCATCCCTGCCGCTCCAGCCACGCGAAATCGGCCCGGATCACATCGAAGTCGGCTGGATATCCGTCAGCCCGCAGCGCACGGGTCAAAATGATCTCCGAAAGACGATCATCGCCCATCTGCTGGATCGCCTTCAGGATACGAAGACGCCGGTCTTCAATCAGCACTGTCGCCACCGTCATGGCCGTCATTCCTTGCTCGCCGCGACATGCCCGTAGACCAGGGTGTGCAGCAGTTCCGTATTGCGCTTTCCGTCAGCGCGGATCTCGACCAGGCGCACGTCGATCGAGGCCAGGGCGGATCGATGCTCCCGCGCATCCCGCTCCAGCACGTCGCAGCGCTCTTCCAGGTCCTCATGCGCCCGCGCTAGCACCACATGCCGCTGGCCCAGCCACCAGAGGCGCGCCCACGTCGACAGGATCAGGAAGCAGCCCACGACCAGCACGGCCACGCAAATCGATGGCACGCCCGTCTGGGCCGCCTCCGTCACCTGCGGCACGTCAGGCGGCCGGCGTGGTCGTGCCGGCCGACGCCGTGGACGTATCGGGCACGAACATGCCCTGGAGGTCAGCGATCGCGGCCTTGATGTGGGTCACGATGCCGTCCTCGGTCGGCAGGGTGAGGCCCAGCGTCGTGGCCAGGGTGCTGAACTCGGTCAGCGCCTGCGCCACCAGCGGGTTCGCGGTCTCGAACGTGTCGAACGCCGTCTTCAGCTGGTCGACGCCGCCGTCCACCTTCGTGACCGCCGCCTTGATCGCGGTCTGCGCGACCGTGTTGTAGGTCGACAGCTTGCCGGCGGCCGAAGCCCCCGCCACGCCGTTGACGACGGCAAACGCGCTGCCGAGAATGGATTTCCAATCGATAGCCATGAACGGCTCCTGCATTTCATGATGGGCGCCGCGTGCGCGCCCCATTCAACAATCGATCGGCCATGCGCGCCCGCATGACCGAAACCGGTCATGCGAGCGGGATCTTCGTCTCCCCCCGCGCCAAAGCCAGACCGGCATGCAGGCGCCAGTCCACCCGCGCCAGCCAGCCGTCGCCATAGGTCGGGAACCCGCTCAGCGCGCGGTAATAGGCCCGCTGCCCATTGGCGAATGCGTCGATCAGCGCCGGCAGCGCCCCGGCTTTCTCTCGCGCGGCAACCGCCGCCAGCGTCAGAGGGCCGATATCGCCGTCCTGCGCCACGCCGAGCAGGCCCTGGAGCATCTTCGCCGCCCTGGCGACGCCAGCATTGAACCCGAAATCGAACGTGATCAGATCCAGCCCGGACGGCAGCAACGGGCCATTCAACGGACGCCAGTAAAAAGCCCGCGCGATCGCGAGGAACACATCCGGCGTAACGGATTTCATGATCTTCACGGTGACCGGCCGCCCCGGACCCAACCAGTGCGCCATCGCGGTCGCGGAAATACCGAAGCAGGAGCCGACAAACCGGCCGTCACATGCCTTGCCGCCGGTCCAGTTCCCGCCGTCGTCGCGTGCGGCGGAATACCCGCCCTCGCGCAGTTGGGTGCCTTTGGCGATAATGGGGAAGTTCGCATCCATCGCGCAACGATACGCGCGCGGGGAATGGTCAGTGCATCATGCTAGATAGCACATGGAACGATCCGGAACGGATCAGAGCAGGATTGCCTGCCTGGGATCGGCCGGCTTGGCCGGCCGGCGCACCACGATCCCGCTGGCGCGCGCATTCGCGATAATCTGATGGACCTGACGCACGGACAGTCCGCACCGCATCGCGATATCCGCGACCGTCATACCGCGCTGGCGATAAAGCGTCACGCGCCAGGCTTTGCACATCGGCACGGTCCAGGGGCTGCGCCCATGGCGGCGACAGATCGCCGCCGCCAGTTCGTCACCATACACATCGGCCAACTGGGTGCCCGCACCCCGCGCGGGCACCCAGATCTGCTTGCCGCCTTCCGCTTCCAGAAAGCACAGCACCACGTCCTCGCCAGCCGCATCCACAAGGAAGGCGATCGGTTCGGGCGCGTTCATGTCTATTCCTTCCGTTCGAATGTCAGCCGGTGACTCTTGGGGATCACCGTCTTCTTGGCCGAGACCATCGCGATTTCCATGTGCCGCGCGAACGGCTCACCGCCCTCGGCATCGACCGGCGAATACGCACTGCGGAAATCGTCACGCTTGACCTCTTTGGCGCGCTGCGCAATCGCCATCAGCGTCGTCGCGTCAGACATCGACATAGCATAGTCCTGATATCTGATCGTCACCACGGCCATTCGTTTCATGACCGCGCTCCCGCCAGTTCTGCCCGCCGCCCGGCCGCGATCGCCTGGGCGACGGCATTAGCGTTATCGCTGCACACGTCGCCACCCTCTTCCATCTCGGCCAAGACGACCAGAAGTCCGCCAAGCTGGGCTTCCAGGGACTCGCGACGGCAATCCCCGTATCCCTCCCTGATTATCTTGGCCACCACACCGCGCACCTTCAGCAGTTCCGCCTCCAGCCTGACCAGGCGCACATGTTCCGCGATCGTCGGCCCGCTCATGATTTCCCCCTCAGCAGGCGCGCCCGCCACGCCTTCAACCCTTCAATGATCTGCTTCGCCTGCTCCGCATCCAGGAACTCCGGCGCCGACACCCCGGTCTGCCGCTCCACGAAGGCCCGCAGGGCCTCCCGCGTGCCGCCCGAGGCCAGCAGCGGCGCCATCTCGTTCCACACTGCATAGACCTTGCGCACATACGCTTTCGCGCTATCCGGCGTCCGCCGTTTTCCGGTCGCCAGCTTCGGCTTCCACCCCAGCCGCACGAACTCCTTCAGCACCGCCTCGATCTGGCCGACCGACATATCCTTGGCGCTGTAATGGCCGCCGACCCGGACCAGGACGGCACGATAGCTGTCATCGTCCAGGCCCAGTTCCTTCCTGGCGATAGCCAGCTTCGTATAGAGCAGGCCCCGCGCGGGATTGCTCGGCGTGTTGCCGAGCATGTGGGGACGGCGGGTCATGATTGCGCCTCCTTCAGTGCGGTACGCGGACGGAAGCATTCCGTCAGCCTCCCGGTGTCCCGATCCAGATACTTCGCGATGCCCCCGACATCATGCATCAACGTGTTCTTGTCGGCGTTCAGAAGGCGGTCGAAATCCATCGGGCAGCCATTCGCATGCACCGCCACCAGATCCATCCGCATCTCCAGACAGAACTCCTTCCACGGGATCTCTATCCTTTCGGCGCCCCCGCTGATCAGAACATCGACGACGCGGTCAGCGATCAGCCCGACCAACACAGCGTCCTCGACCGAGATGTCGAATTTGACCATCACACCCTCACACCCGTGAGAAATCGACAACGACTTGCTCGTGCGCTCGCCCGCTCTCCGGCCTGACCCGGCACACCACGGCCATTTTTGACCCGGCCGGCGCCACGGAATCGTTCAGCGCCCGTACCGCATCAGACCATGCAGGATGGTTCAGGTTCAGGCGCCGCAGGCCAAGGATACGCTGCACGTTCGGCTTGCCCGTCTTCTCATCCTTCTCGAACGCCTGCATGACCAGCGCGCGCAGATCATCCGATGCACCATCGGTCAGATCGTCCAAGATCTCGTTGATCAGCGCCTGAGCCGCCACGATCGACGGCGTGAGCTGCTGATACCGGCGCATGTCCGCCTTGATTTCGATCAGGTCGGCGAAATCATGAATCGAGAGGCCATTGAACTTGCCTCCGACCCGGACCCCGTATTCCTGGAACACCAGATCCTGATAAGCCCGCAACTTCTCGAAGATCGCGGCTTTCACCGCTAGGTTGTGCGCTGCCAGCGCCTGGAAGTCGGCCGCGATCTCCACCGCCAGCTCGTGCTGAAGCACGATCTCCGGTCGGATCGATCCCACCGGGATCTCGCGGCCGTCCGGATTGGTCAGCGTCCGAGGCTGCGTCTTTTCGATAGCGTTCATCAGCTCATTTCCTTCTTGGCCGGCACATTCTCGGCCAGTCGATACATCCCAGCGGCGATCAGCAGCGAGCAGGCCGCCGCATGCGCCGCACAATCCGAAGCTGCCCGCAGGTCGCCGGCTTCATATTTCTCGACCGCGTCATTGATGGCGCTTTCGCCATCGTCGAGAAGATCATTGATGTCGTTCGAACTGTCCTTCATGCGCTCCTGAGCGCGCCTCCAGACATTGGTCAGAACGATCTCCATATCGCGGGTCTGCACCCGGACCTGTTCCGTCACGACCGCACCTCGTGAAACTCGGCATCGATCACGCGGGCTTCCTCGCGGCGCAGGATGTCCTGCACCACATTCTCCGCCAGTGCCGTCTCGATCTGGGCCGACACGTCCATCAACTGGACGCCCATCGCCGCCAGATCGGCCTTGGTCATCGTGACCGGCCCCGCCGCGTTAAGCAGGGCGAAGGCTGTCCGCCGCAGATCGCTCGTGCAGCTATGGATCTGTTCGTACGTTGCCATCTACCGTCCCTCCAATCCGGCCGCGATCTCACGCCCGGTCATGCCGCCGGGCAGGCGATCGAGGAAATCAAGAATCACCGCCTCACGAGGCCGGGGATGCGCGCCCCAGGATCCATGAAGCTGAAACGCCATGTCGGCAGAGGTGCCCGATCCGAACTCGGCCGTGATCGCCCGCAGATCCCGCACCAGCGGGTCGAACCGCTCCGCCGCGTCGAAGATCGTGTCCATGGTCACGTCATGCAGCGTGTCCATCACCAACACCGTCAACGTCTCGCTCATGCCACCCTCCAGAAGCGCTTCTTCTTTTCCCCGTCCATCTTCCCGATGAACTTCCAGCCCGTCTCCTTCGACACCACCGTGAACGAAGCCTGCCAGGATGACACCGCCTCGGTGACGAAGATCGAATCCCCGATCTCCATGGTCCGGATCAGCGCGTCCCGGCGCTCCTTCATTCCCGATCCGGAGGGTCCCCGCACGTTCGTCGGAAACGGCACGTTCTTCTCGATGCCCGGCAGGGCGGTGCCCCCCCCCCGGAGGAGAAGCTGCTCAATACTGTCATGGTCAGTCTCCCTTCTTCACGATGCGGGGGAATTCCCCGGTCATATGCGCCTTCCACGAGGCTTCCATGTCCCCGATGGCCACGCTCTCGCGGCCATGGACGCGGGCGATGCGCACGGCATTGCGCAACACCTTGGTCATCGACCGCAGCGCGCCGTCGCGCATGGCGATCGCCTTCGCGGCGTTCACCACATCCTCGTCGTCCAGGCCCCATTCCTTCAGGATCGGGCACACATCGCTCTGGAGCGGTGCGCCGACATTCCGCCGATGCCCGATGCGGCTGAAGATCTGCGCATGGTCAGCCGTGCGCCCCAGCCCGTCGATCTTGCCGATCAGCGGCGCGTTGCCGCTCAGCACCACGCCGACCTTGGCCTGGTCATGGATGGACCGCAGCATTTCGATGCCCGGCACGCTGAGGTGCTGCGCCTCATCCACCACGATCAGCCCGGACGATCCGGACAGCTGGCGCAGCACAGCGCGCTCCTGCCGCGTTCCACGCTCCTGCACCCCCTGCTGCTCGGCCAGCTCATCCAGGATCGCGCTCGGGCTGATCTTCTTGGGCGTCGCGGTGATGACCCAGACATTGTTGTTCTGGGCCGCGTAAGCCTCGATCGCCATGGTCTTGCCCACGCCGGCATTCCCGGCGATCAGCCCCATGTCCGGACCGAACTGCGCACCCTCCAGCACGGCAAACAACCGGCTCGCCGTGCGCGTCTGCACAAATCCGGGCACGCTCGGCACCAGTGACCGCTCTCGATCGCGACGCGCCAGCCCGTCCAGCCACCGCCGGGCCCTTTCCACCCGCTTCTCGTTGTCGCCGTTATACGTGCCGTTCAGCCAGGCCGAGAACGTCTGATACGCCTCGCCCATGGCATCCGCGACCTGCCGGCGCGTCAGCCCGCGCGCCTCCATCGCCTCGCGCACGCGCTGCCGCAGCGCGTCGTCGTCGGGCGCGCCATTCTGGTTGTTCATGGTCTCGTTCGTCATTACTGTAGGGTCTTCCCTGAAAATGTTGCCTTGGTGACGCGGTTGTTCTGAAAGCCGCGTCACTCTTCTTCGTCTTCGACGGGGCGGAGATAGCCGCGCGCAGCGCGCTCCATGGCCATCGCCCGCTCCAGATCGTCCTCGTCCTCGTCGGCGAATGCCGCATGCGCCAGCGCGGTATTGCCGACGACAACGGGGGATTTCGAAAAGATCGGGCGCACAACCTTGGCCTCGATCACGTCCTCGGGCTCGTCGGGTGTGGCGCTGGGGGCGTACAGCGCCTGAAGCTGTCCCAGCGACATATCCAGCTCGGCCGCCTTCATGCGCTTCGCCGCCTTCATCCATTCCGCGCGGCGACGGTTGTCCGCCTGGGCAGCGCTCTTGTCCGCGAACCCGGCCGGCTCCAGGCACTGCGCGGCACCCAGATAGGTCCCGTCCAGCCGGTAGACGTGCAGATCCTCCTGCAACGCCTGCGGATCGAACCGCACCACGACCGACTGCCCGCGCAACGGCAGCAGGAAATCGGCCCAGAACCGGTTGCCCTCCAGCATGATCGAACCGTCGGTGCGCCCGACATTGATCGACTCCGCCGCCATCAGCCATAGCCGGCGCTGCTCGGCCGTGGCCTTCTTGATCGGGGCGTGGACATAGGATTCCGCGAATGCCTGGGCGAAGCTCAGCGTCCCGCCACAGACCCGCGACCGGCGTCCGGCCCGGTTATTGTGCTCGTCGATTCCCTCGGCCACCACCTTGATGAATTCGTCGAGCGGCACCGCCTTGCTGCCGTAATTCTCCGGCTTGGCCATCGGGTTATTGCCGGTATAGGCACCCTCAAAAGCCGGATGCTTCGCGATGCTCTGCGAGAAATCACGGAACGCGCGCTCGATCGGCTTGGACTGCCCCGAATAGGGCCACGTCCAATGCACCTCCACACCAAGCTGCGGCATGATCCCGGTCGGCTCATCCTCGCGAACCTTGAACCGATACCGGTTCTCGACGCCGCCGGTCAGCCACTTGCTGGCAAAGTTCCTGCCGTTGTCGAGGAAGCACATCTTGGGAATGCCCCATCGCTCGACCATGTCGCCGAAGGCGAGGCGCACGGCCTCCTTGTTCTCGGAAATGTCCAGGCGCCATGCCAGGATCATTCCGGAGCGCAGGTCCTGGAACGCCACCAGGATCGGCCGCAGGATCTTCACCTTCCCGCCCTCCGGCCACGCGACGAACACATCGAATTTGTGGCCGTCCGCGTTCACCGCCTCCATGGCGTGAAACGACGACCGGTCGCGGACCTGTGCTGGAAACATCCTCTTAAGCGCCTCTTCACCCTTGCGGCACACCGTGATCAGCTGGGGCGGAAACTGGTCCATCCGACGCTTCAGCGTCTTTTCGGATGGGATGGACCAGCCGCTCCCTTTCGCTTTGTCGGCTAGCCGACGGTAGCAATCAGTAAATCGCGGCTGGGAAAGGCGCAGATAATCGGCCTTGAGAGCCGCCCAAGCCTCCGGTGAGCATTCAGCCCGCTTCGCCGCCCCCGCGTAATGCGGGGCCAACGCCGCCAGCCAATCGCACCGGTCGATCCCGCGAATATCGCGATACCAGTTATGGATCGTCGTCACGCCGACCGATTCCTGACGCGCGACATGCATGAGGGCGATCGTCTTCACGGTTCCCGAGCGCTCCATCAGCTCGACCGCCTCGATAATCCGGTGCGCCCGGCGGGCCTTTTCCTTCAGGGTATCCGGCAGCGCGTCAAAGCGGCGCCACAGATCCTCCCGGTGTCGCTCGCCCATGGCGGCATCCGCACGCTCCGCCTCGGCCTGTTCCTCCTGACGCTTTCGATGGAGCTGGCTCGCCAGTTCCGCCTGCGCCTCCATCGGCAGGACATATGGGGTGAATTCAAACCCGCCGCCCTGACCCTTGCGCCTGCGCCATGTCTGCCCCTCGCGCTCGGGCGACATCCAGTTCTCGCTGGCGGCCCGCGCCTGGATACCCTGCTTGGTCGCCGGCATGCGCGGTAATCTCAGCGCGGCAAGCTCCGCCGCCGAAAGCCACGGCACCGACGCATCCACGTAATGCACGGCGCCCATCATGCCGCCACCCGCCGGGGCTGGGCGGCGCGGCCGGCCAATTGCCAGACTCGCGCCGCCCGTTCCACCATGAGGTTGTCCACACCAACCATGGAGGAATTCGTGAAGACACCGTACGGCTGGATCGAAATACCGGGAAACCGCGCACCCGATATTCTTTTTCCATTGCTCGAAATATTGAGTGCGCGCCCCGATTCCTCAACCCTTTCATCGGTCGCGCCAGGGAACCAACCGGAACTGGACTCGGTCATCGACAGCCTTGCGCAGGCCGGAAGCTTCGCCCCGCTAGGCGAAATGTCCCCGCCAGCTTCGGCCCTGCTGAAAGAACACGTCGTCACCCTCATGGCGAAAGCGGCAACTGCTGTCAGGATGAGAAAACCGTTCATGACTGTTGCCCCCGGCCAAACGTCAGACCTGCACCTACTAGTGATGCTGCTCTCGTCCGAAATTCGGTCACCGAAAAATCTTCAGTAATCGCAAGATCAACTAAGGATCGTGCCTCAGCCAACGTGTGCGCCTCTATTTCTCGGGGGGAGAAAAGCATTCCGCAGACTTCTCCGGCAGCGGAGCGGATCGGCTTGTAGTCCGTCATTACCGACTTCCCCGAACGGCCTGGCGCCGGAGCATCCGCTCACGCTGTGCCAGGTCTTTTTTCTGTTCACTGACTGCCGCCAGCTCGATCATCGGCAGATACCGCCGCTCGATCACTGCCCAGCCGTGCGGCTCCGCAAGAAATTCCACCAACCGCCGGTCGGCGACCGCATGCACCAGCGCGTCGAAGCGCGGCACGCTGATCTGGTGCCCCTCACGCATGGCTGACGAATAGGCGTTCAGCATCGGCACACTGACCGGACGCTCCAGAATGGCCGACATCCGCGCCGCCACGTCCTCACGCGACTGGCCGCACTCCTGAAGGCTGATCGAAATCGCGCGCGACAGACGACCGGAATACGAATTGGCGCGGATCAGGCGTTCATCGAACCGGACCACCGGCTCCGGTGGCGCCCAGTCCAGCAGGGACAACTGTCCCGGCACGGGACGGCGGCTCATCGCACCACCTTCACGGTCGTCAGGGCATATCCTTCCACCAGTCCCGGACAGTCTTTCGACGTAGCCACCCACAAGACTTCAGCGACAATTCCTTCCCACACAAAGTTGCCCACCGAGCATGGAGGAGTGGTCAGGAGCAGCATATCGCCCGGACAAACCTCTCCTTGCGGCCTGATTATGATCCCGACCTGAAACCCGTCAGTGATGGCTTCGATCGCCTCTTTGGGCATCGTCTCGCTGTGAAAGCGCTTCATGCCGCACCCCCACGCGCCCGCGCATCCTCGGCCAGGATCGCCAGCACATCGTCAGCCGAGAAATCCAGCGCCCAGAACAGATCCAGCATCGCGCCGAACCCGATCTCCGTCGTCCCACTCTCGACATTGCGCACCGTCCCGATCGAGACATTGGCGTCCGTCGCCAGATCGATCGCCGTCAGGCCCTGCCGGGCGCGGACCTGCTTGATCATCTGCCCGACAAACCGCCGCACGTCATGCGCGTGGGCGTTGCGTGAAACTGGATGTTTCATGCTGCCTCCTGCGCGGCATCCCGGCCGATCCGGTGGTGCTGCGGCGACAGGAAGTCGATGATGTGAGAGCGTTCCTCCGCGCTGGCGCGATGCCAGAAATCTTCGAACGAATTCACCACCTCGGGCCGCAGGTAATCGAGAATGGCGCTACGGCCACCCGCATCGGCCACCTTCCAGACCCCGATGAACTTCTGATACGCGGTCGGCGGTTTTGCCTTGGGCCGGTTTTCGATCTGGCGGACAATCTCGCCGACCTGCCGGATACCGGGCCACTGGGCGATGAAGTCGGCAATCCGCCGCTGCATCTCCGGCGTTTCCTTGGCCAGGGCGTCGAGCTGGGCGCCGCTATCCGCGATCCATGTGCCGGCGATCTTCGAGCGCACGTCGGGAACGATGTTCCGATGCCGCGCCACCGCGATCTCGATCGCGCGCTTCGTCAGCCCAAGACGTTCAGCGGTCGCTGTCGTGAAGGAGGCGATCAAAGCGAAGACCTCTTCGCTTTGATCGGACCTCCGGTCACCACCGCGTTTCGTCTCGGGGTGCAACTCCTCGTAAACGCGCTTGCGCTCGGCCAGAAACGTCGCCCGGTCCAACGGGCTCAACTCCCGGCGGCACAGGTTTTCGTCGATCTCCAGAAGCTGGGCTTCCAGGTCCGTGACCTTCAGCACCACGCATGCGGCGGTATCGGCGCCGATCTCCCGCAGCGCGGCCTCCCGGTGCGCCCCGGCGATCAGCTCATATTTCTTCCCCGTGCGCTCCAGCGCCTTCGAGACATTCAACTTCCGGACTTCGAGCGGCACCCGCTGCCCATGCTCGCGCATCGACGCGGCAATCAGCGCCACCCAGTCCGGGTCCACCGACCGCAGCCGATCCCCGACCGCGATCTGGTCGAGGGGAATCATCTCGACGTTCATGCCGCCACCGCCTTTGCACGCTGATCAGCACGCGGAAGGGCGGTAGGAGTGCGGTCTACCGTAAACGAAACCGGAGTCCCGTCCTCATGATACCGGTCAGGCCAGACCTCTTCGGGCTTCATGCCCAGCGCCTTGGCAATCTCCCGCTCTATCGGAACCGAGTAGCCCGGTGTCGCAATCACCTTGCTCACCGCCGCCACGCCGCGCCCGATCAGCACGGAAAACGCGGCCAGCGAGCCGTACAGGATGCGCAGCCGGGCCTTTATCTCCTCCGGATGCAATCCCCTGGGCTTTTGTGCCATACATAGCCTCCTTGAACCGGGGCGGTGCCAGCCGCCCCTCTTTCGTCCCCCGCTTCCGCAAGTTTTTGCGGTGCATGTCCGTCGCGAGGTATGACCGTGAGAATACGCTTTTCGGTATCTGAATCAACGGAAAACCGTCCCTTGTCGGTTCGATGCAGACAGTTTTCTGTGGATAACCGATCACAAGCCGCATCTATCAGCCGGAAAACAGGTGAAGAACATACCGTTTTCAGTTTTTGTCGGTTCGCGCCGTGAACCGACAAATGGAAAACAGGTTCGATAGGCTGAAAAGGGTGGTGAAAGCTGCGGGCGGCAACGAGCCTGTTGCGCAGAAGGCCCTGATCGGCACAACCACGCTAAGCGGCTATATGAACGGCAAAGAGTGGAAGTTCAGCCACGCTGAGAAGCTTGCCGAGGCATGCGGTGTAAGCCTTCAATGGCTTCTTTTTGGCGATAGCAGCCCCGTCGCCACACCGGAATCGGTGCCGACACCCAGCAATGACAACATCGACCACCTCGACTATTACGATGTCGCGGCGTCGGCAGGCTTCGGTGCCTATGCTTCAGGTGCCCCCGCTCCGGAGAAATTGGCAATTTCCCGCCATTTTCTGCGGCATGACCTCGGCCTGACGCCCCAATCGGCCATCATGATCCAGGTGGATGGCGACAGCATGGAGCCGACCCTCAGCGCGGGGAATCGGATCATCATAGACAAACGCCCCAAGCCGGCCCTGAACGGCATCCACGTCTTGGTCGTCAACGGAAGCCTGCTGGTAAAGCGCCTGGCCGCGACCAGCGACGGCATCCGCATCATCTCCGACAACGACCGCTATCCCTCAGAAACAGCGGCAGCCTCCCGTTTCCATTGGGGCGCCCCCGATGGCGACGACACCATCACCATAATCGGCCGCGTCGCCTACAGATTGCAGGCATTGTCATGAATACAGATGATGAAATCGCAGAACTGAAAGAGATTATCAGGCAACAGGGCGTCGTAATTTCGTCTATCGTTCTTCTTTTATTTAGAATTATCTACAACAAAAATGGCGTTGATTTTTCATCCAGCATTAAAGAAGACCAGATGGGTGAATTATTAAGGGAAGTCACATTACTGACCAAGAAGACCCGTTCGGTCTTTCAGGAGAACCCCAGTGAGCGGGACTGATTACATTGAGAAAATGGAGTCCAATGTCGTCGAGATGAAGAGCCTGCGACCTCAAAAATCCCTTGGCCGCACGCGCGGAGGCGGAGATAATGGTGGCATGGACCTCACAGATCACCGTCTGACCGAACTGGAACGGCGCGCCGAGCGAACCGAAGCGAAGCTGGATAAGCTTGTCGAGACCATTCATGGCCTTGATAAATCGGTCATTGCCGCCAGCAGCGGCTTGGGTGGGCGTCTGGATCTGATCGAGAAGAAGCTCCCCAACTGGTGGCAGCCTTATGTGGGCATCGGTGCCCTCGGTGCCACGTTCGCATTACTGGCGCATTTCCTGTAGCAGACGGAGGCCGTATCCGGCGGCTAAGGGCGTTTCCAATGACTCTGACGCGCCGCTAAGCGACCTCTGAGAGACCGTCCAGGCGCCGACCCCCGATGTTCCAAACCCGATGTCCGAAACGCCGATTTGTCGGTTTACTTCCAGACATCGGGCAGGCTAAAAATCGCCCCTGTGGATAACCGGCGCGCGCCGCGCAACCCAAGGCGCGACCACGATTTTCCGTCCCGGATAATCCCCGAACATCCCACAAAATCCCGCCTTGTCGGTTGTTCCATTCCCCCTGTCCCCTTTCAGTGGCCTATCCGCGCCTGATGTACAAATCGAGCCTGAGCTATGCCTACAAGGGCTTCGATACCAGCATCGATGCGTCATACATGTCGCAGCGCAACCTGAGCTATACCGGCGATGCCAAGGTGCCGTCCTACTGGCTGGCGAATTTCAGCATGCGCTACAAGTTCGGCAATATGGGTAAATATGCCCATTCGCTGGGCTTCATGCAGAATCTGGAACTGTCCTTCAATGTCTATAACCTGACCAACCAGTTCTACGTCTCGACGATGGGCGAGAACGGCTTCCCGCTTTCGGGAGATGCCCAGTCGTTCCTGCTGGGGGCGCCGCGCCAGTTCTTCGGGTCGGTTCGCGCGGAATTCTGACGCGGATCTGCGGCTCGTCCCCGCGGCGCGCGCATGCGTCGCGGGGGTGGTGGTTCAGCGCGGCTGGGCCACCAGGCGGAGATAGGGGCGCAGCGTCTTCCAGCCCGTGGGGAAGAGGGTACGGGCCTGCTCGTCGCTGACCGAGGGGGCGATGATCACGTCCTCGCCATCACGCCAGTTGGCCGGGGTCGTGACCTTGTGGCGGTCCGTCAGTTGCAGGCTGTCCAGGACGCGCAGGATTTCGTCGAAATTGCGCCCCGCCGATGGCGGGTAGGTCACGGTCAGCCGGACTTTTTTCGCGGGGTCGATGATGAAGACCGTCCGGACGGTGACCTTGGGGTCCGCTGCCGGGTGGATCATGTCGTACAGGGCCGCCACCTTGCCGTCCGCGTCGGCGATGATGGGGAAATCGACCGTCGCGCCCTGGGTGTCGGCGATGTCGGCCGCCCATGCCGCATGACTGCCGACGGGATCGACGGACAGGCCGATGACCTTGGTGCCGCGCTTCGCCCATTCCGGCGCGAGCTTCGCCACCGCCCCCAGTTCGGTGGTGCAGACGGGGGTGAAATCCTTGGGGTGGCTGAACAGGATGCCCCACGAATCGCCCAGCCATTCATGGAAACGGATGCGACCGATGGTCGTCTCCTGCTCGAAATCAGGCGCGATGTCGCCGAGATGAATGCTCATGGTGGAAATCTCCTTCCCATCGGGCCCCGGATCCGCCGGGAGACTCGATAACGACGATATATCGTCATATGGAATATTCAACTCGTCATTTTGTATTATATCGACGATTCGTGATGCGCCCGGCGCGGGATGAACGAGGCGGCTGATTGGTGCCGTTCGGGCTTGGTTTATAAAAACATAATAAAAACAATAGGTTAACTTGTTGATGTTGCAACGTTCATCATATTGCGTGATTGTTGTAATGTACGAATATTTGTCGTTTTAATCTTGACGTCCGGTGGGGACGCTGTATCGTTCGTGCTGTCGCCATTGGGAAATGGTGTGACCATCCGGAGGATGAAGTCCGATGACGCTCTGGCGGGCGCGAATGTGTCGCAGCGATCGATGTAGCGCGGGACGGTCCGGTTCCATGGGGCCGGTCTCCGCCCGATAACGTGCCGGTGGCGGAGGCTGCCGGTGGCCCGCGCAAGCGGAACGACAAGGCAGCAGACAATGTTTGAATCACGGATCGTTGAAATCGAAGGCACGTTTCTGGGGGCGCTGATCGTGGAGGCCGATCGCAAGACGCGGCGCTTCTATGCCGCGCATGACAGCGTGCGACCGCTCCATAACCGCGTCCTGGCCGAGGCGGACGAGTTGACGCGGCAGGTGGTGGGGCAGTTCCGCCGCGCGCATGCGGACAGTCTGACGCGGGCGCGCTGACGCGGCGCGGTTTCCGTCCGGATCGGGCGATGAGACCGGAACGGCGAAGGGATGACGGGGACGTCACCAGCCTGCGTGCCTATTTCGAACAAGGCGGGCTGGATGCGGCGGCGGCGGCGGGCGCCGCCGCCCCGACGATCTCGCCGGCCGGCCTGTGGGAATTGATCCTGGCCGAGGCCCGGGCGCATCGTGACCCGGTGCTGCGGGACCTGACGCGGCCCAGTATTCTCGACCAGCCGGATTTCGCGACCGCGCTGGCCTTTCTGCTGTCCCGCAAGCTGGGCGGCGATCTGGTGCGCCGGGCGACGGTCTTTGCGCTGATACGGGATTTTCAGATCCGCCGCCCGCCGGCGGTGGACATGGCGGCCGCCGATCTGGCGTCGATCTGCGAGCGCGATCCGGCCGCGAGCGGCCTGCTGGTGCCCTTCCTGTTCTTCAAGGGGTTCCATGCGATCCAGTCCTATCGGCTTGCGCATTGGCTGTGGCACGAGAACCGCCGGCCGCTGGCGCATTATGTCCAGGGCCGGACGTCGGAACTGTTCGCGGTGGATATCCATCCCGCGGCCCGGCTGGGGAAGCGGGTCATGTTCGACCATGGGACCGGTATCGTGGTGGGCGAGACCGCCGTGATCGAGGACGATGTCGCCCTTTTGCAGAACGTCACGCTGGGCGGGACCGGCAAGCAAGCCGGCGACCGGCATCCCAAGGTGCGGCGCGGCGCGTTGATCGGCACCGGGGCCAAGGTGCTGGGCAATATCGAAATCGGCGAGGGTGCCAAGGTCGGGGCCGGGTCGATCGTGCTCGGCCCGGTTGCCCCGTTCACGACCGTCGTGGGCAATCCGGCGCGGGTGGTCGGCGCGCCGCACCGGGGATTGCCGTCCCTGACGATGGACCAGAGCCTGTCCGGCATCGCGTATGACATCTGACGGGCAGGCGGGCGAGCCTGGCAGGACGGGGAAGGCGCATGGCTTGCGCCATAATTTTGCAACATATTCCAATGATGCTATTGCCACGCCGCCGGACCGCTCGCGCTGCGCGGGATGGCAGTTTCATGGCGTGGAGGGCGTTCGACCGCCCGTTATGGCCGACCGGATCTTATGCAAAAGACAATCAAGAACGTTCTGACCTGTCCTGTCTGGGTGCTTCAGCTTTTTACCGGGGCGAAATCCTTTCGCGACAATCCGTTGATCGGCAGCCGGCGGCTGAATGAGGCGGGTCTGCACGGCTTGCGCCAGGGCCTGGCCCATTGGGCCGCGGGATGGCGGCGGCGGCGGCTCCGTCGGGCGATTCCGCCGCATCTCGCCGCCGAATTCGACCGCGATGGCTTTGTGGTTATTCGTGACTTCCTGCCTGCCGCGACCTTCGGGCAGGTTCTCGACGATGTCCGGCGGTATCGCGGCGCGGGGCGCGAAACCATTCAGGGTGACACGGTGACCCGCCGGATCGCGCTCACGCCCGACAGTCTGGACCGGATGCCCGGCGTGCGGCGATTGCTGGACGGGACGCTGCTGGGGCGGCTGATCCGGCTGGCCGGGAGCCGGGATTGCGAGCCGCTTTATTATATCCAGACGATCCTGCCGCATGCCGTCACCGGCGAGGGCGACCCGCAGTTGCAGCTTCATGCCGACACGTTCCATCCGACCGTCAAGGCCTGGTTCACCCTGACCGACACGGCGGAGGGGAGCGGGCCGTTCGTGTATGTTCCCGGATCGCACAAATTGAACCCGGCCCGCCAGGCCTGGGAAAAGCGGATGAGCCTGGCGGCGGGCCCGTCCGGGGACCGTCTGAGCGGACGCGGATCCTTCCGGGTCGACGAGGCGGCGATTGCCGGCATGGGCTATCCGCCGCCGCGCGCCGTCGCCGTGCCGGCCAACAGCCTGATCGTGGCCGATACCGGCGGGTTTCATGCGCGCGGCGTCAGCGCGGACCCCGGGATCCGGGTTGAAATCTGGGCCTATGAACGGGGGAATCCGTTCTTCGCGCCCTTGATCGACATATGGCGTATTCCGGCGCTCGGCCGGCGTCGGGGGGCCTTTGTCTGGGCGCTTCATGACTGGCTGGAGGCGAGCGGCTTCGGTGTCCATGTCTGGCGCAAGCGGAGCGATGTCGGTGCGTTCGATGGCGAGGTCGCCGGCCATGGGGCGGTGGGGATTCCGCCTGGCTTGTCCACCCGTTTCGGACAGGTGACGTCCCGCATGATCCGGCGGTTCGCGCGCCGATAGGCTTGCGCCCGTTCCGACCGTTCTGTACCGATCGGGGGCTATCGTGCCGGTCGGTACGGAAGGGGATGTGATGTCAGGTCCGCTGGTTCCTCCATTTACGGCCGAAACCGCGCGGCTGAAGGCGCGATTGGCGGAAGATGCCTGGAATAGCCGCGATCCGCAGCGGGTTTCTCTGGCCTATACGCCGGATTGCCGGTGGCGGAATCGGGCCGAGTTCATCGAGGGCCGCGACGAGATCGTGGCGTTCCTGCGCCGGAAATGGCAGCGGGAGCGCGATTACCGCCTGATCAAGGAGGTCTGGGCCCATGACGGTGATCGCATGGCCGTCCGGTTTGCGTATGAATGGCATGATGAGAGCGGCCGGTGGTTCCGCTCCTACGGCAACGAGAACTGGGAATTCGATGCCGGTGGCTTGATGCGCCGGCGGATCGCCTCGATCAACGATCTGGCGATCCGTGACGAGGACAGGCTGTTTCATTGGCCGCTCGGCCGGCGCCCCGACGATCATCCGTCGCTCGGTGCGTTGGGGTTGTAAGCGGGAATTTCTGTTCTATCCCGGCAGGCTCTTCCAGGTCGGGCCTGTCATGCCGGGTGGCAGCGTGGCTTCGTACACGCCGCGCGCCACGGCGCGGGACAGCACGTCGGCCGCCAGGGCGCCCAGGCGTGCCACGTAGAGCGGGCGCGGACCGGGGGGAAGCGGGCGGCGGGCGGTGGAGAGGGCGAAGATGACGTCGCCGTCGAAGGGGGAGTGAACCGGGCGGATGGCGCGGGCGAGGCCGTCCTGCGCCATCATGGCCACGCGCCTGAGATCGTCGGCATCGAGATCGGCGTCGGTGGCGATGCAGGCGATGGTGGTGTTGGCGCGGGCCGCCGGGTTGAATTTGGCCTGGCCCCATTCCTCGGGATCGACATGGGCGGTGCTGGCGCCCAGGCCTCCGAATTCGCGGCCCATTTCGAACGCGCCGGCCCAGAAATGGCGCGTGCCGGGCACCACCACCGAGCCCAGGCTGTTGACCGCGACGATCGCGCCGACGGTCAGGCCGTCGGCGGTGACGAAGGATGCCGAACCCAGCCCGCCCTTCAGCGCGCCGGCCTGCGCCCCGTAGCCCGCGCCCGCCGTGCCCAGGTCGAACCGGCGGGAGGGGTGGTCCATGGCCCGCAGCGCCAGGTCGCGATAGGGCGGGTTGAGGCCCCAGTTCTTGTCGCCGCCATTGGCGAGGTCGAACAGGATCGCGGTGGGCACGATGGGCGAGGGCGGCACGCCAGGCTGCTTCGACATCGTGAAGCCGCGCCCGCGCGCGCCCAGCCAGGCGGCCACGCCGTCGGCGGAGGCCAGCCCGTAGACCGAGCCGCCGGACAGCACGACGGCGTCGACGCTGCGTACGAGGTTGCCGGCGGTGAGGGCATCGGTTTCCCGCGTGCCGGGGCCGCCGCCGCGCACGTCCACCGCGCAGGCCGCGCGCTGGTCGGGCAGGATGATGGTGACGCCGGTACGGACGCGGGCGTCATGCGCCTCGCCGATGGTCAGGCCGGCGACGTCGGTGATGAGATTGGTGGGGCCGACACGGCCGGGGCCGGGATGCAGGGGACCGCCGTCCGCGGCGGGCGCCGCCCGGGCCGCCAGGATCGGCAGGGTGGCCGTGAGGCCGAGAAGCGTGCGTCTGTTCATCGGAAGCGGGCCTTGTGCGATGGGACGGTCAGGCGAGGGAGGGGGGCTGGACGGAGTCTCCCGGCCAGTGGGGTATGCGTCCATATTCGCGTTCGAACCAGCGCCCCAGGCGGATAGCCTGGAGATCGGCGAAGCGGCGCGTGACGATTTGCAGGCCGATGGGCGTGCCGCTGCGCGAGACGCCGCAATTGAGGGTCAGGGCCGGCTGTTCGGACATGTTCCACGGCAGGGTGAAGGCGCAATGTTCGAACGGCCGCGACGGGTCGTTGGTCGGCGAGGCCCAGTCGGCGGGAAAGGAGAGGTTGGGCGTGGTGGGGGAGATGACCACGTCGACCTCGTCGAACAGGGCGGCGCAGGCCCGGCGCAGGGTGAAGGTGCCGCCGAAGCCGCGCGCGGCCTCCGCGCCGGTTACCCGGGCGCCCGCGCTGACCCATTCGAGGATGTAGGGCAGGATGCGTTCGCGCCGTGCGTCGGGCAGGCGGCGGACCTCGTCCCAGAATTTGGCGCGCCAGAAGACGTCGATCCCGTCGAGGATCTCGCGCGTGAGGACGGGTGGGGCGTCGGCCACCAGGGCCCCGGCGCGGGCGAACAGGGTGGCGGCGTTTTTTACGGCGGCGGCGATTTCGGCATCGACCGGCAGGCCGCAGCCGGCATCGAGCATCACGCCCACGCGCAGGCCTCGCGGTGGCAGGGGCGCGGCCGCCCAGTCGATGGCCTCGTAGGGCAGGGAGGTGGCATCGCGCGGGTCCGGCAGGGTGAGCGGCCCCATGGCCAGCGCGGCGTCCGCCATGTTGCGGGTGATGGGGCCGGCGCAGCGGCCGGTGTAGTAAGGGTCGATGGGGATGCGGCCCAGCGTGGGTTTGAAGCCCACCGTGCCGCACCAGGCAGCGGGCAGGCGCACCGAGCCGCCGATGTCGGTGCCGACATGGATGGGCCCGTAGCAGGCCGCCGTCGCCGCCGAGGCCCCGGCGGAGGAGCCGCCGGGATTGGTGGCGAGGTTCCATGGATTGCGCGCCAGCGTGTGGAAGCTGGACAGTCCCGAGGACAGCATGCCGTAGTCGGGGATGGTGGTCTTGGCGAAAATGATGGCCCCGGCCTCGCGCAGGCGCGCGGCGCAGGGGGCGTCGGCCGGGGCCGGAGTGCGTTCGACCGCCGCGGTACCCAGCGGCACCGGGTCGCCGGCGGTGGCGATCAGTTCCTTGACCGTGACGGGGATGCCGTCGAGCGCCCCCATGGGCCTGCCCTGCCGCCAGCGCGCGGTCGCGGCGGCGGCCTGGATCTCGGCCTGTTCGGGGCGCCACAGATAGAGCGCGCCGAGTGCCGGTTCCCACCTGGCGATATGGGCGTTGAGCGCGCGCATCACCTCGGTGGGCGTGAACGCGCCACTGGCGTAGCCGGCGAGCAGTTCCGTCGCGTCGCACGCGAAGAGGGGTTTCGTCATCACAGGCGCCCTGGACCGGTATCAGTAGGAAATGACGGCACGGACACCCCAGGTCGCGGGCATGCCGGCGAGGGCGACCGTATCGCCGTTGACGAAATAATTGCGTTCCACGTCATAGCGTTTGTTGAAGATATTGTTGCCGAAGGCCGCGACCGTCCAGCGGTTGTTCCTGGGACCGAAGGCGAGGTTGGCGCCCCAGAGCGTATAGCCCGCGACATTGTACAGCGACCCGAACAGCGAGCGGTAGGTGGAGCGTAGCGCATAGTTCATGCCCGCCGTGAGCGCGTAGTCGCCCATGGACCAGCGATAGGACGCCGAGCCGTTGAGCGTGAGTTTCGGTGCCGGCAGGCTGTCGCCCTTGCGGCTGGCATAGACGCCGACATAGGTGCCATTGATGCGGTCGGCCCGCAGGACGGAGTAGAAATTGTCGAACTGGCCGATGGCCCAGCCGCCGGACTGGGTGAGGGTCAGGCCGGGCAGGGGCGACCATTCGGCCTCGAACTCCAGGCCGTAGAGGTGGGAATGAGGCGCGTTGACGATGGAGCCGACGAGCCCGGTCTGCGGATTGACCACGGCGGACTGAATCTGCTGGCCATGATAGTCGTAATAGAACGACGAGATGTTCAGCCGCAGATTCTGTCCTGGCAGGTCGACTTTGTTGCCCAGTTCCCACGCGTCGAGGGTTTCGGCCTTGAAGGGCTTGGTGGAGACCTGTGGTGCCGCGGTGTTGTAGGTGGTGAAGCCGCCCGATTTGATGCCGTGGCTGTAGGAGACATAGAGCATGTCGTGGCGGACGGGAGTGTACTGGATCGAGAATTTCGCAGACGGCCGGGTATAGTCGTAATGCTGGCGCGGGCCGAACGGCGCGTTGCCGGGGTCCGACCCGCTGAGCATGTAGGACTGGAAATCATAGAGGCGGCGTGATTCGTGCTCGACCCGGACGCCGCCGGTGATGGAGAGCGTGTCCAGCAGCCGGTAGGTGGCCTGGCCGAAGCCGCTGATCGTGTTGACCATCTGGGAATATTTCACCACGCGGTCGAAGCCGTAGGAATCCATGAAGCCCGAATGGTACTGATCGGACAGATACTGGTTGGAATAATAGAGGCCCGCCACCCAGGACAATCGCGACGGGCCGCGTGAGGTGAAGCGCAGTTCGTTGGAGAACACGTTGGCGCGGGACTGGTAATAGACATCGGCGATGGCGAGGGACGAGGCGTCGTAATTGTCGTATTCCTGGCGCGCGGCGGCGTCGTAGCTGGCCAGTTCCGTCAGGCGGAACCCGGTGAAATCCTGGTCGATGCGCAGGGACAGGCCGCCGGTGTCGATGTGCGAGAACGGCTTGCTGTCGGGGCTGATGCCGATTTCGCGCGCGAATTGCGGAGACGTGCCCCAATGCGCGATATCGCGGTCGGTATCGGCCGGGTAGATGGGATAGGCATTGCCGTAGAGGATGTTGAGCGACCGGAGCGGCGAATAGAGATGCAGGCCGTTGGCGTCCGACCGGTCGCGGCCGCCATGGATGTTGAGCGTGACCTTGAGGCTGTCGGTGGGGGTGGCCTCGGCGATCAGGCGGGCGGCGGCGCGATCGACATTGCCCAGGCGGTCGCCCCGGTCGTCATGCTGCCAGGCGCCGCCCTGCTGGGTCTGCCCCGACAGGCGGACCTTGATGAAATGGCCGAGCGGGCCTGAAAGATAGCCCTCGACCTTGCCGGCATCGAAACGGCCGTACTGGGCGTTGAGCCCCGCATGGAAACTGTCGGTCGGGTGGTTGAGAATATAGTTGATGGCGCCGCCCGTGGTGTTGCGGCCGTACAGCGTGCCCTGGGGGCCGCGCAGGATTTCCACCCGGCTGATATCGAACATCATGCCGTTGCTGGCGAAGGGCACCGGGTTGGCGACTTCGTCGAGATAGATGCCGACGGTCGGGGCGTTGTTGCTGGCATAATCGTTGAAGCCCACGCCGCGAATGGTGAAGGAGGGCTGGCCGCTGCCGAACTGGGGCGTGACCTGCAGCGAGGGCGTGAGATATTGCAGGTCGAACACCGTGTTGACGTTGCGGGTCGCCAGGTCCTTGCCGGTGATGACGGCGATGGAACTGGCCACGTTCTGCACGTTCTGGCTGCGGCGATCGGCGGTGACCGTAATCTGTTCCAGCCGGCTGGCGCCCGGGACGGGCTGGGGCTGTGGCGCCGGGGGCGTGCGGGCGGCGCGGGCCGGCCGGGTGCCGGCGGTTGCGCTATCCGGTGCCGGGGCGGCGGCGGCGGCGCCTGTCGAGCCCACGCACAGGATGGTGGACAGGGCGGCACGCAGCGGCAGGCGGATGGCGCGGGGGCGGAAAGATCCGCCGGGTGCGATCAGATTCACGGGAGGCATGCGCGGTGTCTCCGGGTTGGCCGATGTCGGCATGGGATGATGCGATGCGGCATGGTTGCATAGTCGAAATGAGATGCGTGAGCTCGAAAAGCGGAGCAGAGTGGGTCGGTTTCCGTAGCACCCCGGCGATGCGTGGTGGTGTATGACGGGTGGAGGGAACAGGACGCGGGGCACGGCGCAATAACGGTTGCCTCGCCGGGCGGTCTGTTTCACATTGTTATTGAATCATAACGATATAGCGCGCTGCGCGTCAGACTGTTTCCGGGTGGCTGTCATGGACATGAAAGCCCTGAGTGTTTTCATAGAGGTTGCGCGCACGGGGTCGCTGCGGCAGGCCGCCCAGCTTCTGGGCATGTCGCCGGCCGCCGTGGCGCGCAAGCTGGACCATCTGGAATATTATTTTCGCACCCAGCTGCTCGACCGCTCGCCCAGCGGCATGGCGCTGACGGCCGCCGGGGAATTGCTGGCCGATCGGGCGCGGCTGACCCTGGGCGACATGGATACCACCCGGCAACTGATCGACGACCTGCGCGGCCTGCGGCGCGGCAGCGTGTGCATCTATGCCGGCGGGGCGCTGGTGTCCGAGCTTCTGGTGCCGATCCTGACCGACATCCATGACCATTATCCGGGCCTGCGTTTCCGGGTCAGCGAGGGGCGCACCCAGGAATTGTTCGAGGCCCTGCGCCATGGCGAGGCCGATCTGGGGGTTGCCATCTTCTCGCCCGAGAGTGCCAGGCCCTATGTGCAGGCCAGCACGCCGCTGGACCATGCCGCGATCATGGGGGCCGATCACCCGCTGGCGACGATGAGGGGGGTGAGCCTGCGCGATATCGTGCGTCATCCGCTGGCGGTGCCCGATGCGTCCTATTCCGTGCGGCAGGAGGTCGAGCGGGTGGCGCGGAACAACGGATTGAGTATCGACCCCGTTTTCGTCACCGGGTCGCTGATCGTGCAGAAGGAACTCGCCTTGCAGGGACGGGCGGTGCTGATCCTGCCGCCGGATTGCTTTCGCCGCGAGATCGAGGCCGGATCGCTCAGGAGCGTGCCCTTGCTGGGGGACGATCGGATCAGCACCAGCCTGGATGTGTGCCGCCACCCCGAACGCGCCCTGACCTATGCCGCGCGTGCCCTGAACGCGGCGCTGCTGGAGCATGTGCGCCGACGGGAGAAGGGGATGGGCGGGGTGGCGCCATGCTGGCAGGATAGGCGCGGGGCCGGCCTGCGATATCAGGCGTGAGCGCGTGTCGGCGCCATGGGAAAGGAAGACGCATGAGGGATATCTGGCGCGGCGTGCTGGGGATCGGCGTGCCGTTCGGCGCGATCGTGGGTCTGTTGCCGGTGCTGGGGGCGAGCCGGATGCTGATCTTCGGGATGCCGCTGGTCGTGTGCTGGCTGTTCGGCTGGTTCTTCCTGACCGCGCTGTGCATGGCTGTCGTCTGGGTGGTTTTCGATCGCGGGCGCGACGATGGCTAGCATCGTCTTCTTCCTGGTCATTCTGCTGTCCGTCCTGGTGGCGCTGTTCTCGCGGCGCGGCCATGCGCACCAGGACAGCCGCGATTTCTTCGTCGCGTCCGGCCAGTTCGGCGGGATCCTGGTCTTCATGCTGGCGGTGGGAGAAACCTACAGCATCGGCAGCATCATGGGGTTTCCGGCGGCGGCGTACAGCGCCGGCACGTCGTTCATCATCTGGTTCCTCGGCTATATCCTGCTGGCCTATCCGGCCGGCTACTTCATCAACCCGCTGATCTGGCGGGTGGGGCGGGATTTCCAGGCGCTGACCATGGCCGACCTGTTCCATGCCCGCTTCGGCAGCCGGGGGCTGGAGCGGCTGGTGGTGCTGACCGCGATCCTGTGCATGCTGCCGTTCGGCGAATTGCAGTTCGTCGGGTTGCTGCGCGTGATCGACCAGTTCCACTGGGCGCTGCCGGAGCGATGGACGATCGTCGCCGCCGCCTGCCTGACCTTTGCCTGGATCATGCTGTCGGGCATCCGCGCCCCGGCCTATGTCTCGGTCATCAAGGACAGTCTGGTGCTGATCGCGGTGACGGTGGTGGGGCTGGCGGCCCTGCGGGCCGGGGGGACGACGCATCTGCCGGCGGTGGCGTGGACCGGCCATCCGGTGACGGCGCGGGACCAGATCTATGCGCTGTCCACCATTCCGCTCCAGGCCGTGGCGTTCTGCGTCGCGCCGCAGACGGTGGCCTTCGTGTTCACCGCGCGCTCGGTGCGGACGGTGCGGCGCAACCAGATCGTCATGCCGCTCTACATGGTGATGTTTCCGTTTCTCTACCTGGTGGCGCTGTATGCGCGTTCGGCGGCGCTGCCGGTGCCGGGGCCCAACGCGGTGTTCATGGTCGCGGCCGGGGCGCTGCTGCCGGGCTGGATGGTCGGGCTGGCCGCCGGCGCCTGCGCGCTGTCGGCGCTGGTGATCCTGGCCGGCACCTGCCTGGCCATCGGCCCGCTGGTGTCGCGCAACCTGCTGCATGGCCTGTCCGATGCCGGGCAGCGGCGGGGGGCGCAGGCGGTGATCGCCGGCTATCTGCTGTTCTCGATCCTGGCGGCGGGGCATCTGTCGGGCCTGATGGTGACGCTGACCAGCTTCTATTACCTGGGGGTGTCGCAGTTCATCCCCGGTATCGCCGCCATCATCTGGCGCTGGCCGGTCTCGGCCCGCGCGCTGGGGGCCGGGCTGGCGGTGGGCGACGCGGTGGCCATGGGGGGCGCGCTCGCGGGCTTTCAGCCGGCGGGACTCAACATGGGCATGGTCGGCCTGGTGGCCAACCTGCTGGTCGTGGTGGCGGTCCAGCGGCTGGAGCGACGACCAGCGTAATGTTTGACATCCGTCAAATCGGCGGGGCGCCGGTCGATGTTATGATAAACCCGGCGGATCCTCGCGCGGATGGCGCCGCCGCTTCGGTGCCCTGGCCAGGGGCGTGGGTCCGTCCCGCGGCCGGAGGGCGGCCCGAGGACGCGGCGCGGGTCCTGCGCGCGCAGTATCGCACCATCCTGACCACCCATGACGCCGGGGCGCGGCCGTGACCGGGATCGGCGCGAGCCTTTCTGTCGTTCGGCCCTTCCAGAGGAATGAGACTGGTGGAGAAAACCCAGGAGCTTGTGACCAACCGCCTGTTCAAGGACATCGCGGTCGGCGAGACGGCGGACCTGACCGAGATCCTGACCCGGGACGATGCCGACCTGCTGGGCGGCTGGCGGCCCGACGGGGCGGGCGTGGAGGCGGATGCCGTCTCGCAGTCGGTGGCCAGCATGTGGATCGGCATCCTGGTCATGCGGCTGGTCAGCACGTGCTTTCCCGGTGTCGGCAGCGTGGTGCGGGGTTATGCGCTGACGTTGGAGGGCGGTGGACTGGCGGTCGGCGACCGGGTGGTCGTGACCTGCCAGGTGGTGGGCAAGCACGATACGGATCCGCTGCTCGACCTGACCTTCGTCTGCGTGCGGCAGGATGGGGGCGAGGTCGCGCGCGGCACGATGCGGATCCAGGCGCCCGAGGCCCCGCAATCGGTGGTCATGGCCTGTTCGTCGTTCGAGCATATCGTCACCCGTCGCCGTTTCCGTGCCCTGTGCGAGAAGGCGGCCGCGTTGCCGGTGCTGCCGGTGGCGGTGGCCTATCCCTGCGACGACCTGTCGCTGCGGTCGGCCTGCGACGCGGCCCGGCGCGGGCTGGCGCGGCCGATCCTGGTCGGGCCCAGGGCGCTGATCGAGTCCGTCGCCGGGGAATCCGGCCTGTCGATCGACGGGCTGGAGATCGTCGAGGCGGCGGACCCGGCCGCTGCCTCGGCCCAGGCGGTGGCGTTGGTGCGCGCGGGGCGGGCGCGGATGCTGATGAAGGGCGCGGTGCATACCGACGTGCTGCTGCACGAGGTGGTGGCGCGGCAGACCGGCCTGTGCGCGGAGCGGCGGCTGAGCCATGTCTTCGTCATGGACGTGCCGTTCCATGACCGGCTGCTGATGATCAGCGACGCGGTGGTGAATATCGCGCCCGACGTGCGGGCCAAGCACGACATCGTGCAGAACGTGATCGATTTCGCGCATGTGCTGGGGCTGGCGGAGCCGCGCGTGGCCGTTCTGTCGGCGGTGGAGACCGTCAACCCGGCGATCCAGTCGACGCTGGACGCGGCCGTGCTGTCGAAGATGGCGGATCGCGGGCAGATCACCGGCGGCATCGTCGACGGGCCGCTGGCCTTCGACAACGCGGTGAACCGGAATGCCGCGAAGGTCAAGCATATCGATTCTCCCGTGGCCGGACGGGCGGATATCGTGATCGTGCCCACGCTGGAGGCGGGCAACATGCTGGCCAAGGAACTGTCCTTCCTGGCCGGGGCGGATGCCGCCGGCGTGGTGCTGGGGGCCAGGGTGCCGGTGATCCTGACCAGCCGCGCGGATTCCGAGCAGGCCAGGCTGACCTCCTGCGCCATCGCGCTGATCATGGCCCATGGCGCCGCCGCGTGAGCGTGCCGCGGCGTTCGCCTTCGTCGGCGCGGGCCAGGCCGTGGGCGATCAGGCGTTCGATGATCTCGGCGTAGCGCACGCCGCTGGCCTCCATGGCCATGGGATACATGCTGATGTCGGTGAAGCCGGGGATCGTGTTGACCTCGTTCACCACGATCGTCATGTCCGCGGTCAGGAAGAAATCGACGCGGGCCATGCCGTCGCAGCCGAGGGCGCGGAACGCTTCGGCGGCGATGGCGCGCAGCCTGGCTTCGACCTCCCGCGGCAGGTCGGCGGGCACCGTCAGGACCGCGCCGCCGGCATCGATATATTTCGCGTCGTAGCTGTAGAAGCCGTGGTTGGCCGAGGGGACGATCTCGCCGGGCCGGGAGACGAACAGCGCGCCCGTGGCATCGTCCAGCACGCTGCATTCGATCTCGCGGCCCGTGATGCATTGCTCGGCCAGCAGGCGGCTGTCGTGCCGGAACCCCTCGGCCACGGCCGGCGGAAATTCCTGGCTGCCGGAGATTTTCCGCACGCCGACGGAGGAGCCCTGGCGCGCCGGCTTGAGGAAAAACGGGAGCCCGATCGTGCTTTCCAGCGTCGCGAGATCGGGTACCGCGCCCTGGCGGATGGTGATGGAGCGGGCGACCGGAAGGCCGCTCGCGCGGAGGAGCTGCTTGGCGATCACCTTGTCCAGCGCGGTGGCCGAGCCGAGGATGCCGCAGCCGGCGAGCGGCACCCGCGCCACGTCCGCCATGCCCTGCACCGAGCCGTCCTCGCCATGGAGGCCGTGCAGCACCGGGAACAGGATGTCGATCTGTCCGGCCTCGACCGCGCGGCCGTCGGGGCCGATCGCGAGCATGCGTCCGTGGCCGCCGGGGAGGAGGCAGATCTCGGTGCCGGTTTCGGGCGTGGAGAGCGCGCCGGAGGCGAACCGGCTCATCAGCCATCGGCCGTCGCGCGTGACGAAAATCGGCGCCGCGGCGTATCGCGCGGGGTCCAGGGCCTTCATGACGTTGGTGGCCGACAGCACGGAGACCGCATGCTCGGTGGAGCGGCCGCCGAACAGCACGGCGACGCGCAACCGGGGTGAGGGGGCTGGCATGGGACCTCCTGGCGCCGCGTGAACGTCGTTTATTGGAAAGCGGAATCGATTCGATTGAAAGAGCCACTTCCCGGACAGGTCGTGGGCCAGCCGGACGACGGAGCGATGGCCGCGCGGTGCGTCAGAGGCCGCGCCAGATCATGTAGGCGGCGACGCAGAAGATGACGCCGGAGAAGAAGACGGTCAGGGCGCCCGTGGTGCCCGCCATGGCCCGGGCGGCGCGCAGGCCGCCGAAACTGCCGGCGATGCCGCCGATGATGAACAGCAGGGCGAGGTTCCAGTCGATCAGGCCGGAGGCCATGTAGCTGATGGCGGTGCTGGCGCCGAAGGCGGCGACGGCGACCAGCGAGGTGCCGATGGCGTTGAGGATCGGCATGCCGGTGGAGGCGACCAGCGCCGGCACGATCAGGAACCCGCCGCCGATGCCGAAAAAGCCCGACAGCAGGCCGGTGCCGAGGCCCGAGGCCATGACGCGGGCCATGTTGTCGCGATTGCAGGCGGCGCCGGGGCAGCCCTGGTTGCGGCGCCCGCGCAGCATCAGCACGCCGACCACCACCATCAGCAGCGCGAAGCACAGCAGCAGGCGGCGCCCGTCCATCGCCTTGCCCAGCGTGGCGCCGGCCAGGGCGCCGGCCACGCCGCAACTGGCGAAGATCGCGGCGCATCGCCATTTGACGGTGGCCGCCCGCGCGTGCTGCGCCACCCCGGCCAGGGCGTTGACCGCCACCGCCAGCGCGCTGGTGCCGATGGCGACATGCGGGTTGGCGACGCCGACGACATAGACCATCAGCGGCACCGCCAGAATCGATCCGCCGCCGCCGATCAGCCCCAGCGTGAAGCCGACCAGGACGCCGGAGAGGATTTCCAGCGCCAGGTGGGCCAGGTGGGCGTGCATGTCAGGCGCCCGGGTTCGTTCGGGGCGCCACCATCAGTTCGTGCCCGCGCAGCATGGCGTGCCAATAGAGCGGGGGCATGACCCTTTCCTTGAGGAACCATGCCAGGCGCGTGGGTTGCGTGCCGCGCAGCAGCCACGGCGGCAGGGTCGGCTCCAGCTTTCCGCCATAGCCGAATTCGGCCAGCACGATCCGCCCGCGTTCCACCGTCAGCGGGCAGGCGCCGTAGCCGTCATAGGTGGCGACGGGCGCCTTGCCGTCCAGCGTTGCCAGGACATTGACCGCCACCACGGGGGCCTGCTTGCGCACGGCGGCGGCGGTCTTGGCGTTGGAGGTGCCGGCGACGTCGCCCAGGGCGAAGACATCGGCGAAGCCGGTGTGGCGCAGGGTCGCGGGATCGACGGCGACGAAGCCGTCGGCGCCGGCCAGCGGGCTGGTGGCGACCACGGCGGGGGCGACCTGGGGCGGGACGGCGTGCAGCATGTCGAAGCCGCGTTCGATGCGGGTCGTGCCCTCGGTGGTCGTGCGTTCGAAGGTGGCCATGCGCCGGTCGCCATCGACCGCCACTAGCCTGGAGCGCAGGGTCAGCTCGATGCCGTAGCGTTCGATATAGGCCATCAGCGGGGGCACGAAGGCGGGTACGCCGAACAGGGCGGGTGTCGCGGTGTCGAACGCGACCGTCATGTCCTTCAGCGCGCCGGCGCGACGCCAGGCATCGCAGGCCAGGTACATCGCCTTCTGCGGCGCGCCGGCGCATTTGATCGGCATCGGCGGCTGGGTGAACAGGGCGGTGCCGCGTGCCAGGCCCCGCACCAGCTTCCAGGTATAGGGTGCGAGGTCGTAGCGGTAGTTGGACGTGACGCCGTTGCGGCCGAGCGTTTCCTCCAGCCCCGGGATCGCCCGCCAGTCCAGAGTCAGCCCCGTGGCGACCACCAGCACGTCGTAGGACAGCGTGGCGCCGTCATCCAGCGCGACCTCGTGGCGGTCGGGCCGGAAGCCGGCCACGGCCTGGCGCACCCAGGTCGCGCCCGAGGGGATCAGGCCCTCTTCGGGGCGTTTCGTCTGTTCGGCGGTGAAGACGCCGCCGCCGACCAGGGTCCAGCCGGGCTGGTAGAAATGCGTGGCGGAGGGCTCGATGATGGCGACGGAGATGCCGGACCGGCGGCGCAGGATGCTGGCGGCGGTGGCCAGGCCCGCCGCGCCGCCGCCCGCGATCACGACATTGAAATGCCGGCCCGGCTTTGTCCCGGTCGCGGGGGCGGCTTGGCCGGCGGTCGCCAGGCGCGGTTCCAGCGGTGACAGGTCGATGCCGGCGGACCGGCCCGCCGCGAGGATGGCGTCGGCCGGCATCGTGCCCGCCTGCGCCAGCGCCCAGAGCCGGGCGGCCCGGCCGCCGCCCTGGCAATAGGCCAGCACCGGGCCCGGCATGGTGTCCAGCGCCGCGCGCATGGCCCGCACCGCGGCCTCGTCCGGCGTGCTGCCCGACGGGACGGGGATGGCGACGAAGGCCAGCCCCCGGTCGTGCGCCGCGCGCGCGATGTCTCCGGCCGGGGGCTGGCCGGCTTTCTCGCCGTCCGGACGGGCGCAGACGATCGCCTTGAACCCCGCGTCGGCGGCCTGGTCCACGTCGGCGGCCGACAATTGGGGAGAGACGGAAAACTGGGGTGTCAGGGAACGGAAGGACATCGGTGGCGGACCTCGGGGGACGGAAGGAGAGGGGACGGATCAGAGCGTGTCGATCGGGATCTTGATGTAGCGCGTGCCGTTGGATTCCGGCGCCGGCAGGCGGCCGCCGCGCATGTTGACCTGCACTGACGGCATGATCAGGTTGGGCAGGGAGAGGGTGGCGTCGCGCGCGGCGCGCATGGCGGTGAAACTGTCCTCGGCCACGCCGTCATGCACGTGGATGTTGCCCTGGCGTTCGGCGCCGATCGTGGTTTCCCACGCGAAATGGTCGCGGCCGGGGGCCTTGTAGTCGTGGCAGAGGAACAGGCGCGTCTCGTCCGGCAGCGACAGCAGGCGCCGGATCGAACGGTAGAGCTGGCGGGCGTCGCCGCCGGGGAAGTCGGCGCGCGCCGTCCCGTAATCGGGCATGAACAGCGTGTCGCCGATGAAGGCCGCGTCGCCGATGACGAAGGCCATGTCGGCGGGCGTGTGGCCGGGGACGTGCAGCGCGATCGTGGGGATGCGGCCGATGGCGAAGTGGTCGCCGTCGCGGAACAGATGGTCGAACTGCGAGCCGTCGCGCGCGAATTCGGTGCCGGCATTGAAGATCTTGCCGAACACGTCCTGCACGCGGACGATCTCGGCCCCGATGCCCAGCCTGCCGCCGAGCTGCTGCTGCAACCAGGGCGCGGCCGACAGGTGGTCGGCATGGGCGTGGGTTTCGAGCTGCCACTGCACATGCAGCCCCTCGGCGCGGACGTAATCGACGATGCGCTGCGCCGAGCGGTGGCCGGTCCGGCCCGAGGCGGCATCATATTCCAGCACGCTGTCGATGATCGCGGCGTCGCCGGTCGCGGGGTCATGCACGACATGGCTGGCGGTGAAGGTTGCCTCGTCGAAGAAGGTCCGCACCGTCGGGCGGGGGATGGTTCCCTGCTTCGCATCTTGGATCTGGGACGCGGCTGCGGCCAGTGCGGGGTCGGACATCGGGATTCTCCTGACAATTAACGAAATTCATTAATTATCGTTTCATGGTTTATTTAATAATTAAACTGTCTTGCGTCAAGCCGGATCGTCCTTTTATGAAGGGGCGTATGATCGATCCTGTTCCTCTCCCCCGCGTCGCCGTGCCGCCGAAGATCGGGGATGCCGCGCCGGATTTCACCGCCCGGACCACGCAGGGCCGGCTGCGGCTGAGCGACCTGCGCGGGCGGTGGGTGCTGCTGTTTTCGCATCCGGCGGATTTCACGCCCGTCTGCACCAGCGAGTTCCTGGCCTTCGCGGCGTCGTTCGAGCGGTTCCACGCCTTGAACTGCGCCCTGCTGGGCCTGTCGGTGGACAGCCTGTCCGCGCATCTGGCGTGGGTGGAGGCGATCCGCGCCCAGTTCGGGGTGACGATTCCCTTTCCGATCATCGAGGACCCGTCGATGGCGATCGCCCGGGCCTATGGCATGCTGGACGCGACGGCGGAGAGCAGCGCCACCGTCCGGGCGGTGCATGCGATCGACCCCGAGGGGGTGATCCGCGCCATTATCTGGTATCCGATGTCGGTCGGCCGGTCGGTGGCGGAAATGCTGCGGCTGGTGGCGGCGTTGCAGAAGGTGACGACGGAGGACGTGCTGACGCCGGAGGGCTGGATGCCGGGCTGCGACACCGTGCTGCCCGCCGTCCAGACCCAGCGGGACGCGGTGGCGGCCGGGCCGGCCTGGTTCCTGCGGACGCGGCCGGATACCGGCGTGTGAGCGGCCTGACGCCGGACGAGGCCGGGAGGCTGGCCGAGCGGCTGAAACTGTTCGCCCAGCCGCAGCGGTTGCGGATCCTGTCGCTGCTGCTTGGCGGGGCGCGTGCCGTCAGCGTGCTGGAGAGCGAGACCGGCATCGGGCAGCCGGTGCTGAGCCAGCAGCTTGGCGCGCTGCGCCGGGCGGGGGTTTTGCGTTGCGAGAGGGAATCCCGTTCGATCGTCTACAGTTTCCAGAATGACGTGGAAATGGAGCGGGCGCGCGGGTTGCTCGGGCTGCTGGAGGCGCCGGGCGATGGTCGCGCGGCATCGGCGTGGCGGCGCGGGATGCCGGCGACGCGGGAGGAGGCCGGCGCCGTGTTCGCGCGCGTGGAAGGGCGCGAGGGGGTTGAACAGGGCGTCGGCGCCCTGTCCGCTCGGCCCATGAATGACGAGGGGTGGAGCGGGTGATGGCGGCGGGCTGGCTCCGCTGCCGATCGAGGCATGGGCGCGGATGCCGTGCGGTCGGTCTACAGGACCGAAACCTCCGCCGATGGGATCACGCGAACGGTTTTGGGGCCGGCGTCATCGGTTGGTGATCCAGAGGGCCATTCCTCTTGCATCCGGCAAGACATTCTCGAAACCGAAACGTTCGTAAAGCTGCCAGGCGTCCGCGTTGGCTATCAGGCTGACATAGGTTTCGGCGGGAACGGTGGCGCGTATATGGCGCATGATCGCGTCCACGATCGCGGACCCGATTCCTCGCCCCTGATGGGCGGGATCGACGGCGATGTCGACGATATGGATAAAGAGCGCGCCGTCGCCGATCATCCGTCCCATTCCGACGATGTCGGAATCATGCGCGACATGCACGCCATGGAGCGTATGGGGCAGGCCCGCCCTGGCCGCGCGCAGGCTGCGCGGGCTCAGACCGCTTGTTTCACGCAGGCGGCAATAGGTCGCGGCGTCGGGCGGCCCCGCGCGGAAGGCGTATCCCGCGGGCAGGGGAGGGTCGTTTTGGAGGCCGAAAGACATGAGGGCTGTTTCCTTGGAGAAATTTCCCCATCGTCAGCCTGATCGATCGCTCGGATAAAATGACTCGATGCAAGCCGACTGATGCGGCTTGAGTCATGAAACGAGACCTTACGCCGCTCCGGAAACGGAGCGCCACCAGGAACCGATTGCGGTGGTGATTGCGTGGGTCATGCTTTCATCCCTGCCATAGTCGGAATTTTTACGCAATTGCGGATGGTGGACCCCGCCGTCTTTCGCTGGAGCGCGGCGTTCCGGCGGACGGCGGGTGATCGGCTGCCCCGCGAGCGGGGCGGGATTACAGGATATGGCCCATGGCCGAGGCGGTCGGGCGGGGCGGCACGGTGCTGGTCCAGCCGCCGCCCAGGGCCTTGTACAGGGTGACGCTGTTGGCCAGGGTCTGGAGCTGCGTGGTGATGCCGCCGAGGCGGGCGGTGTACAGGTCTCGCTGCGCGATCAGGGTGGAGAGGTACGGGTCGTAGCCCGCGCGGAAGCGCGTGATGGCCAGGTGGTATTGCCGGTCGTTGGAGGCGATCAGGGCGTTCTGGGCCTGGAGCTGTTTCAGATAGGTGTCACGGCCGGCCAGGGCGTCGGCGACTTCGCGGAACGCGGTCTGGATCGTCTTTTCGTAGCGGGCGATTTCCTCCTTCCTGCGGGCTTTCGCGATGCGGAGCTGGGCCGTCAGGCGGCCGGCGTCGAACAGCGGCAGCGTGATCTGGGGTGCGACGTTCCAGGCGCCCATGCCGCCCTGGAACAGGCGGGTGATGTTGTTGCTGGCGGTGCCGTTGGCCGCCGTGATCTGGATCTTGGGGAAGAACTCGGCACGGGCCGAGCCGATATCGTCGTTGGCCGCGCGCAGTACGTCCTCCGCCGAGAGGATGTCGGGGCGGCGGGCGATCATGTCCGACGGCAGGCCGGCGGGGATTTCGGGAAAGGCCGTGACGGCGTCGAGCGATGTGAGGGATTGCAGGGCCCGCGTCGTGGCGTCGTCCAGCGGGGTGCCGACCAGCAGCGTCAACTGGTCCAGGGCCTGGGCGCGTTGGCGCGTATAGACCTGCAAGCTGGTTTCGGTGTCGTGCAGCGCGGATTCCGCCTGTGCCACGTCCAGCGCCGTGACCGTGCCGGTCAGGGCCGCCTGCCGGACCAGGTCGTAGGTGCGCTGGCGGCTGTCCAGCACCTGCTGCGTGACCAGAACCGCCTGGTTGTCGGCCACCCAGGTCAGCATGCCCGACGCCACGGCGGCGATCAGGCTGAGCTGCATGTTCTCGCGGTTGAGGGCGTCGGCCATGTAGCGGTCGAACGCGGCCTGCGAGGCGCTGCGGATGCGGCCCCACAGATCGACCTCGTAGGCCGAGACGCCGAAGCCCACCGCGTATTGCCGCATGAAGAACGCGCCGTTGGTCTGCGACAGGCTCCAGATCTTGGCATATTCCTTCTGGACGTTGGCGAGCGCGCCGCCGTTCAGGGTGGGGAACAGGGCCGCGTTTTCGATGTCGAACTGCGCGCTGGCGGCCTCGACCTGATGCTGGGCGATCCGCAGATCCTGGTTGTTGGCCAGGGCCTGGTCGATCAGGCGCCGCATCACCGGGTCGCGGTAGAAATGCCGCCAGTCGGGCTGGCCGATGCCGCCAGCCGCCGCGTTGCCGCCGGGCCATGCCGCGGCGATGACGGGGGCGGGGCGGTGATAGGCCGGGATCATGGTGCAGCCGGTCAGCAGCAGGGCAACGCCGGCGGCGAGGAATCGGGTGGGCCGCACCGTCAGGCTCCCTTCGTTTCGGCATCTTGGTGGGGGGCGACGGGGCTGCCGTCATGCAGGGCGGAGGGGGGGTGGACCACCAGTTGGCTGCCGTCGGGCAGGCCGCCGAGGATTTCGATCCGGTCGCCGTAATCGCGCCCCACGGCGACGTGGCGGATGGTGACGCGGTTGTCGGGCGAGACCGTTGCGACCGACAGCCCGTCGGCCTCGTAATTCAGGGCTTCCGCCGGGATCAGCGTGACGCCGGCCGTGCGCGGCAGGTCGAAATGGATGCTGGCGTAGAGGCCGGCCGCCAGGCGGCCGTCCGGATTGTCCAGTTCGATTTCCACCGGCAGCATGCGGCTGTCGCGTTCCAGCGCGTGGCCGGTGCGGGTGACGGTGCCGGCGACGCGCAGGTCGGGCCGCGCGGGCAGCGAGAGCGCGGCCTGGGTGCCGATCGCGATGCCGGTGGCCTGGTCCTGCGGCACGTGGACGCGCACGCGCAGGCGGTCGGTGCGCGCCACGGTGAACAGCGGTGCCGCCTGGACGTTGTCGGCGTTGACCAGATCACCGACCTCGACCGTGCGGGCGGTGACCACGCCGTCGAAGGGCGCGGTGACGGTGGTGTAGGCCTGGCGCTGGGCCATTTCGGCCAGGGCGGCGCGGGCGGCGTCCTGTTCGGCCAGGCGGGCCTGCTGGGTGATGCGATCGACATCGAAATTCTGCCGGCTGACGGCGCCGCCGCCGACCAGGCCCGCCGAGCGCCGCGCCGTGACGCGCGCCAGGTCGAGGTCGGCCTGGGCCTGGGCCAGGGCGGCCTGTGCATGGGCGACCTGCCGGTCCAGTTCCGGGGCGCGGATGATCGCGAGTACCTGGCCGGCCTTGACCGGGGTGCCGATATCGACGAACCGCTTTTCGACATAGCCCGAGGCGCGGGCGCCGATCGCCGCGGTTTCCAGCGGGGCGGTCTCGCCCGGGAGGTCCAGCGCGACCGGGGAGCGGTCGGCGTGGACGATCATCGTCCGCACCTCCGGCACCTGGTCGCGGCGGGTGTCGGCCAGCGCCCGCACGGCGCGGGCGCGCTCGACATGCGTCACCGCGCCGTAGCCCAGCAGGGCCGCCAGGCCGAGGCCGATCGCGGTGCCGGTCGCGCGGCCGCCGCGCGAGGGGGGAGCGGACGGGGAAGAGATGTCAGACATCGCTGTAATCCTCAAGCAGACGGCTCTCGCGCCGGCGCAGGCGGCTGTAGAGCCAGGGCACCACGAACAGCGTGGCGCAGGTTCCCACCATCAGGCCGCCGATGACGGCGCGGCCCAGCGGCGCGTTCTGTTCGCCGCCGTCGCCCAGGCCGAGCGACATCGGCAGCATGCCGATCACCATCGCCAGCGAGGTCATCAGGATCGGGCGCAGGCGCGCCTGCCCGGCGGCGATGGCGGCCTCGGCCGCCGAGTGGCCGTCGGCGCGGCGTTCCTTGGCGAAGGTGACGAGCAGGATCGAATTGGCGCTGGCGACGCCGACGCTCATGATCGCGCCCATCAGGGACGGGACCGAGAAGGTCGTGCCGGTGACGAACAGCATGAACACGATGCCGCACATCGCGCCCGGCAGGCCCAGCACCACCACGAACGGATCCATGAAGGACTGGAAATTGACCACCATCAGCAGGTAGACCGCCAGCGCCGCGACCATCAGCCCGATGCCCAGCCGGCCGAAGGCCGAGCGCATGCTGTCGATCTGGCCCTGCACCGTGATGGTGTTGCCGGGCGAGAGCTGGCCGCGATGACGGGCGACGATCCGGTCGATGGCGCGGGCGATGCCGCCCAGGTCGCGCCCTTCGACGCTGGCGTCGATATCGAGCACCGGCTGGATGTTGCTGTGCGAGATCACGTTCTGTGCCATGCCGCGCGTGATCGTGGCGACGTTGCCGAGCAGGGCGGGCGTGGCGCTGGCGCCCCTGGCGGGCGAGACGACCGTATCGAGCAGGTCGCCCAGGCCGTTGACGCGATATTGCGGGGTCTGCACCGCCAGCGGATACTGGATGCCGGTGGCGGGATCGACCCAGAAATTGGGCGTGACGGTGTTGGACGAGGCCATCGAGACCATGACGTTGCGCGCGACGTCGTTGAGCGTCAGGCCCAGGTCGTCGGCCCGTGTCCGGTCGACGGCGATCAGCAGTTCGGGGGCCGCGATCTGCTGGTGCAGATGCACGTCCACCAGGCCGGGGATCTGCGCGGCCTCGCGCAGGATCTCGCGCATCACCTTGCGGTTGTTGGCCTGGTCGTAGCCGGCGATGCGGATATCGACCTGGGCGGGAATGCCGAAATTCAGGATCTGGGTGACGATGTCGGCCGGCTGGAAATAGAACACGCAGTCGGGGAAGCGCCGGGCCAGTTCGGTACGCAGCGTGCGCATGTAGTCGGCGGTGGGGCGGTGATGTTCCTTCAGCGCCACCATGATCTGCCCGTCATTGGGGCCGATCGTGGTGCCGTCGTCGAACGGCATGGAGTAGCGGAACGGGATGCCGATATTGTCCAGCACCAGGTCGCGCTCGCTGGCCGGCACGATCTGGCGGATCGTGTCCTCCACGCGGTCGAAGATCCTCTCGGTGGTTTCGATCCGGGTGCCGGCGGGGGCGCGGACATGCAGGCGGAATTCGCCGGCATCGATGGTCGGGAAGAAATCCTGCCCGACCTGGCTGGCGAGCAGGCTGGCGGCCGTCAGCATGATGCCCGCCAGCGCCGGCACCTTCCACGAACTGGCGATCAGGCGGCCGAGCAGGGCGATATAGCGGTCGCGCAGCCGTTCGAAATGGTGGTCGAACCGCTGGCCGAAGCGGACGATCGGGCCTGGCGGCAGGCCGGCGTCGCGGCGCCGGCGGGCCTGTTCTTCCTCCGCGCCCAGCAGCAGGGCGGCCAGGATCGGCACCAATGTCCGGCTGATGGCATAGGAGGCGAGCATGGCGTAGACCACCGCCAGCGCCATCGGCGTGAACAGGAAGCGCGACGGGCCGGTCAGGAATTCCACCGACACGAACACGCAGGAAATGGCCAGCGTCGAGACCAGGGTGGGCAGCGCGATGCCGGCCGCGCCATCCAGCACGGCGCGGCGCAGCTCCGCGCCGTCATGGCGGATGCGGTGGATGTTCTCGATCGTGACCGTGGCGTCGTCGACCAGGATGCCGACGGCCAGCGCCAGGCCGCCCAGGGTCATGAGGTTGAGCGTCTGGCCCGTCATGGACAGGATGGCGATCGAGGACAGGATGGCCAGCGGGATCGAGGCCGCGACGATCAGCGTCGAGCGCCAGCTTGACAGGAAGACCAGGATCATCGCCGCCGTCAGCAGGCCGGCGATCACGGCCTCGGACGCCACGCCGGAGATGGCGGCCTTGACGAAGACCGACTGGTCGAACAGTTCGTCGATCTTCATGCCCGGCGGGGCGGCGGCGCGGGTGACGGGCAGCACCTTGTCGCGGATGGCGTTGACCACGTCGAGCGTGGAGGCGTTGCCGGCCTTCATGATCGACAGCAGGACCGAGCGCCGCCCTTCGCGGCGCACGACGTTCTGCTGCACCGCCGTGCCGTCGCGCACCTGCGCCACGTCGGCGATGCGCACGATGGCGCCGGTCTTCGGGTCGCGCTTCAGGGGCACCTGGTTCAGTCGCGCGGCCACGTCGGGCATGCCGTTGATGCGCAGGTCGTATTGCGTGGGGCCGAACTTCGTCGTGCCGGCGGGCAGGGTCAGGTTCTGCGCGTTGACGGCGTTGGACACGTCGAGCGGCGTCAGCCCCAGGCCGGCCAGCCGCGTGCTGTCGATATCCACCATCACCTGGCGGATCTTGCCGCCATAGGGGGGCGGCAGCAGCGTGCCGGGGATCGGCGCCAGTTGCTGGCGGACGCGATAGACGCCGTAATCGTAGAGTTCGCTCTCGGTCAGCCTGTCGGAGGACAGGGAGAGCTGCAAGACCGGCACCGACGAGGCGCTGTATTGCATGATGATCGGCGGCTGGACGCCCGGCGGGAGGAAGGCGCGGATCGAGTTCGTGGCCGACACGGTCTGTGCCACGGCCAGGTCGACATTCACCCCGGGCTGGAAATACAGCTTCTGCAAGACCAGGCCCGGCGTGGTCTGGCTTTCGATGGTGCGCAGGTTGTTGACGAAGAAGCTTTCGGAAAACTCGGTATAGGTGCTGAGGCGTTTTTCCGTTTCGGCCGCGTCCAGCCCGTCATAGTACCAGACGACCGTCACCACCGGGATATCGATGGCGGGAAAGACGTCGGTGGGCGTGCGGAAGAGCGCCGTGACCCCCATGAGCAGGATCAGGACGCCCGCGACGAAGAACGTATATGGCCGTCGGAGCGCGAATGCGACGATACCCATAGGGTCTCTCTATGCGATGGATGGAGGAGCGAGGTGCGCTCCGGAGATGCCGGGTGGGCCCGTCCGCCATCGTGGCGTCCTGTCGATTATCAGACCGATACGGAGGGCGCCCGGCGCAGGCTTGCGGGGATCATGCAACCCTTGGCGGGACGGGTGGTAGAGCGATCCGCCCCGGTTATTGCATGATCCTGCATGATGGGTGCGGCAATGTGAAAAAGCCGCAATGCGCGTTGTGATTACGTGACTGTATATGAATATGAAATTTATTATTTTTTGTGGGCTTCCGTTCCACGGTAATACGATTCGATCAAATGCTTGCACGATCCGCGCGGAGGGGAGGAATGTTCTCGGTGATCGGATCGGATATGCGGTATGGGGACCGGGAAGCTGGCGAGGAGGGAAGGATGATGCAAGACCTGCTTGATCGTCTGCGCGACGCGATCGAACGGCATTGCGTGAAGCCGAGCACGAACACGGTGCTGCCCGGCCTTCTGCTGTTTCGGGCCGAGGCCCCGACCACGCCCATGGACCTGGTGTATGAACCGCGCTTCTGCCTGATCGTGCAGGGCAGCAAGCAGGTCATGCTGTGCGACCAGACATTCGATTACGATGCCAGCAAATATATGGTGACGGCCGTCGACTTGCCGGTGACCAGCCACATCACCCATGCCCGCCCGGACGAACCCTACCTGGCGTTGTGCCTGACGCTGGACCCGGTGCAGATTGCCGACGTGCTGCTGGAAATGCAGCACGGTCAGGCCGGAGAATCGTTGCATTGTTCGCGTTGCATGGTCGTCAGCGACCTGACGCGGCATATCCTCGACCCGGTGACGCGGCTGGTCGGGTTGCTGGACGAGCCGGGCGACATGGCGTTTCTGCGGGACTCGATCGTGCGGGAACTGCTCTATCGTTTGTTGCAGGGGCCGCAGGGGGGCGTGCTGCGGCAGATCGCCACCGCGGGCAGCAATCTGTCGCATCTGAACCGGGCGATCGCGTGGATCCGGACGCATTATGCGGAGGCGTTCGATATCGCGGAAGTCGCGCGACTGGCGGCGATGAGCCCGTCTTCCTTCCATCGTCATTTCCGCGCGGCCACCATGATGAGCCCGCTGCAATATCGCACCCGGCTGCGCCTACAGGAGGCGCGGCGGCAGTTGATGAGCGGAGGGGTGGATGCGGCGGAGGCCGGCTTCGCGGTGGGGTATGACAGCCCGTCGCAATTCAGCCGGGAATATCGGCGGATGTTCGGCAGCCCGCCGGCGCGCGATGCGCAGAGGATCCGGGCGGAAAACGCGGTCGGCGCGCGGGAGCTTGAACTGGCGGAATGAGGGGATACGCCCCCTTCTTCGCATGAAGGGGGCGTGCCCTGCGCGGTGTCGCGGGGGTTATCCGGCCTGGTCGAGCTTGTCCTGCGTCCTGGTCTGGAAATCGCCGGCGTCGTGGCGTTCGCGCAATTGTTCCGACGGCTCGCCGCTCATGCGGTTGACCATGCGGCCGCGCTGGACGGCCGGGCGGTCCAGCAGGCGGTCGGCCCAGGCTTGAAGGTGGGTGTAGTCCTGCACGCTCAGGAATTCCGCCGCGCCGTAGAGCCAGCCTTTGACCAGGCCGCCATACCAGGGGAAGATCGCCATGTCGGCGATGGTGTAGGTGTCGCCCGCGATATAGGGGGTTTCCGCCAGCCGGCGATCCAGCACGTCGAGCTGGCGCTTGGTCTCCATCGCGAAACGGTCGATGGCGTAGGCGATCTTGTGCGGTGCGTAGGCGTAGAAATGCCCGAGCCCGCCGCCCAGATAGGGGGCGCTGCCGACCTGCCAGAACAGCCAGTTGAGACATTCCGTGCGCCCGGCGAGGTCCTTCGGCAGGAAGGCGCCGAATTTCTCGGCCAGGTAGAGCAGGATGGAGCCGGATTCGAACACGCGGAGCGGCTCCGGCCCGCTATGGTCGACCATGGCGGGGATTTTCGAATTCGGGTTGACGGCGACGAAGCCGCTGCCGAACTGGTCGCCGGAGCCGATATTGATCAGCCAGGCGTCGTATTCGGCGCCCGCATGGCCGGCTTCCAGCAATTCTTCCAGCAGGATCGTCACCTTTACGCCGTTGGGGGTGCCGAGCGAATAGAGCTGGAGCGGGTGGCGGCCGACGGGCAGCGCCTTGTCATGGGTCGGACCGGCGATGGGGCGGTTGATGGCGGCGAAATGGCCGCCGTTCGCGCTGTTCCATGTCCAGATCTTCGGCGGGGTGTAGTCGGTCGGGTCGGTCATCGTGGAACTCCGGGTCAGGCGGCGGGGGGATAGTTCGAGGGGAACAACGCGCGCAGGGCGCGTTCGTCGGTCGCGGTCTTGAAATCATGGTCCTGGCCGACGGCGCGCGCGCGCGATCGCCGGGCGGGCATCGATGGCCTGGAAATAGCGGTCGAGATGCGGCCAGGGGGCCAGCGTGTCTTCCGCGCCCTTCAGGATCCGCGGGGCGCGGTCGAGCCAGCCCCAGGCCGACATGTCGGCGATCGTGTAGCTGTCGCCGACGAGATATTCCCGCTCCGCGAGATGATCGTTCAGCACCTGATAGTGCCGTTCGGTCTCGCGCCGGTAGCGGTTGAGGGCGTACGCCTGGTCCTGGGGGGCGAAATACTGGAAATGGACCGTCTGGCCGGAAAAGGGGCCCAGCCCGGTGGCGATGAACATCAGCCAGGACAGCAATTCCGGCCGGTCGGCGGGCGTGCCGAGAAAGCGGCCGGTCTTTTCGGCGAGGTAGAGCAGGATGGCGGTGGAATCGAAGACGCGCGCCGGGCCGCCGCCCGGCCCGTCGGGATCGACGATCGCCGGGACCTTGCCGTTGGGGTTGATGGCGCGGAAGGCCGGGTCGTGCTGCGCGCCCTCGCGGGTATCGACCGGGACGACCGTGTAGGGAAGGCCGGTTTCCTCGAGCAGCAGCGCGACCTTCGCGGGGTTGGGCGTGGGATGGAAATAGAAACGGATCATGGTGCCTCCGCTTGCCTCGCGCATGGGCGATGCGTTTTAGTATGAGCGTTCTATAATGACGCGTCGGGCCGCGTGTGGCAAGATCGCGTGGCAAAGCCTGCATGGATGATGGAATGGCGCGGCCCCGGGAATTTGATGAGGATGCGGTGCTGGACGCGGCGGTCGCGTGCTTCTGGCGGCATGGTTTCGATGCGACCTCGATCCGGGACCTGATCGGGGAGACCGGATTGACGGCCGCGAGCCTGTACAATGCGTTCGGCGACAAGCGGTCGCTGTTTCGGCTGGCGCTGGAACGGTACATCGAGGGAGGGATCGGCCAGCGTCTGGCGCGCTACCAGGAGGTGTCGCCGCTGGAGGGGGTGCGCGGCTATCTGCGCGACGTGGTGGAGCGCTCGCTGAACGATCCGGCCAACAAGGGCTGCATGGTCGTGAACGCCGCGCTGGAATTCGCGACGCGGGACAGCGAGTTCCGGCCGATGATCGCCGGGACGTTCGCCCGGATCGAAGCGTTCTTTCTGGACTGCGTGCGGCGGGGGCAGCACGATGGCAGCGTCACGCGCGCGCTGGCGGACGAGGATCTGGCCCGGCATTGCCTGGCGGTGCTGATGGGGGTGCGGGTGCTGGCGCGCATTCGCCCCGAACGGGCGGTGCTGGACGGCGCCGTGGCCGCCCTGCTGCGGTCGCTGGAGGCGCGGCCGGATGAGGGGTTGTTGATTTCCCGCAACGACCATGCGGAAATACGGCCGGACACGCCTTGAGGAGGACGGACGATGATTCTGCCGGTGACCCATCTTGCCGCGTTCGCGCTGGTCGCGCTGGGCATGGCGCTGACGCCCGGCCCCAACATGATCTATCTGATTTCGCGCTCCATCTGCCAGGGGCCGCGCGCGGGGCTGGTCTCGCTGGGTGGGGTGGCGCTGGGGTTTCTCTTCTACATGCTGTGCGCCGCCCTGGGGATCACCGCGCTGGTGATGGCGGTGCCCTATGCCTATGACGCGCTGCGGCTGGGTGGGGCGGTGTACCTGCTTTATCTGGCATGGCAGGCGATCCGGCCCGGGGGGCGGTCGCCGTTCCAGGTGCGGGCGCTGGCGGCCGATGGCAATCGCCGGCTGTTTCTCATGGGGTTCATGACCAACCTGCTGAATCCCAAGATCGCCGTGATGTACCTGTCGCTGCTGCCCCAGTTTACCGTGCCCGGCGGAGCGATGCTGGCGCAGATCCTGATCCTGGGCTGTGCGCAGATCGTCATCAGCGTGCTGGTGAACGCGGCCATCGCGCTTTCCGCCGGCAGCCTGGCGCGCTTCCTGGATGCCAACCCGGGTTTCGCCAGGGCGCAGCGCTGGATCATGGCGAGCGTATTGGGCGGGCTGGCGGTGCGGATGCTGGCCGAGCGGCGGGGCGCGTGAAGGCCTGACCGCTTCGCCGGAGCCATGCATCGCTTGCGTATGAAGGCTGCCGGCATGGTCTGGAAAATGGCTCCCGAAGTAGGACTCGAACCTACGACCCAGCGATTAACAGTCGCTTGCTCTACCAACTGAGCTATTCGGGATCAGCGCCGGGGCACCGTATAGCGGAGGTTCGTGACGCAGGTAAAGCCCTTGGGAGGTTTTTTTTAACGGCTAGGACAGGATGCCCCAACCATGCGAAGACGGGGCACGGGCGCGGACGGGCATCGTGCCGGACAGGGCGGAAAGGGCCGGAGACACGGATGGATCAGAAGACCGGCCGATCCATGCCCGGGCCGACGCGCCGGCGCCTGCTTGTCGCCGGCTGCGCGGCGGGCGGGGCCGCTGTCGCGGGGGGGCTGGCGGTGCATTATCGCGCGCCCAGGCCCGTGGTATGGCACAAGATCGTGCCCGATGGCCGGGTGCGGCGGCTGGTCCTGTCCTGGCCGTCGTCGAATCGCCTGTTGTTCGCCGTCGCGCGGGACCGGTTCTTCGGGCCGTACAATCTGGAGGTGAGCCTGGTGGACGGGGCGCGCACCGGACGCTCGACCATCGCCGACGTGGTGGAGGGACGGGCCGTGGGCGCGGCGGCGCCGGTTCTGACCTGGCTGGACCGGTTTCGCCTGGGGACGATCCCCGTGCATCTGGCGTGCGGCCTGCAATCGGGCGCTTTCCGCCTGCTGGTGCGGCGGGGGGTGAAGGGGACGCGGCTGGAGAGTGTCGCGGGGATGCGAATCGCCGTGACGGACCCGGATATGGCCGACCGGCTCTTCTTTTCGGTGATGATGCGGCGCAAGGGCATCGACCCGGAAACGGCCGTGCATTGGGTGACGCTGGGGCCGGGGCAGGTCGAGGCGGCCGCGCGGGCGGGCGAGATCGACGCGGTGGCGGCGCATGACCCGCTGGCCTGGCGATGGCTGCACCTGCCCGATTCGCCGTTCTTCGAACTGGTCAACAGCACGACCGGCCATTATGGCGAGCGGACCAACCTGGCCCTGGGCCTGTCGGACACGCTGCTGCGCGGCGACCCCGTGGGGGCGGCGTCGCTGGTGATGGCGCTGCGCGCCGCGTCGGGCTGGATCAAGGCGCACCCCGACCAGGCCGCCGGCCTGATGGGGACGGTGGCCGATGGCATGGAGAGCGGCCAGGTGCTGGCCATGCTGCGGCACGAGACGCTGGGCATCAGCCCCGTGGGGAGCGACCTGCGGGTGCAGGTGTCGCAATATGTGGACGAGATGAAGCTGCTGGGCCGGGTGCCCGACACCGTCGGCTCGGCGGCCTATGCGCGCCGCCTGTGCGTCAACGTGCTGGAGGCCGACGAATCCGGGGCGCTGGCGATCCCCGCCGCCGGACCGGCCTGACGCCGGCGCGGCGGGCGGTTCAGCCGACCGCGGAGCAGAGATACTTGATTTCCAGATAGTCCTCGATGCCGTGGCGCGAGCCCTCGCGGCCCAGGCCCGACTGCTTGATGCCGCCGAAGGGCGCGACCTCGGTGGAGATCAGGCCGGTATTGTGGCCGACCATGCCGTATTCCAGCGCCTCGGCGACGCGCCAGACCCGCCGCGCGTTTTCGGTATAGAAATAGGCCGCCAGGCCGAATTCGGTGTCGTTGGCCATCGCGACCGCCTCTTCCTCGGTCTCGAAGCGGAACAGGGGGGCGACGGGGCCGAATGTTTCCTCGCGCGCCACCTTCATGGCCTGCGTCACGCCGGTCAGGATCGTCGGTTCGTAGAAATTGCCGCCGAGCGGGGGCTGCCGGCCGCCGGCGACCAGCGTGGCGCCGTGGGCCAGCGCGTCGGCGACGTGGGATTCGACCTTGCGGATCGCGTCGGCGTCGATCAGCGGGCCGATCGTCACGCCGGGTTCGGTGCCCGGACCCAGCTTGATCGTCCGCACCGCCTCGGCCAGGCGGCTCGCGAAGGCGTCATGGATGCCGGACTGGACATAGAGCCGGTTGGCGCAGACGCAGGTCTGGCCCGCATTGCGGTATTTCGAAACCAGGGCGCCCTCGATCGCCGCGTCGAGGTCCGCGTCGTCGAAGACGATGAACGGCGCGTTGCCGCCCAGTTCCAGGCTGAGTTTCTTGATGGTGGGCGCGCACTGGGCCATCAGGATGCGCCCGACCTCGGTCGAGCCGGTGAAGGAGAGCTTGCGTACCACGTCGGACGCGGTCAGCGCCCCGCCGATGGCGCGGGCATCGCCGGTGACGACCTGGAACACGCCGGACGGCACGCCCGCCCGTTCGGCCAGCGCGGCCAGGGCCAGCGCGGTCAGCGGTGTCTGTTCGGCGGGCTTGACGATCATGGTGCAGCCGGCGGCCAGGGCCGGCGCGGCCTTGCGGGTGATCATCGCGGCCGGGAAATTCCACGGCGTGATCGCGGCGCAGACGCCGACCGGCTGCCGGATGACCAGCAGCCGCTTGTCGGCGGTGGGGGCGGGAATCGTCTCGCCGTAAATGCGCCGGGCTTCCTCGGCGAACCATTCGAGGAACGAGGCGGCATAGAGGACCTCGCCCCTGGCCTCGGCCAGCGGCTTGCCCTGTTCGGCCGTCATCAGCGCCGCCAGGTCGTCGGCGTTGGCGACCGCCAGGTCGAACCACCGACGCAGGATGGCGCCGCGATCCCGCGCGGTGCGGGCCGACCAGGCGGGCAGCGCGCGGGCGGCGGCGGCGATCGCGGCTTCGGCCTCGGTCGCGCCCAGGTCGGGAACCTGGCCCACGGTGTGGCCGGTCGCCGGGTCGGCCACCTGGATGGGCCGCCCCGTGGAACCGACCCATTCTCCGTCGATCAGACAGGCCGACCGCAGCAGGGTCGGGTCTTTCAGTGTCACCATTGCCGCCTCCCGTTCGTTCAGTATATTGAACGATAGATCATCATAGTGAACTGTGGGAGCATCCTGTTTCCCCAGTCAAGGTGGGAGAGGCGGATGGGGGCTCACGATCGGATCAGCGCAGGTGGGGGGCATGTGCCCGCCCTGCGTCGGGCGGTGGCGATTCTGGATTATATTTCAGCCTCTTCCGAGGCGCCGACGCTCTCGGGGCTGGCGCGCGCGCTGGGGTTGCCCAAGAGCACGGCGCATGGGCTGGTGCAGGCGATGGAAGAACTCGGGCTGCTGGCGCGCGCGGCCGACGGCACCCTGCGGACCGGACCGCACTCGTTGCGCTGGGCCGGCGATTTCCTGGCCCGGACCGACCTCGTGTCCGCGTTCCGGCAGTCCATCGCCGAATCCTGGCGATCCGCGCAATTCACCGTGACGATGACGGTCCTGGACGGGAACGAGGTCGTCTATATCGCCTGTTCGGAGGCCAACCGGCCGCTGGACGTGGCCTTTCGCATCGGCATGCGGCTGCCGGCGCCCTTTACCGCGACGGGCAAGGCGCTGCTGGCGGCGCGGCCCGACCGGGACCTGGACGCGCTGTTCGCGCGGGGATTCCCGGCGCCGCTGACACGCTACAGCGTCGCCTCCATGCCCGACCTGCGGCGGGAACTGGCCGAGACGCGGCAGCGGGGCTTTTCGATCGATGACGGGCAGATCCGCGAGGGGTTGTTCTGCCTGGGGGCCACGGTCGGCGACCATGCCGGGCAGGCGGTGGCGGCGCTGGCCCTGTCGCTGACGCGCAGCGAGGCGTCGCCGGACATGGTGGCGATGCTGGGGCGGTCCCTGATGGACGCCGCCGCCGACCTGTCGCGCCGGCTCGGGGCTGGCTGACCGGCCGGCGTCAGGCCGCCGCGCGGCGCCTGCGGGCCGGCGACGCGGGCTTTTTGGGCACGTCCGCTGATTCCGGCGGGGTTTCGTGGCGGAAGATCGCGAGGATCTGGGTCGCGATCTCGGAGCGGGACATGCGGCCCTCGTGATACCAGGTATCGGCCGTGTTCAGCAGGCGCAGCAGCAGGATGCGATAGATCTGGCGGTCGATCCCGGCCGGCAGGGGCAGGGCGTCGACGATGTCGCGGAACAGGGCTTCGAACTGGTCGCGCTTGCGGACCAGGATGGCCTTCACCGCCTCGGGCACCGAGCGGAAATTGTTCATGATCGGCAGGGTGAGCGATTCGGGGTTGAGCTGGATTTCCAGCATCTCGGTGCAGGCGGCCTCCAGCCTTGCCCAGGGCGCGGTATGGGACGCCATGGCGGCGCGCACCCGCCGCGCCGCCGCGTCCAGCGCCCGGTCGTGGATTTCGATGAACAGGGCCTCTTTCGAGCGGATATGGTAGTAGAGCGACCCGCCCATCATGCCGGCCCGCTCCGCGATTTCGCGGATCGAGGTGGCCTTGTAGCCGTATTCGGCGAACAGCTTGGCCGCGATTTCCAGGATTTCCTGACGTCGTTCCGGATTGGGCGCCGTGTCGGCCGCCGACGGGGCGTGGGCACGGCCGCGCCTGACCGGGCGGCCCGGGGAATCGGCATGGGTCCTGTCCGGACCGGGGGGTCTGTGCTTCTGCCTCGCGTTCACGCCGCCCTGTGCTCCTGGTGTGTGCGTCCAGGCAATTCTTAATACATGGCCGGTTCATGTTCCATGGCCTGATGCGGATAACGCGGCCGGCCGGACGGCGCGTACTCAACCATGTGTGATGAAGCCCGCGGGTTTTAGGCCTCGACAGGCGCGGTGCCGCGCCATAGAGAACGTTAACTAACAAGTGTTTGGTATGGGCGGTGCCGGGCGAACCGGATGCGCCGTTGCGCGAAGACCTGTCTGTTTGTTGAAAAAAACCTGGCGAAATCGACGATAATCAGAACGACGGAGGGTGGCATGCCGTCCTGCTCGGCGCCGGTGCGCGACATGATGTTCCTGCTGGAGGATGTGTTCGACGCGCCCGCGATCTTCGCGCGACTGCCGGCCCATGCCGAGACCGACCTGGGCATGATCGAAAGCATCCTGGAGGAAGCGGGGCGTTTCTGCGCGGAGCGGCTCCAGCCGCTGAACGGGAGCGGGGATGTCGAAGGATGCCGGATCGAGAATGGCGTCGTGCGGACGCCGCGGGGATTCCGCGAGGCCTATGCCGCGTCTCGCGACGGCGGGTGGAGCGGACTGTCGGCCGAGCCTGAGTTCGGCGGGCAGGGCCTGCCGCGCACGGTGCAGATCCTGGTCGACGAGATGCTGTCGGCCGCCAACCTGTCCTTCGGGCTGTTTCCCGGCCTGACGCGGGGGGCCTGCGAGGCGCGCCGCCCTGGCCGAGGCGCTGGGCTTGCTGGAAGGCTGCACGCGCCGGCTGGTCGGGGGCGACCTGTCGTCGCCCGACGAGCGCAATGCCGCCGCCGTCGATTATCTGCGCCTGTTCGCGCTGGTCTGTTTCGGGTGGGTCTGGCTGCGCATGACCTTGGCGGCGCCGCGGCGCGACGACGGGACGGACCATGGGCGGCGCATCGTGGCGACGGCGCGTTTCTTCGCCGAGCGGGTGCTGCCCCAGGCGCGGGGGCTGGCGGCGCAGATCGGGGCGGGTGCCGGCGCGATCATGGCGCCGGACGCCGACTGGTTCTGAGCGGCCGGGCAGGCGCGCATCATCATATCGGAGTGTGCGATCATGAATCCTGACGATCCTGTCGTCATTGTTTCGGCGGCCCGGACGCCGGTCGGCTGGTTTCAGGGGGCGCTGTCGGGTGTGTCGGCGACCGAGCTGGGTGCCGTTGCGATCCGCGGGGCGCTGGATCGGGCCGGGCTGGCGGCCGACAGGTTCGATACGGTCCTGATGGGGTGCGTGCTGACCGCCGGGCTGCGCCAGAACCCCGCGCGGCAGGCGGCCCATGGCGCCGGCCTGCCGTTCGACGTTGCGACCGTGACGGTCAACAAGCTGTGCGGATCGGGGATGATGGCCATTGCGATGGGTCATGACGCGCTGCTGGCCGGCTCGGCCCGGGCGGTGGTGGCCGGCGGCATGGAATCGATGTCGAACGCGCCCTATCTGCTGCCCGGGGCCCGCCAGGGATACCGCCTGGGCCATGCCGGGGTGGTCGACCACATGTTTCATGACGGGTTGGAGGATGCGTACGAGCCCGGGCAACTGATGGGGCATTTCGCCGAGCAGACGGCGCGCGACTATGGGTTCGGCCGGGCGGAGCAGGATGATTATGCCCTGATGACGCTGGCGCGGGCACGCGCGGCGGTGGAGAACGGCGCGTTCGCGGAGGAGATCGTGCCCGTGAGCGTCAGGACCCGCAAGGGGGAGGCCGAGGTCGCGCGGGACGAGAACCCCCTCAAGGCCCAGCCGGACAAGATTCCGACTTTGCGCCCCGCCTTCGGCAGGGACGGGACCATCACGCCGGCCAGTTCGTCGGGCATTGCCGATGGCGCGGCGGCTGTGGTGCTGGTGCGTCGGTCCTGGGCCGGGCAGGAGGGATTGCCGGTCTTTGCCGCCATCCGCGCGCTGGCGGTGCATTCCCAGGCGCCGCGTGCCTTTACTCAGGCGCCGGTGCCGGCCATCCGCAAGGTGCTGGACCGCGCCGGGTGGGCGGTCGGCGACGTGGATCTGTTCGAGATCAACGAGGCCTTTGCCGTGACCGCCATGGTGGCGCAACGCGACCTGGAGATTCCGCCTGAAAAGCTGAACGTGAATGGCGGGGCCTGTGCGCTGGGGCATCCGATCGGGGCGACGGGGGCGCGGCTGGTGACCACTCTGCTGCATGCGTTGCGGGCGCGTGGGCTGCGGCGCGGGGTGGCTTCCGCCTGCATCGGCGGCGGCGAGGCGATCGCGATCGCGGTGGAACGGCCCTGATGGCCGGGCTCCCCGCCGGCCCCCGGGCAAGAAGCACGAAAAGATGACGAGGGGGACGCCATGACGGACGAGCGTGTCCGGAGCGTGGATTCCAGGCGCCGGGAAATGGGTGCGGACGAGGCGGCACGCCTGATCGCGCATGGCGACGTGGTGGGAATGGGTGGTTTCGGCCCCGGCGGCACGCCCAAGGCGCCGCCCCGGGCGCTGGCCGCCCGGGCCGTCGCGCGGCATGACCGGGGCGAGCCGTTCACGATCAGCCTGCTGACCGGTGCGTCCACCACGCCGGACGTGGCTGATCCGCGAAGATGGCGGCATCGTGCCCACCCTGGCCATCGGCAATGCCAAGACCTGGCTGGAAATGGCCGACCGGGTCATCATCGAGGTCAATGGCTGGCATACGACCGAGCTGGAGGGCATCCACGACATCTGGAGCGGCGACCGGGAAACCGGGGGGCGGATCCCGGCCCTGGGCTGGGCGGGGGAGCGGATCGGCGATGCGGTCCTGCGGGTCGCGCCCGAAAAGGTCGCGGCGGTGGTGCGGACCGACGAGGGCGATCTGGGCCAGTCGTTTCGCGCCGTGCCGGATGCCGCGCTGATCGCCGGCCATATCGTCGAATTCCTGAAGCACGAGGTGGCGCGCGGCCGGTTGCCCGCCACGCTGCCGCCTCTGCAATCGGGGGTGGGCAATATCGCCAATGCCGTCATGACCGCGCTGGCCGACGCCCCCTTTACCGACCTGACCGCCTATACCGAGGTGATCCAGGACGGGATGCTGGACATGGTCCGCAGCGGCAAGATGCGTGTCGTCTCCGGCGCGTCGCTCTATCTGAGCCGCGAGCAGGCGGCGGCGGCCAATGCGGACATGGCCTTTCTGCGCCCCCATCTGCTGCTGCGGCAGCAGGAGGTCAGCAACAATCCGGCGGTGGTGCGCGGCCTGAACTGCATTGCGATGAATGCCGGGATCGAGGCGGACATCTACGGCAACGTCAATTCCTCCCGCGTCATGGGATCGCGGGTGCAGAACGGCATCGGCGGGTCGGGCGATTTCGCGCGGAGCGCGCTGCTGTCGATCTTCATGCTGCCGTCGGTTGCGCGGGGCGGGTCCATTTCCTCGATCGTGCCGATGGTGTCGCATGTCGACAACATCAACCAGGACGTTCATGTGCTGGTGACCGAACGGGGGCTGGCGGACCTGCGCGGCCTGTCGGCGCGGCAGCGGGCGCGGGTGATCGCCGAGAACTGCGCGCATCCCGATTTCCGGCCGCGACTGCGCGACTACATGGCGCGCGCCCAATCCCTGGGCGGCGGCGACACGCCCCATCTGCTGGGCGAAGCCCTGTCGTGGCATCAGCGCTTTATCGAAACGGGATCGATGCGCCTTTGAGAGCGGAGGATCGGACGCATGGACGGCAATGACGACGGACCTGACGACGGCGACGAACTGACGATCCGGGTCATCGCCATGCCGGCGGATACCAATCCGACGGGGGATATCTTCGGCGGCTGGCTGGTGTCGCAGATGGACCTGGCCGCCAGCACCACCGCCGCGCAATGCGCGCGGGGACGATGCGCCACCGTGGCGATCGACGAGCTGAGGTTTCATCGGCCGGTGGCGGTGGGCGACGAAGTCAGCATCTATATCCGCCTGCTGAAGGTCGGGCGGACCTCGATGACCATCGGCGTGACGGCGTGGCGGCGGGTGCGGCACACCAGGCAGGTGCAGAAGGTCACGCAGGCGCGGTTCGTCTTCGTCGCGCTCGATGGCGATGGCCGGCCGCGGCCGGTCGATCAGCCGCCCGACGCGGCGCCGGTGGCGCCGTAGCGCACCCGCTTTTCCTTCAGCCAGCGGCGATAGGCGACCGAGAGCGAGTCCGCGCGGGTCGGGATTTCGGCGCGCGCGTCCAGCGGCAGCAGGCGGGGGCGCTGGTTTTCGAGAATGATCCGGTCCTGGAGGAAGATCTTCTGCTGGAACTGGATCAGGTCGGCCTGGGCCGAGATGTCGTCGATCAGGAACATGACCGGGTGGGCGCGGCAGCGCTCGGGCTGTGTCGGCTGGACGAACAGGGCGATGACGTCGGGGCGCAGCGCGTCGTTGGGGCAGGTCTTGTACAGCAGGGTCACGAACGGCGAGGCGACGCGGTAGATATAGCCCGTGTCCTGCCCGGCCGCCGCCGACAGGGCGGCCTGCGGCTGGTGGAAGCGGCAGTCGGTGGCCCAGACCTCGTCGACGTCGCGCCGCCATTCGGCGTGGTAGCGGCTGACCTCGGTCTGGGGTTCGGCGCCCAGGATGTTGGTGTGGACGAAGGGGAAATGCGCCATGTCGAGGAAGTTCTCGACCACGCGCAGGCCCGAGGCATGGACGTCGATCGAGCCGCAGCAGACCAGCCGGCGATCGGGCTCGTCGGCCTCGGGGATGGCGAGCGGCGTGGCGGGGGGCGTGCCGAGGCTGGTCCACAGGCAGCCATGGCGTTCGGCGACCGGCAGGGGGGTGTCGCGCCCCTCGGCCAGGACCTGTATCGTGCCGCAGGCGGCGCGCCGGATCGTCAGCGCCACGCCGAGCAGGCGCGTGCGGGTGGCGGCCGGTCCCGTCGTTTCGAGAAAGCCGACCGCGTGCCAGGCATCGAGCACGGCGCGGTCTTCCGGGTCCACGCGATGGGACATTGGATTCTCCTTACCGCACGTCGCGGTGGTAGGGCACGCCGAGCGCCGCCGGGGCGGCCATGATGCGGCGCATGCGGTGCCAGACGATCACCGGCACGATGATGAACGCGATCGTGCCCAGATAGGGCAGCATGTTGAGGAAAGCGGGGGCGATCGGCCAGTTGCGCGCCTGGCCGACGAAGGACAGCGCGGTGACCAGCCCGAACAGCAGGCCCGACAGGGTGGCGCCGAAGGGCCGGTAGCCGGCGAAGATGACCAGGGCCAGCGCGATCCAGCCCCTGCCCGCCACCAGCCCTTCGGACCAGACGGGGACATAGGTGAGGGTGAGGTAGCCGCCGGCGGCGCCGGCCAGGCCGGCGCCCAGCGTGACGTACCAGAAGCGCAGCGCGGTGACCGGCAGGCCGGCGGCGTCGGCCGCCGCCGGGTTTTCGCCCACCGCGCGCATCGCCAGCCCGTGGCGGGTGTGGAACATCACCCAGTGCGCCAGGGCCGGCAGGACCAGGTAGATCAGGTAGACGGGCAGGTTCTGGCCGAAGACGGCCGGGCCGATCACCGGCAGGGAGGACAGGCCGGGAATGGGCACGCGGCCGAAGGTGGCGGGTGAGGGCACGCCCGCGTAGTCGTGGCCGATGGCGGCCGACAGGCCGAGGCCGAGGAACGTGACCGCCAGCCCGCACAGCACCTGGTTGGCGCGGACGATGACGGTGGCGAAGGCGAAGGCCATGCCGCCGGCGACACCGGCCAGGGTCGCCGCCAGCAGACCCAGCCACGGGTCGGGGGTGGCCACCACGGTGATGATGGCGACCACCGCGCCCAGCGACATCAGGCCCTCGACGCCCAGGTTGGTAACGCCGACGCGTTCGGCCAGGACCTCGCCCAGCGCCGCCAGCGCCAGGACGCCGCCGGCCAGGACGGCGGTGGAGAGCATGCCGGTCAGCAGGTCGATCATGGCCGGGCCTCCGCGCCCGTGGTGGCTCGGCGGACCGTGACGGGGCGGTAATGGGCCAGCTCGTCGGCGATGGCGATCATGAACAGCACCAGTCCCGTGATGGCCAGGACGGCCGACGCCGTGAGCTGCTGGGTTTGCAGCACGATGCCCGCATCGAGGATGAAGGCCATCAGCAGGGCGGCGGGCAGCACGTTGAGGCAGGATCCGCGTGCCAGCACCGCGACCACGATGCCGAAATAGCCGAAATTGTTGGCGAGCCCGCCTTGCAGCCGATGCACGGTGCCCGCGACCTCGAACATGCCCGCCAGCGCCGCCAGTCCGCCCGACAGCAGCATCGCGCCCAGGATGCGGGCGCGCACCGGAATGCCGGCATAGCGGGCGGCCTGGTCGTTCGCGCCGCCGATGGTGATCTGATAGCCCCAGCGCGTGCGGGTGGTCAGCCAGGCGAGCGCCAGCACGATGGCGAGGGCAATGGGGAAGCCCCAATGCACCACGCCCCAGATTTCGGGGATGCGGACCGGCAGCCGGCCGGTCGAGGCCAGCGCGCCGGTGACGCGGTCGTGCCACGGGCCGACCGCCAGATAGGTGGTGAGCAGCCCGGCGACGAAATTGAGCAGCAGGGTGGTGATGATCTCGTTGACGCCGGCATAGGCGCGGGCCAGGGCGGGGAGCAGGATCCAGCCCATGCCGCAGGCGATGCCGCAGGCGGCCATCAGCGGCAGCACCAGCCAGGCCGGGCCGGGCAGGAACAGGCCGACCGCCGTGGCGCCGATGGCGCCGGCGTAGAACTGGCCCTCGGCGCCGATATTCCACACGCCGATCCGCCCGGTGACGGTCACGGCCGCGCCGGTGAGCAGCAGGGGGGTGAGGAACAGCGCCAGGTCTTCCAGCCCGAAGCGGGAGCCCACGGCGGAGCGCACCACCAGGTCGGCCAGCAGGCGCGGGTCGCGGCCCGACAGGGCGAGAAACAGGGTGGTGATCGCCAGGGCGGCGGCGATGGCCCCCGCGCGCCAGGCCAGCCGGCGGGCCGGCGTGACGGTGGGCAGACGGTGCAGCGTGCCGGCCATCAGGCGTGTCCTCCGCCCGATGTCGGGCCGTTCGGTGCCGATCGGCCGCCCATCAGCAGGCCGATCGTTTCCATATCCGCCGTCGCGGCGTCGATCGTGGCCATCAGCCGGCCGTGGAACAGGACGCCGATCCGGTCGGCGACGTTCAGCAGTTCCTCCAGGTCCTCGGACACCAGGACCACCGCCACGCCCTGGTCGCGCAGGTCGGTCAGATAGCGCAGCACGGTGGCGATGGCGCCGATATCCAGGCCCCGGCTGGGGTAGGCCGCGACCAGCACCCGGCTGGCGATGCGGATCTCGCGCCGTGCCACCAGACGCTGCTGGTTGCCGCCGGACAGGTTGCGGATGGGGGTGGCGAGGTCGGGCACGCGGACCTCGGCGGCCGCGACGATCGTGCCGGCCAGGCGGGCGGCGGCGGCGCGGTCGTAGAGGCCGTGGCGGCCGATCGGCGGCCGGGCATATTCGCGCAGCGCCATGTTGTCGGTGATGTCCAGCGACGGCGCCAGGCCGCTGCGCAGCCGGTCCTCGGGGATATGGCCGATGCCGGCGCGGGCGAAGGCGGCCGGGTCGGCCAGCGGGACCGGCGCGCCGTCGAGCAGGACGGTGCCCGCCGAAAGGGGCATCATGCCGGTGAGGACCTGGGTAAGCTCGCGCTGGCCGTTGCCGGCCACGCCGGCGATGCCGAGGATTTCGCCGCCATGCACGTCCAGCGTGACGTCGCGCAGGGTTTCGATGCCGCGCGCATCGCGGCAGGAGGCGCCGCGCAGGCTCAGGACGGGCGCGGCGGCGCCAGGGTCGCGGGCGATCGCGGCGGCGCCGGGGGCGCGGGCGCGCAGGTCGCGGCGCACGATCTCGCGCCCGACCATGATGGTGGCGAGGCCGGCGGCGGTGCAGTCGGCCGTGCGCCAGGTGCCGACATGGCGGCCGGCGCGCAGGATGCTGATGCGGTCGGAGATGTCGATGACCTCGTCCAGCTTGTGGCTGATCAGGATCACGGCGTTGCCCCGGGCGCGGAAGGCGCGCAGGGCGCGGAACAGGTCGCGCGTTTCGGCCGGGGTCAGCACCGCCGTCGGTTCGTCGAGGATCAGCAGGCGGGCCTGGCGAGCCAGCACGCGCAGGATTTCCACCCGCTGCTGCTCGCCCGCCGACAGGTCGGCGACGACGGCGTCGGGGCGGACGGAAAAACCGAACCGCTCGGACAGGGCGCGGGTGCGGGATTCCAGTGTTTTCGCCGAGGCGCGGAACGGGGTTTCGCGCCAGCCGAGATGGATGTTCTCGGCCACCGTGAAGGCGGGGACCAGCTTGAAATGCTGGTGGACCATGCCGATGCCGGCGCGGATCGCGTCCTGCGGGGCGGCGAAGCTCTGGCCGTAGCCGTCGAGGATGATCTCGCCGCCGTCGGGCTGGTAGATGCCGGTCACGACATTCATCAGCGTGGACTTGCCGGCGCCGTTTTCGCCCAGCAGGGCGTGGATCTCGCCCGGCGCGACGTCCAGGCTGACATCCTGGTTGGCGATCACGCCGGGGAAATATTTGCAGATCCCCTGCAATTGCAGGATCGGCGGCGTGCCGGGGGCGATGGGGGGCGGGCCGTCGGCCGGGGCGTGGCGCGGGTCAGTCAAGGCCGGTGACTCCCTCGACCGCCCAGTCCCACTGATAGATCCGGGCATCGTCCATCACCTCGCCGGCCGTCACGCGGAGGCGGCCGGCGGCGTCGCGGATCGGGCCGCGAAACGGGTTGTAGCCGGCCATGATCCGCGCGCGCATCGCATCGGCGCGGGCCGCGACCTCCGGCGGGACGGTGCGGCCCCATGGGTCGCGGTCCACCCCGTGGCCGAGGGTGAGGAAATGGCCCTCGGGCCGCCAGGTGCCGGCCAGGCGGGCGCGCACCTGCTCGACATAATAATCGCGGAAATCCAGCGTGACGGAACTGACATAGGCCTCCGGCCCGTATCGGCGCATGTCGGTGTTCCACATCGCCGCCTTGATGCCGCGCTGTTCGGCCACGCGCAGATAGGCGGGCTCGTCCATGATGCCGCACAGGAAGTCGCAGCCATTCTCGGCCAGCGCGGTGCCGGCCTGGGTCGCGGCCTGCGGGTCGAACCAGGCATTGATCGAGATCGCCTGCATGGTGACCGCCGGGTTGACCGAGCGCGCGCCCAGCAGCACCGCATTGGTGCCGGCATAGACGGACGGAATGGGAAACGAGCCGACGAAGCCGATCTTGTTGGTGCGGGTCATCAGTCCGGCGGCGATGCCGATGACGTAGCTGGCATACCAGTGGGTGATGTAATACCAGCCCAGATTGCCGGTGACGGCATGGCCGTCGCATTCCACGAACGCCACGTCGGGGGCGCGGTCCGACACGTCGCGGATGAAATCGCCGTAGTTCGAGGTGGCGATGACCATCTGCGCGCCCTCGGCCACGAACTGGCGGAAGATGCGCGTGGCGTCGGCAGAGTAGGGCACGCTTTCGACATAGATCGTGCGCAGGCGGGGAAAGGCCTTTCGTACCGCCTGCACGCCCTGGTCGTGCATCATCGTCCAGCCGCCGTCGGTGACCGGGCTGGTATGGCCGAAGGCGACCAGCGCGTCGGCCTCGGCCACTGGGGGCAGGAGGCGGCCCTGCGCCCGCAGGCCGGGCGGGCGCAGCAGGCCGCCCCCGGCCGCGCCGGCCGCCAGCCCCAGCAGATGGCGCCGCGATGCGAGCAGCCGCCCGTTCGGCGCGCGCGTGATCATGCCCGACCTGGAATGGTCATGGTTCGGTATTCCCCCCTCGATGATCCCGGGCCGGTCCCACCCGGCGCCGGGTCGTTCCCCCCGGAACAGGCCGTGCCTCCGTCCTACAGGCCGGCGAGATCGGCGGCCTGGACACGTTCGATGCCGTGCTGCGCCAGGACCTGCCATGTGGCCTGCGGGTCGGGGCCGACCGCGCGACATGCATCTTCGACCACGATCGCCGCGAAACCAAGGGCCTTCGCGTCGATGGCGGTGGCGCGCACGCAATAATCCAGCGCCAGCCCGACGATGAAGACACGGTTTATGCCCAGTCCGGCCAGCCACGAATCGAGCCCGGTGCGCGTGGCGCCGTCATTGTCCAGGAAGGCCGAATAGCTGTCGATATCCGGGTCGCGGCCCTTGCGGATCACCATGCCGATTCGCGCCTGGTGCAGCGCGGCCGCCAGTTCGGCGCCATGCGTGCCCGCCACGCAATGGTCGGGCCAGTGATCGGGCGTGGCCTTTCGCCCGTGGGTGCTGGCGAAGGAGACATGGCCGTGCGGATGCCAGTCCTGGCTGGCCGCCTGCTGGCCGAAGGGCAGGAGGGTCAGGTGGTTGACGACCGGGATGACCGCGTCGCCCTGCGGCACGGCGAGGGCGCCGCCGGGCAGGAAATCGTTCTGGAGATCGATGGCCAGCAGGGCGTCATGGACGGTGACGTGGATCATGGCGGACCTCCGCTCGGTACGGTTGCGGAACAGGGATGGCACGTTTCGGACGGTCGGGCTATCGGGGATTCGGTGCCGTGGGCGGGCATGGGCCGGGGGCGAAGGAGAGGCGGGGATGAGCGTGACGCGTGAGGGCGGATGGTATCCGCTGATGCTGTCGGCGGATCTGGAGACGGGGACGGTGGCCGGCAGTGCCGTGCCGGGGCGGGACCTCGCGGTGTGGCGGGACGGGCAGGGGCGGGCGCATGTGTGGGACGATCGCTGCCCGCATCGCGGCATGCGGCTGAGCCTGGGCTTTGTGCGCGAGGGAGCGCTGGCGTGCCTGTATCATGGCTGGCGCTTCGGGGCGGAGGGGCGGTGCGTGCATATTCCGGCGCATCCGGACCTGGCGCCGCCGGGGACGATCCGCACCGTGCCGTTGCCTGTCGCGGAGCGCCATGGGCTGGTCTGGGCCTCGGTCGGCGCGGCCGGGGTCCAGCCGGAGGGCGATCCGGCGATGGAGGCGGCCGCATGGCTGCCGGTGCGCTCGGTAAGGATCGAGGCGCCGTGGCGGGATGTGGCGCGCGCGGTCGGGATGCCGGAAGGGCGGCGGGCCGCCGTGCTGGACCGCGATGTGGACGGCCGGGTGCTGGCGGCCCTGCTGCCGGTCGGGGCGGGGGCGTGCATGCTGCATCTACTGGCCGCCGCGCCGGCCGGGGTGGAGCGGCTGCATGATCTGGCCGATTGGGGGCGGGATGTGCGGTCGCGGGCGGAGGAACGGGCCGGGCGGGCCTGTCTGGCGGGGATCGTGGCATGAGCGACCTGGTGCTGCACGACGACGATCTGGACGAGGATTGCTATCGGGCGCGGCTGTTCCTGTCGCTGCTGGGGCTGGAGGCGCGCCGGGTCGCGGTCGATGTCGTGCCCGGCGGCGAGCAGGACGGGCCGGCATTTCGGGCCGTTTCGCCGGCCGGGATGCTGCCGGTGCTGCGGATCGACGGGCAGAAGGTCTGCGGGGCCGGGGCCGTGCTGCTGGCGCTGGCGCATGGGCGGCCGGAGTGGCTGCCCGGGGAGCGCGCGGATTTCGCGCGGGTGGCGCACTGGCTGCACTTCGCCGGCGGGCCGTTGCGGGCGACGCTGCTGATGCGGCGGGCCTGCCTGTTCGGCGGCGCGGGGGACGCGCCATCCGCCCGCCGGCGGGCGGCGGTGGGGGCGTTGCGGATCATGGAGGACCATCTGGCCCAGCGGCGGCTGGAGGGCGGGACGTGGTTCGTGGGCGAGGGGGCGACGGTGGCGGATGTCGCGCTGTTTCCCGCCGCCGCGCTGTGTCGGGACTGGGGGGAGGAGTATTCCGCCTATCCCGCGCTGCGGCGCTGGGTCCGCGCGGTGCGGGCGCTGCCGGGCTTTGTCGGCATGCCCGGCATCCCGGATTATGGCTGATCGGCGTCCGCGCGGCGGGGGCGGCGCGTGACCAGGAGCTGGTTGATGCGGAAGCCCTCGACGTCCACGACCTCGAAGAGGAAATGATAGGCCTCGACCTTGTCGGCCTTGCGCGCCATGCGGCGCAGCCGGTGCATGACGAAGCCGCCGATCGTATCGAAATGATGGCTGTCGGGCAGGTCCGGCACCCCGAGTTCGCGGATTACGTCGCCGATCGGGGCGGCGCCGTCGATCAGCCATGAATTCTCGTCGCGGCGGACGATGGCCTGTTCCTCGAACGGGTTGGCCAGCCCGTCCATCAGCGCGCCCATGATGTCCTTGAAGGTGATCAGCCCCACCACCAGCCCGTATTCGTTGACGATCAGGGCGAAGCCCGCGCCGTGCGTGTCGAACTGGGCCAGCGTGTCCCACAGGTTGAGCGTGTCGGGCAGCGACAGCACGTCGCGCCGCATGCGGGAGATCTGCTTGGCTACCGGCAGGATCGTCGCCGCCGGGTCGACATCCTCGGGCTTTTCCACCACGGCGGCCAGCACGTCCTCGGCGCGGATCGAGCCGATGACGTTGTCCAGCCCGCCATTGCAGAGCGGGTAGCGGGAATAGGGCTTGACCCGCACCTTGTCGCGCTGGCTTTCGGCGCTTTCCTGCATGTCGAGGAACACGATCTCGTCGCGCGGGGTCATGGCCGAGGTCACCGAGCGGTCTTGCAGGCCCAGGACGTTCTGGATCATCTGGTGTTCCTGCTCCAGCAGCACGCCCGAGGCGGTGCCGGCGGCCAGGATGGCGCGGAGGTCTTCCGGCGTGACCGGCTCGACGGCCGAGGCGGCCGGGATCTTGAGCGCGCGCAGGATGACGTCCGACATCCTGGAGAAGATCCAGACCAGCGGATACAGCAGCTTCAGCGCGATGGCGGGGAACCAGCCGATGCTCAGCGCCACCCGGTCGGGCGCGTTCATGGCGATGCGCTTGGGCAGCAGGTCGGCGAACAGCACGAACAGGCTCGTGATCAGCACGAACGAGGCGGCGGAGGCCACGTGCCCGGCCAGCCCGTCCTCGAGCCCGGCGCGGCGCAGGATATCGGCCAGCGGCGGGGTGAGCATGTCGCTGCTGATGACGCCGCCCAGCACGCCCACCGCGTTGAGGCAGATTTGCAGGACCGTCACCACCTGCCCGCTGTTGCGGCGCAGGCGCAGGAAGTTCACCGCGCGGCTGTCGCCGGCCTCGGCGCGCGTGCGCAGCCGCACCTCGCGCGCCGCCGCGAACGAGATCTCGGACAGGGCGATCAGGATGCTGAACCCGATCAGGATCACGACCGCGACCAGACCGGCCAGCAGCATCATGCCGGTGCCTCCGTCCGCGCGGCGGGGCCGGGACAGGGTGCCAGGTCGGTGGCGGGACGGCGGATGGGGGCCGGGCGGCCCTGGGCGCAATGGGTCATGAGGCGGGTAATCTAGCCCATCCGGTGCCCTTTCGGCCAGCCGGATGCCCCCCGGGGACGGCCTGCGCGGAGGAGGCGCGGATTTGACAAGCGGACGCCGATTGCGATGCTCTCCGGCTTCCCCGATCAGGAGCGGCGGTGTTGAGGAAGAGGATGGCCAGGTTTCGGACGGTCCGGGTCTGTTGGGCGGCGATCGTGCTGATGGCGGGCGGTGTGTCGTGGTCCGCCCGGGCGGGGTCCGGGGTCGGGGCTGGGGACGATCCGGCCTTCGTGGAGATCGACGCGACCGGCGCCGGGACGCCGTTCCTGCATAGCTGGGAGCAGGCGTTCGGCTCGGATCGCGCCGATATGGCCCTGACGGAGAGCTATCTGCGGAACGCGGACCGGACGCGGCAGGCGACCGGCTTTCGCTATGTGCGGTTCCACGGCATCTTCGACGATGCCATGGGCATCATGGCGCCCGATGGCGCCGGCCGCATGCATTATAACTTCCGCAAGGTCGATGCCGTGTATGACGGCCTGCTGGCGCATCATATCCGGCCGCTGGTCGAACTGTCCTTCATGCCCAGCGCCATCGGCAGCGACGTCCTGCGCCGCGATGGCGGGCTGGAGCCGCTGGTCGATTGGAAAGCGGATGATCGGGCCAGGCCCATTACGGATTATAGCGGCGGGACGCTGTGGTACCGTGCCAACGTCACCTTTCCCGCGCACATGGCCGACTGGACCGCCCTGATCCGCGCCTTCGTCGAACATCTCGAACAGCGTTATGGCGCCGGGGAAGTCCGGCAATGGCCTTTCGAGGTCTGGAACGAGCCCAATCAGGCGACCTGGGTGGCGCAGCCGAAGATGGCGACCTATTTCGCCCTGTACGACAATACCGCGCGCGCCATCAAGGCGGTCGATCCGGCCCTGCGTGTCGGCGGGCCCGCGACGGGGGCCATCCACTGGGTCGGCGCGTTCGTCGACCATGTGACGCGGGAGCGTGTGCCGGTCGATTTCGTCTCGACGCATATTTATGCCAACGATCCGCCCGATCTGCTGCGATTGCCGAAATCGCCCGACAATACCGGCAATGTCGTGTGCGACGCGACGCGGACCGCGCGCCGCGCGATCGATCGCGCCGGGCATGCGGACCTGCCGCTTTATATCACCGAATTTGGTGCCGACTGGGATATTCATAACGGCAGCGCGGATCGTCCATGGGTCGCGCCCTGGATCGCGCAGACGGTGCATGATTGCGACGGGCTGGCGCCGATCATGTCCTACTGGACGTTTTCGGACGATTTCGAGGAACAGGGCGTGGCGGCCGACGAATTGCCGGGAGCGTACGGGCTGCTGACGACCCACGGGATTCCCAAGCCCGCGTTCAATGCCTTCGCGCTGCTGCATCGGTTGGGAAACCGGCGGCTGCCGACCGGACCGGGCGGCGGCGATGTGCTGGCGACGCGCAGGCAGGATGGCGTGATCGCCGTCGCGCTGTGGAACCGCGATGCGGACAAGCCGCGGGCGCGGCATCTGGCGTTCAGGGGGCTGGCATCGGTTCGGGGCGCCACGGTGATCGTGATCGACCGGGCCCATGGCACGCCCGCTGCCCTGTTCGAGGCCATGGGGCGGCCCGCGTCGCCCACGCCCGGGCAGGCGCGGGCCCTGATGGCGGCCGCGCGCCTGCCGGCACCGCGAAGGGCGGCGGCGTGCGGGGAGGCGGGCCGGTGCGACATCATGCTCCCTCCTGAAAGCCTGGCCCTGTTGCTGGTGCCGGCGCGGACGGACTGATGGGGAGGAGGCGCGGCGCGGGTGCGGTTTTGGCCTTGGTGCGATCTTTCCGGCGCCTGCCTCCGACGCTTTTGCCGTTGCCAGGACTTTCCGGTAACGAACAGGATATCGATCTGGCCCAGGCCACGCGGCTGGTCTCATGCATGGGGGTGATGTCTATGGTATGCGCGCGGGTCGGGGCATGAGCGGGGGCGACGGGGATATCGCCGGGCCGGTGGCCGGGGGGACGCCGGCGATCGGGTGGGGGGTGATTGGAACCGGTACGATTGCCGGGCATTTCGCGCAGGATATCCGCAACGCGCGCGGCGCGTATCTGGCGGCGGTGGCGTCGCGCTCGCCCGGGAAGGCCGCGGCGTTCGCGGCGCGGCATGGCGGCAGGCCTGTGGCGGATGTCGATGCGCTGGTGCGCGACCCGGCGGTGCGGGCCGTCTATATCGCGTCGCCCAACGCGACGCATTTCGACATGGCGCGGGCGGTCATGGCCGGGGGCAAGGCGGTGCTGGTTGAAAAACCCCTTGTCAGCACGGTGGAGGATGCCGACCGTCTGGTGGCGCTGGCCGCGCTTCATGACACGTTCTGCATGGAAGGCATGTGGTCGCGTTTTCTGCCGGCCATGACGCTGGCGCGGGAGGCCATCGGGTCGGGCGCGATCGGAACGGTGCGCCGGATCCGCGCCGAACTGGCCTTTGTCCATCCGTATGATCCGGGCAGCCGCTTTTTCGACCCCGCCCAGGGCGGGGGGGCGTTGCTGGACCTGGGGGTGTATCCCGTGTCGCTTGCCCTGGCGCTGATGGGCCGCCCGGCCGGGGTGCGCGGGCGGTGGCGGGCCGCGCCGAGCGGCGTGGACATGGCTGCCGAGATGGTGCTGGAATTCGGTGCGGTGCAGGCGCACCTGGCCTGCGGATTCGATCGTGACGGCACCAACCTGTTCATGATCGAAGGCAGCAGGGGCACGCTGGTGCTCCAGCCGCATTTCATTTCCAGCCGCCAGCTTCTGGCGGTGGGGCGCATGCCCGCGAGGGGCCTCTCCCTGATACCGTGCGGGTCCGCGCCCATGCGGTTGTTTTCGAAAGTGGCCAAGCGGGTCTGGCTGCCGGGCGTGCGCCGGCATGATTGCGTCTATGCGGGCTATGGCTTGCAGTTTGAAATCGAGGCGGCAAGCCGGGCCGTGGCCCAGGGGCTGACGGCGTCGGCCGTCATGCCGCTGGCGGACAGTGTCGAGACCTTGCGGATCATCGAGCAGGTACGTGCCCGGCCCCCGGCCTGAACGGAGGCGGGATGGCGCGTTTCAGGGCAGGTTTTTGACGGTATGGTCGTGCTGCCCGCTGCTGAGGGCCAGGATGATCTCCGTCAGATGCAGGGAGACCCGGCCCGAGAAGAGGGGGGGCTGGCCTGAGCGGATACCGTCCGCCTGGGCCTGGATGCCGCGTGCGAAATCGATCTTGGACGGGTAGGGGGGAACCTGCGCGGCGGCCTTGCCCCGAGGGTAGCGGACCGTCTGCCCGCGATAGAAGCGGACGGGCAGTTTGCGGCCCAGCCTGTTTTCCAGCCCGTCGGCCAGAATATCGAGCAGGGAGCGGCGATAGTCGCGCAGCAGGCTGACGGCCGAGCGGTTGTCCCACAGGTCGCGCACCGTCAGGCTGCCTTTTTCCCCCAGGATGGTCAGGGAGCGGTCGCGCGGGGCGGCCAGGCCGCTGGTCAGGCGCGCCACCACGCCGGAGCGGAAGGTCAGGCAGCCGACGGAGAAATCCGGCCCCAGCTTGTGGTCGCCCACGCCCTTGTCGCGGAAGGTCAGGGCGGACGATGCCGCGACATGCACGATCGGGCCGAAGAGCCCATACAGCCAGCTCAGCGCGTAGCCCGCATGTTCGAGCGTGCAGCCGACCTCGAATTCATGCAGGCCGGGCCACGGTGCGCCCGACCGGCTGCGCCATTGGTGCCAGTTGCCGCGAAAGACCGGACCGTCGTCCATTTCCGCGTAGACCAGGTTGGGGCGTCCGATCTCGCCTTTTTCCATCAGGCCGCGCGTCAGCAGGAAGGCGTCGCTGAGGCCGTTGGCGGGGGCGCCGCACAGGAGAAGGTTTTTCTCCCCGGCGAGGTGGGCCAGGGTCTCCGCTTCCTCCACGGACATGGCCATGGGTTTTTCGCAATAGACATGCTTGCCCGCGTCGAGGGCCGCCTTGTTGACGGCGAAATGACTTTCGGGCGTCGTGAGGTTGACGACGATATCCACGCTGTCGTCATGCAGCAGTTCCTCCAGCCCCGCATAGGCTTCGAGCGAGTAGAAGGTGCAGAACTGGCGCAGCCTTTGCGGGTCGCGGTCCCATACGCCTTTCAGCCGCAGTTCGGGATAGTTTCGCAGGGTGGTCATGTAATAATCGGCGACATAACCTGTCCCGACAAAGGCGATATTGGTCATGGAGGTCCCGTTACTCTTGCTGGGGCGGTGTCGGTCCTGTATCCGAAAGCCTTCTTTTCAGGCTGATGCGATGTTCGAGGGCGGAGCGCGCCTTTGTCAAGCCATGGGCCGGTGCGGGGCGGGGTTATCTGAAACAGGCGATGCCTTCGGCGCGGTCGAACTGCACCATGCCGTACTGGAACGCCCCGAACGTGATGGTTGGCGGCATGGAGCCGTCGCCGAGTTCGTATTTGACCAGCACCTGGCGGGACACCGTTCCGATGCGAAGGGTTTGCGGCTCGATGGCGACATGCTGCGTGAAGCGGCCCAGCGTGGTCTCGATCGTCTCGGTCCGGAGATGTCCTGTCCATTCCGCCGGGAAGGCGCGCAAGCGCACGGTCAGCGGTTCGGGCGTGTTGTCGCCCGTATCGACAAGCGCCTTTCCGGTTTCGCCGTCGCGGGAGACGGGAAGCAGGAGAGACATGATCAGGCCGTTTCGCAGGGATTGCAGGGTCATCCCCTCGGTGCAGGCAAGCGGCGCCGCGTGCCCGAAACGGATCGCGTGTTCCGAGAAGGTGACGTGACGGAGCTGCGACAATTGCTGCATGCCGACGATGACGGTGCTGGCCTGGCTGACCGTCATCATCTGGTTGGTGAACGTCGTGTGGCCGATCGTCAGGACGGGCACGATGACGACGTCTTCCGCGCGGGTGCGGGTCGAACCGTCGCCTTGCCGCCCGATCCGGCCGATCGTGGCGAGATGCTTCCGGTGCGCCAGGGATGCGGGAATGGAGCCGAGGAAGGACCCGGTATCGAAGACGGCCTGGACAGGCGTTTCGTCGAGCGCGACCGGGCCGGCCGCGACGGGCAGGCGCCGGCCGCCGATGCGGACAGGTGACGCCGCGAAATCCACCTGGTCGGTATCGGGGCCGGAAAGCGACGGCGGCGGGACGGTGTCCGCCGGGACCGACAGGATCAGTGGATCCATGTTGCGGAATTCGAGGTCCGGCTGGCGATAAAACTGGCGGATCGGCTCGAAATAGAGATGGACGAGCCGATCGTGGGCGAATGCCCAGTCCCGGGTGCGTCCTTCGAGCATCAGGTTGCCGACACGCACGGTCTCCAGCAGCAGATCGAGCGGATTGATGCTGCGGGCCGGATCGCCCAATGCGCCGGCTGCGTTCCGGGCGCGATCCAGCACCAGGTCGGAACCGTGCAGGTCGCCCCGCCCCGCACCCGCGCGAGGGCGGCGTCGCACAGTCCGGCCATGATGGCGTATGAGGCCGACGATGCCTGAACTGTCCTGTCGAGTCCGTCACGGATCGCATGGAGCCGCGGGATATCGCCATGCTCCATGGCAGTGAGGATGCCGTAAGCGTCGCGGACGGAAAGATAGACCCTGCCATCGGGATCATGCTGGATCAGGTCGGGATCGAACGCCTGAACCGGGGCCTGGAGGGCGGGGCGCGCCATCGCGCGGGGGGGCACGGCCAGGAGCGCATGGAGGAGGGCGACGCCCGGGAGCAGGGATCGAAACGGAAACATTCTGGATTGGAACCTCGTCATCGCGTATCGACGGGCCTTCAGGCCTCCGGCAGGCCCGCCAGTTCGCGCCAGCCGGGTTCGTCGAGCGTGTCGAGGCCCAGTTCGGCGGCCTTGCGGGCCTTGGAGCCGGCGTCGGTGCCCAGGACGACCAGGTCGGTCTTTTTCGAGACGCTGTCGGTGACGCGGGCGCCGAGGCGTTCGGCGATCGCCTTGGCTTCGGGGCGGGTCATCGTGGTCAGCGTGCCGGTGAAGACGATGGTCTTGCCGGATAGGGTGCCTTCGGTCCGGGGTTCCTCGTCCTCGATCGTCGTCAGCATCGCCGTCAGGTCGTCGAGGGTGGCGAGGTTGTGTTTTTCCAGGAAGAAGGCCGCGAGTTCGTCGGCGATCGTGGTGCCGATGCCGGTGATCGAGCCCAGGGCCAATCGGGCGTCGGAGCCGATGGTGGTGGCGGCCAGCATCTGTTCGCGCCAGTTGGCGTACGAGCCGTAATGGCGGGCCAGCAGGCGGGCGTTGCTGGAGCCGATGCGCCGGATGCCCAGCGCGTAGATGAAGCGGGCCAGGGGGATGGTCTGGCGGGCGTGGATCGCGGCGGTGAGGTTGCGGGCGGAGAGGTCGCCCCAGCCTTCGCGCTTGGCGATGGCTTCTTCATGGTCCGGCAGGCGGAAGATGTCGGCCGGGGTTTTCAGCAAGCCGTCCGTGTGGAATTCGGTGATCGTGCGTTCGCCCAATCCGTCGATGTCGAAGGCGTCGCGCGAGACGAAATGGATCAGCCGTTCCACGACCTGCGCCGGGCAGGTCAGGCCGCCGGTGCAGCGCCAGACGACCTCGCCGGGCGGGCGTTCGGCGTGGGCGTGGCAGATCGGGCAGGCATGGGGGAAGGCGAACGGTTCGCCGCGCGGCGGGTCGCCTTCCTTGCGCGGTACAACGCCGAGAATCTGCGGGATGACGTCGCCGGCGCGCTGGATCTGTACCAGGTCGCCCTCGCGGACGTCCTTGCGCTGGATTTCGTCCTCGTTATGCAGCGTCGCGCGGGTGACGATGACGCCGCCGACATTCACCGGCTCCAGGATCGCCACCGGCGTCAGCGCGCCGGTGCGGCCGACCTGGATGTCGATGCGGGTGAGGCGGGTGATGGCCTGTTCGGCGGGGAATTTCCAGGCGATCGCCCAGCGGGGCGCGCGGCCGACGAAGCCGAGGCGATCCTGCAAGGCCAGCTCGTCGATTTTATAGACCACGCCGTCGATGTCGTAATCCAGGCCCGAACGGTCGCGCGCGATGGCGTCCATGAAGGATTCGGCCTCGGCGGCGCTGTCGACGACGCGCGACAGCGGGTTGACCGCGAAACCCCAGTGGCGGAGCCGGTCGAGATAATGCCAGTGGCTATCGGCCACGCGTTCGGACGAGAAGCCCTGGGCGTAGGCGAACAGCGACAGCGGCCTGCGGGCGGTGATCGTAGGGTCGAGCTGGCGCAGCGAGCCCGCCGCCGCGTTGCGCGGGTTGGCGAACAGTTTCTGCCCGGCGGCGGCCTGGGCCTGGTTGATCGCCAGGAAGGCGGGCTTGGAGAGGAAGACCTCGCCCCGGATTTCGATCAGCGCCGGGGCGGGGCCCTTGAGCTGCTGCGGCAGGTCCTCGAGCGTGCGGAGGTTGGCGGTGACGTCCTCGCCTTCGGTGCCGTCGCCGCGGGTGGTGCCGCGCACGAAGCGGCCGTGCTCGTAGGTCAGGCTGATCGACAATCCGTCGATCTTGGGTTCGGCGACGAAGCGCAGGGCGCGCGCCCGGTCCTCGTCCAGGCCGAGGAAGCGGGCGGCGCGGGTGACGAAGGACTCGAATTCCGCGCGGTCGAACACATTGTCCAGCGACAGCATCGGCACCAGGTGGCGATGCCGGGTGAAGGTGGGAGCGGGCGCGCCGCCGACATGCAGCGAGGGGCTGTCGGCGCGGCGCAAGGCGGGAAAACGCGCCTCGATCGCCAGGTTGCGGCGGCGCAGCGCATCGTACTCGGCGTCGGAGACGGTGGGGGCGTCCTGCTCGTAATAGGCGCGGTCCAGCGTGTGGATCAGCGCGGCCAGACGGGCCAGTTCCGCCGCGGCCTGGTCTTCGGTCAGGGTCGCGGGGTCGATTGTCGCGGGTGTGGCGGGATCGGGAGACATGGACGACTACCCTTGCAGGAGGCTGTCGGCCGCCGCCCGCGCGGCCTCGGTGATCGTGTCGCCGGCCAGCATCCGGGCGATTTCCTCGCGCCGCTGCTCGGTCGATAACGGATCGGCCCGTGTTTCGGTTCGGCCCCTGGCCACCGATTTGCTGATGCGCAGATGGGCGTTGCCGCGCGCCGCGACCTGCGGGCTGTGGGTGACGACCAGGACCTGGACATCCTGCCCCACACGCGACAGGCGCTCGCCGATCGCGGAGGCGGTGGCGCCGCCGACGCCGGAATCGACCTCGTCGAACACCAGGGTCGGCACGGCGGAGCGGCCGGCCAGCACGACCTTGAGCGCCAGCATCAGGCGCGACAGTTCGCCGCCCGAGGCGACCTTGGCCAAGGGCCCAGGCGGCTGGCCGGGATTGGCGGCGATCTGGAAGGCCGCCTGTTCGCGGCCCCGCGCGTTCCATGCCTCGGGCGCCAGGGGGGGCAGGGTGACGAAGAAACGCGCGCGGTCCAGCCGCAGCGGCTTGAGTTCGGCGGTGACCGCGCTCTCCAGCCGGCGGGCGGTCTTTTCGCGGGCCGTGGAGAGCAGGCCGGCGGCGTCCTCGAACCGGGCGCGGCGTTCGCGGACCAGTTGTTCCAGCGCGCCGATGCGGATATTGCCCGAATCGAGCGCCGCCATCCGGTCGCCCAGCGCCGCCAGCAGGCCCGGCAGTTCCGGCACCGACACGCCATGCTTGCGCGCCGCCGCGCGGAGGGCGAACAGCCGTTCCTCGGTCTGTTCCAAGAGGCGGGGATCGGACTCGGCTTCGGCCGCCAGGCGGGAGAGCAGGGTTTCGGCCTCGCCCAGGGCTTCCTCGGCGCGTTCGAGGGCCGCCAGCGCCTCGTGCGCCAGACGGTCGGCGCCATCGGGCGCGCCGGGCTCGGCGGCCGAGGGCAGCAGGCGTTGCAGGGTGCGGCTGGCGCCGCGCAGGGCGGCGGCGGGGCCGGACGAGCGGCGGTCGCGCGGCGAGAGTTCCGCCAGGGCGGCGGCGATGGCCTCGCCGCGCCGCTCGCCCTGTTGCAGGCCCTGGCGCAGCCCGGCCAGATGCGTTTCCTCGTCGTCCTGGGGGGCGAGGGTGGCCAGGTCCTCGACGGACTGGCGCAGCCATTCCTCCTCGCGCGCCGCGCTTTCCATCGTGGCGCGGGCGGCGGCCAGTTCGGCCGTGGCGGCCATCCAGGCGCGATAGGCGGCCTCGGTATCGGCCCGCAGAGCCGGCGGCACGCCGAAGGAATCGAGCAGGTCCAGGTGGGTGCCCTGGTCGGCCAGGCCCATCTGCTCGTGCTGGCCCTGGATTTCGACCAGCAGCGCCGCCGCCCGGCGCAGCAGGCTGACCCCCACCGGCTGGTCGTTGACATAGGCCCGCGACCGGCCGTCCACCGTCACGATCCGGCGCAGGACCAGCGGTTCGCGCGCATCGTCGATGACGATTCCCTGTTCGGCCAGCAGGCCGGGCAGCGGGTGGCCGTCTTGCAGGTCGAAACAGGCGGTGACGCTGGCCTGGCCGGCGCCGGCGCGCACCAGCCCGGCGCTGGCGCGCTCGCCCAGCGCCAGGCCCAGGCTGTCGAGCAGGATGGATTTGCCGGCGCCGGTCTCGCCCGTCAGCACGGTGAGGCCAGGCGCGAACGGCAGGTCCAGCCGCTCGATCAGGACGACATCGCGGATCGACAGATGGGTCAGCATCTTGTTGCCCCGGACGGTGCGCGAGGGGGCCCCGCGCGTGTCAGAACACGGAATGCCATGCGCGCGAGAAGAAGCCGCGCCGGGCCTGCGGGGTCTGGGACGGGGGCGGCGGGGCCTTGGCCAGCGGCTTTGCGTCGTCGGCCGGGCTGGCGGGCGACTTGTCGGGGACCGATCCCGGGACCGGAGAATTTGCGGCCAGCAGGTGCTTGCTGCGCAGCTTGTCGTAGGCGTCGCGATACCATTTGCTGCCCGGGTAATTGTAGGACAGCACGGAGGCGCTGCGCCGCGCCTGGTCCGTCAGGCCCAGATCGAGATAGACCTCGACCAGCCGTTCCAGCGCTTCCGGCACGTGATTCGTCGTCTGGAAATCCTGCACCACGCGCTGGTAGCGGTTGACGGCGGACTGGTAGGCACGCTGCTGCTCGTAATAGCGGCCGACCAGCATTTCCTTGCCCGCCAGGTGGTCGCGGCACAGATCGACCTTCAACTGGGCGTCGCGCGCGTAGGGCGATTGGGGGAAGCGGGTGATGACCTCTTCCAGCGCGTTCATCGCCTCGACCGTGCCCTGCTGGTCGCGCCGCACCTCGGCGATCTGCTCGTAATAGCAGAGGGCGCGCAGATAGAAGGCGTAGGCGGCGTCGGGGCTGGTCGGGTGCAGTTCCAGGAAGCGGTCGAGCTGCTGCACCGCCTCGGGATACTTGTCTTGCAGGTAGTAGGCGTAGCCGCCCATGAGCTGCGCGTTCGCGACATAGGCCGAATAGGGATAATTCTGTTGCAGGACGTCGAATTCCGCCGCCGACAGGGCGTAGCGCTGGTCGCGCAGGGCGTCGATGCCGTTATTGTACAGCGTCTCGACCGGCGGAACGTGCGCCTCCAGGTCGTTGATCGTCTTCTTGTCGCCGCTACAGGCCGCGAGCGACAGAATGACGGCGATCGAGGCGTATCGGGCGGCATGGTGGCCGGCCGAACGGTCAGCGGAATGGTTTCGAATGCTGCGCAGGGACATGCCGGCTCTTCCAGTTCGGTCTGCCTTATATCATGCGGCGGGCCGGGGTGAAGGCCATGGCGTCGTTTTCAATGCGATCCGGGCCGATTCCGTCGGGCGGCCGCGTCGTCAGGCCGCCGCGCGGAAAGGCTGGGGGCGGGTTCCGCGCGCCTGCGGCCGCCAGGCGGCGGCATCGGCGAACAGGGTACGCAGCAGCCGGTTGTTGAGCGCGTGGCCGGATTTGTGGCCGGTGAACGTGCCGTTGATGGTGGCGCCGGCCAGATAGAGGTCGCCCACGGCGTCGATCATCTTGTGGCGCACGAACTCGTCGGGGCGGCGCAGGCCGGACGGGTTGAGGACCGTGGCGCCGTCGACGACGATGGCGTTGTCCAGCGAGCCGCCGCGCGCCAGGCCGGCCGCGTGCAGGGCTTCGATTTCCTGCCGCAGGGTGAATGTGCGGCAATTGGCGATTTCGTCGCGGAAGGTCCGGCGGTCGAGCCGGGCGGTGAAGCTCTGTTCGCCGATCGCGGCGGCGGGGAAGGCGATGGAGAGCGCCAGGGCCAGACCGGGCTCGCGCCCCGGGCGCAGTTCGGCGAAGGCGTCGCCTTCGGTGACGCGGACCGGGCGCAGGATGTCGATCACGGCGCGGGGGGCGGCCTGCTCGGCCTGTCCGGCGCATTCCAGCAGGAAGACGAAATCGGCGGCCGAACCGTCCAGCACCGGCAGTTCCGGCCCGTCGACATCGACCAGCACATTGTCGATTCCGCAGGCGGACAGCGCGGCCATCAGATGCTCGATGGTGGCGACGCGCAGGGCGGGATTCGCCGGGTCGCCGACGACGGTGGACAGCCGGGTGTCGACGACATGATCGAAACGGCCCGGAATGGCGCGGCCGCCCAGATCGGTGCGGCGGAAGACGATTCCGCTGTTCTCGGCCGCCGGGTGGAGGGCCAGCCTGATCCGCAGGCCGGTATGCAGGCCGACGCCGACGCAGGAAATGCTCTGGCGCAGCGTATGCTGGCGCAGCGCATGCTGGTGGGCAGCGCGCGTGGGCAGGGGGCGTGACGACACGCTTTCGCCGATGGGGGCGCATTCCTGCTCCGACATCGTCAGCATACCGTCCATTCCCGTCCCCTGCCTTGTTGTTGTCGTTGCATCTTGCCTGCCCGTTACAGGACGGACAGCATGATCTGTAATTGCAGGAAGGCGGGAGCGCGAGTCACTGTTTATTGCCAACTATTACGCGTTAACAATCTGAAACATAAAGAAAAAATAAATCCACATTTTTGGCGCAACGCGGGCGGGAAAGCGCCGTATGCGCGGCCCGGGCCGTTCCGGCATGCCCATGGGGGCTTTCGCGTCGATCATGACGGGTCGTCACGAAATCGGTAGGCTATGCTGCGGGCATAACCTACCGCATCTGGCCTGGTGATGGAATTCACCGTCTATCCCGCATGGTCACACGGATTTTTTCTCGATTTTCCTGATTTCCGCCGCGCTGAAATAGTAGATTCCGGCACGGGGAAGCTTGATCCCGTAACGATGCTGTTCCTGATAAGGAAGTCCTTCATCTTCGGGGCCGACAGTGGTTTTGATGTCTTCAATCCTGCCGACAAAATCGAGATCGTAGTTGCGTGGCCAGCCGGTGGATACGTGAACCATATCACCGATTAAAAAGGGGAGATTGCATCCCGTTTTTTTTGTTTCTTATTATTTTTAAATAATCTGATGATGATATTTCTTGAAGTCATGACCATTTCACTCCGTTTTTTGTCCGACCAAGGACAAGACGAACACGCGCCCTCGCGCCGCCTGGCGTCAGGTGGTTGGTCGCAACGATAACGAAGTGAACGCTGCCCTGCTTATTTCCCTTTACGGCGAACGAGTGCCCCCGTTCACCGCACTGGCTCAATAGCCGGGTGTTATATTCGCAGGCCACCCGACCGAGGGGAGCCACTTCGTTTTTTCGTGCGCGACCAAGCGCATTGAATAATCTATCAGAAATCAAAATATCGAACAAGCATTATTCAAAAATGAAATATTGTGGAAAAAAATCAACAAAACCGAACGAAATAAAATAATTACAGATTAATTACAAATAAATAGATTGTTTTTATATTCGTCGGAAATTCTATTTCGTGGGATATATTTTTTCGATGCTATTTTTAAAGTCGATCAGAAACGTCTTCATACCCGCTATGGAGACGGTGATCCTGATTTTCTTCTGGTTGTGTGTGGTATTCCAGAGCGTAATCGACTCGATTTGTTTGATCGTATTGGCATTGTAACGCAGGTTGCCATGGGCCAGCGCGTGCCGGACGACGTGGATGAATTGCAGATAATCGAGATCGCCTTCGGCATTTGCCTCGAAGGCGATCGGTGGCTGCCGTTTGCGGAAATGGCGGATGAACGCTACGCCGCTGGCCGATTTCTCGAAAGGATGGATGAAGGCCCCCAGGAAGGTATTCACCAACTGGGTGACTTCATAAAGGTCATGGGCGCGATAATTGGCTTCGACGAAATCCAGGTTCACGAGGGATCGCCTCATGATGTCCAGGAGCGGGTTGCTTGGAATTCCCATGCCCTTCGTCGCGCTGGTGCCAGGATGGGGGAGCGGTGTTCCGCGCGCCGGACCGATGCCGGCGCGCGGTGGCGCGCGGGATCAGGGCTGGCGGCGGAGGAAGGCGGGGATGTCCAGCCCGACCTCGTCGCCCGAAGCCTGGCGGACCGTCGCGGAGGGTTCCGTCTCCGGCAGGGCGGGTTCGGCGCGGTGGGGCTCGGCGGCCGGGGTGGCGCCACGGCGCAGCACGCCGGTGACGATGTTGAACAGGCTGCCGCGCGGCGGCGCCGCCTGGGGCTCGGCCGGGCGCGGCTGTTCGGAGAACAGGGACGAGCGCGGCGAGGGGCGGGCGCCGGGATGCAGAGCCTGCTGCGGCGTGGAATGGGGCGAGGGGGCCGAGACCGGCGGCGTGTTCATGAAGTTCGGCGGGGTGTGCCGGGCGGCGGCCTGGGCCGCTGACTCGGCGTGCGGCTCTGCGGCGGCGGGGGGGGGCGGGGCCGCGTCGGTGCCGGCGGCCGGCGGCGGCGCGGCTTCGGCGGGCTGCGGTTCGAGCGTGCGGACCGGCGGGCTGTCGATCCCGGTGGCGACGACCGACACGCGGATGCGGCCGGTCAGCGATTCGTCGATCGCGGAGCCGAAGATGATGTTCGCGTCGTCGGCCACTTCCTCGCGGATGCGGTTGGCGGCCTGGTCGACCTCGTACAGCGTCATGTCCTCGCCGCCCGTGATGTTGATCAGCAGGCCCCGCGCGCCGGCCATGGAGGTATCTTCCAGCAGCGGGTTGGAAATCGCGTCCTCGGCGGCGGCGATGGCGCGGTTGTCGCCATCGGCCTCGCCGGTGCCCATCATGGCCTTGCCCATCTCGGCCATGACGGTGCGGATGTCCGCGAAGTCGAGATTGACCAGCCCCGGCGCCATCATCAGGTCGGTGACGCCGCGCACGCCCATGTACAGGACGTTGTCGGCCATCTTGAACGCATCCTTCCAGCTTGTCCGCTCGGTGGCCAGGCGGAACAGGTTCTGGTTGGGAATGACGATCAGCGTATCGACATATTGCTGCAACTCGGCGATGCCGGCATCGGCCGACTTGGTGCGCCGGCCGCCCTCGAAGGTGAAGGGCTTGGTGACGACGCCCACGGTCAGGATGCCGCGCTCGCGCGCCATGCGCGCGATCACCGGCGCCGCGCCCGTGCCGGTGCCGCCGCCCATGCCGGCGGTGATGAAGACCATGTGCGCGCCGTCCAGGTGGCGCGCCAGTTCGTCGGCGGCTTCCTCGGCGGCGGCGCGGCCGATTTCCGGCTTGGCGCCGGCACCCAGGCCCTGCGTCAGATGCGGGCCGAGCTGGACGCGGCGATCGGCCTTGCTGTGCGACAATTGCTGCGCGTCGGTGTTGGCGACGACGAATTCCACGCCCTGGAGTTGCAGGTGGATCATGTTGTCGACGGCGTTCGTCCCGCCCCCGCCGACGCCGATCACGGTGATCCGCGGCGTGAAATCGGAATGGTTTTGCTGCGGGATACTGAGATTCAGGGTCATGGACGTCTCCCGGGACGAGTCGTTGGAGGGCTTGTGCCGATTCGCTTGCAGATTTTCAGGGGATATTGTGAATCATCTTCCTATACCCTGTCTCGTATGAATTCCACGACGCGGCGCAGCATGCCGCGTGGCCGGGGCTCGGAGAAATCCATGTCGCCCAGCGCGCCGCCGCCGCCCGCCGCCCAGGCCAGCAACCCGGCCGAGGTGGCGAACGACGGCCAGGCCGCCGCGTCGTCGGGCAGGCCGCGAATGGCGTTCGGCCGGCCCAGCCGCACCTGGCGGTTGAGGATGCGCGCCGCCATGTTGCCCACGCCGTCGAGCAGCGACGCCCCGCCCGTCAGCACCACGCGCCCGTCGGTCGCCCGGCCGACGCCCGCCGATTCCAGCCGGTCGCGCACCATCTCCAGCGTCTCCTCGATTCGCGGCCGGATGATGGACACCACCTTGGAGCGGGAAATATTGACGAATTGATGTTCGCTGTCGCCGATCAACTGCACCGGCAGCAGGTCCATGTCGTCGTCGGCGGACAGTTCGGCCGAGCCGTACATGGTTTTCAGCCATTCCGCGCTGTCGATCGAGGTGGACAGCACATGGGCGATGTCGCGCGTGACGTGCATGCCGCCGACCGGCAGGCAGACGGTGTGCAGCAGGTGGCCCTCGCCGAAAATGGCGATCGAGGTGGTGCCGCCGCCCATGTCGACCACGGTGACGCCCAGTTCGCGCTCGTCCTCGTCCAGCACCGCCAGGCCGGAGGCGAGGGGGGCGGAGACCAGTTCCTCGATCTTCAGCTCGGCCCGCGACAGCACGGTTTCCAGGTTGCGCAGCGCGGTGGTCGAGGCGTCGATGACGTGCAGGCGCGAGGTGAGCTGGTCGCACAGATGGCCGCGCGGGTCGGGGACGCCCGAGGTTTCGTCCACCGAGAAATCCAGCGGGATGGTGTGGATGGTCGACCGGCCCTCGGACTGGGCGCGCATCTGGCCCTCGGTCACCACGCGGCGCACGTCGGAAGCCGTGATCTCGCGCCCGCCGACCGGCCAGCGGACATTGAACAGCCGGCTTTCGGGATGGCCGCAGGACAGGTTGACATAGACGCGGTCCAGCCGCCGCTCGGCGGCGTCCTCGGCCTGGCCGACCGCGGCGCGGATCGCGGCCTCGGCGTCGCCCAGATTGACGATGCCGCCGCAGCGCACGCCGTGCGAGCGGCGCCAGCCATGGCCCAGCACGCGCAGCGTGCCGTCGGACTCGCCCCGGCCGATCAGGCACATGATCTTGGTCGAGCCGATATCCAGCACCCCGAACGTGCCCGGCCGCCAGGCGCGGGGCGGCGTGGGATCGTCGGACGGCGGCAGCGCCACGGCGCGGCCGGACGGCGCGGCCGGCAGCAGGGAGCGGTCGCGCCGCCTGGCGCGGCGGCGGCGTGGGGCGGGGGCGGCGGGTTCGCTGCCCTGCGGGACCACGACCAGGTCGTTCATGCGCGCCTCCGCACTTCGGGCTCGCCGTTCGGCGGCAGGTTGGGGACCGGAGGGGGCAGCGTCGCGCGCGGCGCGGCGTGCCCGGGTGGGGATGATGGGAAGGCGGGCGCCGGGGCCGAAGTCGGGACCGAAGCTGGGGCCGGGACCGGCGGCGCCCGGTGCGGCGTGGCGGCCGTGGCGTGGGCGGGTACCCGATCCCTGGCCGCCGGGGTGCTGCCGGGTGTGGCGTCATGCGCCGGGCCTGCCGGTTTCGACCCGCCCGGCGCGGCCGGGGTGGGGGCGGCCGATGGCTGGGCGGCGGGTTCGGCGGATGGCGGCTGTTCCACCACCATCCGGTCGGGCAGGCGCAGGTCGATGGCGACCACCGGCCGGTCCAGCAGCTTCATCGCGGCCTGGAGGTCGGCCAGCCGTTTCAGGGCCGGGAGGTCCTCGCCCTCGGGCAGCAGCACCGTCGTGCCGTCGCGCAGCACCAGGTTCCAGCGGCGCAGGCCGACGCGGACGGCGGCGGCCACGTGGTCGCGCACCACCGGCTGCCCCGCCAGCGCGTCGATCAGCGGCGCGGCGGCGATGTTGGCGCCCAGCCCCACCACCAGCGGCAATTGCATGAAGGCCTGGGCGTCCTTGCCGGTCATGCCCTGGTCGCGCACCTGGTTGCCGGCGCGGTCGATCAGCATGAAGCGGCCCTGGTTCTGCCACACCGCGAAGGGACTGCGCTCGGTCAGGCGCACGACGATGGTGCCCGGCAGGTGGCGTTCGACCACCGAATGATCGACGAAGGGCAGCGCGTCGATCCGCTGGCGGGCGCCCTCGACCGAGAAGCCGAGCACCGGGTCGCCGATGCGTACGCCCAGCGCGTCGCGCAGCGCGGCCTCGCTGGTCAGCGCGCGGCCGCTGACCTGGATGTCGGTCACGCGCAGCGGCAGCATGCTGACCAGCCGGGCGCGGATCGGGGCGAACCGTTCCTCGGACTTCATGTCATGCACCACCATCACGGCGCCCGCGCCGATGGCCAGCAGAACGACCGCCAGCGCGAGCGGGCGCGCCGTGCGGCGCTGCCGGCGCAGGAAGATCGACAGCCGTGACGGGCGGTCGTCGCGATGGTCTCCCGTCCGTCTCATGAGGGTGCCGTCATCGGTGCGTCAGCCGGCCGCGCGCGCCGTCATGTCCGGCACGCGGCCTGCTCGACCATCCAGCGGCAGAGCGCGCCGTAGCCGATGCCCTGCGTCTGGGCCTGTTCGGGCAGCAGCGAGGTCGGGGTCATGCCGGGCTGGGTGTTGACCTCCAGGATCACCAGCCGGCCGGGACCGTCGCCGCAGCGCGTGTCGTCATAGCGGAAATCGGTGCGGGTGGCGCCGATGCAGCCGAGCGCGCGGTGGGCGGCGGCGGCGAGGTCCAGCGCCCGGGCGAAGGTCTCCGGATGGATTTGCGCGGGCAGGACATGCCGCGATCCGCCCGCCTGGTATTTGGCGGCGTAGTCGTAGAATTCGTGCCCCGTGGCCGGGTTGGGGGTGATGTCGGTCACGGTGAGGGCGCGGTCGCCCATGACGCCCACCGTCAGTTCGCGGCCTGGGATGAATTCCTCGACCAGCGCCTGGGGGCCGTAGGTCCAGGCGGCGGCGATGGCGGCGCGGCGGTTGGAGCCGGCGCGAACGATCTCGACCCCCACGGACGAGCCTTCGTTGAGGGGTTTGATCACATAGGGCGTGGCCAGGGGATCGGCGGCGGGGAAATCGGCGATGTCGATCACCGCGCCCTCGGCCACCGGCAGGCCGGCGGCGCGGAAGACGGCGCGGGCCGCCGCCTTGTCCATCGCCGTGGCCGAGGCGCGGACGCCGGAATGGGTGTAGGGGATGGCCATCCAGTCCAGCACGCCCTGGATCGCGCCGTCCTCGCCCAGGCGGCCATGCAGGGCGTTGAACACCACGTCGGGCCGGTGGGCGGCGAGATCGGTCACGATCGCGCCCAGGTCGGCGCCGGCGTCGAGCACCCGGACCTCGTATCCTTCCTCGCGCAGGGCGGCGCTGATGCCGGCGCCGCTGGAGAGGCTGACCGTGCGCTCGGCGGAGACGCCGCCCATGAGGACGGTGACGCGCCGCGCCGGGGTGCGGGTCGTCATGGCGTTTCTCCCGTCGTGGCATCGGCGGGCGGCGTGGCGCGGCCGATGCGTTTGATTTCCCATTCCAGCAGGATGCCGGTGCGGGCCTGGACCCGACTGCGCACCGTCTCGCCCAGCTCTTCGAGGTCTGCCGCGCGGGCGTTGCCGGTATTGAGCATGAAATTGCAGTGTTTTTCGCTGACCTGGGCGTCGCGCAGCGCCAGGCCCCGGCACCCGGCGGCGTCGATCAGTTCCCACGCCTTGCCGTGCTCGGGATTGCGGAAGGTCGAGCCGCCGGTGCGGGCCCGCGTGGGCTGCGACTCCTCGCGCGACTGGCGGATGGTGGCGATGGCCTGGCGGATCTCGGCCGGGTCGGCCGGGGTGGCGCGCAGGCGGGCCCGGGTGACCACGGCGCCGGCCGGCAGGCGCGAGCGGCGATAGCCGAAGCCCAGCGCCGGGCCGGACAGGCGCGCGGTGGCGCCGTCGCGGGTCACGATCTCGGCCCAGTCGAGGACGGTCGCGATGTCCGAGCCGTAGGCGCCGGCATTCATCGCCACCGCGCCGCCGATCGAGCCGGGGATGCCGGCGAGAAATTCCAGGCCTCTGAGCCCGGCGCCGGCCGCGTGTTCGGCCACCACCATGTCCAGCGACGCGGCGCCCGCGACCAGCCCGTCGGGCTCGACCGCGATGTCGGCGAAGCCGCCGCCGAGGCGGACCACCAGCCCGTCGATGCCGCCGTCGCGCACGATGACGTTGGAACAGGCGCCCAGCACCGTGACCGGGAGGTCGGGCGGCAGGTGGCGCAGCGCGTATGCCAGGTCGGCGGCGTCGGCCGGGACCAGCAGCAGGTCGGCCGGGCCGCCGACGCGGAACCAGGTGCGCGGGCCCAGCGGCGCGTCCGCGCTCAGCCGGCCGCGCAGGTCGGCGAGGCTGGCGCGCACCGTTTCGGTCCAGCGCTGGTCCGTGGCGGCGGCCGGGTCGGTCATGCCGCGCAGTCTCCCTTACGGGCATTGGGGTTTTGCAGGGCGGCGAGCTGCGCGGGCAGGGCCTGGGCCCAGGCGGTGATGTTGCCGGCGCCCAGGCAGACCACGAAATCGCCCGGCCGAGCGATGGCATGGACCATTTCCGCCAGATGGTCCGGATCGGGCAGCGGCACCACCGAGCGGTGGCCGCGCTCGCGCAGGCCGTCGACCAGCGCATCGCGGCTGATGCCGTCGATCGGGGCCTCGCCGGCCGCGTAGACGTCGGCGACGATCACGGTGCCGGCGTCGTTCATGCAGGTGCAGAACTCGCCGAACAGGCTTTGCAGCCGCGAATAGCGATGCGGCTGTACCACGGCGATGACGTCGCGCGCGCCAGCCTGGCGCGCGGCCTTGAGCACGGCGGCGATTTCGACCGGATGGTGGCCGTAATCGTCGATGACCGTGATGCCGCCGGTCTCGCCCGTGCGGGTGAAGCGGCGCTTGACCCCCTTGAAGCCGGCGAAGGCGGAGCGGATGGTGGCGTCGTCGATATCCATCTCCACCGCCACGGCGATCGCGGCCAGCGCGTTCTGCACGTTGTGGTGGCCCAGCATCGGCAGGCGGAACGGCCCCGCGCGGCGGGTGCGGTTGCGGTTGCGGTTGGTCACCACGACCTCGAACGTCGCGCCCAGCTTGTCGGTGATGACCTTCTCGGCCCGGATGTCGGCCTGGGGAGAGAAGCCGTAGGTGACGATGCGGTGGTCGGACAGGCGCGGGATCATCTGCTGCACCGCCGGGTGGTCGATGCACAGCACCGCGAAGCCGTAGAAGGGAATGTTGGAGACGAACTGGTCGTAGGCCGCCTGCATCGCCTCGGGCGTGCCCCAATGGTCCAGATGTTCCGGGTCCATGTTGGTGACGACGGTGATGACCGAGGGCAGGCGCAGGAAGGAGCCGTCGCTCTCGTCGGCCTCGACCACCATCCAGTCGCCCGAGCCCATGCGGGTGTTGGTGCCGTAGGCCTCGATGATGCCGCCATTGATGACGGTCGGGTCCAGCCGCGCGGCTTCCAGCACCGCCGCGACCAGGCTGGTGGTCGTGGTCTTGCCATGGGTGCCGCCCACCGCGACCGACCAGCGCAGGCGCATCAGTTCGGCCAGCATTTCCGCCCGGCGCACCACCGGGATCAGGCGGGCGCGCGCGGCCACGACCTCGGGGTTGTCGCGCTTGACGGCGGTGGAGGTCACCACGACCTGCGCCTGGCCGAGATTGGCGGCGTCATGGCCGATCGCCACCGGGATGCCCGCCGCGCGCAGGCGCAGCACGTTGGCGCTCTCGGCGATGTCCGAGCCCTGCACGGCATAGCCCAGCATGTGCAGCACCTCGGCGATGCCGGACATGCCGATGCCGCCGATCCCGACGAAATGGATGGTGCCGATGGAAAGGGGCAGGGCTCTCATGGGGTGGACTCCGTCGTGGCGGCCGGGGCGGCGGTGTGGGCGGCTGTCGGATAGGCGGGGTCGGGGGGGCGATGCAAGAGTCCTTCGACCAGGTCGGCCAGAAGGCGTGCGGCATCGGGCCGGCCGAGGGTACGCGCGGCCGCCGCCGCGCGGGCCAGCGCGGCGGGGTCGGACAGCAGGGACTCCAGCCGTGCCGCCAGGGAGGGGGCGGTGAAATCGGGCTGGCGGATCATCCAGGCCGCGCCGGCCGCGGCCAGGGATTGCGCGTTGGCGCCCTGTTCGTCGCTGGCGGCGATCGGCAGGGGGACCAGGATCGCCGGCCGTCCGGCATCGGTCAGTTCCGCGACCGAGGAGCCGCCGGCGCGGCCGATCACCAGGTGGGCGGCGCCCAGCAAGGCGGCGACATCGGCGAAGAAGGGCGCGATTTCGGCCGGAATGCCCAGCGCGGCGTACCGGGCGCGCACGCGGTCGGCATCCGCGGCGCGGGCCTGCTGGGTGATACGCAGCCGCGCGCGCAGGGAGGCGGGCAGGCGGCCGATCGCATCCGGCACGATGTCGCTGAAGACCCGCGCCCCCAGCGAGCCGCCCCAGACCAGCAGGCGGATGTCGCCCTCGGGCGGGGTGTAGGGCCGGTCGCGCAGGGCGGCGATGGCGTCGCGCACCGGCATGCCGGTCAGGGTCGTCCGGGCCCCCGCCGGCAGGCGGGCGACCTGGGGAAAGGAGGTGGCGATGCCGTCGGCGAAGCGCGCCAGCATCGCGTTGGCCTGGCCCAGCACGGCATTGCCTTCGTGCAGGACGATCAGGGGGCGGCGGGCGCCGAGCAGGCGGGCGCCCAGCAGCGGGGGCACGGACGGGTAGCCGCCGAACCCCACCACCGCCGCCGCGTCCAGCCGGCGCAGGATGGCGCGGGCCTGCATCGTGCCGCGCGCCAGTGCCAGCGCGGCGCGCGCGGCGCGCGCCGGCCCGCGCCCCGCGATGCCGGCGCCGGGCAGGACGAATTGCGGGCCCTGGGCGAAGATGCCGTGGTCGCGCGCGCCCGCGCGCCGGTCGGTCATCAGGGCGATCGCATGCCCCCGGGCTGCCAGTGCGTGCGCCAGGGCCTCGGCGGGAATGAAATGGCCGCCGGTGCCGCCGGCGGCGATGACGATCGGGCGGCGCCCGGAGGGGGCCTGCATGCTCATGCGGTGGCCTTTCGTGCCCGGAAGACGGGACGCCCGCGCGGAATCCGGCTTTCGCCCATGCGGTGTCGGGTCAGCGCCAGCACCATGCCGATGGTCAGCGCCACCGACATCGCCGACGAGCCGCCGTAGGAAATGAACGGCAGGGTCATGCCCTTGGTCGGGATCAGGTGCAGGGTCGAGCCCATGTTGACGAAGGCCTGAAGGCCGAAACCCGTGATCAGCCCCGTGGTTGCCACGACGATGAAGGGATCGTCCTCGCGCAGCAGCTTCAGCAGGGTCCGCACCACGATCAGGCAGAACACGCCGATGATGAACAGGCAGATCAGCATGCCGAATTCCTCGCCCGCGACGGCGAAAACGAAATCGGCGTGGGCGTCGGGCAGCAGGTCCTTCACCCGCCCTTCGCCGGGGCCGCGCCCCATCAGCCCGCCATTGCCGAAGGCGCGCAGGGCGGTGTCGATCTGGTAATGGTCGCCGACATTGGGGTGCAGGAAGCGCTCCACGCGCGAGCGGACGTGCGGAAAGGCCACGTAGGCGCCCAGGAAGGCCGCGATCATGCAGCCGGCGCCGGCGCCGACGAAGAAGATGTTCAGCCCGTCGATGAAAAGCTGCGCCATGAAGACCGTGGTGATGACGCTGAGCATGCCGATGTCGGGCTGCGATTTCAGCAGCAGCAGGATCATGGCGAACAGGCCCAGCGCGATCGGCATGCCCGGCAGCAGGCGGCGGCCCCGTCGCTCGGTCAGCAGCCATGCCGTGACGACGGCGAAGCAGGGCTTGAGGAACTCCGAGGGCTGGACCGACATCATCGGCAGCGCGATCCAGCGCCGGGCGCCCTTGATCTCGATGCCGTGGACCAGGGTCAGCGCCGTCGCGGCGGTGGCCAGGACGAAGCCCGCCAGGGCCAGCCGCCTGACGCCTCTTGGCGAGAGCAGGGACGTGCCGACCACGATCAGGCCGGCCAGGGAGAGGAAAACCACCTGCTTGAGGATGAACATGTCGCGCGAGGCGCCGATGCGGGTGGCCACGGCCGGGCTGGCGGCCAGCATCAGCACGTAGCCGAAGCCGATCAGGATGCAGACGCAGGACAGCGTCACCCGGTCGACATTGCGCCACCAGCGGGCGAGGAAGGAGGTATCGACGCGCGAGATGGCGGCCATCAGCCGGTTCCTTCCTCTGCCGCCAGATGGTGGACGCGATCGGCGAAATGCCGGCCGCGATGCTCGAAGCTCTTGTACTGGTCGAAGCTGGCGCAGGCGGGCGACAGCAGGACCGTCGGGGAGCCCGCGCGCCGCGCCTGCTCGAAGGCCATGGGCACGGCTGCGTCCATCGTGCCCGCCAGCGTGTACGGGACATTGTGCGCCGCCAGCGTTTCGGCCAGCGCCGGGGCGTCCTGCCCGATCAGCACGGCGTGGGCGATGCGGGGGAAATACGGCGCGAGGGCGGCGATGCCCCCCGCCTTGGCCACGCCGCCGGCGATCCAGACCAGCCGGTCGTAGCAGCCCAGGGCGCGGGAGGCGGAATCGGCATTCGTCGCCTTGCTGTCGTCGACGAACAGGATGCCCGCGACCGTGGCGACCGGCTTCTGCCGGTGGGGCAGGCCGGCGAAGGTGCGCAGCGCGGGGGCGATGAAGCTGCGCGGCACGCCCAGCGCGAGGGCCATGGCGGCCGCCGCCGCCGCGTTTTCCGCATTGTGGGCGCCGGGCAGGGCCGGCGCCTCGGACAGGCTGGCGATCACGCCGTGCCGGTCGCGCAGGATGCCGCCGGCGCCGCTGAGATCGGCATTGGCGGAGGAGCCCGAGATGGTTTCCACGCGCCCGCCGCTGGCCGCCAGGTCGTCGGCCAGGAGGGAAAGCCGCTTGCCCGGCCGGTCGCCGAAGCCCAGCACGGCGAGGTCGCCGGGCCGGGGGCTGTCGAAGATATGCAGCTTGGCGCGCAGGTAGCCCGCCATGTCGCCGTGGCGATCCAGGTGATCGGGCGTCAGGTTCAGCAGGCAGGCGACGTCGAAATGCAGGTCCAGCAGGCGTTCCAGCATGTAGGACGACATTTCCAGCACGTAGACGCCGTTGTCGGGCAGGCGGGGCAGGGACAGCGCGGTCGGACCCAGATTGCCGCCCGCCGCCACAGGGATGCCGGCGGTGGCCAGCATGTGCGCCAGCAGGACGGTGGTGGTCGATTTGCCGTTGGTGCCGGTGATGCCGGCGAAGCGCGCGCGCGAGCCGGAGCGGCGCACCGCCTGGAACAGCAGGTCGGCATCGGACAGGATCGGGATTCCGGCCTCGCGCGCCAGCAGCGCCACGGGATGCGGAGCGGGAAGGCGATGCGGGATGCCGGGCGACAGGATCAGCGCGTCGCTTTCGGCAAGGGATTCGAACGGTGCCACGGTGACGCCGGGGATGTCGCCGAGCGCGCGGCGGGCCTCCGCGCTGTCGTCCCACGCGCGGACCGAGGCGCCCATCGCGGCCAGCGCGCGGACCACGGGGGCGCCGTTGTTGCCCAGCCCCAGCACGGCGTAGCGCCGCCCGGCGAACAGGAGGGTGGGGAAGCGGTTCATCGCAGCTTCAGCGTGGCGAGGCCACACAGTCCCAGCACGATGGAGACGATCCAGAAGCGGATCACGATCTTGGGTTCCTGCCAGCCTTTCTTTTCGAAATGATGGTGCAGCGGCGCCATCAGGAACACCCGGCGGCCGGTGCGGCGGAACCAGAAGACCTGGATGATCACCGACAGGGTTTCGACCACGAACAGGCCGCCGACGATGCACAGCACCAACTCGTGCTTGACCGCGACCGCGACCGCGCCCAGCGCGCCGCCCAGCGAGAGCGACCCGGTATCGCCCATGAAGACCGCCGCCGGGGGGGCGTTGAACCACAGGAAGCCCAGCCCCGCCCCGACCAGGGCCGCGCAGAAGACGCAGAGTTCGCCCGTGCCGGGCACCGCGTGCAGTTGCAGATAGTCCGCGAAGACATGGTTGCCGACCAGGTAGGCGATCAGCCCGAAGACGAGGGCGGCGATGATGACCGGCACGATCGCCAGCCCGTCCAGCCCGTCGGTGAAATTGACGGCGTTGCCGAAGCCGCTGATCGTGATCATCGCGAAGAGCGGAAAGGCGATGCCCAGCGGCAGCAGCCAGTCCTTCATGAACGGAAAGGCCAAGTGATTGGCCAGGTCGGCCGGCATCAGGCTTTGCAGCCAGTAGCCGCCGATCAGCGAGATGGCGAATTCGCTGCCCAGGCGCGCGCGCTTGGACACGCCCGCCGTGTTGCGCCGCGACAGTTTCAGATAATCGTCGGCGAAGCCCACGGCGCCGAAGCCCAGCGTGACCAGCAGCACCGCCCAGACGAAGCCGTTGGTCAGGTCCGCCCACAGCAGGGTGGAGGCGAACAGGGCGAGCAGGATCAGCACGCCGCCCATGGTGGGGGTGCCGGCCTTTTCCAGGATATGGCGTTCCGGCCCCAGGGCGCGGATCGGCTGGCCCTCGCGCTGGATGCGGCGCAGTTGCGCGATTACCGGCCGGCCCAGCAGCAGCGAGAGCGCCAGTGCCGTCAGGCAGGCCGCGCCGGCGCGGAAGGTGATGTAGCGGAACAGGTTCAGCGCCGTGACATGGCCCCCGGCGTGATGCTGGATGAGGTCGTAGAGCATCAGCGCGGGCCCGCCCCGGCGGTCGTCAGCACCGTGACGATATCGCGCATGCGGCTGCCGAAGCTGCCCTTGACCAGGACGGTGTCGCCCGGCGCCAGCGCGGCCAGGACCGCAGGCGCCAGGCTGGCGGCGTCGGGCGCCCAGGCGCCGCGCCGGGTGGGGGGAAGCAGGTCGAAGAGAAAATGCATGTTGGGGCCCGAGCAGAAGACGAGGTCCGCATGCGCCACGGCGGCGGACAGGAGGGATTCATGTTCGGCGCGGGCGAAGTCGCCGAGTTCGCGGATATCGCCCAGCACGGCCACGCGCCGGCCGGAGGCCAGCAGGTCGAGCACCGCCAGGGACGAGCGGATGGACAGGGTCGAGGCGTTGTAGCTTTCGTCCAGCAGCGCCGCGCGGCCGCCCAGGATCGGCGCCAGTTGGCCGCGTCCGGCGCCGGGACGGAAGCCGGCGAGGGCCGAGGCCGCCGTGGCGATATCGGCCTTAAGCGCGGCCACCGCCGCGAGGACGGTCGTGGCGTTGCGCGCCAGGTGGCGGCCGGGAGCGTCGAGGCGCAGGAGGAACGGGTGGCCGGCGATGGTGACGACGCCATCGCTGCCGCCGGCGGCGAGCGCGAGGTCGGACAGGACCGCCATGCTGCCGGGTACCTCGCCGACACGCCACAGGATGGCGCCGGCCCGGACGGCCTGTTCGGCGAAGATCGGCTGGCCGGCCGCGTCGTCGGGGACGATGGCGGTGCCGCCGGGCGGCAGGGCGGCGATCAGGCCCGATTTTTCCCGCGCGATGGCGTCCAGGCTGCCCATATGGCCCAGATGGGCGCCGGCGATGGTGGTGATGATGGCGACCTCGGGACCGACCAGCGCCGCCAGCGGGGCGATTTCGCCGGGGTGGTTCATGCCCACCTCGCACACGCAGAACGCGGCGCCGGCGGGCAGGCGGGCCAGCGTCAGCGGCACTCCCCAATGGTTGTTGTAGGAGGCGGCGGCGATATGGGTCGGCCCGAGGGCGCCCAGCGCCAGGCCCAGCATGTCCTTGGTCGTCGTCTTGCCCACGCTGCCGGTGACGGCGAGCATCCGGCCGGTGAAGCGGGCGCGGGCATGGCGGGCCAGGTCGTTCAGCGCCGCCATCGTGTCGGGCACCCGCAGCACGCGCGGATCGGCGGGATCGAGCCCCGCCGCCGCCGGATCGTGGACCAGCACCGCCGCCGCGCCGCGCTCCAGCGCCGTGCGCGCATGGGCGTGGCCGTCGCTGCTGTCGCCGACCAGGGCGATGAACAGGTCGCCCGGGGCCAGCGTGCGCGTGTCGATGGAGACGCCGGTGACGGCGACCGGGGCGGTGCCGGCGAAACGGCCGCCGGTCGCGGTTTCCAGCGCGTCGCGGGTCCATAATATCGTCATGTCGTCACCCCGGTCATCCGGCGGATGAGGGACACGTCGTCGAAGGGCAGGGTGGTGGTGCCGATGGTCTGGCCCTGTTCGTGGCCCTTGCCGGCCACCACCAGCACGTCGCCGGGCCGCAGCATCGACAGCCCCTCGGCGATGGCGTGGGCGCGGTCGCCGATTTCGAGCGCGTCCGGGGCGCCGGCCAGGACCTCGCGACGGATCGCGGCCGGGTCTTCGGTGCGCGGATTGTCGTCGGTGACGATGGCGATATCGGCGCGCCGGGCGGCCTCCTGCCCCATCAGGGGGCGTTTGCCGCGATCGCGGTCGCCGCCGGCGCCGAACACGGCGATCAGCCGGCCGGCTGCGTGGGGACGCAGGGCGTCGAGCAGCCGCGCCAGGGCGTCGGGCGTGTGGGCGTAATCGACATAGGCCGCGGCGCCGTTGGGCAGCAGGGCCGCGCGTTCCATCCGGCCGCGCACGCCGGCGAGTGCGGGCAGCAGGGCGATGGCGCGTGCCAGCCCGTCGGAGCCCGGCGCGGCCAGGGCGGCCGCCAGCAGGGCGTTGTCGGCCTGGAAACGGCCGGGCAGCGACAGGACGATCTCGTGGCGCGTGCCGCCGGCCTCCAGCCGCAGGCGCTGGCCTTCGGGCAGCGGAGAGCTGTCCAGCAGGCGGATCGCGTCGCCCCGCGTGCCGACCAGCCGCAGGTCGAAGCGGCGCCGGGTGGCGATGGCGCGCAGCGCGGCCAGGGTTTCGGGGTCCATGTCCGCGTTGGCCGCCGCCAGCGCGCCCTCGGGCAGCAGCCGGTCGAACAGGGCCAGCTTGGCGGCGCGGTAGGCATCCAGCGTGCCGTGATAGTCCAGATGGTCGCGGGTGAGGTTGGTGAAGCCGGCGGCGGTGAGGCGCAGCCCGTCCAGACGGTGCTGTTCCAGCCCGTGGGACGAGGCCTCGATCGCGACGTCGGTCACGCCGCCGCGCGCCATGGCGGCCAGCGTATCGGCCAGGCCGACGCTGTCGGGGGTGGTCAGGATGGGGCCGGCGGGGGGCAGCGGGACCGGGGCGATGACGCCCAGCGTGCCGATGCTGGCGGCCTGGCGCCCCTGGCAGGCCAGGAGCTGGCGCAGGAAATCGACGGTGCTGGTCTTGCCGTTGGTGCCGGTGACGGCGACGAGCCGGCCCGGCTGGGGCCCGGCGAAGGCGGCGGCCAGCAGGGCCAGCGCGCGCCGGGGTTCGTCGGCGTGGATCACCGGGATGCCGGGGGCCGTTTCGGGCGGCACGTCGCGCGGAGCGACGATGGCGGCGGCGCCCGCCGCGATGACGGCGGGGATGAAGGCGCGGCCGTCGGCGCGGGTGCCCGGAATGGCGACGAACAGCGTGCCGGGGCGCACCAGGCGGCTGTCGGCCGTGACCTGGGTGATCGCCGGGTCGCCGGCGGGGGGGACGGCGAGGCCGGCGGCGGCCAGCAGGTGGGACAGGCGTCGCGTCATCCCCGGACCTCCGGATGGGCGTGGCGCCCGCGCGCGGAGCGTTCGGCCCGCGCGGGAAGCGGCTGGGCGGCGGATGCCATGCGCGCGGATTGGCGCGCGGGTGCTTTCGGCTGGTTGCGCGGATCGCCCGGATCGTTGCCGGGGCCCAGCGGGCGATAGCCGCGCGGCACCGCCGGTTGCAGCGGGATCGCCAGCGCGTCGTCGACCGCCTGCGGATTGGTCGTGTTGGGGAACAGCCCCAGCATCGGGCCGATGCGGGTCACGATCTTCGATACCGTGGGGGCCGCGTTCCAGGCGGCCGTCGTCCAGCCGTGGGTCTGTGGTGTCGCCTTGGGGCTGTCGAGCATGACATAGACGGCGTAGCGGGGCGCGTTCATGGGAAAGATGCTGGTGAAGGCGGACACGTTGACATGTTTGAGGTAGCCGCCGTGCGGGCCGATCTTCTCGGCGGTGCCGGTCTTGCCGCCGACGAAATAACCGGGTGATTCCGCCGTCTTGCCCGTGCCCTTCGTCACGTCCAGGCGCAGGATGCGGCGCAGCAGGGCCGAGATCTCGGGCGAGATGACGCGCTGCGCGCCCGGCATGGCGCTGGCATCCGCCGTTTCGGGGGCGGCCTGGGCCGGCGTGGCCAGCGCCGCCGGGGTGAGGACGGGCGGGGCGCCTTCGGCGACGGCCGGGATGGGCCGGGCGTTGCCCGCCTGCTCGTCGGCCGCCTGTTCGCCGTCGCGGGCCATCAGGGTCGGGCGCAGCAGGATGCCGCCATTCACGGTGGCGGCGGTGCCGCGCACGATGGCCAGCGGCGGCTCGGCGACGCCATGGCCGAAGCCGACGGTCATGACCGTGGAGATGCCCCAGTTGCGCGTCTGCGGCACGATCGGGCGCCCGGCCTCGGGCAGTTCGATCGGCACCGGGGCGAAGAAGCCCATGCCGCGCAGCCATTGCTGCTGGCGCTGGGCGCCGACGTCGAGCGCCATATGGGCGGCGGCGGGGTTGGAGGAATAGGCCATCACCTCGTTCAATGTCAGCCAGGGCGCGAAATGGTCGCTTTTCATGTCCGCGATGGTGAAGCGGCCGATATGGATCGGGATGGAGGAAAACCGGTCCCACGGATGCGCGACGCCCAGTTGCAGCGCCATCGCCGCCGTCTGGAGCTTGAAGGTCGATCCGGGCTCGTACATGCCGGTGACGGCGCGGTTGAAGCGGGCGTCGGGGTCGGCGTGGCCGAAATCGTTGGCGTCGTAGTCGGGCAGGCTGACCATGGCGATGATCTCGCCGGTATTGACGTCCATGACGATGGCGCAGGCGCCGATGGCCTGGAACAGATCCTTGGCCGCCGCGAGTTCGTCGCGCACCACCGCCTGGATACGGACGTCGAGCGACAGGCGCAGCGGCGTGCGGTCGCTGTCCAGGCGCTTGTCCATCGAGCGCTCGACCCCCGCCACGCCATGATCGTCGATATCGACCGCGCCCAGGATGTGGGCGGCGACCCGGCCCAGCGGGTAATGGCGGCGCTCGCCCGGTTCGAAATAGATGCCGGGAATGCCCAGATTGTTGATGGCGACTTCCTGCATCGGCGAGATGTCGCGCGCGAGGTAGATGAACTGCTTTTTCGTCGAGAGCCGGCGGATCAGCTCGGCCTGGTCCAGCTTCGGCAGGACGGTCAGGAGCTTTCTGGCCGTGTCCTGGGGGTCGATCATTTCCTGCGGGTTGGCATAGACCTGCGCCACCGGCAGCGAGATGGCCAGCACCTGGCCGTTGCGGTCGGTGACCGAGGCGCGGTGGACCTGCGGCAGCGCGAAATCGCCGGCCAGCATGCCCTTGGGGTCGCTGTGCGGGATCGGGGGCACCTGGGGGGCGATCTGACGCTGTTCCGGCGCCATCGGCATGATGACGGTGGCAACCGCCAGCTTCAGCGCCACGGCGCCGAACAGCCCGAAGAACCCGACCGACATGACCAGCAGGCGCGACTGCATCCGGTCGCGCGCGCCGCGGCTGCGCAGGTCGTCGCCGGTGACCCGCACGTCCATGCGCGGGGGCCGGGAGGGCCCGCCCCGCATTTCGTCTGGTGTGTCGGTCGGGCCGTTTGTCATGTCACCTGTGTCGGGTCGTCAGTTGCTGACGGGAACGGGCGGCGGCAGCGCGCCGGAATGCGAGAAGCCCAGGGAAGACCCGCGGCCGTATCCCCGGGCCTCCTCATACGGAGCAGGGGGTGTCGCCGGCCGCCAGGCCGCGACCGTGACCGGCAAAGGACGGACCGGCCGGGTGGACGCGAAGCGCGGAGCGGGTGTGGCCGCGGGCGGTAGCACGGGGCGCACGGCGCGGGCAACGGAGAGTGCGGCATGGTGGTCAATGTTATGCGGCAAATCGGGCGAAACCGGGGCGGGGTGGGGCGGGGGGGCCGCCGCGTGCGCGGCGACCGGGATGATCGCGGCCTGGGCCATCACGATCGGGCGGGTCGCCGGGCGCTCGGCGCGCGGTGCCGCCGGACTCGCCGGGCGCTGCGCCGCCGCCACCACCAGCGGGGCGGCGGGGCGGTCCGGCGTCGGCCGGGCGGGGGGCCGGGGGGGGGGGGGGCGGCGGGCGCCGGGGGCGGGCGGGGGCGGCGGGGGGGGGGGGCGGGGCGGGGGGCGGGGGGGGGGGGGGCCGGGGGGCCGGCGGGGGGCGGCCACCAGCGCGAAGGGCGTGCCCTC
>NZ_JABEQJ010000009.1 GCF_014174255.1 Gluconacetobacter sacchari
ACATGATGGAGGACCCGCGTACCATCCGGTCCTGCACGCATCTGCTGTTCATCGCCAAGAACCTGGAGCGGATCGGCGACCATGCCACCAACATCGCCGAACGCGTCTATTACGCCGCGACGGGGGAGATGCTGCCGCCGGAGCGGCCGCGCGGCGGTGCCTCCAGCCGGGCGTGAGGGGCGTGCTTACATTTCGTAGCACAATGGCCTGATTTCGAATTGGGCCTCCGTGGTTAGATTTCCTGGTTGGCCCGGGGGCGATCCCGGGCCGGTTACGGAAATAGAGGCTCACACATGTTCAAGAAGACGATCCTGGCGGTGACGGTCCTGGCGGGGCTGTCGGCGACCGTGGCCCAGGCCCACGATATGCCGCCGCCGGGTGCCGGCCCGGGTTTCCATCACGGCTGGGGCCAGCGTCACGGCATGGAGATGCTGGCCGGGCTGAAGCTGACCCCGGCGCAGCGCACGCAGATTCATGCGATCCTGGAGGCCGCGCGCAAGGGCAGGCACGGGGACTGGAAGCAGGCGGGGGCGCTGCATGAGCAGATCAGGGACCTGCTGCTGGCGCCCGGGCCGGTCGATCGCGCCAAGCTGACATCCCTGACCCAGCAGATCGAAGCGATCTATCACGCCGACGCCGAGGCCCGGCTGGATGTGGCGGTCAAGATCCATGACATCCTGACCCCCGCGCAACTGGCCGACGCGAAGGCGCGCGAGGACAAGATCCGGTCGCTGCACGAGCAGTTGCGCGATCTGATGACGCCGCCGCCCGCCGAGGCGCCCGAGGGCGGCGACGCCGACTGACGCGGGCGGCCCGGACGTCGCGATTCCGCCCCTGGTGGCCTGTCCTTGGCCGCCATGGACCGGAATCGTTGACAGCGGGAGGGGAGGGGGGTAAAGCCCACCGGAAATCAGGACCGCCGCTTCGCGAGTGTTCGCGCAGTGGCGCGATATCTTTTGGGGTGAACGTCCTTTGTTCGAGGCGCTGTCAGGTAAGCTTTCCGGTGTGTTCGACGGCCTCGCCAAGCGCGGCGCGCTGTCCGAGGCCGATGTGGCCGAGGCGATGCGTGAAGTGCGCCTGGCGATGCTGGACGCCGACGTGGCCCTGCCGGTGGTCAAGGATTTCGTCACCAAGGTGCGCGAGCGCGCCGTGGGGCACGAGGTGCTGGACAGCATCTCGCCCGGCCAGGCCGTCGCCAAGATCGTCAATGACGCGCTGATCGACGCGCTGGGCGGCGCGGGCGCGGTGCCGCTGAACCTGAATGCCGTCCCGCCGGTGCCGATCCTGATGGTCGGCTTGCAGGGCTCGGGCAAGACCACGACCTCGGGCAAGATCGCCCTGCGGCTGGCGACCCGCGAGCGCAGGAAGGTGCTGCTGGCCAGCCTGGATACCCAGCGCCCGGCCGCCCAGTTGCAGTTGCAGCAATTGGCCGAGCGCGCCGGTGTGCCCTCGTTGCCGATCGTGCCCGGCCAGACGCCGGTGGAGATCGCGCGGCGGGCGATGGAGACCGGACGGCGCGAAGGCTTCGACGTCGTCATTCTCGACACCGCCGGGCGCCTGTCGATCGACGAGGCGCTGATGGCCGAGGTGCGGGAGATCCGCGCCGAGACGTCGCCGGCCGAGACCCTGCTGGTCGTCGATGCGATGACCGGCCAGGATGCCGTCAACACCGCCCGCGCCTTCAACGAGGCGGTGGGCGTGACCGGCGTGGTCATGACCCGGATGGACGGCGACGCCCGCGGCGGTGCCGCGCTGTCGATGCGGGCCGTGACGGGCGCGCCGATCAAGCTGACCGGCTCGGGCGAGAAGCTGGACGCGCTGGAGGAATTCCACCCCGAGCGCGTCGCCGGCCGTATCCTGGGCCTGGGCGATATCGCCGGCCTGGTCGAGAAGGCCGCCGACACCCTGGATCATGAGGAGAGCGAGAAGATCGCCCTCAAGATGATGCAGGGCAAGTTCGACCTGGACGATTATGCCGCGCAGATCCGCCAGATCGCGAAGATGGGCTCGCTGTCGGGGATTCTCGACATGCTGCCCGGCATGGGCAAGGTCAAGCAGGCGCTGGGCGACAAGGACCTGGATACCTCGGTCCTGAAGCGCCACCAGGCCATCATTTCGTCCATGACCCGGGCGGAGCGCAAGACGCCCGCCATCATCAAGGCGTCGCGCAAGAAGCGCATCGCCGCCGGGTCGGGCACCACAGTTCAGGACATCAACCGGCTGCTGAAGCAGTTCGACGACATGTCCACGATGATGAAGCGGATCAACAAGCTGGGCATGAAAGGTCTCATGCGCCAGGGGATGTCCGCTCTCATGCCCAAGGGGGCGAAGCCGCCCGGCGGCCGTCCGTTCGGCTGACGCGATCGATCCGATCGCTTCGTCCCTGTCCCGCATTCCGCTTTTTTTACAGTTCGGAGAATTGCCGCAATGAGCCTGAAGATCCGCCTCGCCCGCGCCGGCGCGAAGAAGCGCCCCTACTACCACATCGTGGTGGCCGACAGCCGTTCGCCCCGCGACGGCCGTTTCATCGAGAAGGTGGGCGCCTATAACCCGATGCTGCCGTCCGACCATGCCGACCGCATCCGCCTGATGAACGAGCGCATCACGCACTGGCTGTCGCAGGGCGCCCTGCCGACCGACCGCGTCGCCCGCTTCCTGGGCAATGCCGGCCTGATCGCGAAGCCGGTCTATACCGAGCAGCCGAAGCAGTCCGCGCCGAAGAAGCGCGCGCAGGAGCGCGCCGCCGCCGCCGCCGCTGCCGCGACCGCGGCCTGAGCATAGGGCGGACAGGATCACAGGCAGGCTGAACCGGTGGATCGCGATCGTATCCTGATGGGTGTGGTGGGGCGGCCGCATGGCGTGCGGGGGCTGGTGCGCGTACACAGCTACGCCGCCGTGCCGGAAGACCTGACGGCCTATGGAACGCTGACCGACGACCGGGGACAGGCCTGGGCCCTGCGCTGGCGCGGCGACGGCATTGCCGAACTGCGCGACGCGGCGGGCCAGCCCGTTTCGTCGCGCGAGGCCGCCCAGGCCCTGGTCAACCGCCGCCTGTATATCGCGCGGGCCAGCCTGCCGGAGCCCGATCAGGACGAATTCTATTTCGCCGACCTGATCGGCCTGGCGGTCCACGAGCGGGGCGGCGATGCCCTGGGGCGCGTCCTGGTCGTCCATGACTATGGCGCCGGGATCAGCCTGGAAATCGGCGGGGAGGGGCATGGCGCCCGGATCCTGCCCTTTACCCGGGCCTGTTTCCCGGTGATCGACATCGAAGCCGGCCGGATCGAAGCGGTGCTGCCGGACGAGGTGGAGGTGCAGGGCGATCTGTCGGGGGAGGGCGAGGATGCCGCGCCGTCCGTCGGGAGGGCGTCATGACCTGGCGGGCCACGATCCTGACCCTGTTCCCCGGCATGTTTCCCGGGCCGCTCGGCCAGTCGCTGGCCGGACGGGCGCTGGAGGACGGACTGTGGTCGCTCGATCTCCACGATCTGCGCGAGTACGGCCTGGGGCGGCACCGGGTGGTGGACGATACGCCGTTCGGGGGCGGGGCCGGCATGGTCATGCGCCCGGATGTCGTGTCCGCCGCGATCCGCGACGTGGCGGCCGCCGGACGCCCGGTGATCTACCCGACCCCCCGGGGGCGCCCGCTGCGGCAGGAGGACGTTCGTCGCCTGAGCGGCGGCCCGGGAATCGTGGTGCTGTGCGGACGCTACGAAGGGGTGGACGAACGGGTGCTGGAGGCATGCGCCGTCGAACAGGTTTCGATCGGCGATTATGTCCTGTCCGGCGGGGAGATGGCGGCCCTGGTGCTGCTGGATTCCTGCGTCCGGCTGATCCCCGGCGTCATGGGCTCGGAGGCCAGCGGGACGGAGGAAAGCTTTTCCGACGGGCTGCTGGAATATCCGCACTACACCAAGCCGGCGAACTGGGAGGGGCGGGCCGTGCCCGACATCCTGCTATCCGGTCACCACGCCGCCATCGCACGCTGGCGGCAGACTGAATCCGAGACGGCGACCCAGGTGCGCCGGCCCGATCTCTGGGCCGCGTATCGGCGCCGCACCGGCCGAGACACGTCCGATCCGGTCAGCTATGCGGCTGATCCCGACCGGCTGCACTGACTAGACTGTTTTGAAACGAGGAACCCGATCATGAACATTATCCAGCAGTACGAGGCCGGTGAGATTGCCCGCCTCTCCGCCGAGCGCGCGGTCCCCGAATTCGGCCCCGGCGACACGGTTCGCGTGTCGGTCCGCGTCGTCGAAGGCGAGCGCAAGCGTATCCAGGCCTATGAAGGCGTGGTGATCGCCCGTTCGAACAAGGGGTTGAACAGCAACTTCACCGTGCGCAAGATCTCGAACGGTGAGGGTGTGGAGCGCGTCTTCCCGCTCTATGCGCCGACGATCGCCGAGATCAAGGTCGTGCGTCGTGGCGCCGTGCGTCGCGCGAAGCTGTATTATCTGCGCGGCCGCCGCGGCAAGTCGGCGCGTATCGCCGAGCGCGCCCGCGAGACGGTGACGGCCACGGCCTGATCGCCATCCGATACGCGATGCGCCGCCGCCCGGACCGGCGGGGCGCATCGCCGTGACTTTACGGGTTCGTTCCTTCGCCGTCCGAGCGTTCTCGCGGGCGGCGGGGCCGTTCTCCGCCATGCCGTTCCGAAGGGGAGAGACCGATGGCCGCACGCACGCTGTTCGACAAGATCTGGGACAGCCATGTCGTGGAACGGCTCGAGGACGGCACGGCCATTCTCTATATCGACCGTCACCTGGTGCATGAGGTGACCAGCCCGCAGGCGTTCGAGGGGCTGCGCGTGAGCGGCCGCCGCCTGCGCCGGCCGGATGCCACCATCGCGGTGGTGGACCATAACGTACCGACCTCGGACCGTACCCTGCCGATCGAGGAGCCGGAAAGCCGCAACCAGATCGAGACGCTGGAGCGCAATGTCCGCGAATTCGGCGTGCCGTATTTTCCGCTGCTGTCGGAACGGCAGGGCATCGTGCATGTTGTGGGGCCGGAGCAGGGGATTTCGCTGCCCGGCATGACCATCGTCTGCGGCGACAGCCATACCTCCACCCATGGCGCCATGGGGGCGCTGGCGTTCGGCATCGGCACCTCCGAGGTCGAGCATGTGATGGCGACCCAGACGCTGCTGCAAAAGCCCGCCCGGAACATGAAGGTGGTGGTCGAGGGCGCGCTGGGCGCGGGGGTGACCGCCAAGGACGTGATGCTGGCGATCATCGGCACCATCGGGACCGCCGGCGGCACCGGCTATGTGATCGAATTCGCGGGCTCGACCATTCGCGGGCTGGACATGGCCGGGCGGATGACGATCTGCAACATGTCGATCGAGGCGGGTGCCCGCGCCGGGCTGGTGGCGCCGGACGAGACGACGTTCGACTATGTGCGCGGCCGGCCGTTCGCCCCGCGGGGCGAGGCGTTCGAGCAGGCGGTGGCCTACTGGAAGACGCTGGTGGCCGACGAGGGCGCGCAGTACGACAAGATCGTGGAATTGCGGGCCGAGGATATCCCCCCCGTCCTGACCTGGGGCACCAGCCCCGAGACGGTGATCCCGGTGTCCGGCACCGTGCCCGACCCAGCGGCGGAGAGCGACGAGGCGAAGCGTGCGCAGTTGCAGCGCATGCTGGACTATATGGGACTGGAAGCCGGGCAGCGGATCGCCGGGGTGCCGGTCGATGTCGTCTTCATCGGCTCCTGCACCAACAGCCGGATCGAGGACCTGCGCTCGGCGGCCGCGATCGTGGCGGGGCGGCATGTGGCGCCGGGCGTGCGCGCCATGGTGGTGCCGGGATCGGGCATCGTGAAGGCGCAGGCCGAGCGCGAGGGGCTGGACCGGGTGTTTCTCGCGGCCGGCTTCGAATGGCGCGAGGCGGGATGTTCGATGTGCCTGGGCATGAATCCCGACCGGCTGACGCCGGGGCAGCGCTGCGCCTCGACCTCCAACCGCAATTTCGAGGGGCGGCAGGGGCCGGGCGGGCGGACCCATCTGCTGTCGCCCGCGATGGCGGCGGCGGCGGCGGTGACGGGACATCTGACGGACGTGCGGGAGTTGATCTGAGCCATGGATAAATTCACCGTCCTGACCGCCATCGCGGCGCCGCTGCCCGAGGCGAATATCGACACGGACAAGATCATCCCGGCGCGGTTTCTCAAGACCACCAAGCGCTCCGGCCTGGGCGTGCATGCGTTCGACGGCATGCGCTACAACCCGGACGGGTCGGAGAAGCCGGATTTCGTGCTGAACCGGGAGCCCTATCGCAAGGCGGGCATCCTGATCACCCATGACAATCTGGGCTGCGGGTCGTCGCGCGAGCATGCGCCCTGGGCGCTGCTGGATTTCGGCATTCGCTGCGTGATCGCGCCGTCGTTCGCCGACATCTTCTTCAACAACTGCTTCAAGAACGGTATCCTGCCGATCCGCCTGCCGCGCGAGATCTGCGATGCGTTGATGGACGACGCGCGGCTGGGCGCCAATGGCCGGCTGACGATCGACCTGGAGCGCCAGGTGGTCGTGCGGCCCGACGGCGAGGAGATCGCGTTCGAGATCGATCCGCTGCGCAAGCACCTGCTGCTGGAAGGGCTGGACGATATCGGCCAGACCATGCAGCACGAGGAGGCGATCAGCGGTTTCGAGGCGGCGCGTGGTCGGGCCCAGCCCTGGCGGACGCGCATCGTCATCGATTGATCGTCGCGCACGCCGCCTATTTGTCACGACAGGAATACGAGAAATGACCGCTACCAAGAAGCTCCTTGTCCTGCCCGGCGACGGGATCGGTCCCGAGGTGATGAACGAGGTCGCGCGCGTCGTGGCATGGATGGCGGATGCGCGCGGCGTCGCCTTCGAGATTTCCGAGGAACTGGTCGGCGGCGCGTCGCTGGCGGTGCATGGCGTGCCGATTCGTGACGAGGTGATCGCGGCGGCCCGGGCCGCGGATGCGGTGCTGTTCGGTTCGGTCGGCGATCCGAAATGGGCGTCGGCCGGTTTCGACCTGCGGCCCGAAATCGCGATCCTGAAACTGCGGCAGGAATTGGGGCTGTTCGCCAATCTGCGCCCGGCGAAGGTGTTCGATGCGCTGGTCGAGGCCAGCACGCTGAAGCCCGAGGTGGTGGCCGGGCTGGACATCATGATCGTGCGCGAATCGGTGGGCGGTATCTATTTCGGCACGCCGCGCGGGATCGAGACGCTGCCGGACGGCAGCAGGCGCGGCATCAATACCGAAATCTATACCACGTCCGAGATCGAGCGCGTGGCGCGGGTGGCCTTCGACCTGGCGCGGCAGCGCGGCAACCGCGTCTGCTCGGTCGAGAAATGCAACGTGATGGAAAGCGGCCTGCTGTGGAGGGAGGTCGTGACCGCGCTGCATGCCCGCGAGTATGCCGATGTGGAACTGAGCCACATGCTGGCCGACAATTGCGCCATGCAGCTTGTGCGCAACCCGCGCCAGTTCGATGTGATCGTGACCGGCAACCTGTTCGGCGACCTGCTGTCCGACCTGGCATCGATGCTGACCGGCAGCCTGGGCATGCTGCCCTCGGCCACGCTGGGCGCGGTGGATGACGCCGGCCGGCGCCCGGCGCTGTACGAGCCGATCCATGGCAGCGCGCCCGACATCGCCGGCAAGGGGATCGCCAACCCGCTGGCGCAGATCCTCTCGTTCGCGATGTTGCTGCGCTATTCCTTCGCGATGGAGGCGGATGCCGCGCTGATCGAGCAGGCGGTGGCCAACGTGCTGGCCAGCGGCCTGCGCACCGCCGACATCATGAGCCCGGGCATGGCCCAGGTCGGCACATCCGTGATGGGCGAGGCCGTGGTGCGCGAACTGGACAAGCTGAACGGCTGATCGCCGTTTCCCGGCCGTCGCCGGCCGTGAGGACGGCGGCGGGCTTTCCATCGGCGGGCGCATCTGGAATGCTCGCGGCCATGCGCTCGTTTCGAATCGTCATCGCCGGAATTGCGATGCTGGCCGCCATGCCGGCCGTCGCCTCATCCTCGCCGTCCGCTCCGCCTCCGGATGCCTTGTCCGATGTACGTGGCGCGCGGGCCCTGGCCTGGGTCGGGCAGGAGAACCGGCGGACGTTCGCCGCGCTGGAAGCCGATCCGCGCTATCGGACGTTCCATGATTCGGTGCTGCGGATCCGGCAGGACGCGCATCGCATTCCCGTGCCGGAATTCCTGGGCGGGGCGATCTTCAATCTCTGGCAGGATGCGGCGCATCCGCGCGGGATCTGGCGCGAGGCGGCGCCGGAGAGCTTCCTGACCGGGCATCCGGCCTGGACCACGCGGCTGGATGTCGACGACCTGGCCCGGCGGGCGCATCGCGACTGGGTGTTCCAGGGCGCGGATTGCCTGGCCCCCAACGATTCGCCCTGTCTGGTCCAGCTTTCGGAAGGGGGCGAGGACGCGACCACCCTGCGGGAGTTCGTGCCCCGGTCCGGTATTTTCGTGCCCGGTGGTTTCCTGCTGCCCCGGTCGAAGCAGGCCGTGGCGTGGCAGGATCGGGACACGCTGCTGGTGGCGCGCGACTGGGGAGACGGGCCGGGCGGGGTTTCCGGCGGTGCGATGACCCGCTCCGGCTATCCGTTCGTGGTGCGGCGCCTGCGTCGCGGACAGGCGCTGGACCAGGCCGTGGAGGTCATGCGCGGGCAGCGCGACGACGTGTCGGTGGACCCCGTGGCGCTGGCGGATGGGCAAGGGCACCGGCTGGTGCTGATCCGTCGCGCGGTGACGTTCTTCGAGGATCGCTACAGCCTGGTTACCGGCCAGGGCGTTCGGGAACTGGACCTGCCGGCGCGCATGGAATTGCATGGGCTGCTGGCGGGGCGGCTGATCCTGTCGGCCAACCAGGACTGGTCCCGGGGCGGGCTGCGGGTTGCCGCCGGCAGCGTGATCGCCGTCGACCCGGATGGGCGGCAGCCGGTCCGGACCCTGTTCACCCCCGGCGCGCGCCAGGCGGTGGACGAGGTGGCGGTGACCGGGACGGGCGTGGTGATGACGGTGCTGGATTCGGTGCGCGGGCAGGGCTGGGTCTTCCGGCCCGATGCGGCGGGCGGCTGGCATGGCGCGCGGCTGGCGCTGCCCGACATGATGTCGGTGCATATCCTGGATGCCGATCGCCGGTCGGGGCGGGCGTTTCTGTCGGTTTCGGGCTTCCTGACGCCGCAGCAACTGTGGTTGGCCGACAGTACCGACGGCAGCGCGCGGAAGATCATGGAATTGCCGCCCCAGTTCGATGCCGGCGGGCTGGTGGTCGGGCAGGAATGGGCGACTTCGACCGACGGGACGCGGATTCCTTATTTCATCGTGCATCGGGCGGATATGCGGCTCGATGGCCGCAATCCGACCCTGTTAACGGCCTATGGCGGTTTCCAGGTCTCGTCGGTGCCTGATTATGATCCGGTCGCGGGGCGGCTGTGGCTGGATCGGGGTGGCGTCTATGTGGTGGCCAATATCCGCGGCGGCGGCGAGTTCGGGCCGGCCTGGCACGAGGCCGGGCGGACGACCGGTCGCCAGCATGTCTTCGACGATTTCGCCGCCGTCGCGCGGGACCTGATCGCCCGGAAGGTGACGGTGCCCGCGCATCTGGGGATTCGCGGCCGGTCGAACGGCGGGCTGCTGATGGGGGTGGAGTTCACCCAGCATCCCGACCTCTGGGGGGCGGTGATCATCGGCGTGCCGCTGCTGGACATGGAGCATTTCGAAACCATGGCGGCCGGGGCCTCGTGGGTCGGGGAATATGGCAGCATGGCGGTGCCGGCGCAGCGGGCCTTTCTGGAGCGGATCTCGCCGCTGCGGGCGCTGCGCCCCGGCGTGCGCTATCCCGAGCCGTTCATCTTCACCTCGACCCTCGACGACCGGGTGGGGCCGGTCCATGCCCGGCTGTTCGCGGCGCGGCTCCAGGCGCTGGGGGTGCCCTTTCTGTATTACGAGGATACCGAGGGCGGGCATTCCGGGACGGTGAATGCGGAGGAAGTGGCACGGGAGCGGGCGCTGGAAGCGGTGTATCTGAGCCGGCTGATGGATGGGGACGGGAAGGCGGGCGGGGGATAGCATCCCGCCGCCGGATGGCACGACAATGACGGCGGCAGGAGGATTGCCGTCTGGCGCGCGGCTGCACACCGCATGGTATTCGGAGTGTGGTGCATGACAGTGCCCTTGCGGCGAAAGGGTCCTCTGTCGGGTGGCCTGCCGAATAAAGGACCTGGACCCATGTCCAGCGATGAGCGGGAAGACCTGTTCGTCGTAATGGAAATAGGCAGGGCGTGCTTTTAGCCCTTCTGGAACACGTTGCTACCCGCCCGACGCCAGGGGCGGGCGAGATGTGCCCTGTGTATCGTTACGGTGGCGTCGGGCGGGGACATAGGGGGATGACGCTCCGGCCGCGATCTGGCGGCGTATCATGCGCTGCCTGGACGAGAGCCTGATCGACGATCTGGAATTCTGGCTGCGGGTGCGCAATCAGGTCGAGCTTCTGCAACGCCGGCAGGTCCGCTCGGGGCAGGCCTCGGAAAGCGCGCGGCCGGGCGGGCAGATCGTGCTGGAAGCCTGGCTGAAGAGCGCGCTCGCCACGATGGCGGGCTCGGTGGTCGATGAGCCGATTCCGGACGAACTGCTGCGCCTGATCGGGGGGGCGGCCTCGTCGGGCAAACCGGAGTGACGCGATTGCGTCCGCGCGACGGCATGAAAAAAGCCGGCCTCCCGAAGGAGACCGGCTTTCTTGCAGGGATCGACGCCCGGGGGCGGATCAGAACCCTTCGCGTTCCAGGCGCTTGCGCTCCATCTTGCGGGCGCGGCGCACGGCCTCGGCAGCCTCGCGCGCCTTGCGCTCGGAGGGCTTTTCGTAGTGGCGACGCAGCTTCATCTCACGGAAGATGCCTTCACGCTGCATCTTCTTCTTGAGTGCCTTGAGAGCCTGGTCGACATTATTGTCGCGAACGAGAACCTGCACTTGGTCGCTTACTCCTGTTTGTGGCTGCCTTGGGGTTAACCACGAAAACCATGGATGGGTTACCGCCCAAGGCCCGGCCCTGCATGCGATTCCCGAATGGCGCGGACGTATAACATGGGCTTTGCGCGAAAGACAAATCATTCCGCCCGTTTCCCGCCGGCTTCGGGCGGACTATTTTACGGGGCCGCCCCGCGCCGGGCGCGGAGGTGGATGATTGCGGGCGGCGACGCCGGCAGGACGAAGGATAGGCAGAGACCGTGACCTTGCTCAAGATCGCCCGGATGGGCCACCCCGTGCTGCTGCGCCGTGCCGACGCGGTGCCGGACCCGACCGCGCCGGAGATCGGCCGGCTGATCGACGACATGATCGAGACGATGGAGGACGCGCGCGGCGCCGGGCTGGCGGCGCCGCAGGTCCATGTCTCGCTGCGGCTGTTCGTCTATCGCGTGCCGGCCGAACGCAGCGCGGGCGCGGACGATCCGCCGCGCGAGACCGATGTGCTGATCAATCCGGTGCTGACGCCGGTGGACGACGACATGATATTGCGGCCCGAGGGATGCCTGTCGATCCCTGGCCTGCGGGGCCTGGTGCCGCGCTATGTGCGGGTGGCCTATGCCGGCCTGGACCGGGCCGGCCAGGCGGTGGAGGGCGTGGCGACGGGCTTTCTGGCGAACGTGCTCCAGCATGAATACGACCATCTGGATGGTATTCTCTATCCGATGCGGATGACGGATCTGGGCCAGATGGGCTTCGACGAGGAAATCGCGCGCTACGGGACAAGGGCATGAGCGGCGTGGGGACGATCGCGGGGCTGGCGGGCCGGCTGGCGGCCGGGCTGGGGGAATGCGCCGGTGCCTGCGCGCCGCGCCGGCCGGAACGCAGCCTGGCACGGGACGAGGCGCTGTGCCGCCTGGGGGCGGTGGCCGGCGCGCGCGGCTGGGGGATGGACGTGCTGCGCGATGTCGCCGGCCCGGATGCGGACCTGCTGTTTCCCGGCGGCGCCGCCGAACTGGTCGAGGCCTGGTTCGACCTGGCCGACCGGATCATGATCGAGGCCGCGCGCGGGGTGGAGGACGCGCATCTCGGGCGCCGGGTGCGCGCCGTGATCCTGTTGCGGCTGCGGGCGGTCACCCCGGACCGCGACGCGGTGCGCCGGGCGCTGGCGGTTCTGCTGGCGCCGGGCCATGCCGGACTGCTGGCCCGGGTCATGGGCCGGACGGTGGATGCGATCTGGGAAGCGGCGGGCGACCATGCGAGCGGTCTCACCCGGCAGACCAAGCGGATGAGCCTGGCCGCGATCTATGGGCAGGTGCTGCTGTTCTGGCTGGCGCGCGGCGATGACGGCGAGGCGGTGGCGGCTTTCCTGGACCGGCGGCTGGCCGGCGTGGTGCGCCTGGGCCGGGCGAAGCAGGCGCTGCTGGCGCGCCTGCGGCCCGGACGGGCCCGGGCGGCGTGAGCGAACCGAAGGCGCCGACCCGGCGCCCGGGGGCCGGTGCCGGCCTGCTGTTCCTGCGCGAGGAGGAGATGCGGCAGGCGCAGGAGCTGATGATGCTGGCCTGGCGGGATTTCGGCGGCGTGGTCGATCCGGTGCTGGAATCGCTGGGCCTGGGGCGGGCGCATCATCGGATATTGCAGCTTGTCGGCCATCATCCGGGGATCGCGGTCGGCGACCTGATCGACCTGCTGGGCATCACCAAGCAGAGCCTGGGCCGGGCGCTGACGGACCTCCAGGAGCGGGGCTATGTGACGCAGGAGGTCGGCCGGCGCGACCGGCGCCTGCGCCTGCTGTCGCTGACCGAGAGCGGGGCGGCGGTGGAGCGGCGGCTTTTCGATCTGCAACGGGAAAAATTGATGGGCGTGTATCGCGATGTGGGCGCCGCCGCGATCGACGGGTTTCGCCGCGTCGTGCAGGGTCTTATGGACGAGCGGACGCGCCGGGTGATCGAGGACGTGGCCGCCGCCGCGGAACGGGCGCATCGTGGCGGGGCATGATGAGGCTGTGCGGACGGTCTCCGAGCCGGGATGGACGATGATGGGACTGGATGGGCACCAGAGCGGGCAGCAGGGCGGCGTGCGGGACGGATCGGTGGCGGGGGCGCATATCCTGGTGGTGGATGACGATCCGCGCCTGCGTCGCCTGTTGCAACGCTACCTGACCGAGCATGGGTTCCGCATCAGCGCGGCGTCCTCGGCCGCCGAGGCGCGGCAGGTGCTGGGCTTCATGCAGCCCGACGCGATGGTGCTGGACGTGACCATGCCGGGCGAGAACGGGCTGGCGCTGACCCGCGCCCTGCGGCAGGAGGGGCAGGACCTGCCGATCCTGCTGCTGACCGCGCGCGGCGAGCCCGAGGACCGGATCACCGGGCTGGAGGCGGGGGCCGACGATTACCTGGGCAAGCCGTTCGAGCCCCGCGAGCTGCTGCTGCGGCTGAAGGCGCATCTGCGCCGGTTCGCCCCGCCCGCGCCGTCGGACAATCTGCGGGTGGTGCGGCTGGGCGCGCTGGAATTCGACCCCGCGCGGGGCCTGCTGTCCGGCGGCGAAGGCAATGTCCACCTGACGGGGGGCGAGGTCGCGCTGCTGAGCGCGCTGGCGCGCCGCCCCAACGAGGTGCTGGCCCGCGACGAGATCGCGCGCCTGCTGGACATGGAGGAAATCGGCGAGCGCGCGGTGGACGTGCAGGTGACGCGCCTGCGCCGGCGGATCGAGCCCGACCCGCGCGAGCCGCGCTTTCTCCAGACCATCCGGGGCAAGGGATATGTGCTGAAGCCGGGCCTGTGACGGCGGATGGGAAGGAGGCTGGCCATGGCGGGTGAGGGGCCCGGGCGGGCGCACTCCATGGCGGGGCTGTATCGCCGGATGGACCGGCCGGTGCGCCGGGTTTTGCCGCGCTCGCTGCTGGGGCGGATGCTGCTGATCGTGCTGATCCCGCTGCTGGTCACGCAGGGCATTTCGCTGGAGCTGTTCTACGGCAATTACCTCAAGGTCGTGTCGCGTCGCATGTCGGGCAGCGTCGCGGCGGATATCGTGCTGACGCTCGACCTGCTGGCGCGGTACCGTTCGGCCGGCGACCGGGCCTGGGTGATGAACCAGGTGCGCGTGCGCACCCAACTGGACATGGACTGGGAGCCGGGGCGGCGGCTGGCGCACACCGGCTCGACCCATGTGCTGGGGCCGATGGACGAGGACCTGGCCGACGCGCTGGACGGTTCGATCGGGCGGCCGTTCCAGGTCGACTGGATCGGCGATCCGCAGACCGTGCATATCCGTGTCCAGATGCCCGATGGCGTGCTGGATGTCGGGGCGCCGCGCAAGCGGCTGTCGGTGGCGCCCATCTGGCTGTTCGTGGCCTGGGCGGTGGGCAGCACGTTGCTGCTGTTCATCATCGCCAGCCTGTTCATGCGCAACCAGATCCGCGCCATCCGCCGCCTGGCCCGGGCGGCCGAGCTGTTCGGGCTGGGGCGCGATATCGAGCCGATCCGGCCCGAGGGCGCGCAGGAGGTTCGCAAGGCGGCGGTCGCCTTCAACCGGATGCAGGAGCGTATTTTCCGCTTCGTGGCCCAGCGGACCGCGGTGCTGGCGGGGGTCTCGCACGATTTGCGGACGCCGCTGACCCGCCTGCGCCTGTCGCTGGCGATGATTCCGCAGGCGGGCACGATCGATGCCGCGCAATTCCAGTCCGAAGTGACCGACATGGTCGCCGATATCGCGGAAATGGAACGCATGATCGAAAGCTACCTGTCCTTCGCCCGGGGCGAGGGAGCCGAGACGCCGGTGGCGGTCGATGTCGGCCAGTTGCTGGATGAGGTCGCCTCCGCCTTTCGACGGGCGGGCGGAACGATCCTGTCCGTCTCGGTGCCCCGGCCGGTCGAGGGCGTCCTGCGGCCGGACGCCATCCGCCGGGTGCTGGACAATCTGTTGCAGAACGCGCGGCGGCATGGCGGGCGCGTGGCGCTGAGCGCCAGCCATGACGCGCGCGGGGTGGTGATCTGTGTCGATGACGACGGGCCGGGCATTCCGCGCGACCGGATGGAGGCGGTCTTCCGGCCGTTCGAGAGTGGCCGGGATGGCGGGAGCGGGCTGGGCCTGACGATCGCGCGCGATATCGTGCGCGCCCATGGCGGGGACATCGCGCTGCGCCCCAGCCGGCTGGGGGGGCTACAGGTCCGGATCGTTCTGCCCGCCTGACCGCGTTGCCGCTGGCCCGGCCAGGGGGCGCCGGATCAGGGGAGGCCGTTGCCCGAGCCGCCATGGCCCGGACCGTTGTTATAGCCCATCGGCCCGGTGCTGCCGCCGAACGTGCTGTTCATGTTGCTCAGCGGGTTGTAGCGGCCGACATTGCCCAGGATCTGTTGCAGGATATTGACCGAAGTGCCCGGCGTGGGCGTCGCGCCCGGTGCCATGGAGGTGGGACGGGCGTCGCTCTTGTTCAGGGTCCGCATCGTGCGCAGCACGCCCTTGTCGTCGAAATTGAGCACCAGCACGTCCTGCGAGCGGATGCTCGGGAAATCCATCGGCGCCGGAACCGTGCGCATGGAGATGTAGATCCATGTGTTGTCGTCGAACGTCGCGCGGGTGGTGGGCGAGCCCAGCAGGTCCATCGCCTCGGCGCGGGTGCTGACCCCGGGCTTGAGCTGGCTGTAATCGTCGGCCTCGATCAGCGAGCCGCGATGCGCCGGCGGCGGCGAGAACAGCGCGCAGCCCGACAGCAGCAGGCCGAGTCCCACGACCGCGCAGGGGAGAAGGCGCCCGATCGGGCGAATGGTCGTGTCCGACGATGACCGCATGGCCTGGGGGGCGTCCTGATCCGGGGATAACTCTTCCGTCCGGTGCCCGATTGGGGTGGCGAAGTCAATTCTTCATCGCCATACAGGGAGCGATATCGGTATCGGGCGCGCGAATTGACGGCGCCGCCGCCGGGCGGGAGCAGGACAGGATGAAGACGGAATTTTCCCGCGGGGTCGCGGTTGGACGAATCGGGGCCGCGGGCCGGGAGATGGACATCGAGGCCGACGCGGCGGAGCGTGCCGCCCTGGCCCGCCGGTTCGGCCTGCCTGCGATCCATGCCCTGTCATGCCATTATCGCCTGACGCCGGGCCGGCAGGAGCAGGTGCTGGCCGAAGGCTGGCTGGCGGCCGAGGTGGAGCAGGTCTGCGTCGCGACCGCCGAGCCGTTCGTCAGCATGCTGACCGCGGACTTCGTCGCCCGCTTCGTGCCCGCCGAGCGGTTTCGCGAGGACGAGGACCTGGACCCCGAGGCGGTGGACGAGATCCCCTACGAGCACGACACGATCGATGTCGGCGAACTGGCGGCGGAGGAATTGTCGCTGGCGCTGGATCCCTATCCGCGCCGCCCGGGGGCCGTGCTGCCCGCCGATGTCGGGTCGGTCGACCTGCCGCCGGCGACCGCCGAGGCGGATGAGGACGCGGCGAAGGAGGGACGGCCGTCGCCTTTCGCGGCATTGGCCGCGCTGCGCAAGGACGATATATAAGGCGTGCATGGGGGGCGGCGGTACGAAGATGCCTTGCGAATTCGGTTTCTACCTGCTAGAGGCGCCCCCTCGTTATCGATAACTGATCGGGTTCCAGCCGGGCCCGGTTAAGATCCCAGATCGGAGGGGCCCGGGCCCATGGCTGTACCCAAAAGAAAAACCTCGCCGTCCCGTCGCGGCATGCGCCGCAGCCACGAGGCGCTGACCGTGCAGGCCTATGCCGAATGCGCGAATTGCGGCGAGCTGAAGCGCCCGCATCATGTGTGCAGCCATTGCGGCCATTATGACGGTCGTGAGGTCGTCGCGGCCGGCAAGACGCTGAAGACCGCCGTCCGGGCCTGACCGGCGGCGCATGGCCGGCGGACGCTGACGTGATAGCATGGCCCGTCGGGTGACGGGCCATGGTCCTTTGCGACACGATCTCGCGACGGCCTTGCGAATTTGGTGTTCACCCGGCAGTAAGGCAGGCATGAGCGAGACAGGTTCCTCTTTTTCCGGGGCAGAGCCCTTCACGCTGGCGGTTGACGGCATGGGGGGGGACGGCGGTCCGGAAGTTGTGGTGGCCGGCCTGGCGATTGCTGCCGACAGGCACCCCGGCAGCAGGGTTCTGCTGATCGGGGACGAGAGCCGGCTGACAGAGGTCCTGGCCCGCCATCCGAAGGCGGCGGCGATCTGCACGGTGCGCCCGGCGGGGAGCGCCATCCCCATGGATATGAAGCCGACGGCCGCGCTGCGCGTGCGCGATTCGTCGATGCGGCTGGCGATGGATGCCGTGGCGCAGGGCGAGGCGCTGGGCGTGGTGTCGGCCGGCAATAGCGGCGCGATGCTGGCGCTGGCCAAGATCGTCATCAAGACCCTTCCCGGCGTGTCGCGGCCCGCGATGGCGGCCATCAGCCCGACATTGCGGGGCGATGCCGTGATGCTGGACCTGGGCGCCAATGTCGCGTGCGATGCACGCAATCTCGTCGAATTCGCGGTGATGGGCGAAGCCTTCGCCAAGGCGGTGCTGGGCCTGCCCGCGCCGACGATCGGCCTGCTGAATGTCGGGTCGGAGGAAGTGAAGGGCGACGAGAAGCTGCGGCAGGCCGCCGAGATCCTGCGCAACAGCCCGCTTGCGGCGCAGTTCCATGGCTTCGTCGAAGGGCACGATATCACCGCCGGCACGACCGACGTGGTGGTGACGGATGGATTTACCGGCAATGTCGCGCTGAAGACGGGCGAGGGGGCGCTGAAGATGGCGTTCGTGCTGCTGCGCCAGGTCTTCCGCTCGGGCCTGCTGGCCAAGCTGGGTTACCTGCTGGTGCGCCCGGGGCTGGAGCGCATGCGCGAATGGCTGGACCCGCGCCGCTATAACGGCGCGGTATTCGTCGGCCTCAATGGTGTCGTGGTCAAATCGCATGGCGGGACCGACGCGGAAGGCTTTGCATCGGCGGTGGATGTTGCCATGGATATGGTGTCGCACCGGTTCAACGAAAGCATACGGGATCAGATCTCCCGGCTGGAGACGCTGGCCGTCATGCGGCCGGGTGTGGAAAAGGAGCAGCCCGCGGTTGCGGCCGTAAGCTGACCCGCGCGACGCGTGCCGGGCTTGGAATGATGGAAATGATGGCGAGACGTTCGCTGATGGTCGGGTTTGGCGGGTACCTGCCGGACCGGATCGTGACCAATGACGAGCTGGCGGCTCGCCTTGACACTTCGGACGAATGGATCCGAGCCCGTACCGGGATCGGCCAGCGGCATATCGCCGGGCCCGAAGACAATGCCGTGAGCATGGCGACGGCGGCGGCGGCGCAGGCGCTGGATTATGCCGGCATGCCGGCGGCCGATGTCGGTGCGATCGTGGTCGCGACCAGCACGCCGGACCAGGCTTTCCCCGCGACCGCGGTCAGGGTGCAGGCCGCGCTGGGGATGCGCGGCGGCTTCGGCTTCGATATCGCCGCGGCCTGTTCGGGCTTCGTCTATGCGCTGACCGTGGCCGATTCGCTGATCCGCACCGGGCAGGCCGATTCGGCGCTGGTGATCGGCAGCGAAGTCTATTCGCGCATTCTCGACTGGTCGGATCGCGGTACCTGCGTGCTGTTCGGCGACGGCGCGGGGGCGGTGCTGCTGAAGGCCGGCGATGCCGCGCAGCCGGCCGGAGTCCTGTCGACGCATCTGCATTCGGACGGCACGATGGGCGACCTGCTTTATGTCGACGGGGCGGTGGGGCTGCGTGAGCAGTCCGGCTTCCTGCGCATGCAGGGGCGGGATGTGTTCCGCCATGCGGTGGCCAAGCTCTCCTCCTCGGTGGACGAGGTGCTGGCGGCCAACGGGATGACGCATGCCGATGTGTCCTGGCTGGTGCCCCACCAGGCCAACCTGCGCATCATCGAGGCGGTTGCCCGCAAACTGGAACTGCCGCCCGAGCGCGTCGTGATGACGGTCGACCGCCATGCCAATACCTCGGCGGCGTCGATTCCCCTGGCGATGAACGAGGCCGTGCGCGACGGTCGCATCCGCAAGGGCGACCTGGTGCTGATGGAGGCGCTGGGTGGCGGGCTGACCTGGGGATCGGCCCTGGCGCGGCTCTAGGCCGCGCCCTTCCGCATTGCGTCCCGCTCGTGTGGCGCCGGACGCCGAGCGTGAAAAAACGTCCGTGCTTAACGCATTGAATTGACGCGCCGTCGTCGCATGCCATAGCTTCGGCTGTATGAGCACCGTCACCCGCGCCAGTCTGGCAGAGCATATCTACAGTCAGGTCGGACTCTCTCGCAATGAGTCTGCCGACCTTCTCGAGCATGTGCTCGAACGGGTCGCGAAGGAGCTTGAGGGCGGGAATACCGTTAAAATCAGCGGCTTCGGGACCTTTTCCGTCCGTCAGAAGGGACGCCGGACCGGCCGTAACCCCAAGACGGGGGTCGAAGTGCCGATCCTACCGCGATCGGTCCTGGTCTTCCGCCCCAGCCAGCTTCTGCGGGCGCGGGTCAATGGCCGGCAGGTCGACGGCACCGAGGATGACGGTGAATGAACACGCTCAACGCGGGGCAGGATGACTGGCCGGAGCCCGGTCTGCCGGAGCCGGGTGAGGCCGCCGACCCCCATCTGCTGGATGACGCGGCCGGCGCGGGCCGCCTGAAGAAGGCGCCCCATGCCTTCCGCACCATCAGCGAGGTCGCCGACGAGCTGCACGTGCCCCAGCATGTGCTGCGCTTCTGGGAAACGCGGTTCAGCCAGGTGCGCCCGCTGAAGCGCGGTGGCGGGCGGCGTTATTATCGCCCGGACGATATCGAATTGCTGCGGCGGATCTCGGACCTGCTCTATGTGCAGGGCTACACGATCAAGGGCGTGCAGCGCATGCTGCGCGAGGGCTGCGAGCCCGATGTCGCCGCCCTGGGTGACGCCGCGGAAGACGCCGATCTGTTTCATCACGATTCGCAGAGTGCCGCTGCGGTGGCCGAAATCGAACCGGCGGTGGAAACCGATATCGAGACGGTGGCGATCGTGACGATTGAAGACGACTCGCCGGATACAGCTCCTGTGGTGCCGGATGAGGAATCGGTCGCAGGCCCTTCGGAGATCGAGCGAATCTCTCGCGAGAACCTGATCCTGAAGGATAGTCTGCGTGGGATTCTGGTTGAATTGCAGGCCCTGAGGCGGCTGATTCCGGTCTGAGCCGGATTTGCTGTCCGTGATGGGTTGCGGAGCGCGGCGCGCGCTGCTACACGGCGTGTCGTCGCAGACGGACGGGCAGTAGCGCAGCCTGGTAGCGCATCAGTCTGGGGGACTGGGGGTCGTGGGTTCGAATCCCGCCTGCCCGATATTCCCGTCTGCGACCATTTTCCCTGAATTTCCCCGAATCATCTATCGGCATCATCTATCGGCCAGGTCGTCGATTTCCTCGCGGCCGGCGCGCGTTGGGTCCTGGATGCGGTCGCGCGTCCAGTTGCGCCAGATCAGGTGCAGGACCGACATGATGGCGGGCCCGATGAACAGGCCCAGCAGGCTCCAGCTTTCCACCCCGCCGAGAATGCTGGTGAGCACCCACAGGAAGGGCATCTGGGTCGATCCGCCGATCAGCGCCGGCCGGACGAAATGGTCGGCGAAGAAGATGACGGCCATGCCCAGGCAGAAGATGACGATGGCGGCGATGACCGTGCCCTTGACCAGCAGCGCCAGCGAGACCAGCGCGACCGCGACGACGGCGCAGAACGGGATCATGGCCGCCACGGCGGTAAAGACACCGAACAGGAACGGATGCTGCGCGCCGGCGACCAGATAGGCGATGCCCATCAGCGCGCCCTCGCCAAGGCCCACCAGCACCAGCCCCGCCACCGTGCCGTGGATCGAGGCGACGATCTGTTCGGCGATGGTCTCGCCCCGCTTGCCGAAGGCCCGGCGCGAGACCACCAGGCATTGCCGCGTTACGGTCTCGCCGTCCTTGAGCAGGAAGAACAGGGTCAGGATCGTGAAGACGAACAGCAGGCCGCGATGGAAGATCTGCGTCCCGACCTGCTGCGTCATCCGCATGCTGCGTCCGACATTGAAGGAATGCAGCAGTTCCGAGACGTCGTCCGGGTCCTGCAGATGCTGCTGCCACCAGCTGGTGATGGCCGAGGCGCCGGCCGGCAGGCGGCGGAGCCAGCGGGGGACGGGCACGCCGGAATGGCGCGCGATGTCGGCCCAGTTCAGCACGCCCTGCGCCTCGCGCCCGGCTTCCAGCGCGAACAGGCCCATCGGGATCAGGAAGATCAGGGCGATCGCGGTGGTGAACAGCAGCGGCAGCAGGACGCCGCCGGGCCGGAGTTTCCAGCGGTCGCGGATCGCGACATAGGGCGGCCAGGCGGCGATGGCGAAGATGGCGCCCCAGATCAGCGACGGCAGGAAGCCGCGAACCGTATAGAGCCCCAGCAGGACGAAGGAGGTGGCCAGCAGGCCGCGGGCGATGCGCTGCACCTTGTGGCGCTCGCGCATCTGGCGGAAGGGAGACCGATCCATGGGCGGGACGATCGCGGGGCTGGCGGGGTCCGTCATCATGATCCTCTGCTCGGGCGTCACGGGCGGTTCGTGCCATCCACCGCCCAGATGGCGAAGGCCTGGATCAGGGCGGCTTCCTTCAGCGCGTCGAAACGCCCCGAGGCGCCGCCATGGCCCGCTTCCATATTGGTGCGCAGCATGATGGGACGGGATGAAATGCTGTGGACGCGCAGCCGGGCGACCCATTTCGCCGGTTCCCAATAGGTCACGCGCGGATCGGACAGGCCGCCGATGGCCAGGATGGCGGGGTAGGGGCGTGGCCCGACCTGTTCGTAGGCGGCGTAGCCGGCGATCAGGTCATAGGCTTCCGGATCTTCCAGCGGGTTGCCCCATTCCGGCCATTCCGGCGGCGTCAGGGGGAGGCTGGTGTCCGACATGGTGTTCAGTTCGTCCACGAAGGGCACCACCGCCACGATGCCGGCGAACAGGTCGGGGCGCATGTTGGCGATCGCCCCCATGACCATGCCGCCGGCCGAGCGGCCGTCGCCGACGATGCGTCCGGCGCTGGTAAAGCCGGTGGCGGCCAGATGTTCGGCGCAGGCGATGAAATCGGTGAAGCTGTTGGGCTTGTTGCGTCCGCGCCCGCCGAGAAACCAGTTCCAGCCTTTCTCGGACCCGCCGCGCACGTGGGCGACGGCGTGGAACCAGCCCCGGTCGACCAGGCTGAAGACCCCGGTGGAGAAGCTCGGCTCGATCGCATGGCCGTAGGCGCCGTAGCCATAGAGCAGCAGCGGGGCGGAGCCGTCGCGCGGCGTGTCGTGTCGCCCCAGTACGGTGACCGGCACCTCGGTGCCATCGGGGGCGCGGGCCGTGAGGCGCCAGCATCGATAATGCGCGGGATCGTGGCCCGACGGGACTTCCTGGCTCTTGAGCAGGTGGCGGGTCCGGGTCCGCATGTCATAGGCGAGCCATTGCCGTGGCGTGGTCGGCGACTGGTAGACATAGCGCAGTTCGGCCGTGTCGTATTCGTAGGAGCCCGAGAAGGACAGGACATAGGCGTCTTCGTCGGACGACAGCACATGATCCGGCCCGTCGGCCGGGCGGATCACCAGCGCGGTGTTGGCGTCGCGGCGCTCGCGCCAGACCAGATGGCCGGCAAAGGCGATGCAATCGGTGATGTAGCGGCCGGGCTCGTGGGGGACCAGGTCACGCCAGTTGGCCCGCGACGGCGCGGTGTCGGGCGTTTCCATCAGCTTGAAATCGACCGCGCCATCGGCATTGGTCAGGATCGCGAACCGGTCGCCCCAATGGCTGATCGTGTAGAGTACGCCGCTGCGGCGTGGCTCGACGCATATCGGATCGGCTTCGGGGCGGCTGGCGGGGATGAGCCACGATTCCGACGTGTCCTGGTTGGCGGCGGAGATGACGATCCAGCGTCCGGAGCGGCTGGCCTCCACCCCGATGAAGAAGCCTGGGTCGGCTTCCTGGTAGACCAGCACGTCCTCGGCGGTGCCGATGCGGCGGCGATAGATTTTCGTCGGGCGGCCATGCGCGTCGCGCCAGGTCCAGAACAGGTAGCGCGCGTCGGGCGAGAAGGCGAAATTGCCGCTACAGCTTTCGATGGGCGGGCCGACCGGCGTGTCGCCCGCGATGTCGCGGATGATGACGCGGTAGACTTCGGAGCCCTGGCTGTCTTCCGCATGGGCGAACAGGCGGTGGTCGGGGCTGTGCGTCGCGGTGGCGACGGCGAAATAATCGTGGCCCCGGGCCGCGCGCTGGACATCCAGCAGGATGGTCTCCTCGTCCGGCCGTCCGGCCGGATGACGGGCATGGATCGGGTGCTGCGCCCCGGTGTCGTAGCGCAGGTAATAGCGCCAGGGACCGTGCGGCAGGGCGGGGTAGGTCTCGTCCTCGCGGATGCGGGCGCGCATCTCGGCGACGATGGTGGCCTGCAACGCCTCGGTGGGGGCCAGGATGGCGGCGGTGTAGGCGTTTTCGGCCCGCAGATGGTCCGCGATGTCGGCGCGCAGCACCGACGGATCGCGCAGGACCTCCTGCCAGTTCTCGTCCTTCATCCAGCCATACTCGTCCACGCGCACACGGCCGAGCTGCGTGATGGTCTGGGGCTGCCTGCGGGCGACCGGGGCGGTGGTCATCGTCTCTCTCCATCGCTGTCCGACCGGAAGCCGGGACGAGGCGCGACCATACAAGACCGTCCATGGAAGTGACAGGGGCCCCGCGCGGCGTGTCTCAGAAGGCCTGGCAGCCGGCGCGCAGGACCAATCCCACGGATTGCTGCTGGAAGTCGCGACGATACTGGGCGCGGACGGCGTCCAGCCGCGCGGCCAGGCCGGGGGCGCGGGCGTCGGCGGCGATCCAGACGATGCGCGATGGTTCGGAGGTGATCCGCAGGCTGGTCCGGTCCCGCCACTGGCCGCTGGCCTGGAACACGCTCAGCCCGTCGGGAAAGCGCGGCGTGACGGCGCGGGACAGGAAATCGTGCCATTCCGCGTCGGTGATCGGGCGGCCGTCGGGCCGGCTCAGGCCGAACAGCAGCGAGATCTCGATGCCCGGGCGGGCGCCGAAGCGGGCGCAGGCCAGATCGTCGCCCGCCGGCCCGTCATGGGCCGCCGGCGCGCACGAGGCCAGCAGGGATGATGCCGCCAGAAGGCATGCCGCGACCGCGCGCATCAGGCGAAAGCCGGATTGTCGAGCCCGGACAGGCCCGCGCGCAGGCGGCGTCCGCCGGGACTGTCCGGATCGATCAGCCTGTGGCGCAGGAACAAATCGATCAGGACCAGGTTGACGTTGAACTTGAAAGCGTCGCCGTCACGCACGATCCGCCAGGCCTCGCGCAGGGGGATCAGCATGAAGGATTCGACCTCGCCATCCGTGGGGACGGGCACGAAGTCGGGCGGCAGGTCGAGGTCGTAGCAATGCAGGACATCGCGGCGCAGCCCCTCCGGCCGGTCCATGGCGTAGCGGATGCAGGCCGCCGGGGTGGCCCGGGCGATCAGGCCGGGGGCGATGCCGGCTTCCTCGGCCGCTTCCTTCTCCAGCGCCTGCCGGGGCGTGTGGCCGGCGGGGATGCCGCCGGCGACCAGATGGTCGAGCTTGCCGGGGTCCAGCCGCTTGGTCATGGCGCGGCGGCCGACCCACAGATGCGGGCCGTCCGGGTGGCGGACCAGCCCGTTCATATGCACCCCGTGCGCGATGAGCCCGAACAGCGGCAGCGCGCCCCGGTCGATGCGCGCGACCGGGGCGGCGTCGGCGGTGGGGGCGACGTCGAACATTTCGTGGTGGGAGCGGTAGACGCCGTTGGCGGCCAGCGTCTCGCCCAATGCCTCCAGCGCGGCCGGGTCGTCCAGCACCAGCGCGCCCGACAGACGGCGCAGGCCGCGCCGCTCCAGTTCGGGCACCAGATCGGGCGCGATCCAGCCGGCCGGCGCGTCGCCCAGGCGAAAGGGCGCGCGCGCGCCGGGCAGGCGCGCGGTATTGCAGGAATCGAGATGCCGGATGAAAGGGGCGGCGTCCGATGTCATGCGGGTCTGCTCCATATGCGTGGCCATGGCATACCGGGCGGGTGAGGGTGTGACAATCCTGCCGCGTGGTGGGCCGCAGCGGAGGACGGGAGTTTGCAAATCGACCCTCGCATGCCACATCGGATGGCATGACACCGCCCTCATCCTCCGACCGGGCCGCGCTCGGACGCCCCGTGCATGCGACCCTGCGCGCCCTGCTGCCTTATCTCTGGCCCCGTCACGATGTCGGTACCCGGGCGCGGGTGGTGGGGGCCTGCCTGCTGCTGGTCGCCGCCAAGATCGCGACGATCGCCGTGCCCTATGTCTACAGCCTGGTGGTCGACGCGCTGCATCACGGGCCCGGCACCATGGACGGGCTGACGATTCCCATGGCGCTGATCGTCGGATACGGGATGCTGCGCCTGATGTCGGCGGGCATGGGGGAATGGCGGGATGCGCTGTTCGCCCCGGTGCGCTTCCATATCAGCAGCGTGGCGGCGATGCGCAGTTTCCGCCACATGCATGCGCTTTCGCTGCGCTTTCACCTCGACCGCCAGTCGGGCGGCGTGACGCGGGCGATCGCGCGCGGGACCGAGGCGATCGAGACCATCCTGCGGGTGGGCGTGTTCAACATCGTGCCGACGCTGATCGAGGCGCTGATGGTGATCGCCGTCATCTGGCGCCTGTTCGACTGGCGCTATGCCGCGATCATGCTGCTGGCGGTCGCGGCCTATGTGGGCTTCACGATCGGGTTCACCTCCTGGCGGATCGGCATCCGCCGCGAGATGAACGAGATCAACAGCGAGGCGAGCTGGAAGGCGCTGGACAGCCTGCTGAACTACGAGACGGTGAAGTATTTCGGCAACGAGGAGCATGAGAGCCGCCGCTACGAGGAAACCCAGCTTCGCTACGAACGGGCGGCGGTGCGGACCCAGCTTTCGCTCAACGGGCTGAATTTCGGCCAGGCGGCGATCATCGCCGTCACGCTGACGGTGGTGATGCTGCTGGCGGCGCACGATGTCGGGCAGGGGCGTCTGACGGTGGGGCGGTTCGTGCTGATCAACACCTATCTGATGCAGCTTTATCTGCCGCTCAATTTTCTCGGCAGCATCTATTCGTCGCTGCGCACGTCGCTGGTGGACCTGGAACAGATGTTCCGGCTGATGGAGGAGGCGCCCGACGTGAAGGACCGGCCGGACGCGATCGAACTGCCCGGCCGGCTGGACGAGGCGCCGGCGGCCGCGATCCGCTTCGAGCATGTCCGCTTCGGCTACCGGCCCGACCGCGAGATCCTGCACGATGTCAGCTTCAGCGTGCCGGCGGGTGGACGCGTGGCCATCGTCGGGCCGACCGGGGCGGGCAAATCGACCATCAGCCGGCTGCTGTTCCGGTTCTATGACGTGACGTCGGGCCGGGTGGTGATCGACGGGCACGACGTGCGCGCCTATCGTCAGGCGGCGCTGCGGGCGGCGATCGGCGTGGTGCCGCAGGATACCGTGCTGTTCAACGACACGATCGGCTACAATATCGCCTATGGCCGGCTGGGAGCGTCGCAGGAGGAGATCGAGCACGCGGCGCGGCTGGCGCAGATCCATGACTTCATCGCCAGCCTGCCGGACGGCTATGCGACCCGGGTGGGCGAGCGGGGGCTGAAACTGTCGGGTGGCGAGAAGCAGCGCGTCGCCATCGCCCGGACCATCCTGAAGAATCCGCGTATCCTGATCCTGGACGAGGCGACCAGCGCGCTGGACACCCATACCGAGCAGGAAATCCAGGTCGCGCTGCGGACCGTCTCGGCGGAGCGGACGACCGTGATCATCGCCCATCGGCTGTCCACCGTGATCGACGCGGATGAAATCCTTGTGATGGGGGACGGGGTGATCAAGGAGCGTGGCACGCATCGCAGCCTGCTGGCCCGCGACGGGCTCTATGCCGGCATGTGGGCCGCCCAGGCCGAGGAGCGTGGAGAGGATGCCGGCCAGGCGGCGGTGGGGGCTGGTCTTCCGGCCTGAACGGGGGCATTTTGCGCCCGGCCGCGCCGCCCGCATGGCGCGCGGCATATGACGGAGAGAGGATGACATGGCGGAGACGGACGGCGAAGGACCCGCGCTGGGCCAGGATGGATCGGTTCCCGAGGAACTGAGCCATTGCGGCGCCGTGGTCGACAAGGCCATCGAATACATGCTGGGCGAGAACCTGCCGCCGATCGCCATTTCATCGGCTCTGTTGGGCGGCGCGCTGGGGCTGCTGGCCCGCACCATGGACCAGGGGACGATGCTGGCGATGCTGGAAAACGCCATTCACAGCGTGCGGTCGGGCGACCTGCACCCCGACCGTGACAAGGTCGCGCGCCCCGAGTAAGGGAAGGGGCCGGAAGGGGATTCGGGCGAAAACGCCGCGAATCGTGCCTTTCGGCTTGACGAGGCGCGGTAGCTTGGCCATAAGCCGCGCCTAATCTTGACGATCGTTGCCGGGCATTATGCCTCGGCCCCAGTTATCCGAGGATGATACCATGTCTCGCCGTTGCCAGATCACGGGCAAGGGCGTGCTGACGGGAAATAACGTCAGCCACGCCAACAACAAGAGCCGCCGCCGCTACCTGCCGAACCTGCAGGAGACGTCCCTGCTGTCCGATATCCTGGGTGGCCCGGTGCGTATGCGCCTGAGCACCAATGGCATCCGCACGGTCGAGCATAACGGTGGGCTGGACGCGTTCCTGCTGTCGACGCCGAACCGCAAGCTGCCGCTTGAGGCGCAGGCGCTGAAGCGCCGTATCCTGCGCGCCCAGGAAAAGAAGGCCGCCGCGGCAGCCTGACGATCCTGTGCCGCCCCGGCCGGGTTTTCGGCCGGGGTGGGCTTGCATGTCTCAGGTGCCTGACGCATGTCAGGGCCAACTGTCTATTCGGCCGGTCCGCATCGTCCTCGACCTTTGTCGACGGGGTGGGCGTCCGGCTCCGGCAGGCGCGAGGGGAAAGGTTCCGTTCGCGCCTGAACTGTTTTGTGGAGGTTCCCCCCGTGTCTGAAAAGTCCGATCTTTCACTGATCCGTAATATCGGCATCACCGCGCATATCGACGCCGGCAAGACGACGACCACCGAGCGGATCCTGTATTACACCGGCGTGTCGCACAAGATCGGTGAGGTCCATGAGGGCAACACCACGACCGACTATATGGACCAGGAGCGTGAGCGCGGCATCACGATCACCTCGGCCGCCGTCACCTGCGAATGGGACGGGCATCGCATCAACATCATCGACACGCCGGGCCATATCGATTTCAACATCGAGGTGAACCGCTCGCTGCGCGTGCTCGACGGCGCGGTGTTCATCATCGAGGGCGTGGCCGGCGTGCAGCCGCAGTCCGAGACCAACTGGCGCCTGGCCGACCGCTACAACGTGCCGCGCATCATCTTCATCAACAAGCTGGACCGCACCGGCGCCGACTTCTACCGCGCGTTCGACACGCTGAAGGAGAAGCTGGACATCGTCGCGATCCCGCTGCAACTGCCGATCGGGGCCGAGGAAAACTTCGTCGGCGTCGTCGATCTGGTCGAGATGCGCGCGATCATCTGGGAAGGCGGCGAACTGGGCGCGAAGTTCCATTACGCCGAGATTCCGGACGAGTTGAAGGAAAAGGCCGCCGAGGCCCGGCAGGAACTGCTGGACACGGCGCTGGCCGTCGACAACGCGGCGATGGAAGAATATTTCGACAAGGGCGACGTCGATGTCGCCACCCTGAAGCGCTGCATCAAGAAGGGCACGATCTCGGGTGAGTTCCGCCCGGTGCTGTGCGGCACCGCCTTCAAGAACAAGGGCGTGCAGCCGCTGCTGGATGCGGTGATCGACTATCTGCCCGCGCCGGACGACGTGGCGGGCATCCGTATCGCCCCGCCCGAGGGCGAGGAAGTGGACGAGAACGCGCTGCCGATCATCCCGGTCGATCCAGATGGCAAGTTCGCCGGCCTGGCGTTCAAGATCATCAACGACAAATACGGCACGCTGACCTTCGTGCGCGTCTATCGCGGCGTGCTGCGTTCGGGCGACAGCGTCCTGAACACCACGAAGGACCACAAGGAGCGGATCGGCCGTATCTTCCAGATGCATGCCGACAAGCGCCAGGAAGTGAAGGAAGTCCACGCCGGCGACATCGCCGCCTTCGTGGGCCTGAAGGACACCCAGACCGGCGACACGCTGGCCGACGCCGCCGACCCGGTGGTGCTGGAGCGCATGAGCTTCCCGGTGCCGGTGATCGACATCTCGGTCGAGCCGAAGACCAAGGACGGGGTCGAGAAGATGACCCTGGCGTTGCAGAAGCTGGCGGGCGAAGACCCCTCGCTGCGTCTGAAGACCGACCAGGAAACCGGCCAGACCATCCTGTCGGGCATGGGCGAACTGCATCTGGACATCATCATCGACCGCCTGCGCCGCGAATATGGCGTGGACGCGAATATCGGTGCGCCGCAGGTGGCCTATCGCGAGACGATCACCCAGCCGCATGTCGAGACCTATACCCACAAGAAGCAGTCGGGTGGGTCGGGCCAGTTCGCCGAAGTGAAGATCGAGTTCGCGCCGCTGGAACGGAACCAGGAGATCCAGTTCGAGAACAAGGTCGTCGGCGGCACCGTGCCGAAGGAATATATTCCGGCGGTCGAAAAGGGTATCCGCATGCAGTCCACGACGGGCGTGCTGGCGGGCTTCCCGACCGTGGACTTCAAGTTCACGCTGCTGGACGGCAAGTACCATGACGTCGACTCCTCGGCGCTGGCGTTCGAAATCGCCGCCAAGGCCTGCTTCCGCGAAGGCATGAAGAAGGCCGGCCCGGTGATCCTGGAGCCGATCATGGACGTGGAAGTCACGACGCCGAACGATCATGTCGGCGACGTGGTGGGCGACCTGAACCGTCGTCGCGGCATGATCCAGAACCAGGAAAGCTCGGGCTCGACCGTTATGGTCCGCGCGCTGGTGCCGCTGAAGGAAATGTTCGGCTACATCTCGCACCTGCGTTCGATCACGAAGGGGCGCGCGTCCTTCACGATGCAGTTCCATCACTACGACCCGGTGCCGCGCAATGTGGCCGAGGAGATCGTGGCCAAGTCGGCCTGATTTCGGCCGGATCGCATGGACGGCCGCCCCGCTGGGGCGGCCGGGACTGTCGGCAAACCCCGCCCCCGTGGCGGGGTTTGTTTTTTTGCGGCGCGGCGTGTCAGGCGTGTTTGACGGGGATGATCTTCTCGTTTTTCTGGGCGTCCACCGTCTTGGGCATGGTGATCGTCAGGAGCCCGTTCTCGAACGAAGCATCGATCTTGCTCGCATCGACGCCGTCGGGGACCGCGAGGGACCGCATGAATGTGCCGAAGCGACGTTCCGAATAGTGATAGTTCTTCTGTTCGTCCTCGCGTTGCTCGCATTTTTCGCCGCGAATGCTCAGAACGCCGCCGGAGAGTTTGATCTCCAGATCTTTTTCATCGATTCCAGGCAGTTCCGCGACGACGTCGTAGGAATTGTCCTTTTCCACCACGGAAATCGCCGGGACGACGGCGAATGTGTCGTCTCGTGGCCAAAGACGTTCGAGACCGGGTATGCGGCTCGCCGGACGGCGCCACGTGCTCGTGCGGAAATCGTCAAAGAGACGATCGAGTTCCCATCGCAGGGCGTCCAGGGCCGACCCCGCCGATGGACGGGAGACGGGCATGCCCGTCTTCCCCGTTGTCGTTTCCGTTTTTTCCGAAATTTTTTCGAGGTTTGCCATCATCAATCTCCTGTTCGTCGTTTTCTGCCGTTCTGGAGAATGGCGCCCGGAAACGCTGATGCGCCGGGCTATGAGTGAGCTGGTTTCGAAAGCGGGGCGCTCAAGGGGGGATTCGAAAAAATAACGCGTTTGGCTGGCACGTCTCAGAGAGGGCGACCGGACGATGTCCGAGACGGCCAGCGTGCCACGGCCGGCCCGGTGACCGGGACGCGGAAGAACCGGGCGACCTGCATGGATCGAGATGGAATGCGGACCGCGCATCCTGGCGGTGAAGACCGGCGACAGGAGGGCCAGTACGCCCCACCGCAGGACGGGAGGCCGTGCGGAGGGGCCGGACCGCGGCGTGGATCAATGGCTGATCGAGATGCCGTCGGCCCGCGTCACGCGCGCGATCCGTGGGAAAACGGAGCGGACGGCGATGTCGTGCAACTCCGCCGACAGGCTGGTACACAGATCCTCGGCGATGACGACGTGATAGCCCAACTCCCAGGCGTGGCGCGCGGTGGATTCGACGCCGAAATTCGTGGCGATGCCGCCAAGCACGATCGTCCGCACGCCCCGCCTGCGGAGTTGCAGGTCCAGCTCCGTGCCCGTGAACGCGCCCCATTGATGCTTGGTGATGACGATGTCGCCCGGTGCCTCCAGCCCATCCGCGAGGCGCGCCCAGTTTGCCGGCAGGCCGCCCTCGGGACGCGCGAGGGGCTGATCGGTGGAGCCCGGCGGTGCGTCGGCATAGTCGGGAGCGAATGCGACGCGGACCAGAACCACCGCCGCGCCGGCGTCGCGGAACCGCTTGGCCAGGGATTTTCCGCCCTCCAGCACCTCGGACGATGGTCTCGGGACGGTCGGCAGGGCAAGGATGCCGTTTTGCAGGTCGATGAGGACGAGTGCGGTGGTTCGCGGGTCGCATTGAAGCATGGATTGAAGCCTCGCAGGGGTGGGAGATACCGTCGTGTCGCGTGTCGACATCGCTTATCGACCGGCGGCGGAAAGTTCATTATGCGAAGATTGTCTCGCATAAAGTTAGTTGAGGGAGTCCTCGCATTATGTCAAGCCTCCCCCCTGGCGTCGCGCTGGCCCCCAAGCGGCAGCGCGGACGAGATCGTGTCGCGGCGATCCTCGAGGCGGCGACGGCGCTGTTTGCCGAGAAGTCCTACGAGGCGGCGACGATGACCGAGGTGGCTCTTCGCTCCGGCACGGCGATCGGCTCGCTCTATCGCTTCTTTCCGACCAAGGAGGTCCTGGCCGTCGCGCTGCTCGAACGCTATGGCGAGCGGTTGCTGCATGCGCTGGACCGGTTGATCGACCGCGATCCGCCCCTGTCCGTGGCGGATGCGGCGGCGGGGCTGCTGGAGATCGTCCGGTGCCTGCGGACGGAGCGGTCCGTCGTATTGTCGCTGATCGACAGCGGAATCGCGTGGCAGGCCGGGACGGGTACGCTCCGCACGGCGCTGATCGGGCGCATGGGCGGGCTGCTGTCGCGGCTCGGCGGCTCGCCGGGGGCGCATGACGAACGGGCGGTGATACTGCTGCATCTGGTCAAGGCGATCTTCGCGCTTCCACAGGACGGTCCAGGCCCGCAATCGGCCGGGGACGTGGAAGCCGAGGCGGTGCTGCGGCTCTATCTGGAGCATTCCGCCCGTTCGGCCCCCCATGGCTGAACCGCCGGAGCGGTTGTCTTTGCGTGCCTGTCCGATTAGGCTGCCTGCCAGCATCAAGAGCTGGACGGACGTTCGGCACCAACCTGCTTTCCCGAGCGAGGTGCTGTCCTCGCAAGAGGGGATGTGGCCGGACCGGCAACGAAGCGGGGTCATGTCACAGCGTCCGTTCCGTATCCGGCCCGGGACGTCCTGCTGGAGGTGGTGCCGGGCCTGTCGCCCGGTATTGGCGAAATCTTCGCCCATCCGGCCGACGACACTGGCGAACTGCGCGCCTACGATCATCGCTTCACCCATATTCGCATCCATGACGCGGCCTGCCTCACCGACCTGTCGTTGACGCGGTTTATGGAGCAGCAGGGCATTCGACGGATCACTTGTCGCGAGATCCGCGACGTGATGCGCATGTGCCGGCGCGGGATGATCGTCAGAGATAGGGGCGTAGGGTGACCGTGGCGGAGAATGGCCCGGAAGGGCGGCTGATCGTCAGCGACACGGCGGAGCCGGGCGGGCCGCCCAGTGCTTGCAGGGTCGCCTGGGGGGCCTGGCTGAGGATCGTGTCGTCGGGACGGATGCCCGCCTGTTCCCCCGGGCTGCCCTTGCCGACGGCCGTGACGCGGAGGGCGCCCCCTGCCTGGGTGGCGGCGAGGCCGGAGAGAGGGTAGGTGAAGGGCGCAGGCGACAGGCCGCTGCGTCTGGCCCAGATCACGTGGCCGGCCGGATCGCAGGCCAGATTGAAACAGCGCAGCAGCGGCAGTCCGATCAGGCCGTCGGAGATATCGTCCTCGCGATTGTCGGACAGCAGCAGGGCCAGGAGGCCGTCGAAGACGTATCCCGCGAATGCCATCGTTTTCAGCCTGACGATCCGTCTGCCGTTTGGTAGCGGCGCAAACGGATGATCGTTCGACCACAGGCCGAGATCGCGGGCGGCGCGGTGGTTCAGCCGCACCAGCGACAGCCCGCCGGTATCGAGCAGGAAGCGCAGGCGGGTGCCGTTGACGGTGCCCGCGGCGGTCAGGGCAGGGGACCAGCGGCCGGGTTCGGAACGGGTGATTTCGGAGTCCAGCCGGGTGAAGCCCGCCAGGTTCGGGCGACCGTTCGGCCAGACCCGCCATTGCAAGGTGTCGAAATTCAGCTCGCTGAAGACCGTCGTGAGGATGCCGGAGGCGAGCGCGCCCGCGATCTGGTCGCCCAGCACGGTCGGCCCGACGCCGACCAGCCGGACATTCTGCTGTCGTACGATGCCGGCGAGGGTCGCATCCTCGATCACGAACGTCTCGTGGGGGCCGTCATGCCCTGCGACGCCGACATTGAGCGACCCGCCGTAGGGAAGCGATAATGTTCGCGCCAGGTCCTCACGGATCAGGCTGATGGCGCCTCCGGTGTCGATGGCGAACAGGAAGGTGCCGGCCTGGTTGACGCGCACCGGCATGGCCACCCGGTTGCCGACCAGGTGGATCGGCCCGACCATCGGCCCGTCGTCGGCGTCGGCGATGCCGGGAGAGCCGGAGAGGGCCAGCGCCGCCCCCAGGGACGAGCAGAAGCGACGCCGATACATGGGCCTGCCTTTCCGGACGATGACCATGTGCCGGGAGCGGACTCTGGCTGCCGGCTCCGGCACTGCGCGATTATGGCCGTGTCGCGCGTCCGATACCAGACGGCGGGGGCGGGGCGCGGTATCGCGGCAGGGGATCAGATGACGTGGTCGATGTGATCCCCCAGGGCGTCGTCGGGCACCCCGGTCAGGTCCTTGTCGATGATTCCGATGATTTTCGTTCGGGATTCCGGCTTGAGGTGACTGACGATTTCCGCGTTTCTATGGGCGGGCGCGATGACCAGAAGCCTGTCATACGCATGATCCCATTCATTGATCTGCCGGGCGACGAATTGCGAGAACGCGTCCATCTCCAGCCTGTGGCGGTCATGGCGCGGGGCGAGGGCGTGGCGGGCGGTGGAGCCGGTATGGTAGGTCGCGCCCGGCGCGTCGTCTCCGAGGTCGGACGTCCGCTGACGCGCGGAGAGGGCGTCGAAGGATTCGATGGTGTGCAGCGCACGGTTTTCGGCCGGTTGCACGAAGCGGGCATGCGCCCCGTCCGCGACGACGATCAGAATGGTGTTCCGGGCGGTCATCTTTCCTGATCCTCATGAAAAATCGGTCTTTTTTCTTCTTCCTCCACAGATGCGCGCGAGGAGGGGGGAAACAAGGCGGCTCCGGACTCTGTGATGGGGAGGCGCGCCACGCGCGGGGCGAACTTATGCCGCGCGACGATGTTAACCATGTTCGCGCAGCAGACGATCGTTCATCGAGGGCACGGCATGACCTGGTCCATCCCGATCGGCCGATTTGGCGGAACGACGGTTCGGCTTCACATCACGTTCCTGCTCTTTCTGGTCTGGATCGGCGCGGTCTATGCCGCGCGGGCCGGCATGCGGGCGGCGATCGACGGCGTTGTGCTCGTGCTGGCCGTGTTTGCCTGCGTCGTGCTGCATGAATTCGGCCATGTGCTCGCCGCGCGGCATTATGGCGTGCAGACCCGCGACATCACGCTCCTGCCGATCGGCGGGGTTGCCCGGATGGCGCGCATTCCCGAGCAGCCGACCCAGGAACTGGTGATCGCCCTGGCCGGGCCGGCGGTGAATCTCGTGATCGCCGCGATCCTGTATGGCATCACGCGGAGCGTGCCGCATCTTTCGGGCGCCGCGTTCCAGGACCAGGGCGTGGGCCTGGTGGCGCGGCTGTCGAGCATCAACCTGTTCCTGGCGGTCTTCAACCTGATCCCGGCGTTTCCGATGGATGGCGGACGGGCGCTGCGGGCCTTGCTGACCTATCGGATGGCCTATGCCCAGGCGACGCAGGTTGCCGCCTCGATCGGGCAGGGGATCGCGTTCGTTTTTGGATTTCTCGGCCTTGTCGGCAATCCGCTGCTCGTGTTCATCGCGCTTTTCGTCTATCTGGGCGCCGTGGCCGAGGCGCAGGGGGCCCTGTTCCGTCAACTGGCGCATGGCATGATCGTGTCCGATGTCATGACCACGCATCTCCAGCCCGTGTCACCCGACAGTCGGATCGACGATATCGTCGTCACGATGGTGCATCTGCCGCAGCGGGAATTCCCCGTCGTGGACGGGCAGGGCAAGCTGTGTGGCCTTCTGACGCATGCGGCCATCCTGCGGGCCATGCATGCCGGACAGACGGATGCGATGGCCGCCGACATCATGATGCCGGATATCCCCACCCTGCATTCCTACCAGAGCGTGGACGATGCCATGCGCCTGTTGGAGGAACGCCAGGTACCGGCGGTCGGGGTGTGCGACGGACAGGGGCGATTCATGGGGCTGATCTCCCAGACGAATATCGGGGAAATCATGACCATTCATATTCTGCGCGACAAAAGCCGCCTGCCGCCCGCGCGTCCGGCCCTGCGTTGAGCGGCGCGCGCGACCGGGATGCGTCCGGCCGAGATGTCAGATGGCATCGGAATGCCGGCGGACGCGGTGCATGGCGCGGGCCTCCGCGACCAGCCGGATGACCTCGGCATCCTCCACGGGGGAGAAATCGTGATAATAGGCGCCGACGGCATGGAAGGATTCCGGTTGCAGCAGGCAGACGGTCTGGTCGCATTCCGCGCCGAGGGTCGCGATGCTGTCGGGGGGCGCCACGGGTACGGCCAGCACCAGGCGGGCTGGGCGGTTTTTCCGCAATGCGCGAAGGGCGGCCCGCATCGTGCCGCCGGTGGCGATTCCGTCATCCACGACGATCACCACGCGACCGGTGACCGGCGCCGGTTGCCGGTCCGGCGCATACAGGCGGCGTTGCCGGTCGATTTCCGCCCGTTGCAGATCCACGATGTCCTGGATCGTCTCCTGGCTGATTCCGGACACGCGCACATAGGCGTCGTCGAGCACGATTTGCGGCTCGGCGCCATCGACGACCGCGCCGAAGCCATATTCCTCGTGACCGGGACTGCCGATCTTGCGTACGAACAGCAGGTCCATCTCCGCATCGAGCGCCTGTGCGACCGCGAACGCGACGGGCACGCCACCGCGCGGCAGCGCCAGAACCAGGGGATGGAAAGAGGCCAGCGGCCGAAGGGCGATACCCAGCGCCTGGCCGGCGTCGTGCCTGTTCCTGAAGAGGATGGAGCGATCTGACGACATGGTCTTCCCCCGCTCGCAGCGGACTCGTGCTTCCCGCGAAATGGGGTGCGGCGCGTCATCGTGCAGCGGGGGGGTTTTCACGAAATGGGGAAGCGCGCATGATCGCGGCCTTTGCCACGTGGCGCCGGGCGAAGGGGCCCGTCCGGATGGGGACATCCGGACGGGGTGGGTGGTTCAGATCGTCGTCTTTTCCAGCACGGGCGCGCCCTGGCCTGCCGCCGCCTGCGCCTTGGCGACACGGCGCCAGCGATGCAGGGTCGGCTCCGTGTAGCCGTTGGGCTGGGTGGTGCCGGTGAAGACCAGTTCGGCCGCCGCGCGGAAGGCGGGACCGTCGGGATTTTCGGCCATCGGGCGATAGCCGTCCTCGCTCTGGTTCTGCGCATCGACGATCGCGGCCATGCGCGTCATCGAGGTGCGGACATCGTCCTCCGAGATCACGCCGTGACGCAGCCAGTTGGCGACATGCTGCGAGGAGATGCGCAGCGTCGCGCGGTCTTCCATCAGGCCGACATCGTTGAGGTCCGGCACCTTGGAGCAGCCGATCCCCATATCCACCCAGCGCACGACGTAGCCCAGGATGCCTTGCAGATTGTTGTCCAGCTCCGCTCGGCGCTCCGCCGCCGACCAGGCGACCTGGCGGGCCAGCGGCAGAGTCAGCAGCGCGGGCAGGGCCACCGGATGGGCGGCCTTCAGCCGGTCCTGAACGGCCCGCACGTCGACGAAATGATAGTGCAGGGCATGCAGGGTCGCGGCGGTGGGCGACGGCACCCACGCCGTGTTCGCGCCGGCGCGGGGGTGGGCGATCTTCTGTTCCATCATGTCGGCCATGCGGTCGGGCATCGCCCACATGCCCTTGCCGATCTGCGCGCGGCCCTTCAGGCCGCAGGCCAGGCCGATGGCGACGTTGCGCTGTTCGTAGGCGGCCATCCACGGTTCGGCGCGCATCTCGGCCTTGCGCACCACCGGGCCGGCCTGCATGCAGTAATGGATCTCGTCGCCCGTGCGGTCGAGGAAGCCGGTATTGATGAAGACTACGCGCGCGCGCGCCGCATGGATGCAGGAGGCCAGATTGGCGCTGGTGCGCCGTTCCTCGTCCATGATGCCCATCTTGATCGTGTTGGGCGGCAGGTCCAGCAACTGCTCGATCCGGTCGAACAGGGCGTTGGACAGCGCGACCTCCTCGCCGCCATGCATCTTCGGCTTGACGATATAGATCGACCCGGTACGGCTGTTGATGGTGGGCGAATTGCCGCGCAGGTCGTGCAGCGCGATGGCGGCGGTGATCGCGGCGTCCAGCACCCCCTCGGGGATGGCATGGCCGGTGCTGTCCACCACCGCGTCGGTGAACATATGGTGCCCGACATTGCGCACCAGCATCAGGCTGCGCCCCGGCAGCACCAGCGACGTGCCGTCGGGCGCGGTATAGCGGCGGTCGGGCGCCAGTTGCCGCTCCACCGTGCGCCCGCCCTTGGGGAACGACGCGGTGAGCGTGCCCTTCATCAGGCCCAGCCAGTTGCGGTAGACGAGGATCTTGTCCTGGACATCGACGGCCGAGACGCTGTCCTCGCAATCCATGATGGTGGTCAGCGCGGATTCCGCGATCACGTCCGCGATGCCGGCCTTGTCGCGGCTGCCGATCGGCGAGGTGGGATCGAAGCGCAGTTCGATATGCAGTCCGTGATTGCGCAGCACGACGGCCTCTGGCCTGTCGCCGGAGCCCTGGAAACCCGCGAACTGGGCGGGGCGGCGCAGTTCGACCGGCTCGGCGATGCCGGCGATCGTGGCGAACAGCCGCCCGTCCGCGACATGATAGCGGGTGGCATCGGCGTGGCTGCCCTGCGACAGCGGCATGATCTCGTCCAGAATAAGCCGCACGCGCCGGATCACCTGCGCGCCGCGCCGTTCGTCATAGCCGCGAGCCGGCACGCCCGAGGGGCCGTACGGCTCGGCATCCGTGCCGTAGAACGCGTCGTACAGGCTGCCCCAGCGCGCATTGGCGGCGTTGAGCGCGTAGCGGGCATTGGTGACGGGCACGACAAGCTGCGGGCCCGCGACATGGGCCATCTCGGCATCGACATCGCGGGTCGTGATGTCGAAATGGGCGGGCTCGGGCTCCAGATATCCGGTCGTGCGCAGCAGCCGGATCTGGCCGTCGATATCGGCTGGATCGAATCCCGGCGCGGTCAGCAACTGGTCCACGGCCTGTTGAAGCAGCCGACGCCGCGCCAGCGCGTTCAGGACCTTGGGCGCGAACTGCGAGACGATGTCGGACAGGCCGGCCCAGAACCGGTCGGGGGCGATGCCGGTCCCGGGCAGGACCTCGTTCGTGACGAAGGAATCGAGAGCGCGATCGACGTGGATCTGACCAATGGTGCGACGGGACATGACGGTTTCCCTTGAATGGAATGTGCGGACCGGGTCCGGTCCGGCGTGTCTGTGGTGGCCGGTGCATGCCGATGACCAGGCGGCCCCCGGCGGGCATTGACGAATCTTCCTCTTCGATCATGCTGTGCGACCAGTTAAGGAGAGACCTGACAGTACATGCCAGACAAAAGAAGACGCCAGATCATGAATGGTGTAAAACCATTTACATACTGATGAATATATTTGTAAAAACGAGTAAATAAACATGTCCCCGACCCGCATCGGCCGCATCATCCGCAGGATCCGGACCGAACGGTCCCTGTCGCAGCAGGCGCTGGCCGTAAGGCTGGGCATTTCGCCCAGCTATCTCAATTTGATCGAGCATGACCAGCGCAGCGTCACCGCGTCGCTCCTGATCAAGCTGACGCGGGCGCTGGATGTGTCCATCGAGGCGCTGTCGGGGGTGGACGAACAGCGGATGGAAGGCCTGCTGCACCAGGCGCTGTCCGACCCGCTGCTGGGGGCGCATGGCATTCCGGCGCAGGAAATCGCCGCCCTGGCGGCCCAGCCCGAGGCCGCGCGGGCGGTGCTGACCCTGCACCAGGCGTTCCGGGCCGCGCATCACGACGCGACAAGGCTGATGCTGCCGACGGGCACGCGCGTCATCCTGCCGCAGGAGGAGGCGCGACTGGTCTATGACGAACGGTTGAACCATTTCCCCACGCTGGAAGATCTCGCCCAGCACGTGCGCGCGGACATGGCGCGGGCGGCCCGGCTGCCGGATGGCGAGGCGCTGCCGCCGTCGGAAAGCAACCACATGATCGCCACCCGCCTGCGCCAGCTTCATGGCATCGTGGTGCGGATCACCGCCCTGGACGGGGCATTCCGCCGCTACGATCCCGACAGCCGGCTGCTGCTGCTGTCCGACCTGCTGCCACGGGAAAGCCGGGGTTTCCAACTGGCTTTTCAACTGATGCTGCTGGAGGGGCGCGAGGCAATCGAGGCGCTGCTGCACGAGATCGCGCCCAGCACCGAGGATGCCCGCATCGTCATCCAGATCGGGCTGGTGAACTACGCCGCCGCCGCGCTGCTGATGCCCTATTCGCCCTTTCTGACGGCGGCGGTGGCGTTGCGCTACGACCTGGACATTCTCTCGGCCCGGTTCGGCGTGTCCTACCAGCAGGCGGCGCAGCGCCTGTCGACATTGCAGAAGCCGGGCGAGCGGGGGGTGCCGTTCTTCTTCGTGCGTACCGACCCGGCGGGCAACATGACCAAGAGCTTTTCCGCCTGCGGGTTTCCGGTGCCCCGGCAGGGGCATTCCTGCCCGCAATGGAATGCCAATACATGTTTCGCGACGCCGGGCGTCACGCAGGCGCAGGTGGCGCAGTTTACCGATGGGCGGACCTTCCTGTGTTTCTCGCGGACGGTGTCGGGCATTTCGACCGGCTGGAACGACGTGCAGCCGGTCCATGCCATCGCCATGGGATGCGACATGACCCGGGCTTCGGAAATCGTGTATTCCGACCGGCTGAATCTCCAGGCGCCGGCCATTCCTGTCGGTATATCCTGCCATTTGTGCGAATGGACCGAATGCCGGTCGCGCGCGCACCCGCCGCTGCATCATCGCCTGGCGCTGGATATCAATCGGCGGGACGCGCTGCCATTCACGCTCGATACCGGTCCGGAGCGCCCGATCGGGGGCTGAGGCGGCGAGCGTTCGGGGAAATGGCAGCGAGAGCGGAAATTGGGCTCGTGTCCCGGGGAGGGATTCTCTATGTTGTCCGACGCACATCCCCCCAACCAGAGAAATCGGCATTCAAACCGGTCCGACAGGTGGATTTAAAATACAGTGTCAGAAAAAGAGATTTTCCAGACTCCGCCGTTATTCGCCGCACAGGCGGCCGTCGATGGCGACCGTCTGCGCCAGATGACCGAAGAGGCCGCGCGCGATCCGGAACGGTTCTGGCTCGGTCAGGCGGGGCGTCTGGACTGGACATGGCGGCCGACGGTCGCGTCCGGCTCGTCCTTCGCGGACGATGTTTCGATCCGCTGGTTCGCGGATGGGCGGCTGAATGCCAGCGTCAATTGCCTGGACCGCCATCTGGCCGAACGGGGCGAGCAGATCGCCCTGATCTGGCAGGGGCAGGAGGCGGCGCAGGTCGAGCGGCTGACCTATCGCGCGTTGCATGAGCGCGTCTGCCGCATGGCCAATGTGCTGCGCGGGCTCGGGGTCGGGCGGGGCGACCGGGTGGCGATTCATCTGCCGATGGTGGCCGAAGGCGTGGTGGCGATGCTGGCCTGCGCGCGGATCGGCGCGCTGCATGTGGTGCTGTTCGGCGGATTTTCGGCCGAGGGGCTGGCCGACCGGCTGAACGACAGCGGGGCGGTGGTCGTCATCACCGCCGACGAGGCGCGGCGCGGCGCCAAGCGGATTCCGCTGAAGAGCGTGATGGACGAGGCCCTGGCGCGGGGGGTGCCCAGCGTGCGGCACGTGCTGGTGCTGGCGGTGACCGGCCTGGACCTGCCGATGCATGACGGCCGCGACCTGGCGCTGGGCCCGCTGCTGGCCGAGGCGTCGCCGGACTGTCCGGCGGCCGAGATGGCGGCCGAGGATCCGCTGTTCCTGCTCTATACGTCCGGCAGCACCGGCAAGCCGAAAGGGGTGGTCCACGCCACCGGTGGCTACATGGTCTGGGCGTCCTTTACCCACGAGCTGGTCTTCGATCATCGGGCGGGGGATGTGTTCTGGTGTACGGCGGATATCAGTTGGATCACCGGCCACACCTATGTCGTCTACGGGCCGCTGGCCAATGGCGGCACGGTCCTGCTGTTCGAGGGGCTGCCGTCCTATCCCGCGCCGGGACGGTGGTGGGAGGTGATCGAGACCCACAAGGTCACGACCTTCTATACCGCGCCCACGGCGATCCGCTCGCTGATGCGCGACGATGGCGGGACGGTGGAGCGCCATGCGCTGGACAGCCTGCGCCTGCTGGGCAGCGTGGGCGAGCCGATCAGCCCCGATGCGTGGGTGTGGTTCCACGAGGCCGTCGGTCGCGGGCGCTGCCCCGTGGTCGATACCTGGTGGCAGACCGAGACGGGCGGCATCCTGATCGCGCCGGTTCCCGGTGCCGTGCCGCAGAAGCCGGGCTCGGCCACTCTGCCGCTGCCCGGGGTGGAACTCGCGCTGCTGACGGACAAGGGCGCGGTTATCGAGGGGGTGGGCGAGGGCTGCCTGTGCATTGCCCGCTCCTGGCCCGGCCAGGCGCGGACCATCTGGGGAGGTCACGACCGGTTCCGCCAGACATATTTCAGCTTCTGCCCCGGCTATTATTTCTCGGGCGACGGGGCGCGGCGCGATGAAGACGGGTATTACTGGATCACCGGGCGCATCGACGATGTGATCAACGTTTCGGGTCATCGGATCGGCACCGCCGAGGTCGAGGATGTGGTGGCGACCGACCATCGTTTCGTCGAATGCGCGGCGGTCGGCATTCCGCATGATATCAAGGGGCAGGGGCTGGTCGTGTTCGCGGTGGCGCGCGATGCGGCCGAACCCGGCCTGGCGGATGCCGCGTCGCTGGCCGTGACCAGGGGGATCGGGCGCTATGCGGTGCCCGAACGGGTTTATCTGGTGCCTGACCTGCCGAAGACGCGCTCGGGCAAGATCGTGCGGCGGCTGCTGCGGAAGATCGCCTGTCACGAGCTGGACGGGCTGGGCGATCTGTCGACGCTGGCCGATGCGACGATCGTCGGCCGGCTGATCGCGGTGGTCGGGTCGGCGAAATGAGTGGCGGCGGGTGGGGTATCCCGCCTGTCCGCACTGGGCACTGGGCACTCGGCACTCGGCACTGGGGGATGCGATGCGGTTGTGGCGGTTTTTCGGCCTGTTCTGCCTGGTTGTGGCGACGTTGTACGCGGGGCGGGGCGAGGCCGTCGCACGGATGGTGACACGCCCCGTCACCTGGACCGAAGACGGCGTGCGCTTCGCCAGCGTGCTGGTCTATGACGATTCGGTGTCCGGCCGTCGGCCGGGCCTGGTCATGGTGCCCAACTGGCATGGGGTGAATGCGATCGCCGTCGACAAGGCGCGGATAATCGCGGGGCGTGACTATGTCATCCTGCTGACGGACGTCTATGGCGCGTCGGTGCGGCCGGTCGATGACGCGCAGGCCCGGGCGGCGGTGAAGCCGCTGATGGCCGACCGCGCGTTGCTTCGGCGGCGGATGGCGCGGGCGCTGGCCGCATTGCGGGCGCAGGCGGTGTCGGCACCGATCGATCTCTCCCGTCTGGCGGCCATCGGCTTCTGTTTTGGCGGCACGGCGGTGCTGGATCTGGCGCGGAGCGGGGCGGACCTGCGCGCGGCGGTCTCGTTCCATGGCGGGCTGGCGACCGACGATCCTGCCTTGGCGCGGCAGATCCGCGCAGCGACGCTGGTGATGAACGGGGCGGACGACCAGTGGACGATGCCCGATCTTCCGGCCTTCCTGCGGGAGATGAGCCAGGTCCCCGCCGCCTGGCAGTTCGTGGTGATCGGGCATGCCGTGCATTGCTTTACCGAGACCGAGGCGACCGCTCCAGGTGGGCCGTGCCGGTATGATGAGAATGCCGCCCGGCAGTCCTACGCGCTGATGCGCGCGTGGCTGGCGACGCATTTCGCGGATGCGCGGCCATGATGGAGAGGTCGCGGGGACGGTACGGGCTGGTCCTGATGGTGGGGTTGGCCCTGTCGCCATGGTGCGCGGCGGCGTGGGGGCAGAGCTATCCTGCCGGCGTCGGTCTGCCGCCGGGTGCGATCGTGCCGGAGGAAGGGGTGGCCACGGCGGCGGATCGGGCGCGACGGCAGATGGAGGTGGAGACGGCGATCCGGCAGCAGGACCTTGCCGCCCGGACCCGTGAGCAGCGGGCGATCGCGCGCGATCAGGCGGCGCTCGACGCGCTGCGTGGGGAGCGCGGCGCGTCGGCCCCGGCGACGCCCGAGCAATGGCAGCGCGAGCAGGCGGTGCAGCACGACATCGACCGGCGCATCGCGGCGCAGCGCAGAGGCCTGACCATTACGCCGACCGGGCCGGGCGCATGGATCGCGCGGGACGGGACGGGAGCGACCCAGGGCGTGTGTCGGGAGATCGGTGGTATCCTGACATGCTGAGAGGCGCCGAAGCCGGCTCAAGGCCGAGCCGGCGCAACGCGGACTGTGTTGTTCTGTAGCCGCATGACGGTCACGCTGGCCGCCAGCAGGCTGCCGAGAACCAGGGCGAACCCGGCCGGACTCTCGGCGAAGGACGGGCGCATGGTGAAGGCGGTGTCCGCGTATCGCCAGATCATCATGACGGGGTAGCCGAGCAGGTAGATCGCCAGCGCGTTTCGTCTCGCATAGCCCGCGATGGTTTCGAGCCACGCGGGCCGCGCGCACGCGGCGCCGGACCAGACCAGCACCGGCACGCCGAATGCCAGCAACGGCCAGCCGATGAACCGGATCGCCGGCAGATGCATGCCGACGAATCCGGCCAGGACGTAGGTGGGGGGCAATGTCGGGCCGCGCGTGCCATGGCGCCTGTGGAGATGCCACAGCAGGGCACCGCCGCAGAAGCTCAGGATCATCCGTGGCCATCCGCCCCAGTAATGCGCCGCGGACCAGCCCGCATTGGGGTCGTGCCAGAGCGCGCCGAGCGCTAGGCAGGCGGACATCGCACCGACCCATAAGACAACCAGTCGTCCTGGAGAGCCCTGGACGCGCAGCGCGGCCAGGAATGCAAAGCCGAACAGTTCCAGCACGATGGCCCAACTGGGCGGATTGAGCGGGAACACCGAGCCGTAGACGCGTGGGGAGAAGACGGGCATCAGGACAAGGCCCGAGAAGAAGGCGCCGACCCAGTTCGCGATTGTCCATCCCTCGGCATGTTTGAGGGCGAGGGGCGCGAACGAGCAGAAGCCCGCGATGAGTGCCATGGCGTAGATCGGGTAGACATGGGCGATGCGATCGCCGACGACCCGCCGCCAGCCCGCGCCGACGACGGCGGGCTGCGATAGAAAGCGCATCGAGAGAAAGCCCTCGATCATGAAGAAGATGTCGATCGCGATCTGTCCCTGCGGCCACATCTGCCCGAAATAGGGCTCCGACCAATGGCCGGCGAAAATGCTGAGGCCGACGAGCATCCGCAGCATCTGAAGCATCGGATAGCCTTCGTTCACCCCGCGCGTGGGGGATGCCACGCCGGTTTCCGCCGAGCGGCGGACCGGCTCGTGGTGGTCCAGCAGGATTGCGTTCGGTTCGTTCATTGCCACGCTCTCTGTCAGATGCTCGTGGCCGCAACCCGTCGGTGAACGTTTCGTTGCGCGCGCCTACTCTTTCGTGAAAGGCCGGCTCGCCCTCACGGCGGCCAGCCGGCGCGAGCGGGCGGCGCGTCGTGGCGGTTCCACCAGCCGCCGCCCAGGGACTGGAACAGGCCGGCCGTGTCGGACAGGCGTGCCGCGCGGGCCTGGGCCAGGGTCACGCGGGCCTGGAGCGCGGTCTGGGCGGCCAGCAGCATGTCCACCCGCGAGGCATCGCCGTACGCCAGACGCGCCCGCGCGATCTCGAGGCCGCGCGTGGCCGCGCGTTCGGCGGTGCTGTCGGCGACCAGGGCGGTGGCGTCGAAGCCGATGGCGTTCAGGCTGTCGGTGACATCCTGGACGGCGGCGACGACGGCGGCGCGATAGTCGGCGGCGGCCTGCTCGTACTGCGCGCGGGCCGCGCGTTCCTGGTGCATCAACTGGCCGCCCTGGAACAGGGGCTGGGACAGCATGCCGGCGACCATCCACTGGCCGTAGCCGGGAACGAACAACTGGCCGATCGAGGCCGCGGCCAGGCCGGGCTGGGCACTGAGTTGCAGGTTGGGCAGGCGGTTGGCGATCGCGACCCCGACCTGCGCGCAGGCGGCATGCCATCCGGCCTCGGCGACCTTCACGTCCGGCCGCTGGTCGATCAGCCGCGCGGGCACGCTGACGGGCAGGTCCTGGGGCAGGGTGAAGCCGTCGAGCGTGAAATCCGGCGTCGGGTCGTCGGGCATGTCGCCCGCCAGGGCGGCGATCTGGTCGTGCTGCTGCGTCACCTGCTGGCGCAGCGGGACCAGCGTGGCCTCGGCCTGCGCGAGCTGGGCGCGCTGCTGGGCCAGGTCGGCGTCGGAGATCTGGCCCAGGGCGATCTGGCGGGTCGCCGAGTCCAGGATCTCGCGCTGGCTGGCGACCAGATCCTGCGTGGCCTCGACCTGCGCGCGCAGGGCGGCGTACGCGATGGCTGCCTGGACCAGTTCGCCGGTCAGGGACAGATACGCGGCCTCCAACTGATAGCGTTCGGCATCGCGCTGGGCGGACGTGGCCTCGATGCCGCGCCGCAGGCCACCCCAGATGTCGGCCTGGTAGGAGATGTTCAACTGCGCGGTGTGGACCGTGTAGAGCCAGCTATTGCTGTTCGGCACCGGCGAATAGGTGCGCGAGGTCTTGTAGCGCGCCGGATTGAAGCTGGCCGAGATACTGGGATACAGCACCCCCGCCTGGGCGGCGCGGTTTTCCTGCGCCACGCGGAGCGCGTGGCGCGCTGAGTCCAGCGTCGGGCTGTTGGCCAGCGCGTGGCGGACCAGCCGGTCCAGCGCCGGGGAGTGGAACAGCGTCCACCATTCCGCCGGAATGTCCGCGCCCGGGTGGAAAACCTGGGCCTGACCGTCGGCCCCGGCCAGGCTGTCGGTGCGGGCGGGGCGGCCGGCCTGCGCGAAGCGGGTGGCGGGCGCCGCCGGATGGTGGAAATTCGGCCCGACCGCGCACCCGCCCACGTCGATCAGCACCGACAGCATGCCTGCGCCGCACAGCAGATGCCGCCAGCGACGCGGGGAAACGGGGCGCGCGGGCGCGGCGGTCATGTCGGGTCTCCCTTCCGGCGCGGCGCGCGGCGGGCGTACCAGGCCTCCAGCTCGCAATAATAGGTCGGCAGGATGAACAATGTGAGCAGGGTCGCGATGCCCAGGCCGCCGACGACCACGGTGGCCAGGCCGCGCTGGACGTCGGTGCCGATGCCGGTCGCCAGCGCCGCCGGCAGCATGCCCATGCTGGCGACGGTCGCCGTCATCAGCACGGGACGGAAACGTTCGCCCGCGCCCGCCAGCACGGCGTCGCGCAGGGCCATGCCCTCGTCGCGCAGCCGGTTGATGGCCGAGATCATGATGATGCCGTTCTGGATCGCGACGCCGAACAGGGCGATGAAGCCGACGGCGGTGGCGATGTTCAGCGTCTCGCCGCGCAGGTTCAGGGCCACCAGGCCGCCCAGCGTGGCCATGGGCACGACCGCCAGCACCAGGACGGCCTGCCGCAGGCAGCCGAACTGGCCGAACAGCAGCACCAGCATGACGCAGAACATGATGGCCAGCGCCACGCTCAGGCGGGCCTGGGCGCGTTCCTCCTGCTGGAAGGTGCCGGCCCATTCCAGCCGGTAGCGCGCGGCGTCGAAATGCACCTGGCTCGCGATGCGGCCCTGCGCGTCGGCGAGATATTGCGACAGCGGACGCTGGCCGTTATCGACGCGGATGGTGATCTGCCGGTGGTTCATCTCGTGCGCGATGTTGGCCTCGCCGGTCTGGAGCGAGATGCGGGCCACCAGACCGAGCGGAATCCGCGCGCCGTTCAGGCCGGTCAGGGGAATCTGGTCGATCGCGGGCAGCTTGCTGGTCAACTGCCGCTTCATATGCACCGTCATGGCGTAGATGCGGTCGCTGACATAGACCTGCCCTACCGCGGCATCGCCGATCATGTTCTGGACCGCGTTCATGATGTCGGTGCCGCTTATGCCGTAGCGCGCGGCGGCGGCCCGGTCGACCGTCACGTCCATCTGCGGGATCTCGGGTTCCTGGAAGATCGAGGCGTCGGCGGTGCCGGGAACCTGTTGCAGGATGCCCACGATCTGGCTGCCGATCCGGCGCAGTTCCTTCAAATCGTTGCCGTAGACGCGCAGCACCAGCGGGCTGTGCGCGCCGCCGACCAGATCGTTCATGTTGTCGGCGATCGGCTGGCTGATGCCGAAGCTGATGCCCGGGATCTGTGCCAGCCGGTCACGCAGCCGGTGGATGAACTGTACGCGGGTTTCGCCGTGCGGCCAGGTCGAATAGGGGGTCAGGCCGACCGGGGCCTCGATATGCGAGGGGCTCCACGGGTCGGTGCCCGCATCGCTGCGGCCAAGCTGCGTCACCGCGTAGCTGGTTTCGGGAAAGGAATGGATCGCGGTGCGGATCTCGTCCGCCATCGCGCCCGCTTTCTCCAGCGACAGGCCCGACGGCAACTGGATTTGCAGCCACAGCGCGCCTTCGTCCAGGTCGGGCAGGAATTCGCGCCCCGTGCGCGCGCCCAGCCACACCACCAGGCAGAAGGCGATCGCCCCGCCCAGATAGGCGGCCCATGGCCGGTCCACCATGTGGCCCAGCCAGCGATGATAGCCGTGGTGCAGTTTTTCCAGCGGCGCGTTGTGGAACAGCCGATGCGGCTTGCGCATGGCCAGGTAGGCCAGGGCCGGCGTCAGGGTGATCGAGCAGATCAGCGCGCCGAGCAGGGCGAAGCTGACGGTGAAGGCCATCGGCCGGAACAGGCGGCCTTCCGCGCCTTCGAAGGCGAAGAGCGGGCCGTAGGCGACGATGATGATCAGGGTGGCGAAGACGATCGCGCGGCCGACATGGCGGGTGACGGCCAGGATGTCGCCCTTGTCCATCGTGTGGTCGGGGTGGTCCTCGCGGATGCGCAGGATGGCTTCGGTCACCACGATGGCGCCGTCCACGATCACGCCGAAATCGATGGCGCCCAGCGAGAACAGGTTGGCCGGCATGTGCAGCAGGTGCATCAGCACGAAGACCGTCGCCAGGGCGATCGGGATGGTCACGGCCGCGACGATCGCGCTGCGCGGGCTGCCGAGGAACAGGATCAGGATCAGGAACACCAGGCCCACGCCCTCGATCACCGTGTGGGTGACCTTTTCGGTGGTGGTATGCACCAGATTGTCGCGGTCGATATACGGTACGATCCGCACCCCCAGCGGCGCGAGCCGGGCCTGGAGACGCTCGACCGAGGCGTGCAGGTCGTTGAGTACCAGTGACGGATTCTGGCCGGTGAGCATCTGGACGATGCCCTCGATCGTGTCCGGGTTGCCGTTCTTGCCCAGGATGCCCTCGCGCACCTGGTGGCCCAGTTGCAGGTCGCCCAGGTCGCGGACCAGGATCGGCACGCCGTTGCGCTGGGTCACCGCGATGGCGCCCATGTCGGCCAGCGTGTGAACCATGCCGACGCCGCGCACGATATAGGACTGGTCGCCGCGCGTGACGCGGCCGCCGCCGGCATTGGCGTTGTTGACCTGAAGCGCCGACATCACGTCATTGACGCCGACCCCGTAGCGGAACAGCGCCTGCGGGTCGAGAACGATCTGGTACTCGATGGTGAAGCCGCCGAAATTGTTGACGGCGGCGACGCCGGGGACCTGCATCAGCGCCGGCACGACGATCCATCGCTGGATGTCGGACAGTTGCATCAGGTTCTTGCTGTCGGATTCGAGCGTATAGCGATAGATCTCGCCCGATGGGCCGCTGATCGGCCCCAGCGAGGGCACCACGCCGGTGGGCAGCGTCGCCTGCGCCAGTTGTTCCGAGACATACTGCCGGGCGGCATAGACGTCGGTGCCGTCCTTGAAGATCAGCGTGATCAGCGACAGGCCGAAGGTGGAACTGGACCGGCTGTCCACCAGGCCCGGCGAACTGGCGATCAGCCGTTCCAGCGGGGTGGTGACTTCCTGCTCGATTTCCTCGGCGGCCAGGCCCGAAACCTGCGTCGTGATCTGGACGTTGACGGCGCCGAGATCGGGATAGGCCTCGACCGCGATCAGGTTCCACGATATCGCGCCCAGCGTGACCAGGATCATCATGGCGGCGAAGACGACCCGCCGCTGCTCCAGGCAGACGGCGATAAAGCGATTAATCATCGTTCAGCAGCACCGCGCCCTGGGTCACGACGCGCTCGCCCGCAGACAGTCCGGAGGTGACCTCGCACAGATCGCCGTCGTCATAGACGATTTCGATGCCGCGCCGCCGGTAGGTGTGGGGCGCGACCTCGACGAACACCGTCACGGTGTCGTTGTTCATCAGCAGCGCCGATTGCGGGACCATGATCCGGGGCGGCTGCGGGGTCAGGACGGTCAGGGTCGCGAACATGCCGGGTTTCAGCGCGCCGTCCCCATTGGCCAGCACCACCCGCGCCTGCAACGTACGGGTATCGGCATGCAGCACCGGTTCGATCGCCGAGATGGCGCCGTGGGCCGTCCGGCCGGGCAGGGCGGGGACGTCGATCTCGGTCTGCTGGCCGACATGCAGCGCATCCGCCAGGTTTTCCGGCACGGCGGCGACGGCCCAGACCTCCTGCGTGCCGGTAATCGCCAGCAGCGGCGCGGTCGGATCGGTGACGAAGGCGCCGGGGGCGGTGTTGACCGCGGACACGATGCCGTCGATCGGCGCGGTCAGCCTGATGACGCCGCCCTGTCCGGCCTGATATCCGGCCGAGGCACGCAGCGCGGCCATGCGGGCGGTGGCGCGGTCGTCCTCCGCCTGCGCCTGGAGCCAGGTGCTGCGAGCGGATTCCACGTCCCGCGTCGCGGCGCCGCCGGCACTGGCGACGCCCTGCGCGCGGACCAGGGCCCGGTGCGCGTAATCCAGCGCCGCGCGGGCCTTTGCCACGTCGGTCGCGGCCTGCGCCATGTCGCCCGACACCAGTTCGGCGACGACCTGGCCGCGGGTCACGGGATCGCCGGGGGAAACCGGCAGGCTGACGATGGAACCGGCGACCGGCGTCATCACGGACAGCGACCGCGACGGCTCGGCCCGGACTTCGCCCGGGACGGGGATCGTGCGGCTGAGCGATACCAGCGTCACCGGGGTCACGGACAGCCGCGCCGCCAGCGGTGAATCCGCGGCGACCGTCAATTGGCCATGGTCGTTGCGCACCATGGCGGCGGGCGCGGCCGTACCCGGCGCGATCGCCGCCGCAAGGATGGCGCACCCCATGATCCCTGTCGCGACAAGACGCGCGGCGCCGCCAAGCGGCGGTCGCCGGCTTGTCGGGCAGTCTCTTGTCAGGGGCGCGGTCTGGTGCATGGGCCTGGGCCTGAAGTCTTGGAAGGGAATAACGGCGTCTGGTCCCGCGAGCGGGAGGCAGGCCGGGATCAGTTCTGTACAGGACGATTTCATTACGGGAACATGGCGGCCCGTCTCGGGAACGGAGCGCATGCGCCCCTGCGGCATGTCGCGCGATCCGGATCCGTCGGGCCCCACCACCGCGCGCAGCCAGTAGCGATGATCCGGGTCATTGTCCATGGGGAAGCGCCGGGAGCCGCGCCGCCACGCCATGCGGATGCGACGTCGGCCTGGGTCCGTGAGCGGCGAAAGGGCACCGTAAAGGATGAAATGAAACGATTTCTCTGTATCAGGTCTGGCACGGGCATCACTTTTGAACGGGCCGATCCGGCTGATGCGCGGACAGGAATGGGCATGACAGCAGGTATGACGACGGATAAAATATTTCAAACTTTTTCAAAATCATAACATCAAGATTGTCATTATTTAATCTTGTTCGCCAGGAGAATGCGCGACTCGCGGATGTCATGAAAACTTCACCTGCTGCCTTGCCCGCATGGTCCGGAGGGCCGGTCCCCGGGCGCGGTCGGCCGTGGGCCGGGACCGTGACAGCACGGTGGGTTTCATGTCATTTCATTGCGGAAGATGATTGCCGGGGTTACGCCCGGCGCTGCCCTCCCGTTCGTGACATTGTCAAAGGTGTGCTCATTTGCGTCCGCTTTCCCAACGCATTCTTGTCCTTTCCCTGTCCACGGCGCTGGCGACCGTCGGCCTGACGGGGTCGTCGCGGGCCGCCGGCGGCCAGCCTCAGCCCCTGGCGTTGCCGGACTCCATTCCCGCGCCGCGGGACGTGCCGTTCGGCGGGACCATCCGGCTCTCGGTCGATGCCACCGACCTGACGCGGCATATCATGACGGTGCGTGAGACCGTGCCCGTGCCCGCCGCGCTGTCGGCGAGTGGTGGGGACCTGCCACTGCTCTATCCGATGTGGCTGCCGGGCGATCATTCGCCGAGCGGCACGCTGGATCAGTTCGGCGGCCTGGTCGTCAAGGCCGGGGGCGCCACGGTCGGCTGGGTGCGCGACAGCGTGACGGTCAGCGCCTTCCACGTGCATGTGCCCAAGGGGGTGCATGCGCTGGATCTGTCGTTCCAGCTCCTCTCGCCCGTCTCGTCCGAGGAAGGGCGCGTGGTGATGACGCCCGAGATGCTGAACGTGCAGTGGAACGCCGTGGCGCTGTATCCGGCCGGATATTTCACGCGCCAGATTCCGGTGCAGGCCAGCCTGCGCCTGCCCACGGGCTGGCGGTACGGGACGGCGCTGCGGGCGCAGGCCACGGCGGGCGACGTCGTGACCTTCGATCCGGTGCCGTTCAATACGCTGGTGGATTCCCCGCTGTTCGCCGGGCGGTATTTCCGCCGCATCGACCTGGCGCCGGGGGCGGCCGTGCCGGTGGCGCTGAACCTGGTGGCGGACAAGCCGGCGGAGCTGGAGGCGACCGAGGCGCAGATCGGCGCGCATCGCGCCCTGGTGACGCAGGCGAACCTGCTCTTTGGCTCGCACCATTACGATCATTACGATTTCCTGCTGGCTTTGACCGACGAACTGGGGCGGATCGGGCTGGAACATCATCAATCCAGCGAAAATAGCGGCCCGCGCGGGTATTTTACGGAATGGGACAAGACCTTCGCGGCGCGCGACCTGCTGGCCCACGAATATACCCATTCGTGGAACGGCAAATACCGCCGGCCGGCCGACCTGTGGGCGCCGAATTTCAATACCCCGCAGCGCGGTTCCGGCCTGTGGGTCTATGAGGGGCAGACGCAGTATTGGGGCTATGTCCTGGCGGCGCGGGCCGGCCTGATGACGGCGCCGCAGGTGACCGAGGCGCTGGCCGAGGTGGCGGCGATGTACGACACCCGTCGCGGACGGACCTGGCGGCCGCTTCTGGACACCACCAACGACCCGGTGATCGCGCGGCGTGCGCCCCTGTCCTGGCGGAGCTGGCAGCGGAGCGAGGATTATTATTCCGAGGGCCAACTCGTCTGGCTGGATGCCGACACGCTGATCCGCCAGCTTTCGGGCGGCAGGCATTCGCTGGACGATGTCGCGCGCCATTTCTTCGGCACGAATGACGGCAGCTTCGTCACCAGCACCTATCAGTTCGACGACGTGGTGAAGGCGCTGAACGACATCCAGCCTTACGACTGGGCCGCGTTCCTGCACCAGCGGCTGGACATGACGTCGGAGCATGGGCCGCTGGACGGGGTCACGCGCGGGGGCTACCGGCTGGTGTATACCGATCAGCCCAACAGCTATGTCGCCTCGTTTGCCGCCATGCGTCATGTGACGGATTTCAGCTTCTCGCTGGGCATCATGATCGGCAAGGGCGGCACGCTGTCCAATGTCGAATGGGGCAGCCCGGCCTGGCAGGCCGGGATTACCCGCGACGCCAAGCTGATCGCGGTGAATGGCGAGGCGTATGACGCCGATCTGCTGCGCGAGGCGATCGTCGAGGCGAAGGACGCGCATACCGCGCCGATCGCGCTGCTGCTCCAGGAAGGCGACCGGTATCTGACGGTACCGGTCTCCTATCATGGCGGTCTGCGCTATCCGCATCTGGAGCGGGTGGCGGGCAAGCCGGACGTGCTGGCGGATATCCTGGCCCCCCGCCACTGACACCGCCAGGCGGGGGATACGGGCCGCCGCGCGCTGACAAAGCCATGGCCGGTGCTATGGTGCCCCGGTTCCTGAAGGCGGCGGGAGGGGGCATGCGGCGGCGGACGATAGTACTGGGGGCGGCGATGCTGCCGCTCGCGGCACGGGCGCGGGACGGGCGCACGGTGGACGTGCTGTATGCGGGCTCGCTGCTGAACCTGATGGAACGCGGGATCGCCCCGGCCTTCGATGCGCTGGGCGGCGATCGCTTTCGCGGCTATGCGGGCGGGTCGGGCGCCCTGGTCAACCAGATCCGGGGCGGCCTGCGGCGCGGCGATGTCTTCATCAGCGCCGATCCGGCGCTGAACGACCGGCTGGGTGCGACGCAGGGCGACCAGGTGCGCTGGTATATCGTCTTCGCGCGTTCGCCCCTGGTGATCGGTTATGATCCGCGGAGCGGATTTGCCGATTCATTCCGGACACGGCCGTGGTACGAGGTCCTGCAACAGACCGGCATCCGGATCGGCCGGACCGATCCGGCGCTGGACCCGAAAGGGGCGCTGACGGTGCGCATGCTCCGGCAGGCCGAGCAATTCTATCACCAGCCCGGGCTCGCGGCGCGGATCATGGGCTCCGACGCATCCGGTCAGGTGCGGCCGGAGGAAAACCTGGTCGGACGGCTGCAATCGGGGCAGATCGATGCCGGGTTCTTCTACGCGATGGAAACCGCCGACCTGCATATCCCGACCGTTACCCTGCCGCCGGACCTGTCGCTGGCGGCCCGCTATTCCGTCACGATCCTGCGGGACGCGCCCAATCCGGAGGGCGCGGCGCGGTTCGTCGCCTTCCTGCTGGGCGAGGCGGGGGGCGCGATCCTGCGGCGGCATGGGCTGGAGAAGGTGGCGCCGGTCCTGACGGGCGACGGCAGCATGATGCCCGCGCTGCTGCGGCCGCTGATCCATCCCTGAGGCGGGCGCCATGCGGCGGATGCCCGGTGCGGTCGGGGTCCTGGCCTGCGTGCTCGGCCTGTGGCTGCTGGCGCCGTTCGCGGCCGGGCTGCTGCGGCTGGGCGATGCGGACTGGTGGGGCGTCGACCGCGCGGCGCTGCTCCGTGCCGCCGCCGTGTCCGTGGCCAGCGCCAGCGTGGCGACGCTGCTGATCGGACTGTTCGGCATTCCGCTGGGCTATGTCCTGGCGCGGGGACGGGGATGGTGGATCGCGTGCCTCGGCGGGGTGGTGCAATTGCCGCTGGCCCTGCCGCCGCTGGCCGGCGGAGTGCTGCTGCTGTTCCTGCTGGGATATGGCGGGCCTCTGGGCGCCCTGGGCCTGAGCGAGCATTTCGCCGGCATCGTCGCGGCCGAGATCTTCGTCGCGTCGCCTTTTCTGATCATCGCCGCGCGCTCGGCCTTCGCCGCGATCGATCCGGCGATGGAAGACGTGGCGGCGACGCTGGGGCACGGGCCGGGCGGCATCTTTCGCCGGGTCAGCCTGCCGCTGGCCTGGCGGCCGATCCTGGCCGGGCTGGTCCTGGCGTGGCTGCGGGCGTTCGGCGAGTTCGGCGCGACGGTGATGTTGGCCTATCATCCCTATTCGCTGCCGGTCTTTACCTATGTCGCGTTCGGCGAAGCCGGGTTGCCGTCCATGCTGCCGGTGCTGGCGCCGACCCTGGCGCTGGCCGCGCTGGTGCTGGCGGCGGGGCGCTGGCTGACCCGGCCGGTCGCCGGCGGCGCGGCGCCCCCTGGCGCCCCGCTGCCGCCTCTGGCGGCACGGGAGGCTGCCGAGGCGCCGCCGCGCCATCTGGAACTGGCGCTGCGCCGCGACCTGCCGGGCTTTACGCTGGACCTGATGCTGGACAGCCGGGCCCGGCGCATCGCCGTTCTCGGACCGTCCGGCTCGGGCAAGTCGATGACCCTGCGCGCGATCGCGGGGCTGGACGACGCGGCCGGGGTACAGGTGAGGCTGGACGGGCGCGACCTGTCGTCGCTGCCGCCGGACCGGCGCGCCGTCGCCTATGTTCCGCAGGGTTATGCGTTGCCGGCGCATCTGACCGTGGCGCGGCAGGTCACGTTCGCGACCGATTGCGTGCCCGACCGGGCGGCGGCATGGATGGCGGCGCTGGGGCTGGAGGCGTTGTCGGCGCGGTATCCCCATGAACTCTCGCCGGGCCAGCGTCAGCGGGTGGCGCTGGCCCGCGCCCTGTCGCGGTGCCGCGTGGATCTGGTGCTGCTGGACGAGCCGTTCGCGGCGCTGGACGTGCCGCTGCGCGCGCGGCTGCGGCGCGAGGTTCTGGCCGTGCTGCGCGGCATGAAGGTGCTGACGGTGCTGGTGACCCACGACCCGGCCGAGGCCCTGGCGATGGCGGAGGACCTCGTGCTGCTGGAGGCCGGGCGTGTCATCCGTGCCGGCTCCGCCGCCGACGTCTTCGCCCGCCCGGGCAGCGAACTGGCCGCGCTGCTGCTGGGGGCGGGGCCGATGGGCGACGGCATGGTGACGCCGGAGGGACGGATCGATGTGGGGATGGGCGTGGCGCTGAGGGTTCGGCATCCTGAATGTGACGACCCGGCTCTGCCGCCGCCGGGAACGCGGGTGCGCTGGGCGGCGCGGCCCTATCAGATCCGGCTGGCGACGGATGGGGCCTATCCCGCCCATATCCTGTGGCGGGGGCCGGTATGCGACGGCCAGCGTCCGATGCGGCTGCGCCTGGGCGACGGGGTGCTGGAGATCCTGGCCGATCCGTCCTGCGACGCGGATGGGGCCTGCCGGGTCAATATCGACCCGAACTGCATACAGGTCTGGCCGGTCAGATAATGCCGCTCGCCTCGCTGAGCGCGGGTTCGTGGATGGCGTCGCGCACGATATGCAGCGCCCGTTCCAGCATGGGGCGGTCGTCCGGTGCGCCCAGGCAGACGCGGACGCCGGATTCGGCATCGCGGGAGACGGAGCAGGCCTCGGGCGGCGTCAGTTCCACACCTGCGCGCAAGGCGTGGTTCAGCGTGCGTTGGGCCGCCAGCGGGGAGAGCGGCACCCAGACATGCGGTGAGCGCGCGGCGCCCGGCGGCTCCATGGCGGACCCCAGGATCTGGCGCGCCATGGCCAGACGCACCGCGGTTTCGGCTTGCACCGCGTCGGCGATGGCGTCGGCGGTGCCGTCCGCCACCCAGCGGGCGAAGATCATCCCGCCCAGCGCGGGCGGGCAATAGCCCAGCGCGCGGATGCCGCGCATGATCCGCTCGCGCATCACGGTGGGCGGCAGCGTGACGAAACCCAGGCGGAAACCCGGAAGGATCCCCTTGGAAATGCTGGCGACGTAGAGCGTGCGGTCCGGGGCGATCATGGCGATCGGCGGAGGCCGGTCGGCGGGGTCGGCGTAGGTGTAATAGGCGTCGTCCTCGACGATCGTCAGGTCGTGCTGGTGGGCGACGCGCGCGATGTCCTGCCGCCGGGACAGGCTCATGGTGCGGGTCGTGGGGTTCTGCAAGGTCGGCACCGTGAACAGGACCCGCGCGCGGGTCTCGGCGGCGGCGCGTTCCAGCGCCGCGGGGAGCAGCCCCTGTTCGTCCATCGCCACGCCGCGCAGCGTCAGGCCCAGATGTTCGGCGGCGGTGCGCGCGCCGTAGAAGGTGGCGGATTCGCACAGCACCGTGTCGCCCGGCCGGCAGAGCGAGGACAGCACCAGCGCGATCGCATGCTGCCCGCCATTGCACTGGATCAGGTCGGCCGGATCGCAGGCCAGCCCATGGCGGCGCGCCAGCCAGGTCGCGCCGGCCTCGCGCACCGAACGCAGGCCGCTGCCCTGGATGTACTGGACCGCCGGTTCGAGCTGGCCGGCGGCCGCCAGTTCCGCCACCGCGCGTTCCAGCGCCCGGGTCAGGCCCATGCGCGGCGGAATGTTGCAGCGCAGGTCGATCGTCCCGGTCTGCGGAGCGGGGGTGGACGGCGTGGGATCGAAGCTGGTCGCGATCGCGATGTCCGGGCTCGTGTCCCGGATGAAGGAGCCGCGTCCGACATGGGCCAGCAGCAGGCCGCGCCGCTCGGCCTCGGCATAGGCCCTGGTCACCGTGCCGATGCTGAGGCCGAGCGCATAGGCAAGCTCGCGCTGAGGCGGCAGGCGACTGCCGCCCGGCAGGATGCCGGCAGCAATGTCCCGTTCCAGCGCGTCGGCCAGGCGGGCGTAGAGCGGGCCGGGCGGAGGCGGAATGTCGGGGTGCCAGAGAGGGGTCATGGGTTCTGCCGTGCGTGGTACGAGCGGATTGATATATGACAATATAACGATTGACCGGCGAAAATACTAGAACAAAACTCATGAAACGGAGAGGAATCCGATATTGTAATAGTACAATTTCCGAAATTGTCTCGGATAGCCTTTTCGTGCCTGAAAAAAGGACGATTGACGATGATCATGGTGGGAAGGGAAACGAGATCCGCGCCGATCGGGAGCCCTCCAATCCGGCAGCCCGGACTGGACGCGGTCCGGGAACATGCCGAAGGTGCTGGGATCGGATTGGTCATCGCGCTGGGGCTGGTCTTGCTGCTGGCGCTGCATGGGCCGGCGAGAGGCCAGGACGACCCGGCGGAGAAGACGGTCGCGGTGCGGGTGGCGTACGATGCCGCCGACCTGCGCGACGCGGCGCATGCGCGCCGGCTGCTGGCCCGGCTGGATCACGCCGCGCTGGTGGCGTGCGGTGACGATCATGCCAGCCTGGATGTGCTGCGCGCCGCCATCGCCCGGTCGGACTGCCGGCGGCGGTCGCTGTCGCAGGCGGTGGCGCGGATCGGGGCGCCGGTGCTGGACGTCGCGCTGCGCGACAATCCGCCGACGTGATGGATGCCGACGTGATGGATGATGGCGCGGGTTCGGAGAAACAGGTGATGACGACATACGTCTTTCATCAGGTCGATGTCTTCGCGGCCGCGCCGCTGAAGGGCAATCCGCTGGCCGTCGTCGCGGGGGCGGATGCGCTGGACGACGCGCAGATGGCGGCCTTCGCGAACTGGATGAATCTGAGCGAGACGACCTTCCTGCTGAAGCCCACGATGCCCGGTGCCGACTACCGGGTGCGGATCTTCACCCCGGAGGAGGAGCTGCCGTTCGCCGGGCATCCTACGCTGGGATCGTGCCATGTCTGGCTGGCCATGGGTGGCGTGCCGCAGGGGCGCGATGTGGTGCAGGAATGCGGTGCCGGGCTGGTGACGGTGCGGCGCGGTGGCGACGGACTGGCCTTCGCCGCCCCGCCGCTGCGTCGCGCGGGGCCGGTCGATGCGTCGGACCTGGAGGCCGTGACCCGGATTCTGGGACTGTCCACGGATCGCATCGCGGCGTCGAACTGGGTCGATAACGGTCCCGGCTGGCTGGCCCTGATGCTGCGGGACCGGGAGGCGTTGCTGGCGCTGCGGCCGGATGCGCAAGCCCTGGGCGACTGGCGCATCGGGCTGGTCGCGCCGTGGGACCCGGCGCGCGACGGGGATGCGGCGCAGTTCGAGGTCCGTGCGTTCACCGGCGGCGGGACCGTCTTCGAGGACCCGGTGACCGGCAGCCTGAATGCGGGACTGGCGACATGGCTGATCGGCGCGGGTCTGGCGCCCGATCGCTATATCGTCAGGCAGGGGACGGTGCTGGGGCGCATGGGGCGGGTCCGGGTGGCGCGGGACGAAGCTGGATTCTGGATCGGCGGCGATACCGTGACCCGGATCAGCGGGCAGGTCACGCTGTAAGGACGGGCGCGTCGGGGACGGCTTTCCATGCCGCATCGCCGCCCGTGAGCGCGCGCAGGTCGGCGATCAGCGCGTCCACACGGGCGATCTGGGAATCCCAGGCGAACATGAAGCGGGCGCTGCCGCCGATGAACGTATAGAACCGCCAGCCCCGGGCGCGCAGTCCTTCGGTCAGGGGCTCGGACAGTTTGAGGAACACGCCGTTGGCCTCGACGGGAAACATGAGTGCGATCCCGGGCAGGTCCCTGACCTGATCGGCGAAATGGCGGGCGCAGGCATTGGCGTGGGCCGCGTGGGTCCGCCAGGCGCCGGTTTCGAACATCACGGCCCACGGCGCGGACAGGAAGCGCATCTTGGAAGCCAGTTGACCGGCCTGCTTGCAGCGATAGTCGAACCCTTCGGCCAGCGCCCGGTCGAAGAAGATCACGGCCTCGCCGACCGCCATGCCGTTCTTGGTGCCGCCGAAGCTCATCACGTCGATGCCGGCCTGCCAGGTCATCTCGGCCGGCGAGCAGCCCAGGCTCTCGATCGCGTTGGCGAAGCGCGCGCCGTCCATGTGCAGCCGCAGCCCCAATTCGCGGCAGGTGGCGGAAATCGCGCGGATCTCGTCCAGGGTGTAGACCTGCCCGGTCTCGGTCGGCTGGGTGATGGTCACGGCCTTGGGGCGCGGGAAATGGATGTCGGTGCGTCCCAGCGCGAAATCGCGGATCGTCTCGGGGGTCAGCTTGCCGTCGGTGGTGCGGCCGACCAGGATCTTGGCGCCGTTCGAGAAGAATTCCGGCGCCCCGCACTCGTCGGTTTCGACATGGGCGATGTCTGCGGCGATGATGCTTTCGTACGACTGGCACAGCGACGCCAGCGCCAGCGAGTTGGCCGCCGTGCCGTTGAAGACGAAGAACAGCTCGCAATCGGTTTCGAACGTCCGGCGGAAGGCGTCGGCGGCGCGCAACGTCCACGGATCGTCGCCATAGGCCGGGGCCGAGCCGCGATTGGCCTCTTCCATTGCCCGCAGGGCTTCGGGACAGATACCCGCGTAATTGTCGCTGGCGAATTGCTGGGTATGGGGCATCGCGATCGTGGCCTTTCCTCGCTTGCTACAAGCATCACGAGGATCGGCGACATGAGGTAGCGGTCCGTTTTTTGCCGGATCGGCCACATCTTCCCGGAACGGGAACGCCACCTTGCTCGGATGCAGGTTGGTGCCGGGTTGCCCCGGCTCTGGATGCGGCGCGCACCATATCGCAGCATCGAGAGGGCGACAAGCAAGGTCTCGCGGGTCAGGCGCGATAGCGGGCCAGGGCCAGATCCTCGTACGCGATGTCGGGTTTGCGGGCGGAGAGGATGTCGGCCAGCACCCGGCCCGACCCGCAGGCCATGGTCCAGCCCAGCGTGCCGTGACCGGTATTGAGATACAGATTGTCGATTGCGGTCGGGCCGATGATCGGCGTGCCGTCGGGCGTCATGGGGCGCAGCCCGGTCCAGAAGGTCGCGGACGGCACGTCGCCGGCACCGGCGAACAGGTCCGTCAGGGAATGTTCCAGCGTCGCCCGGCGCGGGGCGCGGAGCGTGGTGCTGAACCCCGCGAGTTCGGCGGTGCCGCCGACACGGATGCGATCGCCCAGGCGGGTGATGGCGATCTTGTAGGTTTCGTCCATCACGGTGGAAACCGGGGCCAGGGTGGCGTCGATGATCGGGGCGGTGATCGAATAGCCCTTGACCGGATAGATCGGCAGGTCCAGCCCCAGGGCACGCACCATGGCGGGCGAGAAACTGCCCAGCGCGAGCACATAGGCATCCGCATCCATCCGGCCGCGGCTGGTGTCGATGCCGGTCAGGCGCCGGTCCTCGCGGCGCAAGCCGCGGATGGTGGTATCGTAGAGGAAGGTCGCGCCCCGTTCGGCCGCCATCGCCGCCAGGCGCTGGGTGAAGATATGGGCGTCGCCCGTCTGATCCCCCGGCAGGCGCAGGCCGCCGACCAGCTTGTCCCGGGCCGCCGCCAGTCCGGGCTCGGCCCGCACGCAGCCGGCGGCGTCCAGTATTTCGTAGGGCACCTTGTACTGGTCCAGCACGCGCAGGTCGTCGCCGAGATGGTCCATCTGCTTCTGCGTGCGAAAGACCTGCAATGTGCCCTGCTGGCGGTCATCATAGGCGAGGCCGGTGCCGGCGCGCAGCTCGTCCAGCAGGTCGCGGCTGTATTCGGCGAGGCGGACCATGCGGCCCTTGTTGCGGTCGTAGGCGGCGCTGGTGCAGTTGGCCAGCATCCGGGCCAGCCAGCGCCATTGGCGCGGGTCGGCCATCGGGCGGAAGACGAAGGGGCGATGGGCCATCAGCAGCCAGCGCACCGCCTTCAACGGCACGCCCGGACCGGCCCAGGGCGAGGAATAGCCGGGCGAGACCTGGCCGGCATTGGCGAAGCTGGTTCCCAGCCCCGCCGCCGGCTGCCGATCGATGACCGTGACCGCGTGCCCGGCCTGCGTGAGATACCAGGCCGAGGTCACGCCGACCACGCCTCCGCCGAGAATGATGATCTTCATGATGTGTCGTCAGGTCCGCTCAGGAGAGGGGGTGCCGTCCGCGACATAGGCGCGGTGGTAGCGATGCCCCAGGGAGGTCAGGATTTCGTAGCCGATGGTGCCGGCGCCGCGTGCCACGTCATCGACGCCGTGCTGGGGCCCCAGCAGGTCCAGCATGGCGCCGGGCGTGGTCAGGGAATCGGGGGCGTCGGTGATGTCGACGGCCATGGAATCCATCGAGATGCGACCGACGATCGGCAGGGCCTGCGTGCCCAGCCAGGCGCGGCCGTCGCGCGCGGCATGGCGCATGAAGCCGTCGGCGTAGCCCGCGGCGACGGTCGCGATCCGGCGTGGAGCGGACGGGCGGTAGGTCAGGCCGTACCCCACGCCGTCCCTGGGGCCGACGATGCGGGTCTGGAGGATCCGGGCTTGCAGGCGCACGACCGGGCGCATCGGGTTGGGTGCGCTGTCGTTGGGTGCCACGCCGTACAGCGCCGCGCCGGGGCGCACGACGTCGAAATGGAAACCCGGCCCCAGGAAAATGCCCGACGAGGCGGCCAGGCTGACGGGCGCCGCCGGCAGGCGCGCGCGCAGTGCCAGCAGGCGCGCGCGCTGCCGGGCGCTGGCCGGATCGGACGGGTCGTCGGCGCAGGCGAGATGGCTCATGACCAGGCCGGGACCGATGCCGCGCCAGCCGTCGGGATCGGCCTCGATTCGATCGATATCCTGCTCCGACAGGCCGAAGCGCGACATGCCGGTATCGAGTTGCACCGCCGCCGGCAGGGGGCGGTCCAGGCCGCGCGCCGTGGCGCGCCAGCCCCGGATCTGCTCGACACTGTTCAGCACCGGGATCAGGTCATGCCGCACGCAATCGGCCTCGGCTCCCGCCAGCGGGCCGTGCAGGACGAAGATCCGGGTGGTGGACGCGACATGGGGGCGCAGGGCGATGCCCTCGTCCACATGGGCGACGAAGAAGGTGCGCGCGCCGGCGCGCTCCAGCGCCGGGGCGACCCGGGTGGCGCCCAGCCCGTAGGCGTCGGCCTTGACCACCGCCGCGCATTCCGCCCCGGCCGCCAGGCCGCGCAGCGTGCGGTAATTGGCGCGAATGGCGTCGAGGTCGATCGTCAGCGTCGCGCCGGCCCGGCTGCGGGGCCAGCCGGTATCGGATAAAAGCGGGGCAGGGGGAGCAGGGGGCATGGCGGCGCGACCTCGACCGATCAGGGCGTGTGATGTCCTGCATCAGCTTAGGCCGGGTGGGGCTGATATTTCCTGCCGATTGATCGCATGATCTGTCGCCTGAATGAGAAATATGCAATTCCATGCGCTGAAATGGCATGATCTGCCGGGGTGGTTGCAGGAACATGATAGAATCTGACTCGAAACAAAAAAAGGACCGGACGACCGAATCGATCCTGCGTCATCTGAGCCAGGACGGGCGCATGACCAATGCCGATCTGGCGCAGCGGGTCGGGCTGTCTCCCTCGGCGTGCCTGCGGCGAGTACGGCAGTTGGAACGGGCCGGGGTGATCCGCGGCTATCGCGCGATCATCGACGAACGGGGGCGCGAGGGGACGACGATCGTGATCGTGCGGATCACGCTGGAGCGCCAGACCGAGGAATGCCTGCGGCGGTTCGAGGCCCGGGTCAGGACCTGCCCCGACGTGCGCCAATGCTACCTGATGACCGGCGACGCGGATTATCTGCTGCACGTCGCGGTGCGCGATGCGGCGGATTACGAGCGTATCCATAACGAGGAACTTTCGCGCCTGCCCGGCGTGGCACAGATCCAGAGTCATTTCGCCATCCGCCCCGTGGTGTGGCGACAGGGGTGAGAGGTCACGAACATGCCCGATCAGGTCGGGACTGCCATTCCGGACAGTCACGGCGCGGCGCCGGTGGAACTGGAGCCCGGTGATAGCGTGTGCCGGGCGGTGGCGCGGATCGCCGCCGTTCTGCGCGACCACCTGACGGCCAACCTGCCGGTGGCGATCGACGGGCGGAATGTCGAGGGCGTGCATCAGGTGCGCGTGGCATTGCGTCGGTTCCGCGCGCTGGTGGCCTTGCTGCGACGCGATTATCCGTGTGCGACGCTGGACGAGGCGGCGGCGCGGGCGCGCAGGCTGGCGCGGGCCGTCGGCGACGCGCGGGACTGGGACGTCTTCCTGCTGGAGACGCTGCCGGGCCTGAGCCCGCTGGGGCGGATGGGGGTCAATGTCGCCGGGATGTTGCTGCCGTTGGCCGCGGCCCGGCGCGACGCCGCCTATGACGGGGTTCGGCAGATCCTGGGTGGGGAGGATGCCAGGTGGGTCCTGCGCCTGGTGAACCGTCTGGCCGAAGGCGAACTATGGGACGAGGCTCGGTCGCCGGCGGGATTGAAGGCGCTGGAGGAGCCGGCTGGCGCTTTCGCCGTCCGTCATCTGGCGCGGCTGCATCGCAAGGTCCTGCGGAAGGGGCGGGGATTCACGCTGCTGACGCCGCCGCAGCGTCATGAGGTACGCCTGGCCTTGAAGAGGTTGCGCTATGCGGCGGAATTCTTCGTCACGCTGCATGCGCCGGGGCATGCGGGCAGGCGTTATCTGCGCCGCCTGGCGGCGATGCAGGCGGCGCTGGGCATGGATAGCGATGTCCTGACCACGCGGCTGCTGCTGGAACGCTTCGGCGATGCGGCGGACGGCGAGATCCGCTATGTCCTGGGCGCCGTCACCGGGTTTCTCTGCTGCCGCCAGGATGCGACCCATGAGAACGCGCATCGGCGCTGGCGCAAATTCCGCCGGACGGCCGTCTTCTGGGCGCGCTAGGCGGCCGTCATCGGACTGTCACGAAGACTTCATGCGGCCGTCGTTGCGTCGGGCCGGAGATCGTGGTCATGAACCCGCGTTTCTACCGACATGCCGCTGCACGAAGGAGAGTCATGTCATGATCAAGTCTGAGATCGTCGAAATCGACGGGGTGTTCGTCGGGGTCGTCATCCAGTTCCGCCATGACGGAACGCGCGTCTTCCGTGCCATCCATGAATGGCTGCGCCCGTTGAACGGGCAGATCATGACGTCGCTCCAGGATGCGCGGACGCTGGCGGCGGGCCTGTTCCGCCGCCAGCGGGTCGTGGCGGCCCTCGCCGCCGCCTGACATGTCCGGAGGCCGGTTGAAACCGGCCTTAAACGCCCTGGACGATGACGGCGCGGTATGACGCGCCTTTCCAGCGGTGCTGCACCACCGTCTGGTAGGCCGGGCTGTCGTACCAGGCGCGCGCGGCCTCGATGGTGGGGAATTCGACGATCACCACGCCTTCGGGGGGCGTGCCTTCCAGGACGTCCTGGGTGCCGTAGGCCGCCAGGATCCGGGCCGGATGGCCCGCGAAGGTGGGGGCGACGGCTTTCGAATAGGCGTCGAGTTCCGCCTGGTCGGAGGTGGATTCACGCGTGAAGACGATATAGGCGGCCATGGTCTGTATCTCCTGTGGAGCGGCCATTTTGCCATGGCGGCAGGCTTCCGGCCAGCGCGCTTTCACCCGGCGCGGCGCGCATGAGACCCGCGCGATCCGCGCCATACGCGGCCGCGCGTTTTCGCGTCATATCTCTCCGCAATCAGATCATGCGGAAGGATTAGCGACAATGGACAGGGCGCCTGGACCGGAAAATAAAACAAAAACAAGGCCTACCGCCCCCCATATGCCGCATGTCCTGTCGCGTCTGCGCCTGCATCATGCGCTGGAAGACCGGGGACATGACAATGTCGTGCGTGTCGGCCATGCCGACAGGGCGTGGTCCGATTTCTATCACCATGCCCTGACGATCCGCTGGACCGGTTTCTTCTGGTATACCCTGCTCTGCTACGTCCTGTTCAACGGCGTGTTCGCGCTGCTGTACATGACGGTTCCCCGGCAGGTCACGGGCACCCGGCCGGGCGTGTTCTGGGATTACTTCTTCTTCAGCATCCAGACCTTTTCCACCGTGGGCTATGGCGTGATGGCGCCGGTGGGGCTGGTGGCGCACGTGTTCTCGGCCTGCGAATTGCTGGGGGGGATGATCCTCAACGCCGTGGCCACCGGCCTGGTCTTCGCGCGCTTCGCCCGGCCCAGGGCCAGGATCATGTTCAGCAACAGCGCCCTGATCCGCCACGAGCAGGGCATCGCGCATCTGAGCGTGCGTATCGCCAACCAGCGCCTGAGCCCGATCCTGTCGATCGACACCGAATTGTTTCTCTCGCGCCTGATCGTCCAGCCGAACGGGCGGCTGGTCAGGCAGTTCGACCCGCTGCCGCTGGTCCAGTCGCATATCCCGGTCCTGCGCTTCGCCTTCTCGCTGATGCACGTCATCGACGAAGGCAGCCCGCTGCACGGCCTGACGATCGAGGAACTGCGCAAGGAGGAAGCGGAAATCGTCCTGACCGTGAGCGGTACCGACGAGGTCTCGGGACAGAGCGTCTTCGCGCGGTCCGCCTACGGGTTCGACCGGGTGCTGTACAATCATCGCTTCGTCGATATCATCGACGCGTCGGCCGATGGGCGGATCACCGTCGATTACACGCGCTTCCACGCGACCGAGGGGGAGTGACCGGTGCTGGCGCGCGCAACGCAGCGTCAGATTTGCGAGTGAGAATTAAATCTATTATCATATTGATATATATGAATTTTATGTTTGCAATCCGGATGCGGCAGGGTGTAAGCCCGTGATGGAAAGCATCCACCATCGATCGGAGAGGGCGCATGGCCATCAAGGACCCCAAGGTTATCGAGCATCTGAACACCCAGCTCACCAACGAGTTGACGGCGATCAACCAGTATTTCCTGCACGCCCGCACGCTGCGCCACTGGGGCGTCACCCTGCTGGGGAAGAAGGAATACGAGGAATCGATCGAGGAGATGCGTCATGCCGACTGGCTGATCGAGCGCATTCTCTATCTGGGCGGCCTGCCGAACGTGCAGCGGCTGAACACCATCCTGGTCGGCCAGAACGTCCAGGAGATCCTGGAATGCGACCTGAAGCTCGAAGTCAAGGCGCTGGACGATCTGCGTGAAGGCATCGCCTATTGCGAGAGCGTGCGCGATTACGTGTCGCGCGATCTGCTTCTGAAGATTCTCGATAACGAGGAAGAGCATGAAGATTTCCTCGACCGCCAGTTCGATCTGATCAAGCTGGTCGGGATCGAGCGTTATATTCAGTTGAACTCGGCGCCGGCGCCCGAGCAGGCGTGAGACCCTGAAACACATGCCTGGCGCATCCCGCGCCGGGCCGCTTTCGCCTTGAATCGCATGCGAAGAGCGTTCGCGCGCAGGCGTTCCTCCGGCACCGTCCTTGCCGCGCCCTTCGCTACTCAGCCTGGGGTGGTTCGTAGTGGCCTTTGCGGGGTCAGAGTCTGATGACGATGTTGCGGCGGTAGAGCACCGCAAGGGGCAAGGCCATGACAGCCGTGAAGGCCACGGCGAAGAGGAACGAGGCCAGGTCCGGTGACGGAATCCAGAAGGCGAAAAACCGCGTATAGAGCCACGTATAGACCGAATGCTCCGTGTCGGCGGGGGCCGGAAGAACCATCATGGTCTTGACGACGAAACCGCTGAGCAGGAAGGCGACGATGGCGTTTGTGCCGAACACGCGCAGGACGAGCAGCGCATGGGACGCGATCCGGCTGTCGTCCTGAACCCGCCGGATGTCGAACGCCCAATCGAACGCGGCCAGCATCAGCAGGGCGGCGCCGGATGTGACCAGCACGAAGGAACTGGTCCATAGTGCCTTGTTGATCGGCATGGCCATGCCCCACGCTTGACCGAGTGCAAGGCTGATGAGGCCTGCGGCAAGGAGCAGGAGCGTCCTGTGTCGCGCGGACATGTTGCGATTCCGGAACGCCTGCCCCGCCAGCACGCCGGACAGTACAGAGGCGCAGGCCGGCAGCGTGCCAAGCAGGCCTTCCGGGTCCCAGGTTTTTTCATACAATATGCCCGTATGCAGCACGCGGAGCGTCCAGTGCGAGACGATACGGTCCAGCCATGCCGCCAGGTTGGCCTGGGGGTCGAGCAGCGGGACATCGCGTCCCGGCAGGCCGAGGCCTGGTATGGGAACGGCGCAAAGCATCAGCCACCAGCCCAGCAGAATGCCGCAGGTCACGGCCAGCAGCGGCAGGGGCTTGCGGGTCGCCATATAGAGCAGTGCCACCAGACCGTAGCACAATGCGATGCGCGTCAGAACGCCGAAGAGGCGCAGATGGCCGAGATGGAAATGGGGATACGCACTGAGTAGAAGCTTGAGTGCGATCAGCAGCAGAACCCGTCGCGCGATATGCCCGGCCAGCTTGGCCCGGCTTTCGCCGGCGGCAAGGCGGCGGTCGAGCGCGAACGGAATGACGCAGCCCATCAGGAACAGGAAGAACGGAAAGACGAAGTCCGCCGGGCGGCAGCCGTTCCAGGGAGCATGTTCCAGGAGCGGCCAGACATGGTTCCAGCTACCGGGCGTGTTGACGACGATCATGAACGCGATCGTTGCCCCCCGCATCGCGTCGATCGAGACGATGCGGGGGGCGGCGGGGATAATTGCGGAGCCGGTCATGGGTGTCAGAAGTGGGCCTGTGCCTTGATGAACATGGAACGGCCGACATAATCATGGATGCCGGGGGCGGTGTTGCAGTCACCGTTGGCGTAGAAGTTCGGGTCGCGTCCGCCGATATTCTTCACCCCTGCCGTCACGATATACCAGCTTTCATGATAGGTGGCCATGACATCCTGGATATCGGCGCCGAAGGACAGCGCATTCAGATAGTCGATCGGGTGGACGTAGGATGTGTTGATATCCAGCCCGTCTTCGATAAAGGCGCCGGTATTCGTATGCAGCCGCGATACCGGGCAGAGCTGCCCGTTCACGTCACGTCCATGCAGGATGGAGCAGGAGGGGCTGGAAAGGTTGGTGCTTTCGTAACAGCCATTCAGTTCGGTCGGCAATGACGGATAGCCGATCGTCTCGGTGATGTGGGTTTGGACATAATCGATCGTCGCGGTCAACGCCGGCAGGAAGCGCGGGGTCAGGATCGTGCCGATGGTACAGGTGCGCGACAGTTCCGGTTGCAGCAGGGCATTGCCGCCGCCTGAACGGCGCTGGGATCGGTGTCAGGTTATCATTGACGTCGACATGACGGGTGGTCGGATCGACGCGGCCTGCTGTTCCGATATGATCCGGTTGTCTTTCGAATCTTCCCGGCTTTGTCATGCCTCGTGCTCCTGGCGACTGAATTATGTTTCGGTATCATAGTGTTTCTATATCGAACTGAATGTGTCCATTTCAAAAAGGTCGTTCGACCATAACCACAGGCTAACCTGTTTATTCGGTAGACTGTACTGTCGGTCTGGTGCCCCGATCCTGAATCGTGCTCGACGTGATGCAGATTGCGGCCTGGAAGATCAGGCACAAACTCGCGCGGGCGAGGATCAGCGGGCGGGACGCCGATCGTGGCGGCTGTTGAAGCCACGCCGCAAGGAAAGCTGAATTGCCATCCGTCCTGTTTCAATTCGTTGCTCGGCAATGGCTGCCATGCCGCATAGGCTGCCAAAGCCCAGCCGAGCGTTCAGGACGCGGCGTTTGCCGGCTCCGTCCGGGGCCACAGGACGCGGGTCGCTCCGATATCCAGCCCATGCCAGCGCGCCATGGTCAGCAGGCAGGCACCACCCACGACCAGCCTTTCTCCCGCCGGCAGGAGGGGGCGCGGATAGGGCAGGTGGTATCCGGTGCTGGCCAGATACGCGCCCAGCATCTTCACCGCTGCCACGAACCGGGCATGGACCGAGGGGCGGGGGAAGACGCGGTGCAGTGCATTGCCGATTTCCGGCATCCGCCCTTGCTGGGCGGCGGCGGTGGCATGCAGGAAACTCTGTTCGGTCGCCGTGAGCCGGGTGGTGCCGGACGTGCCGACGGCCAGCCCCGGCAGGCACAGATGGGCCATGCGGCTGAATGCGTCATGGAAGGCGAGCGCCATGGTCGCGTGGACGGCACGTGGCCGCGCCGGAGCGGGTAGGGGGGTACGTCCGACCGTGCCCTGGCGGGCCGTCCATTGCGCGGACAGGCGCCGGAGGATTCGGACCGTCAGTCTCTCGCTGGGGGACAGGTCGTACAGGCGGGGCATTGCGTCAGTCATGGGACACTCCCGATCGGCGTTGCGTATCGTGCGTGAGGATGACTTTAATTAAGAATGCCTCGCAATTGCAATAGTAATCCGACGGCTTCATCATGCCGTCATGACGCGTCAGGGTGTGTGGGGTTTCCAAAAAACATGAGATTTATTGAAGAAGAATCAACTTCATCACGAGTGCCGCTTCCGTCTGTCCGGGGGCGGCCGTCGCTGGATGTCTTTATCACGCTTGCGTGAAAAAGCGACGCCCCGTTTCCGTCATCCGGAACCGGGGCGCGCCGTATGGCTGCGGGGGACGTCCCGCGTCTCAGTTCATGGCCTTCATCAGCGCGTCGGCTTCCGGCTGGTGGGCTTTCAGCAGGGCGACATTGGCCGGGTTGAGGGTGGGGGCGTGCGCGCCGGCTGGTGGCGGCTGACGGATCATGGCCTCGGTGATGCCGAATGCGCTGATCCCCATGACGAAGTCACGAGCCGTGAAGCCATTGGCCGCCAGGATCTGGGACAGGCCCGGAATGGCGGCGGTCTGGTCGATGGTCTGGGCCAGCGACAGGTTCTGGGCGTTCGGCGGATTGATGCCGGCGGCCTGGATGGCGCGGATGGTCGTGGTCATGCGCGGCAGGAAATCGGCCGGCAGCGGATATTGCGCGGCCGCCTGCATGTCGTGCTGGAACGCCGCGATTTCGGCGGCCGAAGGCTGGCGGGCCTGTTGCTGCGGCGCCTGGGCCATTGCGGCGGCGGGCAGGGCGGCGGCCAGGGTGGCCGCCAGGATCGTCAGTCGCATCGTCATACCGTATTGACCCATTCACCGTGTTTCATCAGGGGTTCGCGGTCGCCATCCTGGGAGATGGCGGTCACGTCGATTTCGGCCGAACCGATCATCCAGTCGATATGGATGAAGCTGCTGTTGGCGCCGCGCGCCTCAAGCTGTTCCGGTGTCTGGCCTTCGGTCTCCACCATGCATTTCGTGTAGGCCTGGCCGAGTGCGATGTGGCTGGCGGCGTTCTCGTCGAACAGCGTGTTGCGGAACAGCACTCCGGTCTGCGAGATCGGGGAGGAATGGGGTACCAGCGCCACCTCGCCCAGGCGCCGGGCCCCTTCGTCGGTGGCCAGGATGCGTTCCAGCACCGCCTGGCCCTGGGTCGCGCGGGCTTCGGTGATCCGGCCGCCCTCGAAACGCACCGCGATGCCGTCGATCAGCGTCCCCTGGTGAAACAGCGGCTTGGTGGCGCGGACGACGCCTTCGACCCGCCGCGCGTGCGGCGTGGTGAAGACTTCCTCGGTCGGGATATTGGGATTGCACACGATGCCGTTGCGCGCGGGCTCCGACCCGCCGGCCCAGGCGTGGCCGTCGGCCAGGCCTACCGTCAGGTCGGTGCCGGGCCCGGTGAAGTGCAGCGCCGCGAAGCGCCGGTCGTTCAGCCAGTCGGCGCGCCGGTGCAGGGTTGCGTTATGGGCGCTCCAGTTCGCCACCGGGTCGTCCGCCGTGACGCGCGAGGCCTGGAAGATCGCGCCCCACAGCCGTTCCAGCGCCCGGTCGGGGGCCTCGTCGGGGAAGACCTGCTCCGCCCAGGCCGGGGTGGCGCAGGCGACGATGTTCCAGTTCACGGCGAAGCTGGTGATCAGTTCCATCGCCGGTCGACCGGCCAGCGACGCGGCCTTGCTGGCACGGGCCACGCGGTCGGGGTCCTCATGGCTCAGCAGTACGGGGTTGCCGCCGGTGATGGCCATGCGTGCCGCGCCCTGGCGATAGGCGTCGGCCATGCCTTCGTGCAGCCAGGTCGGCGCGATGTCGAATGCCGCGTCGGGGGCATGGCGGAAGCGCGCCAGCGTGACGGCGTCATCCGTATAGAACGGCGTGACCAGCGACGCGCCGGCCCGATAGGCGTGTTCGGCGATCCGCCGCACCAGCGGCACCGCCTCCAGCGGCGCCGTGATCAGCACCTGCTGGCCCGGCGCGACGTTCAGCCCGATCCGGACCGCGACTTCGCCCAGGCGGTCCAGAAGCCTGTCATGGGCCGACCCGCCAGGGGGCGGCGAGGAGGACGTCGATGAGGATGTCGATGAGGATGTCATTGAAAGCGGATATCCTGTCACTTTGATCCATTCACCCTAGCCTGATCGTTTGGGAGCGGATAGGCAACCGCCGTGGAACGGTCGAGGCGGGACACAAATGGATGAGGATTGCGGCCGAAGCATGGAGAACTGGGTGCGGCTGTGCGCGACCGAGGCGGCGCGCGCGGGGCCGCACCGCGTGGTCGTGGACGGCACGGGGCTGGTGGTCTGGCTTGCGGCCGGCGGCAGGCCGCGCGTCTTCGCCGATCGCTGCCCCCATCGCGATGCCCGGCTGTCGGCGGGGTATGTCGAGGCGGGGCACCTGGTCTGCCCGTTTCATCTCTGGGCGTTCGACGAATCGGGTCATTATGTCGGGCCCGATGGCGTGGCCGTTCCTGAATGCGCGGTGGCGCGCTTTCCCGTTCGCGAATGCGATGGCGCGCTCTGGGTCAGGCTTGCTCCCGCTCCAGCCATGTCCTGATGATTGTCAGCACATAGGCGCGGTCGGGTGCATCCAGTTGCTGTCCCTTGGCAAGCCCGTGCCATTTCTCCAGGCAGCCGCGACAGCAGGTGGCGGTGGCATGCTGCGCGACGAAGACCGGGTGGCCGCGCCAGGGCGTCTGGCGGCCGTCGCGCGCCGGGTGCGCCGGGGCCAGGCGGCGCGTGATGAAATCCGCCGCATGCTCCATGACCGTCGGGAGGCCCTTGTCTTTCAGATAGGCGCGATCCTTCGCATCCAGATGGAAGCGCGCCCGGAAAGCCGAACGGGCCAGGCCCTGCCACAGCGCGTCGGGTATCGGCGGGGGCGGCGTGTCGCCCGCCCCGACACCTCCGCCCATCAGGCCGGGCGCACCAGAAGGTGATGCTTGCGCCCCGACGACAGCTTGATCGCGCCGTCCACCAGGTCCGCCGGGGTGACCATGAGCGATTCGTCCTTCACCGCGACATCGTTGATCCGCGCGCCGCCGCCGCGGATCAGGCGCCGCGCCTCGCCATTGCTGGCGGCCATGCCGCTTTCGGCGAACAGGCGGAAGGCGGGCAGGCCGGCCGCCAGCAGGTCGGCCGCGATCGTCGTGGCGGGCAGGGCGGCGGGAGCCTCGCCGCCCTCGAAGGTGCGGCGCGCGGTCTCGGCGGCTTCCTCGGCGGCGGCCCGGCCGTGGCACAGGGCGGTGACCTCGGTGGCCAGGATCTTCTTCGCCTCGTTGACCTCCGCACCTTCCAGCGCGGCCAGGCGGTCGCATTCCGCCAGCGGCAGGTCGGTGAACAGGCGCAGGAAGCGGCCGACATCGGCATCCTCGACATTGCGCCAGAACTGCCAATACTCGAACACCGGCAGGCGCGCCGCCGACAGCCAGACGGCGCCACGTGCCGACTTGCCCATCTTGGCGCCCGACGAAGTGGTCAGCAGCGGCGTCGTCAGGCCGAAGACCTGCTTCTGCTCGGTGCGGCGGACCAGGTCGATGCCCGAGACGATATTGCCCCACTGGTCGGATCCGCCCATTTGCAGCGTCACGCCCATCGTGCGGTTCATCTCGCGGAAATCGTACGATTGCAGGATGGAATAATTGAATTCCAGGAAGGTCAGCCCCTGTTCGCGCTCGAGGCGCGAGCGCACGGAATCGAAGGCCAGCATGCGGTTGACCGAAAAATGCACCCCGACATCGCGCAGCAGGTCGATATAGGACAGCCGGTCCAGCCAGTCGGCGTTATTCGCCAGCCTTGCCCCCGTCTCGCCCTCGAATGCCAGGAACTGGCGCAGGCAGCCCTCGATCCCGCGCAGATTGGCCGCGATCGTCTCGCCGGTCATCAACTGCCGGGCTTCCTCGCGGAAGGAGGGGTCGCCGATTCGCGCCGTGCCGCCGCCCATCAGGGCCACCGGCCGGTGGCCGTGCTTCTGCATCAGGCGCAGCAACATGATCTGGATCAGGCTGCCGACATGGAGGCTGTCGGCGGTGGGGTCGAAGCCGATATAGCCGGCCACCGGCCCGGCCGTCAGGGCGGCGTCCAGTGCTTCGAGGTCGGTACACTGGAAGATGAAGCCGCGGGCCTCGGCTTCCTGGAGGAATTCGCTGTTCGGCATGGTCGGGTCACTCTGGTATCATGGCGGCCCGGCCGGCTGGGACGGACAGGCACCGGCGACCCTCTAGCATGTCCCTCCGGCGACATGAAACCCGCACGGGTTTCGCGGCGTTGGAAAGAGGGAGACGCGATGACTGTGGCCGCCCCGTCGGGCAACGTCCGGCGGGGCGGCCACAAGGTCAGTCGGCGGCCAGCGCCAGCGCGCCGCGCGCCATGATGGTGCCCACATGGTCTTCCACGGCTTCGGCCACCTGTTCGGCATGGTTGGCGAAGATATGGTCGGCACCCGCGAAAATGCGATAATCCACCGAGACGCCCTTCTGGGTGTTCAGCTTGTCGACCAGCTTGCGGATCGCCGGCTCGGGAACCAGTTCGTCGGAATCGCCGGCGATCATCAGCCCGCCGCAGGGACACGGGGCCAGGAAGCCGAAATCGTAATGATTGGCCGGCGGTGCGACGCTGATCCAGCCGGTGATTTCCGGCCGCCGCATCAGCAGTTGCATGCCGACGAAGGCGCCGAACGAATAGCCGGCGATCCACAGCCCGCCGGCATTCGGGTTGACCATCTGCATCCAGTCCAGCGCCGCCGCCGCGTCGGAGATTTCTCCGATGCCGCCGTCATAGCGGCCCTGCGAACGGCCGACCCCACGCGAATTATATCGCATGACCGAGAAACCCATCTTCTCGAACGAACGATACATCGCATAGGTGATGCGGTTGTTCATGGTGCCGCCATGCAGCGGGTGGGGATGAAGGACCAGCGCCAGCGGCGCATTGGGCTCGCTTGAATGGTGATAACGTCCCTCAAGGCGGCCGTCAGGGCCGGCGAACATGACCTCAGGCATTCGTATCCCGCAATATGCTTCCCGCGCCCCCAGGCATGGCGTCGGGATCGTTACTGTGGCGGCCGGTGGACGACGATGCCCCGTCGCCTGCCGGCGGATAGGAAAGGGCGGCTGCTCGGCCGCCCCGGCAGTCGGGCACGCTGCCCTTGCGATTCACGCGTGATCTCTGGTCATACCGACAGCGCCGATCCGGCCGGATGGGGGACGAGCCGACATTGCATCCTGTTTAGAGTGACGCAACGCGAGGAGGGCGCGAAATGCCGGTTTGTCAGGCGTGGATTGCATTTCAAGCAGTCATGGAACCCCTGGGGAGGGAACGGGAGGCTGACCGGTTGACTTCCTGCTTGATGTGGCCATAGTCCAGTATCCCTTCATTCCATCAGGGCGGCAGTCACCGTCCATGACATCCGGCCGGCCGATGCCGTTCGCCCGGGTGTGACAATACTCATCGCGCATCCGGCGGTTCATGAGCCGATCGCCTTGCCATGAGGGTGTATATAGCGATCCGGAATCGCCAATTGCCAGATAATTCGTGTTTACACTTGCCGGTGCGACACGCACCGTCCGGTCGTGGAACGGGGCTGGCATCTGGGCCGAGGGGAGAAAATGGCATGGGGCATGACTGGATCTACTTCGATGCCAACGCTTCCGAACCGGTGCGCCCGGCGGCGCTGGATGCTCTGGCCCGTGCGGCGTCCGTGCCGGGCAATCCGTCCTCGGTGCATCGGGCGGGGCGGGAGGCGCGCGCGGTGCTCGAATCGGCGCGGGAGCGGCTGGCGGCCCTGTTCGGCGCGCGTGGGGACAATTGCGTCATGACCTCCGGCGGGACCGAGGCCAACCTGCTGGCGGTGGCCGGGCTGGGTGCCGGGCGGCGTGTGCTGGTCTCGGCGATCGAGCATGACGCGGTGCGTGCCGCTGTGGTGGGGGAGAGCATTCCGGTCGATGGCGACGGCGTGGTGCGGCTGGCCGTGCTGGAGCGGATGCTGGCCGATCCGCGGGGCGGGCCGGCGCTGGTCTGCCTGATGCTGGCGAATAACGAGGTCGGGACGATTCAGCCGGTGGCCGAGGCGGCGCGGATCTGCCGCGCCCATGGCGCGCTGCTGCATGTCGACGCGGTGCAGGCGGCGGGGCGGATCGCGGTCGATCTGCGTGTGCTGGGGGCGGACGGCCTCGCGGTGTCGGGGCATAAATTCGGCGGCGTCAAGGGAGCGGGGGCCTTGCTGCTGGCCGGCGATGCGACCCGGACGCTGCCGCCGGTGATGGCGGGCGGCGGGCAGGAAATGGGGCGGCGCGGCGGTACGCCGGCCCTGCCGGCGATCGCCGCGATGGCCGAGGCGGCGTCCGAGGCGGTCGCGGCGCTGGCGGCGGAGGGCGCGGCGGCGATGGCGCGCTGGCGCGATGCCATCGACGCCGCGGCGGTGGCGGCGGGGGCGGTGGTCTGCGGTGCTGCTGCGCCGCGCCTGGCCAACACCACCTGCCTGGCATTGCCGGGGCGGACGTCCCAGATGCAACTGATCGCGCTGGATCTGGCGGGGTTCGGCGTGTCCGCCGGGTCGGCCTGTTCGTCGGGCAAAGTCGCGCGGTCGCATGTGCTGGATGCGATGGGGCTGGGACCGCTGGCGGGTGAGGCGATCCGCGTCTCGCTGCCCTGGACGACGCGCGAGGAGGATGTGATGCGATTTATCGAGGCCTATCGCACGATGGCGGCCCGCCTTCCCGTGCGGCGCGTGACGCTGGAGGAGGCCGGAGCATGACCGGGGAAGCCGCAGGCGAGGCCGTGCCCCCGCTCTATCTGGATTACCAGGCGACGACGCCCTGCGATCCGGCGGTGATGGCGGCGATGATGCCCTGGTTCGCCGAGATGTTCGGCAACCCGCACAGCGTGGACCATGCGATGGGCCGGCAGGCCCGCGACGCGGTGGAGGACGCACGGGCCGATGTGGCGGCGCTGCTGGGGGCGGATGTGCGCGAGGTGGTGTTCACGTCCGGCGCCACGGAAGCCAACAACATCGCCATCAAGGGCGCGGTGCGCCATCTGGCGGCGCGGGGCGACGGCAGACGGCGCGTCATCACGGTCGCGACCGAGCATAAATGCGTGCTGGAATCGGTGCGCGACCTGGCGGCGGAGGGGTTCGACCCGGTGATCCTGCCGGTCGGGGCCGACGGGAGGCTGGACCCGACGGTGCTGCGCGCGGCGCTGGCCGTGCCCACGCTGCTGGTCAGCATCATGGCGGCGAACAACGAGACCGGCGTGCTGCACGACATGGCCGCCCTGGCGCCGGAGGTTCGCGCGGCGGGCGCGCTGCTGCACAGCGACGTGGCGCAGGCGGCGGGCAAGGTGGCGCTGGACGTGCGGGCGATGGATCTCGACCTCGCGTCGGTGTCCGCCCACAAGCTGTATGGGCCGAAGGGCGTGGGTGCCCTGTATGTCCGCCGGCGGCCGCGCGTGCGGTTGGCGCCGCTGTTCTCGGGTGGCGGGCAGGAGCGGGGGCTGCGGTCGGGCACGCTGGCGACGCCGCTGCTGGTGGGGTTCGGCGCGGCCTGCCGCGTCGCGCGCACGGTGCGGGTGGAGGAGGCGCGGCGGATGACGGGGCTGCGCGACCGTTTCCTGGACCGCATGATGGCGGCCATTCCCGGCCTCGCGGTCAACGGGTCCATGGCGCATCGGCTGCCGGCCAACCTCAATCTGCGTTTCCCCGACGTGCGGGCGCTGGATGTGATCGCGCACGCGCCGGAAATATGCGTTTCCACCGGATCGGCCTGCTCGTCGGCCGAATTGGTGCCGTCCTATGTACTGACCGCGATGGGGCTGGATGCGGATGCGGCCGCGCGAAGCTTGCGTCTGGCGGTGGGACGCTATACCTCAGCCGCCGATATGGATCGCGCGGCGGCGATCCTGTGCCGGGCGGTGGCGGAAGCGCGCGCGGCGGGGGAGGCCGCCCGTGAGCCGACTCATGATGACACGGCCAGGATAGCAGAATGCCGCATATGATTTTCGTCGAGCATGACGGAACCCGCCGCGAAGTCGACGCCCCGGTCGGCCTGTCGGTTCTGGAGATCGCCCACAAGCATGGGGTCGATCTGGAGGGCGCGTGCGAGGGATCGCTGGCCTGCGCCACCTGCCATGTCGTGGTCGACCCCGAATGGGCGCCGAAGCTGGCCGCGCCGACCGAGGACGAGGAAGACATGCTGGACCTGGCGTTCGGGTTGGAGAAGACCTCGCGCCTGGGCTGCCAGATCGTGATGACCGACGCGCTGGACGGCCTGGTCGTGCGCCTGCCGCGCACCGCCTGAGCGAACGGCCTGAACGAACGGAAGGAACCCGCCCCATGCGGATCATGGTCGCCATGTCGGGCGGCGTGGACAGCAGCGTGGTCGCCGCGCGCCTGGTGGCCGAGGGCCACGAGGTGGTGGGCGCGACGTTGCAGCTCTATGATTCGCGGGCCAGCGCGCGCAAGGGCGCGTGCTGCGCCGGGCGCGACATCCATGACGCGCGTCGCGTGGCCGACCGGCTGGGCATTCCGCATTATGTGATCGATGCCGAAAGCCGGTTCCGCGAGAGCGTGATCGAAACCTTCGCCGACGCCTATGCCGGCGGCGAGACGCCGGTTCCGTGCGTGGCCTGCAACCAGGGCGTGAAGTTTACCGACCTGCTGGGCATGGCGCGCGACCTGGGCGTCGATGCGATGGCGACCGGCCATTATGTCCGCCGGATCGAAGGTCCGGCCGGGCCGGAACTGCATCGCCCGGTCGATGCCTCGCGCGACCAGTCGTGGTTCCTGTTCGCGACCACGCGCGATCAATTGGATTTCCTGCGCTTTCCGCTGGGCGACATGCCGGACAAGGCCGCCGTGCGGGCCGAGGCCGAGCGTTTCGGTCTGGAGGTGGCGTCCAAGCCCGACAGCCAGGATCTGTGCTTCGTCTCCGACGGTTCCTACGCGCAGGTGGTCGAAAAGCTGCGCCCCGAGATGGCGGGTAGCGGCGAGATCGTGGACGAAGCCGGGCGGGTGGTCGGGCGGCATGACGGCGTGACGCGTTTTACGGTCGGGCAGAGCCGGCGGCTGGGCAATGCCGCGATGCGCGATGGCGAACGGCAGATGGTGGTCGGGATCGAACCCGCCGCGCGCCGCGTGGTGATCGGGCCGCGCGCCGCCGGCGCGGTGCGTGATGTGTCGTTGCGCGACGTGAACTGGCTGATCCCCCCGCCGGAGGGCGAATTGCGCTGCATGGTGCAGATCCGCGCGCGAGAAGATGCGCGGGCGGCGACCGTACGGTGGGCGGAGAATGGTGCCAGCGTGACGCTGGACGAACCGGCGATGCCGGCGCCGGGGCAGGCATGCGTGCTGTACGAGGGAAGCCGGGTGCTGGGCGGCGGGTTTATTCGGCGGCGGGAGCCCGTCGCGGTGCGGGGATCTTCTGTTTCTTGAAAAGAACAAAGGCGGAGAGGGCAAGCACCATGGCGGACGGCACATTGTATATCGGCACCCGACGCTATTCGTCCTGGTCCCTGCGTGGCTGGCTGGTCGTGCATCTGGCGGGCCTGGATGTCGACGAGGTGCTGATACCCCTTGCCGGGGGCGGCGGCACGACGGCGATCAGGGCGGTCTCGCCTAATGGGCTGGTGCCTTACCTGGAACATCACGGCGCGCGGATGTGGGAAAGTCTGGCGATCGGCGAATATTGCGCCGAGATCGCGCCCGGCCTGTGGCCGACGGACCGGATCGCGCGGGCGCATGCCCGCAGCATCGCCGCCGAGATGCATGCCGGTTTCCGCCCGCTGCGTGTTGCGTTGCCGATGAATCTGGGCCGCCCCGCGCGGCCGCTGGCGGGTGGGCTGGCCGATGACGTGCGGGCCGATATCGCGCGGATCGATGCCATCCTGTCGGAAACCCGTGCGGCCTATGCCCAGGGCGGCCCGTATCTGTTCGGTGCCGAACTGACGGTGGCCGACGCGATGTTCGCACCGGTGATCGCCCGCTTCCTGTCCTACGACGTCGCTCTGTCGACGGGGGCTGCCGATTATGCGGCGTTCCTGCGGGCGCATCCGCTGGTGGCGCGCTGGTATGACGACGCGGCCGCCGAGCCGGAAGCGTGGCGGCTGGAGCGATACGAGTCCATCGCCTGAACGACCGGTGACGCCAATGGCGCCGGTCCTGACGATCCTGCCGCCGCGCGAGCGGTTCGCGCCGGGGCAGGCGGGGGCGATCAGTCTGGTGGTGCATCGTCTGGCGGGCCCCGGTGATATCGTGGTGGGCCAGCCGGTCGCGGCGCCTTTCGCCGATGTGGCGTTCCGGGCCGCGCTTCCCGGGTGCTGGCCGTTCCGGCCTCTGCGCGCAACGGCGCGCTACGTGGCCGCCGTGGCGCGCATCGTCCGACAGGCACGGCCCGCGCTGGTCGAAATCCATAACCGGCCCGATATCGCCCTGGCGCTGGCGCGGCGTTTCCCCACGCTGCCGATGACATTGACGCTGCATAACGATCCGCGGCCGATGCGCGGCGCGGCGTCGCCCGCCCAGCGGGCGGCGCTGGCGCGGCGGATGCGGGTGATCGCGGTGTCGGAGTGGGTAAGCCGGTGCTTTGCCGAGGGATTGCCCGGCATCGAGGTGGCGGTGCTGCCGAATTGCATCGACATGGCGTCCCTGCCTGCCCCCCTGCCGGCGGCGGCGCGCGAGCGGACGATCCTGTTTGCCGGGCGGGTGGTGGCGGACAAGGGCGCCGATGCCTTCGTGGCCGCCTGCGGCGCGCTGCTGCCGCATCTGCCGGGCTGGCGGGCGTGCATGATCGGGGCCGACCGTTTCGGCGACGTTTCACCCGAAACGCCGTTTCTGCGTGCATTGCGGCCTGCCGCGCGGGCGGCGGGGGTGGAGATGCCGGGCTACCGGCCCCATGACCGGGTGCTGGACGAAATGGCGCGGGCCGCGATCGTGGTGGTGCCCAGCCGCTGGCCCGAACCGTTCGGCCTGACGGCGCTGGAGGCGATGGCCTGTGGCGCCGCCCTGGTCGCCTCGCCGGTGGGCGGGCTGCCGGATGTCGTGGGCGATGCCGCGATCCTGGCGCGTCCGGACCCGGTGGCGGACCTGGCGGCGGCGATCGGCGCGCTTGCGGCCGCCCCGGACCGGCGCGCCGCGCTGTCGGTCGCGGGGCGGGCGCGGGCGGCGATGTTCGATTGCGCGGTCGCGAGGGACAGGCTGGGTGCGTTGCGGCGGGCCGCGATCGCCCTCCGCTGAAAGAGTTCCGGGCGAGGGATGGGACGGAGGCACCGGCGCGCCTATATGCTGGGACGATTATCGACGATGGACAGGAGACGACATGTCTGAGACCCAAGCGGCGACCGGCGACGGGCTGGTGCCGGTCACGGTGCTGACCGGCTTTCTCGGAGCCGGCAAGACGACGCTGCTCAATCATATCCTGACGGCCGAACACGGGCGGAAATACGCCGTGGTGATCAACGAGTTCGGTGAACTGGGCGTGGATAACGACCTCGTGGTGGATGCCGACGAGGAAGTGTTCGAAATGAACAATGGCTGCATCTGCTGCACCGTGCGGGGCGACCTGATCCGCATCCTGGGCAGCCTGATGAAGCGGCGGGGCAAGTTCGACGGCATTATCGTCGAGACCACCGGCCTGGCCGATCCGGCCCCGGTGGCGCAGACCTTCTTCGTCGACGAGGATGTGCGGGGCAAGACGCGGCTGGATGCGGTGGTGACCGTGGTCGACGCGCTGAACGTGGTGCAGACCCTGGAAGAGAGCCCCGAGGCGGTGAACCAGATCGCCTTCGCCGACGTGATCATCCTGAACAAGACCGATCTGGCGGACGAGGCGGCGCTGGCCGCCATCGAGGCCCGCATTCGCACCATCAACCCGGTGGCCCGCCTGCATCGCGCCCAGCGCGGCAACGTGGCGCTGGCCGAGGTGCTGGACCAGGGCGGCTTCGACCTGGCGCGGGCGCTGGAGCACGCGCCGCATTTCCTGGAAGACACCAGCCATTCGCACGAGGAGAACGTGAGTTCGGTATCCTACGTGGTGGAGGAACCTCTGGATGCCGCCAAATTCCAGGCGTGGATCGGCGCGGTGCTTCAGGAGCAGGGGCCGGACATCCTGCGGGCCAAGGGCATCATGAATTATGCGGGCGAGGACCGGCGCTTCGCTTTCCAGGCGGTGCATATGATGGCCGATGGCGGCTTCATCGGGCCGTGGAAGGATGGCGAGAAAAAGGAATCGCGCCTGGTGATGATCGGCCGCAACCTCAACCGCCCGCGCCTGCGTCGCGGTTTTGAAAGCTGTCGCGCACGATGACGGGGATGAGGACCGAGAGCGGGGCACCGGCCGGCCTGCTGGAACGACGGGGTGCCGCGCGCACGATCGACGGCCATGTCGTCGCCTGTGTGGCGTCGCGCGACAGCAACCAGTTCGCCTTCGCCACCGCCGAGGGCGATGTGGTACTGGCGGCGCGCGCGGATTTCGCCGACGCGGCCGCGTGGCAGGTGCAAACGGTGCATGACGGTGCGATCTTGTGCCTGGCGCCCGATGCGGCGCCGACCGGCTTCCTGACCGGGGGCGACGATTCCACGCTGCGCCGGATCGGCGCGGATGGCGCGGTGACCGACCTGGTGCGTGGCCGACGGTGGATCGAACATGTCGCCACCTGGATCGACGCGAAGAATACCCCGAAATCGGGCGTGATCGCCTTTGCCTCCGGCAAGCAGGTCGAACTGCGCGATGCGGCCGGCACCGAGACGCTGAAGGTGCTGGACCATCCTTCCACCGTCAGCGGCGTGACGTTTGACGCCAAGGGCAAGCGGGTGGCGGCGTCGCACTATAACGGTGCGTCGATGTGGTTCGTGCAGGCCAGGGTCGATAACCCCCGGCGGCTGGACTGGAAGGGCAGCCATACCGGTATCATCATCCATCCGGCCGGTGACGCGCTGGTGACCAGCATGCAGGAAAACGAGTTGCACGGCTGGCGGCTGGCCGACGGGCACAATATGCGCATGAGCGGCTATCCGGCCAAGGTGCAGTCGATGGCGTTCTCGCGCACCGGCAAATGGCTGGTGACCGGCGGGGCGGACAGCGTGGTCATGTGGCCGTTCTTCGGCGGCGGCCCGATGGGCAAGCCGCCGGTCGAGCTGGCGGGCCTGCCGGGCGTGATCTGCCGCCGCGTGGCCTGCCACCCGGTGCATGAGATCGTGGCGGCGGGCTTCGCCGACGGTACCATCCTGCTGGAGGATGCGACGGCGCAGAAGGTCCTGCCGGTGCGCGACGCCGGCGGTGGCGCGGTCTCGGCACTGGCTTTCAGCCCCGATGGAACCGGCCTGGCATTCGGGACCGAGGACGGAGCGATCGGGATCGTCGACCTGGCGGCGCGATAGCGGCCTTTCGGGCGCATCCCCCGTCAGGGGGCGATGTGCAGGGGAGGAAGGTCGACCCGGACCACGATATCGTTCAAGGACGGGCGTGGCGACGGGAAGCGCCGCATGACGATGGGGTCATGGCCGGGAATGATTCTGGACATGTCCCCGTCCGCCAGACGCATGATCGTGTCAAAGCCTGCGATCATTTCACGCAGATCGACAAATGCGCTGACCGGGTGACGATCGGCGAGGTTCTTTTCGTAGTGGCATGTGTCGTTTGCCAGGACGACCCAGCCGCGAGCGGTCCTGACACGTACGAGCTGCTGGCCGGGTGTGTGGCCGCCGATGCGTTGAAGCTCGATGCCGGGCGCCAAAGTGGCATATCCGTCGAGGATATTGACGCGTCCGGCAAAAATCAGGTCCAGCAATGTATGGATGTCGCTCGCTTCCACCGAGCCGCCCAGGTTGGGATTGGTGCTGGACATCATCGCGCTGGTGACGAATTCGATCTCGCGCCGCTGAAGATGGAAGTGCGCGGCATCGAAGCGCCCCATGTTTCCGGCATGGTCGTAATGCAGGTGCGTCAGGATGACGTCACGCACCTGGCGGACATCGAATCCACAAAGGGAGAGACTGTCGATCGGGCAGCGCAGCATCGCTCGACCGCGACGAAGGCCCGTTTCCGCGCGAAAGCCGGTATCGACCAGGACGACGCGTTCATCGTTCGCGATCACCGATAGATAATAATCGAACTGAATGTCTCCGCCCGGCAGGAAGGGCGGGATGAAAAATGTTCAGCCGAACCGTCCCCAGACCTGCGCGACACCGCTATTTTCGCGCGGCAATCGCACGCAGTCCGCCGATGGGGCGGTCATGCCCGATCGTGAAGCCAAGTCTTTTCAGTTCGGCGACCTGTTCCGCCGGGGAGAGGCGCAGCTTCCGGTAGCGGCTTTTCTGGAAACGCCAGCCGGACGCTTCGCGAACATGGAGAAGATCGTTCACGATGACGCGTTCCGGTTCATATTCCAGAACGCATGTCATGAGACGATGATCGTCGCTCTGGACGGAAAGGAAACGATCGAGCCCCGTGAGTTCCTGCGACAGATCGCGAAATGTCAGGATGAAATGGCCACCGGGGCGCAGGGCCTCGTACGCGTCGCGATAGAGAGTCGACACGTCGGCCCGGTCCTCCAGGTGCGTCAACGTATCGCCCATGCAGACGATCGCGTCGGCCGACGCGCGGCCGACCAGCGTCGGGAAGCCGCGCAGATCGGCGTGGACAGTCCTGATAGGCTGGCCGGTTGCCGCCGCTTCCAGTTCCGCCAGAAGCTCGGCGCTCGTATCGATCGCGATGATGGTATCGTAGCCGATGGCCATGAGGGCGAATGACTGGTAGCCCGGCCCGCAGCCCAGATCGACAGCGATGCCCTTGGGGCCGTCATTCAGTCCGAGATCGACGAGAAGCGCCTGCTGTTCGGCGATCTTTTCCTCCAGCGGCAGTCCGTTCATCCAGGAATAATGCGCCGCCAGAAGCTGGTCATAATGGCGTGTGACCTCGTTCATGCATCGCCTGCCTGTCTTGTTTTGATTGCGAACAGTCTTCCATCCGACGGTAATCCCTCTTCCGGCGCGATCAGGGGCGTTCGGCGGGGGCTGGCGTTTCGGCCGGCGGTGGTTCGGTGTTTTCGACCACCGAGAGGAATTTCTCCGCCAGCGCGCTGTAGAGCGAGCGGGGGCAGATCATGCGCGAGACGCCATAGGCGAGGAACGAGGTGGCCAGCAGCGCCAGCGTGACCTGCTGGTTGTCCGACATTTCCATCACGATCACGCTGGCCGTCAGCGGTGCCTGCACCACGGCCGAGAAATAGGCGACCGTGCCCAGCAGGACCACCGCGCCGGGCGTGGTGTGCGGCAGGAACTGCGCCACCCAGCCGCCGATGCCCGCGCCGATGGCCAGCGAGGGCGCGAACAGGCCGCCCGGAATGCCCGAGCAGTAGGACACGATGGTGGCGATATATTTCAGGATGAAGAACGAGGCCGGATAGCTGGTCTGGCCGGCGATGATCTCGCGTGCCTGGGTGTAGCCCGTGCCGTAGGTGATGCCGCCCGAGGCGAGCCCCAGCACCGCCAGCACCAGCCCGCAGAGGGCCGCGAAGGCGATCGGCCGCCGTGCGACGAACTGGCCCAGCATGCCCGGCAGCCCCTGGGAGGTGCGGATCAGGATCGCGGAAAACACGCCGCCGCTGATGCCGCCCAGGATGCCGCAAGTCAGTACCGCGATCCAACTGATGCCGATCGGCACCACGACGTCGGTGTGGCCGAAATAGGTATAATTGCCGACCAGCGCGATGGCGGTGACGCCCGAGAGGATCACGCCCGTCAGCATCGTGCCGCTGGTGCGCTGTTCGAAGGAATGGCTGAGTTCCTCGATCGCGAACACGATCCCGCCCAGCGGCGTGTTGAAGGCGGCGGATACGCCCGAGGCGCCCCCGGCCAGGATCAGCCCGCGCCGGACGCTGACCGTCGACAGGTTCAACCATCGCCCGAAGGCGTGCATGATGGCCGCGCCGACCTGCACCGTCGGCCCTTCGCGCCCGATCGACGCGCCGGCCAGCAGGCCCATCGTGGTCAGCACGATCTTGCCGAAGGCGATGCGCAGCGACAGCAGCCGGTCGACGATGGCGAAATTTTCCAGGTGCAGGGCGGCGATCGTCTGGGGAATGCCCGAACCCTGGGCGCCGCGAAACCAGGTGCGCGTCAGCCAGGTCGAGAGCGCCAGGCCGGCCGGGGTAAGCGCCAGCATGATCCATGGGTCCCACGCCACCAGCCGGGTTCGCAGGGCCGCGGCGGTATCGGCCGCGGAGGCGAACCCGACCGCGACCAGCCCGACCAGGACGGCGGCCGTCCAATAGACGATCTTGCGGCGCCACTGCGCCGTCGTGACCCGGGCGGAACGGCGCAGATGTCGCATGTGACGGATGCGCAGTTCGGTCAGGTCGGTCTTCATCGTCGGGTATCCGGGGCACTGGCGCCCCGGAGCGGAAGGGTCTCAGGGGGCGTGATGGCATTATCTATCCGCCCTTTACCCCCTTAGTGCCGGGTATTTCCACTGGAACCGCTCATTTATCCCCGACCGGCGGGGGATGCTGTGTTGTGCCTGTCACAACGGAGCGCTCAGGACGGGATCGCGATTCCGCAATGCTTGGCCTTGCGGTCGGGCTCGACATGGATATGGATCAGCGCCTCGCCGATGCGCGCCCGCAGCGCGGCCTCGATCCGGTCGCAGATTTCATGCGCGGCATCGACGCTCATGCCGCCGGGTACGACCAGGTGAAATTCCACGAAGGCCATGGCGCCGACGATGCGCGCGCGCAGATCGTGCGCCTCGATCGCTCCGTGGCCGCTGGCGGCGATCACCTGGCGGATCGCGTCCAGCGTGTCCGGCTCCGGGGCCTCGTCCATCAGGCCCGCGATCGAGTCGCGCATCATGCCCCAGCCCACCCGCAGCACATTGAGGGCGATCAGGCCGGCCAGCAGGGGGTCGATCCATGGCCAGCCGGTCAGAGGAATCAGGACGAAGCCGCCCACCAGGCCGAGCGTGGTCCAGACGTCGGACATCACGTGCTGGCCGGCCGCGACCAGGGTGGGCGACCGCTTTGCCCGGCCCGCGCGCAGCAGGACCTGCGCCCAGGCCAGGTTCAGCAGGCCGGCCGAGCCATTCAGCGCGATGCCGGCCAACGGCGCGTTCGGCAGGCCGGGATGCTGCCAGTCGATCCAGGCCTCGCGGCCGATGGCCAGCGCGGTGATCAGCACCAGCACGCCTTCCGCCACGGCCGAGAGATATTCGGCCTTGTAATGGCCATAGGTATGGTTGTCGTCCGGCGGCAGGCTGGCGACATGCAGGGCCCACAGGCCGGTCAGGGCGGCAACGACATTGATGATGGTCTCGATCGCATCGGAATAGAGCGCGATCGAGCCCGTGACGCGCCAGGCCGCGTATTTCAGCCCCAGCGCGGCGATGCTGACGCCCAGGCTGGTCCAGGCCAGCGCGCTCTTGCTGATCTCGGGCATCGGGTCAGGGCACGTTCGCGTCGGCCAGCACGCAGCGGCCCGCATAGGCCGGGGTTTCGACCTGGAAGGTCGGGTGCCCGATGCCGAAGCGGGAGCGCAGCGCTTCGGTCGCGTCGCCCAGCAGCGTATCGTCCGCGGCAATCGGGCAGACCAGATGGACGGTCAGCGCGGTCTCGGTGGTGCTGATCGGCCAGATATGCAGGTCGTGCAGGTCCTGAACGCCCGGCAGGGCGCGCAGATAGGCCTCGACCCCTGCCTGATCGATCGTGCGCGGCACGCGGTCCAGCGCCATGTCCAGCGAATCGCGCAGCAGCGACCATGTGCCGGCGACGATCGCGCAGGACAAAAGCAGCCCCATGATCGGATCCAGCCGGACCCAGCCGGTATAGAAAATGATCGCGCCGGCGACCACGACGCCGGCCGACATCATCGTATCGGCCAGCATGTGCAGAAAGGCCCCGCGAATGTTCAGGTCGCCGCCGCTCCGCGCGAAGAGCAGGGTCGTCGCGCCGTTGACCACGATGCCCCCCGCGGCCACGGCCATGACCGTGCCACCCGGCACCGCCGTGGGTTCGATCAGGCGCAGGATCGATTCCCAGACGATGCCGCCGGTGACCAGCAGCAGCGCCACGGCATTGCCCAGCGCCGCGAGGATCGAGGACCGGCGCAGCCCGTAGGTGAATGCGGCGCTGGGCGCGCGCTGCGACAGAACATGCGCCAGCCACGCCGCCGCCAGCGCCAGTACGTCGGACAGGTTGTGCCCGGCATCGGCCAGCAGGGCCAGCGCGTGCGACGTGACGCCCCATGCCGCCTCGGCCATCACATAGACCAGATTGAGGCCGATCCCCCAGGCGAAGGCGGCGCCGAACGAGGCCGGCGCATGCACATGCCCGTGGCCGTGATGTCCATGATGGTCATGGTCATGGTCGCACGCATGCGCCCGGTCCCGGCCCGCGTGCCCATGCGCGGATGAAGGGTCGTGCAAGTCGGCCATGGCGGGGCTTCTCCTGGAGCGGCGGCCCTCTGTAACAGATGCGTCGCACCGGGGGCCAGCCCCGCGTGCTTTCGCCGGGGCGGGCGGTCGTGATAAGGCACGGCGCGTGGCGTCTCCACGCCGTGCCGTCCCGTGCCAGCACAGTTCCATAATCCCGCGAACGGATGTTCCGCCCCGCATGATCCGACTGACCGAAATCAGGCTTCCCCTCGACCATCAGCCCGAAGCGCTGGCGGCGGATATCGCGCGCCGGCTGGGCATCGCGGGCGCGGACCTGCTGGCGCATACGGTCTTCCGCCGGGGGTACGACGCGCGCAAGCGCGGCGCGGTCACGCTGGTCTATACGGTCGATTGCGCCGTGCGGGACGAGGAGGCGGTGCTGGCGCGCCTGGCGGGCACGCCGCATGTCGGCCGGGCGCCCGATACGTCCTATCATTTCGTGATGCGCGACGGGGCGGATGTCGCCGGGCGGCCGGGGTATCGCCGCCCGGTGGTGGTCGGCGCCGGCCCCTGCGGCCTGCTGGCGGCCCTGCTGCTGGCGCAGATGGGGCTGCGCCCGCTGGTCCTGGAACGGGGCAAGGTCGTGCGCGAGCGCACGGTCGATACGTTCGCGCTGTGGCGTAAATCGGTGCTGACGCCCGAGAGCAACGTGCAGTTCGGCGAAGGCGGGGCGGGCACGTTCTCGGACGGCAAGCTGTACAGCCAGGTCAGCGATCCGCGCCATTACGGGCGCAAGGTGCTGCATGAATTCGTCCGTGCCGGTGCGCCGGAGGAGATCCTGTACCTGTCCAAGCCGCATATCGGTACCTTCCGCCTGGTGTCGATGGTCGAGCATATCCGCGCCGAGATCGAGGCGTTGGGCGGCGCCTACCGGTTCGACAGCCGGGTGGAGGACATTCTGCTGGCGACCGACGCCGGCGGCGCGCGACGGATCGCGGGGCTGCGTCTGGCGGATGGCGAGGAGATCGCGGCCGATCATGTCGTGCTGGCGGTCGGGCACAGCGCGCGCGATACCTTCGCGATGCTGCACGCGCATGACGTCGCGATGGAGGCCAAGCCCTTTTCGATCGGTGTGCGGATCGAACATCCGCAATCGGTGATCGATGGGGCGCGGTTCGGCCCGCAGGCGGGCAACCCGCTGCTGGGGGCGGCTGATTACCGGCTGGTGCATCATGCCTCCAACGGGCGGGCGGTCTATTCCTTCTGCATGTGTCCCGGCGGGACGGTGGTCGCCGCGACCTCGGAGGAAGGGCGTGTGGTCACCAACGGCATGAGCCAGTATTCGCGCGCCGAGCGCAACGCCAATGCGGGGATCGTGGTCGGCGTCACGCCAGAGGCCGATTTTCCCGGCGGCCCGCTGGCGGGCGTCGCCTTCCAGCGCCATTGGGAGCGACAGGCCTTTCTGGCCGGCGGCGGCGATTATCGTGCCCCCGCCCAGCGTGTCGGCGATTTTCTGGCCGGCCGGCCGTCCACCCATCTGGGCACGGTCGAGCCCAGCTATCGCCCCGGCGTCACGCCGACCGACCTGACATCCTGCCTGCCGGATTTCGCCGTGCTGGCGATACGCGAGGCCCTGGCGGCATTCGGTCGGCAGTTGGACGGGTTCGCCATGGCGGATGCGGTGATGACGGGCGTGGAAACCCGTACCTCCTCGCCGCTCCGGATTCCGCGCGGCCCGGACGGTCAATGCACCAACGTCGCCGGCCTGTATCCGGCGGGCGAGGGGGCGGGTTATGCCGGCGGCATCCTGTCGGCGGCGATCGACGGCATACGGGTGGCGGAGGCCGTGGCCCTGACCATGGCGGGCCGGCCGGTGGACGGGCTGATCCGCCAGACCATGACCCGCAGCACCCAGGCTCTATAAGCGCACGGGCATCCGTCCAGACGGTTGCACGGTTGTTCGGCAGTCAGTCCGGATGACGTGGTGGTTACAGGGCGGTCGGGCGCGGAATGCGGCGGGAGAAGAGCGTCTTTCCGCTGCCGCCGATGAAGCCGATTTCCACGAGGTCGCGGGCCACGCGCATGGTCATGAAGCCATGCTGACCATCGTTGGTGAACGCCCCGCCGAGGGCAACCCCTGCCGGGTCCAGCCGTGACCCGGCACCGTTGACGATGTAGTCGATCCCGCCGATACGACGATGCTGGAAATTATGCTTGTGCGCCGAAATATAGGCGGCGACCCGATAATGCCGCAGGAGCGGCGCGATCGCGGCTATCAGCTCGGGGGTTTCGTGCCGGCCGTCGCCGGTATGGATGGGATGATGCCCGATCACGAATTTCCAGTCGGCGTCGCTGCGTCCCAACGCTTCGGAAAGCCATGCCTGCTGGGCACGCGGGTCCTGATCGTCGATCCTGACGATGGAATGGCGGTACTTCTTCAGAAACGGACTGGTGTCGATATAGAAACTGTCGATCGTCGTGCCATCGGGCAGCCGGTCGCGCACGCTGTAATAGCGTGCGGGCAGCAGCCAGCGCTTATGCCCGTTCGCGCCATAGCGAAGCTGCGCCTCGACGCTGCCGCGATAATCATGGTTGCCCAGAATGATGCGCCACGGTGTCTGGAGGCTGGGGGCGTCGTAAATATCCTCGAACGAACTGCGCCATTGCGGGTCGTCGACGCCGCTGACGCCATCTTCGTAAAAATTGTCGCCGAGCGAGACGGTAAAAATGCTGCGCGACCGCTCCGCCACGCGCGCCATTTCCGCGGCGACCTCGCGCTGATGATCGTGGCCGTTGCGCCCCCAATCCCCGACGAGCACGCTGACCATATCCGGATCGCGCGCCCGCGCCGGCACGGTCCCGAACAGGGGGGCCGCAATCAGGCTGGCCGAACCGGTCAAGAGGGCGCGGCGCGACAGTGTGCTGGACAAGGAGTGCGGCCAGGCGGTCACATCGTTTCTTTCTGCGGTGGCTTGTTGTGCTCGGCCAAATCTACGAGACGTGTAATGTCAAGAATATGATATTTTTATTAAAAATAACCCGGCCCTTGAAAGGGCGCGGACTTCAATAGGAATATTATGTTCTTGATATGAAACAATTATTTAATAAAAGTTTGTTCAACGTTACATTGACAATTCGTAACACTGAACGAAAATTCCGGCGGCTTGGAAATAATATATTTGCGTTATAATAATGCTCGTCGTCGGATTGAAAAATGATCAAGTCGCAGAAGTTCGAAACCCATAATAATTCTGTCATGTCAGAAAAATACAAATTCCGGGGACTGAGTGCTGTTCTGCTGTGTTCGGTTCCGGTCTTTATCGGCGCCCCCGCCCGCGCTGAGAATCCGACCGTGGCGGGACAGGACGCCCAAACGCCCGCCGTCATGACGCCCACCAAGCGCGGTCAATCCGGCGCGACGCATCGGGACAAGGCGGGGCAGCGGCAGGACGCGGCCGCCGGCCAGAGCGACCCGATGCCGGGCGAGGATGTCGAGGTCGAGGGGCAGCGCACTCATTCCGCGATCTACCAGGCGCCGACCAGCACGCCCCTGACCGTGACCCAGCCGACCTTCGTCGTGAATCGGCATTTCATCGAGAATAATCTGCCGGCCAGCGCCAATTACGATACGATCGCGACCATAGCGCCGAGCGTGGCCGGCACGTCGCCCAATGGTCCCGGCCTGTCGGAAAGCATCAACATGACCCTGCGCGGATTCGTCGACGGACAGTACGATGTCCTGTTCGACGATATTCCGGTCGCCCAGACCAACGACAATACCCACCATACCACCTCCTATTACCAGGGACCCGTTACCGGGTCGGTCGTGGTCAATGCCGGCCCCGGCGACGCGGCGACGGTCGGATTCGCAACCTTTGGCGGTCAGATCTATGTGAATTCGGTGGACCCCAAGACGGTCATGAGCGCCGAGGCCCACGCCATGGCCGGCAGTTTCGACAGCTACAACTATGGCGCCCAATATAATAGCGGCCTGATTCGCGGCACCAACGGGGGGCGCCTGGTCGTCGATGTCGAGGGCACGACCAGCCATGGCTATGCGAATTACAGCGCGCTGCGGCGAGCGAATTATTTCCTCAAATATGTGCAGCCGCTCGGCGCGCATACGACCCTGACGGCGTCAGGCTTCTACAACCATGTCGATTCCCATCAGTCGCCCGGCGCCACCCGCGCGCAGATCGCCGAATACGGTCCGAAATTCGGACTGACCAACGATCCGACGAAACAGAATTACGAGGGCTACAATCTCGATGTCGTCCAGAGCGATCTGGAATATGTCGGCATCAAGTCGGATCTCGGCGCCGGATGGCAGATCGAGGACAAGGTCTATACCTTCGCCTATTATCACCAGCCCGGCCTGTCCGGAAAAGACCCGAACGGCGGCACGCCCAACGGTACGTCCTTCGGTCCGGACAATGTTCCCGGCACGCGGATGAAGATGAATTACCGCGCGTGGGGCGATATCCTCAAGATCAGGAAGAGCGTCTCGATCGTGGACTTCCAGACCGGCGTCTGGGTCGATCACCAGAGCAATGGGCGCGACCAATATAGTGTGGATTATACCCTGGGTGGCAGACCCGACCCCGGGAAGACGAAGGGGGGCAAACTGAACCCGCCCGTGAAGGCCTTCAGCCGGCTGATGCACGACCAGAATCTCAGTGTCCAGCCCTTCGTTCAGGCGGATGTCCATATCACGAAGGAGCTGATCTTTTCAGCAGGTTTCAAATGGGCCGATTTTTCGCGCGATCTTGAAGCCCCGATCAACCAGAAGACCAAGACGCCCCTTTATTACTCCAGTTCCTATGGAACGCCGCTTCCCTCTTTCAGCTTCCACTACATGTTCACGCCGAAATGGGCCGGTTATATTCAGGTCGCCCGTGGTTTCGAAGCCCCGAGCCTGAGCTACTATTATGTCCCGGACCCGTCCCAGAACGCCATCTCTCCCGAAAAAACATGGAACTATCAGATCGGAACGTCCTATCAGAGCAGAAGATACAGCGTAAGCGCAGATTTCTATTATATTGATTTCAGCAACATGATCGTTGCGATCAATGATGTCTCTCTTGGTGACAGTCTCTACCGCAATGTCGGGTCCACACGTTATTATGGCGTGGAGTTTTCAGGTTCCTACTATCTGGGGCGCGGAATATCCCTGTTCGCCAACGGTAGCTACAATCAGGCCCGTCTGAATTCCGACAATAGCTGGGTACCCTATGCGCCCGACGCGACGGCAGCGGGTGGCATCACGTATAATGACGGGCCGTTCTATGCTTCTCTGATCGACAAATGGGTCGGAGCCTCCTATGGCGACACCGGGAATAAACAGGGCATAGATCCTTACAATACCCTCAATCTCTCGCTCGCCTATACGGTGCCGACGCTGATCGGGCCGATGAAAAACGTGAAACTCAAGCTGAATGTCAATAATCTTCTGAACAGTCATAATATATATTACTTCAACGGCTATGCGAAGAACGGCACGACCGGGCTGTTCTACTCGCAGCCCGGACTTGGCGTTTTTGGCTCGGTCTCGGTGCCCTTTCAGATTTGATCGCACCTTGAAGGCCGGCATCCGCCGGCCTTCATCCATCCGGATGGAATCAGGTCCGGCGCCGGAACCGGCGCTGCAACTGAAAGAGATGCACCGCCGGCCAGAAGCTGAGAATCGCCGCGACCAGCAGAGACATGCGCAGGGCATCGGCGCCGAAATGCGGCGTCAGCAAATCGCTGATCCATCCGAAGAGCGGCGGGCCCAGTCCGATGCCGATCGCATTGGCCAGGAGCGCGAACAGCCCCGTCGCGGTCGCGCGCTGATGCGGCGGCACCACGCTCGGGATCGCGCCGTAGACCGGGCCGGCGCACAGGGCCGACAGTGTCGCCGTCAGGACCAGCATCGTCAGTGAGAGATCGAGCGAATGCGTCAGCATCTGGACGATCTGGAAGGGCTGGGAGACGAGATAGGCCCAGAAGGCGAACCGCATCGCGCCACCCATGCCGAAACGCGATGCCAGGCGGTCGGCGATCGGCCCGCCGATGAAGGTGCCGACAACGGTGGCGATCCCGATACCGATGCCGAACCACGCGCCGGCCTGTCCCGACGTCAGGCCGAAGGAGCGCATGTAGAAGGACACGCCCCACAGGGTGATGCCGTAATTTACGACCTGGCTGCTGATTCCAAATAGCAGAAGGTCGCGCAGGGGCCTGTTGGCGAGCAGGGCGCGCCATGATTCCCCATCCTGCGTCGCCGGCGGCAGGCGCGGTTCGCGGACGAACAGCAGCATCAGGATCGTCACCGGAATGCCCGCCAGACCGACGGCGGTAAATGTCATGCGCCAGCCGATATGCTCGACGAGATAGCCGCCGCCCGCGAGCCCGACGATATAGCCGAGATACGACACGCCATAGGCGATCGAAAAGGCGGTGCTGCGCTTCTCGGGCGACGAATAGGCAGCGTTCAGGGCGGAGGATGAGGGGGAAAACGCAGCCTGCCCCAGCCCCACGCAGATACGGGTGGTCGCCATGCTGGCGATGCCGTGCGTGCGCCCCATCAGGACGGTCGCGACACTCCACAGCGCGATGCCGAATGTCGCCATGCGCGCGGCGAACCCCCGATCGGAAATCAGGGCGAACGGCACGATCATCACGCCATAGAGCAGCGCAAACGCGGTGCCGCCCAGAAGCCCGACCATGGCATCCGAGAGATGAAGGTCATGCTTGATCGCGTCGTTCGCCGTCGAGAACACGAACCGGTCGATGAAGTCGAGCATGCCCGCCACGCCCAGCAGCAGGATGACCGTGGGCGACCAGCCGCGCTTGCCCGGACCGTCGATGCGCCCATCGGGTGGCGTTTCGCTCATGCGCGTCGCACCTGCGTGGCCTGCGAGCGTGTGTGGAATATCATGAATCGCGTCCATTTTCATTGCCTGTCCGCAACCCGTAGCACATTCCCGTGGGTTACGGCCCAGCCGCCCCCTGCGTCCGCCATTTCTGGGCAGGAGGCCGGTAGCATGCGAAGCGTTCCAGCAGCGTATCGGGGGCGGGGGTACAGACCAGCATCTCCGCATACGCCCGCTTCAGAAAGCCCGCGGATACGGCGTGCTCGATCATTTCAAGAAGCGGGTCAAAATAGCCGGCGACGTTGAGAAAGCCGCACGGTTTCTGGTGAATCCCCAATTGTGCCCATGTCCATTGTTCGAAAATCTCTTCCAGGGTTCCCGCGCCGCCCGGCAGGGTCACAAACCCCGAAGCCAGTTCGGCCATTCGGGTCTTTCGCGCATGCATATCCGGCACGATGTCCAGACGTGTCAGGCCCGTATGGGCAATTTCCTGCTCCACCAGCGCGATCGGCATGACACCCGTCACGTCTCCTCCCGCGGCGAGGGCGCCGTCTGCCACGGCACCCATCAGGCCGACCCTGCCACCGCCATAGACGAGGCCAATCCCCCGCCGGGCTGCCAGTTGCCCGAAAGCGTGGGCCGCATCCCGATAGGCGGGACGATCTCCCGACGCCGAGCCACAGAAGACTGCGAGTTTCATATCCGGATCGATCCTTCGTGCGTCAGGTGAGGTTTCGCGCGGTCGCCCGCCGAAACGACAGGAGGGTGCCCAATTCCCGCATTTTTCGAGATCTTGCACAACGCCGATGGTGCAAGCCTCGGCATGCGATGCGTCGTCATGTCGGGGCAGGGGGACCGCCCCGGCGCACCAGGGGCAGAAAGATGCCGTCGACGATCTCGCGGATCGCCTCGTCGGACAAAGGCTGGAACGTCATCAGCATCTCGTGGCGCACGAGATCGAGCGGAAGCGAGGCGATCCGTGGGGTGAGGCGACCCGGATCGATCTCACCCCGTGCGATGGCGCGCCCGATGACGGCATGGAACTGACTGCCGTCCACGATGCGGGCCCTGATGTCGGCAAAGCTCGATCGTTCGGCCACGAGATCCTTCTGCATGTCGAAGAGCAGTTGCAGGTTCCCGCCCCCGGCACGGTCCGACATGGTCCGAAGCAGAAGACACAATTCGTCGCGCAGGCTGCCCAAATCCGGAATGACGATGTTCGCCCGCGCGAGTTGCTGCGCGAGCGCGGCGGTCGCGAGCGCAGTACGGCTGGGCCAGCGCCGGTGCAGCACCGGGCGACTGGTCCCCGCGCGGCGCGCGACGTTCTCCATCGTCAGCCCGGTGTACCCGCGCTCCGCCAGTTCCGCCCTGGCCGCCTCCAGGATCGCCTCTTCCAGCGCCGAACCGCGCCGGCGTGTCCGCCCGCGGACTCTCATGACATCCAATTAAGATACATCGTGAATCTTATTGCCTTTCAGCGCCCGCCATATAAGATGCGCGAGGAATCTTATATAGGGATACACGTCATGAGCAAAACAGAGGTTCCTCCCCGTCGCCGGTCCGTCCTCGTCTCTGGCGCCAGCATCGCGGGACCGGCGCTTGCCTATTGGCTCGACCGTCACGGGTTCGCTGTGACGGTGGTCGAGCGGGCACCGACGATCCGCACCGGCGGCTACCCGATCGATGTGCGCGGCACGGCAATCGACGTGGTCGAGCGCATGGGCCTGCTGCCGCAGATCCGCGCGGCGCATATAGCCTCCCGCGCGATGAATTTCGTGGACGGGCAGGGCCGGGTCATCGGCAGCGTCCCGATCTACGAGGCGATCGGTAGCGATAGCGCGCGCGATGTCGAACTTCCACGCGGCACTCTGGCAAGTCTGCTTCACGACGCGACGCGAAACGGCACTATCGCCTATCGTTTCAACGACTCGATCGACAGCCTGCATGATGACGGCCAGGGTATCGATGTCGGCTTCGCCAGCGGCCGGCGGGCGCGGTACGATGTCGTCATCGGCGCGGACGGGCTCCATTCGCGGACGCGCCGGCTGGTCGTCGGTCCCGAGGACACCTTCACCCATTCGCTCGGTTTCTGCTTTTCGCTCTTTTCCATGCCAAACGACCGGGGCCTGTCGCATGGCGGGATCGTCCATGCCGAGGCGGGACGCATCTCCGGGATCTGGGCAGTGCAGGACAGCCCGCGGGTTTTCGGCTTCCTCGCTTTCGCGACGGACGACGCGCCGGCCGCCATCAGCCGCGACGTGGCGGAGCAGATCAGGCGCACGCGGGCCGCATTCGCCGGCATGGGCTGGGAGGTTCCGCGCCTGCTCGATGCGATGGCGGCGGCCGACGACCTGTATTTCGATTCCGTCTGCCAGATCCGCATGCCGTGCTGGTCGAAAGGCCGCGTCGCGCTGGTGGGCGACGCGGCATTCGCCCCCTCGTTCCGCTCGGGGCAGGGGACCAGCCTGGCCCTCGTCGGCGCCTACATCCTGGCGGGCGAACTGGCCACGCATGACGATCCGCAAGACGCCTTCGCCGCCTATGAGCGTGTCGCGCGGCCGTTTGTCGAGGCCAACCAGGCGCTGGCGACCGGCGACAATGGTGCGTTCTTCCTGCCCCGGACGCAGAAAGATATCCAGGCGCGCGACCGCGTGCTTGCTGAAATCGCGCGAAACGGACCGACCGGCATGTTCGACGCCAGCAAGCAGGCGGTGCATGCTTCGCTGCGCCTGCCGGACTATGCATCCGTTTTGCCTGCTCTCCCCTCCGTCAGTCCGGGATGACCCGATTGCGCTGGAGTTGCTGATAGACCCCGAGCCGATCGGCAATCTGCCAATGTCCGGTCAGCCGTTCCTCGCGATCGAACGTATAGACGGTCGCGCCCGACATCCGGATCGTCCTGCCCGTCGGCGGGAAATCCGCCACCGCGCCGAGATGGGTCGCCTTCCACAGCCACGTCATGGCAACGCCGTCACCATCGGCGAGCAGGGCCTGGATCTCGAAGGCCTGATCGGGAAACGCTGCCCGTAGCGTTTGAATGCGTTGCCTGAAGGCGCTGCGATCCAGCGCCTTGCCCTCCCACGGATCGCCTGGGTCGTGACGGATCGTGTATGTATCCGCGAGATAGGCGTCGACGGCGGCGACGTCGCCGTCATTCCAGACGCTCCGAATGAAGGATGCCAGACGCCGCTTGCGCCGGGTGTCCGTCACGACCCGGTCTTCTGCGCGGGGAGCGGGCGTGCCAGCATCAGGGCATGGGCTTTCACGTCGGCCGGCCAGTCGCGCATATGACCGGCGAAGGCGGAATCGTCACCGGAGAACAGCGCGCGCGTCGCCTCCTCGAAGCCGGGCAGGTTGCCGGCCAGAGCCGACAGGAAACGATAGGTTCTTTCCCTGGCGTCCCGTATCCCGGTTTGCCCGCCATCCGAACGGCGGGCCTGATCGACAAGCCGGCGCAGCATTTGCGACGCACCGCCGGGCTGGGCGGCAAGCCATTCCCAATGGCGTGGCAGCAGCGTGACCTCGCGCGCGACGACCCCGAGCTTCGGACGGCCGCGGCCGGTATGCGACACGTCGCCGGTCGGCTGGCGCCGGGCTTTGCCGGCATGGGCCACGGCTTTGCCCTGTATCGTCAGTCGCGCGACAATGTCGGCGGTGCTGCCGCGAAGGTCGAGGTCCACGACGCCGCCCGTGGCGTCGTCGAATACGAGGACAGCGTCACCGACCATCGCGGGGTCCACTTCCTTGACCGCAAGGGCGACGTCGATCAGCGCGCCGCCGGCAAGCTTTCGGGTGCCTGTAAACGCAGTGCAGGGCTTTGAGAGATAATCTGACATGGCAAAAATATACCCGGGTTAAATTTATCGTGTCAATATGCCCGGGTGATATTGTGCGTAAGATGCTGCGTACCTATGCTCGCCTCTGATGGTGGAGAAGGCGCGCATGCAACGAGACGAGAGAAAGGTGGCGATCGTCGCCTACAAGGAGCGCAGAATCGAGAGCGGCGTCTATGCTGTCCGGTGCATGGCTTCGGGGGAAACATGGGTAGGCGGCGCGCCGGACCTTCGCACGATCCAGAATCGGATCTGGTTCACGCTTCGTCATCGAAGCCATCCCACTCCGTCGCTCCAGCAGGCGTGGCATCTTCACGGGGCCGACGGCCTTTGCTTCGAGGTGATCGAACGCCTGAAAGACGATGAGAGTCCGGCCGACAGGGATCGTGCTTTGAAAGATCTCGTTGTGCGATGGGCGGACAGGCTTCGCGCCCGGCGCATCTGACCGCGAGGCCGTTCAGGGCGCGATAGGGCCATATGTGTGACCCTGCCCCGAACATGCCCTCGGTTTTAAGTCAGGATCCGAAGCCCCGCGTTCGGATCAGGAATCCGCACCGCCTGCATGGCATGCAGGGTCCATTATGGCTGGGGTGGCAGGGCGCCCCGTTTCGCCCAGGATCGCGGCCATCAGGCCGGGGAAGCGCCGGTCCAGCGCGTCGCGGCGCAGGCTGTTCCGATGTTCCACGCCCTGGGTGGTGGTGTGCAGCACCCCGGCGGCGCGCAGGATGCGGAAATGATGCGACATGCTCGATTTCGGCCGGTCGAAGCTCAGGTCGCCGCAATTCAGGGGGCAGGCGCTGGCGGCGAGGGACCGGACGATCCGCAGGCGGTAGGGATCGGACAGCGCATGAAAGATCGCCTCCAGGGATAATGTCGCTTCATCGGGATGAGAAATGCCGCTTTCGTCTCTCGCCATGGCGCCTACTCTACCCCATAATCCCATTTGTTCGATAGACATGGAACTAACGCTTTCCCCATCGGGAGGGCGGCGAGAGAAGGAATACGGCATGGCTCACCTCTTTACGCCCTACACGCTGGGCGACGTGACGTTGCGCAACCGGATCGCGGTATCGCCCATGTGCCAGTATATGGCCGAAGACGGCGTGGTGAACGCGTGGCATCATGGGCATCTGGGTACGCTGGCGCGGGGCGGCGCGGGGCTGGTGGTGGTCGAGGCCTCGGCGGTTTCGCCCGAGGGCCGGATCACGCCCGGCGATGTCGGCATCTGGCGTGACGACCAGGCCGAGGCCCTGGCGCCCATCGCGCGTGCGATCGAAGCAGCCGGGTCGGTTCCGGGTATCCAGATCGCCCATGCCGGGCGCAAGGCCAGCGCCAACCGGCCCTGGGAAGGCGACGATCACCTGCCGGACTCCGACCCGCGCGCCTGGCAGCCGATCGCGCCGTCGGCGGTGGCCTTCGGCGGAAACCTGTCCCGCCCGCCGCGCGAGATGTCGCTCGCGGATATCGAGCGGGTGCGGCAGGATTTCGTCTCCGCGGCGATTCGCGCGCGCGCGGCCGGGTTCAAATGGCTGATGCTGCATTTCGCGCATGGCTATCTGGCGCAGAGCTTCTTTTCTCCCTTCGCCAATCAACGGACGGACGTCTATGGCGGTTCCGCCGAAAACCGCGCGCGTTTCCTGATCGAGACCCTACGTGCGGTACGGGCGGTCTGGCCGGAGAACCTGCCGTTGTCGATCCGGCTGGGCGTCGTCGAATTTGCCGGCGATGACGCGGCAATGCTGGCCGAGGCCCTCGCCATGCTCCGGATCATGAAACAGGACGGGCTGGGTTTCGTGGACGTATCGATGGGCTTCAATACGCCGACGGCACGGATACCGTGGGGGCCCGGCTTCCTGGGTGCGATCGCCGGCCAGGTACGGCGCGAGACGGGGCTGCCTACGGCGACAAGCTGGAACGCCGCCAGCGCGCCGCAGCTTGCCGACGCGATCGTGCGCCAGGGTGAAGTGGATCTCGTCATGGTCGGGCGTCCGTTGCTGGCCGATCCGCACTGGCCCTATGCGGCCGCGAAGGCGCTGGGCCGCGAGGATGCCGCCGCGGTGCTGCCGCCGCCCTACGCCCACTGGCTGGCACGATACCGCTGAAATCACCGATTCCAGTGGATGGGACCGAATAAAAAATACATCCCGATATATCTTGATATCCGATATATCGGGATGTATATCGGAGCCATGAGACACAGATACAGACATGAAGGCGGCCGTGACCGCCGATTTTTTTCCGCCGAGGGACCGCCCGGGTTCATGGGACATGGCCGGCATGGTGGCGGGCGGGGCGGCCGGAACCGGCTGCTGGATTATGGCGAGATGCGCCTGCTGGTCCTGAGCCTGATCGCCGGGAAGCCGACCTATGGCTACGAACTGATCCGTATGATCGAGGAGCGGTTCGGCGGCAGCTACACGCCCAGCCCCGGCGTGATCTACCCGACGCTCACCTGGCTGGATGAAGCGGGCTATGTCCGCCTGGCCGACGCCGATGGGCGCAAGAGCTATCACATCATGCCTGAGGGCGAAGCGTTCCTGGCATCGAACCGCGCGGCGCTGGACGAAATTCTCGCCCGCTCGGCGACAGCGGGCGCGGAGGGCGGCGGGCGCCGCAACATTCCCGTGCCGCTGATGCGCGCCATGGAGAATCTGAGGACGGCCCTGCGTCTTCGCCTGCGCAATGGTGGGCTCGACCCGGTGACGGAACAGAAGATCACCGACCTGCTGGACGCCGCCGCCCGCGAGATCGCGCAGGCCTGAAGGCGGCGGCCGCGCCACCGGTTACTTTTTCGGATAGAGGATTCAAGAGATGAGTATGCTCGACTCTCTGCTCGGTCGCGGGGCTGGTCCTGCGATCCAGCGGGTTCGTCATGAATTGCGACGGCGCACCCTCGATGTCGCGGCCGTGGAGCGGCTGACCCCGCACATGATCCGGGTGACGCTGACCGGCGCCGAACTGGCCGGGTTCGTCAGCGCCTCGCCCGACGATCATATCAAGGTCTTCGTTCCCGGTCTGGATGGCGAAGTGACGCGGCGGGACTACACGCCGCGCCGTCATGACCCGGATGGCGGGACCCTGGTCCTGGATTTCGTGAGTCATGATGGCGGCCCTGCCGTCGCCTGGGCGCGCGCTGCCCGGGTCGGGGACCGGCTGGAGATCGCCGGCCCGCGCGGCTCGCGGGTCGTGACGGGCCCGGTCGATCGCTGGCTGTTGATCGGGGACGAAACGGCGCTGCCCGCCATCGGCCGGCGGGTCGAGGAGCTTTCGGCCCGGGACCGGGTGACGAGCGTGGTGGCGGTCGCGGGCGCGGATGACGAGCAGGTTTTCGCGACGACCGCCCGGCACGAAGCGCACTGGGTCCATCGCCCGATGGAAGAGGCCGATCAGGCGCGCGGCATTCTGGACGTGCTGGCCGCGATCGATATTCCCGACCGCACCTTCGTCTGGGTCGGGGCCGAGGCTGCCGTGGCGAAGGCGGTGCGCCGCTACCTGCTGGACAATCGCGGGATCGCCGCGCAGTGGATCATGGCATCGGGCTACTGGGTCATGGGCACCGCCGACGCGGATGTGCAGCATGTCGGCGAGGACGCCTGAGAGGCTTTTCGGCGATGCGCGCGGCGGCGAGCCGACGCTCCGACCGCAGGTGCCCTTACGACTGGTCTTCGCGGATGGGCGGCGCGATCGGCGCGCGCACCAGCAGATAGGGCGGCTGGCGCAGATCCTTGCCGCCATTGAAGCCCGCCAGGCGGTTCCACTGGCCCAGCGTGCAGTAGACATGGGTAAGGGTGGCGAAAATACCGTCCGGCCAGACGATGCGGGGGTCGCGGACCACGACGTCGATCGTGCCGTCTTCCGGTCGCCAGCGCATGATCGCATCATGCTCGCCCGCGGTCAGATAGATCCGGCCTCGCGCGTCGGTGGCCAGTCCGTCGGTCATGACTTTTTCGCCGTGATCCCTGACCCCGGCGGCGAGCTGTGCGTCGGTCGCGTCGAAATCCGACAGCAGCGCCGTGGGGATGCTGTAGAGGCGGCGGCTGGTCAGCGGCGAATAATACAGAATCGTGCTGTCCGGGCTGAGGGTGATGCTGTCCACGCCGCCGATCGGGAAGGTCGGGTGCCTGGGGTCGTAGCGCAGCGGGCGGCCCTCAAGCACGGTCAGGAACCCTTTCTCGGCCTGGACCGAAGGATGATCGGCCAGGACGCGGCGCTGGCGGCCCGTGGCGATATCGACCACGACCAGCGCGGGCGCGGTGCCGAAGGAGGAATCCGCGACATAGGCCGTGCCGAGCGCCCCGTGGGTCAGGTCGACGCGCAGATCGTTCATGTGGCTGTCGGGCCGCATGGTGGGCGGGACCAGCACGATGCTGGCGATCAGCCGGTCGGTCGCGGGGTCGATGCCGATCACTTTCGCCGCTCCGGGCGCGATGGGCTGCCCGACGATCTTGCCGTCATCGATGGCCCAGAGCCGCCCCCTGCTGTCCGTGGTCATGCCGTGGATCGAGACCAGCCGGTGGTCCGGCGAGGCGGATGACGGCAGGCTGAGCGCCTTGTCGGGATAGGGAACCAGCACATCACCCTTCAGTTCGGCCAGCGTCGCCTTGCTGTGGTTTTCGGCGTGGCGGGGAAAGCCGATGAAGATGCGATGATCCGGCGTGACGGCGATCCCGGACGGGCCGGGGCCATAGAATTCGGCGACGATGTCCAGCGATCCGGCCGGGGCCGTGTCGCCCGAGACCGTGCCGGCGCGCCCCGGGGCGGGCAGGACGGGCAGGAGGCTGGCACCAGCGGCGGCGGCGAGCAGGTCGCGACGATTCAATGGTCAGTTCTCCCTTGCGCGGGTTCGGGGCGACGCGTGCCGGATAATATCCTTTACCTCATAAGGTCATGGATCGATCGCGCCGAATGAAATGGTTTTTATGATGAGTCTGTCTTCCGTGGACCTCACCGATTGGGCGGGGAGCAGCGTCCACAGCGGGGCGACGTCGCGCCACGACGGATCGCCATGCCATATTTTATTTGCGAATGAGTATCAATATCGATATATGCAAGGTGTCCCATATGTCGAAATGAAACAGGATGCCATGAGCCGTTTTATCAGCCGTTGCCTTCAACCCCTGCCGGTGATGACCGGGCTAGTCCTTGCCGCCTCGGCCGCCCAGGCTGCGACAGTCGATATGACGACTGATTCTCACCGAAAACACGAGCGCACCGACGATCGGAAACGCCAGAAGGACGCCCCGCGCGCGGACGGTGCGAAACCGACGGTGGCCGGCGACACGCTCGCCGACGGAGGTGGCGCTGCGGAGACGGTGACGGTCGTCGGCCATGGCTTCAACACGCTTCATGAACCGAGCGGCCTGTCGCGGATGCCGCAGGATGTGCTGCACACCCCGCAGCAGATCAACGTCGTCCCGCAGGCATTGATGAAACAGCAGAATGTCAAATCGCTCGACGAGGCCCTGCGCAACGTCCCCGGCGTCACGTCCTCGATCGGTGAAGGCGCCGGCGGCATGAACGGCGACCAGTTCCTGATCCGGGGATTCCAGGCGCAGAACGACATCTATGAAGACGGGCTGCGTGATTTCGGGGTTTATAGCCGGGACGCCTTCAACCTGGAGACGATTTCGGTCATCAAGGGGCCGTCGTCCGAAGTATTTGGAAACGGCACGACGGGCGGCGCGATCAATATGAAGAGCAAGACGCCCGGCCTGACCGACCGCTATGCCGCCGATTTCAGCGGCGGATCGGGGTCCTATTATCGTGGTACGCTCGATTTCAACAAGCGGCTCGACAGCACCACGGCCATCCGTATCGCCGGCATGGGGAACGAGAACGCCATCGTCGGCCGAGACTTTCTTTATTCGCATCGCTGGGGAATCGCGCCGTCGATCGCCTTCGGGCTTGGCCGGCGTACGACGCTGATCTTGCAGTACATGCACCAGCAGGAAAATTCGATCCCCGATTTCGGTGTCCCCGTCGTCAAAAAGCCTGGCGCCCCCTATGGAGAACCGATCACCGAATACGGGATTCGCCGCACCAATTTCTACGGCACGAACAATGACCAGAACGCAACCAACGACAATATGGAAACCGCGCGCTTTTCCTTCAGACTGAACAGGCACATCACCTTTTACGATGATCTGCGCGGTGGCGAATATTATCGTACCTTCGCGGCATCGAAGGCGACATGCGATGCGACCTGCGTCAATACGTATTTTCTGGGCAATCCCGATGCGGCCCTGGTCGCCCGGTCCGGCCCGGTCGGTGCCGGCAAGGGGGTGGGGCCGGGCACCTACATGGCGCCGCTGCCCTATCAGCAGAGAAGCTGGTCGGTGCAGAATGTCGGCTCCATGGTCGCCGACTTCGATACCGGCTTCCTGAAACATCAGGTCGTGGCCGGGTTCGATATCGAGCGCGTGAACGACGTGCGCGCGCAATCGACCTATCTGAAGGCGAAACCCTACGCCAATCTGGTCAATCCCGATCCGTATGTCGGCAATCTCGACCTCGTGCCGGGCGAGGCCAACCCGGGTGGCCTGGTCACGCTGGGCAGCCTGGGGGCCAAGCCACACAGCAACGGGTATGGATTCGATACCGGGCTGTTCTTCTTCGACCAGATCTGGTTCACGAAATGGCTTTCGGTCAAGGGCGGTTTCCGCTGGGATCGCTGGCAGACCAGCTACAATCTGACCGGCGGCAATATCGCGAAAAATCCCGATATCCACTTCCATGATGTCAGCAGCGTCTTCAACCCCAATGTCAGCCTGGTGCTGACGCCGGACGCCCACCAGACCTATTATTTCACCTGGGCTAACTCGACGACGCCGATGGGCATGTATGTCACCAACGGCTCGGTGCCGATCCGCCCGGGCACCAATTCCTACGCCAGCCCGGAAAAGGCCAATCTGTACGAAGTCGGAGCGAAATACAGTGCCTTCCATGACCGGATCGGCTTCACGGCGTCCCTGTTCCGGCTGGAAAAGGGCAATGCGCTGAATGCCGACCCGGTGACGGGCGAGATCCTGGGCAGTTCGGACCAGCAGCGCAACCAGGGGCTGGAACTCTCCGTGGGCGGCATGATCATGCGAGGGTGGAATATCAGCGCGACCTACGCCCTGTATGACAGCGACACGACCGCATCAGGCACCGCGGCCAATCGCGGCAGGCAGGTGCAATATGTGCCGCATAATCAAGCAACGCTGTGGTCCGTGTATGAAGCCTTTCCGGCGAAGCCGTATAATATCGCCTTCGGCGGCGGTTTGACCTGGCGCCAGCATGTGTGGCTGGACGCGGCCAACACGATGCGCGCACCGGCCAACCTCGATTTCGACGCCGTCCTGTCGCATCGCCTCAACGAGCACTGGAAGATCGCGATGAACGGCTACAATCTGGCCAACAGGCTGAATTATCAGAGCCTGTTCTCCAATCGCGCGACACCGACGGCGGGCCGGACCTTCATGGGGCAGATCAGCTTCACATATTGAGGCGGCGCGCATTCGCAAAAAAGGCTTCCGGCGATAAAAACGGAGCCCGATACCTACAGAAACGAAACCGGATCGATATCGACATCGATCCGCGCGCCGCGTTCCGGCGTCACGCGCTCCAGCCATTGCCGCACGATCGGTTGCAGCGCGATCTCGCGCCGCGCGCGCAGCAGCAGCCGCCTGCGATGGCGGCCGCGCAGGATGGCCAGGGGCGCGGGCGCGGGGCCCAGGACCTGCATGCCGTCGCCGCGCGGAGCGGTGGCCCCCAGGGCGCGGGCGGTGGCGTCGGCGGCCTCGGGCGTGTCGGCGCTGACGATCAGCGCCGCCAGCCGACCGAAGGGGGGCCAGAAGCCGGGGCGGCGCTGTTCGGCCTCCTGATGCATGAAACTGGCGAAATCGCCCGAAACCAGGGCCTGCATCACCGGGTGCTCGGCACAGTAGCTTTGCAGCAGGACCGTGCCCGGTGCCTCGGCGCGGCCGGCGCGGCCGGCGACCTGGTGCAGCAATTGCACGGTGCGTTCCGCCGCCCGCAGGTCGCCGCCGCCCAGCCCGAGATCGGCATCGACCACGCCAACCAGCGTCAGGTGCGGAAAATGCCAGCCCTTGGCCACGATCTGGGTGCCGATCACAAGATCGACCTCGCGCCGGGCGATGCGCGCCACCGCGTCGGCGGTGGCGGCGGGGCCGGGCAGCGTGTCGCTGGCCATCACCAGCAGCCGGGCGTCGGGGAAGGTGGCGCGGGCTTCCTCGGTAATGCGTTCCACGCCGGGGCCGATCGGGGTCAGGCTGGCTTCGGCATGGCAGGAGGGGCAGGTGGGGGGCGTGGGTTCCTGATAGCCGCAATGGTGGCAGGTGATGACCCGGCGCGCGCGGTGTTCCACCAGCCAGGCGGTGCAGTTGGGGCATTGCAGGCGGTGGCCGCAGGTGCGGCACAACGTCAGCGGCGCATAGCCGCGGCGGTTGAGGAACAGCATCGCCTGTTCGCCGCGCGCCATGGTCGCCTGTATCGCCTCGGTCAGCACCGGCGACAGGAACAGCCCGCGCTCGGGCGGGTGGGCGCGCATGTCGATGGTGCGGACGTCGGGCATCGCGGCGCCCCCGTGCCGCGCGGTCAGCGCCAGGTGGCGGTAGCGGCCGGCCCCGACATTGGCCAAGGTTTCCAGGCTGGGGGTGGCGGAGACCAGGATGATCGGGGCATGGTCCAGGCGCGCCCGCACCACCGCCATGTCGCGCGCATGGTAGGTCACGCCGTCTTCCTGCTTGAAGGCGCTCTCATGCTCTTCGTCGACGATGATCAGGCCCAGCTCCGCAAAGGGCAGGAACAGGGCGGAACGCGCGCCGACCACCACGCGCGCGCTGCCCTCGGCCACCGCATGCCAGGTGACGCGGCGCAGGCGGGGGCCCAGGTCGGAATGCCATAGCGCCGGTTCGGTGCCGAAGCGACGGGCGAAACGGCCGGTCCATTGTGCCGACAGGGCGATTTCCGGCAACAGCACCAGCACCTGCCGGCCGCGTTCCAGGCAGGCGGCGATGGCTTCCAGATAGATCTCGGTCTTGCCCGACCCGGTGACGCCTTCCAGCAACGTGACGGAAAAACCGCCGGCCCCCGCCAGGGTACGCAGGCTCCGCGCCGCCTCGCCCTGGCCGTCCCCCAGGGTCGGCGGGCAATAAGTGGGGTCGGGGGCGGCAAAGGGGGGGGGCGGCCGCAGCACGACGGCGCGCAGGGCGCCGGCATCGGCCAGTCCGCGCACGACGCCCGTTCGCACGCCGGCGCGGCGCGCCAGTTCGGCGGCGGGCAGGGGGCCGTCGCTGGAGGCGATGTCCAGCACCCGGCGGCGGGCGGGGGTGTCGCGCAGGTCGGTCGGTGGGGTGGCAATGGCCCAGCAGGTCGCGGGCGCGGTGGGGGCGGTGGTCGCCGTCCGCAGCGCCATCGCCAGGACCAGGCCCGGCGGCGAGAGCGTATAGGCCGCGACCCAGTCGACGAAGCGGCGCAGCGCGGCGGGCAGGGGGGGCTGGTCCAGCCGCGCGATCACCGGCTTCAGCCGTCCATCGCTCACCGGCTTCATCGGCGGTGGCATGAATTCGGGCGGCAGGGTCGGGGCTTGGTCCCACACGACCCCGGTTTCGGTCCGGCGGCCCAGCGGCACGCTGACGATGTCGCCGGGTTGCAGATCGGCCAGCGTGGGCGGCACGGCATAGTCGAACGGGCCGGGAAAGGGCAACGGCAGCAGCACGGCGGCGCGCGGCCGGCCGGTGCTTTCCGGCTTCCGCGCCGAGGGGCGTTTGTCTAGACTCGCATGTGCCATGAGGTTTTTTATCGCTCCGGCGGTCCGCTGTCTTGTCCTGCCATTGCCGCCTGCCCGGTGGCTGCCCGCATGACCGGCGCCGCGTTGCGCGATGCCTTCCTGGACTGGATGCGCGACGAAAGGCGGGCCGCGCCGCTGACGATCGCGGCCTATCGGGGCGATCTGGACCGGTTCCTGGCCTTTGTCGGCAGTCATATGGGCGCCGAAGTGGACCTGGCGATGCTGGACCGGCTGTCCCTGACCGACCTGCGCGCCTGGCTGGCGTCGGAACATGCCGGGGCGCAGCGCGCGCGGCAGGGGCATCGTCCGGGCGGGGCGGATCGCGCGGCACGGACCCGGGCCCGGCGGGTGTCGGCCATGCGCGCGTTCTATCGCTATCTGGCGCGGCATCATGGCGTGACCAATCCGGCGCCAGGCCTGCTGGCCGCCCCCAAGGTCCGCGCATCGCTGCCGCGTCCGCTGACGACGGAGCAGGCGCTGGAGGTGCCCGACGGGCTGGGTGCGGTTGCCACCAACCCGATGGTCGAACGGCGCGACCGGGCGCTGTTCCTGTTGCTCTATGGCTGCGGCCTGCGCATTTCCGAGGCATTGGGCCTGGATATCCGCGATCTTGACCACGCGCTGTCGGCGGGGGGCACGCTGCTGATCCGTGGCAAGGGGGGGCGGGAGCGGCTGGTGCCGATGGTGCCGGAGGTGGCGCGCGTGCTGGCCGAATGGCGGGGGCGCCACCCCGCGCCGCTGGCCGGCGCGCCATTGTTTCCTGGGGTGCGCGGTGGGCGGTTGCAGCCGGCGGTGGCGCAACGGGCCATGCGGGTGTGGCGCGACATGGCGGGTCTGCCCGATCACGCGACGCCGCACGCGTTGCGCCATTCCTTCGCCACCCATCTGATGGAAGGAGGGGCGGACCTGCGCGTGATCCAGGACCTGCTGGGCCATGCCAGCCTGTCGACGACCCAGCGCTATACGCTGGCGGACGAGGCCCGGCTGATGCAGGTGTGGGCGGGGGCGCATCCGCGTGCCCCCGGCGCGTCGCCCGACGAAGGCGGAACAGGAACAACAGGAAAGACCGAGTCATGACCACCTGCGCCGGCCGTGTGCCCTATCCACCGATCGAGCCCTATCGCAGCGGCATCCTGGAGACCGGCGACGGTCATCAGGTCTATTGGGAATTATGCGGCAATCCGAACGGCATCCCCGTGGTGTTCCTGCATGGCGGTCCCGGTGGCGGTTGCACGCCCGCGCATCGGCGCCTGTTCGACCCGGCGCGCTATCGCATCCTGCTGTTCGACCAGCGCGGCTGCGGCCGGTCGAGACCGCATGCGGGGCTGGACAACAATACGACCTGGCATCTGGTGGAGGATATCGAACGCCTGCGCGTACTGACCGGCGCGGAGCGCTGGGTGGTCTTCGGTGGCTCCTGGGGCTCGACCCTGGCCCTGGCCTATGCCGAGACGCATCCCGACCGGGTGACGGGGCTGATCCTGCGCGGGATCTTTACCCTGCGGCGGGCCGAATTGCTGTGGTATTATCAGGAAGGCGCATCCTGGCTGTTTCCCGATAAATGGGAGCGGTTCCTCGCCCCGATCCCGGCCGCCGAGCGGGGAGACCTGATGGCGGCCTATCGCCGCCGCCTGACCGGCCCAGATCCGGCGGCGCGGGCCGAGGCCGCCGTGGCCTGGAGCCTCTGGGAGGGCGAGACCCTGACCCTGCGCCCGGCGCCGGCTTTGTCGGTCCAGCATGCCGAAGCGGAGTACGCGCTCGCCTTCGCGCGGATCGAAAACCATTATTTCGTCCATGGCGGGTGGCTGGATGAAGGCCAGTTGATCCGCGATGTCGGGCGGATCCGGCATATCCCGGCGGTCATCGTACAGGGGCGTTACGATATCGCCACTCCCATGCGGACGGCCTGGGACCTGCATCGCGCCTGGCCCGAGGCGGATTTCCATCTGGTGGACGATGCCGGTCATGCTGTCTCCGAACCGGGCATCCAGACCGCATTGCTCAACGCCACCGACCGTTTTGCCGCCGGCGACTGAGCGCATGCTCCGGACGGGAAAGGGCGGGTGGGCCCCGTTTGCGGCGATGCTGCTGGGCCTGCTGCCCGCCCGGGGGCTGGCCGATGAACCGGCGCCGGTTGCCTGTGCCGTTACGCGAATCGCGCGGGTCCCGTTGCGTGATGATGGCGGCTATCTGTCGGTATCGGCGTCGATCGCCGGTCAGAAAGCGCGGGGCACCTATAGTCTGGTGGTCGATACCGGGGCCGAGGGCGGGCTGATCAGCGGCCAGGTGGCGGAAACGCTGGGGCTGGCGGTCGATTCCGGACGGCGGACCGTGCTGTACGGCACCGGCGGGGCCGGAGATCTGGTCCCGAACGCGCTGATCGCCGATCTGCGTCTGGACAGCCCGGATGGGCCCGGGCTGGATCTTGGTGCCCTGTCGACCCCGGTGGGCGACCTGCCGGGGCAACCGATGATCTCGCCGCCGGTCGCGGGGCTGCTGGGCGGAGACGTGCTGTCACGCTTCGATCTGGAATTCGATGTCGCGGGCGGCTGGCTGTCCTTCTGGCGCATGCGGCCCGATGGCGCATGCCGGGCGGCGCCGGCGTGGCACGGGGCCTATGACACGGTGGCGTTGTCGCGGGACGGCCACCGGGTGGCGCTGGCGGTGCAACTGGACGGGCAGTTGCTGGAGGCGCTGGTCGATAGCGGCGCGCGCTCGCGGATCCTGTCGTCGGTCGCGGCCGAGCAGGCCGGCGTGCCGCCAGAGACCCTGGCGCGGGATCCGGGGGGCGAGACCCGTGGCGTCGATGGCAGGCCGGTATTGTATCACTGGCATCGTTTCGCCAGCCTGCGGGTGGGAAACGAGATGGAGCACGCCCCCGTGCTGACGGTCGCCCCGCTGCGCGATCGGGTGGACATGCTGCTGGGCGCGGACTGGTTCGCCCGCCATACGGTCTGGATATCGTACGCCGCCGGCCGGATGTTCATGCGGCCGGCACGGCGCCAGAGCCTTTCCACCTATTAGCAACCGGCCGGGCTGTCGCGCCGTCCCGACCGGTTCGCCGGTTCAGCTTTTCAGATGCGCGTTGCAGACGCTGTAATACCCGCCGCCCTTCTTGATCCAGACCAGGCCGCCATTGGCGTTGGTCGCCTTGTTGGCGTTGTACTGGTCCAGGCAGGTATGCATGCGGGCCTTGCCCGGCTTTTCGCTGGCATATTTGGGCGAAATCGCGGTGGGCAGCACCGCGCTGCCGGCAGCGGCGGTCGCCGCGATGCTGGCCGGGTTCCTGGATGGCGTGACCGGGGCGGTGGGCGGGGGCGTGGTCACCGATGGGGTTGCCTGCTCGGCCGGGGCGGTGGCGGCAGGGGTGGCGGCGGCCGCGTCGGACGTTCCGCACTGGGTGGCCTTGAAATCCTTGTAGGTCTGGCCCTTGATCGTGCCGGTTTTCCGCTCGGCATTGAATTTCTTGTAGCAGGCCTGCGCCGCGCTTTCGGCGTGCGCATGCGGGGCGACGAAGGGGATTGCCGGCGTGGCGAGAAGCAGGGCGACGGCAAGCCGGCCGCGAAGTGCGAGAGCCATGGCGAAGGCGATCCTTTCCGTGTGCGGAGCACTCCACTGCCGCTCCATGCGGCCGGAGGCATCCAGTCTGGATACTATTCCATAACATCATGACTTGAATACGGAAAGAAAAAGGCCGAACCGCGAAGTCGGTTCGGCCTGAGAGGGCGGATTCAACGGGTCAGATGTTGATCCGTTCGCCGTGCTGGGTCATGTCCAGTCCTTCCTGTTCATCGTCGCGGCTGATGCGCAGGCCGATCGTGGCATCGACGATCTTCAGCAGCACGAACGAGACGACGGCGCACCAGACGATGGTGACGCCAACTGCCTCGGCCTGGGCGCCGAACTGCGCCAGCGAGCCGCTGACGCCGCCGGGATTGGCATCGGTGGCCGAAAGCGGGCCGTAGGCGAACACGCCGGTCAGCAGCGCGCCCACGATGCCGCCGATGCCATGCACGCCGAACGCGTCCAGGCTGTCGTCATAGCCCAGCATGTGTTTCAGCGAGGTGGCGGTCCAGAAGCAGACGACGCCGGCCACCAGTCCGATGATCAGCGCACTGCCCGGCAGGACGTAGCCCGCCGCGGGCGTGATGGCGACCAGGCCGCCCACGGCACCCGAGATGATGCCCAGCACCGTCGGCTTGCCGGTGCGGGCCCATTCGGCCAGCATCCAGCCCACGCCGGCGGCGGCGGCCGCGATCTGGGTCGTGGCCATGGCCATGCCGGCGCGCCCGTTCGCCCCCAGGGCCGAGCCGGCATTGAAGCCGAACCAGCCCACCCACAGCAGCGACGCGCCGATGACGGCATAGGTGAGGTTGAAGGGCGACAGGTCGTCCTGGCCGTAGCCGACGCGCTTGCCCAGCACCAGCGCCGTGACCAGTCCGGCGACACCGGCATTGATGTGGACGACGGTGCCGCCCGCGAAATCGATGGCGCCCAGGCCGGCGACCCAGCCCAGCGGGCTCCAGACCCAGTGGGCGACCGGCGCGTAGACCAGCAGCGACCACAGCACGGTGAAGACGCACAGCGCGCTGAACTTCATGCGTTCGGCGAACGCGCCGGTGATCAGCGCCGGGGTGATGATGGCGAACGTCATCTGGAACATCATGTAGATGCTCTCGGGGATCGTCATCGTCGTGGCGTTGGGGGTGCCCGCCCCCAGGGTGAAGCCGATATCGGCGCCCTTGGCGATATGCGCGCCGATGCCGTTCAGCATGAAGCGCGACAGGTCGCCGATATAGGGCGTGCCGGTGCCGAAGGTCAGGCTGTAGCCGGCCACCATCCAGACGATGGTGACCAGGCAGCAGATCGCGAAGGACTGCATCAGCGTCGCCAGCACGTTCTTGCGGCGGACCATGCCGGCATAGAACAGCGCCAGGCCCGGAATCGTCATCATCAGCACCAGCGCCGTGCTGACCAGCATCCAGGCCGTGTCGCCCGTGTCGATCGCCGGGGCGGCGTCGGCGGCGAGGGCGGGGGTGGACAGGCCGGCCAGGCAGGCCGCCGACAGGGCCGCGGCGGTGGGCAGGCGGGGAATCGCGCGACAGGCGCCCGGAATGCTCACAGCGCGTCTTCTCCCGTTTCCCGCGTGCGGATGCGGATGACACTGTCCAGGCTGGAGACGAAGATCTTGCCGTCGCCGATCTTGCCGGTGTGGGCGGATTGCAGGATCACGTCCACGACCTGGTCCACGATGTCGTCGGACACCGCGACCTCGATCTTCACCTTGGGCAGGAAGCTGACGTGATACTCCGCGCCGCGATAGATTTCGGTCTGTCCCTTCTGGCGACCGAATCCCTTCACTTCCGAGACGGTCAGCCCCTGGATCCCCAGCGGAGTCAGGGATTCGCGAACGTCGTCGAGCTTGAAGGGCTTGATGATGGCTGTGACAAGCTTCATCGCGCCACGTCTCCTTGTTTCAATGTGGTGTCTAATCCGTTTCCAGATCCGGAATGATGATCCAAATCGCGATAAGGGCAATACAAAAACCGTGCCAGTCACATGCCATGGTTGACGGAAGGCGGCGGGTGGTGTGCCTTGCGCCTGTCGAGCGTGCGATATCTGCCTGAATTGTGGGCGAGCGCACGCGAACGGATCACTCTTGCCGCCGGGCCGCGAGGCGGGGGCGGCTATTACAGGACGACAGGCATGACCGCAGGCAGCACGCCCCCTCTCCAGACCGGCGCCGGGCAGGACGATGTGGATGTCTGCATCGTCGGGGCCGGGCCGGTCGGTGCCACGCTGGCCTGCCGGCTGGCGACGGGAGGGCTGCGCGTGGCCATCGTCGATCGCGCGGCGCTGCCACCGATGGAGGACCCGGCCTTCGATGGCCGGGCCTACGCCATCGCCGCCGGCCCGCGCCGGCTGCTGGAGGCGGCCGGGGTGTGGGAGAAGCTGCCCTTGCCCGCCTGCCCGATCGAGGAGATCCGGGTGTCGGACGGCCGGCCGGGCGAGGCCCCGTCGCCGCTGTTCCTGGAATTCGGGCGCCAGGATGCCGAGCAGCCCTTCGGCTGGATGATCGAGGCGCGGGCGCTGCGCGTGGCGCTGAACAGGGCGCTGTCCGCCCACGGCCTGATCACGGTGCTGGCCCCGGACGATGCGACGGTGACGCGCGCGGCCGAAGGCGCGCGGGTGCAGACCCGGTCGGGCCGCGCGTTCGGCGCCCGCCTGATCGTGGCGGCGGAAGGGCGGCGGTCGGCGTTGCGCGACCAGGCGCGGATCGGCGTCACCCGGCTGCCGTATCATCAGAGCGGCATCGTCTGCGCCGTGGCGCACGAGCATCCGCACGACAACCGGGCGCTGGAACATTTCCTGCCGGCCGGCCCGTTCGCGCAACTGCCGATGGCCGGCACGCCCGATCATCCGAACCTCTCGGCCATCGTCTGGTCCGAGGCCGACGCGCTGGCGCGGCGCATGGTGGCATTGCCGCACGATGCCTTCGCGCACGAGATCCAGCGCCGCATGGGCGATTGGCTGGGCCGGGTGACCCCGGTCGGACGGCGCTGGGTCTATCCGCTGTCCGCGCAATATGCCCAGCGCTATTTCGATACGCGGATGGTGCTGGTGGGCGACGCGGCCCACGGCATCCATCCCATTGCCGGGCAGGGGCTCAATCTGGGGTTTCGCGACGTGGCGGCGCTGTCCGACGTGCTGATCGCCGCCCATGCGCGGGGCGAGGATGTGGGCGCGCCGTCGCTGCTGCGCCGCTATCAGGCGCGCTGCCGGCCGGCCAACATGCTGATGCTGGCCGCGACCGACATGCTGGAGCGGCTGTTCGGCAACGACAATCCCGTGCTGCGCCGCGCCCGCGACCTGGGCCTGGCCGGGGTCCATCGGATGCCCGCGCTGCGGCGCGCCTTCGTCCGCCACGCGATGGGTCTGTAAGCCCCGCGCCGACCGATTCGCCGTCTTCGCCGCCTCTGGTCAAGGGGGCGGCGCATTCCCATATTGCTCGTTCCTCTGACAGGACCGGTTGCATGCCCGATCTCTCTCCGACCTCGCTCGCAGCTTCCCGTGGCGCTCGCGCCGTGGCCGAGCCGACCTTGCTGCCCATCGACCAGGAGCGGCTGTGGTCCGATATCGCGGCGGGGTGCGAGGGCTGCGACGATCCGCTGGTGCGGGGTCTGCTGGCGACGGGCATCCGCAACCATGCCAGCTTCGCCAACGGCCTGGCCGCGCTGATCGGGCGCAAGCTGGGCGACCGGTCGGTGGCCGACGACGCGCTGTCGGAACTGGTGGCCGAAGCCTTTGCCGCCGATCCGCACATCGTCGCCGCCGCCGCCGCCGACCTGGTGGCGATCCGCGAGCGCGATCCGGCGACGGCGAATTACGCGACGCCGTTCCTGTTCTTCAAGGGGTATCACGCGGTGCAGTGCTATCGCGTGGCCCATTGGCTGTGGAACAATGACCGGCGCTACCTGGCGCTGCATCTGCAAAGCCGTACGTCGGAACTGTTCGCCGTCGACATCCATCCCGCCGCGCGGCTGGGGCGGCGCATCCTGTTCGACCATGGAACCGGGATCGTGATCGGCGAGACCTCGGTGCTGGAAGACGACGTGTCGCTGCTGCAAGGCGTCACGCTCGGCGGCACCGGCAAGAATGTCGGGGACCGCCACCCGAAGGTGCGGCGCGGGGTGCTGATCGGCGCCGGAGCCAAGATCCTGGGCAATATCGAGCTGGGCGAGGGCGCCAAGGTCGGCGCGGGATCGATCGTGCTGGAATCGGTGCCGCCCTTTACCACCGTCGTCGGGAACCCCGCGCGCCCAGTCGGTACCCGCCACTCCGCGCTGCCGGCCTTTACCATGGACCAGATGCTGCCGCCGATCGATTACATGATCTGATCCGCCCCGCCCGGGTGCTCCTTCGATCATCAATCGACCTGTCACGGGAAAAAAGAGAAATGCGGGGCAGGGCCGTCATATCAGGCGACATGTTGAGATGCGGGGAGAATTTCTCCTTCCACCAGAGCCCCAACATCCAGTGGTTTTCGGATCTGCTGCGTCCGTTTCTTGAGGAACTCGGCCTGCATGTCGACGTCATAGGCCTGGATCGGGGCGAATTTCCGTTCAAGGCGTTTTATGAAACCGTTTACGGCGCCGCCGATGCGACGGCCGTCGGCAAATGGGCCGCTCTTTATGAGGGCGAATTGAGTGGCGGCGTATCCGACTGGCTGCGCGACGCATTCGGAGACGCGATGGTCTTCCTGTTCGAGGCGTCTCCGGCGATATTGGGCCTGCTTCGCCGTTCCGGACAGGTCTATTTGAATTTCCGCGTGCATCCGCTGCGATTCGGATCGGACCTTGTCTTCGCCATCGAAACCAACGATCGCGACATCGGCCGCAGGCTGCGGTCCTTTGCCGTCGGGGCGCGCTTCATTCGCGAGGAAGTCGGGAGGGCGCGGAGGCGATGGCACGGGGCGCCGGCCATGTTTCCAGACAATGCCATGATGTTTCTCGCCCAGACACGGGACGATTCAAGCCTCATATATAATGGGAAATTTCTTTCAATCGACGCGAATATAAAAAAGATTTTCCGGATTTCGGACGGAAAGATCCCGTTTCACAAGCGTCATCCGCTTGATCCGAATGAGGCTGAAATCGATAAATGGCTGAAAATATTCCCGCATTCGATTCCGGTCGAAAACGATGTGTCGGTCTACCAGATCTTCGCCGCGCACCCGCCGATGGATTTTATCACCATATCGTCGGGATCGGGCTACGAGGCCGGCCTGTTCGGCCACCGGACGCATTTCGTCTCGCCCCGGAACTGGACACATGAGGATGGCGGATTTTCCCACTTCGTAAAAATCCTTTATGAATATTGGCATGTGGCATTCTGGGATCATATCCTGTTCGGGAGCAAGATAAGCAGTCTGCCTCCGGGATCGTGGATCACGGCGCGGGCCATCAGGCGAGAATGCGCGTTCATCCCGGATCGCCTGCGCCGGACGATCAATTTTGAATGGTCGCCACGATGAAGGGTCCGAACCCGGTGGCGGCCGACCGGTCTGGACAGGCCGGGCGTCGCGCTGAACAGTGGGGCGCGATACCGGTATGAAAGAGGAAAGGCAGGGAGTGACATGAAGACTGCATCACGCATCGGCGGGATGGGCGCTTGTTTCTGGACGGTCGTGTCGTTGGGGATCGGCCTGGCCGGCGCGGCATCGGCGGCGGCGCCGATGCTGCTGGAACACGCGACGATCATCGACGGCACCGGCCGGCCCCCCCTGGCGGACGGCGCGCTGCTGATCCGCGACGGGCGGATCGCGGCCGTGGGGGCGTCCGGCACGGTGGCGGCGCCGGGGGCGCAGATCGTCGACCTGACCGGGCGGACGATCCTGCCGGGCTTGATCTCCGATCACAGTCACACCGGGCTGGTGAAGGGCACGAGGAACGACGGCGCCAATTACACGCGCGATAATATTCTGGCCCAGTTGAAGCAGTACGAACGCTACGGCGTGCTGACCGTCGTGTCGCTGGGCCTCAACAAATCGCCCCTGTTCGACCAGTTGCGGCAGGAGCAGCATGCCGGGCGCAATCCGGGGGCCGACCTGTTCGGGGTCGACCAGGGGATCGGCGCCCCCGACGGCGTGCCGCCGCAGGGCATGTTCCATCTGGGCGCGGACCAGATCTATCGCCCCACCAGCGTGGCCGAGGCACAGGCCGCCGTCGATCGCATGGCCGACGAGGGCACCGACCTGGTGAAGATCTGGGTGGATGATTTCCGCAACGGCGTGCCGGGGGCCAGGGGCTACCCCAAGATCGACCCCACGATCTATCGCGCGGTGATCGAGCGCGCCCACGCGCGGGGCATCCGCGTCGCCGCCCATATCCACGACCTGGCCGATGCCAAGGCGCTGGTCACCGCCGGGGCCGACATCATCGCCCATGGCGTGCGGGACCTGCCGGTCGATACCGACTTCATCATGCTGATGGAACAGAAGGGGGCGTGGTACATCCCCACCCTGGATCTGGACGAGGCGAATTATATCTTCGCCGAACATCCCGAATGGCTGGACGATCCGGTCCTGGAGGCCGGGCTGAGTCCCGCGCTGCGGGCGCAGTTCGCCGACCCGGCCTGGCGGGCGAAGATCCTGGCGGCCCCGCTGACGGCGGCGGCGAAGAAGGCGCTGGCCCTGAACGAGCACAATCTGATCACGCTCTATCGGGCCGGTATCCATATCGGATTCGGCACCGATTCCGGCGCGTCGGCCACCCGGATCCCCGGTTTTGCCGAACATCGCGAACTGAAGCTGATGGTCGCGGCGGGCCTGACGCCCATGGAGGCGCTGGCGGTGGCGACCGGCAACGCGGCCGCCCTGATGCATCTGGACGACCGGGGGATCCTGCTGCCGGGCCGCTGGGCCGACCTGGTCGTGGTCTCGGGCGATCCGGCGGCGGACATCACCGCGGTCGACAGGATCGAGCAGGTCTGGCATCGCGGGGCGCGGACCGAAGGGCCGCTGGTTCCCCGCTGATCCCGGCCGCCCTCGCGCGCCGGCCCGCCGGGGCATGTGGGAGCAGGAGCAGCATGGCCCATATCGTGGTGATCGGCGCCGGGCCGGCGGGCCTGGCCGCCGCCGAGGCGCTGGCGGCCGGCGGATGTGCCGTCACGGTGGTGGAACGCATGCCGACCATCGGCCGCAAGATGCTGATGGCCGGCCGGGGCGGGCTCAACCTGACCCATTCCGAACCGCTGGATCGATTCCTGACCCGCTACGGCGCGGCGCGCCGATGGCTGGAACCCGCGTTGCGGGCGTTTTCCCCCGATGACCTGCGCGCGTGGGCGGCGGCGCTGGGCCAGCCCTGCTTCGTCGGCAGCAGCGGGCGGGTGTTTCCGCGCGCGATGAAGGCCTCGCCGCTGCTGCGGGCGTGGGGGGCGCGGCTGGCGGAGCAGGGGGTCACGATCCTGACCCGCCACGACTGGACCGGCTGGGCGGGCCCGAGACGGGTGCGTGTGGTCTCGCCGCGGGGCGAGCGCGTGCTGGCCGCCGATGCGGTCGTGCTGGCACTGGGCGGCGCGAGCTGGGCCCGGCTGGGGGCCGACGGCGCCTGGACCGGCCTGCTGGCGGGCGGAGGGGTGGCCCTGGCGCCGTTCCGCCCGGCCAATTGCGGATTTCGCAGCAACTGGAGCGACACGCTGCGCGCGCGCTTCGCCGGCACGCCGCTGCGCGGCATCGCGCTGACCCAGGAGGGCGGCCCGACCGTGCGGGGCGAGGCGGTGGTGACGGCGCGCGGGCTGGAAGGCGGCGCGGTCTATGCCCTGTCGGCCGGGCTGCGCGACCGGATCGCCGCCGACGGGCAGGCGCGCGTGATGCTGGACCTGCGCCCCGACATGACCGAGGCGGCATTGGCCGAGCGGCTGGCCAGGGTGCGGGGGCGCGAGAGCCTGTCGAACACGCTGCGCAAGGCGCTGCGGCTGCCGGCGGTCGCCGTGGCGCTGCTGCGCGAGGGCGGCGCGGCACCGCCGCGCGATGCGGCGTCGCTGGCGCGGCTGGTCAAGGCGGTGCCGGTCACGCTGACGGCGCCCGATTCGCTGGATCGCGCGATCTCGGTCGCCGGCGGGGTGCGTGAAGACGCGGTGGATGCGCGCTTCATGCTGCGGGCGTGGCCGGGCGTGTTCGTGGCGGGCGAGATGCTGGATTGGGAAGCGCCGACGGGCGGTTATCTGTTGCAGGCCTGCTTCGCGACCGGTCGCGCGGCGGCGCGGGGCGTACTGGCCTGGTTGCAGGAAGGGGCCAAGGAACGGTATCCGTCCTGACCATGACGGTTTCGATCACGATCGGGGATATACGGGGCGGCGGGCCGGCGGTCATGGACCTGGCGGAACTGCTGTCCACCCGCCTGCTGGTGCAGGGCAATTCGGGGTCTGGCAAGTCCCACTTGCTGCGGCGGCTGCTGGAACAGTCGGCAACGCTGGTGCAGCAGGCGATCATCGACCCCGAGGGCGATTTCGTCAGCCTGGCGGAACGGTTCGGTCATCTGGTGATCGACGGCGCCACCCATACCGAGGCCGAGTTGCAGGCCGCCGGCGAGCGGATGCGCGTGCATCGGGCCTCGGTGGTGCTGAACCTGGAAGGCGCGGACGCCGAGGTGCAGATGCGCCGCGCGGCGGCCTTCCTGGGCGGGATGTTCGAGGTCGGGCGCGAATATTGGTACCCGGTGCTGGTGGTGGTGGACGAGGCGCAGCTTTTCGCCCCCGCCGCCGCGGGCGAGGTGACGGACGAGGCGCGGCGGGCCTCGCTTGGCGCCATGACCAACCTGATGTGCCGCGGCCGCAAGCGGGGACTTGCGGGGGTGATCGCCACCCAGCGCCTGGCCAAGCTGGCCAAGAACGTGGCCGCCGAGGCGTCGAATTTCCTGATGGGGCGGACCTTCCTGGATATCGACATGATGCGCGCCGCCGACCTGCTGGGCATGGAGCGCCGGCAGGCCGAGAGCTTCCGCGACCTGGAGCGGGGATATTTCGTGGCGCTGGGGCCGGCGCTGTATCGGCGGCCGGTGCCGGTGCGAATCGGCGATGTGGAGACCGAAAGCCGCTCCGCCGGCCCGTCGCTGCTGGCCATGGCGCCGGCGCCGCCGCCCGAGGATATCCGCGACCTGATCCTGGCCAGGCTGCCCGAACGCGACAGCCTCCCGCGTCCGGCCCGGCCGACGGCCCCGCCGCCGCCCGATATCCTGGCGCAGCTTGCCGCCCACGCGGCCCAGGCGGCGGTGGAGGCCGACATCGCGCTGCCGGTGGTGGAAACCCCGGCCGACAAGGCCGAGCAGCGGCGCCGCTTCCTGTCGATCCTGACCGAAATCCTGCGCGACGAGGATGCGGGCTTCCGTCCGCCGCCGGTGCTGTACCAGGATTTCCTGGTCCGCTGCCGGATCGAGGGCATGGGGCGCGAGGCGCTGGACATGCCGCGCTTTCGCCGGCTGCTGGCGACCGCGCGTGCCGGCGTGGATGCCGAAACCGCGGAATCGGATCGCTGGATCCAGGCCGAGCGCATGGCCGCCCCGCTGCCGGAGGATGTGCGCGGCATCTTCCTGCTGATCGCCCGTGCCGCGATGGAGGGTGCGCCCTGCCCGTCGGACGCGGCGGTGGCGCGGGTCTACGGCACGCATTCGCTGGGCCGGGCCCGTCGCCAGTTGACCTATCTGGAGGAGCAGAACGTCATCGTCCTGCGGGTCGACGGCATGGGGCGGCGGAGCGCGGCGGTGATCGGGCCGGGGTGGGAGACCGCGCCGTCCGATCCCGGCGATGCGGCATAGCGCGAGCCACGCGCAGATCGTCCTGCCGCTGGAGGGCGCGCTGGAGCTGGAGATTGCCGGGAAAGGTGGCCGGCCGAGCCAGGGGCTGGCGGGTTTTGTCGGGGTCGAGGTCGCGCATGCCGAATATGCCCGGCGGCGAAACCGTTTTCTGGTCGTGGATATCGATGCCGGCCTGCTCGATGAACCCCAGCACGAGCAGATGGCGCGGCGGGGCTTTCTGCCCCTGCCGCCGGCCCGCATCGCACGGTGGGCACCGCTGTTCTGCGACACGGTGTTGCAGCACGCGCCGCGCCCCGGCGATGGCGCTCCTGCGCGCCCTGAAGCGGGCCATGGAGGCCGAGCCCGGCCCGCGACTGACCTGGCGCGGCCTGTCCGGACCGGGGCCGTCCGCACCAATCCGTTGGACTGGATTCGCAGGATCGGGCTATGCTGCGGACACAATGAAAACAGACGACAGGCTGGACTCCCCGATCGCTGCCCTGTGCCGCGAGAAAGGCATGAAACTGACCGGACAGCGCCGTACGATCGCGCATGTCCTGTCCGAATCCGACGATCATCCCGACGTCGAGGAACTCTATCGCCGGGCCACGGCGGTCGATCCGCATATCTCCATCGCCACCGTGTACCGCACGGTTCGGCTGTTCGAGGAGAAGGGCATCCTGCGGCGGCGGGATTTCGGCGGCGGCCGGGCCCGGTACGAGACGACCGACCACGGCGATCATTTCCACCTCATCGATGTCGATACCGGTTCGGTCATGGAATTCGACGATGAGGAACTGAAGGCGCTCCTGGCCGCGATCGGGGCCAGGATCGGCTACGACGTCGCGACGACCCGCCTGGAACTGTATGGCCGCCGGCTGAAGAAAAAAGGCCGGTAACCAGGCATTTCCCGCCCCTGACGTCCGCCCGCGGCACATCGCGCCGACAGGCGGACAGGATGGCTTCCGCTCTCCGCGCGGGAGGCGCGTCCCTATTTTATAATTGCAAATGAGATGCGTTTGCAATATTGAATGAAGGGCTGCGGGATCACCGGCCGTTATCCGACCATCGATTTTCCGGCTCGTTCCCGTGGCGACACCCTGCGGCAATGGTGGCGTTCGTTCGCCGTCCGACGATGCCGTTCCCACTTCGCCTGATGACGGGATTCTGCTGACGATGAACGAGACAATCGGGTGCGACGCCTGGCACCTCACGCATTCGCAGCCGTCGCTGCTGGTGGATTATTTCGACCCCGGCCGGGGATTCCCGGGGCAGATCAACAGCCTCGTCAGCCGGTTCCAGGCGGTGCAGGCGATGTGCGTGGCAGGGGAGGGATCTTTCTCCCTGACCGAACTGCGCAACGAACTGGCCTTTCATCTGATCAGGATGTCCCGCTGGTGGCTGGTCGATTTCTGCCCGCCCGGCCTGACGGGCGTGCGGGCGCCGCTGTTCATGAGCTATGTGAAGGCCCATGCGGCCCGATCGGTCGAGGACGAGGCGCTGCTCGATCTTTTCACCGTGCAGCAGCATATGCGTGCCGGCGATCCCGGGCATATCATGGTTCTGGGACGGGAGAGCGACGGCGGCGGTGCGCGATCGATCGTCTATGGTCTCGATGGCCGGAAAGCCTTCCGCTTCACGACCCGGGCAACCGGCGCGGTGATCGACTGGTCTCGCCAGGCCTATCCCGATTTTGCCGGCGCGTGGCTCGGGGCGCGGGCCTATCATTGTCCGGCGGAGACTGTGCGCGTGGATCTGCGCGAGCATCTGGCCGCCGAGCGCGAACATGGCTGGGCACGGATATGGCATCGCCGGCATTTTCATCGCGCGAGCGAAAACACGCTTGTCAGGCACTATCTGGATGCGATGAGCCGCCTCGTGGCGTGTCAGTCGCGGTTCGGCAGGGCGGAATTCGAATCGATCGTCAATGCCGTCGCCTTCAAGATGGTCCGGCAGGCGGTCGAGCGGCGAATCCCGCTCGCCGGCCTGCTGGAGGAAGACGGCTCGCGGGACATGAGCCGGCGCGTCGCCGATTGTATCAGGCAGCGGGCATTTCGCTATGTCGGCCAATCCATCGATTCTCTCCAGCGCCCGAAACTGGAGGCCCTGATCGCGCGATCCGGCCCGTGAGGTCAGATCGCCGGCGCGGCCTTGTCGGGTTCGACCCCGTGCGCGCATCGTGGCTGAAGAGCGTTTCCGGGGTCCGGCCGGTGGCGCGGCAGCCACAGGGCAACGGCGAAATGCGCCGCGTGCGTCCATTCGGCCCTGGGCGGGTGCCAGGATCTTTCATGCCCGGTTTTTACCGCGATATTCCGCGAGGTCCGTGCTGCCGGGCAGCCGAAAGCGGCTGACGAGCTGCGTCAGCTTGTCCGTCTCGTCCGCCAGGCGGTGCGAAGCCGCGCGGGATTTTTCGGCGATGGCGGCATTGCGCTGGGTCACCTGGTCCATCGCGTTGACCGTGATGTTGATTTCGGTGAGGGTGGCCGATTGCTCCTGCGCCGCCGTCAGGATCTGGGTCAGGTTGTCGCTGATCTGGCCGATGAATTGCGAGATATCGCCAAGCGCCTTTCCGGTTTCGGTCACACGCTTCGCGCCGGTCCGGATATCCGATGTCGTGGTCCTGACCAGGGTGCCGATTTCCTTCGCCGCCTGGGCGCATCGCTGCGAGAGGGCCCGGACTTCGCTGGCGACGACGGCGAAGCCTTTGCCCGCCTCGCCGGCTCTGGCGGCCTCGACGGCGGCATTGAGGGCCAGGATATTGGTCTGGAACGCAATGACGTCGATCGTTTCGACGATGGCGACGATCTGTTTCGAATTCTCGTCGATCCGCAGCATGGCCGTCTGGGTCTGCTGCATGATGTCGGACGAAGCGCCGGCGGACCCGCGCGCCTGCACGCCGATCTTCTGCGCGTCGCTGATCTGCCGGACCGACGCACCCACGCTTTCGGTGATTTCGTTGACCGCGGCGGCCGTTTGCTCCAGCGAGGCCGCCTGCTGCTCGGTCCGCTCGGCCAGGGTTTCGGCCTCGGTCGCGACCTGCGTGGTCCCGGTGCTGATGACGCGGCCCGCGCCGGCGATCGTGGACAGCGCGTCGGCAAGCTGGCGCACCGACTGGTTGAAATTCCGCCGCAGGGGTTCGAACTCGCTCGGCAGGGTGGTCCTGATCTGACAGGACAGGTCACCTCGGGCCAGATTGTCCAGCCCTTCACCCATTGTCCTGATCACATCGTCGGTGTTGCGGATCTTGGCCTCTTCCTCCTGCCTTGTCTTCTGCCGAAGCCGGTCGTGCTGCTCGCGGGCTTCCATGGCGCGGGCCTCGGCCTCGCGGCCCTTCAGCAGCGCGGTGCGGAATCCTTCCAGGCCTTGGGCGACCATGCCGATTTCGTCGCCGCGTTCCGTCCCGGCGATGCTGTTGCCGTATTCTCCGTTTCTGAGGGCGGCAACCCCCGCCAGCAGGTTGCGGAACGGTGTCCTGATCAGTTTCCGCGAGATGAAATAGACGACCAGGACCGAAAGGATCATGAGCACGGCGCCCGATATCAGCAGCGCGACGACATTGTCGCGCACCGGCGTCTCCAGTGCCGCGCGGGGAATATCGACGACGAGGGTCCAGACATTGCTGAAGCCGGGGATCTGGAAGGGGAGCAGGATCCGTTCCTGCCGCCCGTCATGAAAGCCGCGCAGGATCCTGGCCTTGCGGCTGGCAATCGCCTGCGACAGTTCGGCGCGCCCGGCCTCCCTGTAAGGCTGGAGCAGGCGCGCCTTGTCGGGATGCGAGATCCAGACCATGTCCTCGGACAGGAGCGCGATGCTCCTGCTGCCGAAGACGTCCGAACCGCCCAGCAGGGTGACGATCCAGTCGAGCGGGGTATCGATCCCGGTGACGCCGATCGGCTTGCCGTCGAATTTCACCGGATAGGAAAAGGAGACCATTTCCACGCCGCTGCCCTCGTCGATATAGGGCTCGGTCAGGATGCCGGTGCCGCGCGCCATCGGAAGCGTGAACCAGCTCTGGCTGTAATGTTCCTCGACGGCATTGAAACCGATCGTGCCATCCGACTTGCGGACATAGTAGGGATTGAGGATGCCGTGGCTGTTGGTCCCCGGCGCGCTGAACGCCTTCTGCCCATCGAAGCCGCCGGGTATTTCCTCCATCCAGACGGCATACAGGTTGGGCGAACGGGTCTCGGCCTCGCGGAGCAGGCTGACGATTTCGGCCCGGCTGCCCGTCCCGGCCTTGTGGATCGCCTCGATGGCCACGGCGTTGTCGCGCGCGACGGCGTCCTGTTCCAGCAATCGCCGCGTGATCTGGTCGGCCAGGATCTGGCTGCGGGAGGTCGCTTCGGAAAAAACGCTTTTTTCCACTTGCGATTTCATCATCCACGCCGATAACGTCATCGCCATCGCCTGTATGGTGATGAAGGCGAGTCCGCATATCAGGACGATGCGTGCGGACAGGCTGTTCCATAGACGGCGCCGCGAATGATCAGGCATGAAAGGCGTTTTCCTTTCTCGTTTTCGAAACCCTCCATGGAAGAAACGGACCATTTCCCCGGGGGCAGCCCTCGGCCTCGGGTCGTGTGGTCCGGGTCGGAAGGGCAGGTCATAGCGAGCGTCCGAGAGGCCGATCCCGCTTGCCGACGATGGGCCAGCCTAACATACCGTTCCTTTCTGTAAACGAAGGAATGGTGCCAAACGCTCCGTCAGCCCGCCGGGGCGTCGCGGTCATGAACCATCTGGCCGGCGACGTAGGTCGCGCGGACGCTGCGGTCGTCCCCCAGCATCATCAGCACGAACAGCAGGTCCTCGATCGTCTCGCATTGTTCGGCGCGCTGGGCCATCAGCGGGGTGGCGCCGGGGTCGAGCACGCACAGGTCGGCTTCCATGCCGGGGGAGATGGTGCCGATGCGGTCGTCCAGATACAGGGCGTGCGCGCCGCCGGCGGTGGCCAGCCAGAACGCCTGGACCGGATGCAGGCGCCGCCCGGTGGACTGCGCGACCTTGTAGGCTTCGTTCAGCGTCTGCAACTGCGACAGGCTGGTGCCGGCGCCGACATCGGTACCCAGCCCCACCCGCACCGGCCGGCGCGGGTCGAGCGCGTCGAACAGGCGGAAGGCGCCGCTACCCAGGAACAGGTTCGAGGTCGGGCAGTGCGCCAGGGCGCATCCCGCCGCGTGGCAGGCGTGGAAACTGTCTTCATCGACATGCACGCCGTGGCCCAGCACGCTGCGCGGCCCGACCAGGCCGGCATGGGCATAGACATCCAGATACGACCCGCGCCGGGGAAAGAGCTGGCGGATCCATTCGACCTCGGCCAGGTTTTCCGAAAGGTGGGTCTGCATGAACAGCCCCGCGCGCTGGCGCAGCAGGCTGCCCGCGAGGTCGAGCTGCTCTTCGGTGCTGGTGGCCGCGAAGCGCGGCGTGACGGCATAAAGCTGCCGCCCGCGCTGGTGCCAGCGGTCGATCAGGGCCAGGGAGTCGTCATAGCCGCCCTGGGGCGTATCGCGCAGGTTGGCGGGCGCATTGCGGTCCATCAGGACCTTGCCCGCGACCATGCGGGTATTCAATCGGGCCGATTCGGCGAAGAACGCATCGACCGAATGGGGGTGGACCGTGCAGTACACGGCGGCGCTGGTGGTGCCGGCGCGCAGCAGTTCGCGCAGGAAGCGCCGGGCCACCCCGGCGGCGTAATCGGGGTCGGCGAAGCGGGCCTCGGTGGGAAAGGTGTAGCGTTCCAGCCATTCCAGAAGTTGTTCGCCATACGCCGCGATCATCGGCAGTTGCGGATAATGGACGTGGGTGTCGACGAACCCGGCCGAGATGATGCCCTCGCGCCAGTGCGTGAGCGGCGTGCCGGGCGGCAGCGTGTCGCGCAGCGCGTCGAAGGCGCCGAACCGCGCGATGCGACCGTCCTCGATCAGGATCAGGGCGTCGGGCTCGTACACCAGCGCCCGGGCCGGGTCGTCCAGGAAGGGATTGGCGCCGAACGTGACGGCGCGCCCGCGCAGGGCGTGGCGGGCGGGCGTAAGGGGCGGAGACGGGATCATGGTCGCTTGCTCGGTTCTGTCTGTTTCATGCGGGCGGGCGATAGGCTTCCGACGTGTCGATGAACCCCGCATTGGCGTCCAGCTCGTACGAGATGACCAGCAGATAGGCGATGGCGCGGGTCAGTTCGACGCGTGCGCCGATATTGGGTTCGCGCGCCTCGATGCCGCGCAGGCTGGCGACGGCGGTGCGCGCCGCGCGGGCGGTGCGGCCGCGCTGGCCGGTCAGTTGCGCCATGCGCCGCAGAACCATGGTCAGCGGACGGCGCGCCCGGGGCGGCAGTTGCTCGCGGGCCAGCACGGTGCGCAGGCGGATGATGTTCAGCCCGATCGTCATGACCGACAGCGTGCCTTGCAGATAGGCCTCGATGGTGGGGGTCGGCGTGGGGCCGGCATGGCGGATCAGGCGGGCGAAACGATCGGTATTCAGCCCGATCCAGTCATGGGTCTGCGGAATGGGCAGCGCCGAGGCCAGATGGCGCAGGTCGTGCAGGTTGCGTTCGCGCATGCGCAGGCGCTCGGCCCGGTTGCTGAAGGGCAGGACGGTGCGGAAGACCAGGACCGAGAAGCCGATGCTGGCCAGCAGCGAGAGCGAGGAATTGAAATATGCGATCTCGTCCAGCCGGCCCTGGTTGGATGGCCCGATCAGGTTGGCCAGGAACAGCGTATAGGACGCGGCCGCGCCGGCCGTGGCGGGGTTGCGGGCCGCCAGGCCGCCCGCGATCATCGGCAATGCCAGGCAGGCCGCCAGGATTTCGAAATCCGCCGGTCGGGGAAGGATCAACATCACCAGCACGAACGAGACCCCGACCGCCCATACCGCGCCGAGCAGAAAATTCATGGTGCCCAGCACCGGGTTTTCGCGCGTCGCGAACAGGCCGCAGGTCAGCGCGACCATGATGATGAAGGCAAGGCCGCTGGGCCAGGCGGTGATCTCCCAGATCACGGCCGCCGAGGTGATCGCGAGGGCGGCGCGAATGCCGTTATGGGCCGCTTCCTTGAGGTCGCGATGCGCCTTCAGGCGGAAATGGAAGCGGTCGCCGCGGATGACGCGGTGACTGGCATCGAATTCCTCCAGCGCCTGCTGGAGTTCCGCCAGCAGTTCCTCCAGCGCGCTGTGCAGGATGCGACCGTCCAGCAGCGCCTGGATCTCAGGACTGTCGGGCGGATGCCGGCCGGTGCTTTCCTCGGTCAGGGCGTTGACGATCTGCTGGCGGCAGACGCCGCGCAGCGCGCGCAGGTCGGCCAGCACCGCGGGCAGGTCCTCGTCCCGCCGCAGGCGGGGCGGCATGCCCTGTAGAAAGGTGCGCACCAGCAGCGAGGTTTCGGTGAATCCCTGGTGTGCCGTGCCCAGTGCGCGCAGGCGCGCGGTCATGCCCAGCCCGCGCGACAGCAGCACCGATACGGTGGCCAGGGCGGCGCGGGCGTGATCGCCCTCGTGCCCATGGGGGCCCATCTCGATCTCGCTGAACTCGATCTGGTCGTTGATCGTCAGGATGGTACCGAACAGCGCGCGCGAGCGCACGAACGCTTCCTCGTTTCCGGCCAGCAGGTCGGCGATGGCGCCGGACGTGCTGGTCAGCGCCATCAGCAGTTTCTCGCGGATATTGCGGCGCGCCGTATCGGCCAGGTTATGGGACAGCAGGCCCGCGATCAGGCTTTCGCAGACGATGCCCAGCACGATGTAGGTCGAGCGCGACATCGCGATCATGAACACGTCGACGGGGCTGCGTATCGCGTCCAGCGCGACGATGGCGCAGGTATAGCCCGCCAGCACCAGCGCGTAGGAGCGGAAGTTCCGCACCAGCGTCGCCAGCGCGCAGCAGATGCCGACCCACAGGGCGATCGCGGGGAAGAACAGCCACGGCGCCTGTGGAAAGGCGGCGACCAGGGCGACGGCGGAGGTCGCGCCGACTGCGGTGCCGACCAGCCGCCACCGCGCCTTCGACAGGCTCTCGCCCCGCGACCCCTGCGCCACGATCCACACCGTCATCGGCGCCCATTGCGGGCTGTCCAGTTCCATCCACATCGCCAGGACCAGCGACAGGATCGCGGCGGCGGTGGTACGCACCGCGAAACCCAGGGCCTCGCCCTTGGGGGCGTACAGCCACCGCAGATGGCTCAGCCGCCCGGCGCCCGGCGGCCGCAGGGTCGGGGGGCGCCATGACAGGAGGCGTTCCAGCGTGCTGAGGGCGGAAGCGGGGAAGACGGGCACGGCGCGTGGGGTTTCCGGCGGCAGGGGCTATTCGCGCCAGACTAGGTCAGGTGCCGCCGCGACGATAGCCGAGCGGCGTATATCAGTCATAAGTATCGGGTGCCGCATGGGGCCGCAGGGAGGGAAAGATGACCGATCGACATGCCGCCGACCATCCCTGGACGGATCTGCGGAACCGGGTGGTGGCCGGGGACTGGTTCCATGCCCCGTCGCCCGGCCGGCTGGAGCGGATGGAAGGCGGACTGGTCGAGATCGGCGCCGACGGGCGGATCGTGGCGGTCCGCGCGGCGGGGCATGCCGCGCACCGCGAGATGGCGCGTCGCGCGGCGGAAGCGGGCAGGCTGGTCACGCTGGATGGATTGCTGATCCCGGGCCTGGTCGACCTGCATGTCCATGCGCCGCAATATCCGCAACTGGGCAAGGGGCTGGACCAGCCCCTGGAAGCCTGGCTGCAACGATACACCTTCCCGCTGGAGGCGCGGTATGCCGACCGGATGTTCGCGCGCCGGGTCTATCGGCGCCTGGTGGCCGACCTGCTGGCGGGCGGCACCACCACCGCGCTCTACTTCGCCAGCCGGCACGTCGAGGCCACCTGCGAACTGGCCGATGCCTGCATTGCGTTCCGGCAGCGGGCGCTGGTGGGGCGGGTGGTGATGGACAATCCCGGCCAGTGTCCCGATTTCTATCGGGACGGCTCGGTGGCCGAGGGCGTGGCGGCCACGCGGGCGGTCGCGGCGCATATCGCCGCCCACCCGGCCAATGACGGATGGGTGCGGCCCGTCATCACGCCGCGTTTCCTGCCGTCCTGCACCGACGACATGCTGCGCGCGCTGGGGCATCTGGCCGGCGAGTGCGGCTGCCATGTCCAGACCCATTGCGCCGAGAGCGACTGGGCGCGCGATTACGGCCAGGCCCGCTTCGGACGGAGCGATGTCGAGACGCTGGACCGTTTCGGCCTGCTGACCCGCCATACGGTCCTGGCGCACGGCAATTTCATCACCGGGTCCGATATGGCGTTGCTGGCCCGGCGGGGCGGGGCCGTCGCCCACTGCCCGCTGTCGAACGCCTGGTTCGCCAATGCGGTCTTTCCGCTGCGCGCCGCGCTGGACAAGGGGGTGCGGGTCGGGCTGGGGACCGACGTCGCCGGCGGTCCCTCGGCATCGATGATGGGGGCGATGCGGATGACGGTCGCGGCATCGCGCATGCTGTGCGACGGCGTCGATCCCGACCGGCCGGCGGCGGGGCGCGGCCGGCCGGGCAGCGGCGTGGACATGATGACGGCCTTCCACCTGGCGACGGCGGGCGGCGGCGATGCGCTCGACCTGCCGGTGGGCCGCTTCGCCCCCGGCCAGCATTTCGACGCGCTGCGCATCGACCCCGACGCTCCCCTGGGCACGATGCGGCTGTGGGGGGACGAAAGCGACGAGGATCTGCTGGCGACGGCGCTCTATACGGCGTCGCGGGCCAACATCACCCATGTCTGGACCGGCGGGCTGCACGCCGGATAGCGTCCCGCCCGAAAAGGTCCCACAGACTCTCCCGCTTCAGCGGGACGCGAGCAGGCGCTCGATTTCGGGCCGGGTCGGCGCGGCATCCGATGCGCCCCGGCGCGTCGTGGCCAGGGCGCCGCAGGCGGCGGCGAATCGCGTGGCCCGCGCCAGGTCCATGCCGGCCGCCAACGCGACCGCCAGCCCGCCGTTGAAGCAGTCGCCGGCCGCCGTGCTGTCGACGGCCGCGACGGCGAAGGGCGGCACGAATCCGTGGCCCGATTCGTCGGAATACAGCACGCCTCGCGCGCCCAGCTTGACGATGGCGCGGCGCAGCCCCAGCCGGTGCAGCCTCTCGGCCGCGCGGCGCGCGCTGTCGGGGTCGTGCGGGCGCAGGCCGGTCAGGCGCTCGGTTTCCGTCTCGTTCGGGGTCATCAGTTCGGCCAGCGGAAACAAGGCGGCGTCCAGCCCCTCGGCCGGTACGGGGGCCGGGTCGAGAATCAGCCGCGCCCCGGCCCGTTCCACAGCCAGCGCCGCCGCATGCAGCGTGTCCGTCGGGATTTCGCATTGCATCAGCACGATCGTGCCCGGTGCCAGCAGCGCCGCCATGCGGGCGATATCGGCGCGGTCGACATGCATGTTCGCGCCGCCCACGACGACGATCGTATTTTCGCCCGCCGAATCGGTACAGATCATCGCCAGACCCGTCAGATCGCCCGCCGAGCGGTACAGATCGTCGGGCGCGACTCCATTTCGCCGCAGCGCCGCCGCCGCGTAATCGGCCAACGGATCGTCGCCCGTCCGTCCGACCAGCCGGACATCCGCGCCCAGCCGCGCCGCCGCGACCGCCTGGTTGGCGCCCTTTCCACCCAGCCCCAGGCCCGCATCGCGCGCGTGAAGCGTTTCACCTGGAACGGGAAAGTGATGCAACCGCGCGCCGAGATCGATATTGACGCTGCCGAATACGACGATCGGAGTTTTATTACTTCGTGTTGCGTGCATCGGCCCCTCGTTCCCGTTAAAAATTAAAAATGTTTTTGTAAGAATTATTTGTCTACGATGCCATTTCAAGGTACTTATGATAATGAAGCGACGCGAATCGCTGATGTCGTAATAAGTCATAATAACAGAATGGAATTTCGGTATGTCGGAAATTGAGCAGGGTGCATCATTGCTGGAACTCACGGCGCAGATCGTGTCGGCGCACGTCTCGAACAACAGCGTCGTGGCCGATGGCGTGCCTGATCTGATCCGGCAGGTCTATCAGGCGCTGACATCTCTCGGCCAGGCGGCGCCGGAACCCGAGAAACTCCAGCCCGCGGTGCCGATCAAGCGGTCGGTCTTCCCGGATTACATCGTCTGTCTCGAGGACGGAAAGAAGCTCAAGATGCTCAAGCGGCATCTCCAGAGCGCCTATGGCATGACGCCGGAGCAATATCGCGAGCGCTGGGGCCTGCCGACGGATTACCCGATGGTCGCCCCGAACTATGCCGAGCGCCGCTCCACCCTGGCGCGGGAAATCGGCCTGGGCCGCAAGATCACCGCGACGGTCGAGGAGGCGCCGGCCGACAGTTCGGGCGCCAAGCCGGCGGCCCGGCGTGGGCGCAAACCCGCCGCGACGCAGGAGGGATGATGCGCTTCGCCTCGCTGGCCGGTCGCAGACGGCATGGCTGATCCCGATCTGGTGACCGACCGGTTGCGCCTGCGCCGGCGCCTGCTGTTCTGGCGGGCGGCGGCGGTCGGCGCGTTCGTCCTGGCGTGGCTGGGGATCGGCGGCCATATGCTGGTCCATCATGGCGCCCTGGTCGGACGCGACCATCTGGTCCGGGTTCGGGTTGCCGGCATCATCGGATCGGACAACCGCAAACTGATCGATCTGATCGACGCCGCGGCGAAGGCGAAGGCAATTCGGGGCATGGTGCTGTCGGTCGACAGTCCTGGCGGTTCGGTCAGCGGCGGCGAGGCCCTGCACGATGCGGTGGCCCGCTTCGCCGCGCGCAAGCCGGTCGTGGTGACGATGGGTGGAGTCGCGGCGTCGGCGGGGTACATGATCTCGGTTCCCGCGCAGCGCATCTTCGCCGGGCAGTCGACCCTGACCGGGTCGATCGGCGTGATCATGCAGGCACCGGATGTCTCCGGCCTGCTGGATCGCGTGGGGGTGCGGGTCGACGAACTGGTATCCGGCCCGATGAAGGGGCAGCCGTCGGTCGTCCAGCCGCTATCTCCCGAAGGGCGGCAGATGTTGCAGGGCGTGGTGGCGGACCTGTTCGACCAGTTCGTCACGATGGTGGCGGACGGCCGGCATATGCCGGTCGATCGGGTACGGTCCCTGGCCGACGGCCGCCCCTATACGGGTCGGCAGGCGCTGCCGCTGGGGCTGGTCGACCAGATCGGGACCGAGCGCGACGCCGTGGCCTGGCTGAAGCGGAAAGAGCATCTTTCCGACACGACTCCGGTTGTCGATCTGAAGGTTGCGCGCAGCCGGTCGTGGATCCCGCGTCTGACACGAAGCATGCTGGGCGTCATTCTTGGTGAGGAATGGGTAGGATCTGTGGTATCGCAAGGCGTTGCGCTTGACGGTGCTCTAGCGATCTGGAAACCTTGAATCGAAACGGGACACGACGGATGACCAAATCGGAGCTGATCGCCGAACTGGCTGCGGCCAACCCGCACCTTCTCAGCCGCGATGTCGAATTGATCGTTCAGACGATCTTCAGCGAGATCAGCGCGGCGCTGTCCCGGGGCGACCGGGTGGAACTGCGCGGCTTCGGGGCGTTCACGGTCAAGAAACGCGATGCCCGGACCGGCCGTAACCCCCGCACCGGCGAAATGGTGGCCGTGGATGAAAAGGTCGTCCCGTTCTTCAAGGCCGGCAAGGAACTGCGCGAGCGCGTCAATGGCGGCGTCGAGCCCGGCGAAGACTGACCGTCTCGCAGAATGTTCTTGATATGTTCTGGTCGCGGCTGCTACGACTTCGCTTCATGAGCGGTGCCGGTTCGCGGGGGTGCGTAGGGTGCGGGACGTAATCTCGGGTCTTGTTGTCTTGTGCGTCGCGGTGTCCTGGGCCGCGCCGTCGGCCTGGGCGGGCTCGCGCCATATCCGTCACCGCACGGGTCTGGCGGCGCATCTCTGCGCCTCCCATGACGCAGTGATCGGGACCCACGGCCATAGGCTGCGCCGTATCGGCCAACTGCATTATTTCGCCCCGATCGGGCAGGCCATGTATTACCGCGACAAGTCGCATCGCTGCCAGCTTCGGCGCACGGGCCACCGGCATAGCTGACGGCAGGCACCGCGAGCGCGCCGGGTCACTCCCGGCGCGCGGTTTGGCTGGTGTCTTACAACGGGCGATGGGCCCGATCGAGCAGGCGGCGCCAGACCGATCGAACCTGGGTCAGCACCGGATTGGGTTGCGCTGCGGGGGCGGATGCGATCTTGCGGGCATCCGCCTTGCGGGCCAGCCAGTGATCGAGGCTCATCCCTGCCTTCGCGGCCCTGCGGGCCTCGTAGGCCTGCTTTCCCTGCTTGTCTTGGTTGCTCATCGGTCCTGCGGCTCCGGGCGGGCGTTACCAGCCCGCTCAGTGGCGGGCATTGATTTCCGACAGCAGGAAATCGCGGAATACGGAGACCCGCTTCGATGTCCGCAGTTCTTCGGGATAGACGAAATACGCGTCGACCGTCGGCAGCGGGATATCGGGCAGGACGCGGACCAGATTCGCGTGCGGGCCGGTCGCATACAGCGGGACCGAGCCGATTCCCACGCCGGCCGCGATGGCCGAGGCCATGGCGGGCAGGCTGTTGACCTCAAGCCGCGCGGCCCGCTTCTCGTCGGAGGGGACGCCGGCTTCCGCCAGCCAGTTGATGTGCGGGACGGGGGGATGATAGCCGCCGAACAGGACCAGTTTATGGGCCGACAACTCGTCCAGGCTCTGGGGCGTGCCATGCTCCTCCAGATAACGGGGGGCGGCATAGATCGGTAGCGGAAAATCCGCCAGATGGCGCTGGATCAGGTCGGGCTGGCGTGGCGGATGCATCCGCACGGCGACATCGGCCTCGCGCATGCCCAGATCCAGGTCGTTATCTTCCAGGATCAGCGTGATCGTGATGTCGGGGTTGGTTTCCATGAAGCGATGCAGGCGCGGCGTCAGCCAGCAGGTGCCGAAGCCCGTCGTGGTGGTCACGCGCAGGCGGCCGGCGGCCTTTTCCTTGCTTTCGGTCAGCAGGGACTGGGTCATCGCCAGTTTCGAGAAGACTTCCCGCACCGTCTGGTTCAGCGTCTCGCCCTGTTCGGTCAGGATCAGACCGCGCGCATGCCGATGAAACAGCGGAACCTGGAGGGCTTCCTCCAGTGCCGAAATCTGTCGCGAGACGGCGGACTGGCTGAGATTGAGCACGTCGCCCGCATGCGTGAACGAACCGGCCTCGGCCACCGCATGAAAAATACGGAGTTTGTCCCAGTCCAATGCTACGCTCCGATCCTGGCAGGAGGAATTGTGAAACCGATGTTACTTTTGGTGACTGAAACGGGACGTTCGGTCAAGGATTTGATGGAATCATCCCGCGATTCCGGCCAAGAAACGTTCGGCTTCCAGCGCGGCCATGCAGCCTGTTCCCGCGGCCGTGATGGCTTGGCGATAGATCTTGTCCTGGACGTCGCCGGCGGCGAAGATTCCCGGTACCGAGGTCCGGGTTCCGCCCGGTTCGGTCACGATATAGCCCTCGTCGTCGGTTTCGACCTGGCCACGGAAGATCTCCGTGTGCGGCGCATGGCCGATGGCGACGAAGACGCCATCGACCGGCAGGTCTTCCCGGGCGCCGGTGGTCATGTCGCGCAGGGTAATGCCGGTCACGACGGGCGGTTCGCCGTCAGCGACGACCTCCTCGGCCACCCGGTTCCATTTCACCGTGACCTTGGGGTGGGCGAACAGCCGGTCTTGCAGGATCTTCTCGGCGCGCAGGCTGTCGCGGCGATGGATCAGGAACACATGTTCGGCATGGTGGGTCAGGTACAGTGCTTCCTCGACCGCGGTATTGCCTCCGCCGATGACGGCCACCGTCCGGCCGCGATAGAAAAACCCGTCGCAGGTGGCGCAGGCCGAGACTCCGGCGCCCTGGTACTGGGCCTCGCCGGGAATGCCCAGCCATTTCGCCTGCGCGCCGGTCGCGATCACCACCGCCCGGGCCAGATAGACATCGCCCGAATCGCCGACCAGGCGAAAGGGCTCGCCCCCCTCGCGTCGCCCGGTCAGCGCGCATTCCGTGATGATGTCGTGGATGATCCGCGTCCCGACATGGGCGGCCTGGGCCGCCATCTGCTCCATCAGTTCGGGGCCCTGGATGCCGTGGGCGAAGCCCGGATAATTCTCCACGTCCGTCGTGATCATCAACTGGCCGCCGGGTTGCAGGCCGGCCACCAGGATCGGCTTCAGGTTTGCGCGGGCGGCATAGATGGCGGCGGTGTAGCCGGCGGGGCCGGCCCCGATTACGAGCAGGTCGGTCGAATGGGTATGGGTCATGGACTCGGCGCGGGTCTGTTCAAACTGCATGGGATATGGCCGTGCGGCGCGTCCGGCACAAGGCGCGCGGGGGGCAGGATGCTCTTTTCGGCGCGGGGCGCTTGCCGTATCCTGAAGACTTGATGTTCAGGGACGGACAAAACTGACGTGATGGATCTGGATGCGATTGACCGTCGGATCGTAGCGGAACTCCAGGCGGATGGTCGCATGACCAACGTGGAACTGGCGCGTCGGGTTGGCATTTCCGCCCCGCCATGCCTGCGGCGCGTGCGCCGGCTGGAAGAGGACGGGCTGATCCGGGGCTATCATGCCGATACCGACGCGGCGCTTCTTGGGTGGACGATCACCCTGTTCGCCCTGATCGGGCTGGACAGCCAGAAGGAAACGGTCCTCTCCGCCTTCGAGACCCAGGTCGCCGAATGGCCGGAGGTGCGCGAATGCCACATGATCCGGGGGGGCGGCGACTTCCTGGTCCGGCTGGTGGCGCGCGACGCGGCGCACGAAAACCAGTTGACCCGTCGCCTGACCGAAAGCCCGCATGTCAGCCGGGTCCAGACATTGCAGACCATCCGCACCTCGCTCAGCCGTGCCGGCGTGCCGGTGCAGCCGCTGGCCCAGCCTTTCGACAACCCGGACGGGGCATGAACGCAGGCCTGTCCCGGGGCCCCGCCGGGCCGGCCTGCGAGGCCGGCGCCACGGCGGCGGATGTCAGCATCGTAGTGCCCTGCTACAACGAACGGGCGAATGTCCGCCCCATGGTGGCGGCCCTGTCGCAGGCCCTGGCGGGCCGGGAATGGGAAGTCATCTTCGTCGATGACAACTCGCCCGACGGCACGATCGACGAGGTCCGGGCCCTGGCGGAGCAGGATGGCCGCGTGCGCGGCGTGCTGCGCGTGGGGCGGCGCGGCCTGTCCTCGGCGGTGATCGAAGGCGTGCTGTCATCCTCCGCGCGGATCGTCGCCGTCATGGATGGCGACATGCAGCATGACGAATCATGCCTGGGGCAACTGATCGATGCCGTGGCGCGCGACGGCTACGACATCGCGGTCGGCAGCCGCCATGTGGCGGGGGGCGACAATGCGGGGCTGGCCAGCGGATGGCGGACCTTCCTGTCCGATTCCGGCATCCGTATCGTGCAGATGATCCTGCCGGTGCGGCTGGGTGATCCGATGAGCGGCTTCTTCGCCATGCGCCGCGACCTGTTCGAACGCACGGTCCCGCGCCTGTCGGGCACGGGCTTCAAAATCCTGCTGGACGTGTTCCTCTCGGCGCCCCAGCGCCCCCGGGTGCTGGAGGTGCCGTTCGTCTTCCGCCCGCGCGCGGCCGGCGAGAGCAAGCTGGATGTCCTGGTATTGCTGCAATTCGCGGCGATGCTGGGCGACAAGCTGTGTCGCGGGTTCCTGCCGATCCGTTTCATCGGTTTCGGCCTGGTGGGGCTGATCGGCATCCTGGTCAATCTGGCGGTGCTGGAGATCGGGCGGCGTTGCGGTACCGATTTCGCCACCGGCCAATGGCTGGGCACCCTGGTCGCCATGGTGACGAATTTCTGGATGAACAATGCGCTGACCTATCGCGACCGCCGGCTGCGCGGGATGCGGATGTGGCTGGGGCTCGGCCTGTTCATGGTCATCTGCGCGGCGGGGGCCGTCGCGGATGTCGGCATCGCCCGGGCGATTTTCAGCAGCGACGGACAGTGGGGCCTGGCCAGCATGGCAGGGGCCGCGATCGCGGTCGTGTGGAACTATGCCGTGTCGTCGACCCTGATCTGGCGGGTGCGTTGACGGCTCCGGCCGGGCGGGCCGGTCTTGGCCTGTCGCGATGGGGCCTGGTCCTTGCCATGGTGACGTTGCTGCGTCTGGTCGTGGCGGCATGGACGCCGCTGTCGCCGGACGAGGCTTATTACTGGGTGTGGTCCCGCGCATTGGCGCCGGGTTACCTCGACCACCCCCCGATGGTGGCGCTGTGGATTCGCGCCGGCACCGCCCTGGCGGGCGATGGTGCATTGGGGGTGCGCCTGCTGGCCCCGCTCTCGGCGGCCGTCGGCACGCTGTTCCTGGCCATGGCCGCGCGCGACCTGGGAGATCGCGACGGGCCGCCGGGTGGCCGGATGGTGCGGGCGGCCGTGCTGCTGAATGCCACGCTGGCGCTGGGCATAGGGGCGGTGACGATGACGCCCGACACGCCGCTGCTGTTCTTCACGACGCTGGCGCTGTGGGCACTGGGCCGGCTGCTGGCCACCGGCCGCGGGGCATGGTGGCTGGTGATGGGGGTAGCGTTCGGCCTGGCCTGCGACAGCAAATATACCGCCGTGCTTCCCGCCGGCGGCCTGGTGCTGTGGTGCCTGTGCAGCCCGGGCGGCAGGGCATGGCTGCGCACGCCCTGGCCATGGGGCGGGGCGGTGCTGGCCACGTTGCTGTTCCTACCGGTCATCGGCTGGAATCACGCGCATCATTGGGCCAGTTTCGTGCGCCAGGGCGGGCGGGCGGGCGATTGGCAGCCGGCGCGCGCCGTCCGGTTCCTGTCGGAACTGGCGGGCGGGCAGCTCGGCCTGATGACGCCGCTGATCGCGCTGGGGTTCGGTGCCGGGATCTGGCGGGCATGGCGCCGCGCGGCGCGCGACCCGGGGGCGATGGTGCTGCTGTTCTGGGTCGTCCCGTCGGCGCTGGTGTTCGTGCAGCATGCGCTGGGCGACCGGGTGCAGGCCAACTGGCCGGTGCTGCTTTATCCCGTGCTGGCGATCCTGGCCGCCGCGCCCGTCTGGCGCTTCTGGCGCGCGGGGGCGGTCCTGGGGTGTGCGCTGACGCTGCTGGTCTATGTCCAGTCCACGCTGGCGCCGGTTTCGCTGTCTCCGCATCTGGACATCACCCTGCGGCAGATGGCGGGCTGGCAGGGTCTGGCGCGGACGGTCGATACGATGGCCGGCCCCGGCGCGTTCGTGGCCGCCGACGAATACGGCCTGGCGTCGGAACTGGCCCTGGCGCTGCCGCATCGGACCGTAATCGGGATCGAGCCCCGCTGGGCGTTGTTCGATCTGCCGCCCGCGGCGGGGGGGGCGGGGATTTTCCTGTGCAGCCTCCGCCATCTGCGCGACCTGGATCTGTCGCCGTTCAGCCACGCCACGCGGATCGGCACCGTGGAGCGGACGCGCATGGGCAATGTCGCCGAACGCTATGCCGTCTTCCGTGTGACGCTGGCAGCAGGCCCGGTCGCCGGCACCGCGCGCCTGCCGGCGGGCCACTGAAATATCGCGTGTCCTGTTATCCCGCCGCGCCGTCCAGCATGCCGCGCACCAGATCCATCAGCGCGCGGACCCGGAACGGTTTTTCCAGCGTATGTCCCGGCGTGAAGGCGGCCAGGCGCGCCGGGTCGCCGCTGATGGCGATCATCGGGACGCCGCTGCCCTTCAGCCGGTCGGTCAGGCGATCCGGCGCGCCATCCGGCAGGGACAGGTCGATGATGGCCAGGTCGACCGGTTCCTGTTCCACGGCGTTCAGGGCCGATTGCACGCCCGCGCAGGCGGTGACGCGCAGGCCCGAGGCCTCCAGCGCCGTGCGGATCAGCTCGGCGATGGCGGATTCGTCCTCGACCAGCAGGATATGGCGTTCAGATGTCATGAGGCATGGTCCTGTGCGGGGATGAGGCTGCGGGGGGCGCCTCCGGGGACGGGCCAGGGGGCGATCCCCCGGTCCGAAAGCGCCAATGTGCCCAGTTCCAGCAGGCCGGGGCTCATGCGTTCCGGGGCGGCCCGGATCTGGTCGAGGGTGAACCAGCCTGTGGCCAGCGCGTCATCATCGGCCCGGATCTCCGTCTGGCCGGTATCGACGCAGCGTATCACGGCGATGACGTAATGGAAGCGCAGGCACCCCTCCGGCGTCCGGTCCAGCACGTCGAACGCCGTCAACACGCCCTGGGCGCGGGTGGCGAACCCGGTTTCCTCGCGCAGTTCGCGCTCGGCCGCCTGGAACAGGGTCTCGCCCCGTTCGATCCGGCCGCCGGGGAAGCCCCATAATCCCTGGTCCGGCGGGTTGGCGCGCCGGATCAGCAGCAGGCGCGTGCCGCGGACGACAACGGCCAGGATCGCGGCGGAAACGGGGGCAGGGGCATTCATGCGGCGATCTTAGCCGCAGGCCTGCCCCCAGCGCCACCGTAGCGGCCCGGATCAGGGAACGACTGGCAGCCAGATGGACGTGGCGTGTTCGCCGCCCCGATGGATGGTCTGCGTGGCGGCGACATAATCATGCGGCGTGGCACGCAGCACGTTGGGCACGAAGGTCTGCGGGTTGCGGTCGTAGAGGGGGAACAGCGAGGACTGGATCTGCACCATGATCCGGTGTCCGGGCTTGAACACATGGTTGACCGCCGGCAGCGTGAAGCGATAGCGCGCCACATCGTTGGGCACCGCGGCCACCGGATGGTCGAATCCCTCTCGGTAGCGCCCCCGGAAGATATCCATCGACACCGCCAGTTCGTATCCCCCCATCTCCGGCCGGTCGGCGTCGGTGGCGGGCATTACGTCGATCAGCTTCACCACCCAGTCGGAATCGGTGCCGCTGGTCGCCGCGAACAGGTCGGCCACCGGCACGCCGCTGACGCGCACCGATTGCGTCAGGACCGGGGTTTCATAGGTCAGCACGTCCGGGCGGCTCTCGGCCGGCCGCTGGTCCTGGACCAGCCAGGTCTTCCAGCGCGGCCCGTCGTCGGCGAAATTGAAGGGACGCTCAAGGAACGGCACCGGGTGCGCCGGGTCGGAGACGTAAGAATCCTGCCCGGTGACCGGGTGGTCGAACGACAGGCCGTAGCCGGCCTGAAGATAGAGCGGCTTCAGCTTATGGGCGCAGGCCTTGTCGTCACAGGCCAGGGGCCAGTGCGGAAAGCGGTCCCAGCGATTCTCGCCGGAATTGTAGATGATGGCTTCCGGCAGATGGACCTCCGGCGAGCCCGGGCGCAGATACTGGTTGAAGAACGGCAGCAGCACCTCGGCGCGGAACTGGTGCGCGGTGTCGCCATTCCAGTGCAGCGGGCCCAGTTCCGACCCGTCGTAATTCACCTGGCTGTGCCGCCAGGGGCCCATCACCAGGATGTTGGGCACGTTCGGGCTGGTCGCCTTCAGCGCCTGCCAGGAATGGATGGCCCCCCACATGTCCTCCTGGTCCCACAGCCCCTGTTCCCAGATCGTGGGCACGGTCAGCGGGTGGCGGGTGATCAGCTTGTCCAGAGCCTGGTCCTGCCAGAACATATCGTAATCCGGATGGGCCGGCATGCGCTGCCACCACGGAAACTGGTCCAGTCCGGCGGCGGAGGCGAATTGTCCGGCCGATCCCGCGCGCAGGAAGTTGGTGTAATCGTCGCGATCGACACGCGGAATGGTGGAGCCGGAGCCGCGTTCCGTCATCTGGTCGGTGAAATAATCCAGCCCGCCCTGGCGGAAGGCGCCGTAATGATACCAGTCATCGCCCATCCAGCCGTCGACCATCGGGCTTTCCGGGGCGGCGACCTTCAGCGCCGGGTGCGGATTCAGCAGCGCCATGACGACGGTGAAACCCTCGTAGGAGGAGCCCAGCATGCCGACGCGCCCGTTGGATTGCGGCAGGTTATGCACCAGCCAGTCGATCGTGTCCCAGGCGTCGGTCACTTCGTCGGTGCGGGTAGGGTTCAGCGGTCCGCGCACCGGCCGCGTCATCACGTAGTCCCCTTCCGATCCATATTTGCCGCGAATATCCTGGAACACGCGGATATAACCGGCCTCGACGAACACGTCGTCGCCCTGGGGCAGCAGGGCGCGCATGGTCGGCGCGTCCTCGACCCGGTTGAGCCGCTTCGATGCGTGATAGGGCGTGCGGGTCAGCAGGATCGGGGCATCGTGTGCGTCGCGGGGCAGCACGATCACGGTATGCAGCTTCACCCCGTCGCGCATCGGAATCATGACCTCGCGCTTGACGTAATCGCGCCCGGCGGTGGGGAAGGTGACGTGGGCGGGGATATCGCTGCCCGTCTGCACCGTCAGCGAGGGCGAAGGGGGCGGTGGCGCGGCGCGGCCCAGGCCGCTGACGAGCCCCAGGGCGGCCGCGAAGGCGATCGCCCCGGCCGGACGATGGAAGGAAAAGGTCAAACCAGGCGCTCCTGCTCATTCCGCGCGGGCGGAGATGTCATGCGTTTCGTTGGGCCGACCATGTCGCAACCGGATGGAACAGGCAACCGCTCTGCGTCGCGCGACGCGTGCTTTCGTCGCGCGGGCTCAGTGGCCCAGGAAATGCTCCATGGAATGCGATTGCGGACGCGTCAGGACCACATGGGCACGGCAGCGCGGCGTACCGTAGGTGCCCTGGATGGTGTTGCCCTGGGGCGTGCCTTCGAACACCATGGGGAAGGGCTTGCGGTTCATGCCGCTCAGCACGAGTTGGGCATGGAAACGGCCGGGCGTCGCGTCGCGCTGGCCATGCAGGGTCTGCGCCCCGTCAGCGGGGGTGAAGGCGACGCGCCTGCTTTCGATCTGCAAGGTGGACGGAGCCCGCGTCTCGGGACAGATGCCCCGATCGGCGACCAGCGTGCCGGTCCAGATGCCGATCGGGTCCCGGGACGCGTCGTCGGCCGCCCGGGCGGCCGGCACCACGGTCAGCACGGCGGCACAGGCGATCGCCGCATGCCGGAGGCCGGCCAGGCGGGGACGCGGCAGGGGGCGGTCCAGTCGAAAGAGAGGCACGTTCGGGCTCCGTAACGCCTAGGGTCTGTGTTTCAATATGGGCGCGGGCGGCCGGCTCGGCCATAGGGTCCCGCCTGGTCCGGGCTTGCGCTATACTCTGTGTCGACGCATATCCGGCTCCTGCACGGCCCGCCCGGTCCGCGCAGCGCGCCCTGCGACCGTAACGCCGCGACCGAAAGAGCAACGATGAGCGACGATGTGAAGACCGCCGGTTCCACCCCGATCCAGCCCCAGGATACGACGACGCTCGACGCCGCGCTGCATCAGGATCGGATTCTCATCCTGGATTTCGGCAGCCAGGTCACACAGTTGATCGCGCGGCGCGTGCGCGAAAGCGGCGTTTATTGCGAAATCTGGCCGTTTTCCAGCGACGAGGCGCGGATCCGTACCTTCGCGCCGCGTGGCATCATCCTGTCGGGCGGCCCGGCCAGCGTGCTGGACGAAGGCGCGCCGCGCATTCCCGATGTCGTATTTGCCCTGAATGTGCCGGTGCTGGGTATCTGCTACGGCCAGCAGGCGATGTGTCTCCAACTGGGCGGCGAGGTCGAGACGCACGCGCATCGCGAATTCGGCCGGGCGCATGTCGACATCATCGACGATTGCGCGCTGTTCCGCGGCACCTGGGCGCGGGGCGGGCGCGAGCAGGTATGGATGAGCCATGGCGACCGGGTAACGAAACTGCCGCCCGGTTTTCGCGCCGTGGCGGTCAGCGAGGGCGCGCCCTATGCCATCATCGCGGACGAGGGGCGGCGCCTGTACGGCGTGCAGTTCCATCCCGAAGTGGTGCATACGCCGCATGGTGCGGCCCTGCTGCGCAATTTCACCCATGGCGTGGCGGGCTGCCAGGGCAATTGGACCATGGCCGGCTTCCGCGACATGGAAATCGCCCGTATCCGCCAGCAGGTCGGGTCGGGCCGAGTGATCTGCGGCCTGTCGGGTGGCGTTGATTCCTCGGTGGCGGCGGTGCTGATCCACGAGGCGATCGGTGACCAGTTGACCTGCATCTTCGTCGATCCCGGCATCCTGCGGGCCGGCGAGGCCGAGGAGGTGGTGAAGACATTCCGTGGCCGCTTCAACATCAAGCTGATCCACCGCGATGCGTCGGACCTGTTCCTGTCCGCCCTGGAAGGGGTGACGGACCCGGAGGTGAAGCGCAAGACCATAGGCCGGTTGTTCGTCGAGGTGTTCGAGGAAGAGGCTGCGAAGCTGGGCGGCGCGGATTTCCTCGCCCAGGGCACGCTGTATCCGGACGTGATCGAAAGCGTCAGCTTCACCGGCGGCCCGTCGGTGACGATCAAGTCGCATCATAATGTCGGCGGCCTGCCGGAACGGATGAAGATGCAACTGGTCGAGCCGCTGCGCGAACTGTTCAAGGACGAGGTCCGCGAACTGGGCCGCGAACTGGGCCTTCCCGAGGCCATTGTCGGGCGTCATCCATTTCCCGGTCCGGGCCTGGCCATCCGCATTCCCGGTGCGATCGATCGCGACAAGCTGGCGCTGCTGCGTCAGGTCGATACGGTCTTCCTGGAGGAAATCCGTGGTGCCGGCCTGTATGATGCGATCTGGCAGGCCTTCGCGGTTCTGCTGCCGGTCCGCACGGTTGGCGTGATGGGCGACGGCCGCACCTACGACTATGCCTGCGCCCTGCGTGCCGTCACCAGTACCGATGGCATGACGGCCGACGTCTATCCCTTCGATATCGGCTTCCTGAACCGTGTCGCCAGCCGCATCGTCAACGAGGTGCGCGGCATCAATCGCGTGACCTACGACATCACCTCGAAGCCGCCCGGAACGATTGAGTGGGAGTGATCTAGGGTCGTTTCAGACCATCTCGCGCCGTGCCGATAATTGCACGATGTCTTTGACGAACAAGGATTATTTTTCCTAACCCGTATCTCTGCGTATCACCCCGGCCTGGCCGGTTTGTTGGTACTGGTGATGGTATCGCGCAGGATGGTCGAGAAACGGGCTTCCGATACCATCAAGCCCTTTTGATGGTATTGTCCGCCCTCGACCGGATGCGGATTCATGGGGCAACTCACTGATAAAGAACTGAAAAACCTCAAGCCGAGAACCAGGCTCTACAAGGTGGCGGACCGCGACGGGATGTTCGCGGCCGTCACGCCGACCGGCATTATCTCTTTCCGTTATCATTACCGGGTGAACGGGCGGCAGGAGGTCTTGACCATCGGCCGCTATAGTGCCGAGGCGGCGCGCAAGCTGACGCGGGCGCCCGAGGCTCTGGATTACGGAATGGACGTATCGCTTGCCGAGGCGAGGGCGCTGCTGGCCCGCGCGCGCCGTCAGGTCGAGCGGGGCGATTCGCCGTCGAGAGCCAAGGCGGAGAAACGCACCGCGTCGATCGAGGCGTTGACCTTCGGCGGATGGGCGGAAACGTATTTCAGGCACAAGGCCGATCCGAAATCCGGGGCCGAGAGACTGGCTGACAGCACGCTGGCAATGCGCCGATCCGTCTATGACCGCGCCATTGCGGGCGCGTTGGCGAAGCTCAAGCTGGCGGAGGTGACGCCGCAGCGCCTCAAATCTCTTTGCGACGAGGTGAAGGAGAAGCGCGGGCCGGCCGTCGCCGTGCATGTGCGGGAGGTCGTGTTGCTCGTATTCCGCCATGCTCAAGGAAGCGGGCTGGATATAAGCAATCCCGCCGAGCAGATTCGCACCAGCGCGATCGCTACGTTCGAGCCGCGCGACCGCGCCTTGTCGCCGTCCGAAATTCGTATGGCTCTGGCGGCTCTGGATCATGTGGCGGCAGCGCCCACGCTGCGCCAGGCTGTGAGGTTCGTCCTGCTGACCGGCGTTCGCAAGTCGGAGTTCATTGACGCGACATGGAAGGAGATCGACTTCTCCGCCGCGCGGTGGAACATTCCGGGCGCGCGCATGAAGGCGGGCAAGCCACATGTCGTCCCGCTGAGCGATCAGGCACTCGACATTCTGACGGCGTTCCGCACCATGTTCGGCACCAGCCGATATTTGCACCCTGGCCGGTATGACGGCGAAACACCCATCAGCAACGCCACGCTCAATCGTGTGCTCGATACGGTGGTCGAGCGCATCCGGCAGGATAACCCGGATTTTCAGAGCTTCGGCGTTCACGACCTGCGCCGCACGTTCTCGACAGGGCTGAACCGCGCCAAGTTCGACGATCGCTGGATCGAGATGAGCCTCGCCCACGCGCCCCGGAACCGGATCGCGGCCGTCTATAACGTGAACCGCTATCTCACGGAGCGGAGGATCATGCTTCAGTGCTGGGCGGATATGCTCGACGTTTGGATGAAGGGGGAATCCGCGAAGGATCTGATCGCCGACGCGAAAAAGCGCGCCGCCGAGGTTCATGACGACGAGCTGGATGACGATCTCTGAATGATCGGTCAAGGCCCACCGTGGGTGGGTCTCCATTTCACGGGATCGGCGACCCATCGGTCGATGTCGGATTCGTGCCATCCCGCGCCGTTGATGCTGATTCGGATCTGGGACGGAAAGGTGCCCTCGGCGATCTTTCGGTAGATCGTGGAGCGGGACAGGCCGGTTCGGGCGAGGACGGATTTCAGGCGGACGATACGCTCTGGCGTGGACATGGTTGTGCTGCCTTCTGCCGGGATTTTTTGGGCTTCCGACACAGGACAGAATAAAGATTTCTCGTTATGCAACAGATATTTAAGGTCGTAGGGTTCTAGCGTGTAATCGGCGGTAAAAGGGTAGGATCAGAGCCCGAGGCCGCGTTCCCTGCCGAGGTCGAGACCGTGATTGAAGGCCAGTTCCTGCCCGAGTCGGCGGCCCGATTCGATGGCGATGCCGAGAGCCTGCTTGCGGTTAGCAAGGATGGATTCGAGCTGCGGGTCGCGTTCGAGGCTTTTGGCTATATCGCCCATCGCTTTCTGCGTGGCCTTGTAGCCGGACATGTCGCCTGCCTGATATTGGCGAAGGCTTGTCCGTTCCAGACCCTGCCAGCGTTCGACGAAGCGATCCGCGCGCTGGCGATCGGTGCGGAGTTCGGTTTCGATTTGCAGGGCGCGGATGGCGTTGTTGACCCGACTGCTCGCGGCCTCCACAGCCAGTTCCGGGTTTTTCTTATAGGCGGCTTCGGCGTCGTGCGAGCCGTAAGGCCGCACCGCCTCGAATTCCTTGCGCGCGTCGCGCAGTTCCGTCACCTGTTCCGGGTTGGCCTTGCCGCCGCGTTCCTGCGCCTCGAAGATCGCATCGACCGCGCGGGCATGGCGGATGAGCGCGCGGGTGCGCGCGCGACGCAACACCGCTTCCGGGTCGTCTGTCGCTCTTCTTTCCGGCGTCGCTCTTTCCGGCCCCTGCCCGCCAACGGCGGGCAGGCTCGGCCCGTCGAAGAGGGTACGAACCTTCTCCGGGACGATCTTGCGCGTGATCTCGGCAACGCGCTCGCGGAAGGTGATGCCGCGCCGTTCGGCAAAATCCCGCGTGGGCTCATAATCGGAGGCCATGTCCTTCGCCCGGTCGCGCGACAGCGTGCGGGCCAAGCGGTTTTCATCGGTGAAGTCGTCATGGCCGTAATGCAGGCTTATCGCGTCGCGGTGGCGCGAGAGGGTCTCCCGCCTCCCGGTTTTTTGAGACACCCGATAAACACGTGAGACATGTGCGGAGGTGTCACGATGAGGAACGACCTGAAGAACGACGCGAAACGACCGGGGCATGGTGGACGGATGTCACGCCGCCGCAAGAAGGAGGCCGTGCTTCGTCTGCTGCGCGGTGAGGACCTGGAGATGGTCTCGCGCGAAGTGGGCGTGACGGCTGCGACCCTGAGCGGATGGCAGGACGCCTTCCTTTCCGGGGGCGAAGCCAGTCTTGCGACACGTCAGACCGACGGCGAGACGCTGGAGAGCGATCGCCTCAAGGCAAAGCTCGGCGAGGTCATGATCGAGCGTGAACTGCTGCGTGAAAAGATCGCGGCCATGGAGGCGGACCGCCCTTTGGCCCGCAGGAGGCTGCGACCATGAGCGCGGCGGTCTCCCCGTCCTCCGGTCGCCCCTATGGTTTGGCGGCGGTCTGCCGGGTCTGGAACATCAGCCGGGCGACGCTCTATCGGCACAGGACACCTGTGGCGGCGAGAGCGGAGCCACGGCGGCGCGGTCCGATCGGCCCCATGCCG
>NZ_JABEQJ010000010.1 GCF_014174255.1 Gluconacetobacter sacchari
GCCACCTTCGCTTTGAACTCCGCGCTGTAGCGCTTTCTCGTCGTCTTCATTCCCGTCCATTCCTTCAGGTCGGGATGAGCTTAACACCCTGTCCGATTTTCCGGCTCCACCTCAGCTCAAGCCAGCCCATAAAACTGGCGGCATTGAACGCCTCCCGTTCGCTGCCGGCCCGGACGGAGACCATAAGACCGGCTCCGCGCCGTGCAGCGGATCCCCGAGCAGGCTCGCCGCAAGCAAAAAGCGTCCTTCCGCCATGCGAACCGGCAGCATCGCCAGCGTATAGAAAAAATTGTCCAGCCAATTCGGCCGCGTCAACATCCAGCACACTGGCGGCGCCGGCTGGATCCAGGTCCGAGTGATGCATGGCACGGGTCGAACCAGATCCTCAACCTCCGTCGCCAGCGCCTTTGCTCCACGCCTCCTCGGTGCATGCCGGAATGCCCAGCGTCAGTAGGTATTTTGGGGGCTCACGGTTTTGAACCCGAAGGACTTGTATTCCGTGCGAATGGCGTTGTTTTCGACATGGACGACCATGTATCCCTCAGGCGTTCCAAGGTGCCTGCCATGCCACCAGTTTCCGCTGACGGCACCGCCGGTGATGAATTGGATCCCGTTATGTTCGACCTGCTCCAGGACATGGGTATGTCCCTGGAAGACGGCCAATACGTTATGGCCCGCCATCAATGCCAGAATTTCGCGCGTGTTGACGGTGCTGAGCGCCTGATGTTTGAAAAGGGACGGACTCTCGTCCGCATAGGTATAGAACGCGGTCACCATCGGAATATGAGTGCAGACGATGATGGGCGCCGTGGCCGGAAGCGTGCGCAGATATGAACCCAACCATTCGACTTGGCGTGCGTCGAAACGCCCTTCGTAATCGCGATCAGGCGTGATGGTGACAGAGTCCAGGACGATAAAATGGACCCCCTTGTGTTGAAACGCATAATACGTCTCGCCGAATGCCTTGCGGAAGAAGTTCTTGCCGAAATCGGGGTCATGGACGGAGGCGCCGCTTTTGGCATAGACACCGAAGCAGTCGTGGTTTCCGACGGTGTGGTAAACCTTCATGCCCAGTTCCTGTTCCGTCATCTCGTACAGGTCTAGAAGCCGGCGGGCGCGTGGCATGGAAACTTCCATCGCATCGTAGACATGGTCGCCCCCCTGCAACACGAAATCCGCCTTCTCGCGGGTTGCCGACCGAAACGCCATCTGGCAGCCTTTCATCGCATCGAGTTCAGGCTGAAGATGCGTGTCGGTAATGAACAGGAACGAGAACGGCTCCTGCGTGCTGGCGGACGGGACCTGTCCGAAGGCGCTCGTTGCCAGAGCGCCAGAAAGAAGGGCGCCCCCAGAACCCAGGATATTGCGGCGTGAGAATGACGTCATGGATCGGGCAACCCTTTCAGTAAAACTGGACGGGATCAGAAAAAATGCTTCCTGAGCGTGAAGAAAGCCTGGCGCGGCGCACCCGCCTGCAAGGTCTGGTACGTTCCGTTGGGGTCGCTGTTCTTGAATCCCGTGGTGCCGATGCTTGAAATATATCCCTTGTCGAACAGGTTGACGACGTTCACCTGGGCTTCGAGCCCCCGCAGAAAACCCGGCTGCTGGAAGCGATATCCCGCCGAGAGATTGAACAGGATGCGTCCGGGAACCGGCGCATCGTTCAGAAAGGTGTAGAAACGGCGGCTCATATACTGCCCGCCGAACTGTCCCCAAATCGTTCCGTCATCATAGGCCAGTTTGAAATTGCCGATATTGCGCGGCGCCGCCACCACCTGCTTGCCAGCAATATGCAGAACCGATCCATCGACGCCGGTGATATTGTCATTGTAGTGGGCGTCGTTATAGGACCAGGCGCCGTACAGGGACCAGTTTCTGAAAAAGCGCCAGTTCGCTGCCGCTTCGACGCCGCGCGACGTCACACTGCCTACATTTTCGAGGACATTCTGGTTTCCGACGATCACGGAACTCAAGGAAGAAGCCAGAAGACGATTTTCGAAATCGACATAATATCCGGTCAGCGACGCCTGGACGCTGTCATTATGGAAACGGTAGCCGATTTCCTCGGTATTGGTCGTTTCCGGCTTCAGCTTGTCATGGATATAAGCGAAACCCGCCTGCGTGGTCGAAAAGGGACCGGTAGAGGCGGATGCCGTGTAGGCGGACATGTTTCGCGAGAAGTCAGCGAAAACTTCGTGATGCCGGTCAAAGCGGTACAGCACGCCTGCCTGCGGCAGAAAGCCGTTGGATGCGGAAATGGAAGCGTTGATCGGGTTGCTGCTCTGCGCCGTCGTGACCGCACTGTTGGAGACCAGGGATTTGAACCCGGCGTTCACGCGCAACTTTGGCGTAATCGACCAGCTATCCTCGAGGTGGAACTGATAAACATGTGTGCGGAAGGTGTATTGCCACTGCACGTCAAATGGATTTTCGTAGAAACGCTGGAAATCCGATGGCGCAACACCCTCCTGAAGGGGGTAAAGCTTCGCGGCCTGACTGAAAAGATTGTTTTCAAACCAGAAGCCGGCTTCAATCTTGTGATTCCAGCGCTGATAGCCGAGGCTGGTGATGATGCCCTCGCGTTGCATCCGGTATTCCGTCGTCGAAACCGAAAGCGGCGAGCCGCCCAAGGTGGCGGGGGTGGGATCATAGGGGTCAGTCCAGGTGCCGGGTCCCCGGTCGTAATGACCGTAAACGGTCGTGCTACCGGACAGATGCGGCACCAAATGGTAATTCAGTTTTTCATAGCCGACCATGTCCTGTCGAACGCCGCCGCCGCGATAGTACGTATCATCCGGCGAGGTATAGGGGGCCGGCAGTACCTGGTCCGCCTGATAGGCACGCGCGATCTGCTCGGCAAGCTTGTAGTTGTTGCTGATATCGTCGTGGTCGTAGCCGAAGCGTTTGATCAGGTTATTCGAGAGATCGAGGTAATCGTCTTCGCGGCGATCGTCGAAATCGAGGTAGGTCGTGGATTTTACGGAATCGCCGAGCGGCTGAACATATTTGAAGTTGATCTGCTGCTGCTTCTGCTGCCCCCATCCTTTCCACTTGTCCGCGAACTGATAATCATAGCTGGCATAAAGTTTTCCCCCACCTGGCAGGATGCCACTGTTGAGACGCATGAAGCCGCGCCAGGTGTTCGAACTGCCGACGGTTCCTGCTACATCCACGCCATAATGATCCGTGGGGTCGATGGACGAGAACTGAATTGTTCCGCCCAAATTGCTGGTGGAGGCGGTACCAAGGCCGCCCGTGCCCTGGGCCAGGGTGGCCGGACCGTTGTTCTCGGTCTCGAGGGCACGACCGATGGCCAGACCGTTATTATTGCGATACTGCATATTTCCCAAAGGAATTCCGTCCAGCGTATAGCCGATCTGGTCCGTGAAGAAACCGCGTATCGTGATCTGCTGGGCCCATTCGTACGCTCCCAGAGGATCGGAAGACTGGAAATTGACGCCGGGAAGTTCGGAAAGGACGGCCAGAGGCGACGTGCCGGGCGCCGCCTTACGGATTTCGCTGCGCGAGAGAGTCTGAACCTGCCTGGACTGACCCGTCCCGAAAACGACCATGGCCTCTTCACGCACCGGAGCGCTTCTGGCGGGAGGCTTCGATAGTTTTTTCGCCGCGGGATCCGTGTCCGGCCGGATGACGACTGTACCGCCGGCGTCCCTGGAGACTCGCAGGCCGCTGCCCTGGGTCAGGTGCTGCAACGCCTCGTCAAACGTATATCTGCCATTCAATGCGGGGGCCATGCGCCCCTCCAACGCCGTTTCCGAAAAAAGTATATCGTGATGGCTGATACGGGAAAGTTCGGCCAGCGTCGTGGAGATAGGCTGCGCGCCGATATGCAGGGTCAGCGAAGGCAGCGTTTGGGAAAACGCCTGTCCGGCGACGCCGGCGAGAAAGGTCGCCGCCAGCATGGCGGGAGGAAAGCAGGATTTGAAGCAAGGCATGAGAGGAGGTCTCCGAAGCATGGCGCCGCATCGGGCGTCTTCCTTGCTGACGAATGGGGGCCCCCTCCACCTCAGTAAAAAATGATCGCTGTCATCAAAGCTTAACGATCGTGATCTCCTTGCCGAAAGTCGCACGGACGGGAAGGACGTTTTCCAGAAGACGCGCGAAGGCTGCGTTTTGCCCGAAATGGTAAAATCCGGAGATACGAAGATTGGCTGCGGAATCCTGAACCAGAATCTTTGTCGTCGAATAGCGGTTCATTTCCTCCACCGCCTCGCTCAGTGGCGTGTTGCGGAAAGCCAGGCGTCCGCTGCGCCACGCCATGACGTCGTCGATGAGCGGGTGGTCGATCGACAGACGGCCGTCGGGAAGGATGGTCGCACGCTCCCCTGCCCGAAGCCCGCACGGGGACGCCATGCCCGCGCGGGACAGAACCGCTGTTCCACTCAGAACGGTGAGCGTGTTCTTGAGGGGAGAACGAAACATATTGAACGATCCGGACGGAAGGCAGGCATGCCACTGTTCCAGATCAATCCCGTTACGCGTGTCGTCCCCACGGCAATTGACCTGGATCTGTCCGTACAACAGTGCAAGCGTGCGGGGGCGCCCATGGACGGCAACCGAACTGTCGCTGTCCAGCAGAACGGTCATTGAGGGCGAGGCTGCGAACGTCATCTGCTGGCCGGTTCTGGTAGCGCGTATCGTCGCTTCGGCAGGGTCGGGAAGCACGGCGAAAGCGCCGAGCATGAGGGCGGACACGCCAGCCAGCACCCCCCTGCGGGTCAGAAGAGCCGGAGAGACCGCCACAGTCCTGCCAGATTGGGAGGTCGCGATTTCAGATGCCTGCCAAATTGCGGAAATCAGTTCATATGCCTGCGCCTGCGCGGGCGTTTCATTGTACCAAGCGGTAAACCTCTGCCGATCCTGTTCAGAAAAGTCCGGCGCATGGAGCCGCGCGAACCAGTACGCCGCCGTTTCGTGAAGAGTGGCCATAGGTCTTAATCCAGGAGTCTTTTTGCCAACAAGACCAAGGTCTTACTGATATGTTTTTCTACATTGCTAACGGTGCATCCAACCCGTTCCGCGATTTGCGGATAGGAGAGCCCTTCAATACGATGAAGCAGGAAAATTTCCTTCGTCCGTTCGTCCAGATCCTGTATGCTCCTTGCTAATGTGTCGAGCCTCTGTCGGGACATGGCTGTCTCGACCGGCGTCGGGCCGGTGCAGGGTACGGACTGCATGTGTTCGTCATCGACAAAGGATATCGGACCGTTTCGTTCACGGCGCACCGAGTCGCATGCTGCATTCTGGGCCGCCCGGACCAAATACGCTTCCACATTGCGTATGTTGCCAGGCTTGAGTTCGAGCAGCTTGAGAAATGCGGATTGCAGCAGATCGTCGGCATCGGAGCGCCCTGTCCTTCGCTGTATCCTGAGTAACAGAAGCGACCAACTTGACTGGGACCTGACCCACTCGCTCATGCGGTCCCGCTGAGGTAACGAGCGAACATACCATTGCTGAATATGACGGGCACAGGTGCCTCCCCCATGAATCAACGCCAGTCTGCTAATGCAGCGGCCTGCATTTCGGAAGGAAATTCTCCGATCTTCTTAAAACCTTCACAGTGACGTTCCCACCAGCGTCCCAAATCGAGAGTCGAAGCGTCCCGGGCTTCCCGGAGGCCATTTGGTGTACCGGCCTCGGTGTTTGAGACAGTTGGTCAGGGCCTAGGCGGCGCGAGCCACATTGGAAAGAGCCCCGGCGCACACGGCATTGGGGGACAGGAAACCATGCCGTTCGAGGAGCCGGGTTTCGTTGTATGGATCGCGGAATTCCAGCAGGGCCTGCCGGAACTCCTCGACGGTTTCGAAGACCCGAACCCAGAGCAGGTTCTCCTTCGGGGCGCGGACGGTCCCTTCGGCGCGCCGGTCCGCGAGGGAGCCAGCAGATGGAGGGTTCGAAAAACCTCTTAACGTCCGTCCGGGGGCGGCAAACGGAGCGTCCGACTGCGCGAGGTCGTCAACGGATTGATGTATGTCCTGTCGACCGGCTGCCAGTGGCGGGCGGTCCAGAAAGATCTGCCGCAGCGCTCGACGGTCTACGATTATTTCGATCTGTGGACCTGGGATCGCACGATCGACCGCATCCATCATGCGCTCTATGTCGCCTGCCGGGAGCGGAATGAGATCGTAGATCGGGCCGAGCGCACCGCCCGCTTCCTGCGCCTGATATGTCTGCGCGACGGCTATCCCTCAAATCCATCATCGGCGGACTTCGCAATTGGCTGGGGTTCCCGGCAACATAAACGCCGCCGGCCGTCCGATAGCCTCCCCACCGACACATTGGACTAACCGACGAACATGCCGGCAATCGTGGCGCTGGCGAAATTCGACAGCGACCCGGCAAACACCGCCCGCACCCCCATGCCGGCCACCTCTCCCCGCCGCTCGGGGGCAATGCTGCCGAAGCCGGCAATCAGGATACCCACCGACGACAGGTTGGCAAACCCGCACAGCGCGAACGAAGCAATCGCCAGCGCGCGCGCGTCCAGCGTCGCATCATGAAAATGCGGACCGAGCGCGACATAGGCCACGAACTCGTTGAACACGAGTTTCTGACCCATGATCGCGCCAACCACCCCGCTCTCATGCCACGGCACCCCGATCAGCCACGCCAGCGGGGCAAAGATCACGCCGAAAATCGTCTCCAGCGACAGATTCCCCACGCCGAACCAGCCCCCCAACCCATGGATCAGCCCATTGGCCAGCGCGATCAGCCCGATAAAGGCAATCAGCATTCCCCCCACCGCCACCGCCACGCCGACACCGCTGGCGGTGCCGATCGCGATGGCCTCGAAGACATTGACCGGATGCTCATGGCCGAATTCCAGGTCGAGACCCGAAACCCGCGTCGGCGTGCGCGACGGCATCAATATCTTGGCGAACAGCAGGCCGCCCGGAATCGCCATCACCGACGCCGCCAGCAGGTAATCCATCGGCACGCCCAGGCCCGCATACCCCACCAGCACCGAGCCCGCGACCGAGGCGGTGCCGCTGCACATGACGGCGAACAGTTCCTCGCGCGTCAGCAGCGGCACGTACGGGCGCAGCGCCACCGGCATCTCGCTCTGGCCGAGGAAGATCGTCGTGACGGCGGAAAAGGATTCGATCATCGAGGTGCCCAGCACCCGCCGCAGCAACCCGCCCAGCAGCCGTGCCAGGCGCTGCATGACGCGATAATAATACAGGATCGCGATCAACGCCGAGATATAGGCGATCTGCGGCAGGATCCGCAGCGCGAAGACGAATCCCCCCCCGGGAAACAGCGCATCCATGCGCGGGCCGACCAACGGGCCGAACAGGAAGGCGCTGCCCTGCGCGCCGTATCCCAGCACGGTATCGACCGCGCCGGACACCGCATGCAGCGCCAGCCGTCCCGGCGGCACGAACAGGACCAGCCCCCCCAGCGCCACCTGCATCGCCACGGCGGCCAATACGATCCGGGGCCGGATGCCCCGCCGGTCGGCCGAAAACGCCACGGCGAGCGCGATCAGGCAGGCCAGCCCGAAAATTCCATGCAGGACCGCCATGCATACCCTACCAATCCAAAACCGTAACGAGAGTGTGCCTTGCACGCCGTGCTGTCCAGAGCGGCGGAGCGCGCCGGGCATGCCCACTCGTGCGGCGGCGGGAACTGTTTTAGGATACGGGCTCGCCACAGACCGCAACAGATCGAATCGGCTGCCATGACGACCGCTTACGACTTTACCCTGCCGGCCCTGGAAGGCGGCACGATCGACCTCGGCGCCCTGCGCGGCAAGCCGGTGCTGATCGTCAACACCGCGTCGAAATGCGGCTTCACCCCCCAGTTCGAGGGCTTGCAGGCGCTGTGGTCGTTCTATCGCGGCAGCGGCCTGACGGTGGTCGGCGTGCCGTCGAACGATTTCGGCCAGCAGGAACCCGGCTCCGCCGAGCAGATCGCCACGTTCTGCGCCCGCAATTACAGCGTGACCTTCCCCATGGCCACGCGCAGCCACGTCCGCGGCCCCGAGGCGATTCCCCTTTTCCAGTGGCTGGGCCAGCAGGGCGGCGTGCTCGCCCGCCCGCGCTGGAATTTCTACAAATACCTGATCGGCCGGGACGGCACGCTGGCCAACTGGTTCGTCAGCCTGACCTCGCCCGAATCGCGGCGCATGCGCCTGGCCATCGAGCGCACGATCCTCGATCACTGACCGCCCTCGCTGAAACCGCCGTAGCGCCGCGCGAATCACGCTGGGCCGGACCGGCGGGGTCATGCATCATGCGCGCGGCAGATCAGGAGGTCCCGCTTGCTCAAGGGTTTTCTCACCGTCGGCGGCTGGACCATGCTCAGCCGCGTGCTGGGCCTGGTGCGCGACCAGCTTCTGGCGGCCTTCCTGGGGGCCGGCCCGGTCCAGGACGCCTATCAGGTCGCCTTCCGCCTGCCCAACATGTTCCGCCAATTGTTCGGCGAGGGCGCGCTCAACACGGCATTCGTGCCGCTCTTCTCCGCCATGCTCACGACCGAGGGCCCCGAGCAGGCCCGCCGCTTCGCCAGCGAGACCTTCAGCGTCCTGCTGACGTGGCTGACGCTGATCGCGGTGCTGGGCGAACTCTTCATGCCCCAGGTCGTCGGCGTGATCGCCGCCGGCTTCCCCATGCAGGGCGACCGCTTCCATATCGCGGTCGCGCTCAGCCGCATCACCTTTCCCTACCTGGTCCTGATCTGCGCCGCGGCGCTGGTGTCGGGCGTGCTGAACGGCCTGCACCGGTTCGGGGCCGCTGCTGCGGCCTATGTATCCTTCAACGTCGTCGGCATCGCCGCGATCCTCCTGCTGGCGCCGCTGACGGGCAATGTCGGCCAGGCCGCCGCCTGGGGCGTCACCGCATCGGGCGTCGTCCAGCTCGGGCTGCTGCTGCTGGCGGCAAGGCGCGCCGGCTTCCGCCTGATGCTGCTGCCGCCGCGCCTGACGGCGCGCATCCACACCCTGGTCCGGCGCATGGCGATCGGCTGCCTGGGCAGCGGCATCAGCCAGATCAACCTGCTGGTCGATACCATCATCGCCTCGTACCTGCCGCCGGGCAGCGTATCGTTCATCTATTTCGCCGACCGCATCAACCAGTTGCCGCTGGGCGTGCTGGGGGCGGCCGCCGGCACCACCCTGCTGCCGGTCCTCAGCCGCCATGTCGCGGCCCAGGACCATGAGGGCGCACATGGCGCGCAAAACCGGGCGATCGACTACGCGATGGTCCTGACCCTGCCCGCCGCGTTGGGCATGATCGTCCTGGCCCACCCGATCATCGCCACCCTGTTCCAGCACGGCGCCTTCACCGAACGCGACGCCATGCTGTCGGCGCAGTCGCTGCGCGCCTTCGCCATCGGCCTGCCGGCCTTCGTGCTGATCAAGGTCCTCGCCCCGGGCTTCTTCGCCAGGGGCGATACCGCGACGCCGGTGCGGATCGGCCTGTTCACCCTCACCCTCAATTTCATCCTGAACCTGCTGCTGATGCATCCGCTGCGCCATGCCGGCCCCCCGCTGGCCAGCGCGCTCGCGGCCATCGTCAATGTCGCCACGCTCGCCGTCCTGCTGCGCCGCCGGGGCCTGCTGCGCATCGCCCCCGCCACGCTTTCGCGGGTCGCCCGCATGCTGCTCGCGGCCCTGTTCATGGCGGCGACGCTGCTGATGCTGAACCTGACGGCCCTGGGGCCCCTGGCCGTCCGCCACGGCCCCCTGCGAATCGTGGCGCTGATGGCGCTGGTCGCGGCCGGCATGCTGGCCTACGGCATCGCGCTGCAAACCCTGGGCGTGATGGAGCTCCGCGCCGCCGTCACGACGCTGCGCGCCCGCCTGGGCCGGCGGCGCAGCCGTACAGCCTGAGCGGCGACGCATTTCCCGGCTGGCCCACCAGCCCCGGGGCCTGTACACAGGCCGGCATGACGCTCCCTTCCCCGGACGGCGCCACCCCCGCCATGGCGCAATGGTTTTCCCTGAAAGCCGAACATCCCGAAGCCCTGCTGTTCTTCCGCATGGGCGATTTCTACGAAATGTTCTTCTCCGACGCCGAAGCGGCGGCCGGGGCGCTGGACATCGCGCTGACGACGCGCGGCACCCATGGCGACATGCCGATCCCGATGTGCGGCGTGCCGGTGGCGGCCGCCTCGGCCTACCTGGCAAGGCTGATCCGCCGGGGGTTCCGCGTCGCGGTGGCCGAGCAGACCGAGCCGCCGCGCAAGCCCGGCAAGGGCGTCGCCAAGGGCCCGCTGGCGCGCGCGGTGGTGCGCCTGGTCACCCCCGGCACCCTGACCGAGGACGAACTGCTGGAAGCCGGCCGCCAGAACCTGCTGGTGGCGGTAGCGGCAGGCGCCGGCCGCGCCCCGTCAACCCGTGGCTGGGGCGTCGCCTGGATCGACATCTCGACCGGCGCGTTCGAGACCGCATCGGTCCCGCCCGACGGGCTGATGGACCTGCTGGGCCGCCTGGACCCGGCCGAGATCCTGGCCGCCGCCGGGGTGGAGCTGGGCGATTTCGATGCCCGTCGCGCGCCGCAGGCCACCGTCCCCGCCGCCGCGACGGCACGCCGCCGGGTAGCCGAAACCTTCCAGGTCGCCAACCTGGACGCCTTCGGCACCTTTTCCGACGAGGAAGCGGTCGCCGCCGCGATGGCGCTCGATTACGTCCGCCGCAGCCAGGCCGGGCAGATGCCGCGCCTCGCCCACCCCCACGCCCATGAAAACGGGGGCATCCTGGGCCTCGACCCCGCCACCCGCGCCAGCCTCGACCTGCTGCGCACCCGCGACGGCAGCACCGAGCATACGCTGCTGGCCAGCGTCGGCCGCACCGTCACCGCGCCGGGCAGCCGCCTGCTGGCGGAATGGATCGCCGCCCCGCTGACCCGCTGCGCCCCGATCGCCGCCCGCCAGGACGGATGGTCGTGGCTGATCGACGAGGGCGGCGTCCGCGCGGCCCTGCGCCAGGGGCTGCGCGGCACGCCCGACATCGCCCGCGCCCTGGCCCGCCTGTCGCTGGGCCGTGGCCTGCCGCGCGACGCGGCGGCGGTGCGCGACGGCCTGTCCATCGCCCGGCGCATCGCCGCCGCCCTGGCCGATGGCCGCGCGGCGCCACCCGCCCCGATCGCGGACGCGATGCGCCACCTGGGCGGCGGCACGGCGCTGGAAGAGCGGCTGAAGCACGCCCTGGCCGATTCCCTGCCCGCACGGGTCGAGGATGGCGGCGTGATCGCGGCGGGCTTCGATCCCGAACTGGATGCCGAACGCGGGCTGCGCGACGACAGCCGGCGCATCATCGCCGGATTGCAGAACGACTACGCGCAGCAATTCGGCGTCGCCAGCCTCAAGGTCCGCCATCACGCGCAGCTCGGCTACGTCATCGAAATCCCCACCGCCGCGGCGGCCCGGGTGCGCGACCGCACCGACCTGATCCTGCGCCAGGGCACCGCCAGCGCCGCGCGCTTCGCGACCGACGAACTGATCACCCTGGACCGCCGCATCGCCGAGGCCGGCGAACGCGCCGGCACGCGTGAGCGCGCCATCTTCGCCACTCTGGTGCGCGACATCCTGGCCGAGCCGGCGGTCCCCGCCATCGCCCAGGCACTGGCGGTGCTGGACGTACTGCAATCCTGCGCCGACCTCGCGGCCGGCGGCCTGTGGTGCCGGCCGGACATCACCGACGACGCCGCCTTCGCTCTCACGGCCTGCCGCCACCCGGTGGTCGAGGCCGCGCTGCCACGCAGCGAGCGCTTCACCCCCAACGATTGCGTGCTGGACCCGGCCCAGCGCGTCATGCTGCTGACCGGGCCGAACATGGCCGGCAAATCGACCTTCCTGCGCCAGAACGCGCTGGCCGTGATCCTGGCGCAGGCCGGCCTGCCGGTTCCGGCCAAGGCCGCGCGGATCGGCATCGTCGACCGCCTGTTCTCGCGCGTCGGCGCGTCGGACGACCTGGCGCGCGGCCGCTCGACCTTCATGGTCGAAATGACCGAGACGGCGGCGATCCTCAACCTGGCCGGCCCGCGCTCGCTGGTGGTGGTGGACGAAATCGGCCGCGGCACCGCGACGCTGGACGGCCTGGCCATCGCCTGGGCGGTGCTGGAAGCCATGCATTCCACGTTGCGGTGCCGCTCGATTTTCGCAACCCATTTCCATGAGCTGGCCGAACTGGCCGAGAGTCTCCCCCGCCTGTCCCCCCACACCATGAGCGTGCGCGAATGGAAGGGCCAGGTGGTGTTCCAGCACGAGGTCGTGCCGGGGGCGGCCCGCCGAAGCTGGGGGGTGCATGTCGCCCGGCTGGCGGGGGTGCCGGAGCCCGTCGTCCGCCGTGCGGCGCGGCTCCTGACCGGCCTGGAAAAGGAACGCGCGGTCGGCGCCCGCCCCCTCCCGCTCTTCGCTCCCGCCGACCCGCCGGCGCGGCCCGAAGCCGCCGATACCGCCGGGCCCGAGATCCCCGAAGCGGTGCGCCAGATGCTCGACCAGCTCGATCCGGACGCCTTGACGCCACGCGGCGCGCTGGACATGGTCTACGCGCTCAAGAAACTGATGCTTGAAGAATCGCGACATCTGGACCACGGATAGTCTGTGTGGCCGGGCGCCTGTCCGGCCGTCAGCATTTTCAGGAACCGATCACGCCGCGATGCCGACTCCGTCTTCCCCTTCCCTGTCCGTCAGGGACCTGACCCAATGCCTCGCGGCCTCTCTCCTGTCACCGGAAACGGGCGATGCCGTCCCGCGTGAGGTGGCGATCGGCCTGTTCCGCCGGCATCTCGCCCGCTTCCAGGCCACGGTCCGCGAGGAATTCGAGGCCCATCGCCTGCATGGCGCCTCCGCCGCCAAGCAACTGGCGCGATATACCGACGGCATGATCCGCACCCTGGTCGATTTCACGGTCGCGCACGCGCTGGATCCGGCGCGCGAACCCGGGGCGCCCGAATCCGGGCCGCCGGCGCTCGCGGTGGCCGCGACGGGCGGCTACGGACGCGGCATGCTGGCCCCCTTCAGCGATATCGACCTGCTGTTCCTCACGCCCGACGAGCCCTCGGCCGATGTCGGCCGCGTCGTCGAATATATCCTGTATTTCCTGTGGGACCTGGGGCTGAAGGTCGGCCACGCCACCCGCTCGATCCCCCAATGCATCGCCGAGGCCGAAGCCGACACCACCGTCCGCACCACCCTGCTGGATGCCCGGCTGCTGGCGGGTGACGACGCGCTGTTCGCGATGTTCGAGGCCCGCTACATCGTCGCGTGCGTCGAGGCCGGGGCCGCGCGCTTCATCACCGACAAGCGCAAGGAACGCACGGCCCGCCACCACCGGTTCGGCGACAGCCCCTACCTGGTGGAACCGAACGTCAAGGAAGGGCGCGGCGGCCTGCGCGACCTGCAAACGCTGTACTGGATGTGCCGCTACACTTTCGGCACCCGCCACGTCTCCGACCTGCTGGCCCCCGGCTTCAGCAGCCTGGGCCTGCTGACCGAGCAGGAAGCCAAGCGCGCCCGCCGCTCGTGGAACTTCCTGTGGAGCGTGCGGCTGCACCTGCACTACATCTCGGGCCGCGCCGAGGAACGGCTGACCTTCGACGTCCAGCCGGTGGTCGGCGCGCGCATGGGCTATACCCGCCACGGCCGCCAGGTCGGGGTGGAGCGCTTCATGCGCCATTATTTCCTGACGGTGCGCGAGGTCATGCGCCTGACCCACGTGCTGGAACCGGCGGTGATGCGCCAGGCGCTGGGCCCGACCGCCAACGCCCCCCAGGCCGACGCCGCGATGCGCGACGCGGGCTTCACGGTTCTGGACGGCCAGATCCTGCCCGAACGCGGCACCTCGTTCGATGACGAGCCGATCCAGATGATGCGGCTGCTGGAATGGGCGCGCACGCGCAAGCTGCCGATCCACCCGCTGGCCATGCACAAGCTGATCCGGTGGGAGCGCCGGGCCGCCAGCCTGCGCGGCAATCCCGAGGCGGCGCGGATCTTCCTCGACCTGCTGTGCGGCGCCCCGCCGGAACGCGCCCCCCGCCTCTCCGCCGCCGAAACCGCGCCGCGCGACGAGGTTCCCAGCTTCCACGCCACCGCCGAGGACCGCCGCCAGGGCAACGCCTACTGGCTGCACATCATGAACGAAACCGGGATCATGGGGCGCCTGCTGCCCGACTGGTCGCGCATCGTCGGCCAGATGCAGTTCGACACCTATCACGTCTTCACGGTCGACGAGCACACGATCGAGGCCATCCGCATCTTCGGCCGGATCGAACATGGCGCGATGGCCGACGAAATCCCGCTGGCCTACGACCTGGCGCGCAATCTCCAGTCCCGCCGCGCGCTGTACATGGCCATCCTGCTGCACGACATCGCCAAGGGGCGCGGCGGCGACCATTCCGAACTCGGGTCCGAGATCGCGCTCGAGGTCTGCCCCGAAATGGGCCTGACCGGCGAGGAGACCGAGACCGTCTCATGGCTGGTGCTGCACCACCTGCTGCTCAGCCAGACCGCCTTCCAACGCGATATCGACGACCCCAAGACCATCCTGGACCTGGCCGACACCATCCAGTCGCCCGAGCGGCTGCGCCTGCTGCTGCTGCTGACGATCGTGGACATGCGCGCCGTCAGCCCGCGCGTATGGAACGCCTGGAAGGCCACCCTGCTGCACGAACTCTACATGCGCGTGGCCGAGGTGCTGGAAGGCGGCCTGGCCACCACCGAGCGCGACGTGCGCGTGGCCCGCGCCAAGGAAGCGGTGGCCGAAATCCTGGACGAGGACGACTTCACCCAGGAGGACACGGAGCATTTCCTCGGCCTGGGCTATGGCAGCTACTGGCTGTCCTTCGACCAGGACACCCACGCCCGCCACGCGCTGCTGGTCCGCGAATCCGAACGGCGCGAGTCTCCGCTGACGGTCGAAACCCAGCCCCTGCCCACCCGCGGCGTGACCGAGGTCACGATCTACACCGCCGACCATCCCGGCCTGTTCTCGCGCATCGCCGGCGCGCTGGCCATCGCGGGGGCCTCGATCGTGGATGCGCGCATCCACACGTTGATCAACGGCATGGCGCTGGACACGTTCTGGATCCAGGACGCCGGCGGCGAGGCGTTCGAGGAACCGCACCAGCTCGCCCGCCTCTCCACCCTGGTCGAGCAGACCCTGTCCGGGCGGGTGGATATCACGCGCGAAATCGCCGGCATGGGCCGCATGCGCTACGGGCGGCGCATGCGCGCGATCCACGTGCCCCCCCGGGTCGTGATCGATAACCGCGCCTCCAACAGCTACACGGTCATCGAGATCAACGGCCGCGACCGGCCCGGCCTGCTGCATGACGTGACGCAGGCGATCAGCGACCATAAATTGCAGATCGCCTCGGCCCACATCACCACCTACGGCGTGCGCGCGGTCGACGTCTTCTACGTCAAGGATCTGTTCGGCCTGAAGATCACCGACGAACGCCGCCTGACCGAAATCCGCGAGGCCCTGATCGTGGGCCTGCGCCAGGCCGAGGAAGCCGCGACCAGCGACGCCGACGCGCCCCCCATCGAAACCCTGTCGATCTGACGGGCCGATCACGCCTCCGCGATCCCGCTCTGGATATTCGGACCGCCCACCCAACATGGAAGGCTTCTGTGTTGAAGGCGCCCAGGAGAATGGCCCGATGAGCATGTATCGCACGATCAACCCCGCCACCGGCAAGACCGAGAAAACCTTCGATCTGCACAGCGACCAGGAGATCGGGCGCAAGCTGGAAACCGCGCACACGCTCTGGAGGGACGACTGGCGCCACCGCCCCTTCGCCGAGCGCCGCGCCATCGTCGCCAGGGCCGCCGACATCCTGCGCCGCGACAGGGAAAAACACGCGCGCCTGATTTCCATCGAAATGGGCAAGATACTGCCCGAAGCGATCGGAGAAATCGAACTCTCGGCCGATATCCTCGCCTATTACGCCGAAAAGGCCGAGCAATTCCTCGCCCCGATGGAACTGGAGGTCAAAAGCGGCCGCGCCACGGTCCTCAGCCAGTCGCTCGGCGTGATCTATTGCGTCGAACCCTGGAACTTCCCCTATTACCAGCTCGCGCGCGTCGCCGCCCCCAACCTGATGGCGGGCAATGTGGTGATGGTGAAGCACGCGCCCGGCGTGCCGCAATGCGCCGAGGCGTTCGAGTCCCTGTTCCGCGAGGCCGGCGCCCCGGCCGGCGCCTACACCAACCTGTTCATCACCAACGACCAGTCCGAATCCCTGATCGCCCGGCCGGAAATCCGTGGCGTCGCCCTCACGGGCAGCGAGCGCGCCGGCAGCGCGGTGGCGGCCCAGGCCGGCCGCGCGCTCAAGAAAAGCACGATGGAACTGGGCGGCGCCGACGCCTTCATCGTGCTCGACGATGCCGATCTGGACCAGGTGATCCCCAACGCCGTCGCGGGGCGGATGTGGAACAACGGCCAGGTCTGCACCGCCGCCAAGCGCATGATCGTCCATGACTCGCTGGTCGAGGATTTCACGATCCGCCTGCAAAAGGCGATCGGCGAATTCCGCTATGGCGATCCGCTGGAACAGGGCGTGACCCACGGCCCGATGAGCAGCGAGGACGCGATGACCCGCGCGATCTCGCAGGTCGACAAGGCGGTGAAGCACGGGGCGACCCTGGTGACCGGCGGCACGCGGCTCGAACGCGACGGCTTCTTCATGCAGGCCGCGATCCTGACAGGCGTGACGAAGGACAATCCGGCCTTCTACGAAGAGATCTTCGGCCCCGTCGCCACCATCTATCCGGTCGGGAGCGAAGAGGAAGCCATCGCCCTGGCCAATGACTCGCCCTACGGGCTCGGCGGCTCGGTCCACACCGGCAACGTCGCGCGCGGCCGCAAGGTCGCCGAGAAGATCGAAACCGGCATGGTCTTCATCAACGAGGTCACGGGCACCGCGCCCGACCTGCCCTTCGGCGGCGTCCGCAATTCCGGCTATGGCCGCGAACTGTCGGAATTCGGCATCACCGAATTCGTCAATCACAAGCTGATCCACACTCCCTGACGCCCGCCTGCCCCGGCCCGATCCACGCATCGGTCGGGGCCCCGCCTCACCGAACCGTTTCCAGGTCATTCCGAAACCGGCATCATGGCGCCAGCCCGGCCGGGCGGAACGGAACGGAGAGACGCACCGATGGGACGAAACGCGGGCCACGCCAGGGCGGCCGTTCTGATCGGCGCCGCCTGCGCGGGCAATTTTCTCGAATTCTACAATTTCCTGGCCTACGCGTTCTTCGCGCCCATGATCGGCCGCGCGTTCTTCCCCAGCGGCGGCGGCAACCTGGCGAACCTGCTCTACGCGCTGATGACGTTCGCCGTCGGGTTCGTCATGCGCCCGCTGGGCGCCCTCCTCGTCGGGCGCTTCGCCCGCGCCCACGGGCAGCACGCGGCCCTGATGCTGACCTTCGGCATGATGGCGGCCGGCTCGTTCCTGATCGCCGCGACCCCGCCCGCGTCCACCATCGGCGTCCTCGCCCCCACCCTCATCATCTGCGCCCGGCTTCTCCAGGGCTTTTCCGACGGCGGCGAGGTCGGTCCGGCAACCGAACTGCTCTACACCGCCGCTCCCGGCGGCCTCGGCGGCGTCTTCGGCGCGTTGCAATACATGACGCAACTGCTCGGCAGCCTGCTCGCCGTGCTGCTGGGCCTCGTCCTGTCGCTCTGCCTGTCGCACGACGCGCTCTTCTCCTGGGGCTGGCGGCTGCCCTTCGCCTTCGGTCTCGTCATCATTCCGGCGGGCATGGTCCTCCGTCGCCTCGCCGCCGGCCACGCCATCCCGCCCCATCACCCCGCGCCGCCCCCCACGCCCGAGGAACGGCGCGCGGCCGGCGCGGTCATCCTGTTCGTGTTTCTCGGCATCGTCAGCGCGACCATTGCCACCTATCTCCGCACCTTCGGCGTCAGCTACGCGGTCTCGGTGCTGCGCCTCTCCCCGGCCATCGGCATGACCGCCATGACGGCCGGCCTGGCCGCCGGCGCGCTGAGCGTCCTCGCAAGCATGGTCTTCCTCGCCCGCCGTCCCGACGCCCCCGGCGCGGTAACCGGGGTCTCGGTCCTGATCGGCCTCCTGTCGCCCTGGCTCTATTATCGCGCCATCCACCATCCCGGCCTGGGCAGCCAACTGGCGCTGAATGTCGGCATGTTCGCGCTTTCGGGCTTCGTCATCAGTTGCATGTGGAAACTCTTTCTGGACGCCCTGCCGGCGCACAGCCGCTCGTTCCTGTTCGGCGTCCTCTACGCCACCGCCGTATCGGTGTTCGGTGGCCTGACCCAGCCCACCGTCACCTGGCTGATCGCCGTCACCGGCAATCCGCTGGTCCCGGGCTGGATGATGGCGGCCACGGCGGCCCTGGGCCTGTTCAGCTACCTGCGCCTCCGCACCGCCACCACAACCGGGGCACGAAGCGCGTGATACATTTAGCCCCTAATCCCCGGCCAGCCGCCCGTCGCGCCAGCGGGACAACGCCGCGCAGACCGCCGCCACCGGCCCCCGCCACGCGCACGCGGGCATGTCGGGCCCCGCCTGCCTGAACAGGTCCAGCGACGGATACCACCGGCTGGCGGCATCCCCCCAGCACGGCCGCTCCGCCCGATCGAACGCGGCCGACCACCGCCAGTCGCCGCCGAAACGGTTCAACAGCCAGACCGGCCGCCCCATCGCCCCCGCCAGATGGGCGATCGCGGTATCGACCGTAACCACCAGGTCCAGCCCGGCGATCGCCCGCGCCGTCTCCAGCCAGTCGCCCGATGCGGCCGCCTCCATGGCAAAGGGCGGATCACCCGCCGCGACGCCATGCTGGAGACTGACGAAGCGCACACCCGCCACCTCACCCAGCGGGGCCAGCTCCTCCGGCGGGATCGACCGGCGCCGGTCGAAGCGATATGCGGGATTGCCCGCCCAGCACACCCCCACCCGCCGTTCCCCGCCACCCGCTCCCGCCGACAACGCCGGCAGCAGATAGGGCGCGAAAGGCGGCGGCTCCGCCATCCCCAGCAGATGCGGCAGGCTAAGCAGCGCACAGCGCGCAACTACATCCCCCGGCACCGACCCGCCGGGCCGCAGCACGGTACAGCGCGACGCGATCAACCCGTCCGGATCGGGCGTCGTCCCCACCAGCCGCTGCAACTCCGGCGGCAGTTCCAGCACCACCCGCGCCCGCTCCAGACAGTACGGCAGATACCGCAGGAACTGTAGCGCATCCCCCACCCCCTGTTCGGCATGCAGCAGCAGCCGCCCGCGCGGCGGCGCCACCCCGTCCCACGGGGCGATATCCGGCCAGCGCCCCTCCGGCAGCAGCCGGGTACGCGCCTCGAAAAACCGCCACCCAGCCGCCAGATCCCCCCGCGCCAGCAATACCGTACCCAGATTGAACGCCGCCCGCGCCCCCTCCGCGCCGCCGGCCGCCACCGGGTCCGCCAGCACGCCGCGCAGCAGGCGCTCCGCCGCCCCGTCCTCCCCCAGCTCCGCGAGGATGGTCGCGCGATTGACGGCAATCCGCGCGTCCTCCGGCGCCAGGCGCGCCGCCCGCGCCAGCGCCACCCCCGCCTGCGGCAGATGGCCCAGCGCCATCCGCACCAGCCCCAGATTGTTCAGCGTCTCGGCCACATCCGGCACCAGCCCGTCCGCCCGTTCCAGCACCGCCAGCGCCTCCTCATGCCGGTTCAGCGCGAACAGCACGGCACCATGATTGGCCCACGCCGCCCCCTCCTCCGGGCACAGATCCCGCACCCGCCGATAAAGATCCTCCGCCTCCCCATGCGCACCGCGCCCCGACAGCCGCGCCGCCAGCCCGTGCAGCAACGCGGCATCGGCCGGCCGCAGCGCCAGCGCGGCGCGCAGGCTCGCCTCGGCCTCCGCCCCACGCCCCATCGCGCCCAGCACGGCCGCCAGCGCGGCATGGCCGCGCACGTCGCGCGGTTCGCGCAGCGTCGCCACACGCAGCGCGGCCCTTGCGGGCTCCAGATGCCCCTGCTCATGCAGCGCACACCCCAGCGTAATGTGAAAATGCGCGGCCGGCAGAATCGCGATCGCCCGCCCCGCCAGCCCGATCGCCAGGTCCGCCCGGCCCGACGCGCGGGCCACGCACGCCATGCCGTGCAGGATCTCGGGGTCATCCGGCGCGCGGGCCAGCGCCGCGCGCAGCACCGACGCGGCGCCGTCCCGGTCGCCCTCGGCCAGCCGCGCCATCGCCCCGGCCACCTCGTCCTGCCGTCCATCCATCTCGTTCGTCCCGGTTGCATCCGCCGCCCGCGATCGCCCACAGTGCGGCACCCAGTCCCATTCGCAAGCGGAGAGATCATGCCACAAAGCGCTTACCAGGATCTGACCAGCCATTTCGCCCGCATCGGGCGCATCCGCAACGCGCTGGGCATCCTGGGATGGGACAAGGACGTGATGATGCCCTCCGGCGCCGCCGACAGCCGCGCCGACAGCATCGCCACCCTCAGCGTCCTGTGCCACGACATGCTGACCGACCCGCGCGTCGGCGACCTGCTGGACCGGGCACAAGCCCCTGCCGGCACGTGGGAAGCCGCGAACCTGCATGAAATGCGCCGCGCCTGGCTGCACGCCGCCTCGGTGCCCGCCGAACTGGTCGAGGCCTCGTCCCGCGCCGCCTCGCGGTGCGAGGTCGCATGGCGCACCGCCCGGCGCGACGGCGATTTCGCCGCCCTCCTGCCCCTGCTGTCCGACGTGCTGGAGCGCACGCGCGAACTGGCCATCGTCAAGGGCGCGGCACTGGGCCTCGCCCCCTATGACGCGCTGCTGGACCAGTACGATCCCGGCACCCGCCGCGCGGATATCGACCCGGTCTTCGCCGAGTTGCGGCGCGACCTGCCCGGCCTGATCGCCGAAGCCCAAGCCCACCAGGCCACCCTCCCGCCGGTCGAAATGCCCGCCGGCCCCTTCCCCGTCGCGGGGCAGGAGACCCTGGGCCGCCGGATCATGACCGCATTGGGCTTCGACATGGCGCGCGGCCGCCTCGATGTCAGCATCCACCCCTTCTGCGGCGGGGCCGAGGACGACGCCCGCATCACCACCCGCTACGACGACGCCGATTTCCTCCCGGCCCTGATGGGCGTGGTGCATGAAACCGGGCACGCGCTGTACGAACAGGGCCTGCCGGCACAATGGCGCACGCTCCCCGTCGGCCAGTCGCGCGGCATGAGCCTGCACGAAAGCCAGTCCCTGCTAATGGAAATGCAGATCGCGCGCTCGCGCCCCTTCATCGACTGGATCGCCCCCTTGCTGCGCGAAACGTTCGGGGCGGCCAAAACCGACCCCGGCTGGTCGGCCGACGCGCTCTATCGCACGGTCACCCAGGTCAGGCCCGGCTTCATCCGCGTCGATGCCGACGAAATCACCTACCCCGCCCACGTGCTGGTCCGCTACGAGCTGGAAACCGCGCTGATCGACGGCACCCTGCCCCTGCGCGACCTGCCCGACGCCTTCAATGCCGGCATCCGCGACCTGCTGGGGCTGGAGGTCCCCAACGACCGGCTCGGCTGCCTGCAAGACATCCACTGGCCCTCCGGCGCCTGGGGCTATTTCCCCACCTACACGCTGGGCGCCATCCTCGCCGCTCAGTTCCGCCAGGCGGCCTTCGACGCCGACCCCGCCATCGCGCAGGGCATCGCGCGCGGCGATTTCGCCCCGCTGCTCGCCTGGCTGCGCACCCATGTGCATGGCCAGGCCAGCCGTCTCTCCACCGCCGGCATCGTCGCGGCCGCCACCGGCGCCCCGCCCTCGACCAGGGCCTACCGCGCCCACCTGCGCGAGCGTTATTGCGGCACGGGCCCGCATTGAAGACGACGCGGGACCAGGGCGCCGCCCTGGACCCGGAAGGGGACGGTCGTCCCCTTCACCCCTGTTCCGCCGGCATCAGTGGATCACGGCCCACCCTCTCAGTTGCAGGTTGGCCAACGTCACCATGGCGGACAGATCGATCTGAACCCCGTCGGCAACGGCGTCCCGCTCGATCTTCTGGCCCGCCAGGGCGTAGCTGCAAACCTCGATCGTGACCCCCGCCTTACGCAGTGCGCGCAGCAGCCCGGTATTCGGATTATCGCGTCCGAAACGCACCCGGTATGCCGCGTCGGAAAGGACAGACGGCGTGGCCGGCCCGTAGACCATCGCCACCACATCGCCGATTGCGGGATGTATCCCGTCGGCAGCAAGGAGATTCATGAAGCGGGCGGCCCGCTCCAGCGATGGATTGATCTGCGCCGGATCCGGCGCGGCCCGCATCGTCTCGAACACCACCCTGTAGCGCAGGGAGGGATCCGGATGGTTGGCCACGTTCCCGGCCGCATGAATGGCCCCATAGGCCGGAACGGCGGTATCACCCGCCTGCGCCTTGGTAAGTCCGCCCCCCCCACCCAGAAGCGACAGGGACGCGAAAATCAGACGGGTCACGTTCTTCAATGAATCAGCTTTCGTGCAAGAGGAAGGCATGGCCGACAGACAATTCATACAGGGTCAATTCCCTGTTCCGCATACGGCACCCAGAGCGTTTCGAGAAGAAAAATATGGCCATAAATCCGTTTTTCCCTTAAATCAGGACCATGTCCCATATCGGATTTTTCATTTGCGCCAATCACCGGATCCTCGATCTCGCGGGGCCTCTGGGCGCCTTTGAGGAGGCGAATGTTTTCGTCGACAGAGATCCCTACCGCCTGACGGTGATTTCCGAGAAGGGAGGCACCGTCGTCGGGAGTGCCGGGGTTTCCATCCCAACCCGATCGTTCCGCGACATGGCTTTCGATACGGTCATTTTCATCGGCGGCGACATCCAGGCCTTCCAAAATCCCGATGTCATCGCGGCGGCAAAGGACCTCGCCGCGCGCACGGCCCGCGTGGCGAGCGTCTGCACGGGCGCGTTCCTCCTTGCGGAAACCGGATTTCTCGATGGCCGTCGTGCAACGACCCACTGGCGTCTCGCGCCGGAACTCCAGCAGCGATATCCTTCGCTCCGGGTCGAAGCCGATCGGATTTTCATATCGGACGACAAATTCTGGACCTCCGCGGGCATTTCGGCCGGTATCGATCTGGCGCTGGCGCTCATCGAGACGGACCGCGGACCCGAAATCGCACGCGCGGTCGCGCGTGAACTCGTCGTTCCCTACCGGCGCTCCGGCGGGCAGTCACAGTTTTCGGCCATGTCGCAGATGGAACCGGAATCGGACCGTATCCGCATGGCGCTTGCGTTCGCGCGCGACCATCTGGTCGAGCCTCTGCCGATCGAACGGCTGGCGGAAGCCGCCAGGTTGAGTGTCCGCCAATTTGGACGCGCCTTCCGTCGCCAGACCGGTGAAACACCGGCCAGGGCGGTGGAACGTTTGCGCGTGGAGGCGGCATGCGTCCGGCTGCGGAATGGCTCCGAGCCGATCGAACAGATCGCAAAAGCGATCGGCTTTGCGGACCCGGAACGCATGCGGCGCGCGTTCGTGAAACTGCACGGCCATCCACCGCAAGCGATCCGGCGCGCCGGCCGGCAGGAAAGCGCCGTTTAGCCGGCCCTATGGATGCCGCGGCGACAGGCAGGAATCCCGAGGCACGGCTCCACCCGTTGACGGCACGTGCGCGAATCACGCGCCGTCAACGGGTGCGTCTCGCGCCTGCCGGCGCCGTCAATGAAGATATCTTCCGGAAGAACGATCAGAGAATAGGCCGCATGAGGCCGTGTTCCGAGCCCGGCAGCATTTTATAAACCGCATCACGGACTTTCGGGGGCGCCTCCAAAGGATTGCCCGCATGAAATGGCGGTTGCGGGTCATACTGGACCAGAAGCTGCACTTCCTGCGCGGCCTGGACCCCGCGCAGTTCCGCCGCGATCGCCACGCCGAAATCGATCCCGGCGGTAACGCCCCCGCCGCTCATGAACCGGCCGTCCTTCACGATGCGCCCAGGGTCCGGAATCGCGCCGTATTCCTTGAGCACATTCAGAAACGCCCAGTGGCAGGCACTGCGCCTTCCTTTCAGAACACCCGCGGCGGCAAGGATGATGGAGCCGGTACAGACGGACGTGACATATTGCGCGGTATCGGACAGTTGCCGGATGTGCGTGAGAATTTCAGGCTTCATCATCGCCGAAAGATCAAGGGCCCCCGGAACGCAGATGACATCGACCTTGTCTATGTCGGAAAGTTTTTCCGTCGGTCCGAAAACAACGCCATTTTCGAGCGTAACGAGGCCTCCGGCGGGGCTGGCGAACCGAACATTCGTATTGGGAATTCGCGAGAGAATCTCATTGGGGCCGGCGAAATCCAGGAGCGTCCCGTTCGGATAGATCGCGAACAGGAATTCGACAGGCTTCTCGGCCTTGCCGACCGTACCGGCACGCGCTTTTTCCGACAGGAGGCCCGCCGTAGCGGTCGCGGCAAGCGCCGCTCCGCCCATCAGCATCGCATGACGCCGCGCGCGGCCGTACGCACTCAGTTTTTCAGGGACGGTTTCTTCGAAAACTTCAGACATATCGCTCTCCTCAAGCCACCCCGTCGCGCAGGGTCGGCTGCTGAACAGTTGCGACACCTAGTTCCAGGCGCATATTTCCGAAAGGACCTAGTTCCCTCATTTTTAGCCACACCCCATTTCCCAATGAGGCCATGTCTGTATTTAAGGGAAATACGTCCTTTCGGACATTTCCCATTCGGCTAGGTTCGGCGGGACCGATAAGGGGCGCTTTCTGCGGCTCTTGAACGTGAGGAATCCAGAATGAGACTTTCAGGAAAAACCGCGCTCATCACCGGCGGCACAAGCGGCATCGGCCTCGCGACCGCCAGGCGCTTCATCGAGGAAGGTGCCCGCGTGGCCGTCACCGGCCGCGACGAATCCCGGTTCGCCGACGTGCATGCCGAACTCGGGGGCGAGGCGCTCGTCCTTGCCGCGGACGTTCGCTCCATCGAGGCCATGCAGGCGGTTGCATCCCGTATCCAGGACACCTTCGGCGGTCTTGATATTCTGTTTGCGAATGCGGGTTACGTCATTCCGACGCCGCTGCAATCGATCGATGAGCGTCAGTACGACGATGTCATGGACATCAGCGTCAAAGGCGCCGTGTTCACGATGCAGGCGGCGTTGCCCGTGCTGCGCGAGGGCGCATCGGTCATTCTTACGACCTCCTTTATCGATCAGACCGGAAAACACGCTTTGTCGCTGGTCGCGGCGGCAAAGGCGGCGGTCCGGTCGTTCGCGCGAAGCTGGTCCTACGAACTGCTCGACCGCAAGATCCGCGTGAACGCGGTCGCGCCAGGAGGCATCGAAACCCCGCTGCTCGGCAAGCTCGGCCTGTCCGAAGCCGAGGTGGAAGCCTTCAAGACGCAGTTCGCCTCGACTGTGCCCCTGGGCCGAATGGGCCGTCCCGAAGAAATCGCGGCGGCCGTTCTCTACCTTGCAAGCGACGAATCCCGATACGTCGTCGGAACGGAACTGGTGGTCGACGGCGGCTGTTCCCAGCTCTGAGACCAACCTCCCCTCTTCGCCATTCAATGATTGTTCATGGAGACATCATGATGAAGGTCACAAGGCCGCTCTCTTATATCCTCGGGGCGTCGATGGCGCTCGCGCTGCACTATTCGCCCGCCTCGGCGGCCGGCGCGCAATCGCCTGACCCGGCCGCGGTCAAGGCTGTGACGGAACGGTTTGCCGCCGATCTCGCCAAAGGAGATCTTCAGGCGATTTCGCGTCTCTACACCGATGACGCCAGGCTTCTGCCGCCCAACGCGGAGGCGATTTCCGGCCGCGCGGCGATCCTCGCCTATTTCGAGAAGATCTTGCGGCCGGATCTCGTCGGGGGTGCCCAATTTGATCATTACGAGATCTACGGTGGTGCCAACGCCGCGACCAGCATCTCCCAGATCAGGATGCTCGATACAAACGGCCACGTCGTCGAACGCGGCAGGCAGACGATCGTCCTGCTCAAGCAGAATGGGGAGTGGAAGATTCATCGCGACATGTGGTCGGACACGTCCCCCGCGAACACGGGCAACCCCTAGGAGCTGCCTGTCCGCCGGGATAGCGATCCTATAAAAAACAAATAATCCGTCGCCATATCCGTCAACCAATGTGAATGGATATGGCTCCGGGCCGCCTCCCGGACATCCAGCTACCCGCCCGACGCATGCCGCGCGACGAAGGCAGCCGCCGCGTCGCGCGCAAGCGCGGCGGGCAAGGGTCCGTCCGTGAATAGGATACGCGTCAGGACGGGCGCCACCACGGCATCGATCACCGCGTCCGCATCGAACGTGACCGGCTCTCCGGCGGCATCGCAGATCGACACGATCGTCGGCCGCACCGCATCGAACAGCGAGCACGCTTTTTGCGTCCCGTCCCAACCGCGCAGAACGTCACGCATCATTGCCCGGCCGGGCGTGGAGTCCATTTCCTCCTGGTACATCTCCGCCCAGGCGGGCAGATCCACCGACAGGCGGCCACACGGTTTCAGCGGGCAGTCCACGCGCAGATTGCGTTGCGCGACGTCACGCATCAGCGTCGCCATGTCTGTCCACCGACGATAGATCGTCGAGGGCGTGACCCCCGCGCGCGCCGCGACTTGCGGCACGGTCAGCCCCTCCCGTCCGGTTTCGTCGATCAGCGCGGTCACCGCCGCATGCACGGCCTCCTGCACTCTCAGACTCCGTCCACCCGGACGCGGTCCCGATCGCATGGGGCTACGAGCCTCGGACATCATCTTCCCCCCCCTGCTAAAGCAAATAATTTGCTTTTAATGAAGCGTCTCACTATCACTCTAACGCACAATCTTTGCATTAGACAGGAGTACGGCATGACTCCCCCCATCCGCGCCAGAATCTTGTGGATCTACGGTACCATCCTGTTCCTCTTCCTCGGCGCCTCGGCGGCCGTCACGCCGCTTTATCCGCTCTATCACGCGCAATGGCACGCAAGCCTGCCGATGTTGCAGGCCGCTTTCGCGGTGTACGCCCTCACGCTGCTCCTCGCGCTGCTGTGCCTGGGGTCTCTGTCGGATTATCTCGGCCGTCGTCCGGTCATCTGGCTCGCCATCGCGGTCGAGACCGTCGCCATGCTCCAGTTCGCGGTCGCGGCGAACATCGGCGACGTCATTTGCGGACGGGCCCTGCAAGGTCTCGCGACCGGCATCGCCACCAGCGCGCTGAGCGCGGGGCTTCAGGACGCCCATCGCGAACGCGGCGGCCTCATCAGCGGCATGGTTCCCATGGGTTCGATGGCCGCGCTGGCCCTCGGCTCGGCCATCCTGGTCAGGTTTGCGCCCGATCCGCTGAATTTCGTGTTCTGGCTGCTGACCGTCGGCATGGTCATGTCCGCGGGCGTGGTCTTCGCCATTCCCGAAACCGTCTCACGCATACCCGGCGCGCTGGCCTCCCTCCGGCCACGAATCCACGTCCCTCTCGCGGCGCGCGGCGCCATGCGGCGGATCGCCCCGGCCAACATCGCGGTATGGGCACTGGCGGGCCTTCTGCTCTCGCTCGGCCCGGCAATCGCACGCATCGCCAGCCACGACGGTGGCGGGGTTCTGCTCGGGGGCGCCGTGGTCGCCGTCGTCATGGCGCCCGCTCTCGTCGCAATGGTCGTGCATCTCGCCGGACCGGGCACGCTCCTGCTGCGCCGGGGCGCGGTCGCCGTGCTGGCGGGGCTGCCGCTGGTGCTGATCGGCCTGCATATCGTGAGCCTGACCGTCTTTCTTGTCGGGGCGGCCATTGCCGGCGCCGGTCTCGGCCTGACTGTGCAGGGCGCTCTGCGCACGATCGTACCGCTCGCCGAATCTCACGAGCGCGCGGGGCTGGCCGCCAGCTATTTCGTCATGAGCTATCTCGCCTTCAGCGCGCCCGCCTTCCTCGCCGGCTTCGCGGTGCGCGCGTGCGGCCTGCGCGCCACGACCGACGCCTATGTCGCGCTTCTATTAATTCTGACGGCGCTCACGCTGCGCGGCCTGGGCCGGGACGGAACGATCGACGCCTGCCCGTCTCCCTCGCGCTGATATCGCACTGCCATGAACAGGTTTCCATACCTCTCGATTCATGAAATTCTGCAAAACCGAGCCCGTCCGGTAGAACGTGAACCCCACGAGAGGTCGAAGCCTTGCATTCAGAACTGCTCGCCCTGTCGCTGGCGGTAGCCTTCGCACTCGTTGCGGCGCGAGGCAGCCAGTCATTTCGAAGACTGAAAGAGTCGCCACCCGAGAAGAAAGTCAGAATTTACAGATCCTGGCTCGCGATATCGTTTTTATGTTTCGGAGTCGCGGGATCCTGCCTGATTTACAACTTTGAACGCACGAATATTTCGATCTATCTCCCTTACCAGATCGCATTTCGCGTTGTGCATGAAAACACAAGCATTGACCTCAGCCAGCTTGTCCCGATGCTGTTCGGCTTTTGCATCGGACTGATCGCGATCGTTTTTGTCGCGCGGACCCGCAGGGGCAGGAAATTCTATAATACCGAAGCCGTCTCCGCCCTGCGCCCCGACACGCAGTCCGAGAAAACCTACCTGGTCCTGCTCTGCGTGAACGCGGCGATCTCAGAGGAGATCATGTTCCGCGGAGCCCTCCCCGTGTTGATATACACGATCAGCGAGAACGCCATGATGGCGATTCTTGTTGCCGCCCTCGCCTTTGGCTGCATGCATTACTATCAGGGCGCTCGCGGCATCCTGTCGACCTTCTGCCTGGCCATCCTTTTCAGCATTCTCCTGGGCGTGGGCTTCAATCTGTATGTCGTGATGCTCCTTCATTTCTTTATCAACATGATGGCGCTGTTCGTGCTGCCAAAAATATCCCGCCTTGGCCGACCGAAGGAAACAGGGATGGTTTGATACCCTCCCGCCAGCCGGAAGTTGCCACGGCGGAACGATAAAACGCTCACTGAAGCCGCTCATCTTTCCTGCGAACGACGCGCGTCAGCGACGCAACCTGCTCCCTGACTCTCACCCAGAACACCGCTTCGTCGGCGAGATTCTGTTCCATGCACCGGACGATCTGCCGTCGGACGGCGAGGTAGGCGTCCGGCCCGAAGCCCCTGATGAGGCACGCCGCGACGTCATGGGCTGACATATACGACATTCTGCCTTCGTCCCGATCCGCCATTTCGACCTCATGCACCACCGACGACGTTCGACGCCGGCAGGACGAAACAAAGGCGAATCCGGACACGCATCGTCCCGCCCTTCCTGGCGTCGGGCGGGTGATAACGTGTTTCAAAAGGGCAAAAGCACGCCCTGCCTATTTCCCAGACGGCACGCAACCGAGGTCACGCACCGCTGGACCATAGGTCCGGGTGTTGTATTCGGCAGGCCACCCGACATAGGAGGCCGCCCTTTTGAAAAGGCGTTATCACGCGCCACCTTTAGAATAGCATGATACGAGGGCTCCCGTCACCTGCCGACGGAGCCGCGTCGCGACGCACGATAAACCCGAGCTCCCCAAATTGTCGTGACGATTGAGCCGGTTGAAAGGCCACTCGACGAGGTTGCGCGCCTCACAGAGCGTTCTGTCGCGGCCTCCGGGCATCGTCCGGTTTGATTTCGGCGGGATGACCGCATCGCGCAATCCGCCATTCCAGGTCGGCTTCCTGTGTCAGCGCCACGGGGAAACCGCCCGGCATGTCTGTAAAGCGGCATGCGCGATCATCAGGGAGATGCACCACAACGGGCGAGCGGCGATGTCGCGTCCGACCAGGCGAGCGCATTTACGCAACCGTTCCCCGCTCCGCGAGAAAATCGAGCAAGGCGCGGACGCGGGCGGGAAGCGGCCCGCCTTGACCGACATGGACAGCATGGAAATCTTCGCGATCACCCGGGTTGAATGCCTCCAGCACCGGAACAAGCCGCCCGGCCGCGATATCGTCGCGTACCGTGTAGCGCGCCAGCCGGGCCAGGCCGTTCCCGCCGATCGCCAGTTGCCGCAGCGCCTCTCCGTCGCTTGCCTGCACACGCCCGACCGGCGGCACGACCACGGTTTCCCCATCCCGCCGCAGCGGCCAGCCATCGGCCGCGCGGACATAGCTGAAACCCAGCCGGTCATGCCGGTCCAGGTCGGCGATCGTCCTCGGCACCCCAAGACGCGTCAGATAGGCGGGCGCGCCGACGATCACCATGGCCGTCTCACCCAGTTTGCGGGCCACCAGGCGCGAACTTTTCAGCGGTCCCGCTCTCACCGCCACGTCGGTCCGTTCCGATAGAAGATCGACCACGGCATCGGTCTGCACGATATCCAGCGTCACGCCGGGATAACGAGCGAGAAAATCACTCAGGACCGGCGCAAGCACATGCGCGGCATAGGACGCGCTGGTATTGAGACGAATGCGCCCGACCGGCCGCTCCCCGGCTCCGGCATTGCGTTCGGCATCGTCATATCCGCCAGAATCCGCGTCGCACGTTCATAGAAGGCGCACCCCTCCGGCGTAAGCTGGAAACGCCGTGTCGAACGGCTCACCAGCCGCGCCCCCAATCGGGCTTCGAGGCGGGCAACCAGCTTGCTGACGGCGGAAGGCGTCATGCGGCACAGCCGCGCGGCGGCTGAAAATCCCCCCTGCTCGACCACACGGACGAAGACCTCCATCTCTCCCGAGCGGTTGATGTCGGACCGGGCCATCTGATCGTCCATTTCACATATGATGTTCCTTGTAGCACGCTATATCACAGCACCTGTCGCCCGCTATCGTCTCGTCACGACGATCGCGACAATGCGGGACCAGCCATGCCCTTGCCTCTTTATGCCCTCACAGCCGGGGCCTTCGGTATCGGCGTCTCCGAGTTCGTCATCATGGGCCTGCTGCTGCACGTCGGCGCCGACCTCGGCGTGACGATCGCCACGGCGGGGCTGCTGATTTCGGGATACGCCCTTGGCGTGGTCCTCGGCGCGCCGATCCTGACGGTGCTGACCGGCCGATGGCCTCGCAAGCGGGTCCTGGTCGCATTGATGGCGGTCTTCACGGCCGGCAATCTCGCATGCGCGCTCGCCCCCTCCTACGGCGCCCTCATGGCGGCCCGCATTCTGACGGCGCTCGCCCATGGCACGTTCTTCGGCGTCGGGTCGGTTGTCGCGACCGGGCTCGTTCCGGCGGAACGGAAAGCATCCGCGATCGCCGTCATGTTCACCGGCCTCACGGCAGCCAACGTCCTCGGCGTCCCCCTCGGCACATGGATCGGCCAGCAATTCGGCTGGCGGGCCACCTTCTGGTCCGTGACGGCGGTCGGCGTCATGGCGCTGGTCGTCATCGCCATCCTGGTCCCGCGGGACGCGCGCCCGTCCGAGCATGCCGAGTGGCGCGCCGACATGCGGGTCATTCTGCGCCCGGCGGTCCTGCTCTGCCTTCCCACCACGGTCCTTGGCTATGCGGGCGTGTTCGCCGTCTTCACCTATATCGCCGTGTTCGCCGTCTTCACCTATATCGCGCCGCTGCTGACACATGTCGGCGGCTTTCCCGAAAGCGCCGTCTCACCCATCCTGCTGGTGTTCGGCGGCGGGCTGGTGGCCGGCAACCTGATCGGCGGCCGGCTCGCCGATCGCAACCTCCCGGCCACCATCGTCGGCACGCTGGCGGCGCTGGGTCTCGTCCTGGCCCTGATGACGCCCGGCTTCCACGCAAGACCGTCCGCCATCCTGCTCACCGGCCTTCTCGGCGCGGCGGGGTTCGCCACGGTCGCGCCGCTCCAGATATGGGTGCTGTCAAAGGCGGCAGGAGCCGGTCAGAGCCTCGCCTCCAGCGTCAACATCGCGGCGTTCAACCTGGGCAATGCCATCGGCGCCTGGGCGGGCGGCACGGTGATCGCACACGGCGTCGCGCTGTCCGTCGTGCCACTGGCCGCGGCCATATTTCCCGCCACGGCCATCCTGGTGGCGCTTCTGAACATGAATATCGGCAGACGGTAACGTATCGAAAAGGGAAACCACCATGGATTACAGGTCTCTCGGCAAATCCGGGCTCAAGGTTCCGGTCCTCGCTTTCGGGGCGGGAACATTCGGCGGCAAGGGCCCGCTCTTCGGCGCGTGGGGCAGCACGGATGTGACGGAAGCACGCCGCCTGATCGATCTTTGCCTCGATGCCGGCGTCAATCTGTTCGACACGGCCGACGTCTATTCCGACGGCGCGTCCGAGCAGATCCTGGGCGCGGCGCTCAAGGGGCGCCGCCACGCCGCGCTCATTTCCACCAAGGCGACCCTTCCCATGGGCGACGGCCCCAACGACGCGGGCTCCTCGCGCTTTCGCCTGATCCGCGCGGTCGACGATGCCCTGCGCCGGCTCGGCACGGATTATATCGACGTGTTCCAACTCCACGCGTTCGACGCCGGCACGCCCGTCGAGGAAGTTCTGTATACGCTCGACACGCTCGTGCGCGCCGGCAAGCTGCGCTATATCGGCGTCTCCAATTTCAGCGGCTGGCAGATCATGAAGACGCTGGCCGTCGCGGATCGGTACGGATGGCCGCGCTATGTGGCCAATCAGGTCTATTACTCGCTGCTTGGCCGGGACTATGAATGGGACCTGATGCCGCTGGGTCTCGACCAGGGCCTGGGCGCGCTCGTCTGGAGCCCGCTGGGCTGGGGGCGCCTGACGGGAAAAATCCGTCGCGGCGCGCCCCTGCCGCCGGAAAGCCGACTGCACGAGACGGCACGCTTCGGGCCACCGGTCGATGACGACCATCTTTTCCGCGTCGTCGACGCGCTGGACGACGTCGCCGGCGAGACCGGCAAAACGGTTCCGCAGGTGGCCCTCAACTGGCTGCTGCACCGTCCGACCGTCTCATCGGTCATCGTCGGCGCGCGCAACGCGGAACAGCTTCGGCAGAACCTGGGCGCGGCAGGGTGGAAACTCACCCCCGAACAGGTCGCGAAGCTGGACGCCGCAAGCGCCGTCACCATGCCCTATCCCCGTTTCCCCTATCAGCGGCAGCAGGGCTTCGCCCGCCTCGACCCCCCGCTGCCGCACGCCGATGCTGCATCGGCGTAAGGCCCAGGACACGCCGAAACGCCGCGCTGAAGGCGGCTTCCGATTCATAGCCCACCGAATAGCCGATATCGGCAACGCGTCCGCCGGTACGACGCAGCCGGTCGGCGGCAAGCCGCATGCGCCAGCCCACGAGATAGTCCAGCGGAGTCTGCCCGACGACCGCGCGAAAACGCACCGCGAAGACTGTTCGCGACATCCCTGCCATGCCGGCAAGCGCCGCGAGGGTCCATTTTCGCGCGGGATCGGCATGCATCGCCCCGATGGCACGAGCCAGCCGTGGATCGGCGAGCGCGCCCAGCCAGCCACCAGCCCCCCTGTTTTCCGAAGCGAGCCAGAGCCGCAGGACCTGAAGCAGCATGATCTGCGCCAGATGGTCGGCCATCAGGGCGCTGCCGACCGATCCGTCCCGCATCTCCGTCGCCAACTGTTCCAGCGACCACCGCAGCACCGCCGCCTGGTTCGAGGCATCGCGGACATGAACAATCGGCGGAAGGGCACCGCACAGCAAACCGGCATGATCGCCTTCAAAGAAAAAGCGCCCGCCGATCAGAAGGAAATCTCCCCCGCCATTGCAGGTCGCGACGCCATCCCTCGCCGCGTCATAGATCGTCGCCGAATGGATCGCCGGAAGAATGGGGTCGGTCGCGAAAAGAAAGGGACGTCCCCGGGTCAGCAGAAAGCAATCGCCGGCCTCGATCCGCACCAGATCGGTTTCCCCTTCGACCCGGACCCAGCACGCCCCCCGCAGGACAGTGTTGAATTTTATGCCCTCATAGGCGGGAAACCGGATTGCCCACTCTCCCCCCGCATCGAGGCCCACACTGATCGCGCTTCGGGGCCTCAGCAGGGCAAGAACATCCGACAACGGGTCCTTGGCGGCGCAATCCGAACTGACGCAACAGAATACCGAACCATGCCCCATGGATCGTTCCGTCGCCATCATCGATTCTCTCCCGGCAGCCCTGGCATACCGCCTGGCATGCCGCCCTGCCCTTTTCGGAGAATAATCATGAGCGACGACCAACACCCCCTCGGCTCCGGCTTCGGCGCCCGTTCGACCGCAGCAGACATGCTGTCCGGGATGGACCTGACGGGCAAGCGCGCGATTGTCACCGGCGGTCACTCCGGCCTGGGCCTGGAGACGACGAGGGCACTCGCAGCGGCGGGCGCCCGGGTGCTCGTCGCGGCCCGCGAACCCGATATCGCGAAGATCGCGACGCGGGACATACCGGGTGTGGAAATCGCGGCGCTCGATTTGTCCGACCTCGCCAGCGTGCGGTCCTTCGCCATGCGCGCCCTGGCTTCGCATCGGCATATCGACATGCTCGTCAATAATGCCGGCATCATGGCATGCCCCGCGCAGCGGGTCGGCCCAGGCTGGGAAGCGCAATTCGCGACCAATCATCTCGGGCATTTCGCCCTAACGAATCTGCTGTGGCCGCTGCTCGCCGGCGGCGCCCGTGTCGTCGCCGTCTCCTCGGCCGGCCACCACCTGTCAGGCATCCGCTGGCACGATGTGCAATGTGAGGCGGGCTACGACAAATGGCTCGCCTACGGGCAGTCCAAGACCGCCAACGCGCTGTTCGCCGTCCATCTCGATCGGCTCGCGCGCGACCATGGTGTCCGGGCGTTCTCCCTGCATCCGGGCAAGATTTTCACGCCTTTGCAGCGCCACCTGACTCAAGGCGAAATGGTGGCGCAAGGCTGGCTCGACCAGACCGGAGCGCCGGCCGACCCGACCTTCAAGACCCCGGCCCAGGGGGCGGCAACGCAGGTGTGGGCAGCGACCTCGCCGCAACTCGACGCATCGGGCGGCCTCTACTGCGAGGATTGCGACGTAGCGGTCCGCGCCGAATGCGCCGCCGCCCCGTTCGTCGGGGTCAAGGCGTACGCGACCGACCAGGGCGAAGCCGAACGGCTTTGGCATCTGTCGGCGGAACTCACCAATATCAACGCCTTCCTCTGACGAAGTGCGCGACACCACGATCGTTCGGCGATGTTTGAGGACCCCAAAACCTTGCAAGGCCTGCGTCGCCCGCGAGCGGGCACGCTGGTGGAAACCTCGCCGGAAGCCATGCTGACGGCGGCCGACCTCGCAACGGATCACCGGCTGGGGATAGGGGATTCGGTCGTCCTCTCGGTGGCATCGCATGCAGGATGTGGGCTGCTGCTGTCCGAGGATTTGCAGGAGGGGTTCACCTGGGGCGGCGTCACGGTGGTCAATCCGTTCGCCACGTCACGGCATCCCCTGCTCGATGCACTTTTGATGAACGACGGCTCCTGATACGACGAGGAAACCCGGACGGGGCGCCATTGGCACCATGGCGGCCATACGCGCCCGGCCGGTTGCCATCGGAGGCCGATCGTGGCGACATGGCGCCGATGTTCCGCACCCGCTCCTTCCCGCTCCGCGTGATCCCGGCCGCGCTGGCCCTGTCGATCCTCCCCGCCACGCCGCCGGCCATGGCCGCCAAGCCCGCGCCACCGCTCGATCCCTCGGCCCCCATGGTCGCGGTCGCGGAATCGACCAGCCAGGTCTGGACCGCCCTGGCGGTCCTGCCCGACGGCCGCATGATCCTGGACAGCCCGGCCTGGACCGGCGCGCCCGGCCCCACCCTGACGCTCCGCGACACCGGCGGCGCAACCCGCCCCTTCCCCAACGCCGCCTGGACCGACCCCGCCACCGCGCCCGAACACCGCCTGGTCTCGGCCGAAAGCCTCCAACTGGCCGATGACGGCACGCTCTGGGTGCTGGATAGCGGCCTCGATGCCGCCGACCACCCGGTCGCGCCCCCCAAACTGGTGCAAATCGACACCCGCTCCGCCACCGTCACCCGCACCTGGCCGATCGACCCGGCCGTCCTGCGCCCCGGCAGCCACGTCGCGGGCGTCCGCGTCGGCAGGGGCCACGCCTTCATCCTCGATTCCGGCGTGCCGGGCCTGATCGTGCTGGACCTCGATCACGGCCCCCAGCGGCGCCTGATGGACCACCACCCCTCGCTGACCGCCCAACACCCGATCATCGCGGGCGGCCACGTGGTGCGGGACGGCAGCGACCGCGCCGCGATCGTCAACGCGACCGAAATCGAAATCAGCCCCGACGGCCAGTGGCTGTACTACCAGCCCCCCTGCGGCCCCCTCTACCGGATCGGTACCGACCTGCTGACCGATCCCACCATCACCAGTTTCGAACTCGATGACAGCACGACGCTCTGGTACAAGACACCACCGCTGGGCGGCATGACGGTCGCCCGCGACGGCACGCTGTATTTCGACGATGTCTCGACCGGCAGCATCTTCCGCTTCACCGCCGGGCGCGTCTACCAGCGCATCGTCGTCGATCCCCGCCTGCGCTGGCCGGCCGCGCCCGCCATCACGGCCGCCGGACAGCTCTACATCCCCACCGCACAGCTCGACCGCACGCCGCGCTTCAACCACGGGCAGATGGCCGTGCAGTGGCCGCTCACGATCTACCGCATCGACACCGCCGCCCTTCCCGCCCCCGTACGCTGACGCCCCCCCCTTCGCGCTGGGCCCGCTTGGCGGTATGAAGGTCCCATGCGCTACGTTTCGACCCGGGGACAGGCCCCCGTCCGCGATTTCTCCTCGGTTCTCATGGCCGGTCTCGCCGAGGATGGCGGGCTTTACCTGCCGGAAAGCTGGCCGGTCCTCACCGCCGAAGACTGGCGGGCCCTGCGCGGCCTGCCCTATCCCGACCTGGCGGCGCGGATCATCGCTCCGTTCACCGCCGGCTGCATCGCGCCGGACGTGCTGCTGCGCCTGTGCCGGGAATCCTATGCCGGCTTCGACCACGCCGCCATCGTGCCGCTGGTCCAGGTCGAGGACGGGCTGTTCGTCCAGGAACTGTTCCACGGCCCCACGCTCGCCTTCAAGGACATGGCGATGCAGTTGCTGGGCCGCCTGTTCGACCATGTGCTGGCCGAGCGCGACGCCCGCGTCGCCATCGTCGGCGCCACCTCGGGCGATACCGGCTCGGCGGCGATCGAGGCCTGCCGGGGCCGCGAGCGCGTGCGGATCGTCATCCTGCACCCCGAGGGCAGGACATCCGACGTGCAACGCCGGCAGATGACCACGGTGCGGGAACCCAACGTCACCAACCTCGCGGTCCAGGGCACGTTCGACGACTGCCAGGACCTGGTCAAGGCGATGTTCGCCGACGCCCCCTTCCGGCAGGAAATGAGCCTCTCGGCGGTCAATTCGATCAACTGGGCCCGCATCGCGGCCCAGATCCCCTATTACGTCCATGCCGCCCTGTCGCTCGGAGCCCCGGACCGCGAGGTCTCGTTCGCCGTGCCGACCGGCAATTTCGGCAATATCCTCGCCGCATGGGCCGCCCGCCGCATGGGCCTGCCCGTGCGCGCGCTCTGCGTGGGCTCCAACCGCAACGACATCCTGACCCGCTTCCTGCGCGACAACGACATGAGCGCGCGCGAGGTGGTGCCCAGCCTGTCGCCGTCGATGGATATCCAGGTCTCCTCGAATTTCGAGCGTCTGCTGTTCGAACTGCTCAACCGCGATGCCGAGGCCTGCGCGCGGATCGTCACCGATTTCCGCCGCACCGGCCGCATGGCCGTCCCCGACCCGGTCTGGCGGCAGGCTTCCGGCCTGTTTCACGCCCTCGCCCTTGACGACGACGACACGAAGGCCGAAATCCGCACCCTGTATCGGGCCAGCCGGTATCTGGCCGACCCGCACAGCGCCATCGGCATCGCCGCCGGCCGGATGTTCCGCGAGCCCGGCATCCCGATGGTGGCGATGGCGACCGCCCACCCGGCCAAATTCCCCGACGCGATGGAACAGGCGGTCGGCATCCGCCCCGCCCTGCCGCCCCGCCTGGCGGATCTGTTCGACCGGCCGGAACGTTATGACGTGGTGCCCAACCAGTTGAACGCGGTGGAAGACCGCGTGCGGGCGGCGGCGCTGAAAAATAGCTGATTTCCCACCTGACCCTTTCTCCGGACGTCCGGCCCCGCCGGCCGGACCGTCACGCAGGATCCTGATGACCGACCAGATCAACGTAACCCACCTTCCCTCCGGCCTGACCGTGGTCACCGAACGCATGGACCGGGTGGAAACCGTGTCGTTCGGCGCCTACGTCGCCGCCGGCACCTGCCACGAGCATGCCGAGGAAAACGGCGTGTCGCATTTCCTCGAACATATGGCCTTCAAGGGCACGGAACGCCGCAGCGCCGCCGGCATCGCCGAGGAAATCGAGAATGTGGGCGGCCACATCAACGCCTACACGGCGCGCGAACACACCGCCTATTACGTCAAGCTGCTGAAGGAAGACCTCGCCCTGGGCGCCGACATCATCGGCGACATCCTGACCCACAGCAGCTTCGCCCCCGACGAGGTCGAGCGCGAGCGCGGCGTGATCCTGCAGGAAATCGGGCAGGCCAACGACACGCCCGACGACATCATCTTCGACCATTTCCAGGAAACCGCCTTCCCCGAACAGCCGATGGGCCGCCCCACCCTGGGCACCGAGCCGCTGATCCGCGACATGAGCCGCGACACGCTGATGCGCTACATGCGCGGCCACTACACGACGGCGAACACCGTGGTCGCGGCGGCCGGCAACCTGCACCATGCGGAAGTGGTTTCCCTCGCCGAGCGCCATTTCCGCGACCTGCCGACGCTGGGCAGCCCGGCCAGCGTCGACTCCCGCTACATGGGCGGCGAATTCCGGCGCGAGAAGGATCTCGACCAAGCCCATGTCGTGCTGGGCTTCCCCTCGGTCGGCTATGGCGATCCCGACTACTACCCGGTCCTGCTGCTCTCCACCCTGCTGGGCGGCGGCATGTCGTCGCGCCTGTTCCAGGAAATCCGTGAAAAGCGCGGGCTCGTCTATTCGGTCTATTCCTTCAACGCGCCGTTCCGCGACGGCGGCCTGTTCGGCATCTATGCCGGCACCGGCGCCGACCAGGCCAGCGAGCTGGTGCCCGTAACGCTGGAGGAACTGCGCAAGGTCCAGCATCAGGTCGGGCAGGAGGAACTGGACCGCGCGCGGGCGCAGCTCAAATCCTCGCTCCTGATGTCGCTGGAAAGCACCGGCAGCCGGTGCGAGCAGTTGGCCCGCCAGCTCCAGGTCTTTGGCCGCCTGGTCCCCACGGCCGAAACCGTGAGCCAGGTCAACAGGGTGACGATCGACGATGTCCGTCGCGTCGCCGCCCGCCTGTTCCGCGGCACGCCCACCCTCGCCTCGCTGGGGCCGGTCCATAACATCCCCACCCTGGGCGCGATCGCCGAGGCCCTGGCGGCATGAGCACCGACCCGCTCGACCTGATCGGCACCCTGGTCGCCAAGGCCCGCGCCGCCGGCGCCGACGCGGTGGACGCCGCCTACGCGGCCCGCACGGCGCACGGCGTACAGATCCGCAACGGCAAGACCGAGGATCTGGAACGGTCGGAAACCTGCGATCTCGGCCTGCGCGTCTTCCTCGGCCGCCGATCGGCGACCGTCTCGGCGACCAGCCTCGACCCGGCGCGCTTCGACGCGCTGGTCGACCAGGCGCTGGCGATGGCCCGCGTCCTGCCCGAGGACCCTCATGCCGGCCTGTCGCCCCAGGCCGAACAGGGTTTCGTCGACGCCGCCGGGCTCGACCTGCTGGACCCGGCCCGCCCCGACACGGCGGCGCTGATGGACCGCGCCCGCGCGGCCGAGGACGCGGCGCTGGCGGTGACGGGCGTGACCAACAGCAGCGGCGGCTCGGCCAGCTTCGGCCTGGCCGATATCGTGCTGATGACCTCGGCCGGCTTCTCCGGCCGCTACGCCCGCAGCAGCCATTCCGTCTCCGTCAGCGTGCTGGCCGGCCTGGGCACCGGCATGCAACGCGATTACGATTACGATGCGACCGTGCATCTCTCCGACCTGGCCGACCCGGCCGCGATCGGGCGCAGCGCCGGCGAAAAGGCGGTGGCCCGCCTCAACCCCACCCGCCCGCGCACCGGCAACCTGCCGGTGGTCTACGACCCGCGCGTGTCCGCGAGCCTGCTCGCCCACCTGGCCGGAGCGGTCAACGGCGCGGCCATCGCCCGCGGCACGTCCTTCCTCAAGGAGAAGATGGGCCAGCGCATCCTGCCGCAGGGCGTCGATATCCTCGACGACCCGACCCGGATCCGCGGCCTGTCCGCCCACCCGTTCGACGGCGAGGGCGTGCGCTGCGACGAACTGGTCGTGGTGCGCGACGGCGTGCTGGCCAACTGGGCGCTGGATTCCCGCAGCGCCCGCCAACTGGGCCTGCCGGGCAACGGCCGGGCCAGCCGTGGCGGCGGCCCCTCGCTGGGCAGCCTGTATGCCCGCCCCGGCACCCTCACCCCGACGGAACTGATGGCCGACATCCCGGAAGGCATCTACGTCACCGAACTGATGGGCTCGGCCATCAACGGCCTGACCGGCGATTACAGCCGGGGGGCCTCCGGCTTCATGATCCGGGGCGGCACGCTCGCCGAGCCGGTCGCCGAACTGACCATCGCCGGCAACCTCAACGACATGTTCGCCCGTCTGATCCTGGCGGACGACCTGGTCTTCCGCCGTGGCATCAACGCCCCGACCATCCGCATCGACGATATGATGGTCGCGGGGTCTTGAACGCCGTCCCGCGCGACAGGATATGCAGAGAGCAATGACCAACCTCCATCAGCCCGTCCACAAGACCCGCCGTTTCGGCATCCTTCTGCTGGGCGCGGCCCTCGCTTTGTCCCCCCTCCTGGCGCACGGCGCCGACGCCCGGCCCGGCGGCGGCGGCTCCATCGGCAGCCGGGGCTCGCGCACCTACAGTGCGCCCGCCCCCACCCAGACCGCCCCGTACGGCGCCTCGCCGATGCAGCGCTCGATCACCCCGCCCTCCTCGGGCGGCTACATGAACGGGCCATCCTCCTATCCGCGTTCGCCCTTCGGCGCGCCGTACGGCTCGCCCTATGCCGCGCGGCCGCACCCCTTCGCCAGCGGCTTCCTGGGCGGCATGCTGGGCGCCGGCCTGTTCGGCGTGCTGTTCGGCCACGGCATCGCCGGTGGCCTGACCGGTGGCGGCAGCTTCCTCGGCCTGCTGATCCAGCTCCTGCTCCTCGGCCTGCTGGTCGGCTGGCTGGTCCGCCGATTCGGCGGCGGCGCCCGGCAGCGGGCCGCGGTCGCCTCCGGCCCCGGCTACGGGCCCGGTCCGGCGGCGGCCCAGGTGACGATCACCCCCGACGACTATCGCGCTTTCCAGCGCCTGCTGCTCGATATCCAGGCGGCCTGGAGCCAGCAGAACCTGCCGGCCCTCCAGCACATGGCGACACCGGAAATGGTGGGCTATTTCAACGCCCAACTGTCCGACCTCGCCAGCCGCGGCGCGCGCAACGTCGTCTCCGACGTGCGTTTCGAACATGGCGACCTGTCCGAGGCATGGAGCGAGAACGGGCTCGACTACGCCACGGTCGCGATACGCTATTCGATGGTGGATATCACCACCGACATGACCGGCCGCGTCATCGACGGCAGTTCGACCGAACGCGTCACCATCACCGAACTCTGGACCTTCATGCGCCCGACGCGCGGCGGCGCCTGGCTGCTCTCGGCGATCCAGCAGACGCACTGACACCTGGAGGGCATCCCGTCCTCCCCACCTCCGAAGGAACAGCATGGCCAGCAAGAAACCCGGTCGGCCACGCACGTCTCACCGGCCCCCTGCCGCCGACCGTCTGTTTCATGACATGCAGACGCAAGCCGCCCACGCGCTTGCCGCAGACCCGCGCAATGTCCAGGCCCTCGCGCAGGAAATCGCCTCCATCCCGGCCGGCACCGATCCGGACGAGGCGCTATGCACGCTCCTGACGATGACGCTCGACCAGGCCCGCATGGCGCAGGAAGGCGGCCAGCGTTTCGGCCAGCGCTGCCTCGATGCCGTCTCGCGCCACCTGGCGGACCTGTCTCGGAAAGGCGCGGTCACGATGGCAGGAACCATCGCGATCGCCCGGTGCTATGTCAGGGCCGGCCTGCCCGTCCCGGCGGGCCTGGAGCCCGGCGAGCAACCCACCCCGCACCAGACATCCCCGCATTCGGCGCGCGAGGACACCAGTCCCGAAGCCGCGTTCGCCGCGCTGTCCGCAAGCCTCCTGGGCGATATCGGCGACGATCCCTCGATCCTGCATCAGACATTCGCCGAAATCCTGCCCGGCATCCCCCCCGACGCCAGATCCATGCTGTGCAGGGTGGCCGCCGCGAATCCCGACCCACGCTTCGAACAACTGGCCTGCGCCTGGCTTCTCGATACGTCCGAACAGGTCCGCAGCGCCGCCCTCGAAGGCCTGGCCGACCGCCTGGCCGCCGGCAGGCTCAGCCCACGGGCTCTCGGCCGCCTGGCGGTCCTGAGAAGCTGGATCGTCGACGATCCGGTGCGGCGGCGGGTGGACGCCCTGATCAGGAGCGCCATCCGGTCCGGCATCTCCCAGGACACGCACATCGCGCCGTCGCACCGGATCATCGGCTGCCACTCCAGCCCCATCGACGGCTCGGGCGCGCAGAGTCTCGCGATCGCGCTTCAGAAAGGCCGCTCCAGGGCCATCGCCATGGTCCTGCTCAAGCAGCGCTTCGGCGTCAAGGACGCCTATATCGTCCCCTGCGCTAACGCGGCGGAGCAGCGCGGCCTCCTGCAACAGGTGACGACCCTGGGCGGCCCAGGCGACGTCTCGCTGGATTACGTCCAGACCGCCCTGAGCATCGCCCTGGCGGACGGGCGTAAAAATGCCGTCTATCCGGCGCCCGGCCTGGCCGACGTCGCCGAAGCCTGCGCCCTGACGACTCTCCGCCCGACGCAGGACGCCTCCGCCCAGGCCATCGTGAGCGCATACGATCCGCAGGACGCCCTTGCCTCCCTCGATCCGGACGAGCGGGAAACGCTCATAGCCGCAAGCGCGGACTGGCCCGCGCGCTACCCCATGGTCACCAACTGGTTCGAGGACGATGACGACATCTTCGACGGGGTCAAGGCCACCAGCACGGCCCGAGCGCGAGCCACGTGGACATGGCTTGAGACACGCCGGGATTTCTGGGCCTCCATCATCGCCCGGACGGCGCTGCTGCTGAAGGACCAGGGCGATCCGCAGGCACGCTCCTTCGCGGTGACCGCGCATGCCGTCAGCCACGACACCCCGCTCCAGCGCATCCCCATCATGGCCGCGATCGTGGACCAGACGCTGGAAGCAAGCCGCGCCACCTCCGTCGCGGGCGACGATGACATCATGGCCCTTCTCATGAACCTCATGGCGCCGCCCCCGCAACCGGCTCCCCGGCAACCCCGTGACAAACCCGCGCGCAAGCGCGTGCCCCGAAAGCCGAAATGACGTTTCCGCGCGGAACGTCGCCGGAACCATCAACCGGAAAGAGCAACGCGATGTCGCAGACATGTCTTCACGCTGCCCCGACCGGGCGCCGACTTGCCGTCTCCAGCCTGCTCGCCCTGATCCTGCTGGCCGCCGCCCGGGGGCCGGCGCAGGCGGCATCGACCATCGTGCCGCCATTGGCGGAAGCCGGCCTCGGCGACCGCGCCCGGCTCGATCTCGCCGCCGGCGGGCTGGCAGCCTCCGTCACGCTCAAGGCATCGACCCGATGCGGCGCCGCCATGACATGGCAGCCGGCCGATCCCAATCCGCCCGCCACCTGCCGCATCGCCACCCTGTCCATCAGGGCCGCGGGCCAAGCCCGCTCGGCCACCTTTCCGCTGGCCCCCTACGGGCAGGATGCCGGCTTCATGGATCTGCGCGTGAGCATCCAGAGGCTGGATGCCGCGTCCGCCGTGCCGCAGATCATGGTTTCGGCCTATACCGGCGGCGCCCATTGCTGCGAGGTGACCTCCATCTTCGGCCGGCGCCCCGACGGCCAATGGGTCCATGCCGACCTCGGCATGCAGGATGGCGGCGGCCCGCCCGCCATCGTCGCGGTGCCGGGCGCCCCCGCCCCCGCCATCGTGACCTACGATCAGGCCTTTCTGTACACGTTCGCCTCGCACGCCGGGTCCTATACCCCCGTGATCCTCTATCGCTATCACGACGGCGCACTCGTCGATGCCAGCGACGATCCGGCATACCGGCCCTATCTGGTCGAGGATCTGGCACGGCAGACCCGGCAATGGGAGGCATCCGGCCGGTCGGAGCCCAACGGCTACCTGGCCTATTATGTCGCCACCCGGGCCCGCCTCGGCCAGCTTTCCGCCGCCTGGGCCCATATGCTGCCGCGTGCGCAGAACACCACCAGGAGCGGGTTCGGCGTCTCGCCATGCAGCCTGAAATCGGCCGAGGAAACCGCGAACGGCCGCGACTGCTCCAAGGCCGATCGCATTCCGCTTCCCTTCCCGCAGGGGCTGGCGACCTTCCTGGCCCGCAACGACTACATCTCCGCCGCCCAGGCCCGCGCCCTCCTGTCCGACCGGCCCGCCCCAGGCGCCGGTTCCGCGCCGCCCGGCCCGTACCACCCCGATTTCCCCTGCGACCCGCCGCCGGCCGACAACGGCGTGGCCACCATGCTGTGCCGGGACAGCGAGGCCGCGCGGCATGAACTGATGTTCGATCAGGTCTATTACGCGCTGCGCCATCAGGTCGGTCAGGATGGCTGGAAAGATCTCAGGCAGCAGGTCGTCCTCGACGAGAACACGGCCAACCGGTCCTGCGGCCTGCCCATCCCGGGTGAAGGGCCGCAGACCATCCCACCCAACGGCGCCACCTGTTACGACGACGCCATGGATCGCCTGGCGGCCCAATATCGCCTCCGCCTCTCCGGCGCCGCCCTTATGGAAAGCCAACGCCCGCTCGACCGCCATATCGCGCTCCAGAAAAAACTGGTCGACCTCGGCCTCCTGCCGGCCGATACGGTGGTGGACGGCGTCTATGGCGACGCCACGCGGGCCGCGATCACCGCCTGGCAACGGGCATCCCACCGCCCGGATACCGACGGCTTCCTGTCCGACGACGACGCGGCGATGCTCATCCCGCCGCCACAGGCCGCCACACCCCCGGCAACGCCTGCCCCGCCGCCACCGACGGCCGCCACGGCCAGCATGCCGTCCCAGCCGCCCGCCACACAGCCGACCACCCCGGCACAGCCACAACCACAGGCACAACGCGGCGGCGCCGGCCTCCCCATCAAGCTGGTCTTCGCCATCATCCTCGCGGGCCTCGCCGCCCTGATCGCGATCCGCCTCCGCCGCAAGCGCGGCGGCAATCCATGAGCGGCCACCCGGGAACGCTCCGGTCGGCCCCCAAGGCGGCGACCGGCCCTACCCGATCACCGTCTCGATAATCGTCTCGTCCGCCGGGATCTGGCCATCCAGCATCAGCATGGCCAGACCATGCACCAGCGCCCAGGCTTCGATCGCGCGCATGACGGCCTCACCGCCATCCTTGGCCGCCACCGCCGCGGCATGCGCCTGGAGCAGGTCCGCGGCGTCGGACACCAACGTCCCCGCCGCCTTCGCCGGGGCCAGGACGGGCGACGCGAAGATCAGCCGGAACAGGGCCGGATTGGCCAGCGCGAAGCGCACATAGGCCCGGCCCGTCGCCGCGAACCCCGCGTCCCCCCCGCCGGCCGCCGCCTCCGCCTCACGCTGCGCCGCTCCCAGCCGCGCCAGCCCTTCCTGCGCCACGGCGGCCAGCAACGCGTCCTTGTCGGGAAAATGGCGGTAGACCGACGTCGCGCTGACCCCGACCCCGCGCGCCACCTCGCGCAGCGACAGCGCGTCCACATCCCGCTCCGCCAGAAGCCGCAGCCCCTCGGCAATCAGCGCCGCACGCAGATCACCGTGATGATAGGACCGCTTCTTTAAGTTGACACTGTTATCATTCTCATTCATCTTAACAGCGTAAACATAGGAGACCGTCATGGGAAGCCCCATCGAGACTACGATCCGCGAAACGATGGCCAAGGGCCTTGAGACCCTGGCCGCCTTCAACCGCAAGCACCTGCCCGCGCCCGCGAACGGCAACCCGTTCCTGACCGGCATGCACACCCCGATGACCGAGGAACGGACGCTGACCGAACTTCCGGTCACGGGCACGATCCCGGCCGGGCTCGACGGGCGCTATCTGCGCATCGGCCCCAATCCGGTGGCGGCCGATCCGGCCTCCTATCACTGGTTCACCGGCGACGGCATGGTCCACGGGCTCGCGATCGCCGACGGCCGCGCCTTGTGGTACCGCAACCGCTGGATCCGCTCGAACGCCGTCGCCGAAGCCCGCGGCGTCGCCCCGGCGCCAGGCCCGCGCCACGAATTCGATACGGTGAATACCAATGTCGTCGAGATCGGCGGCCGCACCTTCGCGCTGGTCGAGGCTGGCAGCTATCCGGTCGAACTCGGCGAGACACTCGACGACCAGCGCTACAATTCCTTCGACGGCACGCTGCACGGCTCCTTCAGCGCCCACCCCCACCGCGACCCGAAGACGGGCGAACAGCACGCCATCTGTTATGAAGGCCGCGATCCGGGGACGATCCGGCATGTGGTGGCCGATGCAACCGGCCGCGTGATCCGCGAGGAGCCGATCGCGGTGAAGCACGGCCCGATGATCCACGATTGCGCGCTCACCGACCGTTTCGTGATCATCCTGGACCTGCCCGTCACCTTTTCCATGCGGACCCTGGTCGCGGGCCACGGCTTCCCCTATCGCTGGAACCCGGCGCACCCGGCGCGGGTCGGCCTGATGCCGCGCCACGGCCGGCAGGAGGACATCATCTGGTGCCCCGTGGCACCGGGCTACGCCTTCCACGTCGCCAACGCCCACGACACGCAGGACGGCCGGGTGATTCTCGATCTCTGCGTCTACGACACGATGTTCGGCGACGGCGCGCAGGGGCCGGACGCCCGGTCGCGCGGGCTGGAACGCTGGACCATCGACCCCGCGCGCCACACGGTCGCCATCCGCACGCTCGACCCCGCGCCCCAGGAATTTCCCCGCCCGGACGAACGCTTCTTCGGCCAGCCCTGCCGCCATGTCTGGAGCCTGGCGCTGCCCGCCAATCCGGCCGATCGCTTCCTCGGCGCGACGGCGCTCTATGCGCACGACCTGACGACGGGCGAACGGCAGATCCACGATTTCGGCCCCAGCCGCCACCCGGGCGAATTCGTCTTCGTGCCCGAAACCGCGGACAGTCCCGAGGGCCATGGCTGGCTGATCGGCTTCGTCATCGACATGGCGAGCGAGACGACCGACCTCGTCATCCTCGATGCCCGCCGGTTCCAGGAGCCCCCGGTCGCCGCCATCCACCTGCCCCACCGCGTGCCGCCCGGCTTCCACGGCAACTGGGTCGCCAAGGACATGGCACAATGAGCAGGCAGCACCACGCCCCCCGCCTCGCCTTCCTCGCGCTCGACCTGGCGGTGAATGGCGCCGCCCCCGTGCTGGTCTACGACCGGATGCATGCGGGCTGGGGCGACGTCGACGCGCTGCTGGCCTCCTCCCTGCTCCCGGCGGTGTGGGGCGTCGGTACCTTCCTTTTCCGGCGACGGATCGACGCGCTGTCCGTCATCGCCCTGGCCGGCATCGCCCTCTCCCTGCTCGCCTTCGTCGGCGGCGGCTCGGCACGGCTGCTGGAACTGCGCGAGCAGATGGCGACATGCCTGATCGGCCTGGCCTTCCTGTTCTCGGCCGCGATCGGCAAGCCGCTGATCTACCCGCTGGCCCGGGCCACCATGGCCCGCACATCCATCCAGACCCTGGCCGACCAGACCCTGGCCGATTTCGACGCACGCCGCGACGAGCCGCCCGTACGGCATACGGTCATGGTCATGACGCTGGCATGGGGCTTCGGCCTGCTGGCGAACGTCGCCGTCTCGGTCGGCCTCATCTTCAGCCTGCCGATCGGCACCTATCTCATGGTCGGCCCGGTCCTCGGCTACGCGACGATGGGCGGCCTGGTCCTGTGGACCATCCTCTATCGACGCTATCGGATACGCCACGCCGCCGATCCCATGCCCGGGCAGCAGGCCGGCATGCGTTAACGATTCTCTAATCCATGAAACGGAGCCTGGTCACGCCCCACCCTTCGAGGGAACAGCCCGATGATCAGGATCGACCCCGTACAGCCTGACCCGGCCCCTCCCGCCTTTGCGGGCACCGAAAGCGGCGCGTCGCCCTCCGGCGGCGGTTCCGACCAAGCGCCGGCACCCGATGACGGCGACACCGTCACCCTGTCGGCGGATGCCCTGATCGCCCTGGCCATCCTTTCAGCCGAAGCGGAAAGCGACCCTGCGGCGCCGCCCGGGGCGCTGCTGCCCGGCCTCCCATTGCCGGGCATGCCCGCTCCCGGCCCCGAAACCGCCCCGGCTCCCGCCACCCCGCCCCTGCCGGCGGCACATCTCCCGCCGGCAACCGATACCGCCTTCGCCTCCACGCCCCCGCTCGGCGGAGGCGAGAACGTCCCGCCTCCGGCCAACTGGGAACGCGCCTACCAACGCACCCTGTTCTCGGCACCGGTCGACAGCCGGGCCGCCGCGCGCATCGGAGAACGCATATCGACCGACCACACCGGCAACCCGCCGCCGATCCCCTCCGACCAGACGGCAACGGATGCACACCCCGATCCGGCGAACATCCCGCCCCCCGCATCGCTCGCCCCATCCACGCAATCCCTTCCCGGCGTCGATGAGCGGATGGCCGCGATGTACGCGCCACCCCCGGGCCGCCGCGAAATGCCGGATCACACACCCGAAACCGATGATGAGGACGCGACGGAGGCGGAACGGCCCGGCCGGACGGCACCCACCCCGCGCGACGCGCTCGCCCCCTGGCACCGCCGCCGCCTGGACGCGCTTTATCCCGTGATCGTCTTCACCACGCTGCGGGTCGGAGTCCGCGACGACAGCGTCATCCGCGACAGGACGGCGCATCTCGCGCTGGCCATGCATCTCGACGGCACGCTCGATCTTCTCGGCCTGTGGATCGGGCGGCATGAGGGCGCCACCGGGCCGGGCCGCCATATCATGGAGTCCCTGAAGCGCCGGGGCGTGGAAGATATCCTGATGGCCGTGACCGATGGACCCGACGGCCTGGCCGATGCCGTCCGCGTGGCCTTTCCGCAGGCGGCGATCCATCCCTCGCTCGACCACCTGCCGCACCATCCGCCGGACATCGCGGCGCTGAACGACCATGAAGCCCCGGGCGAAAAAGCGGCCTCCGCGGCCGAGAGCGCCTGGGGCCGGCGGCTCCTGTCCGCCAGACGCGCCATCGAGGCGCTGCACGCGCTGCTCGGCCGGGCCATCCACGCGCGCGGCCCGTTCGCCAGCGACGAGGCGGCGCTGGCATTCCTCTATCTGAAAGCCAGAACCGCCGAAAAAACCAGCCCCTGACGATCGCCGTCCGCCATCCCGGACAGGCGGCCCGTCACATGCGGACCAATGCCAGGCCGTAGAACACGGCCGCCACCCCCAGCAGGGTAAACGCCACGCCAAGAACCCGGCCGCGATGGCGCCGCACGCATTCGCGGGCCTGGTCGGGCGTCAGGGCAAACGGTCGATCCATCGCGTCTCACCCCACGATCAGGACATGATCGGCCAGCAGGCCGCAGAACAGCAGGAACAGATAAAGCAGCGAGAAGCGGAACGCCCGCCGCGCCGCGCCGTCGCCGGTCAGGCTCACGCCGTCCGCATCCTGCCGGTCGGTCAGCACGCGCACCGCACACCCCACGAACCCGGCATCCAGCACGCCCGCCGTGGCCGTATACAGCCATCCCGCCTGATGCAGCACCGACGGCACCAGCGATACCGCCGAAAGGATCAGCGTATAGACCAGGATCTGCCAGCGCGTATGCCGCGCACCGCGCACCACCGGCAGCATCGGAATGCCCGCCCGCCCGTAATCCTTGCAGGCATACAGCGACAGCGACCAGAAATGCGGCGGCGTCCACAGGAAGACGATCGCGAACATCACGACCGGCATCACATCCAGCGAGCCGGTCGCCGCCGTCCACCCGATCATGGGCGGAAAGGCGCCCGCCGCCCCGCCGATCACGATGTTCTGCGGCGTCGAACGTTTCAGCCACATTGTGTAGATCACGGCATAGAAGAAGATGGAAAAGGCCAGGATGAACGCCGCCAGCGCATTCGTCGCCAGCCACATCAGCACCACCGACGCGGCCGAGAGGCCGATCCCGAATCCCAGTGCCTCCCCCTGGCGGATCCGCCCGTCCGGGATCGGCCGGCGCGCGGTCCGGGTCATGATCGCGTCGATATCGCGATCGTACCACATGTTGATCGCCCCGGCCGCCCCCGACGCCATGCAGATGCACAGGATGGCGACACACGCGATCACCGGGTTCACATGCCCCGGCGCCATGGCCATCCCGGCCGCGCCGGTAAACACGACCAGCGAGATCACGCGCGGTTTCAGCAGCGCGAACCAGTCGCGCGCCTCGGTCCCGACCAAAGCCGCGTCGAAACGCGGCGCGTCGGGGGCGGAGGCTGAGGCGCTCACGCCCGCTCCCCCCCCACCATGAAGCCGGCGAAGGAATCACGCGGCGCCGGCGACGGCAGCGTCCATTCCAGGGTGCGGGCTCCCGCCCCCCAGTAATTGCCGGCAACCGTCCGGCGCCCCAGCAACGCCGTGCCCAGCACGGCGACGAAGGCGACCATCGACAGGCCCTGCATCGCCGCCCCCGCCATCACGCCGCCGGGCAGCAGGGAAACGACGCTCCCCCCGGCCGCCAGCGCCACATGCACGCGCCCGGCCCATTCGGGATAGGCGCGGCCGGCCATCTTGCCGATCCAGTAATAGAATCCGCCGAACGCCGCGAACAGCGCCGCCGGCAGCACCAGCGCATGCGCGTCCGGCCCGCCACCCACCAGGGCTTGCAGCGGCGCCGCGACCAGCATCGCCATGAAGGCGACGGCCCACAGCATCGGCACGCGCCAGATCGGCCGCCCGGCCCCGATCGTCAGGCCCCACGCCACCAGCAGCACCAGCATCGGCAGCGCCATGGCGCCCTGCTCGGCCAGAGGCCACGCGGCGGGCCGCGCCGCCAGGCCGGTGGCGAACAGGTCATGCACCCACACCGACGACCCGCCGACCGACAGCACGACCATCGCCCCCAGCGCCGCTCCGCGCAGCCGCAGCGCCACGCCCGAGAACGTCTCGACCAACTGGCAGATCACGCCCGCCGCCGGCAGCAGCAGCAGCCCGGCTTCCGGTCCCGAAAACGCCCGCAGCGCGCGCGCCACGACATCGGCGCCCGCGCCGGCCAGCAGACCCCGCGTCAGCGCCGCCGCCAGCACCGGCAGGACGACCACCATCATCATCGCCGTCAACACCTGCGCCCAGACGAACAGCGGCATGTCGCCCAGCCCCACGCCCCGGCCCCGCATGTTCAGCGCCGTCGCGACGATATTGATCGCCAACCCCAGCATCGCCGCGCACCACAGCATCATCGCGCCCGCGCTCGACACCCCGGCGACCACCAGCCCGAAACTCAGGGCGACCCCGGCCCAGCAGGCCAGGTTCAGGCGACGGAACGCCATGTCGGGCGCGCCCAGCAGCAGCGGCACGAACCACGAGCCGAACCCGCCGACCAGCGCCGGCAGGGCGCAGAACAGCACCATCAGCGCGCCGTGATCGATGGCCATCCGGCTCCACGCCGCGCCGGCATCCGCGCCCGTCCGCAACGGCAGGACCAGCGCGCCGCCGACCAGCCCGGCCAGGACCGCCATCACCAGATAGAGCGTGCCAACCGCCTTGTGGCCGACCGTCCCGCCGGTCGCGTCCTTCATCCAGACCTGCCTGTCTGCCGGCATACGCCAGTTCTCCTGCGCCGATCGATCGCGAAAACAGGCGACCATGCTCGAAATCGTGATGATGTTACCCAAATCCCGCCACCAGGACGAGAGCCACCAGCCCCCGCGTCCGGCATGGCCGGCATTCCCGCCATGCCGGGGCCGCGTCAGGCGGCCGGCCGCGCGATCCGGCCGGGCGTCTCCAGGCGCGGCAGGGTCACCAGCGTGAACAATCCGGCCGGCGGCACCGGCGCGATGATCGCGCGGGCCAGGTCGTCGGGCGGCAGCAGCGCTTCCATCGCGAAGTCCGGATGCCAGCCCAGCGAATGCGACGCCCGCGCCATGCCGCGCTCGACCGCCAGCCGCACGCCGCCGGTGGCCAGGAAATGATTGACGAACAGGATATGGCCGCCCGGCCGCACCACGCGCTTCAGTTCCGCCAGCAGGCGGCGCGGATTGGGCACCACCGAGGCCACGAACATCGCCACCGCGATATCGAACGACCCGTCGGCGAACCGCGTGTCCTCGGCATCCATTTCCAGCAGGGCATCGATATTGCGCAAATTCATCCGCGCCACGCGCTGGCGCGCGCGGTCCAGCATATCGCCCGACAGGTCGATCCCGGTAATGCGCTTGTCGCCGCGATAATGCGGCAGGGCCAGCCCGGTGCCCACGCCGACCTCCAGCACCGCCGAACCCGGCAGGCCGTTCACCGCCGCGACCGCCCGCTTGCGCCCGAAGGCCGAAACCCCGCCGAACACCGCGTCATAGACACCGGCCCACCGGCGATAGGCGGCCTTGACGGCCTCGGCGTCCAGGGCCGAGCGCGGCGCCGGGGCACAGGCAAGGCTGCCGGCCGATTCCGCCTCGGCCGGCGCGTCTTGAAGAACGTTGCTCATCGGGAACCCTCTGTGCCCTGCCGGGCGATTGTCTTCAAGGGGATAGCGGACCATAGCCCCGCGGCACAGCGCAAATTACCCATTCCTCTCCCTCGTCCGCCATTCCGGCGCCCGTTACGCTCCACCGTCGAGCCGCCGCAGGATGCAGTCCCAGATCAGCCCGGCGGAATTGATGCCGTCGAACCGGTCGATTTCCTGCAACCCGGTGGGCGACGTGACATTGATCTCGGTCAGCCAGTCGCCGATCACGTCGATACCGACGAAGATCAGGCCCTGCTCGCGCAGCATGGGCCCGATCGCCTCGCAGATCTCGCGGTCGCGCGGGCTCAGTTCCACCTTCACCGCGCGGCCGCCCACATGCATGTTCGACCGCGCCTCGCCCTGCGCGGGGACGCGGTTGATCGCGCCGATCGGCACGCCGTCGGCCAGGATCACGCGCTTGTCCCCCTTGCGCACCGCCGGCTCGTAGCGCTGGATCATCAGCGGCTCGCGCGACCGCGCGAAATGCATCTCCAGCAGCGAATTCAGGTTCTCGTCATCCTCGCGGATGCGAAACACCCCCGCCCCGCCATTGCCGAACAGCGGCTTGACGATGATGTCGCGCCACTCCGCGCGAAATTCGCGGATCGCCAGCACGTCCCACGTCACCAGGGTCGGCGGCATCAGGCCGGGAAAATGCGTGACCAGCAGCTTTTCGGGCGCATTGCGCACCGATGCCGGGTCGTTGACCACCAGCGCCTTGCCCGGCCCCACGCCATGCACATGCTCCAGCATGTGGGTGGCGCTGATATAGGCCATGTCGAAGGGCGGGTCCTGGCGCATCAGGATCACATCCATCGCGGACAGGTCGATCACCCGCTCCTCGCCCAGTTCGGCATGGTCGCCCGCGACCCGCCGCACCCGCGCCGGGCGCGCGCGCGCCGTCAGCCGCTCGGCCCGCGCGCCGCCGGCCACCCGGCCCTCGCGCAGGCTCAGCCCCTGCACCTGGTAGACGAACAGTTCGTACCCCCGCGCCTGCGCCTCCAGCATCAGGGCGAAAGTCGAATCGCCATTGATGTCGACCCCCGACAGGGGATCCATCTGCACGGCAACCTTCAGCGAGCGGGACATCAACGCGACCTCCGGGCACAATCCGATAGCCCGATGACGCGTTCCGCCACCGGTCCTTGCTTCTTAGTCGAGTTCACGCCCGCGAAAAACCTCATAGCGCATCGGCCCCCACAGGTTCGGGGTAGGAAATGGCCAGAATCTCGATCAGTTCCATCCCGCCGGGCGTCATCAGCCGCACCTCGTCGCCCACCCGCCCGCCCAGCAGGGCGCGGGCGATCGGCGATGCCAGGCTCACCTGCCCCGCCGCCAGGTCGGCCTCGTCCACCCCCACGATCGCGACCGTCCGCTCCACATCCTCCACGGTCGCATAGGTCACGGTCGCACCGAAGAAGACCCGGTTCCGCTGGGTCTGCGCCGCCGGATCGACCACGATCGCCTTCTCGATTCGGCGGGTGAGAAAGCGGACCCGGCGGTCGATCTCGCGCAGGCGCTTCTTGCCGTACAGGTAATCGCCGTTTTCCGAACGGTCTCCGTTGCCGGCGGCCCAGGACACGATCTCGACGATGCGCGGCCGCTCCTCATGCAGCAGGGCACCCAGTTCCCGCCGCGTCGCCTCCATCCCGGCGGGGGTGATGTAGCGCGACACCCCGTCTATGGCACGCGGCCCCGCCGCCTCGTCGTCGTCGTCGTCATGGTCATCGCGCATCATCGGCCGCATTGTGCCTCAGCACGCGGTCAGGGCAAAATGGATGTGGCCCTCCAGCCGCTCGCCCGGCGCCAGGATCGCGGTCCCCCGGTCGGTCACCCCCGCATGGTTCAGCGCGTCGTTCATGTTGCTCACCGGCTCCAGGGCGATGAAGGGCTTGTCCGGCGGCGTGAACAGCACCAGGTGGCGCAGCGCCGGACTGGCGGAGAGGGTCAGGGCCAGCCCGTCGTCGGGCCAGCGCAGGAACGCCGCCCCGTCCCAGCCGGCATAGCAATTGTCGATCGCCTCGTCCGCGACCGCCCGCATCCGCTCGAACGACCACGCGCCGGTGGCCGGCACCCGCAGCGCCGGCAGATGCCGCTCGTCGTTCGTCCATACCGTATCGGCCGAAAATCCCAGCTTCACCCCCGCGCGCCGCGGAAAGTAGGGATGAAACCCCAACCCGACCGGCTGGGGCCGCTGGTCGATATTGTGGATCGCCATCCACACGTCCAGACTGTCCTCGCGCAGGTCGAAACGGATCTGCGCGCGATAGGCGAACGGCCATTCCTCCATGGGGCGGTCATGGGGCGGGTGCCATTCCAGTTGCAGCGTGGCGCTGTCGTCGGACAGCAGTTCCAGCGCCCACGGATGCTCCCAGGCATTGCCATGGATCACATGCGGCTCGCCGCCGAAATTCGGCTTCATCCGGTATTCGGCGCCGTCGAAGCGGAAATGCCCGTCCGCGACGCGGTTGGAAAACGGCACCAGCGGATAGGCCGCGACCTTGTGCCCCTTCTGCGCCAGCAGGTTCGGGTCGCTCACGGCGTCGAACACGCAGATCGCCCCGCTTTCCCAGAAGGCCACGGCACCACCCAGTTCGGGAAGCAGGCCCAGCCGGGCCGCCCCCGCCTTCAGTTCGATCATGCGTCTCTCTTCCCGTCCCGTTCGCCCTATCGTCCGCCGCGCCTGCGCCCGCCGCCCCGCCCCCTGGCCGGATCGTACCCGCCGCCGCCCGGCCCCAGCGGCTCGGGCCCCTGCCCCTTGCGGCGCTGCGGCCGTCCGGTACTGCCGGCGCCTCCGGCGGTGGAAACGGGCGCGGGCACCGGATCCAATCCCAGATCCAGCGCCTCCAGCCGCTTGATCTCGTCACGCAGCCGCGCGGCGGTCTCGAATTCCAGATCCGCCGCCGCGGCGCGCATCCGCTTTTCCAGCTCCGCGATGGCGCTGCCCAGGTCCTTGCCGACGAACTCCGCCACATCCCCCGCCCTGGTCGGGGTAACGGTGACGTAATCCTGCTCGAAGACCGACGACAGGGCCTCGCCGATATGCTTGCGAACCGATTGCGGCGTAATGCCGTGCTCGGCATTCCATTCCGACTGCTTCGCCCGCCGCCGCGCGGTTTCCTCGATCGCGTAGCGCAGGCTGTCGGTCATGGTGTCGGCATACAGCAGCACCCGCCCGTCGATATTGCGCGCCGCCCGCCCGATGGTCTGGATCAGCGAGGTCCGCGAGCGCAGGAACCCTTCCTTGTCCGCATCCAGGATCGCCACCAGCGAGCATTCGGGAATATCCAGCCCCTCGCGCAGCAGGTTGATGCCGATCAGCACGTCGAACGCCCCCAGGCGCAGGTCGCGGATGATCTCGATCCGCTCCAGCGTATCGACGTCGGAATGCAGGTACCGCACCCGGATGCCCGCCTCGTTCATATAGTCCGTCAGGTCCTCGGCCATGCGCTTGGTCAGGGTGGTGACCAGCACCCGCCCCCCCGCCGCGATCGTCAGCCGGCATTCCGCCAGCAGGTCGTCCACCTGCCGCTCCACCGGGCGGATCTCGGTCACCGGGTCGATCAGCCCGGTGGGGCGGATCACCTGCTCGGCGAACACGCCGCCCACCCGTTCCATCTCCCATGGCCCCGGCGTGGCGCTGACGAAGAGCGTCATCGGGCGAAAACGATCCCACTCGGCGAATTTCAGCGGCCGATTGTCCAGGCACGACGGCAGGCGAAAGCCGAATTCCGACAGGATCGACTTGCGCGCGAAATCGCCCCGCTCCATGCCGCCGATCTGCGGCACGGTGACATGGCTCTCATCGACGATCAGCAGCGCATCCTCGGGCAGGTATTCGAACAGGGTCGGCGGCGGATCGCCCGCCTTGCGGCCGGACAGATAGCGGGAATAATTCTCGATTCCCTTGCAGACGCCCGTGGTCTCGATCATCTCCAGGTCGAAGGTGGTGCGCTGCTGCAACCGTTCGGCCTCCAGCAGCTTGCCCTCGGCCGTGAACTCCGCCAGCCGCTGGCGCAGTTCATGCTTGATGCTGGTCACCGCCTGGGTCAGGGTCGGGCGCGGCGTCACATAGTGGCTGTTGGCATAGACGCTGACCTCCTGGAGGTCGCCGGTCTTGTCGCCGGTCAGCGGATCGAACTCGGCAATCGCCTCGATCTCGTCGCCGAACAGCGAGACCCGCCACGCCCGGTCCTCGTTCTGCACCGGAAAGATATCGACACTCTCGCCGCGCACGCGAAAGGTGCCGCGCTGGAACGCCGCGTCGTTGCGGCGATATTGCAGCTCGACCAGCGCCTTGACCAGCTTGTCGCGGTCGATCTCCCCCCCGACCTCCAGCCGCACCACCATGCGCGAATAGGTCTCGACCGAGCCGATACCATAGATGCACGACACCGAGGCGACGATGATGACGTCGTTGCGCTCCAGCAGCGCCTGGGTCGCCGCATGGCGCATCCGGTCGATCTGCTCGTTGATCTGGCTGTCTTTCTCGATATAGGTGTCCGAGCGCGGCACATAGGCTTCGGGCTGGTAGTAGTCGTAGTAGCTGACGAAATACTCCACCGCATTGTCGGGAAAGAACTGCTTCATCTCGCCATAGAGCTGGGCCGCCAGCGTCTTGTTCGGCGCCAGGACCAGCGTCGGCCGCTGCGTGGCCTCGATGATCTTCGCCATCGTGAAGGTCTTGCCCGACCCGGTGACGCCCAGCAGCACCTGGTCGCGCTCCCCCGCCCCGACGCCCGCCACCAGTTCGGCGATGGCGCGCGGCTGGTCGCCCGCCGGCTCATAGGGCGCCTGGATGACCAGCCGCCGCGTCTTCTCCTTCGCCGGCTGGCGTTCGGGCTGAAAGGTCACGATCTCCTCGGACGGATCGGGACGGCGGGTCTTCTTGCGAGCGGGCGCGGACATGGTTCAGGACTGTGGGCATCGCGCGGCGCCAGCGCAAGAGCCATCGCGCGCGCACCCGCCGCGTGCCGATTCGGCTAGGGAATCGCGTCCGCCGTCCCTAGACTGGCCCGATGGACGGCACCACGCCCTATGTCCGGGTCATCGACCTGGAAACCAGCGATCGCGACGCCCGGCAGGGCGGCATCGTCGAAATCGGCTGGCAGGACGTCACGCGCGCGCCCGATGGCTGGCACGTCATGCCCGGCCCCCACGCGCGGCTGACCCATCCCGGCGGCCCGATCGCCCGCTGGACGACGGCGATCCATCACATTACCGACCAGGACGTGCGCGACGCGCCACCGATCGCCGCCATCGCCCCGGCCATCCTGCGCCCGCCGGCCCGTCCGCTCGCCTTCGCGGCACACCGCGCCAGTTTCGAGCAGGACTGGCTGCGCGCCCACCTGCCGCCCCCGCTGCTGGCCGGCATGGGGTGGATCTGCACCTATAAATGCGCGCTGCGCCTCTGGCCCGACGAGCCCGGTCATTCCAACCAGGGCCTGCGCCATTCCCGCAAGCCGCGCGGGCTGGACCGGCACCTGGGCGACCCCGCCCACCGCGCCGGCCCCGATGCCTATGTGACGGCCCACCATCTGCGCGATATGCTGGCGCTCGCGTCGGTCGAACGGTTGCTGCAATGGTCGCGCCAGCCGGCCCTGCTGGCGCGGGTGCCGCACGGCCCGCTCCGCGGGCGCCGCATCCATACGCTGGCCACCAGCGATCTGGACCGCCTGCTCGCCACCCCCCGGCCGCCCGGCCCCGACCTCGCCTTCACCATACGCACCGAACGCGCCCGCCGCGCCGGACAGGACACGCCCCACCGCCCCTCGGCGGGGCAACTGGCGCTTCCTCTATAGGGACAGGGGCCGGCCCCCGCCCCGTATCAGGCCTCCACCGGGGGCGGCACCCGTGCCTGAAGCATCAGCTCCGTCTGCCGCGCCGCCAGTTTCTCCGCGTCGAAATCGGCGATCAGCTCCTGGAACAGCCGGTACCAGTTCAGCTTCGCCCCCAGCCGCAGGAACACGCTGCCCAGGCCGATCGCGGAGCGATCCACCAGCACGAACTCGCGCGGCGGCCGTACCCCTCCGGTCTGTTTCAGGCCGGCATAGACCCGCTCGGCCACCGCGCGGCCATATTGCGGGTCGTCGTTTTCCTGGATCGCCCGCACGCGGTCCTGCATCAGCGGCTCGTAGACGAAGCGCGCCCACTCGTTCAGCACCCGCATGGTCTCGCGCGACATGTTCGCGAAGCCCCACGCCTGATAGGCGTGATAGGCCAGGTCCTCGTCATTGGTCTCCAGCGCGCGATACAGGTCGATGATCCCCTGCACGAACCGCGCGGGGAAGATCCGGATCGCCCCCAGGTCCAGCAGGTTCAGCCCGTAATCGGGCCGCACGGTGAAATTGCCCATATGCGGGTCGCCATGGATCACGCCGTTGCGATAGAGCGGCACGTACCAGCCATGGAACAGCGCCCGCGCCATGGCGTCCCGCTGTTCCTGCGCGGGGTTGGCATCCAGCACCGACTGCACGCCGCGGCCTTCCAGCCAGTCCATCACCAGCAGCCGCCGCGTCGTCAGATCTTCGACCGGCATCGGCACGCTGACATCGGGGCAATCCGCCAGCATCAGGTTGTACAGCCGCAGGTTCGCCGCCTCGCGCAGATAGTCCAGTTCCTCCTGCAAGCGGGCGGTCAGTTCCACCAGCACGTCATCCTGCTTGATCGTGCTGTCGATGCGATAATACAGCCCCACCGCCATGCGGAACTGCCGCAGGTCGGAATCCACCGTCGCCTGCATGTCCGGATATTGCAGCTTGCACGCCACGAGGCGCCCATCCGGCAACACCCCCCGATGCACCTGCCCCAGGCTGGCCGCCGCCGCCGCCTCATGCTCGAACGAGCGAAAACGCCGCTCCCAGTCCCGGCCCAGCTCGGCGGCCATGCGCCGGCGCACGAAGCTCCAGCCCATCGGCGGCGCGTTGGACTGAAGCTGCGCCAGTTCCGCCGCATATTCCTCCGGCAGCGCGCCGGGAATGGTGGACAGAAGCTGCGCGCCCTTCATCAGCGGCCCCTTCAGGCCGCCCAGCACCGATTTCAGGTCCCCGGCATGGGTGGCGCGGTCGGTGCGCAGCCCCATCCTGTGGCCGGCGATGCGCGCCGCGATACCGCCCACCGCGCCCGACGTCCGCACCATCCTGCGCAGTTCGCCGAAGACGCCGGTATTGTCGAGATCCCGTTCCTCCGCCACGTCAGCCACGCTCCAGTTCATCGATAAAGCCGGCAATCACATCCAGCCCCTTGCGCCAGAAACCGGGGTCGGCCGCATCCAGCCCGAACGGCGCCAGCAACTCGCGATGCCGCATTGTGCCCCCCGCCCGCAGCATGTCCAGATACCGGTCCTGGAACCCCGCATGACCGGCCGTGAACACGCCATACAGCGCATTCACCAGGCAATCCCCGAAGGCATAGGCATAGACATAGAACGGAGAATGGATGAAGTGCGGGACATAGGTCCAGTACACGTCGTAATCCGGCGTAAAGTTGAAGGCCGGCCCCAGGCTTTCCACCTGCACCTGCCGCCAGATGGCGCCGATCCGCTCGGGCAGCAATTCGCCCGACCTGCGTTCCTCATGCACCAGCGTCTCGAACCGGTAGAACGCGATCTGGCGCACGACCGTATTCAGCATGTCCTCCACCTTGCCCGCCAGCATCAGCCGCCGCCGCGCCGGGTCGGTCTCGGCGTCCAGCAGCGCGCGGAAGGTCAGCATCTCGCCGAACACGCTCGCCGTCTCGGCCAGCGTCAGCGGCGTGCCCGCCATCAGGTAGCCCTGGGGGGCGGCCAGTACCTGATGCACCCCGTGGCCCAGCTCATGCGCCAGCGTCATCACGTCGCGCGTGCGGCCATGATAGTTCAGCAGCAAGTACGGGTGGACGGACGGCACCGTGGGATGGGCGAACGCCCCCGACGCCTTGCCGGGCAGCGGCGGCGCATCGATCCACGGATTGTCGAAGAACCGCCGCGCCACCGCCCCCATGCGCGGGTCGAACCCCTCATAGGCCGCCAGAACCTGCCGCGTGGCCTCGTCCCACGGGATGATCCGCTCGTCCGCCGCCGGCAGCGGGGCATTGCGGTCCCAATGCTCCAGCTTCTCCAGCCCCAGCCACCGCGCCTTCATCGCGTAATAGCGATGCGACAGGCGCGGATAATCCGCCGTCACCGCCTGCACCAGCGCGTCGACGACCTCGTCCTCCACCATGTTGCTGCGATTGCGATAGGACCCCGGGCGCGGATAATGCCGCAGCGAGTCGCTGATCGCCTTGTCCTTCGCCAGCGTGTTGGTCATCAGCGAGAACAGCTTGATATTGCCCTCGAACACGGTGCCGATCGCCTTCGCCGCCCGCTCGCGCACCGCCCGGTCCTGGTCCGACAGCCGGTTCAGCGCCTCGCCCACCGTCAGGTCCCGCCCGTCCAGCGGAAAGCGCAGCCCGGCCATCGTCTCGTCGAACAGGCGGCTCCAGGCCGCCGCCCCCGTCACCGATTTCTCGTGCAGGACCTGCTCGATCTCGTCGGAAAGCTGATGCGGGCGAAACACGCGCAGGTCACGGAGAAACGGCGCCCACACCGCCAGCGCCGGATCGGCCAGGCGGGCGGAGAGATCTTCCTCGCCGATGCGGTTCAGTTCCAGGGTAAAGAACAGCAGATGGCTGGAAATATCCGTCAGCCGCTCGTTGATCGATTGCGAGAACTGCCCGAGCGCGGCATCCGACGAATCGCCGGCAAACAGCAATTGGGCATAAGACGCCGCCCGCCCCAGCACCTCGTCGATCCGCTGGTATTCGCCGATCGCCCCGGCCAGTTCGGCTGGCGCGGCCCCGGCCAGCCGCCCCTTCCAGGCGGAGGCGAAGGCGGCGGCGTCGAGACCGGCCTGCTCCAGGTCGGTACGCAGCGCATCCGATTCGGGGCTCTCATACAAATCCCGCAGGTCCCAGCGCGGCAGGTCCCCGACCGTGCCGGCCGGCGCGCCGCCGTCGGCCTGCAAAGGGCTGTGATCCATCGGACCAGAGGCAAGATTCAGCTTCGGCATCGGCGCGCCACTCCTTAAACGCCCCCGGCGCATCGTGCAGGGGGCCGATCCTGCGCTGATATCTAACAGATTGTCCCGAACGTGTCGCCGCTAGCGAGGTTGACCCCTCTCCCGCGCCGCAGGCGCCGTGCTTACCCCAGTGCCACCAGACGGTCGATGAACCGGAGCTTGCGGGCGTGCCGCTCGCGCATGGCGGCCAGGCGACGACTGAAATCCTCCGTTTTCCCCTGTTCCTCCGCAATGGTCTTGAGGTCCAGCAGCAGGCGCAGAGCCTTGTCGTAGCCCGAGGCATTCCGGTGTTCGATCTCCGCCTCGATCTCGCTCCAAACCGCCTCGCCCCGCTTCAGAAGAGTGTCGAGCCGCGCGCGGCGGGCGCGTTCCTGCTCCGCCGCCTGCCGTTTCCGCTCCATTTCCAGGCGTTGCTGTTTTTCACGTTCCCGCGCGTGACCGATCGCATGGGCGCGGGCGCGCAATTCGCCTGCCGTGCGCAAGGTGACGACGGGCCGACTGGCGGAGGACCGAGACTCCAGGCGTTCCCGAAGCCGGACCCGAAGTTCGCTTGCCACGTGGGCATCACCCTGGGCCAGACGGGCAAGCAGCCCATTCTTCTCCCGATCGGGCAATCCGGCAACCAGACGCTGGATGGTGTCCGGGGTGAGGGCCTCGGTCGTCGGCGTGTCGCCGGGTCGCTCGACCGCCGCCGCGACGAGCTCTTGATCGATGAGGAAGAAACGCGCGAACGCATCGAGCGTGCCGGTCAGCGGACCGATTCCCGGCAGCGGTTCCATCGCATCGTCCGGGACAGCGCCGTCCTGGACCGCCGTCAGCCACAGCAGATAAAAGAGGCGCAGGTCCCCGTCGATGATGTCGGCCCGCAAGGGCGCCAGGGCGGCGAGCCAGCCCGAACCGTCGTCCCAGTCATTATCCTCCGGCTCCAGTTCCTCGCGAACGATATCGAGAATCAGATTCTCGCCGGACAGTTTGAGGGCGGCGCAATCGACCGGACGAAGGAAGATGTCGAGAGATCGAGAGTTCAGGAACTGCCTGGGGAAGCGGACCATCAGACGATGCGTGCCCCAATTCGTCAGATAGAGATGCAGATCGAACCAGCGTTCCATCAGAACGACCGGATCGCCCTTGAAGTCACCCCATTCATAGGAATTGGTAAAGCTCGTCGCCGTGATGCGCGCCCGTGACGACAGCGCCCGGAGGGCCTCGCAGGCTTTCGCGTCAAGCGGTCGGTCGAGTGCCTGGAATTCGTAATATTGATATTCGCTCAATACTGCTTCTCGTCGGATGGTGCATTCCCCCCGGCAGGAGCCCGGCGGAAAATCCGCAGGGCTCCTGCCGGACGCGGCGCAAGGTTCGTCTCTAGTTGAAGAGAAGCAGATTGTGCGATGAAAGCATATGCATCCTGCGCAGCCCGTGAAACCGTCGGTCGTCCCGCCGTCTGCATCATATGAATGGAATGAATCCGATCGCCATCGAGCGCGTGGACCTTTCCATGCCGGCTTATCTTATGCTGGCCGCCTGTCGGCACGTCTGGTCTCACGCCGTGCGACGCCTGACATCTGCCAGACTGTTGCAAACCTGCTGTCGACGACGACCCTGCACCCGATTTCCGTGCTTCGACACATGCAAACATGATTTTGGCGCTTGCCAACCAAGCGATGGTATGAAGCTAAATATTACAAATTAATACATATCCTTACGTTGGTATGCGATGTCCAATCTGGCGACCCGCTCTTCCTCCCGGCTGTTACGAAACGCTTCCAACCCGTTCGACCGACAGGACCATCCAGCGGCCAACAAAACGGCCTCGCCGACGCATGCCGACAGTTTCGACTGCCAATGCGTCCTCAGATACAGCCGATCTGCCCGCTGCGCTCGTGACGATCGGCCATCACGCCGGCTCATCCGCTCCGGTAGATCGGTTTTACGGATATCACGAACAACCGGCTTTCCTGACTGCCCTCGCCACCCGGCATGCGGCGCGGAGGAATCATGTCGCCGTAGCAGCCATTCAAACGCCGCCCTCCCGCGCGGCGGCACACCAGACAGGCACGCCCAGCAAGGCGGAAGAGGCGGCGCCTCCTCAGGACGCCGGCCAGTCCCCGCCCTCGCCATCTTCTCGCCCCGCCATGGCCGTCATGATACTCATGTCCGATGGCGACGAGGGCGATGGCGGCGGGATGGACGGGAGCGGAAATGGCGAGAGCGTAACGGTCACCAGTTCTCCTCCGTCGTCTGGAGATGGCGGCGGCTTCCAGACATCGGGCAACACGATGCCCACGTCGCCGCCGGGGTCCAGCACCCAATATATCACCGTTCATGGGCATGCCGTCACCGTCGTCAACGGCGTTGATTATCTGACAAACAACTCAGGGAATGGGATTGCGACCTATCAGACGTCGTCGGGCACCTTCGTTCCGATCAAGCTGTCGGACATCGATCAGGACATAGCGGACGATATCAAGAACGTCCTCAGGCCGTTCAGCCGCGGAAGATGATTATAACACAGCGTATCAGCAGTTCGGTAATGGGCAATCCCCTACGCAGGTCCGAAGCGACATCGCCCATTCGCAGCAGGCGCAAACGGAAATAAATTCTATTTATCAATCGGTCTTGGGACGAAATGTAGATGCGGGTGGTCTTCAGACTTACGAAGATGCCCTTTCATCCTCCATGACGGCAAGTCAGGTTCGTCAAGACATCGCCCATTCCCAGAAAGCGCAGAATAATATCAATACCATTTATCAACTGGTGCTGGGGCGCAACGTCGAGCCAGAAGGCCTGAATGCCAATGAAGACGCCCTCGCCAGTGGTCAAACATTGAATGACATCCTGTTCAAGACATCCCATTCCACCGAGGCGACAAATCAAGTTACCAATTTCCTGAATAATACCATCGGCGAAGTTTCCGACGATCTGGTAAATGCCGGACAAACGATGCTAACCAGCATCACACAAGCTTACGCGACGATCAAGAATTATACATCGGATCAACTTCAGGCAGCGGCAAACGGCTATCAGACCGCATTCTCTACAGCCGGGAATGTGCTCGACAGCCTGATGCCCAAGACACAAAGTCAATGGATCGGGCTGGCAGCGACAATGGCTGTCATGGTCACCCCCGTCGGTGAAACTGTCGCCGCTGCAAGCCTTCTCGCCGTGGGTGGTGAAAAATTGCTGGCAACGGCTCTGGATGCGGAACTCGATACCGCGACAGTTTATTCGGCAGTCAGGGTATCCGTTTCAGGGGCTACGGCGGAAGCCTCCGCAACGTTTGATGAACTGGCTGCTTTTGATCCCCAAGCGTCCGGTACCACCTTGCAGCTTGATGCGAACACAACAGTTACGCAGGTCGCCAGCACCAAGTATCAGAAGGAGAACCTCAATTTCTCCGGCGGGAACGAAGCGGCAGTAGAAACATTATTCCGAAAGCTAACCGGATACACTGGAAACTTGGATAACGCCAAGGTGGCGTCATTTGGAAATGGCGGTGTCGTATATGCGGTCGCAACTCCCAGAGGAGTAGTATCTCTTCGCAATGTCTCTGCGTCAGGAAAGTATTGGACTATTGAATTTTCTCCTCTATTGAGCAATGGCGTCAAAAAAGTAAAATTTGATTTTTAATGGGATATTGTCATGGTAGAATACAAAAGTGATTTCGATAATTTTATTTTAGGCATAAATGGGGATACTGGTCTTGGCATATGGTGGGCGTTAGGCCTTCACAACGAAAAGCAGATGACAACAAGAAAGAAGTTCCTGAAACTAAAGGAATTTTTTGAATATTCCATTCTCCACAACCGGATTATCGAATACGATTTAAAAAATCAGCAAGCTATCTTCTCCGGTGATGAACCGGGCACTGTTTTTGATCGGATTTTCGCGGATTTCCCGTTGGATGAATTGCCGGAATATGACGGCGACAGCGATAACAGATTCTTTGCTTATATGGCTGTTAAATTTGATGGCTGGGCGGTTCTTAACGAGGGAACGACGCTCTGTATTCCTGATTGATCATGCTGCTTTGAGCCAGACACCCGCGCAAGCCTGCAAAGTGGCCAAGAATTATACATCGGACCGGCTTCAAGCAGCCGCAAACGGCTATCAGCCGGCAACATTTTCCGCAGCCGGGAATGTGCTCGACAGCCTGATGCCCAAGACACAAAGTCAGTGGATCGGGCTGGCAGCAACAATGGCTGCCATGGTCACTCCCGTCGGCGAAACTGTCGTCCTGCAAGCCTTCTCGCTGCGGGTAGTGAGAAATTGCTGGCAACGGCCCTGGATGTGATCGCAACTCCCAGAGGAGTAGTACCACTTGGCAATTTCTCTACGGCGCTAAAAACCTGTTTGGACATACGCGATGGTGAGCGAGAGCGGCCTGGAGGGCCGCACCCGTCGTGTGTTTCCTAGCATCGGAGCGGAGGAGCGGCCTTATCGGCCGCCCGCCGCGAAGCACAGGAAACGCGCGCCGGATCGCCGTCGGCGCACTGTTCCCAACAGGCTCTAACGACCATAATAATGGATTGATGAAATAATGATTTTTATTATCATCCTTTTTTAATCTATGTGATATCACCGGCAATTTTGCTATCATTTCCGTCAATTTATGGTCCTCACCCCATATCCGGAGCGAATGGATTTGAATTATTTTATTATGAAAACATTATCGGCTTTGATATGTGGCTATTTTTCTTTATTTCTTTACCTACAACTACTTTTTAATAATATATTCATTTATAAAAATAAAATAATTTCTATATTTACTTGTTTTCTTGGGCCGATTTTTTCAGTTTTTTTGGTTATTTTACCAGATAAAACATGGGCAAGACCCTACAAGTGATATACTCGAGGGAAGTCCTTTCAAAGACCGCCTTGGAGCATCATTGATCTATAATCTGCCAATATGCCTGTGGTGTTTTGCGCTTAAGAATTACATCGTGGAAAAACATATAAAGAAAACATCATCTTCATCCCGATGAGAGCCTAGCAGCACGCCAGACGCCGCCGGACTCCCCCGAGAGGTAGCCGCGACAGCAGGATGGCGGCAACGCGGCGCTTTTACGCGCTGCGCGCGACCTCGGCCGGAGCGTTATAACCGATCACCCCGGCATACTCGCGCGGCACCAACTGCCAGAAGCGCGGCAGCACGCTCTCCCATTTATGCAGCATCAGCGCGGCATAGCGGCTGTGCGTCTCGCGCGCATGCGTCTCCACCAGCCCGCGCAGCACCGCCTCCCATTTCGGGTCGGCCACCCGGTTCCACAGCAGCGTATCGGGGTTGATCCGCTGCTCGAACGTGCCGCTCCCGTCATAGACGAAGGCCATGCCCCCGGTGAAGCCGGCACCGAAATTGTCGCCCGCCTCGCCCAGAATGACCACGGTGCCGCCCGTCATATATTCACAGCCGTTCGACCCGCAGCCCTCGACCACCGCCGTCGCCCCGGAATTGCGCACCGCGAAGCGCTCGCCGGCCTGCCCGGCGGCATACAGCGCCCCCGCCGTCGCGCCATACAGCACCGTGTTGCCGATGATGGCATTCTCGTTCGACACCAGGTTCGACGACGGCGACTGCCGCACCACGATGGTCGCGCCCGACAGGCCCTTGCCGACATAGTCGTTGGCATCGCCCAGCACTTCCAGTTTCAGCCCCTGGACCGCGAACGCCCCCAGCGACTGCCCGGCAGAGCCGCGCAGCCGCACCGTCAGGTGCCCCGGCGCCAACGTGTCCATGCCGAACTGCCGCACGATCAGCGAGGAAATGCGCGTGCCGATCGCCCGGTGCGTGTTCTGCACGTTATAGTGCAGTTGCATCTTCTCCCCATGGTCGAACAGCGGCCGCGCATCGGCGATCATCTGCGCGTCCAGCGTCTCGGGCACCTCGTTGCGCCCCTCCCGGGTGCAGTAGCGGGCATGCGGCCCCGGATCGGCCTGCGCCAGCAGCGAATTGAGGTCCAGATCGTCCAAGTAGTCGGCACCGCGCGACACCTGCTTCAGCAGGTCCGTCCGCCCGATGATCTCGTTCAGCGACGAAAAGCCCAGCGAGGCCAGGATATTGCGCACATCCTCGGCGATGAACGAGAACAGGTTGATCACCTTCTCCGGCGTGCCTTCGAACTTGGCGCGCAGGGCGTCGTCCTGGGTGCAGACCCCGACCGGGCAGGTGTTGGAATGGCATTGCCGCACCATGATGCAGCCCATGGCCACCAGGCTGGCGGTACCTATGCCGAATTCCTCGGCCCCCAGCATCGCCGCGATCACCACGTCGCGCCCGGTCTTCAGCCCGCCATCGGTCCGCAGCTTCACCCGGTGGCGCAGGCGATTGAGCATCAGCACCTGGTGCGCCTCCGCCAGCCCCAGTTCCCACGGCAGGCCGGCATATTTGACCGAACTCTGCGGGCTGGCCCCGGTCCCGCCGCTATGGCCCGAAATCAGGATCGCGTCGGCCCGCGCCTTGGCCACACCGGCGGCAATGGTGCCGATCCCCGACCGCGCGACCAGCTTCACCGTCACCGTGGCCTCGGGATTGATCTGCTTCAGGTCGTAGATAAGCTGCGCCAGATCCTCGATCGAATAGATGTCGTGATGCGGCGGCGGCGAGATCAGCGTCACCCCGGGCGTCGCATGCCGCAGCTTCGCGATCAGCCCCGTCACCTTGAAGCCCGGCAACTGCCCGCCCTCGCCGGGCTTGGCGCCCTGCGCCATCTTGATCTCGATCTCGCGGCAATCGTTCAGATATTGCGCGGTCACGCCAAAGCGGCCCGAGGCGATCTGCTTGATGGCCGAGGACGCGTTGTCGCCGTTGGCGCGCGGCTTCGCGCGCGCCGGGTCCTCGCCCCCCTCGCCCGAATCCGACTTCGCGCCGATGCGGTTCATGGCGATCGACAGGGTCTCGTGCGCCTCCGGGCTCAGCGCCCCCAGCGAAATCCCCGGCGCGATCAGCCGCTTGCGCAACTGGGTGATGCTCTCCACCGATTCGACGGGGATCGGCGTCCGCCCACCCCGGAAATCCAGCAGGTCGCGCAGCGCCACCGGCGGCTGGCGACGCACCGCGTCGGCATAGCGGCGATAGATCGAGAAACTGTCGGTCGCCACCGCCGTCTGCAACATATGGATCAGATTGCCGTCGAAGGCATGGATCTCGCCATGGCGGCGCATCTTGTACTGGCCGCCCACCGGCAGCGCGACCACCGACTGGTCCCACGCGGTCCGGTGGAAGCTCAGCACGTTGGTCGCGATGCCCGACAGGCCGATGCCCGAGATGCGCGAGGGCATGCCGGGGAAGAATTCCGCCGTCAGCGCCCGCGACAGCCCGATCGCCTCGAAATTATACCCGCCGCGATAGGCCGAGACGATGGAAATGCCCATCTTGGACATCACCTTCAGCAGTCCCTTGTCCACCGCCTTGCGATAGCGCTCCACCGCCTCGCGCAACGCCATGTCGCCGAACAGGCCGCGCCGCTGCCGGTCGGCGATGCTTTCCTGCGCCAGATAGGGGTTGATGGTCGTCGCCCCGACCCCGATCGTCACCGCGATCGCATGCACGTCCAGCGCCTCGGCCGAGCGGATGTTCAGCGAGGTGAAGGTCCGCAGCGACTGGCGGACCAGATGCGTATGCACCGCCGCCGTGGCCAGGATCATCGGGATATAGGCCCGGTCGGTCGACTGCGCCTCATCGGTCAGGAACAGATGAGTGCAGCCCTCGCGCACCCGGTCCTCGGCCTCGCGCCGGATGCGCGCGATCGCCTCGCGCAGCCCGGCCTCGCCTTCCGCCGCCGGAAAGGTGCAGTCGATCACGAAGCCGCTGTCGCCGCAGAAATTCCGCAGCGCCTCGAACTCCCCGGTCGTCAGCACCGGGCTGGGCAGTTGCAGCAGGTCGCACTGGACCTCGGATTCCTCCAGGATGTTGCCCAGGTTGCCCAGCCGGGTCAGCAGGCTCATCACCCGCGTCTCGCGCAGGCTGTCGATCGGCGGGTTGGTCACCTGGCTGAAGGCCTGGCGGAAATAATGCGCCAGCCCCCGATAGCGGGCCGACAGCACCGCCAGCGGCGCGTCGTCGCCCATCGAGCCGATCGCCTCGGCGGCGGTCTCGACCATCGGGTGCAGGATGGTCTCCAGTTCCTCCAGGCTCGTGCCGACCGCCAGTTGCCGGCGCCGCAGCTCGTCGCGGCCGTACAGCACCGGCTCCTGCACGTCGGCCCGCACGACCGAGCCGATCTTCTGGATGTTCTTCACCCAGGCGCCGAAATCCCGCCGCCCGGCCAGCAGGTCCAGCAGCGCCTCGTTGCCGTACAGCTTCGCCTCCTGGAGATCGAGGCCGATCATCTGCCCCGGTCCCAGCCGCCCGCGCCGCACGATGTCGGTCTCGGGCACCTTCACCATGCCGGTTTCCGAGCCCACGATCAGCAACCCATCGGCTGTCACGGTATAGCGCAGCGGGCGCAGTCCGCTGCGGTCCAGCCCGGCCACCACCCAGCGCCCGTCGGTGGCGCACAGCGCCGCCGGCCCGTCCCACGGCTCCATCACCGCGTTGCAATAGGCGTACAGGTCCTGGTGCGTCTGCGGCATGCCCGAATTGCCGCCGACGCTGGCCGGCACCATCAGCGCCTTGACCATCGGCGCGTCCCGCCCGGCGAAGGTCAGCAGTTCGAACACGTTGTCCAGCATCGCGGTGTCGGACCCGGCGGCCTGCACCACCGGCTTCAGGTCGTCCATCACCGGGTCCAGCACCGGGTCGGCCAGCCGCGTCTCGTGGCTCTTCATCCAGTTGACGTTGCCCGAGATGGTATTGATCTCGCCGTTATGCGCCAGCCGGCGGAACGGCTGCGCCAGCTTCCAGGTCGGAAAGGTGTTGGTCGAATAACGCTGGTGATAGATCGCAAAGCGGCTGACGAAACGCGCATCCAGCAGGTCGGGATAGAAATCCGTCAGGTTCTGCGCCAGGAACATGCCCTTGTAGATCACCGACCGGCAGGACATCGAGCAGATATACAGGTCCAGCGAATGGGCCTGCGCGCTCTTCTCGATCCGGCGGCGGATCACATACAGGTCGCGCTCGAAGGCCGCCTCGTCCCGCCCCGGCAGGTTGCGGATCATGATCTGCTCGATCTCGGGCCGGGTGGCATTGGCCTTCTCGCCGATGCACGACGTGTCGATCGGCACCTGCCGCCAGCCATAGATGCCATAGCCGACGGCCAGGATCTCGGTCTCGATGATCTGGCGGCAGCGTTCCTGCGCCGCCAGGTCCGTCTTGGGCAGGAAGACCATGCCGATGGCGATCTGGCTGTCCACGCAGCCCTCGCCGCCGCTATGGATCGCCTCGGCGAAGAAATCCTGCGGAATTTCCAGATGGATGCCGGCACCGTCGCCGGTCTTGCCGTCCGCGTCCACCGCGCCGCGATGCCACAGCGCCTTCAGCGCCGCGATCCCGGCCTCGACCACTTCGCGCCGCTTGCGCCCGTCCAGCGCCGCGATCAGGCCCACGCCGCAGGCATCGCGTTCCTGCGTGGCGTCATACAGCCCGCCGATCGCCCGCGCGTTCCCCTGCCACGCGGCCACGAAATCCTGGCCGGCATCCCGCGATGCCTGATCCTGGGTCATCTGGTCCATCGTCGTCACTCCGCGGCCTGGGCGCACGCGGCCGCCCGGTTTTCCAGCCAGCGATGCATCTGCGCCGCCGCATCCCGTCCATCGCGGATCGCCCACACCACCAGGCTGGCCCCGCGCACGATATCGCCCGCCGCGAACACGCCCGGCAGGCTGGTCATGAAACTCTCATGGTCGACCCGCAGCGTGCCCCAGCGCGACACGGCCAGGTCCGGCTGCCCCCACAGGGTCGGCAGCGGCTCGGGGTCGAAGCCCAGCGCCTTGATCACCAGGTCGGCTTCCAGCACGAAGGCGCTGTCCTCCACCGGCTCGACCGACTGCCGGCCGCTGGCGTCGGACATGCCCAGCTTCATCCGCACGGCGCGCACGCCGCTGACGGTCCCGTCGCCCAGAAACGCCTCGGGCGCCGCCAGCCAGACGAACGACACCCCTTCCTCCTCGGCGTTCTTCACCTCGCGGAGCGATCCGGGCATGTTCGCGCGGTCGCGGCGATACAGGCACGTGACCGTCTTCGCCCCCTGGCGGATCGCGGTCCGCACGCAATCCATCGCCGTGTCGCCGCCGCCGATCACCACCACCGACTTGCCGGCGGCATCCAGCGCCGCGCTCTCCCCGGGGGCGACCGCGTCGCCCAGCGACAGCCGGTTGGACATCGTCAGGTAATCCAGCGCCTTGACGATGCCGCCCAGCCCCGCGCCGGGCCCGCCGATATCGCGCGACTTATAGACGCCGGTCGCGATCAGCACCGCGTCATGCCGCGCCCGCAGGGTCGCGAAGGACAGCCTGCCCTCCCCGTCGCCATCCGCGATATCCACGCCGAGATGAAACCGGACCCCGGATTCCTCCAGATACAGATGGCGCCGCGCGACGATATCCTTTTCCAGCTTGAATCCCGGAATGCCATAGATCATCAGGCCACCGATCCGGTCGTACCGGTCATAGACATGCACCTGGTAGCCCTGCTGGCGAAACTGCATCGCCGCCGCCAGGCCACCGGGCCCCGCGCCGACGATCCCGATCGAAGCCTCGCGCTCCACCGGCGGCCGGATCGGCTCGACCCAGCCGCTGGCGAAGGCGGTATCGGTGATGAAGCGCTCGACCGCGCCGATGGTGACGCTCTCGAACCCCTTCTCGATCACGCAATTGCCTTCGCACAGCCGGTCCTGGGGGCAGATCCGACCGCAGATCTCGGGAAAATTGTTGGTGGCGGAAGACAGCGCAAACGCCTCCTCCAGCCGCCCCTCGGCGGTCATCTTCAACCAGTCGGGGATATTGTTGCCCAGCGGACAATGGACCGAGCAGAACGGCACCCCGCATTGCGAGCAGCGACTGGCCTGCTGCTCCGCCTTTTCCACCGCGAAATCGCGATAGATCTCGTCGAAATCGCTCCGCCGTTCCGCCGCCGGCCGCTTGTCGGGCTGGCTCTGCGGCACCGAGACGAATTTCAGCATATGCTCGACCATCATTCGCCCCCAGGCAGCCCGTCATCCATGTCGGCGGAACACCTACGACAGCCCCATCCGCCATAAAAGACAGCATTGCTGCCCTTTATGGCAAAAAGCCCGATCGCAAGCTTCCCAAAAGAGTGCGCCGCAGGTCCTCATTGGTCCGATTCGGACCAATTGACCATATAATACGTTGAACTGGCTTGTTTATGTAATTTTATATCCGCCCAGATAAGACGGAACAATCAATTCCATCGGCGCCGGCCGGATCGCGAGCTGCTCCAGCCCCGGCGCCCCGTCCGTCGCCACATTGTCGCGCGACAGCATCGCCAACTGGTCGCGGGTCAGCATCTTTCCGGGCAGGCGCTCCAGCCACATGGCCTGCCACCACGCCAGGGCCGCCGGCACCGCCACCACCAGCCGCCGTCGCCCGACCGCCGCCACCACCAGCCGCGCGATCTCCTCCATCGTCCGCACCGCCGGACCACCGAATTCGAAGATTGCACCCGCATGCACGCCACCCGGCAGCAGCCGCCGGATCCCCTCGGCCACATCGGCGACATGGACCGGCTGCACGCGCGTCCGCGCGCCATAGACCGGCACGACGGGGCTGAAGCGCGCCAGGGTGGCGAACAGGTTGGTGAAACGGTCATCCGCCCCGAACAGGATCGACGGCCGCACGATCGTCGCCTCCGGCATCGCCCGCAGCACCGCCTCCTCGCCGGCCGCCTTGCTGCGCCCATAGGCCGAAGGGCTGTCCGGCGCCGCCCCGATGGCCGAGACATGCAGCAATTGCGCGACCCCCGCCGAAGCCGCCAGGCGCGCGACATGCTCCGCCCCCTCGACATGCACGGCCTGGAAGGTCGCCCGCCCGCGCTCGGCCAGGATACCGACCAGGTTCACGACGACCCTCGCCCCCTCGACCACCGGCACCAGCGAGTCCGGATCGAGGATCGACGCCCCCAGCGGCACGATCTGCCCCACATCGCCCAGCGGGCGCAACGACGCCGCCCGATCGGTGCGCCGCGCGGCCACCCGCACCACATACCCGTCCTCGGCCAGCCGCCGGACCACATGGCGCCCCAGAAACCCCGAACCTCCGATGACCGCCGCCACTTTCCGCGTCGCCATGTCCATCCCCCTGCTTTTGCTCCATGCCTAGCACACCGTCCGTCCCGTGCGGCGCATGCAATAAAAACGACACGAATCGTACGGACCGTGTTGACCGCCCTCCATGGGCGGAGTAAACGCCCCTCACCACCCCGGAAACGGGGGCCTTCTAAGCCCAGATGGCGGAATTGGTAGACGCGCAGGTTTCAGGTACCTGTGGCCGCAAGGTCGTGGAAGTTCGAGTCTTCTTCTGGGCACCATCCCTTCTCAAATACCGGTAAATCAAGCTTCTGGCAGGCATCCGGCCAGTTGGCCGCGCCATGTCGTTGCTTATGCGGAATATGTGAAGACCGGCGTTGACCGCCCTGTTCCTTCGGCGTAAATGCCCCTCACCACCCCGGAAACGGGGGCCTTCTAAGCCCAGATGGCGGAATTGGTAGACGCGCAGGTTTCAGGTACCTGTGGCCGCAAGGTCGTGGAAGTTCGAGTCTTCTTCTGGGCACCATCCCTCTACATGCTGTATCGGACATCGCCCGCCCGGGCTTCTTCCCCCGGGGTTCCGGGCCGTCGCCCGGCGCCCCCTCGCTTATGGCCGGTTCCGATATTATATGTCCCACAGCGTCACGAGGGCACGCACGCCTGCAACGCGGGGAGCCACGCATGACCGTCACCACGCCCACGATCCATCTGCATCGCGGCGACCTGCCGGCCGAGGTGACGTTCCACGGCCCGATCGCCGTCGATACCGAGGCCATGGGCCTGAAGCCGCATCGTGACCGCCTGTGCCTGGTGCAGATCTCGGCCGGCGACCAGTCCGCCCATCTGGTGCAGATCCTGCCGGGCACGCCCAGCCCCAACCTCGCGCGGCTGATGGCCGATCCCGCCATCACCAAGCTGATGCACTTCGCGCGCTTCGACGTCGCGATCCTCCAGCACGCGCTCGGCATCACCGTGGCGCCGGTCATCTGCACCAAGATCGCCTCCAAGCTGGTCCGGACCTTCACCGACCGCCACGGGCTGGCCCAGCTATGCCGCGAACTGCTCGGCGTCGACCTCAGCAAGCAGCAGCAGACCTCCGACTGGGGCGCGCCGGAACTGACGGCCGAGCAGTTGGCCTATGCCGCGTCGGACGTGCTCCATCTGCACGCGCTCTGGGCGGTACTGGAGGCCCTGCTGCATCGCGAGGGCAGGCGCGACCTGGCCCAGGCCTGCTACGATTTCCTGCCCGCCCGCGCGCGGCTGGACCTGCTGGGATACGAAGATCCGGACATCTTCGCCCACCGGCCATGAGGCTCCCTTCCCCCTCGCGGTCCATGGTTCCGTTTGACCTGGACCATCGCCATGGCGATACACGGCTGGCATGACCCAATCCGACCATCCCGTCAGCGCGACTCCCGACACCGACCCGGCCGAGGCCGATATCGCGGCGGCCTGCCGGGTGCTGGCGCGCGAAACCGACGGGCTGATGCAGATGGCGGCCGCCCTGCGCATGCCGGCGCTGGGCCAGGCCTTCACCCGCACGATCGCCGCCTTCTCGACGCTGGCCGGCCGCGTCGTCGTGACGGGGATCGGCAAATCCGGCCAGATCGGCCGCAAGATCCAGTCCACCCTGGCCTCGACCGGCACGCCCTCGGTTTTCGTCCATCCCTCCGAAGCCTCGCATGGCGACCTGGGGATGCTCCAGCCGGGCGATGCCGTGCTGGCCCTGTCCAATTCGGGCGAAACGCCCGAACTGGCCGACATCGTGGCCCATGCGCGGCGTTTCGGCCTGCTGCTGGTCGCCATCACGACACGGCCCGCCTCGACATTGGCCCGCGCCGCCGACATCCCCCTGATCGTCCCCGACGCGCCCGAGGCCTGCCCGATGGGCCTGGCCCCCACCACATCCTCGACGATGCAACTCGCCCTGGGCGACGCGCTGGCGGTGGTGCTGCTGGAGCGGCGGGGCTTCTCGGCGACCGAATTCGGCATCTTCCATCCCGGCGGCCGGCTGGGCACCCGGCTGCGCCGCGTCGGCGACCTGATGCATCGCGGCGGCGTCATGCCGCTGGGCACGCCCGACACCTCCCTGCGACAGGTCATCATGGAGATGACGCGCAAGGCCTTCGGCTGCATGGGCGTGGTCGGTGCCGATGGCCGGCTGGCCGGCCTGATCACCGATGGCGACCTGCGCCGTGTCCTGGACCGTGACCTCGACCGCACCCGCGCCGCCGACATCATGAATCCCACCCCCCTGACGACCGGGCCGGACGTGCTGGCGGCCGAGGCGCTGCGGCTGATGAATGCCCGCGTCCGCCCCATTACCAGCCTGTTCGTGCTGGACGGCGACGGGGTGCCGCTCGGCATCCTCCATGTCCACGACCTGCTGCGCGCGGGCGTCGCATGAGCGAAACGCCCCCCCGACGCGAGGATTTCGCACGGTCCGCCGACCAGGTCGCCCGGCAGCGGTCGCTGCTGCACAAGGTCGGCCCCGACATCCGGCGGGTCCTGCGTCCCGGCGACATCGCGCGGCGCCAGCGCATGGTCCGCTGGGCCAAATGGGCGCTGCCCGCGGCCGCCCTGCTGCTCCTGGGCTCGATCGCCGCATGGCCGGCCATCGACCGGCTGGTCAACATGCAGCGCGGCGCCCTGCGCGAGATGGAAAGCCTGCACGTCAGCAGCGGCAACATGCTCGGCGCGGTCTATCGGGGGCTCGACGACCACGACCGCCCGTTCATGATCACCGCCGACCAGGCACAGCAGCTCACCCAGGACCGCATCAGCCTGACCCGTCCGGCCGCCGACATCCTGACCCAGGGCGGAGACTGGACGATGGTCAGCGCCGCGCAGGGCGTGTATCTGCAACATGAGCAATTGCTGGACCTGACGCAGGACGTGGCACTCTACCGCGAAGATGGCGTGATCCTGACCGGGGTCACCGCGGATATCGATCTCAGGCAGGGGATCATCGCGTCCGACCGCTGGGTCCATGCCGAAGGCCCGTTCGGCGTGCTGGACGCGCAGGGAGCCCTGCTGTCCCAGCACGAGGGTGTCGCCCAGTTCCGAGGGCCGGGACGGCTGATTTTGAACGACGATACCCATGCCGGCGCCTCGGCCGCGCCTCCACCCGCCTCCCCCGCCACCCACCCGGAACCCTCCCGATGACCGCCTCCGCAAAGGTCGCCTCCGCGCTCCTGCTCCTTGGCGCCGCGTCCTGCCTGCCCCATCCCGGTGGCGCGCGCGGCCAGGCCATCGACCTGTCGCATGGCGGCCAGATCACCGTCACGGCAGCCGGCGGCTTCGACTGGGACCAGAAAACCCAGACGGTTACCGCCTATGACCGGGCCCAGGCCGTGCGCGGCAACGTCACCGTGACCGCCGACCGCCTGACGGCCTTCTACCGCAGGAAGGCCCCCCCGCCAGGATCGCCCGCCCCCCCCTCCCAGAGTACCGACGCCGGATCGGGCGCGAACGAAGTCTACCGCCTTAACGCACTGGGACACGTCCATATTTTTACCGACACCGACCAGGCCTGGGGCGACAGGGGCGTCTACGACATCGACCAGGCCGTCATGGTCCTGACCGGCAAGGGACTGAAACTGGTCACGCCGCAGGACGTCCTGACAGCCCGCGATTCGATGGAATATTATTCCCAGACCCGCATGTCGGTCGGGCGGGGCGACGCCACCGTCACCACCAATGACGGGCGGCAGATCCGCGCCGACGTCCTGGTCGGCTACAGCGCGCAATCCTCTCCCCAGCCGGCCGCTCAAGGCAGCCAACCATTGACCGGCTCGGGAAAATTGGAAAAAGTCAACGCATTCGGACATGTATTCGTCCGCACACAAACCGAGACGGTGACCGGGGACCGCGGCGTATACGTTCCCGATACCGGAATCGCGCGGATCGTCGGAAATGTGCATATTACACGGGGTCAGAACCAGATCAGCGGAGCCGCGGCAATCGTGAACATGCACACCGGGATCGCCACGATGACCGAACACCCTGGCGGGCGGGTCAGCGGCCTGATCGTCCCCAACGAGGCCAATCCTCCCCCCACCGGAACCCACCAATGAACGACATTCCTTATGCCCTGTCTGACGAGGCGAAGGACGAAGTGGGATATGCCCCCTCCTCCAACACCCTCAGCGGACTGATCGCCAGCGGGATCGGGAAGACCTACAAGAAGCGTCCGGTGGTCCGGAACGTGTCGATTCAGGTCAACCGTGGCGAAGCCGTCGGCCTTCTGGGGCCCAACGGCGCAGGCAAGACCACCAGCTTCTACATGATCGTAGGCCTGGTGCAGCCCGACAGCGGCTCGATTACCCTCGATGGTACCGACATCACGCGCCTGCCGATGTACCGCCGCGCCCGGCTTGGCATCGGCTACCTGCCACAGGAAGCCAGCATCTTCAGGGGCCTGAATGTCGAACAGAACATCATGGCGGCGCTGGAAGTCGTGGAAACCGATCCCGACCGGCGGGAGGAGATGCTGACCGGCCTGCTGGGCGAATTCGGCATTTCCCACCTGCGGCGCGCACCGTCGCTGGCCCTGTCGGGCGGCGAGCGCCGCCGGCTCGAAATCGCCCGCGCCCTGGCCAGCCAGCCGCACTACATCCTGCTGGACGAGCCCCTGGCCGGCATCGACCCGATCGCGGTAGGCGAGATTCGCGACCTGGTCTCCCATCTCAAGGATCGCGGGATCGGCGTGCTGATTACCGACCATAACGTCCGCGAGACGCTGGAAGTCATCGATCGCGCCTACATCATGCACAGCGGTCAGGTCCTGATGGAGGGCCGCCCCGAGGAAATCGTCGCCAACGAGGACGTGCGGCGCGTCTATCTGGGAGAAAATTTCTCCCTCTGACCACCAGCCATTTCGAATCAACCGGCCTACGACATCAAGCTGCTGATCTCACACGATTACCGGCAGGACATTCTCTCCGACGAAGCAATTGTGAATAAATTAAGAAAGTAAGGAATAGACATCTCCCGCCGAACCGTGGCCAAATACCGGGATGCGCTGAAGATACCCAATTCGGCGCAGAGAAAACGGGAAAAGGCTTTCGAGGCCTGACGCTACGCCCGACGGAATGAGCATTTATGGGCCGTCGGCATAGTTCCGTCCGGTTTCGGACGCTCATCTATGCAAGGGGTGATGTCACATGCAAATCAGTGTCGCTGGCAAACAGATCGACCTCTCCGACGCCTTGAAACACCGGGTTACGGGGCATCTTGATCGCCTTGCCGACAAATATTTCGACCGTGCCCTAGAAGCCCAGGTCACATTCAGCCGCGCCCGATCCTTCTTTACCTGCGATATCAATCTGCATGCAGCGCGCGGCCTGACCCTGCGGGGTGAAGGAGAGGGTACCGACGCCCATGGCGCGTTCGACGATGCTGCCGAACACATGGCCCGTCGCCTGCGACGCTATCGCGAGCGCGTTAACGACCATCTCCGCACTTTACCCCGCCGCGACACGCCGGAAATGGGACGCAGCTACATCCTGCGACCGGCCGATGACGCAGAACACGCGACAAATGGCGCGACACGCGAGAACAGCACGCATGCTTACGCAACCATCATCGCCGAACGCACGGCAGAAATCGCGACGTTGAGCGTAAGCGAGGCCGTGATGCGCCTTGACCTGGCGGCCTCTACCCTCCTGATGTTCCGCAATAGTATCAGTGAACAGATCAACGTTATCTATCGTCGGCAGGACGGTAATATCGGCTGGCTGGACCCCACCCCTGGCTGAAATGGAGCGCCACCAGATGCCGGGGCTCCCGGCATCTGGCTTGTTCTTCAATGTAGCAAGGTAGGTATCATCTCGTGCTGCAAGATCGCCTCAATGGCGGTGTCCTGGTCCTCGGTCAACGCCATCGGTGTGCCGTCGGCGGCATGGATGGCAAACGCCCCCTCTCCCTCGACGATCACCGGCTTGATATAAGCCACTCGCGACACGCCAAGCGCGCGCATCTGGATGTCCGTCAGATGACGAACGTCAGCGGTCACCGGCATATGGTCAGCTTGAAGAACGACCTGCCCATTCTGCGTCGTAATTCTCATGATCCGGTCCTCCATGCGAATGACCTGCGTCACGCGACGATCGTCACGCCGGCCAATTCACTTGTCACATTATCGTCTCACAGACGACTGGCCGCGCCGAAACTGAGCCCATGCGCGCCGCGCAGCAGTCAGTGCTCAAGCATCCTCGATTGCCCGCGCGACGCGCTGCGCATGTGCCTTTGGCAGATCGATCTCGGCCGTCGTCGCGCTCGTGCGCCCCTGGGTGATCTCAATCAGCTTGACGCGGACTTCCGGTTGCGGCCGCACTAGATCAATATGTAGCAGACCATTATCCAGCCACGCTCCGCTGACCTCGATCCCTTCGGCCAAAACGAATGCTTTCTGGAATTGTCGTGCAGCAATGCCACGATGCAAGAAAACGCGCCCCTGTGTATCGTCAGTCTGGCGCCCACGGATGACAAGCTGGTTGTCTTCCTGGGTAATCTGGAGATCATCCATCACGAATCCCGCAACCGCGAGCGTAATTCGAAGCGACGTGGCGTTCAGTTGCTCGATATTATAGGGAGGATAGCCATCAGCAGTCCCTTTTGCGGCACGTTCCAACATCTGTTCCAGATGATCAAACCCCAGAAACATGGGGGATCCAAAAAGTCTTCCCGACATAAGGCCTCCTCAACCGAGCGAGACGGTCACGCGGACCCATCACCGGCGCCCACGTGGATATGATATGGGATGGGAGCCTGATTTCGCAAGGCACGTCGCGGCATCCCCAAACAAGCGTACCCTCTGGCGCGCAGGCGCGAGGATCGCTACATCGCCCCTATGATCAGTCACGACGAAATCGCCGGCACCACCCCCATGCAGATCCTGGTGGCCCCCCAGACCATCCTGCGCCAGAAAACACGGCTGGTCCGGCCCGAAGACGAACCTGTACTGCGCGATGCCCTTCCCCGCATGTTTGCCGCGATGTACCAGGCGCCGGGTATCGGCTTGGCCGCCCCGCAGGTCGGTCTGGGCCTGCGTTTTGCCATCGTTGACCTGGGCGACGAGCGGCAGCGTGAACCTCTTGTTCTGATCAATCCAGAAGTGATTGCCGAATCGGAAACCCTCGTCTCACGAGAGGAAGGGTGCCTATCTCTCCCCAACCAGTATGCCGACGTGATCCGCCCCCAGCAGGTACGCATCCGCTTCCGCGCCCTGGACGGCACAATGCAGGAACTGGAGGCCGACGACCTGCTGGCCACCTGTATCCAGCACGAGATCGATCATCTCGAGGGCATCCTGTTCGTTGATCATCTCTCGACCTTGAAACGCAACATGATCATGCGCCGCCTCGCAAAGGAACAGCGTCAGAAACGATAATCACCGCCTGTCGCTCCCGATGCATCCAAACCGAATGGAGTTCCTCTATGCGCCTGGCCTTCATGGGCACTCCGGATTTCGCGGTACCCTCTCTGTTCGCCCTGCACGCGGCGGGACATGAGATTGTAGTCGTCTACAGCCAGCCACCCCGGCCGGCTGGACGCGGTCAAGCGATCTGCTTATCGCCTGTCCACCGGGCAGCTGCGGAACTCGGCCTGCCCGTTCGCGTCCCCGCACGACTACGGATTAATGTGGAGGAACATGCTTTCTTCCATGCCTTGCAACTGGATGCCGCCGTGGTCGCCGCCTATGGGCTGATCCTGCCGACTGCGATGCTGGACGCTCCCCGCCTGGGGTGCCTCAATATCCATGCCAGTCTGCTACCCCGCTGGCGCGGCGCGGCGCCGATCCAGGCAGCCATCCTAGCCGGCGACAACCACAGCGGGGTCACAATCATGCGGATGGACGCTGAGTTGGATACAGGCGCCATGCTGCGGTCCGACCGGATTGCACTAACGCCAACCACCACCGCAGCCACCCTGCATGACGATCTTGCCATAATGGGGGCACGTCTGATTGTCACCACCCTGGATCAACCCACAACTCCCGCCCAAGCGCAGCCCGAACAGGGTGTCACATACGCGCCTCGCTTGACGCGCGAGGACGGACGCATCGACTGGTCGCAGGATGCGGCAGCGCTTGATCGGCAGATCAGGGCCCTGACTCCGTGGCCTGGCACCTTCACTACCCTGGATGGCCAAGTGATCAAGATCGGCAGCGCCGCGCCTTCTCCGGCCCGTCATCTCGCCCCTCCGGGAACGATTCTGGATGATGCGTTGACAGTCGCATGCGGGAAGGGCGCCCTGCGCATTACCCGTCTCCAGCGGCCTGGCCGAAGTATGATGGATACCAATTTATTCCTGCGTGGTCAGTCCGTACCGGCCGGGACGGTATTGGGATCGTGACGTCCGACATCCAGCGCCTGTCCGAACCCACCATACAACGGTGGGCACTCCGAATTGAATATGATGGTCGCCCCTTTGTCGGGTGGCAACGCCAGAGCGGTAACCTGTCCGTTCAACAGGTACTCGAAGATGCCGCCGCCCGATTGGCGAAAGGTCGGACCGTCCCCAGCGTCACCGCCGGACGCACCGACGCAGGCGTGCATGCCACTGGACAGGTGGTGCATCTGGATTTTCCCTCAGCCACCGAGTTGACGGGCTCCAAAGTTCGCGATGCGCTGAACTTTCATATGAAACCCTATCCGGTCGCCATCGTGGATGCGGTGGCGGTGGACCACGCGTGGAACGCAAGGTTTTCCGCCAACCGCCGCTCCTATCGATACCGGATCCTGAACCGGCGAGGCCGTCTGGCGCTGGATGAAGGTCGCGTCTGGCTGGTCAAGCGCCCGCTGGATGCCGGTGCCATGGCCTTGGCCGCCCAACAATTGTTGGGTCGTCACGATTTTACCTCATTCCGGGCTAGCGCATGTCAGGCGGCAAGCCCCTTGCGTACACTGGACCGATTGGCCGTCACTCGCCTGGACGAGGAAATCGTGATAGAAGCCGACGCCCGTTCGTTCCTGCACCATCAGGTCCGCAACATGGTCGGCACGCTGAAACTGGTGGGCGAAGGCACTTGGCCCCCCGAACGCGTCGGCGAGGCGCTACGCACCTGTGATCGCCGCGCCGCTGGCCCGACAGCGCCGCCAGACGGCTTGTATTTGACGGCCGTCGGCTATGACCCCGATCCGTTTTTATCATTGAATTCATGCAAGAATTTCAGAAAATAACGCTTCACCGCGTAGCATGCGCTGATGGTAACGCCAGAAAATCCTGCCAAGGCGAATAATGCGGCGGCAACATTGACGAGAGCACGCCCAGCTCCATGATTACAGATGCAATCACGAGCACCAGTACGAGCGCACGCCACATGCTCAGCGCCAAGCCTACCCACGCAACGAACCAAGTCAGCCACAGATTATAGGCGAAAATGACCCCATTCAAGATCAATACCGAGTGCTCTACGCCGATTCCCGCCGGAACCAGTACGGCGACTATCGTGATCACCGCCAGCATCACGAACAATACCAGCCAGTCGCACCATAGCGCGGCCGCCATGTAACGCGGCCATAAAGCTTCACGCGCCCATAGGCGCGCCAATAGTTGGGTCAGAACCACGGGGGCCAGAACAAGACAAAGTGAAAACAGGATCTTGGCGCCGCTTAATAGTGTCGGTGCCTGCGCCACCGTCAGTAGCCCTCCGACCAGCCAGAGGGCCACGCGTGGGGCCAACGCAGTCAGTACAGCATCAGGCGTCGCGCTAAAACAACCCATACCGTCACGCCGGCCACGACCCAGCAGCATCATACCCCGCGCGATCCCCCCGGGAGAGCCGGGCATCGGTCGAGGTGGAGTGCCCCGTCCCTGCATCATGCCATCAGCCTTTCGATAAACGCGGCATATATATCGGTTAGCACCTGCAAATCGACGATAGGAACATGCTCATTGACTTTGTGCATGCTGGCGCCGACCAGCCCGAATTCTGCGACCGGGCAATAATGGCTGATAAAGCGCGCGTCCGACGTACCACCTCCCGTATCCAGCCGCGGCTGACGCCCGGTTACCTGCTGCACCGCTTCGAGCAGCATGTCCAGTTGCGGGGTCCGCGGCGTCAGGAACGCTTCACCGCTGACACGGATCTCAATTTCCGCCCCTGGCGCGTACGCCCGAACGCTCCGGGTTATCCAATGCGCCAGATCCTTGCCAGTATGCCGATCATTGAAACGGATGTTCAGCCTTGCCGACGCCCGGGCGGGAATGACGTTGGTAGCGTCATTACCCACATCCACGCTGGTCACTTGCACGCTCGACGGTTCGAACCATTCCGTCCCTTCGTCTAACGGGTGGGCCGTCAGGTCTGACAAAATCGCCATCAGACGGTGGATCGGATTGTCAGCACGTTGCGGATAGGCCACATGCCCCTGAACGCCATGCACGACGATGCGCGCGTTCAGACTGCCCCTTCGCCCGATCTTGACGACGTCGCCCATGCGATCAGGATTCGTCGGTTCGCCGACTACGCAGAAATCAGGGATCTGGCCGTTCACGGCCATCCATTCCAGCACCTTTACCGTACCGTAGGTCGCCGGCCCTTCTTCGTCGCCGGTAATTAGCAGGCTGACCGAGCCATTCAGCCGCTGCCTACCCCCTAGATGCCGCGCCACTGCGCCGACGAAAGCCGCGATGCCACCCTTCATGTCGCATGCACCGCGCCCATAGAGCACGTTGCCTCGCACTGCGGCATCGAACGGACCGCTGGTCCACCCCACATCACCCGGCGGCACCACATCGGTATGGCCAGCGAAACACAGATGCGGACCCGCCGTTCCCAGTCTGGCGAACAGATTAGGCGTCCGCTCCGCGCCATCGCCGAAGGGCAAGTCAATGACATCGAACCCGAGGCTGCGCAGGGCGTCGGCTAGGACGCCGATCGCCCCCCCTTTATCGGGCGTGATGGACGGCGCGCGTATCAGGTCCTGCGCCAGCGACAGCGCGTCGATCAGATCCGGCTCCATCGTTGCGCCGATCAATCGCGCAGCAATTCGTTGATCGAAGTCTTGGCACGCGTGCGCTCATCGACGCGCTTGACAATTACGGCACAGGCCAATGAGGGCAACGCGGCACCATCGGTGCCTGTCGGCTGGCGCGGCGGCAACGTGCCAGGCACAACGACGGAATAGGCCGGGACACGTCCAACAAAGACTTCGCCTGTCGCACGATCAACGATCTTGGTCGAGGCGCCCAAGAACACACCCATCGATAAGACGCTTCCACGCTCCACAATCACGCCTTCGGCAACCTCGGACCGCGCACCGATGAAGCAATCATCCTCGATGATCACCGGTGCCGCCTGCAACGGCTCCAACACACCACCGATGCCAACGCCGCCACTGATATGGCAATTGCGCCCGATCTGCGCGCAGCTTCCGATCGTCACCCATGTATCGACCATGGTGCCGCTTTCGACACGCGCACCAGCATTGACGAAGCTGGGCATCAGGACGACACCGGGCGCCACGTAGGCTGAGCGCCGGACAATGGCACCGGGGACAGCACGGAATCCTGCCTGTGTGAAATTTTCTTGATTCCAGTCGGCGAATTTCAGAGGCACTTTGTCGAAGAATGGTGCCGGAGCGGCCGGCATAACGCGGCTGTCATTCAGTCGAAACGACAACAAAACCGCTTTCTTTAGCCATTCATTGACTACCCAGCCGGCCTCGGTAGAGACGGCGACCCGCAGCAAGCCCGCATCAAGGCCACCCAGCGCCTGCTCGACCACCGCACGATCAGCACCAGTAGTGGTGGCGGAGAGCGTATCGCGCCGTTCCCACACCGCCTCAATATGAGGCCGAAGGGCGTGTTCGTCGTTCATATCCTGCAATCCTCCGTCAGCGCGGGTCTGTCCGATATCCGTTGTTGCCATGTGGCGGGACCATGCGAAGGAAGCCTCGGCATGTCAACGCATCTTCCTATGCACCGCCGCCGACCGTCGGCTCCGTTATTCGCCGCGAATCAAAGTACCGGGACCGGCCTCGGTGAAGAGTTCCAGCAGACAAGCATGAGGTACCCGCCCGTCCAGAATCACCGCCGCTCTAGCTCCTGCACGAACTGCCTCCAGGCAGGTTTCAACCTTCGGGATCATGCCGCCACTAATCATTCCGTTGGCAATGCCGCGCTTGGCCTCTTCGGCCGTCAGTTCTGGGATCAACACGCCGCTTTCGTCCAGTACTCCGGGCACATCAGTCAGCATCAGCAGCCGCGTCGCATTTACCGCGCCGGCGATCGCACCCGCTGCCGTATCCGCATTGATATTGTAGGTTTCGCCCATCTCACCGATGCCAACAGGGGCCACGACCGGTATCAGTCCAGATCCCGATAAGGCGTAGAGAACACGCGGGTCAATGCGCACCGGCTCACCGACAAAACCCAGATCCAGCACTTCCTCGATCTGGCTATCGGCGTCGCGTACCTTGCGACGCAGGCGGCGCGCCGTGATCAGCCCGCCATCCTTGCCCGAAATCCCGACAGCCAGAGCCCCGGCCTGATTGATCAGGCCGGCCACCTGCTTGTTGACCTTGCCCGCCAGCACCATCTCGATCACATCAACCATTGCGGCATCGGTAATCCGCAGACCGTCAACGAAGGTCGAAGGGATCTGCAACCGCGTCAGCATCGCGCTAATTTGCGGGCCGCCCCCATGGACAACGACAGGATTGATCCCCACTAGCTTCAATAACGCAATGTCATGACCGAACGCATTCGACAGCGAATCGTCGACCATCGCGTGGCCGCCATATTTGACCACAATCGTATCGCCAGCGTAGCGACGCAAGAACGGCAGAGCCTGAGCCAGGACCGCCGCACGCTCCTGTGCTTCCTTCATCGTCTGTACGATATCGCCGGTTTTATCGCTCGTCGGTTGGTTCATCAGGTCATGCCCAGTGTCTTTGCTCATGATCAGGATAAAATCAATTCATCCGTCTGCGGCAAGGCCAAGCTGGCTAGGCTGGCACGCAGCTCGGGTACGCCGAGTCCATTCTCGCTACTGGTCAGCAAGATCTCGGGATAGGCAGCGGGATGCTGACGTGCCAGATCGGCAACCTGTGCTCGCTTGACCTCCAAGGAACCCGGGCGAAGGGCATCGCATTTGGTCAGGACGATTTCGAATGTAACGGCGGCGCGATCCAATAGGGTCATGATCTCGTGATCCGACGTCTTGATCTCGATCCGCGCGTCCAGAAGCAGGATGACACGCCGCAAGGTCGGGCGCCCGCGCAGATACGCGAACATCATACCCTGCCAATCTTCCTTCACGTCCTTAGCAGCCTTGGCATAGCCGTAGCCCGGCATATCCACCAGCGTTAGCCGGCCACCTAGGTCAAAGAAATTGAGCTGCTTCGTCCGACCTGGCTCGGACGAAGCACGAGCCAGCGCCTTTCGCCCGGTCAGGGCATTGATCAGACTGGACTTACCGACATTCGACCGACCGGCGAACGCGATTTCCGGCGCGGCGGGCACCGGGAGCTGATCCAGCTTTTGTGCTCCGAAGAAGAAGTTGCACGGTCCGGCGAACAACAACCGACCCGCCTCACGCAAGCGCTCATCTTCTTCAGGCGAGGACTGCGGGGCCACAAAATCCGACATCAGACCAACCTTATTTCCGCCTGACCGTCGCCTGCGAGGGCGGAACGGCCGGCGTGATCACGCTCCGCGTACGACGCTGAATCATCATCTGCTGTGCCATCGTCAGCAGGTTGTTCCAACAATAATAGATCACCAAGCCCGCCGGCTGGCGCGCCATGAAGAAGGTGAACAGCACCGGCATCACTTGAAACACGCGCTGCTGAGCGGGATCCATAGGCGTCGGGTTCAGCTTCTGCTGTAGGAACATTGTCACGCCGAACAGGATTGGCCACGCGCCCAGTTGCAGATACGGCGACAGTAATGTCGGGTCCCAGTGGATCAAGCCAAACAAGGTGAAGATATTGCTCAGGTCCGGGGCCGACAGGTCCTTGATCCAACCAAAGAACGGCGCGTGCCGCATCTCGATGGTAACATACAGATCCTTATACAAGCTCCAGAACACCGGAATCTGCACCACCATCGGAAGACATCCGGCAGCCGGATTCACGCCCTCCGTCTTATATAGCGCCATCATCTGCTGGTTCATGACCATCTGGTCGCTTTTATAACGCTCGCGGATCTCCTGAACCATGGGCTGAAGTTTACGCATCTTCGCCATCGAGCGGAACTGGCGTGTCGCCAACGGAAAGAACAACGCCTTGACCAACAGCGTGAAAGCCATCAGCGCCAGGCCGAAATTACCCAGTAGTGTATTCAAGTAGTCGAGTACATAGAAGATCGGCCGGGTCAGGAACGCGAACCAACCGAAATCGACCGCCTTCCAGAAATCTGGGATATGCAGACTAGACTGATATTGCTCCAGCAGGCTGACTTCCTTGGCACCGGCAAAGACATGACTCGCCGTCGCGGCAGTCGCACCCGTACCGACCACAGTCGGCATCTGTGCAACGAAGCCGACCTGATAGAGTCCCGCCCCACCATTCGCCTGGTATCCATAACTAGCCGTCACCGGCACGCCCTGCTGGGGCACCACCGCGGTCAGCCAGTATTTGTCGGTAATACCGGCCCAGCCACTCTGCCCTGCCGCGGTCCAGGAGGCATTGCTTGGCGGTGTCGCCCTGGTGCGCAGGCTTTTGTAGCTACTTTCGTCCAAGCGCCCATCGACCACCGAAATCGGCCCTTCATGCACCAAATAACCGCCGGTTTCCTCGGGGGTATAGGCCCGATTGACGCGGGAAAAGGGGTACAGTGACACCGATTGCGCCGAATGATTCACGATTCGCTGCTCGATCGCGAACATGTAATGAGCGTCGATCGCAACCACGATCTGAAAGGTAACGCCATCGCCGTTATCCCACGACAGTGTCACTGGATGGTCGACCGTTAGCTTGGATGCGTCAGCGGTCCAGACTGTGGAGGCATCAGGCACACGTACCTGGCCGCCAGTCAGGTTCATCCAGCCGATCTCGACGTAATTGGGTTGCGGGTCGCGTGCGGCTTCCAGGATACGTACCAGCGGGCTACCTTTGGTTACCGTTTCGTGATAGTCGCGCAGTACTAGGTCATCCAGTCGCGCTCCCAACAGGTCGATTGACCCGCGCACGCTGGGAGCATCGATCTCCAGCCGGGTTTCCGCCTGCGGAGACGCGACCGACACAGGTTGGGAACTGACGCCTGCGACCGGCACGACCGAACGCGCCGCGTCAGATGGCGGCGTCTGCTGGCTAGTCCGCGCAGCCTGCTGCGCGACTTCTTGGTGGCTCTGCTTCGGCACGAAATATTCAAAGCCAACCAGAACCATGGCGGAGAGTAACAACGCCACGATAAAGCGCTTGGTATCCATCAGCGACCGGCCAGACTCTCGTTATCTGTGGGAGGAACAGCAGGAGGCCCGCGCGCAATCACGATCAGGCACGGGATCGTATCCACCGGTGTTCCAAGGATTGCAACGCAAGATCCGCCAACAGGCGAGAAACGCGCCACGCAATGGTCCATGACGACGAAACGCCTCCTGCGCATAATTGCTACAGGAAGGCACGAAACGGCAATTCGTTCCTAGAAACGGACTGACGAGCCTTTGATAGACGCGAATTGCCCCGACCAAGACCCAAACCGTGACCGCCCGAACCAGACGGCTCACTTCGTCCCCCGCACGCCGGCTTTGCGCAAGGCCCGACGCATATCTTCGACCAAGGACAAAAAATCGCGGCCCCGTGTTCCATCACGGCCGATCACGACCAGATCGACGCCCGTCAACTCCTGTTCGCGCGCCACAACCCGCATAACCTCGCGCAAACGTCTGCGCGTGCGATTGCGGATGATGGCATTACCGACTTTCTTCGTTACGGTAAAACCGATCCTTGCCGGGTTCGCATCGTCACGACCCAATGCCTGAAGCACCAGCCCAGGAGACGGCACCTTGCGCCCCTTTGCTGCCACTCTGAGGAATTCGGCACGTTTCTTGAGACGGACGGAACGGTCGGCCACTCTTCGCAGCCCCCTGTGCGATCTCCGGGTCCGGATCCCGATCGGGTCCGGAACGCGGCATAGCCTGACGATCAGGCGGATAGACGCTTGCGCCCCTTGGAACGTCGATTTGCGATCACCTTGCGGCCACCGACTGTTTCCATACGGGCACGGAAGCCGTGACGGCGCTTGCGGACCAGTTTGGACGGTTGATAAGTGCGCTTCACGACGCCACTCCCCGATTGACAACAACAAATGCGTCGCGGCTAAACTCCACGACATGCCGAATCAGCCAGAAAGCTGCTCGGCCTGAGCCGCGCCTTATACGTCCCGTTTCCGGGCGCGTCAACGAGCAAGAAAAGAGCCGCGATGCCAGGGCCAAAGACTGTTTTGGACGACGATCACGCCGATCCACTATCCGGCTCCGACCTCGCGCCCGAGGCCCAGTCGCAGAACCAAGTCCTGCATGATGTGCGCGGTCAGCTGTCCCCGGCGTTGCTCTCTGCTGACCGATTGAGCCAGCACCCCGATCCAAAGGTGCGTGAACTCGCCGAACAGATCATCCGTTCGATCGAGCAGGCGGCCCGTCGCCTGAAAGACCTCCCTCTCCGCTAATTCGTCAGGCTTTTATTCAGAATCGTTGAATTAACTCAATTTTATACCCGTCAGGGTCTTCGACGAAGGCAATGATGGTAGTGCCGAATTTCACCGGGCCGGCCTCGCGTGTCACCTTGCCTCCGCCGACCCGCACTGCATCGACCACCGCCGCCACATCGGACACGCCGACCGCGAAATGCCCGAATCCGGTCCCGACCTCATATTCAGTGTCATGGCCCCAGTTGTAGGTTAGCTCGATTTCTGCCTGACCGGCCGCATTGTCAGCATATCCGATAAAGACCAAGGTATATTTGCCGTCAGGGACGTCTCGCCGGCGCAGTTCATGCATGCCTAGCAGCTTGTAGAAGGCGATGCTGGCATCCAGATTTCGGACACGCACCATCGTGTGCAGATACGAAGCCATCGTCATCCTCATGCTATGGTGGCAGGCACGCCCGCCGCACCCACCCCTATCAAGAACAAGCCGGTCTCGTCCGCAGCGGCGATACAGCCGCCAGGATCGGTCAACAAGGTCGCGCCAGCCTGAAAGGCAATACCACGCAACCCTACTCCCGCCGCGCGTCTCACGGTATCTGGGCCAATCGTCGGCAGGTCGGCACGTCGATCCTGTCCAGGTTTGAGCATCTTGACCAGAACTCCGCCCGGCCGACCTGGTTGCCTACATTCCCCAGCCCGCAATAGCATGCGGTCGGTGCCTTCCACTGCCTCAACCGCCAAAACCAGCCCGTCCTGCACCACGCAGCCCTGCCCGATATCCAGCCGCCCGATTGCCTCGACGACATCCTGTCCATGACGGATGTCGGCCAACGCCCCAGCATCGGGCTGAATTCGCCCCAACACACCGGACCTACCGACCGAACCGGACAAGAACTCGTGGGCACCGTGAACGACGAACCCCTCTTCCGCCAGCACGCGCACGATCGCCGCTAGCAGCCCGTCATCACCAGAGAACAACGCCCGACCAATTCGCGCCATGATCCGCGCGCCCGTTGCATCCGGCCGCAGATCAGAAAAGGATGGTCTGCGCACGGGACCAATAAGGACGATATCCCGGCATCCTTCCGCCCGCAGGCACGACAAGATCTCGCCAGCAGCGGCCAGCCGGACATAACGATGCGGCCAGGGTTCGATCACGCGCGGTTCTGCGAAATCCTGAAACCCGATGATGAAAACCTGGCGCCCAAGCGCTTCCACAGCCCTCGCCACCTGACCCGGCAGTGGACCGCCGCCGGCCAGGATGCCCACGCAGTCTCCAGCCAGACGCGGCACATCACCGACATCCATGTCGGCGTTCCGCCCTATACGCCGTCAGATTCGATCGATGCTGCACCGCCACCGGCCACTCGCACCAGCCCACGATGACTGGGAGCCTCGATAAATTCAAGAATCTCTGCCACCTTCGCCTCGTCACCATATTCAGCCCGCACACCTGCCAGCCGATGGCTGAAGGCCGCCTTTTCGTCATCCATCGCACGAGGATAGAGGGCACGAAATGCACGACGGAGCCGATGCATCTCATCTGGCCGCACACCGTTCCGCTTCAGCCAGATCCAGTGCAGCCCAACCAGCCGGGCGCGGTTCCCCAGCACGCTGCCATAGGGAATGACATCGGCCTCGACTCCACAGACACCACCGACCAGTGCCGCGTGACCGATGCGCACGAACTGGTGCAACGCCGCGGCGCCCATGATCCGCGCCTGATCTCCGATCGTGACGTGTCCACCCATTACGACATTGTTTACGATGATGACACCATTGCCCAACGTGCAGTCATGCGCGATGTGGGAATTCGCCATGATCAGGCAATCGTCGCCGACCCGCGTCACACCACTGCCGGTAGCGGTACCGCGATGGATCGTCACATGCTCGCGGACCACGGTCCGCGCTCCGATAATGCAGCGTGTAGGCTCGCCACGGTATTTCAGATCCTGGGGTGCCAAGCCGATCGTTGTGAAGGGATAGCAGACGACGCCAGGACCAATCCGCGTGCGGCCGTCGATGATCACGTTGGCGATCAGGTGCGCGCCGTCCTCGATCACGACGTCGGGACCAACCGAACACCAAGGACCGACTTTGACCCCATGCCCGATCCGGGCTCCGTCCGCGATGATCGAAGATGGATGAATTTCGGCGGCCCGGCTTACGGAGTCCATTTGTGCCAAATCGGTCAATATGCTCTCCCACCCCGCAGGGCCCGACCTTGAACGTCACATTTCAGCAGACCGGATACCGCACTCCACGCCGCCCAGAAACTCCTACCCGGCAACGAAACGTTTCAATTCGGTCCAGCCGATTTCAACCCATAATCATCGCGCTGAAGGTCGCTTCGGCGACCGACACCCCATCTACGCGTGCAACGCCCTTGAATTTCCAAACATTTGCGCGACTGCGTTCCTTCTCAACATGGATACGCAATTGATCGCCCGGCTCCACCGGACGCCGAAACTTGGCGCCATCGATGGTCATGAAATAGACCAGCTTGCCTTCAAATGCCGCCCCCAGCGTCAATACGACCAAGGTCGCCGCTGTCTGTGCCATCGCTTCAATGATCAGCACGCCTGGCATCACGGGCCGCGAGGGGAAATGCCCCTGAAAATGCGGTTCGCTGGCCGTGACGTTCTTGATCCCGACCGCAGACGACCCCAGCACGATATCGACCATTCGATCAATCAGCAGGAATGGATAGCGATGGGGAATCGCTTCCATGATCCGCATCACGTCAATCGCTTCGATACTGGTCGGGCTGTCGCCCACTGCGGGAACCTCTACTTCTTTATTCACGTCGTCCGACCATTTTTCTCGGGACGGCGAATCCACGCGTCATTTTCACACGGGTACCCACCTGTTCCGGTTGAATTCCGGGGGCCTGGCGTCTCAGGCCTCTCCTCCTCCTTCGCGCGGCGTCTTCTTTGCCAGACGCCGCAACACCGCCACATTCCGGAAAAACTCCCGAAATGGCATCGCAGGGCTGCCGATAACATCAGCCCCAGCGTCTACATCCGACATCACGCCACATTGCGCACCGATCCTGGCCTTGTCGCCAATCCGAATATGACCGATCAGACCAGCCTGGGCAGCAACGGTGACGAAATCACCAAGTTCCGTAGACCCTGATATCCCCGCTTGGGAAACCACGATACAGCAACGTCCCAAGCGAACATTATGGCCAATCTGTACCAGATTGTCGAGCCGCGAGCCCGCACCTATGACAGTGTCTTGCGACGAACCTCGGTCGATGGTTGAGTTCGCCCCGACTTCAACCCCATCTTCCAAGACCACACGCCCCAACTGGGGAACGGTTTCGAACCCCTCTGGACCGACTGCGAACCCGAAACCTTCCTGCCCGATCCGCACGCCTGCCAGCAACGTCACTCGATCGCCCATAAGCGTGTGCGATACGCTGGCGTGGGTGCCGATCCGGCAATGGGCACCGATCCGCACCCCATCGCCAATGACAACATGCGAATCGATACGGGTTTTCGCCCCCACTGACACACCGGCACCTATCACCACGAAGGGCCCAATCTGCGCCGAAGAATCGATGACCGCATCCACCCCCACCAAGGCAGTCGGATGAATACCCGGAGCCACGGCCGGCGGCGGATGAAACAGGCCGGCCACACGGGCCCAAGCCAGATAGGGCGCCGGACAAATCAGCCCGATCGTTCCCTTCGGCAGTCGGTCGACAAAGGCCTGACCCAGCAACACTATGCCCGCCCGCGTCTGATTCAGCAGCGGTGCATAGCGGCGGTTGTCAAGGAAGCTGACTTCCTGTGGGCCAGCGGATTGCAGCGGGGCCACGCCAACATAAAGCTTATCAGGATCACTTCCCTCATCCCCGACAATCCGGGCACCGGCGCATTCCGCAAGCTTTTCAAGCGAAAACGGACCACTCCGCTGGAAGAACCGCCCGTCTCCCGTCAGGGCGGTATCGACTTGCCCCTCCATCTCGTGCCGCGCTCGCTTAGTGATGCGTTGCTGCGGGGGGCGCGGCAGGTGCAACCACTGGCGCGGGAGCTTCCTGCTGCTGGCGCTCGACATCTGCGGTGGTCGGCATGGTACCCGACTTCGCCAGCACCTCGGGATCAACATTCGCTGCAGGAATGAAAACCGTTGGCAACACCTTGTTCAACTGGTCCGCGACCTGCTGAGTGATGTCCAGTCCCTCCTGGCTGAGAGCGACCTGCTCACGATGGAGAACCAGGTTCATGCCGCGACTGCCCGCCACTTGGCGGATGATCTGGACCAGCTCGCGCTCAATCTGCCCCAGCGAGACTTGTGCCGCTTCCTGAATGATCCGGTTGCGATTCCGGAAATCGCGCTGAGCACTGATCACGCGCTCTTGCAGGTGACGTTCGCGCTGCTGGATCTGATCCGACGACATGTTCTTAGCCTGGGCCTGTAGCTTCTGCTGCTCGTCCCGCCAACCGGCCTGTTCTTTCTGCGCTTCGCGCGCTAACTCGTCGCGCCGGCCGCCCAGCACGTGCTCAGCCTGCTGTGCCGCAGTAGACAGACGCATGACGTCAGGCACACTGATCACGCCGATCACCGGCACAGGAGGCGCGACGCCGCGCGGAATATCAGGCGACGGGGGTACGGGCGGCAACGGCAGAATCGGCGGCGTCTGCGACTGCGTCTCATCACTGTCAACTGGGGCGGCAGGCATGGGAACCGCCGCGTTACGCGCCGGACCGCGAGGAGTAGACGTCGCCGGTGCGGGTTGAGCGGTCTTGGGCACGAACCAGCCGGCATTTCCCCCCGACGACGCGGCCCCCTGCGCCCATACCGAGCTATTGGCGGCACTGACGCAGGATAGTACGACGGCCGCGACCAGAGCGGATGCGCCACGTGAACGAAGCATTGTCACCTCAGAATTGCTGGCCGAAGCCGAAGCGGAACAATTGGGTCCGGTCATGTTTCTGCTTCAAAACCGGGATACCAAGGTCGATATTGATCAAACCGAAAGGGCTTTTCCACGCAAAGCCGACGCCGGTAGTGACGCGAGGGGTCAGCGTATCGCCATATACCGGAGTATAGCGGGGCATATCCTGCAAAGATGTATAGCGCCTTTTGAGGCGCAACCCATCCAACCCACCCATATCAACGAAATAACGCCCACGGATCCCCATGTCGGCTCCAAAAGGCATCGGGAAATTGAGGGTGGCCGATGCGGTATAAATGAAGCGACCACCGAGGAAATCCTCCTGCGAATGCATCGCGTAAGACTGGCCGTTCCATGTATAGGCCGGGATGCCCATGCTGCGCGGTCCGGCACCACCGTCTTGGAAGCCGCGCAGCGTACTGCCGCCCAAGTAGAAGTTATCAATGATGTCGCTTCGGCCTCCGCCCCAGTTGGCGATATCACCCGCGCCGCTCGTCAACGCCAGCGTCCAATCATGGTTGCCCGTCAAGTCGTCCAGCGGAATGTAATAACCGACGTCCACTTTGCCGCGGATATAGCGTTCATTCCCGCCCAAACCTGCGACGTCACCCCCCAACCGCACCACGTAGCCACTATGCGGCTGCGTGCGATTGTCGCGCGTGTCATAGGTAATGGTCGTGCTGAGCTGGGACAGCAGCGACCAGCCGGTCTGATCGAGAACGTACCAAGAAGCGTCGGTGTAGGCATTGTCGACGTTACGGTCCGTCAGCGTATAGCTCCAGGACTGGGACAGGTGGTTGGTATATGCGTACCCCATCCGCAGCGTGATACCATACCGCCCTTCTGAATAGTTCTGGTAGGTCTGGTAATTGTTCTGGATAACGAAGATATCGACGCCAGCGACCAGGTTCCGGTTCAGGAAATACGGATCGCTGACCGAGATATCCGCTTGTCGCTGGTAATAGGCCATCGTACCCGAAATGCCGGCATCGACACCCGAGCCCAGCAGATTATGCTGCTTCAGGCCGATATTGCCCAGGATCCCGACGTCGGTCGAATAACCACCGCCCAGCGAAAATTCACCGGTTGGCTTCTCGACGACATTTATTGCCACGTTCGTTCTATCCGGGGCCGAACCCGGGGTCTGATCGACCGAAACAGTACTGAAATACCCCAAATCCTGTAGGATCGCCTTGGCGTATTTTCGCTCGGTGGGAGTGTACGGATCGCCTTCGGACATTGGAAGCTGGCGCCGAATCACAGCATCCTGCGTGATCGTATTACCGTTGATGTCAATCCGTTCGACATAGGTACGCGGCCCTTCGCTGACATCGAACAGCAGGTCCACGACACGTTTTTCAGGGTTACGGGCGATTTCCGGCCGCACCATGGCGAACGGATAACCCTTGCCTTGCAGGATTTCCTGCATATCAGTCGCATTATGCTGCACCGCGCTACCATCGTACCACTGGTTCGCGAACAACTCGATATATTTGCGCAGCGACGCCGCACTGACGTGCTTCAACGACGAACGGATATTCACGCGCCCAAGGCGGTAGCGCGGCCCCTCGTCCACCGTAAAGGTCACGTAGAAGGATTTACGGTCCGGCGACAATTCGCCGGTCTGATTACGCACCTGAAAATCGACAAATCCATTACGCAGGTAGAAGCGACGCAACAGTTCGGAATCGTACCGGATACGCTCGGGGTTATATTCGTCGGACGACGCGAAGAAACGGTACCAGGCCGTCTCTTTCGACGAAATGACCTGCGCCAGCCTCGCCTCGCTGAACGCCTTGTTGCCAACGAAAGCAATCTTGTGGATCAAAGTCTGAGCGGCTTCGTTGATTTGAAAGACCACGTCGACCCGATTATGAGCCAGCCGAATAATCTGTGGCGTTACGGTCGCGGCGTAGCGGGCCTTGCTGGCGTAAACCTCCAGAATTTTCTGGCGATCGGACGCCGTGATCTGGGTCGAGAACACCGCACGCGGCCGCAACGCAATGACCTTGCGCAGATCCTCGTCCTTCGCGGCATGATTACCTTCGAACACGATGCGATTGACAATCGGATTCTCGATCAGACGCACTTGAAGCACGTCGCCCGAGCGATGCAGTGTGACATCGCGAAACAGGCCGGTGGCGTACAACGTCTTCAACGACCGATCGAGTTCGTCCTGATTGAACGGATCTCCTGGTTGTACGACCATGTAAGAGAGGACGGTGCTGGTCTCGATTCGATCGTTACCGGTGACCTGGATGGATTCGATGATGCCGCCTAACCGAGCGGCATGCGTCCCCGAAGCCTGATCCGCCGCCCCTCCGCCACGCCGAGCCTCGGCGCTTCCGGCGAAAAATAGCGGCACGAGGCAAACCGACGCAAGAAGCGTTGAACGTTTAGTCGGCAAATTCGGCTTCCCCCAAACCAGACGCTCTACGGACCAGCAAACCGCGCCGGGCGATAATGGAGTCGCCACGCGCGGGAACGATCATATCCGCTTGGCGGACGTATCCGAAAATCCCCCCTTCGCGCAAGCGCCTGCACACTCACAGATGCTGCCGCGTCAACCGCTCAGGGACGCAACCCAGCGGAACAGGCCGAAATGCGACAGATCATTGAACGTAGAAAATAGAAACAGTCCTGCGATGACCGCGAAACCAGCCTGAAAACTGATGTCGCGAACCCGGCGCGAGACCGGACGCCCAAGCAGTGCTTCCAGCCCGTAAAACACCAGCCTGCCACCATCCAGCACGGGGATTGGGAACAAGTTAATCAGGCCCAGATTGACCGACAGCAGCGCCATGAAAGACACAAGACTGGCCGCCCCGTAATGAGCGACCTGTCCAGACATCTGTGCGATCCGCAGCGGGCCACCGAGATCCTTTGCACTGTGCCGACCGGTCAGCATCTGCCACAACCCAGTCAGCGTCTGGACCATCAGGTGCCAAGTTTCCTCCACTGCGGCGACAAGCGCCGCCAGCGGCGACATTGGCTTACTGACGGTCGCGGTGAACATGACCCCAAGCTGCCCAGTCCTGCCTCCGGCTTTATCCGTCACAGTCCCGACCGTCACAGGCAAGGTCATTGTCAGGTTGCCGCGTCTAACCGTCAGTTCCGTGTGCTCACCCGGCTCTGCCGCGACACGTGCCTGGATATCCGCGACATCGGAGACCGCGCGATCTCCGATTCGCACGATCACGTCGTCAGGCTTCAACCCGGCCACTTCGGCCGCGCTGCCCGGCATGACCTGACCTACTACATTGTGAATCTCAGGCCGGCCCGCGAGCATGAACAGTCCTGCGAACAATACGATGGCCAGCAGGAAATTGAAAACGGGACCGGCTACGATTACGATCGCCCGCGACAATACCGGTTTGTCATGAAAGGTCCGACCAGGTAGCCACGCCGCGATCTGCTCGGGAGTCGCCTCGTCCGGCCCCTCGAACCCATGTGGTTTGACGTATCCACCCAGCGGAACGGGGCACACCCTCCATTCCGTTCCAACCCGGTCATGCCATCTCAGCAGGGGGCGCCCGAATCCGATCGAGAAGACATCGACATGCACTCCCCTCCACCGGGCGGCCAGATAGTGACCCAGTTCATGAACGAACACCAGAACACCCAGCACGAGGGCAAAAGCAAGAAGGGTCCGCAGCAACTCGGGCATAATGATGGGTCAGCTCCTCATGGCGATATCGCCGATCTCGGGCGCACGGGCCCCGGCGAGGGTTAGGCGGCGAGAGATGCTGTTCGCAACCTGGCGGCGCGGCGGGCTTCCTCGTCCCAATGCAGCACCTCTTCCAGCGAATCGGCGCTCTGTCGCCCAAGCACCTGCATCACGTCCTCGACCACGCGGGCAATTTCGAGGAACCCGATCGTACCCCCCAGAAATGCCTCCACCGCGATTTCGTTCGCGGCAGACAGGATAGTGGGGACGGCACCCCCAGCACGCAAGGACTCACGGGCCAGCCGCAGAGCGGGAAAGCGCACCTCGTCTGGCTCTTCAAAATCCATTCGTCCCAGCGCCGCCAGGTCCAGACGCGGCGAATTCGTCGCCATGCGCGCCGGCCACGCCAAGGTGTGGGCGATCGGGATACGCATGTCGGCCGAGCCCATCTGGCCCACGATACTGCCGTCACTATACTGAACCAGGCCATGCACCACCGATTGCGGATGGACGACGACGCCGATCCGGTCCTCGGTCAGCGCGAACAAGCGCGCGGCTTCAATGACTTCCAGCCCCTTGTTGAACATGGTGGCCGAATCGATGGTGATCTTGGCTCCCATCGTCCATGTCGGGTGCTTCAGCGCCGCTTCCGGAGTCGCCTTTTCCATCTCAGCCAGACTGGCGCGGCGAAACGGACCGCCCGAGGCGGTCAGCACAATCTTCTCTACCTCGGCAACCTGACGGTCGGCCATCGCCTGGAAGATCGCGTTATGCTCGGAATCCACCGGCAGCAGCGTGGCCCCGGCCTGCTGCACCGCGCGCAGCATGACATCACCCGCGCAGACGAGCGCCTCCTTGTTCGCCAGAGCGACGAAGCGGCCATTGCCGACCGCCGCGAGGGTGGGTTCCAACCCGATCGCACCTGTTATGGCAGCCATGGTCCAGTCCACTGGATGCGCAGCGGCCTCGATCACCGCCTGCCGGCCGCCCGATGCAACGATGCCGGTGCCATCCAGCAGTGCTCGGAGTTCCGGAAGGCAGGCCTCGTCAGCAATAACGGCGTGGTCTGCCCGCAGCGCCCGGGCCTGTTCGGCCAAGCGTTGGACATTGCGGCCACCGACCAACACCGCCGCGCGAAAGCGCTCCGGCGCCTGCAATAGCAGATCGACCGTGGAACAGCCGATACTGCCGGTGCTGCCCAGGACGGTGACTGACTTCATGCCTTTTTTCTTCCCTACCGTTCGGCGTCGACACGCCATCATCCCAATTGGATCGTTCGTCCGCCGCGCGGCGCATGCGCCCCCGTATCGGCGTGCCCCGCAAATAAGGCGGACAGCAGGCCGGCGGGGGTCACATACCAGAACGCCTCGCCTCCCGCCGCCCCCAGAGAGAGCAGGGCTGCCAGCGGCGCCGCGACCAGCAAGCCGTCGAAGCGATCCAGAAGCCCCCCATGTCCGGGAATGATCGCACCGGAATCCTTGACCCCGCGCGCCCGTTTCAGCGCACTTTCGGCCAGGTCGCCAAGCTGGGCCGCCACAGCCATCATAGCTCCGAACACGATGCCGCGCACCCACGTCTCCGACCCCGACGCCAGCGCGCAGACCAGGCCCCCGGCCACCATGGCGCTGGCCAGCCCCCCTGCGGATCCAGACCAGGTCTTGGCCGGAGAAATCGCGGGTGCCAGCTTGGGGCCGCCGAGCATGCGACCGATCAGATAGGCCCCGCTGTCGCTAACGGCGACGCAGATGATGACGAACAGCACCTCACCCGTACCCGGCACCGTCATCAGCCGCAGCCACAGCAGCGCCAACCCGGCACAGCCGATCACCACCTGGCCGCTCCATAGCGCAGGTCCGAACACGAACGCGCCGCCCAGGACCAGAAACGCCACCAGCCAATGTCCACTCAGCGCGGCGGCCATGGCGGCAACCGGCCATGCGACATACAGCACGGCCCGCCACGACCGCGCGGCCAATCCGAACAGGCGCCCCCACTCGACCACCATGCCCGTCGTGGCCAGGAGGACAAGCGCCGCATAGGCCGCCCCTCCGGCCCAGATACACAGAGCCGCCACCGGCGCGAGAACGGCAGCCGAAATCAGGCGGGTACGGAGATCCTTCCAGTTTCTGCCCGAGCGTGGAGTGCTGGGAAGTTCAGAGCCGAGGACGGGCACCGAATCGCCTTTCACGTCGGGCGAACATGTCCAACGCCGCGTCAAAATGCTGTTCATTGAAATCCGGCCAAAAGGTGTCGAGAAACACCAGTTCGGCATAAGCCGATTGCCAGAGCAGGAAATTGGACAGACGGCATTCGCCGCTGGTCCGGATGATCAGATCTGGGTCGGGGAGATCGGCCGTCAGCAAGAAACGGCCGAACAGGGCTTCATCCAGCCGATCCGCGTCCAGCGCGCCGTCGCGGACCGCCAGCGCGACCTGCCGGGCCGCCTGCACGATATCCGCCCGTCCACCGTAGGACAGCGCCAACACCAGCGTCAGCCTGCGGTTTCCGGCCGTCAGGTCCTCGGCCCGCTTCGCCTCGGCCCGCACATCGTCATCGAAACGCGACAGGTCGCCGATAATGCGGATCCGTACCCCTTCGCGCGACAACTCGGCCACTTTGTGGCGCAGATAATACCGTAGCAGCGACGTCAGATCCGCCACCTCATCGGGCGCGCGCCGCCAGTTCTCGGAGGAGAACGCATATAAGGTCAGATAGCCGACCCCGCGCTTGATTGCGGCATGCACGCATCGTCGCACCGCCTCGGCCCCCGCGCTATGTCCCGCCGCACGGGGCAAGCCGCGGGCCCTGGCCCAGCGCCCGTTGCCATCCATGATCAAGGCGACATGTCCCGGCGGGACGGCAACGGCTCCGCCACGCTCCCGGTTCACCGCATCGAGCGGGGGAGTCGGGAGGGCCTGCGTGTCAGGTGTCCCGGCCGCCGGGCCGGGTACGGAACCGATGGTCACAGTGGGGTCAGACCTGCTTGATCTCGCGTTCCTTCTCCGCGAGCATATCGTCAATCCGTTTCACATACTGGTCTGTCAGCTTCTGGATCGCTTCCGACCAGATTTTCACATCGTCCTGACTGATTTCGCTCTTCTTTTCCAGCGTCTTCGTCTGGTCCATACCGTCGCGTCGCACGCCGCGCACCGCGATCTTCGCGTTCTCGGCATATTTGGCGGCAGTACGGGCCAGCTCGTTGCGGCGCTCTTCGGTCAACTGCGGAATCGGCACCCGCACCGTCTGACCGTCCGCCGATGGGTTCAGCCCCAGCCCACTATCACGAATCGCACGCTCCACCGCGCCGACCAGCGAGCGATCCCATACTTGAACAGTCAGCATCCGGGCCTCCGGCACCGCGATCGACCCGACCTGTGTCAAGGGCACTTCGCCGCCATAGGCCTCGACCCGCACCGGCTCGATCAGGGCTGGGCTGGCCCGTCCCGACCGCAATCCCGCGAAATCGCGGCGCAAACTCTCCAGCGCGCCGTCCATCCGACGGAGAAGGTCATCCAGCAATGTCTTCTGATCAGCAGCCACAACGGCCCTCCACACTCAAACCGGGCAGCCTCGCGAGCGGCCATCCGTCATAAATAACCCTATCCCGCCGCACGATCGCCGGTTTTCAACGAACTGTCAGGATGCTTCGACGATCTTGGTAAACAGTCCCTCACCCCGCATCACCTGGGGAAAGGCCCCCGGCGCGTGGATATTGAACACGAGAATAGGCAGCCGGTTCTCACGCGCCAGGCTGATGGCCGCGGCATCCATCACATGCAGGTCGCGGGCCAGCACGTCGAGATAGGTCAGCGTCTCGAAGCGCGTGGCGCTGGCGTCCTTGCGCGGATCGGCCGAATAGACGCCATCGACCTGCGTGCCCTTCAGCAGGGCGTCGCATTCCATTTCGGCGGCGCGCAAAGCGGCCGCCGTATCGGTGGTGAAGAACGGATTGCCGGTCCCCGCCGCGAAAATAACGACCCGGCCCTTTTCCATGTGGCGCACCGCGCGCCTGCGGATATACGGCTCGGCGACCGACGACATATGGATGGCCGACATCACGCGGGTCGGCACGCCATGCCGCTCCAGCGCGTTCTGTACCGTCAGGGCGTTGATGACCGTCGCCAGCATGCCGGCGTAATCGCCCTGCGCCCGGTCCATGCCCCGGGCGGCCGCCGCGACACCACGGAAGATGTTGCCGCCGCCGATCACCAGGCAGACCTCGACCCCCGAACGGGCTACCGTGGCAACGTCCTCGGCAATGGTATCCACCATCTGAGGGTCGATGCCGTACGAGCCTTCGCCCATCAGGGCTTCGCCCGAGATTTTCAGCAGGACACGGCGATACCCCTGAACGTCTTGTGCTTCGCGATCCGTCACGAGGTCCCCCCGATTGCTCATCTGATGGCTCCGCACCCGGGATGTCCCCCGTCCGGGCCATGCTCACGCCGATCCTCTTATCTCCCCTGATGATCGGTCACAAGCACGCTCGATCATTCCCGCGTCAGGACGCGTCGTCCAGTCCGATCGCTCGCAGCCGGGCCTTTTCCTCGTCCCAACCGGCGCGCTCCTTCACATTCAGAAACAGATGGCACGTCCTGCCCAGCAGGCGCGACAAATCCTTGCGCGCACGCTCCCCGATCGCGCGGATGCGGCTGCCCTTCTCGCCGATCAGGATCGCCTTGTGCCCCGCGCGCGCCACATAGATCGTGACCTCGATCCGTACCGAGCCGTCCGGCTGCTCGCGGAAACTCTCGGTCTCGGCGGTCGCGGCATAGGGCACTTCCTCATGCGTCTGGAGGAATATCTGCTCGCGCACCAGTTCGGCCGCCAACAGGCGGTCTGGCAGGTCGGTCAGATCATCCTCGGGATACAGGTACGGCCCTTCGGGCACCGCGGCCCCCAGCGCGTCCAGCAGGTCATCCACCCCGTCGCCGCTGCGCGCGCTGACCATGTAGACGTGCTCCACGTCCAGCAGGCCGGACAATGAAGCCGTCAGCGGCAAAAGCGCCTGGCGATCCACCAGGTCGGTCTTGTTGAGCACCAGCCATACGCGGCGCCGCGTCCTGGCCAGTTGCTCCACAATGGGACGTACCGTTTCGCACAGGCCGCGACGGGCGTCGATCAGCAGCAGCGTGATGTCGGCGTCCTCGGCCCCGGTCCAGGCGGCGGCCACCATCGCGCGGTCCAGCCGGCGCCTGGGCTTGAAGATGCCGGGCGTGTCGACCAGCAGGATCTGGCTGGTGCCGCGCATCAGGATGCCCAGCACGCGAAAGCGAGTCGTCTGGGCTTTCGGGCTGACGATCGACAGCTTTGCCCCCGCCATGCGGTTCAGCAAGGTCGACTTGCCGGCATTCGGCGCACCGACGATGGCGACAAAGCCGCAGCGCGTGGTCATGTCCCGTATCCTTTCCAGCGAGGCTGTCCCCCCATTACGATCATCCATCATCCGATCCGCCGCAGAAGATCCGCCGCGGCCGCGCTTTCCGCCGCGCGCTTGCTGCCCGCCTCCCCTTCGCCCGACTGGCCGGCGGCCGCCACCGCGATCACGAAGCGCGGGGCATGCGACGGCCCGTCGACCAGGACCGTCCGGTAGGACGGCAACGGCTGCCCGCGGGCCAGTACCCATTCCTGCAAGGCGGTCTTGGGGTCTTTTGGTGGGTGTGCCTGGGCGATGATCGCGTCGTTCCAGGCCGAGCGCACGAAACGGCGGGCGGGTTCCAGCCCGCCATCCAGATACATCGCGCCCAGGATCGCCTCGACCGCGTCGGCCAGCACGTTGGCCACCTGCCGCACACCGGCGCGCGCCTCGTGCTCGGCCACGTCGAGCGCCTCGGTCAGGTCCAACGCGCCGGCGACGGCCGCCAGGACCGGGCGGGAGACCAGGTGGGCGTGGCGGGGTCCGAGCGCGCCTTCCTGCTCGTCGGGAAAGCGCTCCAGCAGCCATTCGGCCATCAGCAGGCCCAGCACGCGGTCGCCGATGAATTCCAGCCGCTCGTTCGAGCCGGCGCCGCGGAGCGCGGCCGGCTGGCGGCCGCGACGGCCAGCGCCGCCACTGCGCTGATGGGCGGCGGAGCGGTGGGTCAGCGCTTCGCGCAGCAGGTGGGTCCGGCGAAAATGGTAGCCCAGCCGGGCCTCGACCGACGCCACGGCGCCGTCTTCGGTCATCGCACCCCCATGAACAGGCGATTCCAGCGGATTTCGGCCGGCCACATCCAGAACTCCCATACCGGATAGCGCGCATCGAGCGACAGGAAAATCCATTTCGCCTGGCCGATCAGGTTTTCCATCGGCACGAAGCCCAGATCCTCGGGATCGTCGCCCATGAAGCGGCTGTCGGCGCTGTCGTCGCGGTTGTCGCCCATCGCGAAGAAATAGCCGGGCGGCACGACATAGACCGGGGTATCGTTTTGAAATCCCTCGTTTGTCAGCTTGAGGATGTCATGCTTGACCGGGGGGGCGCCGGCGCTGCCGGGCAGGGTTTCCTGGTAGCGCTGGCCCTCCATGCGGGTGCGATGTTCGTCCACCGCGACGTAATCGCCCTCGGCCACGCGGGGGACCAGCACGTCGTTGAGGTAAAGCTCGCCACCGCGCACCTGCACCCGGTCGCCCGGCAAGCCTATGATACGCTTGATATAATCGATCGACGTATCCTTGGTGAAGCGGAAGACCGCGACGTCGCCGCGATGCGGCATGCGCTGGAAGATCCGCCCGCTGAACAGGTCGGGCGAGCGCGGCAGGGAGAAATGGGAATAGCCGTAGCTGTATTTCGCGACCCAGAGATAATCGCCGACCTGCAAGGTCGGGATCATCGATCCGGAGGGGATGTTGAACGGCTCGAACAGGATCGTGCGTACGCCGATCGCCAGCGCCCCGGCGATGATGACGGTGCGGACCATGTCCCAGGCCCCGCGCATGGCCGGAAGAATCCCGCCTGACGAGAGGGGGGATGAGTGGGTCTTGTGCGGGTCGTCCATAGGAATGATGTCTGAATCCGGTTTGATGCGGAGGGGACCATAGACCGATCCTAGGGGGCGCGGCCAGCTTCGATCATCACCTGCGCGAAGGCATAGGGATATTCGTCGGTCATCGTCAGCAGAATGCGGGCGTCGCCGCCCGGAGGCAGCAGCGCGTCCAGCCGCGCGCGGGCGCCGCCGGTCAGGATCATGACCGGCTGGCCGGTCGGCAGGTTGTCGACCCCCAGGTCGCGATGGAACACGCCGTGGGAGAACCCGGTGCCCAGCGCCTTGGCGCAGGCCTCCTTCGCCGCCCAGCGCTTGGCGTAGGCGCCCAGCCGCGCCTGGCCGTGCCGCCGCTCGGCGCGCCGCCGCTCGGCCTGGGTGAAGATCCGGTCCAGGAAGCGTTCGCCATGGCGGCCCAGCGCGCGTTCGATGCGGCGGATGTCGCACAGGTCGGAGCCGATGCCGATCAGGCTCATCCTTTCGCCCGCTCGACCTGGACGACGCCGCCGGCCGCGCGCATCGCCGCGATCAGCGACGACAGGTGGCGCAGGTCGCGGACCTCGATATCCGCCAGGATCTCCATGAAATCGAGCTGCCGGTTGACGATTCGCAGGTTGACGATGGTGCCGTCATGCTTGGACGCCACGTTGGTCAAAGTCGCCAGGATCGACGGCTCGTTGGCCGCGACGATGCTCAGGCGGCCGATATGCGGCTCGCTGGTGCCGCGGGCGATCACGTCGTAGTCCCAGTCCACGTCCATGAAACGCTCGGGGGTCGCGGCGAAGCTCTCCAGCGTCTGGCAGCCGGCGGTGTGGATGGTGATGCCCTTGCCCGTGGCGACGATGCCCACGATCCGGTCGCCCGGCAGGGGATGGCAGCAGCCGGCGAAATGGACCGCGATGCCGGGGCCGATACCCGCCAGCGCCATGCCGCCGCCCGTCCGGGCCTTGCCGGCGCGCGGCGGCGCGCGCAGGGGCAGGCCCGGCACCATGCGCGGCGCGCGCGGCGTCTGGCGCAGCTCGGGGTAGGCCGCATGCACCACGTCGCGCGGGCCGATATTGCCGTTGCCGACCGCGACATACAGGTCTTCGACCGTGGCCTGCTTCAGGTCGGACAGGATGGTCTCCAGCACCTTTTCCGACCCGTCCACGCCCTCCTGCCGGAAGGCCTTGGCCAGGGCGGCGCGGCCGCCATCGATGTGGGCCTCGCGCTGCTGGGCGGCGACGTGGCGGCGGATGCGCGCCCGCGCCTTGCCGGTGACGACGAACCGCTCCCACGACGGGGACGGCGTGCCGCCGCGCGCGGTCATGATCTCGACCTGGTCGCCGTTCTGCAATTCGTGCCGCAGGGGCATCAGGCGGCCGTTGATCCGCGCGCCGACGCAGCTATCGCCGACCTGGCTGTGGACGGCATAGGCGAAATCGACCGGCGTCGCGCCCCGGGGCAGAGAGATGAGCTGCCCCTTGGGCGTGAAGCAGAAAACCTGGTCCTGGTAGAGTTCGAGCTTCGTGTTTTCCAGGAATTCGTCGGGGGCCGCCGAATCCTCCAGGATGTCCAGCAGGTCCTGCACCCAGCGCAGGCCCGTGCCCGCCTGCGCCGCGCCGTCGGCGGCGCCGAACAGTTGCTTGTACATCCAGTGCGCGGCCACGCCGTTTTCGGCGATGTCGTGCATCTCGGCGGTGCGGATCTGCACCTCGATCTTCTGGTTGCGCGGATAGCGCAGGGTCACGCCGGTATGGAGGCTCTGATAGCCGTTGGCCTTGGGGGTGGAGATGTAATCCTTGAACCGGCCGACGATGACCGGGAACGCCGCGTGGACCGCCCCCAGCGCCACATAGCAGGCCTCGCGCGTCGGCACGATGATGCGGAAGGCCATGATGTCGGAAAGCTGCTCGAAGGCGACGTTGCGCTTCTGCATCTTTTCCCAGATCGAGAAGGGTGATTTCTCGCGGCCCGAGACCTCGACCTCGCCCAGGCCGGCCTCGCGGCACAGCCGGACCAGCTCGCGCCGGACCTCCTCGATCACGTCGGCGCCCTGGCCGCGCAGATAGTTGAGCCGCGCGCGGATGGTGGTGTTGGCCTCGGGCTCCAGCTCCGCGAAGGACAGGTTCTGGAGCTCGGTCTTGACCTTGTCCATGCCGATGCGCCCGGCCAGGGGCGCATAGATTTCCATCGTCTCGCGCGCGATGCGCTGGCGGCGGTCCAGCCGCTGCACGTAATGCAGCGTGCGCATGTTGTGCAGCCGGTCCGCCAGCTTGACGATCAGCACCCGGATGTCCTTGGACATCGCGAGGACCAGCTTGCGGAAATTCTCGGCCTGCTTGGTGCGGTCGGACTGGAGTTCCAGCCGCGTCAGCTTGGTGACGCCATCGACCAGGTCGGCGACCGCCGGGCCGAATTCGGCGCGCAGCCGGTCGTAGCTGACGCCGGTATCCTCGATCGTGTCGTGCAGCAGCGCGGTCGCGATCGAGGACGGGTCGAGATGGAAGCCGGCGAGGATGCTGGCCACCGCCAGCGGATGGGTAATATAGGGGTCGCCGTTGTCGCGGACCTGGCCGGCATGAGCCTCCTGCGCGACGGCGAAGGCGCGGCGGATCAGGTCGAGATCGGCATCGGGGGCGTAGGCGCGGACGCGCCGGACCAGCCCGTCGCAGGAAATGACGCGGGCGGGCAGCGGCGGACCCGCGACCGGCGCGCCGCCCTGCTGGACGACGGGTACCGTATCGGCAGGGCCCGCTGCGTCCGCTGCCATCGGCTTATCGCCGCGCGCGGCCGCCCAGCTCGGCCTCGATCGCGGCTTCCAGCTCTTCGGCCGACATGCCGGCGCCGTGGGTCGCCTCTTCCTCGGCCGAGACGTCCTGGAGACCGAAGATGTTCTGTTCGGTCGGGATCAGGTCCATCACTTCCTCGTCCGCGGGCTCGGGCTCGGGCGCGCGGGCCAGCGAACGGACCAGGTCGGTGCGGATCTGTTCCAGCTCGATCGTCTGGTCCGCGATTTCACGCAGCGCGACGACCGGATTCTTGTCGTTGTCGCGGTCGATCGACAGTTCCTCGCCACGCGACAGGCCGCGCGCGCGCTGTGCCGCCAGCAAAACCAGCTCGAAGCGATTGGGAACCCGTTCGACGCAATCTTCGACGGTGACGCGAGCCATGAGGCAGGCCTCCGGTATTTACAGTAGTTAAAAAAACCATTTTATCCACACCGACGCCCGAACGCAAGGCAGGGCTCGCCCCCGTCAGGCGGCGGCCAGCCGGCGGATCGGCTGGGGCGGCAGGGCCGCGATCGCCGCGCCGACGCCCTGCCCGGTCCGGGGGTCGCGCCAGTCCGGCGCCACGTCGCGCAGCGGCAGGAGGACGAAGGCCCGCTGCAAGGCCCGGGGATGCGGCAGGACGGGATCGGGCGCGTCGCGCACGCAGGCCCCCATCGCCACGATGTCGAGATCGAGCGGCCGGGCGGCGTTGGCCACCGTCCGCCGCCGCCCGGCCTCGGCCTCGATCGCCTGCAAGGCGGCCAGGAGCGCGGCCGGGCCGATCGCACCTTCCACCCGCGCCACGCCGTTGACGTAGGGCGGCTGGCCCGATGGCGGGACCGGCGCGCTTTCATACCAGTCCGACACCGCCGTCACGCGCAATCCGGGGATGGCGGCGATGCGCCCGACCGCCCAGCGGCAGGTTTCGAGCGGGGTGCCGCCGCCCTGGCGCGGCAGGTTGGCCCCGATGGCGACCAGGATCATGGCGCGGCGTCTCCTGCGTTTTGCCAGAGGAACGATATCGGCTTATTCGACCGTATCAATTTGCCCCCGACGGCTTTAACCTGCCGTGTGGTGGGCATATCATGCCGCGCGGCAATCAAACCGCGCGAAATTTCAGGCTCTGGCCAAAAGACCAAGGATTCAAGGCCCATGTTTTTTCAACCCGACGACCGTACATGCCTTTTTATCGACGGTTCAAGTCTGTACTCGGCCTCGCGTCATCTGGGATTCGATGTCGATTACCGCAATCTGCTGACATTCTTCCGTTCCAAATGCAACGTCATCCGCGCCTACTATTACTCCGCGATTCTGGAAAGCGAGGAATATTCCCCCCTCAAGCCCCTGACCGACTGGCTGGTCTATAACGGCTATTCGCTCGTCACCAAGACGGCGCGGGAGTTCGTCGACCAGAACGGGCGCCGGCGCGTGAAGGGCAGCATGGATATCGAGCTGGCCGTCGACATGATGGAGATGGCTCCCCGGATCGACCATGCCGTCCTGTTCAGCGGCGACGCGGATTTCCGGCGCCTGCTGGAGAGCGTGCAGCGCCAGGGCGTGCGGACCTCGGTCGTCTCGTCGGTTCGCACCTCGCCGCCGCTGATCGGCGACGATCTGCGGCGGCAGGCCGACCAGTTCATCGAACTGGCCGACATCGCGGCGCAGTTCACCCGCCGCCAGGCCGAATCGCGCCCGGCGCGCCATCAGCAGCAGGCCCCCGTGCGCCATCCGGCCGACCAGTTCAGCGAAATCGACCACGACGACGACGAGGAGTGAGACCCGGGCCGCCGCGTCAGGCCTCGAGTTGCAGGACGCGCGTGGTCCATTCGTGGACATGGGCGCAGAGTTCGGGCCGGTTGGCCAGCGGGGCGCCGTAGGACGGGATCATCTCCTTCAGCTTCGCCTCCCAGCGCGGCAGGTCGCCGGGGAAGCATTTGCCGATCACCGTCAGCATGATCGACACGGCGGTCGAGGCGCCCGGCGAGGCGCCCAGCAGCGCCGCGACCGAGCCGTTGGCCCCGGTGATGACCTCGGTGCCGAATTGCAGGACGCCGCCCTTCTTCGCGTCCTTCTTGATGACCTGCACGCGCTGGCCGGCGGTGATGAGTTCCCAATCCTCGGCCCGGGCGCCGGGGACGAAATCGCGCAGCGCCTTCAGGCGGGTTTCGTTGGATTGCAGCACCTGCTGCACCAGGTAGCGGGTCAGCGGCATGTTGTCGCGGGCCACGGCCAGCATGGCGCCCAGATTGTCCAGGCGAATCGATTTCGGCAGGTCCCACAGCGAGCCCTGCTTGAGGAACTTGGTCGAGAAGCCGGCATAAGGGCCGAACAGCAGCCCCTCCTTGCCGTCGATCACGCGGGTGTCGAGATGCGGCACCGACATCGGCGGCGCGCCGACCGACGCCTTGCCATAGACCTTGGCGTGGTGGCGGGCGACGATGTCCGGGTTGGTGCAGCGCAGGAACTGCCCGCTGACCGGGAAGCCGCCGACGCCCCGGGATTCGGGGATGCCGGTCTTCTGCAACAGCGGCAGCGCCCCGCCGCCCGCGCCGATGAAGACGAAGCGCGCGGCGACCGAGGCCGTCGTGCCGGATGCCAGGTTGCGCACCGCGACCCGCCAGGCGCCCGACGCGTCCTGCTTCAGGTCCTCGACCTCGTGCGACAGTTTCAGGTCGAACCCCGCCTGCCCGGACAGGAAATTGACCAGGAGATGCGTGAGCGCGCCGAAATTGACGTCGGTGCCCGAGGCGATCCAGGTCGCGGCCAGGCTGGTGCCGGGCGCGCGGTCCTGCATCACCAGCGGCATCCATTGCGCGAGCTGGGCCCGGTCGGTCGAGAAGCGCATGCCGCTGAACAGCGGGTGGTCCTTCAGCGCCGCGTGCCGGCGGCGCAGATAGTCGCAGTTCTCGTCACCCCAGACGAAGCTCATGTGCGGGATCGGGTTGAGGAAGGCGCGGGGCGAGGCGATGACGCCCGATTCGACCAGATAGGCCCAGAACTGGCGCGAAAGCTGGAAGGCCTCGTTGACGCCGACCGCCTTGGAAATGTCGATCGTGCCGTCGGCGTGGGCGGGGGTGTAGTTCAGCTCGCACAGCGCGGAATGGCCCGTGCCGGCATTGTTCCAGGCGTTGGAGCTTTCCTTCGCCACGTCGTCCAGACGCCCGAACATCCCGATCGACCAGTCCGGTTGCAGGAGCTTGAGCAGCGCGCCCAGCGTCGCGCTCATGACCCCTCCGCCGATCAGGACGACGTCGTAGGCGGAGTCGGTTCGGGTCGTATGCGAGGTCATGACATTCTCCGGAACGAGGCGCGCAGGCCGAGGCCTGGAAAGACGGTCTGGGCCGCCGGCCCCATCGCGGCGGGCCGAAGGCGGAAAAAGGGTCGTCCGGGGATCGGGCGAAGCCGGACGGCCCCAACCTCTTGCCATCTGAACCGCCGGACCGAGACATCATCTCTGCGCGAGCCGGCCGGGCCCCGCGCCGATCGGCGCGCCCGGCGGCGGGTGGCGGGCGATCACGCCTTTTCCTTGCCATTGCAGCCCTTTTCCGGATCTTTCAACCGAAACGGCACGTTCATCCATTCTTTCATCGCATGACTGTCCGGCTTTTCCCGCATCGTGACAAGGGAACCGGAATCAGGCCGCGCGGCGGCGCGCTGCGCGACGCAGCCGGACCGCCAGCAGCCCGGCCACCACCAGGGCGTAGAGCAGCGTCTCCGCGCGTATGACCTTGAAAGACAGTATGAAATGGATGGCCGCACAGATCGCGGCCACGTAGACCCACCGATGCAGCGCTTTCCAGCGTCGGCCCAGGCGGCGGATCGCCCGGGCGTTCGAGGTCGCGGCCAGCACGGCCAGGATGACGAAGGCGGCCATGCCCAGGATGATGAACGGCCGCCCGGTCACGTCGGCCAGCAGCGCGCGCGCGTCGAACCCCTGGTCCAGCGCCACGTAGGCCGACAGATGGAACAGGGCGTACCAGAAGGCCAGCAGCCCCAGCGCCCGCCGGTAGCGGAGCAGATCGACCCCGGCCAGGTCGCGCAGCGGCGTGACGCACAGTGACAGGATGAGGAACCGCAAGGCCCACAGGCCCAGCGTGCGCTCGAATGTATTGACCGGATCGGCGCCCAGATGGTCCGTCGCCCCCTGGACGAACGAGACCGCCGCCGGCGCCAGCCCGACGCCGTACAGCGCCAGCCGGACCCGGCCGGCCGATCGCCGCGATAATCGCACGGGCCGGGTCGCCATCAGAAATCGCGCCGCAGGTCCATGCCGGCATACAGGCCCGCCACCTGCTCGCCATAGCCGTTGAACGGCAGGGTCGGCTGCCGCCCCGCGCCGAAGAACCCGCCGGCGCCGATCGGCCGCTCGGTCGCCTGGCTCCAGCGCGGGTGGTCCACCGCCGGGTTGACGTTGGCGTAGAACCCGTATTCGTCGGGCGCGCGGACGTTCCACGAGGTGCGGGGCATGCGGTCGGTCAGGCGGATGCGCGTGATCGACTTGATGCCCTTGAACCCGTATTTCCACGGCACGACCAGCCGGATCGGCGCGCCGTTCTGGTTGGGCAGCGTCTGGCCGTACAGCCCGACCGCCAGGATCGTCAGCGGGTGCGTGGCTTCGTCCAGGCGCAGCCCTTCGACATAGGGCCAGTCGAGGACCGGCAGCACCCCGCCCTGCCCCGGCATTTCCGACGGGCGGAGCACCGATTCGAAGGCGACATATTTCGCGCTGCCCAGGGGCTCGGCCTCGGCCAGCAGGTCGCGCAGCGGGAAGCCGATCCAGGGGATGACCATCGACCAGGCCTCGACGCAGCGCATGCGGTAGATCCGCTCTTCCAGCGGGCGGGCCAGCAGGGCGTCGATGTCGTAGGTGCGGGGCCGGGCGACCATGCCCTCGATGCGCACCGTCCAGGGGCGCGGGTGGAAATCGCCCGAGCGCTCGGCCGGGTCGGTCTTCTCCAGCCCGAATTCGTAGAAATTATTGTAGTGCGTCACGTCGCGTAGCGGCGTGGGCCTGAGCCCCGTGCCCGAAAGCGGCCCCGGCCGCGCCGCGAGCGCGGCGGCCCCCGCCGCGCGCGGCGGCAGGATGCCTCCGGCCAGGCCGGCTACGGCACCCGTGGCCATCAGGGCGCGCCGCGACAGCCAGAGCCGGGGCGGCGTGATCGCGGAGGGCGGTGGAGAGGGAAAACGGAGATCGCGCATGGAGGATGCCTTCCTTGGCCGGCCGCCGGCATCGGGCGGCCGGGGGGCGTGACAGGGGAGGAACGGTCCGGCACGGTGCCGGGGACAGGACGAAACCGTAAAGGAAGAATGACCATGCCCGATTCCTCCGCGCCAGACACCCTCGCGCCCGCCGGCCTGGTCGGCTTTGTCGGCTTCGGTGCCATGGCCAGCCGCATGGGCCGCGCCCTGCGGGACGCGGGATACCAGATCGTGGCCTATACGCCCTCGGGCAAGGGGGGCGACGGCACGACCCGCTTCCTGCCCCGGCCCCGCCTGCTGGCCGAGGCCGCCGGCGGCACCGTGATCCTGTGCGTGCCCGACGACGAGGCGCTGGCCGAGGCCGCCTATGGCCCGGATGGCGTGCTGGCGGGGATGGCGGCCGGGGGGCTGCTGATCAATACCAGTTCGGTCTCGCCCGAGGCGGCGCTGGCGCTGGCGGCGGCGGCCGAACGGCGCGGCATCGCCGCGCTGGACGCCCCGGTGTCGGGCAGCACGCCCGAGGCCGATGCCGGCGCGCTGGTGGTGCTGGTGGGCGGCGACGCGCGGGATGTGGCCCGCGCGCGGCCGATCTTCGACATTATCGGCAAGGCGACGATCCATGCCGGACCGGCGGGCAGCGGCGCGACGCTGAAGCTGGTCGTCAACGGCATCATGGGCGTGGGGCTGGCGGCGGTCGCCGAGGGCGTGGGCTACGGGCTGGCCGCCGGGCTGGACCGCGACATGCTGTTCGCGGCGCTCGATTCGGTCGCTGTGATCTCGCCCCATCACAAGCGCAAGCTGAAGGCGGCGCGGGCGGGCGATTTCAGCCCGCAATTCCCTACCCGGCTGATGCAGAAGGACATGCGGCTGCTGCTGGACGCCGCCGCCCGCGTGGGCGCGCCGGTGCCGACCATGGCCGCCACCACCCAGATGCTGTCCCTGACGCGGCGGCAGTATCCGGACGACGATTATTCCGCGCTGTTCGCCGTCATGGAGCGCATGGTGGCCAACACGCCGTAAGCGTTTACGCGAACGCCATCGCGGCCATGACCGCCAGCCGGTCGCCCAGGCCCCGGGCGGCGGGAGCCGGCCCCTGCCGGGCGAGGTCCCGCCGGGCCAGGACCCCGGGGAGCGCCGCCGCCCGGGCCACGCGCGGCAGGCGCCCGGCGCCGGCCCGGGCGAGGAAATCCGCCCCTTCGCGGCACAGGGCGGCACGCAGCGCCGGCAGGAGGGCGGCGGGCACGGTCGCGCCGTCGCGAATCGCGTCGCCCGACAGCCCCGATTCGGCCAGCGCGCCATCGGGCACCGGGCAGCGGCCGCCGGCCAGCACCCGGTCCAGGTGCCGAGCGAGGCCGCCCGCGCCGTAGGCGGCGCCGTTGAGGGCGACCGCGTCCAGCAGCCCCGGATCGGTCACGCCGGCCGCCTGGGCGATCGCGGCCTGCACGCCGCCCGCGCCGCCGCGCATCGCGTCGCGCCAGGCCGGCCAGTCGGCCAGGCCGTCCAGCTCGGCCTCTCGCGCATCGAGGATGCCCAGCAGCGTTTCGGCCCGCACCCTGCCCTGCGCGACCAGCGCGCGCAGCGGGTCGGCGATGTCGTGCGGGTGGGCCGCGCCCTGGACGATCTCGCGCCACCATTGCAGGCGAATCAGCCCCGCCATGGGCCCCGCGACGGCGCGGGACTGCATGCCGCCCAGGGCGCGAACGGTTTCGTGATTGAACGCGATCAGGGTGAAGGCGGCCTCACGCGCCGCCTGCGGCAGGAACAGGGCGCACAGGAAGCGGTCCGGGTCGGCCCGGCGGGCGGCCAGGGCGGCGGCGGAAACTCCGGCGCCGGCGGCGCGTCTGGCAGAAGCACCTTTGGCAGAAGGACCTGGCGTGGCGGCGATCATCATGACCCGTGACTTGCCGCGCGCGCCCGTGGGGCGCAAGAGTTTCGGCCGGCGGGTCGGCCGTCTCCGTCACTTGACGCCATTCCCTTGCCCCCATAGCTCTGACGGGCGGCGTTTTCGGCCGCTGCAATTCCAAGGAGAACGTCCATGGCTTTCGAATTGCCCTCTCTTCCGTTCCAGACCAACGCGCTGGCGGCGCGCGGCATGTGCCAGGAAACGCTGGAACTGCACCACGGCAAGCATCACCAGGCCTATGTCACCGCGCTGAACGGCTTCGTCGACGCCAAGCCCGAATTGCAGGGGAAGTCGCTGGAAGAGATCATCCTGGCGGTCAAGGGCGATGCCGCCCTGGCCCCGGTGTTCAACAATGCCGGCCAGCATTGGAACCATATCCTGTTCTGGCAGAACCTGTCGCCGACCGGCGGCGTGATCCCCGACGCGCTGGCGGCCAAGATCGCCGAGGATTTCGGCAGCGTCGACACGTTCAAGACCGATTTCAAGGCCGCCGCGACCTCGCAGTTCGGGTCGGGATGGGCGTGGCTGGTGCTCGGCTCGGACGGCAAGCTCAAGATCACCAAGAGCGCCAACGGCTCCAACCCGCTGGCCGAGGGCCAGGGCAAGGTGCTGCTGGGCCTGGATGTGTGGGAGCATTCCTACTATCTCGACTTCCGCAACCGTCGCCCCGACTATGTGACCAACTACCTGGACAAGCTGGCGAACTACGAGTTCGCCGAGGCGCAGCTCAAGGCCGCCTGAGCGGCGCGGAGCGGCTTTCGCCATGGAATGCCCGGCCCCCTGGGGCCGGGTTTTTCATATGCCGCCCGGGGCGGCCGGCGTCGCGCGCCCGACATCGCGCAGGCGCACGCCCGCCGTCAGTTCCCGCTCGATCCGTTCCAGCGTCAGGCCCCTGGTTTCGGGCACGAACCGGGCGACCAGCAGCACGAACAGCGCGTTCAGCCCCGCATAGAGCCAGAAGGCTCCGGACAGGCCCAGCCGGTCCGTCAGCGTCAGGAACGACGCGCCCACGATCATGTTCGCGACCCAGTTGGTGACGGTGGAGCAGGCCACGCCGAATTCCCGCCCCCGGAGCGGCTGGATTTCCGCGCACAGCACCCAGATCACCGGGCCGGCGGAAAAGGCGAAGCCCGCGACGAAGCAGGCCAGCCCGCCCACGGCCAGGACCCGCGCCGTGACCTCGCGCACCTCCGCCGACGGCGAGTAGCCCAGCAGGGCCATGCCGATGCTCATCACGACCAGGCCGCAGATCAGCATCGGCCGGCGCCCCCAGCGATCGACCAGGCCGATCGCCAGGAAGGTGGCGGCCACGTTGACCGCCCCCACGCTGACCGTGCCCCACAGCCGCGCATGGTCCACGAGGCCCGCCAGCCCCAGGATGCGCGGGGCGTAATACATCACCACGTTCATGCCGGTGAATTGCTGCACCGCCTGCAACATCACCCCCAGCAGCACCGTGCGGCGGAAATTGCGGTCGGCGCGCAGCAGCGCCCAGCCCGAGCCGCGCGCATGCAGGCGGGCGTCGATCTCGCGCAGTTCGCGGGCCACGCTCCGGCCCTGGCCGCGCAGTTCCTCCAGCGCGCGCCGCGCGGCCTCGCGCTGGCCGTGCATCATCAGCCAGCGGGGGCTGGCGGGCAGGAAGGCCACGCCGATCAGGAAGACGATGCCGGGAAACGCCGTGATGCCGAACATCCAGCGCCAGGTGTCGAAATAGGAAAACAGCGCGTTGGAGACGAACGCCGCCATGATGCCGATGGTGATCATGAGCTGGTAGATCGACACCATCGCGCCGCGATGCCCGGAATCGGCGATCTCGGCGATGTAGAGCGGCGCGGTGAAGGTCGAGATGCCGACCGCGAGCCCCATCACCACCCGCCCCGCGACCAACCCGGCCAGCGACCCGGCCAGGGCGCAGGACAGCGAGCCCGCGACGAACAGGGCGGCGCCGGTCAGCAGCGTGCGCTTGCGCCCCCAGCCGAAGGAGAGCCGGGCCGCGACGGGCACGCCCAGCGCGGCGCCCAGCATCATGGCCGCGACGATCCATTCCTGCTGGAGGTGGCTGGCGTGGTATTGGCGCGCGATCGGGCCGAGGGCGCCGGAAATGACGCCGATATCGAGGCCGAACATCAAACCGGCCACCGCCGCCAGGCCCGAGGCCAGCCCGGCGCGGCCCCGCGCCGCCGCCGCCCGGACACGCCCGGCGTCGGCCGCGTCGATTTCTCCGTACAGCGTCATGTCCCCTCCCACGGCATGGGCATAACGGCCGGTGGCGCCGCCGGTTCGCGGAGGGGACGGTCAGCCGGCCTTGGGGACCGTGTCGTTGGCGGGCTTGGCGGCGCTGCTGACCACCGAGGTCAGGGTCTCGCGCAGGACCGTCACCCGGACGTTCGGGGCGATTTCGACCTCCAGCTCGTTCGAATCGTCGCGCACCTTCTGCACGACGCCGATGATGCCGCCGGCCGTCAGCACCCGGTCGCCACGGCGCAGGGCGGCGAGCTGGGCGCGCAACTGCTTCTGCTTCTGCTGCTGCGGGCGGATCAGGATGAAATAGAAGATCGCGAACATCGCGATGTAAGGCAGGATCGACATCAGGCCGCCCGCGCTGAGGAAGCCCCCGGCCCCTCCGGCGGACTGGGCGTATGCCGGGGTTGCAAGAAAATCCGAAACTGGTGTCATGTCGCGTTTCCGGCCGTCATTTAATGGGTTGCGGGCTGAGGCACTGGACCATAGTTTTCGTCCGTTTCCCGTCAAGGCGTCGGTTTGCCTCTCCGCCGCGCTCCGGGTCCGACCGCGCCTTTCCAGCCACAGGACCGACGATGGAGTCCCATCCCCTTCTGCCCGTTCTCGACCGTATCGCCCAGGCGCTGGAGCGGCTGTCGCCGCCGCCGCCCAGCCTGGCCGGGCTGGACGCCGCCGATGCCTTCGTCTGGCACCCGGCACGGGGGCGGCTGGCCCCGGTGGCCCATGTGGCGCATGTCGATATCGCCCTGTTGCGGGGCGTGGAGACCCAGCGCCGGCTGGTGCTGGACAACACGCTGCATTTCGCGGGCGGCCTGCCGGCCAACAACGCGATGCTGTGGGGCGCGCGCGGCATGGGCAAGTCCTCGCTGGTCAAGGCCGCCCATGCCCAGGCCAACCTGGTCGACGGCGTGGCGGCGGCGCCCGGAGCGGGGCGGCTGGTGCTGATCGAGATCCAGCGCGAGGACCTGGCGACCCTGCCCGACCTGTTGGCGCTGCTGCGGACCAGCCCGCGCCGGTTCATCGTCTTTTGCGACGACCTGTCGTTCGAGAGCGAGGACGCCGACTACAAGGCCCTGAAATCGGTGCTGGACGGCGGGATCTCGGGCCGGCCGGAGAACGTGCTGTTCTATGCGACGTCGAACCGGCGGCACCTGATGCCCCGCGACATGATCGACAACGAGCGCTCGACCGCCATCAACCCGTCGGAGGCGGTCGAGGAGAAGGTTTCGCTGTCCGACCGGTTCGGGCTGTGGATCGGCTTTCATAATTGCGGGCAGGATATCTTCCTGGACATGGTCCGGACCTATGCCCGGGATCGCGGCATGGCGATCGGCGACGAGGAACTGGCCCGGCGGGCCAATGCGTGGTCGGTCGGCCGCGGCGGGCGGTCGGGCCGCGTCGCCTGGCAGTTCATCGAGGACCTGACCGCCGAACTCGCCGCCGGGGCGCCCGTTCGGGAATCGGCACGACCTTGATGCGGATCAAGGCATCGCGACCGGCGGGATGCCTGATATCATGCGGGTTTCGGGCCTGACCGGCGGAGAGGAACGCCCGGCTCCCGCCGCCGTCGCGCGATGACATGCGTTATCAATTGCGCGGGATGGCGAGATGCCTGTTTAATGCGTGCGGTCGCCGTCATGGCGCCGCCCGCCCCACCGGACAACCGCGGGCGATCGAGCACATAGAGAGACGATGAACCAGATTTTTTCGACGGACAGCATGCCCCGGCCCGCCCTGACGCCGGGGGAGGACCTGCGACGCATCCGCTGCGATCCCGATTTCTGGTACCCCGTGGCCTGGTCGCGCGAGCTGAAGGCGGGCAAGACCATCGGCACCCGCTATGCCGGCCTGCCGATCGCGTTGGTGCGGCCCGTCGAAGGCGCGGTCTTCGCCCTGGAGGATCGCTGCGCCCACCGGCAGGTGCCGCTGAGCAAGGGCACGGTGAGGGGCCAGGCGGTGCAATGCTGCTATCATGGCTGGGCGTACGGGCGGTCGGGCCGGTGCATCGACGTGCCGTACCTGGGCAAGGGCAAGCTGCCCAACGGCGTGCGGACCTATCCCTGCCGCGAGCAGGACGGGCTGATCTTCATCTTTCCCGGTGATGCCGACAAGGCCGATTCCGTGCCGCTGCCCAAGCTGTCGCAGGTCGCCAACCCCGGCTACAAGACCCGGCGGTTCGGCCGGCATGTCCAGTGCCATTACAGCTTCATGCATGAGAACCTGATGGATATGAACCATCAGTTCATGCACATGAAGCAGATGGGGCAGATGAAGCCGCGCTTCCTGGGCCAGGATCGCGGCCCCGGCATGATCGAGGCGCGCTATACCTTTGCCCGGACCGGCGGCAAGCAGCCGATCGGCGAGGCCCTGGTCTTTGGCCAGAAGCGCGACAACAGCGCGAAATTCGCCCATCGCGACGTGATGACGATCCGCACCGAATATCCGTACCAGACGCTGAAGATCGAGCCCACCGGCGGCGAGCCGGTGATGGACCTGTGGATCGCCTACGTCCCGCAGGACGAGGAGCAACTGACCAACCGCGTGTTCGGGCTGCTGTCGATCAAGCGCCCCAAGCTGCCGGGGGTGCTGGACCTGGCATGGCCGTTCCTGGTCGCCTTTACCGAGCGGATCTTCCGCGAGGATCGCGAGATCGTGGAACTGGAACAGAATGCGTGGAACGAACTGGGCGGCGACCACAACCAGGAAGTGTTCCCGGTGATCCGCGACCTGCGCGCGCTTCTGGCCGAGTGCGGCATCCGCGCCCCCAGTGCCGGCTGACAATGCCGGCTGACCATGCCGCCGCGCCCATGATCGACGAACGGACGGATACCGCCCTGCAAGCCGGTCCTTTCCGGTTGCGGGCGCTTCTGTCCAGCGATTCCGGCGCCATGCACCGGCTGGTCAATGACTGGAGCGTCATCCGGATGCTCAGTCGCGTGCCGTTTCCCTATCCGCGCGGGCTGACGGACGAATGGATCGCCTCCACCGCCGATCTGTCGCGGCGGGGTGTCGCCTATCATTTCGCCATCACCCACCCCGAATCGGAGACGCCCGATTCGCTGATCGGCTGCATCGGCCTGCAAATCGATCGCGGCCGCCGGTCGGCCACCGTCGGCTACTGGGTCGGCCGGCCGTACTGGAACCGCAAGGTCGCTACCAGCGCGGTCGGGCGCATCGCGCGCTGGGCGCTGTCCAGCATGCCGGTCGACCGGATCGCGGCGGCGGTCGCGCATGACAATCCGGCCTCGATCGCCGTGCTGCGCCGGCTGGGCTTTCGCGAGACCGGCACCGGCCACCAGGAATTCGTCTCACGCGGGGGCGAGCATCCGGTCCTGCTGTTCGAGGCGACGCGGGGGGACCTGGGGATGGATGCCGCGTCCGCCTCGCCGGCCACCCAGGCGGGCGAACACAAGCGCGTCGTGCTGGTGGCGGCGGTGGCCCTGATTGATGTCGATGGGCGGATCCTGCTGGCGCGGCGGCCGGAAGGCAAGCCGATGGCCGGGCTGTGGGAGTTCCCCGGCGGCAAGGTCGAAGCCGGCGAAACGCCCGAAGCCGCGCTGGTGCGCGAACTGGAGGAGGAACTGGGCCTGGATGTCAGTCGGTCCTGCCTGGCGCCCTATACCTTCGTGTCGCACGATTACGGGCATTTCCACCTGCTGATGCCCGTCTATGTCTGCCGGCGCTGGAGGAACACGCCGCGCCCGCGCGAGGGCCAGACCCTGGCCTGGGTCCGGGGCGACGAGCTGTCGGCCTATCCGATGCCCGAGGCCGACCTGCCGCTGGTCCCGCTACTTCGCGACCTGGTCTGACAGCGCGAACGTCGCCTGCCTCTGGCCCGCGATGCTGGTACCGAAGGCGAACAGGCCGCCGGTGAGGGGCTGCTCCACCAGTTGCCGGGCCGACAGGCCCTTGCGCGCGGTGGTGACGAAGACCGTGCGGTAGTCGGCGCCGCCGAACGCCACCTTGGTGACGTTGCGCGCCGGCATCGGAATCGGCTCGACCCGTGTGCCGTCGGGGGCCAGGCGCTCGATCCGCCCGCCGTCCCAGACGCCGATCCACAGGAAGCCCGCGCTGTCGACCGCGATGCCGTCGGGATAGCCGTCCCGCAGGATGGCGAAGACCCGGCGGTTCGACAGGCTGCCGTCGGGCGCCACGTCGAACGCGTAGACGGTCCGGGCCGGCGAATGGTTGTGGTAGAGCGTGCGCCCGTCGGGGGACAGGGCCGGGCCGTTGCTGACGACATAGCCCGTATCCTCGCACCGGATCGACAGCGCGCCCCGGTCCTGGCGGACGGAGTAGAGCGAGCCGGTGGGATCGGTCTCCGCGTCGTGCATCGTGCCGAACCACAGGCGGCCGAACCGGTCCACATGGCCGTCATTGATCCGGTTGCCTGGCAGATCGGGCTCGACCGGCAGGTCCAGGTCGAACCGGCCGGTGGCGGGCGAGAAACGATGCAGCCCGCCGCGCAGGCCGCACAGGAAACCGCCATCGGCGAGCGGAACCAGGAAGCCCGGCCGGTCCGGCGCGGCCCAGGAGGTCCGCTCGCCGCTTTCCGGGTGGTAGCGATGGATCGCCCTGCCGACGATATCGACGAAATACAGGGCCTGCTCGGCTTCCGACCACACGGGCCCCTCGCCCAGCGTGGCTGGAAGATCCCACACGCAGCGCGGCACGCCGCACATCGGTCCTTCCCTCATCGCCTGTTCCTCCTGTCTGGCCGGGAGCGGATTCCCGGCCCATAATGATGGTCCACGCCACCGGAACGGAACCAGCCGCCATGAACCCGACAGCCTGCATTCTGGTCATCGGCAACGAGATTCTTTCGGGCCGGACGCAGGACGTCAATGTGCAATATCTGGCGCGCCGCCTGTCCGAACTGGGAATCACGCTGTCGGAGGTGCGGATTATCCCCGACCACCGCGACATCATCGTGACCGCGCTGTGCGACGTGCGCGCCCGATTCGACCATGTCTTCACCACCGGCGGCATCGGCCCGACCCATGACGACATCACCGCGCCCTGCGTGGCCGAGGCCTTCGGGGTGCCGTGGGTCGTGCATCCGGAGACCTATCGGGCGCTGGAGGCCCATTTCGCGCCCGGCACCTTCAATGCCGCGCGCCAGCGGATGGCCACCCTGCCGCAGGGCGCGACCCCGATCACCAACCCCGTCTCGATCGCGCCGGGATTCAGCATCGGCAATGTCCATGTGCTGGCCGGCGTGCCGCGCATCATGCAGGCGATGTTCGAGGCGCTGGCCCCGGACCTGCCGCGCGGCACGCCCGTGACCTCGCGCAGCTGGTACGCGCTGGACCTGTTTGAAGGGGGGCTGGCCGCCGGGCTGTCCGAGATCCAGGACCGCTACCCCGACCTCGATATCGGGTCCTATCCCTTCGGCCGGCCGGACGGGCGGCGCGGCGTCGCCCTGGTCTGCAAGGGGCTGGACCGCGACTCGGTCCTCGCGGCGGCGGACGAGACACGCGCGCTGATCGCGGAACTGGGGTTTGCGCCGGTGGAGGGCGAACCCCCGCCCTGAGTTTCCGCCCGCCGGCGCGGTTGCCTGGACGGGCCGCCGCGCGCCCGACTGGTCAGGTCAGGCCGTCGCGGCCCATGGCCAGGAATTTCTCGCGGCGCTGGGCCACCAGCGTGGGGCCGCCGAGAGACAGCAGGTCGGGCAGTTCGGCGGCGATGGCGTCGCCCACCGCGCGAATCGTCGCCTGCGGATCGCGTTGCGCGCCGCCTATCGGCTCGGGGATGATACGGTCGATCAGGTGCAGTTGCAGCAGGTCCTGGGCCGTCAGCTTCAGCGCCTCGGCCGCGCTGGTCGCCTGCTTGGGATCGCGCCACAGGATCGAGGCGCAGGCCTCGGGCGAAATGACCGAATAGATCGCGTGTTCCAGCATCATCACCCGGTCGCCCGCGCCCAGCGCGATGGCGCCGCCCGATCCGCCTTCGCCGATCACGGTGGCGAGCACCGGGACCGGGGCCGACAGGCAGGCATCGATGGAGCGCGCGATCGCCTCGGCCTGGCCCCGGGCCTCGGCATCGATGCCGGGCCACGCGCCCGCCGTGTCGATGAAGGTCAGGATCGGCATGCCGAACCGGCCCGCCAGCGCCATCAGGCGCTGGGCCTTGCGGTAGCCCTCGGGGCGGGCCATGCCGAAATTATGCTCCAGCCGGCTTTCCAGCTCCGACCCGCGCTCGGTCCCGATCACCACCACCGGCGTATCCTGGAAGCGGCCGATGCCGCCGATGACGGCCTTGTCCTCGCCGAACAGGCGGTCGCCCGCCAGCGGCGTGAAATCCGCGATCAGGGTATCGATATAGTCGGCCGTATGCGGACGCTGCGCGTGGCGCGCGACCTGGACCTTCTGCCCGGGCGTGAGCTTGGCGTAGGCGGCGCGAAGCTGCTTGTCCGACTTTTCGGTCAGACGGGCGATTTCCTCGGCGATGTTGATGCCGTCGGGGCCGGACATGTGACGGAGTTCGTCGATCTTGTTCTCAAGCTCGGCGACCGACTTTTCAAAATCTAGAAACTGGCGCATCCCGTGCGGATAGCACAGCTACGAATCCTGCCAAGTCCCCCCGCCCGCTTCGCCGCCGGGTTCGCCGGCCGCCGCCGCCGCGCGGGCGCGGCCGCCGGCGAGCGGGTGATGGGTTTCGACCACCGCGCGCAGCCGTTCGGCCAGCACATGGGTGTAGATCTGGGTGGTGGCGATGTCGGCATGGCCCAGCAGCATCTGGAGCGCGCGCAGGTCGGCGCCGCGCGCCAGCATGTGGGTGGCGAAGGAATGGCGCAGCACGTGCGGCGACAGGCGGGCGGGGTCGAGCCCGGCCCGCAGGGCCACGTCATGCAGGATCCGGTCGAACCCCTGCCGCGTCAGGGGGCGCTGGCCGCCGCGGCCGGGAAACAGACAGGGGCTCCGCAGCGGCTTGTCGCACGCCGCCAGGGCCTCGGCGGCCGCGCGCGCCTGGACGGAGAGCGGCACGAGTCGCTCCCGCCCGCCCTTGCCGCGCACCAGCAGCATGCGGGAATCCCCGGCCAGGGCGCGGCGCGGCAGGCCCAGCAGCTCGGAAATGCGCAATCCGGACGCATAGAGGATTTCCAGCGCCGCCCGGGCGACCAGCCAGCGCCGCCCGTCGTCGGGCGGGGGATCGCACGCGCCCAGCAGGCGGTCGACCTCGGCCTCGGTCAGGAAGCGCGGCAGGGTGGCCGGCAGGCGTGGGGCATCGAGCAGCGCCGCCGGATTGTCGGCCCGCATCCCCTCGCGCGTCAGGAACAGGTAGAACTGCTTGAGGCAGGACAGGCGCCGCGCCTGGGTGCGGGGCGACAGGCCGGCCCGCGCCAGCCCGGCCATATAGTCGCGCAGCAGGCCGGAATCGGCGCGCGCCGCGCCGGTTCCGGCATGGTCCGCGAACGATTCGAGGTCGCGCAGGTCGCGGCCGTAGGCCCGCAGCGTGTTCGCCGCCGCCCCGCGTTCGGCGGCCAGCATTTCCAGGAACGCCTCGGCCTGGGCGGCCAGGCTCATGCCCGGCTCATGTATGCGCGAAACGGTCCGGCGGGAGGTCCTTGTGGACCGGCACGGCCGGCGCCGGCGGCGGAAACGCCCCCAGCGACAGGAAGCCGCCGATTCCGACCACGACCACGATGCCCGCGAGAGCCAACAGGATGCGCCGCATGACCGACCCTTTTGCGCGATGATGCCCGCCGCGGCGCCCCGGGCGGGGCTGATGCGACATGGCGAGTTGTCCCTGCTCTATGGTAGGTTGGCGTTCATGTCACGCCAGAACGCCTCCGCCCCGTCCGAGACGCAGCCTTTGCCCGCCGCGCCCGGCCCCGCCCCGCGCGACGACAGTGTCGTCCTGGTCGGGTTGATGGGAGCGGGAAAGACGACGATCGGCCGGCGGATCGCGGCGCGCCTGGGCATGAAATTCATCGACGCCGACGTGGAGATCGAACGCGCGGCGGGGTGTTCGATCGCCGATCTGTTCGCCCAGTATGGCGAGCCCGAGTTTCGCAAGGGCGAGCACCGGGTCATCCGCCGTATCCTCGACGGACCGCCGGTGGTGCTGGCGACGGGGGGCGGCGCCTTCATGGACCCCGCGACGCGGGCGATCGTGCGCGAGCGCGCGACCTCGGTCTGGCTGCGCTGCCCGCTGCCGGTGCTGGTGCGCCGGGTGCAGGGGCGCGGCCACCGGCCGCTGCTGAACGCCGGCGAGCCCCGCGACGTGCTGGCACGATTGATGGAGATCCGCCATCCGATCTATGCCGAGGCGGACATTACCGTGGATTGTGGAGAAGAAAGCGTGGAACAGAGTGCCGCGACCGTCGTCAATGCGCTGGCGCTGGGCGGGCAGCCGCGGCTGGTGCCCGTCATGCTGGAGCGCTGGCGCTATGACGTGACGATCGGCGAGGACCTGCTGCGCCATGCCGACGTGCTGCTGTCGCCGATCCTGCCGCAGAAGCGGGTCGTGGTCGTGACCGACTCGACCGTCGAGGCGCTGCACCTGCCCCGGCTGCTCCAGGGGCTGGCGAACGGGGGAATCGAGGCCCGGACCATCGTCGTACCGCCGGGCGAGCGGTCGAAGACCCTGGCGGAATATGGGCGCGTCACCGGCCTGCTGCTGGAGGCGGGGATCGAGCGCGGCACCACCGTCATCGCGCTGGGGGGCGGCGTGGTCGGCGACCTGGCGGGCTTCGTGGCCGCGACGACCATGCGCGGCCTGCCCTTCGTGCAGATTCCGACCACCCTGCTGTCGCAGGTCGATTCGTCGGTCGGCGGCAAGACGGGCATCAACACCCCGTTCGGCAAGAACCTGCTGGGCGCCTTCCACCAGCCGCTGGCGGTGCTGGCCGATACCGCGACCCTCGCCACCCTGCCCGCGCGCGAGATCCGCGCCGGCTATGCCGAAATCGTCAAGGCCGGGCTGATCGGCGACGCCGCGCTGTTCGCCTGGTGCGAGACCCATGGCCGGGCGGTGCTGGACGGCGAGGCCGACATCCAGGCCGAGGCCGTGCGGCGCGCCTGCGCCTTCAAGGCGGCGGTGGTGGGCGACGACGAGCGCGAGGAGCGGAAATCCGACGGCAGGGCGCTGCTGAATCTCGGGCACACGTTCGGCCACGCGCTGGAGGCCGAGCTGGGCTATGACGGCCGCCTGCTGCATGGCGAGGCCGTGTCGATCGGCCTGCGGCTGGCCTTCGTCACCTCGGCGCGGATGGGCCTGTGCGACGAGGCGGATGTCGACCGCGTGACCGGGCACCTGGACAGTCTGGGCCTGCCGGCGCATCTGCGCGACCTGCCCTGGCGTTTTTCGGCCGAGCGGCTGATCGCCCATATGCAGCGCGACAAGAAAATGCGCGACGGGCGCCTGTCCTTCGTCCTGGTGCGCGGCATCGGGCAGGCCTTTACCTGCCGCGACGTGCCGGACGGGCTGGTGCGGGAGATCCTGCTGGCGGAAGGGTGCGCACCATGAACGGTTGCGTCATGCGTTGCGATATCGCAACATAGATGTATCGATATCACATCATGGCGCCGACAGGCCGTGCCGGCGCGCGGGCGACATGACCCCCACCGGAAAAGGGCAGCCACCGTCACATAATCTTAGCGAAACGAACTGTTGCTTTTTCAACACGGTGCTCAATGGTAATGGCTGCGTTGCCCATGATGCGGGTTCCTAACCCGGAACCGTTAGATCTATAGGGGGTTAAGCATCACGCTGAGGTTGGCCGTCTGTGGTTTGACGGCTACTCGAACGGATGATCAAGAGGACGAAAAAATGCGTCTCCGCACGGCATTACTCGCCACCACGCTGATGGCAGCGGCTCCGGTTGCAGCCAATGCAACCATCATTACCGGACCGTATGTCGATCTGGGCGGTGGTTACAACCTGGTTCAGACCCAGCACGGCCACTTCAATGGTGACGGATACAACAATCCGGCGACTGGCCTGAGCTCTTCGCGCTACCGCCACAAGGACGGCTTCACGGGCTTCGGCTCCTTCGGCTGGGGCTTCGGCAATGGTCTGCGCGCCGAGGTCGAGGGCGTGTACAACTATTCCGAGCTCAATCACCGCAGCGGCCCGGCGAACACCACCAGCGGCAGCGACCAGTCTTATGGCGGCCTGGTGAACGTGCTATATGACATCGACCTGAAGCAGTTCGGGATCGACGTGCCCATCACGCCGTTCGTCGGTATCGGTGCCGGCTATCTGTGGCAGCATTACAACCCGACCACGACGTACTATGCCAACACGCCGTACTCGACCCGTCTGGGCGGAACGCGCGGTGGCTTCGCCTATCAGGGCATCGTCGGTGCGGCCTATGACATCCCCGATGTGCCCGGCCTTCAGCTGACCGTCCAGTATCGCATGCTGGGTCAGACGGGCTTCGGCGGCAGCGTGGGTCCGTTCCCGCAATCGTCGTTCAACCAGTATGGCCGCACCGAAGGCCACGTCAATTTCGACAACCGCTTCAACCACCAGTTCATCCTGGGTCTGCGCTATGCGTTCGACACCGCGCCGCCGCCGCCGCCGCCGGCTCCGGTCGTCGTGCCGCCCGCTCCGACCCCGGCGCGCACCTACCTGGTGTTCTTCGACTGGGATCGTTCGGACCTGACGGCCCGCGCGCGTGAAATCGTGGCCGAAGCCGCCCAGGCCTCGACCCACGTCCAGACGACGCGGATCGAAGTCAACGGCTACACCGACAACTCGGCGGCCCATCCGGGCGCGCGCGGCCAGAAGTACAATCTGGGCCTGTCCATCCGTCGCGCCGACAGCGTGAAGGCTGAACTGATCCGTGACGGCGTGCCGGCCACCGCGATCGACGTCCATGGTTACGGCGAGGCGCATCCGCTGGTTCCGACGGGTCCCAACACCCGCGAGCCGCAGAACCGTCGCGTGGAAATCATCCTGCACTGATCCTGGCGGTTTCCGCCCGGTTCGACAGGGTAAAGGGGGATGCCTTCGGGCATCCCTTTTTTATTGCGCCGTCCTTATCGTGCCGTCTTCCCGGCCATAGCTGACGAGATTCGTGCGACGTGCCGGACTCCCCTGCCCCGACAGCCGCCGCCCCCGATCGGAAAGGGAGCCTGCGTGCCCGGATCGTGCCGTTCGTGAAATTCGGGATCGTCGGCGGGATGGGGCTGATGTGGGACACGCTCGCGGTCTATGGATTGCGGCCGCTGCTGGGCCTGAGCGCCGCCGCCGTGCTGGCCTATTTCATCGCGGCGACCATGAACTGGCTGGCCAACCGGCTATGGACCTTCCGCCATGTCGTCCATGCCGACCGGCCCCTGGTGCAGTGGGCGCGATACCTGATGGCCAATGCGCTGGGCTTCGTCCTGAATCGCGGGATGGTCTTCACGCTGTTCCTGCTGGTGCCGCCATGCCGGACCTTTCCCGTCCTGGCGCTGGCGGCCGGGGCGCTGGCGGGGCTGGCGGCGAATTTCACGCTCAGCCACCGCGTGGTCTTCCGTCATCGGCGGACGGATGCCTGACCACAGGGTTCAGAGCATGCCGGAGCGGCCGGCATTCCAGAACGCGGCTTCCAGCTTTACGGCGGTACGGAATTCGGCCAGCAGGGCGGGATAGCGGCCTTCGGCGCCATAGCGCGCGCCCAGCGATTCCAGCGTGCGCAGCCCGGCATTCACCAGCCCGATGAATTTCTCGCCCCCGTACAGGGCGATCCAGTCCCAATATGGATTGCCCTCCCGCCGGGTCGCCGGGTCGGCCAGCAGGCGGGCGCCGATTTCGCCATAGCCGATCAGGCAGGGGGCCAGGGTCACGATCAGGTCCAGCAGGTCGCCCGTCTGCCCCCGATCGAGGATGAAGCGGGTATAGGCCAGCAGTTCCAGCGATTCCGGCTGGTTGTGCAGGTCGTCGACACCCAGGCCCCAGCCGGCGCAATAGGCGATATGCAGCGCCAGTTCGGTATCCAGCAGGCCGGACACGATGGCCGAGGCCGAACGCATGCCTTCCATCGTATCGGCCTTGTAGATCGCCAGCGCGTAGGCGCGCGCGTACTGGATCAGATACAAATAATCCTGGACCAGGAAACGCTGGAAATCGGCCTGCGGCAGCGTGCCGTCCGCCATGCCGCGCACGAAGGGATGGTGGATGAACCGCTCCCAGTCCGCGCCGCAATCGCGCCGCAGCCTGCCGGCCAGACCCTGTTCCAGAATGGGCCAGTCCCGTTCCGCGATCCAGCTCATGCGTCCATCCTCCCGTTGTTATCGTGCGTCGGCGATTCGGCCTGCCGCGTGCCGCGGCTCTTCCTGCCGGGCACGGCGTGCGCTAGGTGATGGTATCCGAGCTTTGCAGCCTTCGCCATTTCAGGATCGTCAGCCCTCCGCCATGACCTCGACAAACGATATCCGCGCGGCCTTCCTCGACTATTTCGCGGCCAACGGTCATCAGATCGTGCCGTCCTCGTCGCTCGTGCCGCGCAATGACCCGACCCTGCTGTTCACCAATGCCGGCATGGTCCAGTTCAAGAACGTCTTTACCGGGCAGGAAACCCGCCCCTATTCCCGCGCCACCACGGCGCAGAAGGTGGTGCGGGCCGGCGGCAAGCATAACGACCTGGACAATGTGGGCTACACCGCCCGTCATCACACCTTCTTCGAGATGATGGGCAATTTCTCGTTCGGCGACTATTTCAAGCCCGAGGCGATCGAGTTCGCCTGGACCCTGATCACGCGCAATTTCGGCCTGCCGGCCGAGAAGCTGCTGGTCACCGTCTATGCCGACGACGAGGACGCGGCCGCGCTGTGGCGCAAGATCGCCGGCCTGCCGGACCAGCGGATCATCCGCATCGGGACCGCCGACAATTTCTGGCGGATGGGCGATACCGGCCCCTGCGGCCCGTGTTCGGAAATCTTCTACGACCATGGCGCCGACGTGCCCGGCGGGCCGCCCGGATCGCCGGACGAGGATGGCGACCGGTTCGTCGAGATCTGGAACCTCGTGTTCATGCAGTTCTTCGAGGACCCGCCGGGGGTTCGCTCGCCGCTGCCGCGCCCGTCGATCGATACGGGAATGGGGCTGGAACGGTTCGCCGCCATCATGCAGGGCAAGCGCGACAATTACGACACGGACACGATGCGCGCGCTGATCCTGGCCTCGGCCGAGGCCACGGGGCAGGACCCGGACGGTCCGTTCCGCGCCAGCCATCGCGTGGTGGCCGATCATCTGCGCTCGACCTCGTTCCTGATCGCCGACGGGGTGCTGCCGTCCAAGGACGGGCGCGGCTATGTCCTGCGCCGCATCATGCGTCGGGCGATGCGCCACCTGCACATGATGGGCACCAAGGAGACACTGTTCCATCGCCTGGTGCCCGCCCTGGTGCGCCAGATGGGCGCCGCCTATCCCGAACTGGTCCAGGCCGAGGCGCTGATCCGCGAGACGATGCGCGGGGAGGAAGAGCGCTTCAAGGCGATGCTGGAACGGGGCCTGGCGCTGCTGGCCGACGAGACGGCGAAGCTGGGCGACGGGCAGAAACTGCCGGGTGACGTGGCGTTCAAGCTGTACGATACGTTCGGCTTTCCGCTGGACCTGACGCAGGACGCGTTGCGCGGCGGCAGCCATGAGGTCGATGTCACGGGTTTCGACGCCGCGATGCAGGTGCAGCGCGAGCGCGCCCGCGCCGCGTGGAGCGGGTCGGGCGACAGCGCGACCGAGACCGTGTGGTTCGAGGCGCGCGATACGTTCGGTGCCAGCGAGTTCCTGGGCTATGCCACCGAACAGGCCGATGCCGAGATCCAGGCCATCGTCAGCGAGGGCCGGTCGGTCGGCGAGGCGTCGGCGGGGGCCGAGGTCGCGCTGCTGCTGAACCAGACGCCGTTCTACGGCGAGAGCGGCGGCCAGGTCGGCGATACCGGCCTGATCACCGCGCCGGGCCTGCGCATCGCCGTCACCGATACGCAGAAGCGGCTGGGCGACCTGCTGGTGCATTCCGGCACGGTGGTCGAGGGCACGGTTCGCGTCGGGCAGGCGGTGACCGCCACCGTCGACCATGCCCGGCGCAGCGCGATCCGCGCGCATCATTCCGCGACGCATCTGCTGCACGAGGCCCTGCGGCGGCGCCTGGGTGCCCATGTCACGCAGAAGGGCAGCCTGAACGCGCCCGACCGGCTGCGTTTCGATATCAGCCAGCCTCGGCCCCTGACGCCGGAGGAGATCGCCGAGGTCGAGGCGGAGGTGAATGCGCGCATCCGCGAGAACAGCGCGGTGACCACCCGCCCGATGTCGCAGGAGGAAGCCGTGGCGCAGGGCGCGATGGCGCTGTTCGGCGAGAAATATGGCGACGAGGTGCGCGTCGTGTTCATGGGACCGGCCGAGGAGAACCGTCCGGCCTGGTCGATCGAGCTGTGCGGCGGCACGCATGTGAACCGGACCGGCGATATCGGCCTGTTCCGCATCACGTCGGAAAGCGGGGTTTCGGCCGGCATCCGCCGTATCGAGGCCGTGACGGGCAAGGCCGCCGAGGAGGCCGCCGTCGCGACCGAGCAGCGGCTGGCCCAGGTGGCGTCGATGCTGCGCGTTTCGGCGGCCGAGGCGCCCGAGCGGCTGGCGGTGATCCTGGAGGAGCGCCGCGTCATGGAGCGCCAGATTTCCGACCTGCAACGCAAGCTGGCCAGCGGCGGCGGGGACGGCGCGACCATCGAGACGATCGCCGGCATCGGCTTCATCGCCCGCAATGTGGGCGACCTGCCGGCGCGCGAGTTGAAGGCGCTGGCCGATTCCCTGCGCCAGCAGGTGGGCTCGGGCGTGGTGGCGCTGGTTTCCACCGCCGATGGCAAGGGCAGCGTGGTCGTCAGCGTCACCGCCGACCTGACGGAACGGTTCGACGCGGTCGAGCTGGTGCGGGCGGCCAGCGCGGCCATGGGCGGCAAGGGCGGCGGCGGGCGGCGCGACATGGCGCAGGCCGGCGGCCCCGACGTGGCGCGGGCCGACTCGGCCCTGGACGCGGTACGCCAGGCCCTGGCGTAGCGGGCGGCACATCGTCGTGCCGCGACCACGCGGCGATGTGTCCGGCGCCTGACATAGTGTGTCCCGGCGTCCCGGAGCGGAAACCGCATCTGTGCCGGCTTCGTTTCCGTGCTATCGTTCCAGGGCCCGGCTGTGTCGGCGCCCTGGCGCCCGCTTGCCAGGACGATACATCTCCGTCAGGGCGACCGTTCGAACGCCACTGTGGAGTCCCAGACGGACTTCAGGACATAGGGACCTTCGATGGCCGATACCGATGCCAAGAAAACACTGATCTCGCTCCTCCAGGGGGTGGAAAAGTTCAACGCCGAGGTCTTTCCGCAGAATCGCGAGCTGTTCGCCGACCTCGCCGCCCAGCAATCTCCCGACACGCTGTTCATCGCCTGCGCCGACAGCCGGGTGAATCCCAGCATGATTACCCAGACGCAGCCCGGCGACCTGTTCGTGCTGCGCAATATCGGCAACATCGTGCCGGCCTACGGCGAAATGCTGGGTGGCGTGTCGTCGGCGATCGAATATGCGGTGCTGGCGCTAGGGGTGTCGCATATCATCGTCTGCGGCCACTCGGATTGCGGGGCGATGAAGGCCCTGCTGGACCCGGATCCGTCCAAGCTGGCGAGCATGCCCACCGTCGCGTCATGGCTGCGGAATGCCGAGGCGGCGCGCGCGGTCGCGGGGGCGTTGCAGGCCACCGATGCGGGGCCGCAATCCGTGCGCAGCCTGGCGGAACAGAACGTGCTGCTCCAGATCGCGCATCTGCGCACCCATCCGGCGGTTGCCGCCGCCATGGCGCGCAATACGCTGATCCTGCAAGGCTGGTTCTACGATATCGCCAGCGGCGAGGTCGTGATCCTGGACGAAACCACGCGGTCCAGCATCCATGTCGACCAGGCGATCGCCCGCCTGACCAACGAGGTGGATGCGAAGACTGAGCAGGTCTGATCGGCGGCGGGCCGCCATCGGCCTCCTGGTCTGTGCCGGGTGGCTGGTGGCGGCCCTGGCTGGTCCGTGGGCCAGTCCGGGGGTCTCGGCACGCACGATCAAGGTCTCGACCTGGAACCTGGACTGGCTGACGGAGCGGGCAGCGGGCGACCCTGCCCTGCCGCCCGGCCTGCATCGTCGCAGCGCGGGCGGACTGCGCCAGTTGAGTGCGTATGCCGCGCGGCTGGACGCCGATATCGTGGGGTTTCAGGAAGTCGATTCTCCGGCTCTGGCCGCCCGCCTGTTCCCGCCCGGACGCTATCGGATCGTCATGACCGGCGATCATGTCGTGCAGCGTGCCGGGCTGGCGGTGGCGACGGGACTGACCGTCACGCGGCATCCGGACCTGTCGGAACTCGACGTCTATCCGCCCGATGCCCCCCATCAGTTGCGCGCGGGGCTGGATGTCACGATCGATGACGGGGCGGCCAGCCTGCGCATCCTGGTCGTGCATCTCAAGGCCGGATGTCGCGGTGCCGCGCTGACTGACCGGCGGCCCGCCTGCCGGACGCTCGCGCGGCAATTGACGGTGCTGGACGACTGGATCGCCCAGCGGCAGGATGAGGGCGTCGCCTTCGTGGTCATGGGGGATTTCAACCGCAACCTCACGCCGTCCGACCCGTTCTTCCGGCAACTGGAAACCGACGGCCCACTGACGCTGACGACGGCGGGACGGGCCAGCCCGTGCTGGGGCGGCACCTATTTCATCGACCATATCCTGCTGGGCAACCAGGCCCGCGCGTGGCTTCGCCCCGGCAGCCTCCGGGTCCTGACCTATGACGCGCGGGACCCCGCCCAGGCGCCGGACCTGTCCGATCATTGCCCGGTCTCGGTCGGGCTGGAGATGCCCTGATGGACTATCGTCACCTCGGCCGGTCCGGCCTGCGCGTTTCAGCCGTCGGGCTGGGTTGCAACAATCTGGGCGGCCGGATCGGGCTGGAAGAATCCCGCGCCGTGGTTCACCAGGCCCTGGACAGCGGCATCACCCTGTTCGACGTCGCGGACGTGTACGGCCGGCGCGAGGCCCATTACGGCGCGTCGGAGGAAACGCTGGGCGCGATCCTCGGCCCGCGCCGCAACGACATCGTGCTGGCCACCAAGTTCGGCATGCCGATGGATGCCGACGGGCGCCTTCAGGGGGCCTCGCGCCACTATATCCGCCAGGCGGTCGAGGCCAGCCTGACCCGGCTGCGCACGGACCGGATCGATCTGTACCAGGTCCATACGCCCGACCCGGCGACCCCGATCGGGGAAACGCTGCGGGCGCTGGACGACCTGACCCGGGAGGGGAAGATCCTTTATGCCGGCTGTTCCAACTTTCCGGCCTGGCAGGTCGCCGATGCCTGTCATGTCGCCCGCGCCGCGAACTCTGCCGGCTTCATTTCCTGCCAGGACGAGTTGTCGCTGCTGGCGCGGGACGCGCTGCGCGACCTGGTGCCGGCGATCCGTCATTACGGACTGGGGCTTCTGCCCTATTTCCCGCTGGCCAGCGGCGTGCTGACCGGGAAATATCATCGCGATACGCCCCCGCCCCCCGGCAGCCGGCTGAGCGCCTGGATCTATCTGGCCGATCGATACCTGACCGACGCCAACTGGAGCCTGCTCGACCGGCTGGACGCGGTGGCGCGCGCGCATGGGCGCAGCCTGACGGAACTGGCCTTCGGCTGGCTGCTGTCGCACGACGTGGTGGGCTCGGTCATCGCCGGCGCGACCCGGCCCGCGCAGGTCGAGGCCAATGTCGCCGCCGCCAGCCGCCCGTTGAGTGTCGAGGAAGGCGCTGCGATCAGCGCCGCGCTGTCCGGTCCGGCGTGACGCGCGGATCAGGCGGGCCAGACGCCCGAGAAGAAGGCGGCCCGCCACCCGATCGCCAGCATGCCGATGACGAACAGGATCGCGCCCATGAGCTGGAAGGCATTACGCAGCGGTGCCTGGGGGGCATGATCCTCGGTCTCGGGCATGGATGGTTCCGTTCCTGCGTTATGATTCTTCTTACCCCGCGCCGCGACGACAGGAAAAGCGTCGCGGCCGCCCGGCCCGGCTGTGTGACGTACATTTGTTCGGTCGGCGTATCATGGGCCGGGCGCGGGCCGGCCATAAATTGCTTTTCACTGTTCGTCCCTTTGCCGCGCGGGACATAGTGAGGCCTCCCCCCTGGAGGAGACCGGACATGACCGTCTCGCGACGCGCTTTCCAGACCTTCCTTGCCGGAATCGGCCTGTCGCTGGCAGGAACCGAGGTGCATGCCGCCGGCTCGACAGACCGTGACGTCGACTCCTTCATGCTGCCGCGCAATGACTGGGTGCCCAACAACGACCATCTGCCGGTACTCTATTACCGTAACGTGCTGGCATTGCCGGCCGGCGACCCGGCTTCGGCGTTCGAGGAGTTGTTCACGGCCAATGGCTGGCCGCCCCAGTGGCGCTGGGGGGTCTATGATTTCCACCATTTCCATTCCACCGCGCATGAGGTGCTGGGCGTGGCCTCGGGCTCGGCGCGGCTGATGCTGGGTGGGCCGGGCGGCCGGGTGGTCGATGTGCGGGCCGGCGACGTCGTGCTGCTGCCGGCCGGCACCGGCCACCGCAACCTGGGATCGGACGACGATTTCCTGGTCGTCGGCGCCTATCCGCCGAACCAGCATTTCGACCTGCGCCGCAATGCGCTCTCGACCGAGGAACTGACGCAGATGAACCATGTCCCCTTCCCCGCCAGCGATCCGGCGAGAGGCGCCGGCGGCCCGCTGACCGCGCTGTGGCATCAGGCATGAAGCGCCGTACCCTCCTGGCCGGACTGGGCGCCCTGCTGCCCGCCCGCCTCGCCCTGGCCGCGCAGCCCCTGCGGATCGGGACCATCGGCGCCGGCCATGTCGGCAGTACCCTGGCCGGCCTGTGGCTGCGGGCCGGCCATCCGGTCATGCTGTCGGCCGGCGATATCGGATCGGCCCGTTCGGCGGCCCAGGCGCTGGGCGGTGGCGCGCAGGCCGGCACGCCGCAGGAGGCCGCGCGGTTCGGCGAGGTGGTGCTGCTGGCCGTGCCCTATGGCGTGCTGCCGGATGTCGCGGCGGAACTGCGCGGATCGCTGGCGGGCAAGACCGTGATCGATGCGTGCAATCCGTATCCCTGGCGTGACGGCGACATCGCGCGCCAGGCCAGGCAGCGGGGAGCGGGGGTCGTCACGCAATCGTTCTTTCCGGGCGCGCATGTCGTGCGTGCCTTCAATTCCGAGGACATGTCGACCATCGGCGCCGAAGCGCATCGGCCGCCGCCTCTGCTGGGCATTCCGTATGCCGGCGACAATCCGGCGGCCATGCGCACGGTGGGCGGCCTGATCGCCGAAGCCGGATTCGACCCGGTCGCGGCCGGACCGCTGGCGAACGCGCGGCTGTTCCAGCCGGGCTCCGCGGGGTTCGAGGCCCGCCTGACGGCGCCGGAACTGCGCGCGCGGCTGGGCCTGCCCCCGACGTGAAAACGGGGGGCGCGTGCCCCCCGGTGCTGTTTTTTCAGGGGCTGGTCGGGGCGTTCGCCTGGCGCAGCGCGAGGCCGAACTGGATCCAGCCCACGCCGGCGGCGATCAGTTCCACCGCGATGAAGGTGCCGATCAGCCACAATCCCGACCAGGGCAGCGTCATGTACAGGCACACGCCGACCAGGAGGCTGATCAGCCCGGCGCCCAACACGATCCACCAGCCGTTCAGTTCCCGATGGCGCGCCGCGATCAGCATGCGCATGGTCCCGGAGACGATCAAGCAGGCGGCGATGAACAGGGTCAGCACGATCGAGCCGGTGACCGGCTCGTACATCAGCGAGATGCCGCCGGCGACATAGAGCGCGCCGCCCAGCAGCGACAGGACGAAGCCGCCCCAGTCGCGCACGGCGAAGGCGTGGAACAATTGCGCCGCGCCGGCGATCACCAGCAGGATGCCGATGATGACCGTGCTGGCCAGGGTGACGGAAATCGCGTCGATCCAGGCGACGATGCCCAGCGCGATGGACAGAAAGCCCAGCAGGACGAACAATCCCCAGCGCTGCGTGAACGGGGTGGCCATGGCCTCTCCTCGATGCCTAAGATAGAAGATACAGGGGAGTATACGGACTTCCCGCCCCGCGGCACCGGCTTTTTTTTGGCGTCGCGGCCATGCGGTTGACAGGTCGGCCGCGAAACGCCTATAGGCCAGCCCCACTGCCGGGAACGTGGACGGACCGGCCGGTGCCTGATCGGGTGATTGCTCCCCGGCGCCGGTAATGCGGTCCGCGCCCGCCCTGTTCATGCGGAACAGGGCCTACCGGTGCAATACAGGGCGGCGACCGGCCTTTGGGCCGCGAGGCCGCCTGTCGATGATGGAAGATCGCGCGCGATGAGCAAGCGCCTTGAGAGCAAGTATAAAATCAACCGCCGCCTGGGCGTCAATCTGTGGGGCCGCGCGAAGTCGCCGGTCAACAAGCGGGAATACGGCCCCGGCCAGCATGGCCAGCGCCGCAAGCAGAAGCCGTCGGACTTCTCGGTCCAGCTGATGGCGAAGCAGAAGCTGAAGGGCTATTACGGCAACATCAGCGAGAAGCAGTTCCGCAAATATTATGACGAGGCCGTGCGCCGCAAGGGCGATACCTCGGAGAACCTGATCGACCTGCTGGAGCGCCGGCTGGACGCGGTGGTCTATCGCCTGAAATTCGCGATGACGCCGTTTGCCGCCCGCCAGTTCGTCAGCCACGGCCACATCACGGTCAATGGCCGCAAGGTCAACATCCCGTCCTTCCTGGTGCGCGATGGCGACGTGATCGAGGTGCGCGAGAAGTCCAAGCAGCTTGCCATCGTCCTCGACTCCGCGCAGAGCGGCGAGCGGGACGTGCCGGAATATGTGGAAGTCGATCACCGCCAGATGAAGGGCCGCTTCGTGCGCGCGCCGAAGCTGTCGGACGTTCCCTACCCGGTGCAGATGGAACCGAACCTGGTCATCGAGTTCTACTCGCGCTGATCCGGTCTTCCAGACCAACGGTTGCGGCGCCGGGCGTGGGGGAAATCCCCGCGCCCGGCGTCTGCGTTTCCGGGACCCGCCGCCCGAACCATAAGCCCGCATGGATGTTGCCGTGAACGCCGAGCCCTCGACCGACCTCGCCCCGACCATCGCCCGGGAAATCGCCCGGCGGCGCACCTTCGCCATCATCTCGCACCCCGACGCGGGCAAGACCACGCTGACCGAGCGCATCCTGCGGGCGGGCGGCGCGATCCAGATGGCGGGCAATGTGCGGGCCAAGGGCGAGCGCCGCCGCACGCGGTCGGACTGGATGGGCATCGAGCGCGATCGCGGCATCTCGGTCGTGACCTCGGTGATGACGTTCGAATATGGCGGATGCATCTTCAACCTGCTGGACACGCCGGGCCACGAGGATTTCTCGGAAGATACCTATCGCACGCTGACGGCCGTGGATTCCGCCGTGATGGTGATCGACGCCGCCAAGGGGATCGAGGACCGGACGCGCAAACTGTTCGAAATCTGCCGCCTGCGCGATATTCCGATCGTCACCTTCATCAACAAGATGGACCGCGAGGCGCAGGACCCGTTCACGCTGCTGGACGAGATTTCGTCCGCGCTGGCGCTGGATACCGCGCCGGCCACCTGGCCGGTCGGCCGGGCCGCGCAGTTCGTCGGCACCTATGACCTGCGCGCGCGCCGGTTGCACGTGTCGCCGCCGCTGGAACAGTCCGACCCACGCATGATGCAGTTGGCCGAGGAACTGGAACTGGCCGAGGCGGCGCTGCCGACCTTCGACCGCGAGGGCTTCAATGCCGGGCATCTGACCCCGGTCTTCTTCGGCAGCGCGATGAAGGAGATCGGCGTGACCGACCTGCTGGACGCGCTGGTGGCCTTCGGCCCGCCGCCGCGCGACCAGGCGACCGAGAACCGCACCGTCCGCGCCAACGAGACCGGCCTGACCGCGCTGGTCTTCAAGATCCAGGCCAACATGGACCCCAATCATCGCGACCGCATGGCCTTCGCGCGGATCTGCTCCGGCCGGCTGGAACGCGGCATGCGGCTGAAGCACACCCGCACCGGCAAGCAGTTCGCGCTGCATACGCCGCAATTCTTCTTCGCCCGCGACCGGCAGTTGGCCGAGGAGGCCTTTGCCGGCGACGTGGTGGGCATTCCCAACCACGGGACGCTGCGGATCGGCGACACGCTGACCGAGGGCGAGGACCTGCGCTTTACCGGCGTGCCGCATTTCGCGCCGGAAATCCTGCGCCGCGTCCGGCTGGACGACGCGATGAAGGCCAAGAAGCTGCGCCAGGCGCTGACCGAGCTGGCCGAGGAAGGCGTGGTGCAGTTGTTCCGCCCGCAGGACGGGGCGCCGCCGATCGTCGGCGTGGTGGGCACGCTTCAGCTCGATGTGCTCCAGGCGCGGCTGGGTGGGGAATACGGGGTGAGCATCGGCTTCGAATCCACGCCCTACAACCTCGCCCGCTGGGTGGTGGGCGACAGGGCGAAGCTGGAGACATTCGCCATGGCCAACCGGTCGGCGATGGCGGACGACCTGGACGGCGACCCGGTCTTCCTGGCGGGCTCGGCCTTCATGATGCGACGCACGGCCGAGATGAATCCCGACCTGGCCTTCCATGACATCAAGCAGATCGGGGTGGAGACGCGCTGAACCCGGCGCGACGCAGCGTATAGACCGTCCGCCCCCCCAGCAGCAGCGCGACCGTCACCAGCGCGGTCGCCACGCCGCCCCACAGGCCGACGACCCCCAGCCCGCGCCGGAAGGCCAGCCAGCCGGCCAGCGGGAAGCCGACGCCCCAATAGCCGGCGACGGCCAGCACCATCGGCACCAGGGCATCGCCCCGCCCGCGCAGCACCCCGACCAGGACCGCCTGCGCCCCGTCGGCCACCTGGAAGATCGCCGCCAGCAGCAGGGCGGACATGGCGATGCGCGCGCTCTGGGCATTGTCCGGCAGGGACGCGTCGAGATAGAAGCCCACGATCGGGGCGCGGAACAGGTAGATCAGGCAGCCGACCACCCCCATGCCGCCGATCGCCGTGGCGACCGCCACGCCGGCCGCGCGGCGTACCCGGTCGGGCCGCCGCGCGCCGGTCGTAAGCTCCCGGCGACTGACGCCTTGCTGAATATTTCTGGTCTGGTTCAGCTATGAAGCATGAACGATTTAAGAGATAGGGACGCGGTACTACCTGCGAGTGTCGCAGGTA
>NZ_JABEQJ010000011.1 GCF_014174255.1 Gluconacetobacter sacchari
GGACAGAGCTTTCGACATGACCGCCGGCCTCCCGTCCGGCCATCATGATGAATCATAAATACGCCCGCTTGGGTACCCCTGACGACTCATTCAGAATGAATTCCGCTCTAATCTCTGGTAAACCCGGGGCGGTTCAGCTCACTCGGAGGTCGGGGCTGCGGGTGTCGCCTGTGGTCCGCTGGGGCCGTAATCGAAAGCGGCGGTGGCGGGGCCGAAAGCCTTGAGACCCTCCGGCGCGTCGAAGGGATCGAGTTGCAGTTCGACGAGGGCGGCCTTGTCGCCGGCGGCGATCGCCTGCAAGGCCGCGGCCAGTTCGCCTTCGGTCGCGACGGTGAAGGTCTGGACCGCGCGACCGGGCGCGAAGATGCTGGGGAGGCCGGTATACTGCCAATTGGCGATGTCGTTATAGGCGGCCTGCATGCCGAGGATGAAGCGTTCGATCGTGTAGCCGCCATTGTTCAGCAGGAAGATGATTGGCTTCAGGTCCAGCCTCAGCAGGGTCGAGAGTTCCTGCGCCGTCAACTGAAACGAGCCGTCGCCGATGAAGAGGATGTGGCGGCGGTGGGGGGCAGCCAGCATCGTGCCCAGCAGGGCGGGCAATGTATAGCCGATCGCCCCCCAGATGTTGGAGGCGATATAGGTGACGTCCGGGGGGAGTTTCTCGCCGGTCAAGCCGATATTCGAGGTTCCGGCTTCGGCGATCACCACGTCGTCCGGGCGCAGGAAACCGGTCAGTTGACGCCATATCCGGGCCTGTCGCAGCGGCGAGGATGGTGGGAGGGTGGTGGGTGGCTGGACGGAGGGGGAGTGGGCCGGGGGGCGTGGCGGTGTGGCGGGCAGTTGGTCGATGAAGGGGGCCAGCAGGTCGCGGGCGACCACGCCCTCATAGACCGTCGCGCCGACGGTGACGTCATGGAAGCCCAGATTGATCGTTTCCGCCGGCAGGGATTGCGTGAACGAGCCGGAATTGCTCTCGATGAAGCGCGGCGACGTGGTGAGCAGGAAGTCGGCGTGCTCGATGCGCTCCCTGACCGCGGGCGCGGATTTGCCGCCGACATAGAGTCCGAGCGAGAGCGGGTCCGTTTCGCTCAGGATCGCCTTGCCGGTGCCGAGCGCGGCGTAGGGTGTCTGCGTCCTGTCGATGAAGGCACGGAGGAGACCGGTGAGGCCGAAGCGCTCCGCATCCATGTCCAGCAGCACGGCGGGCCGCCTGGCCTGCGCGTAAAGGCGGGACAGATGGTCCAGCGCGGCAGCCAGGCGGGCGGGGTCGCTGGCCGGTTCGGGCAGCGCGAAGGGCTGGTCCGGCACCTCGATGGTCAGGAAGGAGATGTCGGAGGGGAGCTGGATGTAGACCGGCCGCTTTTCCAGCAGGCAGGCGCGCAGGACCCGGTCGATCTCGGTGGCCGCGTTGGCCGGTGTGAGGCGGGTCTGCGCCGCAGTGAAATGCTGGTAGCAAGCCGCCATGTTGTCGAAATTGCCATCCGCCAGCGTGTGGTGCAGCAGCCATCGCCGCCGCATGGCGAACAGGGGCGGCGCGCCGGTGATGCAGACGATGGGAACATGTTCGGCGCAGGCGCCGGCGACGCCGCATAGCGCGCTGAGTTCGCCCACGCCATAGGTGGTGAGCAGGGCGGAGACGCCGGCCAGTCGGGCATAGCCGTCGGCGGCGTAGGCGGCGTTGAGCTCGTTGCAGGTGCCGACGAAACCGAGCCCCGCGACCTTGGGCACCTGTTCGAGGAACTGGAGGTTGTAATCGCCGGGAACGCCGATGATGTGGTCGATCCCGATCTGTTTCAGCCGGGTCAGCAGGAATTCTCCGATGGTGGTCTGCATCGTCTTCTCCGAATCTGGGCTATTTGTGGGACAGGCCGGTCAGGAATCCCATATCGACCGAGAGAGCGGCCTCCAGCACCACGCCATTGGTGCTGATGGTCCTGGCCGCCGGGTTGTAGTAATTGTCGGGGTTGAATATGTATTGAATGGTCGGCTCGACCGCGATGCCTGGCATGACCGAGATGTGGCCGCTGAGTTCGAGGCGCATGATGTTCTGCGAGCCCATCGCCGGATCGCCGCCGCCGCGCACGCGCATGCGCCGCTGAAAGAGCATCTGATGTTCCGACGCGCGGGCATAGCTGAATTTTATCTGCTCGGTATCGAGCTTGCGCCCGAACAGGCCGTGATAGCTGAGCCCCATTTCCGCAAGGCCCTTGAAGGGTGAGGACGGATCGGCGGCGAAGCCGAACGCCCCGAACAGATGCAGGGATTCGGGCAGCGGCTGAAGTACCGGGTGCGCGTGATCCTTGCGCCAGACCATCTGTTGCAGCCGGAATTCGCCCCCCGCACGCCCGTTATGGGCGGTGCCGGTATAAGGATCGGTATAGCGAGAGCTGTTGAAGAACCCCATGAGTTGGTAACGGCCGCCGTATTTATGGCTGATCATCAGATGCCTGAAGTTGAAGCCGCCGATGAGCAGATAGCCCGTCGCGGTGCGGGTGTCCCAGCGCCAGCCGTTGCCGCCCTGGTAATATTGATTGAGATTGGCCTCGAAGACGCCGGCTTCCAGGCTGAGATCGTCGACCAGGCGGGAGGTGAAATAACCGCCCCATGTCGCATAGGGGGGCGGCAGGACGCCGGCCGCTGCCTGCATGATCGGATCGGTGCAGTTCAGCGCGTTGTCGCAATTGTTGAAATAGAAATAGCGCCGAGGGTGGGTGCGCCCGACCGACAGGAGGATGCGGTCATGAAGCAGGCGCTGATAATAGGTCATCAGCGCGAGCCAGCCGCCGGCAAGATCGTTATGCATGTCGATCCCCGCGAAATAGGTGCCAACGGCGCCGGCGTAGGCCGGCGCGGAAGGATAGCCGGCATTGGCCGTGGGGCGAAAGAGAATTTCCTCGAAATGCAGTTCGCCGCCGTACAGGCCGATCATTTTCTGCAAATCGACATCGAACCCCAGTGCGATCCCCGTCCCGAGGCCGAAGCGGCCGTTGCGAGGGCCGACATTGGGGTTGGTGAAGTAATATTGATTGAAGATCGCGTGCGGCGTGATGCCGTACTGGCGGAAAAAATGCCCGAGGAAGGTCAGCGGTCCCCGGCGCGGCGGTGTGTAGGGCGATACCAGCAGGGGCGCACCGGCGAGAACCGACGGCGGCAGCGATGACGGCACGAACGTGATCGGTGCCGGAATATTGTTGTAACGTCGACTGATTTCCAGGGCGGACGGGTCGAGTGGCGTGGGGGTGGTGGCCGCCGGGGCGCGGGGCCCGAGCCCGGCGCAGAGGAGGACAGCGCCGGCCATGGCCGCGCGCCGGGCCGCCGGCCGCCGAGCCAAATGAGAGCATGTCACGAAAATTTCCTTCTGATTTGAATTATTCTTGTTTTTCAATCAGATCAGAATGCGATGGGGGCGACGATCGGGCAGGTTAGCCGACCGGACGCCGGCCGGCATGGGCTGCCAGGGACAGAAGCAGGCCGAGCGCCACGCTGAGATAGGCCGCGAACAGCACGCGCCATTGGTCGGGCAGCATGAAGGTGATCGTGTGGGCGGGGGTCCAGAAAAAGACCAGGCAGAGCGAGACCATGCGCGCCCACGGCCCGAAAGTGGGAGAGGTGAGGTATCGCAGCGGGGACTTGAAGCCTTCCTCGATTATCCGGTCGGTCATGAAATGCGACAGCATCATGAAAAATCCATACCCGGAAAAGACATTGATCCACAGGCTGACCAGGAAGGCCACGAACAGCGGGGGGAGGTGCGTGGCGGCCGTGGCGGCGTGGACGCCCGCACTCATGATCATGAGCGCGAGGGCGATCCAGATGCCGAAAAAGCCCCAGACGATCGCGCGGATCACGAGATGGTCCGCGATCCACGATCCGGAGGCGATGCGCCGCCGCAGGCACTCGCCGAACGTGGCCAGAAGGGCGAATTTGACGAAGGCGAGCGCGAAGGGATGGCCCTGCACGGTATGCACCAGGGAGATCACGCCCCAGCTCACGACGCCGAGATAAAGCAGCGCGACCAGATCGCCGATATGGATATGCATGTTTGCGCGCTCATGCGGCATGAGCGCCTTGTTTTCCAGCATTGTTCTACCCTTCATTTGTTGTTGTTCTAGGGTAAATCTGATTTTCAGGCGTATTGGCGCGCCCTGTATCGGGGCGGGCAGAACCTCTAACATGATTTGATTAGCATGTTAACAACCAAACCCGGCGGCGGTGCTCTCAAAGAAATGTGTTCGGCGGCGCGTCGGTGGAGGGATGAGCGGTTTTCTCAAGCCATTGGCGGCGCCAATCCCGGGGGGACAGGCCGGTCAACCTATGGAAGAAGCGGGAGAAATAGGCGGGATCTGGCAGGCCGATCTCGGCGGCGATGGTTTCGATGGGGCGGATGGTGAAGGCGAGCAGGCGCTTGCTTTCCAGCAGCCGCCTGTCGGAAATCAGGCGTTTGAGACTATGGCCGCAAGTCGTACGCGCCATCGCGTTGAGCTGGTACGGCGTGCAGCCGAGCTGTCGGGCGTACTCGGAAACCGACCAGGAATCGCGGAAATGCATTTCTATCAGGTCCGCGATGCGGTGATCGGCGGGGCGGGTCGCCTTGCTGTCCTGCATGCGGGCAAGGGTGGCGGCTTCTGCCAGGATCGCGTTGGCCAGGCCGCAGACGACGCCCTCCGCCGTGGCGGGATTCTGGCGATAGCGGTCGTAGCCGGCCTCCATCAGCGTGGTGATGAGCGGTGAGGGGCGCGGACTTTCCGACCCGTTGAGGATCAGGGTGTCGCGATAGGGGGGGCTGCGGAAAAACGATGATGTCGTCATCTCCGCGTCCTTGAGGGAGATGACGATGGCGTCGGAACCGTCCAGGACGTCGAACCCATGCACGACCTGCGTGGGCATGAAGACGAATGTCGGGGCAGTGAAGGGAATGATGCGATCGTCGATCGCGTAGGTGCCGCCGCCCGACGTCCATTGGCAGAGCTGGACCAACTGCGTGTGCTGGTGCGCTGCGACGTGGCCGTTGTGGAGGGAGCGGCGGTCCATCACTTTTTCGATATGGACCGAGCCGATATCGTCGGTTTTCGCGGTGCGGCCATAGGTGAGATAGGTCGGGACGTCGGTATTCCGCAGCATTTCAAAAATGTCCAACTCTTCTCGTTTTTTGTCCATTCTTTTCGGCTGGCGCCGCTTCTAGGGTCTGCGCGGAGACCACGTTCTCGGCTTTGCATCCGATAATAACAAAAAACGACAGGAGCGAGACATGAGCAAATGCTTCGACGCCAACGCTACCCTGGAGGAGGGGCGGACCGCCACGGTTCTGCCGTTTACCGGCGCCGAATATCTGGCGTCGCTGCGTGACGGGCGGAATGTCTATATCGATGGCCAGCGCGTCGACGACGTGACCGCGCACCCGGCCATGCGTAACGCGGCGCGCTCGATCGCCAGGCTGTATGATGCGCTGCATGACGCAAAGCGCCGGGAGGTTCTGACCACCCCGACCGATACCGGCAATGGCGGCTTTACCCACAGGAATTTCAAGGGGGCGAAATCGGTCGAGGATCTGCTGGGCCAGCAGCAGGCGATCGCGGAATGGGCAAGGCTGACCTATGGCTGGATGGGGCGTACCGCCGATTACAAGGCCGCGCTGACCAATACGCTGGGCGCCAATGCCGAATGGTATGGCCCCTATGCCGACAACGCCCGGGCCTGGTACAAGAAGACGCAGGAGCGGACGCTCTTCCTCAATCATGCGATCGTGAATCCGCCGATCGATCGCCATCGTCCGGCGGAAGAGGTGAAGGACGTCTTCGTCCATATCACCAAGGAGACCGATGCCGGCATCCATGTCTCCGGCGCCAAGGTGGTGGCGACCTCTTCGGCGCTGACCCATTACAACCTGCTGGCCCAGAGCTCGGCGACGGTGACGGAGGATCCGTCGATGTCTGTGACGTTCATCGCGCCGATGAATGCCCCCGGCATCAAGATGATCTGCCGGACCTCGTACGAGGAAACGGCGAACCGGGTCGGCACGCCGTTCGATTATCCGCTGTCGTCGCGCTTCGACGAGAATGACGCCATCTTGGTGCTGGACAATGTGTTCGTGCCCTGGGAGGACGTGCTGGTCCTGCGCGATGCGAAGCGGATCCTGTCCTTTCCCATCGGTTCGGGCTTCATGCAGGGCTATTGTTTCCAGGGCTGCACGCGCTTTGCCGTGAAGCTGGATTTCCTGGCCGGGCTGCTGGCCAAGGCGCTGCGCTGCACCGGGGGCGACGCGTTTCGCGGCAACCAGGCGGCGCTGGGCGAGGTGATCGGGCTGCGCCACATGTTCTGGTCGCTGTCCAGCGCCATGGCGCGCAATCCGCAGCAATGGCACAACGGCGCGATGCTGCCGAACCTGGAGGCGGCGCTGACCTATCGGGCCTTCATGTCCGATGCCTATCCGCGGGTGATCGAGCTGGTCCGGCGCTGCGTGGCTTCGGGGCTGATCTATCTGCCGTCCTCGGCCAGGGATTTCGCGAATCCGGAGATCAACCGCTATCTCGCGCAATATGTGCGCGGCTCGAACGGGATCGACCATATCGAGCGCATCAAGATCATGAAGCTGATGTGGGATGCCACCGGATCGGAGTTCGGTGGTCGGCATGCGCTGTACGAGCTGAATTATGCCGGCTCGCCGGAGGATGTGCGGCTACAGATCCTCAAGGGCGCCGAGCGCGGCCCGCTGCTGCGGGAGATGGAGGCGCTGGTCGAGACCTGCATGGGCGATTACGACGAGCATGGCTGGACCGCCGATACGTGGCTGCCGCCGGTCGGGTGCGGGTGAGGTGTGACATGAATGCGATGTCTCAACAGGATCGGGCGGCCCCCGTGGATGCGGCGGATGCCCTGGCGTTTCGTGCCGCGATGGCGCGGGTCGGCGCGTCGGTCAATGTGATTACCTCGGCCGGTCCGGCTGGACGGGGCGGCTTTACCGCGACGGCGATGAGTTCTGTGACCGACGATCCGCCGACGCTTCTGGTCTGCATGAACCGGCGGTCGGCGCAATGCGGGATGTTCTTGGAAAACGGGGTGTTCTGCGTCAACGTGCTGAGCAATGACCATGTCGCGCTGGCCGGCCATTTTGCCGGCAAGATCGCCGACATGGAGGCGCGTTATGCGTCGGGGGACTGGGAGACGCTGCCGTCGGGCAATTTCGCGCTGCACGATGCCATTGCCGCGTTCGACTGCCGGATCGTGGCGCACCAGCTTGTCGGCACCCATTACGTGTTGTTCGGCGAGGTGCTGGGCATCCGCCATCGGCCGACCGGGCACCCGCTGCTGTATCTGGATCGCGCCTTCGTCGGCTCGACCGTGGCCGTGCCGGCGGGGTGATCGCCGGTCGGCGGTCAGAATTTCGCCAGCCGGTGCAGGAGATCGAGCAGCAGGGCGATCTGGTCGCGGCTGAAATAATCTTCCAGCTCGGTATAGATTTTCATGCTGTCGGGCAGGACGCTGCGAAAGATGGCTTCGCCCTCGCCGGTCAGGCAAAACAGGTAGCGCCGCCGGTCGGACGTGGGTTGCAGCCGCGTGACCAGTGTCCGTGCCTCCAGATTGGCCAGGATCCGCGTCAGGCTGGGAGGAAGGATGAAGGCCCTTTCGGCGAGTTGGCTGGCGTCGAGGATCCTGTGTTCGTGCAGCAGGCGGATGACGCGCCATTGCTGGGCCGTCAGCCCATGCTCGGCCAGCAGCGGCCGGAAGCGGGACAGCAACGCCTCGCGCGCCGCCAGCAGGGCCACGGTCAGCGAGGTGGTCGTGGTTTGCGGCGAGGCGGCGGGGGCGGCGGTGTCGGTGGCCGGCGGGTCGCTTCGCGCCGATGCCGGGCGGATTTTCGGGGGCATGGTGGGACTCGATCCAGGATGTGGGACGGATTCGGCAAAACGATAGCCAAGACCCAAGGATAACGCAAACGTGTGAAGCCGGACATTCGGTCGCGCGTTATAAACTTAACACGTTAATTATATCCCGGAGACGGGGCACGGGAGCTTTTCGGGACCGTCATGGAACGGAAGAAACAGGAGTCGGGTCCGTGGGTAAACTAGAAGACAATGTGCGGAAGGCCGAGGCGTATCTGGATGCGATCCGCGCGCGGGGCATTCTGAACCGCATCGGCGGCGAGGATCGCCCGGCAATCGGCGGCGAGACGTTCGATACCATTTCTCCGGTCGATCTGAAGCCGCTTGCCCGGGTCGCGCGAGGCGGTGAGCGGGACATCGCCGCCGCGGCGAAGGCGGCGAAGGCGGCCCAGCCGGGCTGGACGGCGACCGGCGGCGCGAAGCGGCGGGAGGTCCTGCATGCGATCGCCGATGCGATCGAGGAGAATGCGGAGGAAATCGCGTTTATGGAATGTCTCGATACGGGGCAGGCCGTGCGCTTCATGGCCAAGGCCGCCTTGCGCGGCGCCGAGAATTTCCGCTATTTCGCCGATCGTGCGCCGGGGGCGCGCAACGGGCTGTCGCTGCCGGCCAAGGGGCAGGCGAATATCACCACGCGCGTGCCGGTGGGGCCTGTCGGGGTGATTACGCCGTGGAACACGCCGTTCATGCTGTCCACCTGGAAGATCGCGCCGGCGCTGGCGGCGGGTTGCACCGTGGTTCACAAGCCGGCGGAGTTCTCGCCGATTACCGCGTCGCTGCTGGTGCGCATCGCGGAGAAGGCCGGGCTGCCGCCTGGTGTGTGGAACACCGTCAACGGGTTTGGCGAGGATGCCGGCGCGGAACTGACGCGGCACCCCGACATCAAGGCGATCGCCTTCGTGGGGGAGAGCCGCACCGGGTCGATGATCATGAAGCAGGCAGCCGATACGCTGAAGCGCTTCCATTTCGAGCTGGGCGGAAAGAATCCCGTCATCGTCTTCAAGGATGCCGACCTGGAACGCGCGGCGGATGCGGTGCTGTTCATGATCTATTCGCTGAACGGGGAACGCTGCACATCGTCATCGCGCCTGTTGGTCGATGCGGAGATCGCCGACCGCTTTCTGGCGAAGCTTGCGGAGCGCGTCAGGGCCATCAGGGTCGGGCATCCGCTGGACCCGGAAACGGTGGTCGGGCCGTTGATTCATCCTGTCCATGAAAAGAAGGTTCTGGACTATATCGAGATCGGCAGGCAGGAGGGCGCGGTGGTCGCGGCCGGCGGCACGAGATACGAAGGGCCGGGTGGCGGCTGCTATGTCGCGCCCACGCTGTTTACCGGAGCCGATAACCGCATGCGTATCGCGCAGGAGGAGATTTTCGGCCCGGTGCTGACGGCGATCGCCTTCCATTCGGAAGACGAGGCGGTGGCGCTGGCTAACGACACCGAATACGGTCTGGCGGCCTATCTCTGGACATCGGACGTGACCCGGGCGTTCCGTGTGTCCGAGCAGATCGAGGCGGGGATGATCTGGGTGAATTCGGAGAATGTGCGGCATCTCGACACGCCGTTCGGCGGGGTCAAGGCGTCGGGGATGGGCCGCGACGGAGGGGACTGGTCGTTCGATTTCTACATGGAGACCAAGAACGTGAGTTTCGCGACGACCTTCCACGCCATTCCCAAACTCGGCTAGGGCAAGTCGGCCGGATTTCCGGGCGACCGACAAGAACAAAACAGCAGGCCGACGGTGCGAGACCGGCGGCTTTCCGGGGTAATATCCATGGCACTCGAAGCGTTCAACCTCTATCCCGATTTCAACGTCCTCCGCCTGAGCCATGTCGAACTGGGCGTGACGGATCTGGCCCGTAGCAAGGCATTCTATGCCGATACGCTGGGGTTGCAGGTGACCGACGAGGACGGCGAGCACATTTATCTCCGCGCGATGGAAGAGCGCGGGCATCACTGCGTCATCCTGACGAAGAGTGCGCAGCCGGAAGTGTATGCGCTATCGTTCAAGGTGTTTTCGGAAGCGGATCTTGACAAGGGGGCGGCCTATTTCCGGGACCTCGACTATCCGGTCGAGTGGGTCGTGCGCCCCTATCAGGGCCGGACGTTCCGTACCCGCGACAATAGCGGTATTCCGCTGGAGTTCTATTTCAAGATGGACCGGCTGGCGCCCATTCATCAGAAATACGCGCTGTATCATGGCGTGAAGCCGCTGCGGATCGACCATTTCAACTGTTTTTCGACCGATGTCGATGCGTCGGTCTCGTTCTATAACAAGCTTGGTTTCCGGACCACGGAATATACCGAGGACGAGGCCAGCGGCAGGCTGTGGGCGGCGTGGATGCATCGGAAGGGCGGCGTGCATGATATCGCCTTTACCTGCGGACGTGGCCCCCGGCTGCATCATACCGCCTTCTGGGTGCCGACGCCGCTGAACATCATCGACCTGCTCGATCTGATGGCGACGACGGGCTATGTCGCGAACATCGAGCGCGGGCCGGGACGCCATGGCATCTCGAATGCCTTCTTCCTGTATATTCTCGACCCTGACGGGCATCGGATCGAGATCTACTGCTCCGACTACCAGACGGTGGACCCGGATAACGAGCCGATCCGCTGGGACCTGAAGGACCCGCAGCGCCAGACATTGTGGGGAGCGCCGGCGCCGCGCTCGTGGTTCGAACATGGCAGCGTCTTCGCCGGGTCGGCCGTCGGCGAACCGGCGCTGACCGCGAGCCCGATCATTGCGCCCTGACCGGGCGATGCCGCAGGGGGAGGATGGCAGGATGACCGACCGATTTGTCAGTTTCTCGAAGGATGGGCAGGTGCGCTACGGCCTGCATCGGCCGGAGGGGATCACCGACCTGTGGGCGGAACATGGGATGCGATGGCCCGGCCTGCGCGAGGTGATCGCGGCGGGCATGCTGGAGGAACTGGCGGCCGGCGCGCCGAAGCGGGTGGATTTCCTGGAGGAGGAGATCCGCTATGAGATACCGGTGACCAATCCGGAAAAGATTCTGTGTGTCGGTGTCAATTTTCCCGATCGGAACGAGGAGTACAAGGACGGGCAGGCGGCGCCGGCCAATCCGTCCCTGTTCATCCGCTTTCCGCGCAGTTTCGTCGGGCATCTTCAGCCGCTGGTCAGGCCACCGGAATCGCCGCAACTGGATTACGAGGGCGAGATCGTGCTCGTGATCGGCAAGGGCGGCCGGCGGATCGCGCAGGAAGCGGCGCTGGATCATGTCGCGGCGCTGAGCCTGTGTAACGAGGGGACGATCCGCGACTGGGTACGCCATGCGAAATTCAACGTCACACAGGGTAAGAATTTCGACCGGACCGGATCGATCGGCCCCTGGCTGGTGCCCTATCGCTCGGAGGCGCAGATCGGCGATATCGCGCTGACGACGCGGGTGAACGGTGCGGTCCGCCAGCAGGACCGCACCGGCCGGATGATCTTTTCGTTCCGTAGGATCATTTCCTACATCTCGACATTCACCACGCTGGTGCCGGGGGACCTGATCGTGACCGGGACCCCGACCGGGGCGGGTGCGCGGCTGGACCCGCCGGTGTGGCTGCGGCCTGGAGACGTGGTGGAGGTCGAGGCGACGGGGCTGGGCGTGTTGCGCAACCCGATCGTGGATGAGGAATAGGGAGATGACGGGATTGTCTCCGGAGCAGATCGCTGTGGAGGCGGGGCTGCTGGACGAGGCCGAGCAGACGCGGCGGCAGGTCGGGTTGATCTCGCTGAAATATCCCGAAGCCGGGCTGGAGGATGCGTATGCGATTCAGGATGCGTGGGTGCGCCGCAAGATTGCCGGCGGGCGGCAGGTCATCGGCTGGAAGATCGGCCTGACATCGAAGGCGATGCAATATGCGCTGAATATCGGCACGCCGGATTCCGGCATTCTGTTCGACGACATGCTGTTCGAGGACGGAGCGTCGATTCCCGCAAGCCGGTTTATCCAGCCGCGCATCGAGGCGGAATTGGCCTTCGTGTTCAAGCGGGATCTGGATGGGGCGGCGGAGAGCGTGTTCGACGTGCTGGCGGCGACGGATTATATCGTGCCGGCACTGGAGATTCTCGATACGCGGATCCGTCGCGCCGATCCGCGTACCGGCGCGGCCCGCACGGTTGTCGATACCATCGCGGACAATGCCGCCAATGCGGGAATCGTGCTGGGCAGCGGGCGGTTTTCGGTCGACGAGGTGGATCTGCGCTGGGCGGGGGCCATCGTTTCCCGCAATGCGGTGGTCGAGGAGACCGGACTGGCGGCGGGCGTGCTGAACCATCCGGCGCGCGGGATCGTCTGGCTGGCCGAGCGGTTGCGGGCGTATGGCGGCGTGATCCGAGCGGGGCAGGTGGTGCTGTCGGGCTCGTTCATCCGCCCGGTCGAGGCTCGGCGGGGCGATACGATCGTGGCGGAATACGGCAAGCTGGGGACAATCAGTTGCTTTTTTGAAAGGGAAGCGTGACATGCCGGCACCTCGGAACGGTTTCAAGGCGGCGCTGCGCGACGACAGGTGCCTTCTCGGCCTGTGGCTGGCGCTGGGCGAGGGCTATACGGCGGAGATCTGTGCCGGGGCGGGGTTCGATTGGGTGCTGGTGGATGGCGAGCACGGGCCGAACGATATCCGCAGCATCATGCGGCAGGTGCAGGCGATCGCGCTGACCGGCAGCCATGCCGTCGTCCGCCCTCCGGTCGGGGAGGATTGGATCCTGAAACAGATCCTCGATATCGGGGCGCAGACCGTGCTGGTGCCGATGATCGAATCCGCCGCACAGGCGGCTTCGGTGGCCCGTGCGGTGCGCTATGCGCCTGATGGGCGGCGCGGGATCGGGGCTGCGCTGGCGCGGGCTTCGGCGTTCAACCGCATACCGGACTATCTGTCGTCGGCGGATGATGAGATCTGCCTGCTGGTGCAGGTCGAAAGCCGCGCCGGACTGGCGGCGCTGGACGAGATCCTGACGGTCGAGGGCGTGGACGGCGTGTTCGTGGGGCCGGCGGACCTGGCGGCGGATCTGGGCTATCGCGGCAATCCCGGGCATCCGGCGGTGCAGGAGACGGTCAGGGCGGCGCTGCGGAAGATCGTGGCGGCGGGCAAGCCGGCGGGGATTCTGTCGAGCGATCTGGCCCTGTCTCAGAGCTATGTCGCGCTGGGCGCGCGATTTGTCGCGATCGGCAGCGATGTGGGCATTCTTGCCGGGGGAACGCGGAGATTGCTGGAGGATTTTCGCGGCGGCATGAAGGGGGAGGCATAGGGCGGACGGAGGCAGGACGCCGGGGGTTATCGTCCGGCGAAGAGTGGATGCAGGCTGCTGTGCTTGCCGTCATAGACCTGGGCGGGGCTCTCGTCGATTTGCAGGGTGAGGCCGACCGGCCGGGCGGCCAGCACCGGATCGAGGGCGGCACGCAGGACGGCGAGCAGCGCGTCGCCGACCGATTTGTGCGTCTGGGCGCTGCGACCGGCGCCGATCCGCAGATTGGCGTAGAGGAAACCGTAATCGCCCTGTCCGTCGGCGACGGCGCCGTGCGCGGCGGGATAGGCCAGGACGCGGGTGCCGCCGGTGGGGAAAACCTGTTTTCCGTTCTCGTCGCGTCGGGTCAGCATTGTGTCGGCGAGAGAACGCGTGAGCACGTCGAAATCGACGTCCTTTTCCAAATCGCGCGTATAGAGCAGGACAAGATGTGGCATGGCGTCTTCCTTCCCGTAGCGATATCCTGGCCATGATAGGGGAACATGGTGGTGAAGTCACGGGAGTTCATCGTTTTCGAATGGACGGGCGTCGTGCCAGATGATCGGGCCTGTTCTCAAATCTGTTTTATTTAAAAGAAATATGTTTGTTTCTTCTGATGTGCGTGCGAGGCATGTTGCCTGCATGCAAGGTGCATGACATCCAAAAAAAGAGGGATCAATCCCCGCATGGCCACCTTTCTTCCCACGTCATCTTCCCACGGCCTGAGCCGGGGGGAGATTCGCACGCTCGCCCTGGCATCGCTTGGTGGGGCGCTGGAATTTTATGATTTCGTTATTTTCGCCTTTTTCGCGAAAGTGATCGGCCAGCATTTCTTCGCCGCCGGGCAGCCCGACTGGCTGCGGCAGACGGAAACGTTCGGCCTGTTCGGCGCCGGGTATCTGATCCGGCCGCTGGGTGGGCTGGTGATGGCGCATTTCGGCGACAAGACCGGGCGCAAGCGGATGTTCACCCTGAGCGTGCTGCTGATGGCGCTGCCGACGCTGGCCATGGGGTTTCTGCCGGGTTACGGGACGCTGGGCATCGCGGCGCCGCTGATCCTGCTACTGCTGCGCATGATGCAGGGGGCGGCGATCGGCGGCGAGGCGCCGGGGGGCTGGGTGTTCGTGGCCGAACATGCCGGCCGCGCGCGCGAGGGCCTGGCCTGCGGGCTGCTGACCGGCGGGTTGCAGATGGGCATTCTGCTGGGGTCGCTGGTGGCGCTGGCGCTCAACGGTTTTCTGTCGCCGGAGCAGGTCGGCAGCTGGGGGTGGCGGGCCGCCTTCGTGCTGGGCGGGATTTTCGGGTTGCTGGCGATGGTCCTGCGGCGCTGGCTGAAGGAGACGCCGGTGTTCGCGGCGCTGAAGGCGCGTGCGGAGGTCGAGCAGCAGATGCCCCTGGTCACCGTGCTGAGCGCGCATCGGCGCGAGGTGGTCCTGTCGGTGATCGCCACCTGGGCGCTGACGGTGGCGATCATTGTGCTGAACCTGATGATGCCCAGCCTGATGCAGACGCTGTACGGCATGCCGGCCGGCGTGACGTTGCAGGCCAGCCTGGTCGAGACGATGGCGGGAGCGGTGGCGGTGGTGCTGTTCGGGATCGGGGTCGATCGCTGGGGAATGCGGGCGATGGCGCCGCTGGCGACGATTCTGCTGATGGCGGCGGCAGTCGGCCTGTACCGTCTGGCGCCGGTGCATCCCGAGTGGCTGCTGCCGATGGCGGCGCTGGCCGGGATCGGCTGCGGCTTTACCGGGCTGGTGCCCATCGCCATGGTGCGGGCCTTTCCGGCGCCGGTGCGGTTTTCCGGCCTGTCCTTCTCCTACAACGTTGCCTATGCCGTGTTCGGCGGGCTGACGCCGATGGCGGTTTCGGCCCTGATGGCGCATACGGCGCTGGCCCCGGTCGTCTATATCCTGGTGGCCACGCTGTGCGGGGGAATCGCGCTGTGGCGTATGCCCGATTGCGAGGCGCCGGCATCGCGGTTCGCGGAAGCGCCGTCGGCCGAGGGAGGGATGCCGGGGCGTGGGCCCAATCTCGACGGCATTGCCTGAGTGCCGGGAGGGCGCCGGTCGGACGGGGGTGATCGACCGGTCGTTCAACTCTTGCGCCGGCGGTCGCGGGGCGACAGTATGATGCCGGACGCCCGGCGGCGCGTTCGCATGGCCGGCAGAGACGAAAGAGGGGACATGGCGCGACCTCGGGCGCAGGATTACGACGAGAAGAGGCAGCTCATCCTGCGCAATGCCGCGAAGTTGTTTGCCGGTTTCGGTTATGTCGGGGCCTCGATCACCATGATCGCGGAAGCGTGCGGCGTGTCGAAATCGTTGCTGTATCACTATTACAGCGACAAGGAAGCGGTCATATACGACATCCTTGCGACGCATCTGGGGCATTTGGTGACTGTTACGACCGGGGCGTTCGAGCGCGCGCCGGCGGGCCAGAAGCTGGGCGCGCTGTGCCTGGCGCTGCTGGACGCCTATCGCGACGCGGATGCCGAGCATCAGGTGCAGTTGGCCAATTTCAAGCTGCTCTCGCCCGCGAACCAGGAAAAGCTGCGTCTGTTCGAGCGGCGGCTGGTGAAGCTGATGTCGGATGCGGTGGTCGATGCGGTGCCGGAGCTGGCCGGAACGCCGATGCTGGCGCCCAGCACCATGTCGGTCTTCGGCATGATAAACTGGCATTATCTGTGGTTTCATGACGGCAAGGGGCTGACGCGCGAGGATTACGCGCGCCTCGTGACGCATTTCATCGTTTCGGGCGGCAGGACCGCGCCGGCGCTGCTGGCGGGCGGTGCGGCCGCGGACGGGACGGCACCCGTACCGAAGGCGGTGCGGGCGGGCAGGCCCGCCGCCGCGCGCGCCGGACGGCGGGCCGCGCGGTCCTGATGGCCCCCCGGGCGCGGTGCCGCCGGATGGCCGGATCGCGATGACCGCGCCAGCCACCGCGCCCGCGCTGGCCGCCTTCCTCGACGCGTTCGGCCGGACACGTTTTCGGCTATGGTCCGTTATTATCACCATCTATGGCGATGCGATCCTGCCGCGCGGGGGGAGCGTGTGGGTGGGGACGCTTCTGGCGCTGTGTCGCGGCATGGAGGTGGAGGAGAACGCGGTACGCACCGCCATGTCGCGCCTGGCGGCCGATGGCTGGGTGAGCCGGACGCGCCATGGCCGCAACAGTTTCTATGCGCTGGCCCCCAGGGGGCGGGAGGCGTTCCTGCTGGCCGCCGAGCATATCTATCGCGAGCGGGCGCCGCTGTGGACGGGGCACCTGACGATGGTCATGCCCGATGCGTCGGTGCGGGAGACCGCGTTTCCCGCGCTGGCCGAGGCCGGATTCGGTTCGCCGCTGGGCGGACTGTTCGTGGCGCCGGGCGGGCGGGCGGTTCCACCCGGCGCGGCCTGTCCGGCGTTCGCGCTTTCCGGGCCGGTGGAGGCGCTGCGCGGGCTGGCCGCGCGCGCGTGGCCCCTGGAGGACATCGCGCGGGAGTATCAGGCGTTTCTCGACGCGTTCGCGCCCTGCGCGGAGGGGCTGGACGCCGGGGCGGGACTGGACGATCTGGGGGCGATGGTGGCACGGATCGTCCTGATCCATGCCTATCGCCGCATCGTGCTGCGCGATCCGCTGCTGCCTGCCGAACTGCTGCCGGCCGACTGGCCCGGCGAGCGGGCGCGGGCGGTGTGCGGGCGGATCTATGACCGGCTGCGGGCGGGGTCCGAGCGCTGGCTGGATGAGAATGCCGTCGGCGAGGACGGGGCGCCGCTGCCGGCCGGCGGTGAGGCGCGATTCCGATTCTGATCGGGTGGATCTGTAAAATTCCTGTGTTCGGGAGGACATATTACAGAATATAATTTGATTCTTTTTTTCGGTAATATATTGAAGAGGGCATAGAGGCTGCCTGAAGAGTCGCGCCGGATCGCAGGCCGGGCGACTGTGCCGGCTGCCTCCAAGAAGGAGGCAATCCCGATGTATACCAAGTCGCTGAATGCGGCCCCCGAGGCACGGCCCGACCTGGAGGATGCGGAGCAGACCGCACGCTTTCTGGAGCGCGTGGATGCCGAGGAACGGATCGAACCCAACGATTTCATGCCCGCCGCGTATCGGCGGACCCTGGCGCGGCAGATTTCGCAGCATGCCCATTCCGAGATCATCGGCATGCAGCCGGAGGGCAACTGGATCACGCGCGCGCCCTCGTTGCGGCGCAAGGCGGCGCTGCTGGCCAAGGTGCAGGACGAATGCGGCCATGGGCTGTATCTGTACGCTGCGGCGGAGACGCTGGGGATCGCGCGCGAGGAATTCGTCGAGCAGCTTCTGTCCGGCAGGGCGAAATATTCCTCGATCTTCAACTATCCCACGATGACCTGGGCCGATATCGGCGCCATCGGCTGGCTGGTCGACGGGGCGGCGATCATGAACCAGATTCCGCTCTGCCGCTGTTCCTACGGGCCGTATGCCCGCGCGATGATCCGTGTGTGCAAGGAGGAATCCTTTCATCAGCGCCAGGGCTACGAGATCATGATGACGCTGGCGCGCGGTTCGGCGGAGCAGAAGGCGATGGCGCAGGATGCGCTGAACCGCTGGTGGTGGCCGAGCTTGATGATGTTCGGGCCGCCCGACGGGCAGAGCACGCATTCGGACATGTCGACGCGCTGGAAGATCAAGCGGTTTTCCAATGACGATCTGCGCCGGAAATTCGTCGATGCGACGGTTCCGCAGGCGACCTATCTGGGGCTGACGCTGCCGGACCCGGATCTGCGCTTCGACCCGGAAACCGGCCATTGGGCGCATGGCGCGATCGACTGGGAGGAATTCAGGAACGTGATTGCCGGCAACGGTCCGTGCAATGCCGACCGCCTGGCCCGGCGGCGCGAGACCCATGAGAGCGGTGCCTGGGTGCGCGAGGCCGCCGCCGCCCATGCCGCCAGGCAGAAGGCGCGTCGCGCGGCCTGAGCGGCCGCTGCCATCCCGCGCCCTCGCGCGTCATCAAAAGCAAGAACAAGGAAAAACGCGTCATGACCGAGACCATGACCACGCTGTGGGAAGTGTTTATCCGCAGCCGCAACGGCCTTTCGCACAAGCATGTCGGATCGCTGCATGCCGACGATACCACGCTGGCGCTTCAGGCGGCGCGGGACCTGTATACGCGGCGGGGCGAGGGGCTTTCCATCTGGGTGGTGCCGTCCACGGCGATCACCGCGTCCGATCCGGTGGACAAGGCGATGATGTTCGAGCCGACGGCGTCGAAGATCTACCGTCATCCGACCTTCTACGAGGTTCCTGAAGAGGTCGGCCATATGTGACGCGCGGGGTTGCCCGGCGCGCATGCATTCCGGTCTCTATCGGTTTCAGGAACAGGTCCATGGCTACGACATCCATTCAATTCAAAGCATCGCCTTTTGCCAGTTATCTTCTTCGGCGTGCGGATGATGCGCTGATCCTTGGTCATCGCCTGTCGGAATGGTGCAGCAGGGCGCCGACGATGGAAGAGGATATGGCGCTGGCCAATATGGGGCTGGATCTGATCGGCCAGGCGCGCGCGCTGTATACGCACGCCGCCGAAATCGAGGATGCCGGCCATGACGAGGACCAGTTGGCCTATCTGCGCGACGAGCGGGCCTATGGCAATCTGCTGCTGGTCGAGCAGCCCAACGGCGATTTTGCCCAGACGATGGTGCGGCAGTTTCTTTACGCGGCCTTCATCGATCCGTATTGGCGGCTTCTGACCGGCTCGGCCGATGCGACGCTGGCCGCCATCGCGGCCAAGGCGGAAAAGGAGAGTGCCTATCACCTGCGCCACAGCGCCGAATGGGTGATCCGGCTGGGTGACGGCACGGCGGAGAGCCATCGTCGCGCGCGGGCCGCGATCGCCCGGCTGTTCCCCTATACGAACGAGATGTTCGACGTGCCGGCGGACGAGGATGTGCTGGCGGCCGAGGGGCTGGTGCCCGACCCGGCTGCGTTGCGCGCGGTCTGGCGGGACACCGTGTCGGATGTGCTGGGGCGGGCGACGCTGGCACTGCCGGAGGGGGGATGGATGCAGTCCGGCGGGCGCGACGGGCGCCATTCGGAGCATCTTGGTCCGCTGCTGGCGGAATTGCAGTTTCTCCAGCGCAGTTTTCCGGGCGCGACATGGTAGACGAGGCCGCGCCCTCGGGTCCCGCCGCGCGCCGTGCGGCGGTCTGGCGGGTGGCGGGGACGGTGGTCGATCCGGAAATACCGGTGCTGACCATCGTCGATCTGGGTGTGCTGCGCGATGTCGCCATTCGTGGCGAGACGGCGGAAATTTCCATAACGCCGACCTATTCCGGCTGTCCGGCCATGAACATGATCGCGCTGGAGATCAGTCTGGCGGTCGAAAAGGCTGGATTGGGGCCGGTTACGGTCAGGACCGTGCTGTCCCCGGCCTGGACCACCGATTTCCTGACCGACGACGGGCGCCGCAAGCTGAAGGATTACGGCATTGCGCCGCCGGCGCCGGCCGCCGGCCGCCGCGCGCTGTTCGGCGTCGAGACCGTTGCCTGTCCCCGCTGCGGGTCGACGGATACCGGGGAGATCGCACCCTTCGGCTCGACCTCGTGCAAGTCCCTGTGGCGGTGCAATGCCTGCCGGGAACCATTCGATTATTTCAAATGTCACTGATCCAGGCTCGTTTCGAGCGAACGCATCATGACGGGATTCAGATATGGCCATCGTTCACGACCCCCTCGTTGCCGCGCCGTCCGCCAGCCGGGCGCGGGTGCCGCGTTTTTACCCGCTGCGGGTGACCGAGCTGCGGCGCGAGACGCCGGATGCGGTGTCGATCACCTTCGAGATTCCCGACGATCTGCGCGAGGATTATCGCTATGAGGCCGGGCAGTATCTGACGCTGAAGACCGAGATCGACGGGGAGGAGCTGCGTCGTTCCTATTCGATCTGTTCCTGCCCCGACGATGGGGAGATGCGCATCGCGGTCAAGCAGATCGAGAGCGGGGCGTTTTCCACCTGGGTCAACACGGTGCTGCGCCCGGGAGATCTGCTGGATGTCATGACGCCGACCGGGCGGTTCGGGCTGCAGAACAGTCCGGGCAACGGGCGGACGCATGTGGCCTTTGCCGCCGGGTCGGGGATCACGCCGGTGCTGTCGATCGCCCGGACGGTGCTGGCGCGCGAGCCGCAAAGCCGGTTTTGCCTGTTCTATGGCAACCGGTCGATCGATACGATTCTGTTTCGCTCGGAACTGGAGGATCTGAAGGACCGGTATCTGGAGCGGCTTTCGGTCTTTCACGTCCTGTCTCGCGAAGAGCAGGATCTGCCGGTTCTGAACGGGCGGCTGGATGCAGCGAAGGCGCGCCTGCTGCTGACGGCGCTGGTGCCGGCGCGGGATGTGGCGCACGCCTTTCTCTGTGGCCCCAGCGAGATGATCGAGGAGATCGAGGGGGCGCTGCGCGGGCTGGGCCTGGCGGAGGGGCAGATCCATGCCGAGCGGTTCGTCTCGGCTTTTTCCGGGGTGCCGCGGCCGCGGCCTGTCGTCTCGCCGACGGCCGCGCCGGCGCATGTCGCGGCGTTGATCGTGGACGGCAAGCGGCGGGAGGTGCCGGTGGCGGCGGACGAGACGATCCTGGACGCGGCCCTGCGCGCCGGGCTGGACCTGCCGTTTGCCTGCAAGGGCGGCATGTGTTCGACCTGTCGCGCCAAGGTGGTGGAGGGCGCGGTCGAGATGGAGGTGAATTACGCGCTGGAACCGTGGGAGACCGAGGCCGGGTTCGTCCTGACCTGCCAGGCGCGGGCCAAGACGGACAGGGTCGTCATCGATTACGACCAGATGTGAGCGTTCGAGATGACCGGCAATGGCTGCGTATTTCAGGTGGGGGAGGGGATGTCGACGATCCTCTCGTTCGACGAGGGCAGCGTTCGGGACATCGCGACGCTGATCGGCGATACCAACCCGCTGCATCATGACGCGGCGGTCGCGAAGGCCAGCCGCTTCGGGCATCTGATCGCCAGTGGCGGCCATTGCGCCGCCATGATGCTGGGGGGGCTGGCCGGGTGGCTGACGGAGCGGGATGCCGCCGTGGGGCTGGATTTCGCCTTCTGGTTCCGCAAGGCGGTACCCGCGGGCTGCCGGGCGCGGCTGACATGGCGCATTGTCGCGATCCAGCCCAAGGACAGTCTGAAAGGGCATCTGCTGACGCTGGAGGGGGTTCTGGACGACGGGGAGGGGGACAGGTTCATCACCGCCTCCTCCACCGCCCTGGCCGGCCCGCCGCCGGCGGTTACTCGGTAATCGCGTGGCCCTGGGGGATGCCCTGGGGATTGCTGCGCGCGGCGACCTCGCGCGGGTAGGTGTCCTGGGCCCGTTTGATGAGGAACTGGCGGATCGCTTCGATATCCCGGCGCGGCAGGATGTCGTCGAAGCGGGTCATTCCGTAGGCCGTCAGGGCGCCCCGGCCGACGACGTTGTAGAATGCCGTCCGGTCGCGCAGGGCGCCCGACCAGCGCAGGTCGGGCAGGACGCCGCCGGATTGCGCGTTGTCGCCGTGGCAGGCCTGGCAGAAATTTTCGTACAGCTCGTATCCGGCCCCTGCCTGTCGCGTATCGACATGTGATGGCGGCTGGACCGGCAAGAAGCCCTTGTCGTTCTGAGCGGGCAGTCGGGCCGTGCCGTCGAGGGCGAAGACCAGCAGGCGGGAATGATTGACCGTCCAGCCCGAGGACAGGGCGGTCCGGCCCAGCAGCAGCGGATAGATGCCGCCCCATCCTGCTTCCACGGCGATATATTGCCGGCCGTTGACCTGGTAGGAGATCGGCGGCGCGATGATGCCGCTCTGGGCGTTGAAACGGAAGAGATCCGCGCCGTTCGTCGCGTCGTAGGCGTGGAAGACGCCGTTGGCGAGGCCCTGGAACACCAGGTCGCCGCCGGTTGCGAGCAGGCCGCCATTCCAGGGGCCGCCGTGATCGACGCGGAAGATTTCCTTCTGCTGTTTCGGGTCCCAGGCGATCAGCCAGCCTTTGAGGGTCTTGATGAACCCGTCGCGCACGGCCGGGTCGTCGGGTAGGCCCTGCATGCTGATTCCGAGATTGAGCCCTTTCTGCTTCAGGGGCTGCGGATCGGGGACGTACATCATCGGGATCTGCTGCGCGGGGATATAGACCAGGCCGGTTCGGGCACTGTAGCTCATGGCCGCGAAATTATGACCGCCCAGATCACCGGGCAGGCCGGCCCAGGGCTTACCGGTCACGGAATAGAGGGCATCGGGCACGATGTCGGGCCGTCCGGTCAGCGGATCGACGCTCCTGGCCCAATTGACCGGCACGTAGGGCTTAGCCGAGAGGAACTGGCCGGTTTTCGCATCCAGGATGTAGAAGAAGCCGTTTTTCGGCGCATGGAGCAGGACGTGGCGCATCCTGCCGCCGATCTCGAGATCGGTCGTCATGATGGGCTGGGTCGAGGTATAGTCCCACTGGTCCTGCGGTGTTTCCTGGAAATGCCAGACATATTCACCAGTTTCCGGACGGATGGCGACGATCGAGCCGAGGAAGAGATTGTCGCCGACGCCGTCCGAACGCTGTTTGTAGTTCCAGGGGGACCCGTTGCCGACACCGACATAGACCAGATCGGTCCGTGGATCGTAAACGATTGCGTCCCATACCGTGCCGCCGCCGCCGGAATGGGTCCAGGCGCCGTTGGGACCCCAGCTCTGATAGGCCATGGTCGTCAGGGGGGTGTCGGAGGCCGCGTGGTCGGGCTGGTTCGCGCGGTTGGGCGTGGTGAAGAAGCGCCATTTCAGCGCGCCGGTTTCGGCATCGAAGCCGGAGATGAAGCCGCGCGCGCCGAATTCGGCCCCGCCATTGCCGATCATGACCACGCCCTTCGCCACGCGCGGCGCGCCGTCCGTGACGTAGGATCTGATATCGCCCAGCCAGGAATCCTTGGGAATCGTCTGGACGTCCCAGACCTTGCGTCCGGTCTTCGCGTCCAGCGCGACCAGCCGGTTGTCGAAGGTGCCGACGAAGATTTTCCCGTTCCAGTAGGCAGCGCCGCGATTTACGGTGTCGCAGCAGCCGCGCACCGCCGACGCGCCGGGCACCTCGGGGTCGTAACTCCAGAGCAGCCTGCCCGTGGCCGCGTCGTAGGCGCGCACCTTGCTCCAGTTCGTTGTGGCGTAGAGGATGCCGTCGACGACCAGCGGCGTGCCTTCCTGGCCCCGGTTGGTGTCAAAATCGCTGAACCAGGCGAGTTTGAGGCGGCCGATCGTGTCCTTGTTGATCTGGCTGAGCGGGCTGTAATGCTGCTCGTCATAGGTGCGCCCGTTGGTGGGCCAGTTCTGCGGCGACCGATCGGCCTGTGTGACCACGGGGTCGTCGGTTGCCGCCTGTGCCGGTGAGGGAGAGAGCGCGAACATGGCCAGGATGCACGTGTACAGGGTTGTCCGAAACAGGTGAGGGTGTGTCATGATATGGCTCTCGACCGGTCGCTCCCGCGAGGGGGCGCACCGGATGATGTCGTTAATATCGCATGATGACCGACTTGATTTCCGTGAAATGCTCGATGAACGCGCTGCCGAATTCGCGGCCGATTCCCGAGCCTTTCGCGCCGCCGAACGGCATGGCCGGATCGATGTAATTATGCATGTTGATCCAGACGGTACCGGCTTCGATGCGTGGAATCAGGCGCAGGGCCTGCGACAGGTCGTTGGTCCAGAGGCTGGCTGTCAGCCCGTAGGGGGAATCGTTCATCAGCGTGACGAGTTCCTCCACGCTGTCATAGACGAGCAGGGAGACGACGGGGCCGAACACTTCCTGGCGCATCAGTTCGTCGTCCTGCGACCGTGCGAGTACCGCCGTCGGCTGGATGTAGCAGCCGGGGATGTCGAACGCGCCGCCGCCGTGGATGAACCGGGCCCCCCGGGCGCGGGCCCTGGCGAAGGAACCCGTCACTTTTTCGAAATGGGCTCGACTGGCCAGCGGGCCGAACTGGCTTTCGTCGTCCATGGGATCGCCGGGCGCGAAGGCGGCGAGGCGCTTGCCCAGTCGCTCGGCGACGTCGTCGATCCGGGAGCGATGGACGTAACAGCGTTCCGCCGAGGCGCAGACCTGGCCTGAATTGAGGAACCCGGCCTCGATAATGCCGTCCACCGTCCTGTCCGGGGAGGTATCGGGCAGGAAGGCGGCCGCGTTCTTGCCGCCGAGTTCGAGCGTGACCCGTTTGAAGCCGGACTGCATCGCGGCGGTGCCGATGGCGGCGCCGGTTTCCATGCCGCCGGTGAAGGTGATCTTGGCGATTTCGGGGTGGGTCATGAGGGCGTGGCCGGCCTGCGGCCCGCGGCCGTTCACCACGTTGAGAACCCCCGGCGGAATGCCGGCCTCGATCGCCAGTTCCGCGACGCGCAGCATCGTCAGCGGCGTGACCTCGCTTGGCTTGAGGACGGCCGTGCAGCCGCAGGCCAGGGCCGAGCCGAATTTCCACACCGCGATCATGATCGAGAAATTCCACGGCACGATGCCGGCCACCACGCCCAGGGGCTCGCGCAGGGTGAGGCCGGTATATTTCTCGCCGGTCGCCGAGGGGAGGGAAAGAGCGACCGTCCTGCCTTCGATTTTTGTCGTCCAGCTTGCGTAATAGCGCAGGAAGGCGACCGCGTAATCGACTTCGAACGCGCGCGAGAGGGTGATGAGCTTGCCCGAGGACAGGGTTTCGAGCTGGGCCAGTTCCTCGCGATGGGCGATCATGAGGTCGGCGAGCCGGTTGAGCAGCAGGCCGCGCTGGGCCGGGGTGGTGTTCGCCCAGGCGCCGTGGAAGGCGTGATGGGCGGTCTCGACGGCCGCGTCGATCTCGGCGTTCGTGGCCGGGGCCACATGCGCGATGACCTCGTTCGTCGCGGGATTTGCGACGGCGATGGTTTCGCCGCCTTCGGACGTGACGCGCTGGCCGTTTATGAACTGGCCGTTCGATCGTTCGAGAAATGCGCGGACCTGGGGTAGGATCGTGACTTCAGCCATGTGTGGGCTTCCTGCGATGGGGGATCTGCGTGCTGCTGTTCGACGGGTTCATTCGAACAGATGGATCGGCACGGCGAATTCCACCCAGTAGCGGTCGCCGCCGACCGTATTGCGGGCGTCGAGCGCATGCTGCCATTTCAGGACCACGGCGGTGCCGGGGGCGAAATCGTAGACGATCTGCGGCCCCATGGTGAAATTGCGCATCTTGTAGCCGTCCATATAGCGCCGGCCGTGCAGCGTGTCGTTGCTGGTCTGGTAGGCCCAGTTGCCGTTGACGCCAAACTGCAGATTGCGCAACTTCGCGAACGGACGGTAGGAAATGCCGTAATCCATATTATACAGCGTGCCGTCATGATAACCGGTATCGGCATCGCGGGTGGACATCTGCACGGTATTTTCCATGGAGAATTCCCAATGTCCGGGCGTCCAGGTGACGGCGCCCTCTTCCATGAAGGTCACACGCGTCGAGGTGACGTTCGAGAAGTCGGATTTGTTGTACGATGACCCGGGAAACCAGAAATCCTGGCCGAACAGCAGGTGCAGGTCGCCTTTCGACCAGGTGACGTACAGTGCCTGCAGGTCGAATGACGACATGTTGAATGTATAGCTGTCCCGGCCGCCGACACTGACATATTTGCGCTGGAAAACCGGAGAGAGGCCGGTCGAAAAATGGAAATCGCCCAGGGTGAAGTTCCAGGTGTGGAGCAGGCGGGGGGCGAAGGCGAACAGATTGCCGCCGAAGGCTTCGGCGGAATGCCGGCCGTGGCTGTCATTGAGCGAGGTGAGGGGAATGTCGGCCAGGTAGTTCAGAAGTTCGGTCTTCCCCAGATCGGGCATGATCGCGGGCATGACGGTGTTGACGCCGGTCGGATAGGTGCTGCCGCCGCCTTCCGTGGCGTGGGCGGTGCGGGGGACGTAATGGAGGCCCCAGGCGGCGCATGCGGCCAGTGCCGTCAGCCGGCGGCGGGAGCGGGTTGAGGCGGGACCTGATGTGAAGGCCATGATATTGTCTCCTGAACAGGAGCCCTGCTGGATGTGCGACATGAATCCCGCCCGGAGAATGCGTCCGGACGAGCGGTGAGGTCTGCTGAAACGAAGGCGCGACACGGCGCCCGCGCGGAGGCGCGGAAGACCCGGAAAAGGTCCTGAAGGCGCCGGCTATTTCGGGCGTTTGTCGATCACGCGCTGGGCCTTGCCGTCGGCGCGGGCGATTTCGCCCGGGCCATGGGCGCAGACCCGCGTGGAAACGCCGATGATATCCTTGATGCGCTTGCTGATCCTGGTGGAGAAGCCGGACAGGTCGGTTTGCGCGTAGCTGCCGGCGTGGAGTTCGGCATGGATGGTCAGTGCGTCCATGCGGCCTTCGCGCGTGAGCTCGAGCTGGTAATGGCCTGTACACAGGGTATCGCTCAGCAGGATTTCCTCGATCTGGGTCGGGAACAGGTTCACGCCCCGCAGGATGATCATGTCGTCGGAACGGCCCGTGATCTTTTCCATACGGCGCATGCCAGGGCGTGCCGTCCCCGCCAGCAGCCGCGTCAGGTCGCGCGTGCGGTAGCGGATGATGGGGAAGGCCTCCTTGGTCAGGGAGGTAAAGACCAGTTCGCCTTTCGCGCCGTCGGGCAGGACTTCGCCGGTCAGCGGGTCGATGACCTCGGGGTAGAAATGGTCTTCCCAGATATGCAGGCCGTCCTTGGTTTCCACGCATTCCTGCGCGACACCGGGGCCGATGACCTCGGAAAGCCCGTAGATATCGGTGGCGTCGATGCCGAAATCCTGCTCGATTTCCTGGCGCATCGCGTTCGTCCAGGGTTCGGCGCCGAAAATGCCGAATTTCAGCGAGGAGGCGCGGGGATCGATCCCCGCGCGGGCGAAGCCGTCGGCCAGCGCCAGCATGTAGCTGGGCGTGACCATGATCGCGTCCGGCCGGAAATCGGTGATGACCTGGACCTGGCGTTCGGTCATGCCGCCGGACATCGGCACCACGGTGCATCCCAGGCGCTCCACGCCGTAATGCGCGCCCAGCCCCCCGGTGAAAAGCCCGTAGCCATAGGCGACATGGACCATCATGCCAGGAACGACGCCCGCGGCGCGCAGCGAGCGGGCCACGACGTCCGACCACATGCGGATATCGGCCTCGGTATAGCCGACCACGATCGGCTTGCCGGTGGTGCCCGAGGAGCCGTGCAGGCGGATGATCTTTTCACGCGGTACCGCGAACAGGCCGAACGGGTAGTTTTCCCGAAGATCGTCCTTCTTGGTGAAGGGAAAACGCGCGAGGTCGGACAATTGCCGGAAATCGGACGGGTGAACGCCGGCCTCGTCGAATTTGCGCCGATAGAAGGGCACGTTTTCGTATGCGTGCCTTAACGACCATCTTAGTTTTTCGCGCTGAAGCGCCATGATTTCGTCGCGCGACGCGCGTTCGGCGGCATCGAGCGACTGGATGAAACCTTTGTTTGTCGACACAGCAGGACAAGCCAGTGTCATGAGTTCCTCCATGAAGCACGTTGACCGTGCTTTTGTTGTGAACACGTTTACCGTGTTTTTGTTATCAACACGCTGACCGTGCTTATGGTTCGGAAGGCGGCTCGGGCAGGAGCGTGCCGCCGATGGATCGGGAATGGCCCCGAAACTGTGCGATGATGAGTCCTTCCTGGCTGATTTCCACGTCGTACAATCCCGAACGTCCGGCGCGGCTGACCTCACGCGCGCGGGCCAGCATGCGCTTGCCCGGCAGGCCGGGGCGCAGATAGGTGATCGCGCAATGCGCGGCGACCGTACGTTCGTTATAACTGTTGCATGCCACGGCGAAGGCGCTGTCGGCCAGGGCGAAGATGAAGCCGCCATGCGCGGTGCCGACGCCGTTCGCCATCTCGATGGTCACGTCCATGGCGACCGTCGAGACGCCGGGGCCCGCTTCCAGGATTTCCATGCCCAGGCTTCTGCTTGCGCGGTCGCCGGTCCACAGGGCTTCGGCGGATGCCTGTGCGCGTTGCTCGGGCGTCATGCCGGGCGGCCCGTGAAGCGGGGGGAGCGCTTTTCCATGAATGCCGCAACGCCCTCGCGATAATCCGGCGTTCGGCCGGCTTCGCGCTGAAGGTCGCGTTCCAGGGTGATCTGGCTGTCGAGATCGTTGGTCGCGGATGCGTTCAGGGCTGCCTTGATGCGCGCCAGGCCCTGGGTGGGTTGCGTGGCGAGGTGGGCGGTCAGCCGGCGGGCTTCGTCCATCAGGCCTTCATCCGCGACGGTTTTCCAGATCATGCCCCATTGCGCGGCCAGTTCGGCCTCGACGGGTTCGGCCAGAAGCATCAGGGCGCGGGCCCGGGCGTCGCCGACCAGTCGGGGCAGGGTGAAGGTGCCGCCGGAATCGGGGATCAGTCCGATCCGGGCGAAGGCCTGGATGAATCTGGCCGAGCGGGCGGCCAGGACGATGTCGCACGCGAGTGCGATATTCGCGCCGGCGCCGGCCGCCACGCCATTGACCGCGCAGATCACCGGTTTGGGCAGTGCGCGCAGGCGCCGGACCAGCGGGTTGTAGTAACGCTCGATCGTCGTGCCGAGATCGAGAGGGCCGGCCGCGTTGACGCGGTCGCCGAGGTCCTGGCCGGCGCAGAAGCCGCGTCCGGCGCCGGTCAGCAGGACCGCGCGGCAGGATTCCTCCTCCGCCTCGTCCAGCGTCGCGGCCAGGCGTTGGTGGAGGTCTTCGTTAAAGGCGTTGAGGCGCGCCGGTCGGTTGAGGGTCAGCTCCATCCAGCCGTCATGGCGATCTATGAGAAGCGTCGGCTCCACTTAATCTCTCCCGGATTGGGTCGAAAACGACTTCTTGAATTGACCGTACGGTCGGTCAATGACAATTGCCAGATTACAGACTTTCGGCAGGAGCGCCGATCACTTCTGGCGGAGGGGAAGACATTGCGAAACGTCCCGGCGGGACGGTGCGGGATTTCCGGTAGCCCGGGCCGGCGTTTCGCCGGGATGCGTAATCGTTTTTCATGATGTCGGCAGCAGGGATTCATTCCATGGTTCACGCTTTTATCTGCGATTTCGTTCGTTCGCCCATCGGGCGGTATGCTGGGGGGCTGGCGGGCGTTCGTGCCGACGATCTGGCCGCCCATCCGCTGCGTGTCCTGGCGGAGCGGCATCGCCGAATCGACTGGCAGGCACTGGATGATGTGATTTTCGGCTGCGCGAACCAGGCGGGCGAGGACAATCGCAATGTCGCCCGCATGGCGGCGTTGCTGGCGGGCCTGCCCGTCGGTGTTCCCGGGACGACTATCAATCGTTTGTGTGGTTCGGGGCTGGATGCGGTCGGGATGGCGGCGCGCGCCATCATCACCGGCGATGCCGACCTTGTGATTGCCGGCGGGGTCGAGAGCATGTCCCGCGCGCCGTTCGTATTGCCGAAGGCGACGCAGGGCTTTTCCCGCCAGGCGGAGATTTATGACACCACGATCGGCTGGCGCTTCGTCAATCCGCTGCTGAAGGCGGAATACGGCATCGATTCGATGCCGGAGACAGCGGAGAATGTTGCGGAGGAATACGATATCTCACGCGAGGATCAGGATCTCTTTTCCTACAGGTCGCAGGTGAAGGCGCGTGCGGCGCGCGAGGCGGGTTATTTCGCGCGCGAGATCGCGCCGGTTGCGATTCCCGGGCGCAAGGGCGCCGCGACCGTGATGGAGCATGACGAACATCCGCGTGCCGATACGACACTGGATGGTCTGGCGGCGTTGAAGGCGCCGTTTCGCAAGAACGGCGGGACTGTGACCGCAGGCAATGCGTCGGGTGTCAATGACGGTGCCGGGGCGTTGATGATCGCCTCAGAACAGGCTGTCAGGGCCTATGACCTGACGCCGCGGGCGCGTGTGGTGTCGGTGGTGCAGGCCGGAGTGCCGCCGCGCATCATGGGCATGGGGCCATTGTCGGCGACGCGCAAATTGCTGGCGCGCAATGGGCTGGCGCTCGCGGATATCGATCTGATCGAACTGAACGAGGCCTTTGCCGCGCAATCGCTGGCCGTGCTGCGCGCGCTGGGTCTTGCGGATGATGCGCCGCACGTCAATCCGCATGGTGGCGCGATCGCGCTGGGTCATCCGCTGGGCATGTCGGGGGCGCGGCTGGCCATGACGGCGGTGAACGGGCTGGAAACGCTGGGCGGCAGGCGGGCTGTCGCCACGATGTGCATCGGGGTCGGCCAGGGCATTGCCGCCCTGATCGAGAGGGTCTGAGCGATGAGCGACATCATGGGACCCGTCAGGGTGCGGCAGGAGGGGGCGGTCGCGGTCGTTACGGTCGATTTTCCGCCGGTCAATGCGTTGTCTACCGCCGTCCGGCAGGCGCTGATCGCGGTGTTTCGCGATGTGGCCGACGATGAGTCGGTGGCGGCGGTGGTGCTGAGCGGCGGCCCGTCGCGCTTTATCGCGGGGGCGGATCTGCGCGAGATGGCCGGTTTGCCCGCGCCGCCCTTTCTGCCCGAGGTGATCGAAGCGATGGAGCGGTGCGACAAGCCGGTGGTCGCCGCGATTGCCGGTGCGGCGCTGGGGGGCGGATGTGAGATCGCCCTGGCCTGTGACGCGCGGATCGGTGGCGCCAGTGTGCTGATCGGATTGACGGAGACCCGGCTGGGGCTGATTCCGGGGGCAGGCGGGACGCAGCGTCTGCCGCGTCTGGTCGGCATCGCCCGTGCGGTCGAGATGATCTGCGCCGGTCGTATCCTCACGGCGCGGGAAGCGTGCGCGATCGGGCTGCTCGATGCGGTGGCCGAGGGGGACCCGCTTGCGGAAGCGATTGCCCGGGCGCCCGGCACCGTGAAACGGCGGCTGTCCCGGGTGGTGGTGCCGCCGGGGGAGGAGAAGGAGGAGGTAGCCGCCATTGCCGTCGCGCGGCGAAAGGCCGGCGGCGTTCCGGCGATCGAGGAGGCGATCCGGGTCGTGACCGCGACGCGGGGGCAGGATTTTGCCGTCGGGCTGGCGATGGAGCGCGCGGCCTTTCTGGCCCTGCGGGAGAGTGTGGAGGCGGCTGCGCTGCTGCATCTCTTCTTTGCTGAGCGCGAGGCGACGAAGATCCCCGGATTGGGCGATGCGCGGCCGAGGCCGGTCGGTACGGTCGGGGTGGTCGGGGCCGGTACGATGGGGGCGGCCATCGCCGTCGCGCATGCCGATGCGGGTTTTCCGGTTCTGCTGGTCGAGCGGGATGAGGCGGCGGCGGCGGCGGGGCTGGAACGGGTGCGGGACATTTATGCCCGGCAGGTCGGAAGCGGGCGGCTGACGGATGGCGCGATGGCCGAGCGGCTGGGGCGGATCGCGGTTGGAGCCGACTGGTCGCGGCTGCGCGATGCCGACCTGGTCATCGAGGCGGCGTTCGAGGATATGGATGTCAAGAGCGAGATTTTTCGCCGGCTGGATGCGGTGGCGCGGCCGGGGGCGATCCTGGCGAGCAATACGTCCTATCTGGATCTCGACGCCATTGCGGCGGTGACGGCGCGGCCGGAGGATGTGGTGGGGCTGCATTTCTTCGCGCCCGCCAATGTCATGAAATTGCTGGAAGTGGTGCGGGGCGCGCGAACCGCGCCGGATGTGCTGCGCTCTGCCCTGACGCTGGCGCGGAAGCTGGGCAAGCAGCCGGTCGTGGCGGGCAATGAGGACGGGTTTATCGGCAACCGCCTGTATGCCGCCTATCGCCGTCATGCGGAATATCTGGTGGAGGAGGGCGCCGCGCCCGCCGAAATCGATGCCGCGCTGGAAGAATATGGCTTTGCCATGGGCATTTTCGCAGTGTCCGACATGTCGGGGCTCGATATCGCCCGGGCGATGCGCCAGCGTCGGGCTGCCACCCGCGACCCGCGCGAACGCTATGTCACCATTCCGGACCTGTTGTGCGAGGCGGGGCGGCTGGGCCGCAAGACGGGCGGCGGATGGTACCGCTATGCGGACGGAGTGAAGGCTGAGGACCCGGCGGTGACGGCGCTGATCGCCGGGGAACGCGCGCGGCGGGGCATTGTGCCGCGCCGTTTCACGCCCGAGGCGATTCAGCGGCGGCTGCTGGCGGTGCTGGCCAATGAGGGCGCGAAGGCGATCGCCGGGGGCATCGCCCTGCGGGCGTCGGACATCGACCTGGCCTTCGTCAATGGATACGGTTTTCCGCGCGCCAGGGGCGGCCCGATGTGGGCTGCCGACCGGATGGGTCTGACGGCGGTGCTCGGCGAAATGGAGCAGGCATACGCGACGGGGGGCGCCGGGTCGGAGCCCGCGCCGCTTCTGATCGAACTGGCGCGGTCGGGCCGCACTTTTTCCAGCCTGGATCGGGGAGAATGACAATGAACAAGAAACTTGGAAATTACGCGCAGGATCGCTGGGTCGAGGCGGAAGCGGGGCTGGTGGATATTCCCAGCGCCATCGACGGGCGGGTGGTGGCCCGCGCGTCCAGCAGCGGGCTGGATTTCGGCGCCATGGCGCGCCATGCCCGCATGGTCGGCGGGCCGGCCCTGCGCGCGATGACCTTTCACGATCGCGCGGCCATGCTCAAGGTGCTGGCGGTGCATCTGACGGCGCACAAGGAGGAGCTGTATGCGCTTTCGGCCGATAGCGGGGCCACGAAACGGGATAATTTCTTCGATATCGATGGCGGTATCGGCACGCTGTTCGCCTATGCCTCGCGCGGGCGGCGGGACTTTCCCGCGGAGCGTTTCGTCGTCGATGGGGCCGTCGAGCCTTTGTCGAAGGAAGGCAGTTTCATCGGGCTGCATGTGCTGACCCCGCTTCAGGGCGTCGCGGTGCATATCAATGCCTTCAATTTTCCCTGCTGGGGGATGCTGGAAAAGCTGGCGCCGACGATTCTGGCCGGTGTGCCGGTGATTACCAAACCGGCTACCGCGACCGCCTATGTCGCGGAGGCGGTCGCGCGGCTGATCGTGTCCTCCGGCATTCTGCCCGATGGGGCGTTCCAGTTCATCGCGGGTAGTACGGGCGATCTGCTGGACCATCTGGACGGGCAGGATGTGCTGTCCTTTACCGGATCGGCCGCGACGTCGCGCAGGCTGCGCGATCATGACGCGGTGTCGCGCAAGGCGGTGCGCTTCGTCGCCGAACGGGATTCGCTGAATGCCGCCATCCTGGGGCCCGACGCCTTGGAAGGGACGCCGGAATTCGATCTGTTCGTCCGTGAAATCGTGCGGGAACTGACGGTGAAGGCCGGGCAGAAATGCACCGCCATTCGCCGCATCATCGTGCCGCGCGCGCAGGAGGGGGCGGTGATCGCGGCGCTGGGCCGGCAGTTGGACCGGATCACTGTGGGCGATCCCAGGCGGGATGATGTGAAGATGGGGCCGCTCGCCAGTCTTGGCCAGCGGGCCGCCGTGCGGGAAGCCGTGGCGGACATCGCGCGGGAGGCCGAGATCGTGTATGGCGACCCCGGCAGGGTCAGCCCGCTGGGCGGAGACGCGGAGACGGGCGCGTTCCAGGCGCCGGTCCTGCTGCGTTGCGCGTCGCCGCTGACGGCGACGGCGCCGCATGAGGTCGAGGCGTTCGGGCCGGTCGCAACCGTCATGCCCTATGACACGCTGGAGGATGCGCTGGCCATCGTCGCGCGCGGCGAGGGAAGTCTGGTGGCCTCGGTCTATACCCATGATGACGCGGTGGCGGAGAGACTGGTTCTCGGTATTGCCTCGTATCACGGCCGTATTCTTGTCCTCGATCGCGATTGCGCGAAGGAATCGACGGGACATGGCTCGCCCCTGCCGGGCCTGATCCATGGCGGGCCGGGTCGGGCCGGTGGCGGCGAGGAGATGGGTGGCGCGCGTGGTGTGCATCATTATCTTCAGCGCACGGCGTTGCAGGGTTCGCCCGGCCGCCTGTCCGCGCTGGTGCGGACCTGGCTGCCCGGCGCGCCCGCGCCGGTGACGGCGGAACATCCTTTCCGGCGCGATTACGACCATCTGCGTATCGGCGAGAGCGTGCAGACGCCGCCGCGCGTGATCACGCTGGAGGATATCGAGCATTTCGCGCATTTCACCGGCGACGAATTCTATGCGCACATGGATGAGGCGGCGGCGCGCGCCAACCCATTCTTCCCGGGGCGGGTGGCGCATGGCTATCTGCTGCTGTCCTTCGCGGCCGGGCTGTTCGTCGACCCGGCGCCGGGGCCGTTGCTGGCCAATTACGGGCTGGAGGGGCTGCGCTTCCTCAAACCCGTGTCGCCGGGGGATTCCATCCGCGTGCGGCTGACGGTCAAGCGCAAGAATCCGGGAAGGGAGCCGGGTTATGGCGAAGTGCGCTGGGATGCCGAATTGTTCAACCAGAATGACGAGACGGTCGCCCGGTATGAATTGCTGACCATGAGCGCGCGTTCGACGGGCGATTGATGGCGGGCGGACCCCGCCGGACCGTCCGTGCGCCTCTGTGCTACGTAGTTTCACCCATGGAGGCGGAGGGTGGCGGATTTATGGTCGGGGCGGGTGTCCGGGACGGGAGCATAGGCACGGTGACCACGCTACAGCGTGCGCGTGGACATTTCCGGCTGGCGGTGCGGCCGCGTGATGGACGTGTCGGCGTGGCGGATCTGGAGCAGGGTGGGTGTTGCCGGCTGCTGTTCCCGAAGCGGGCGCAGGCCGCGCTGGAGGCGGTGACGGTCAATATTTCCGGCGGCATTGCGGCGGGGGACAGGATCGCGGGTGCGTTGGACTGTGCGCCGGAGACGGATCTGCTGGTGACGTCGCAGGCGGCGGAGCGGATTTATCGGGCGCGGGCGGGGGATGGCCCGGCGGAAATCGACGTGTCGTGCAGGATCGGGGCGGGGGCGCGGCTGGAATGGCTGCCGCATGGCACGATCTTCTTCGATGGCTGCCGGTTGCGGCGGCACATGCGGGTTGAGATGGCGGCCTCGTCCAGTTTTCTCTTTCTCGAATGTCGGATGTTCGGCCGGATCGGGTCGGGCGAGACGCTGCATCGTCTGGACGTGCGGGATCGTCTGTCGGTACGGCGGGAGGGGCGTGCGGTCCTGGAGGACATGTTTCGGCTGGAGAGCACGGATGTCTCGGCGTTACTGGCGAACCGTGCGGTGGCGGCGGGCCAGGCGGGGGTGGCGACGTTGGTGCTGGTGTCCGCCGATGCGGAAGGGCGGCTGGATCGGGTTCGCGATCGCCTGGGCGAGATCGGCGATGGCGGGTTTGCCTGTTCGGCGTGGAATGGCATGCTGGTCGTCCGGGGGGTGTCGTCGGGCGGGCGTGGGCTGGAGGACACCGTGCAGCGCCTGCTGCCGGCGCTGCGGGATGCGCGGCCGGTGCCGGCCACGTGGCGCTCGTGATGGCTGGCAGCCGGGGCGTGATGCGAAACGGGAGATCGACCGGGATATGAAACTGACGCCTCGCGAACGGGACAAGCTGCTGATCGCCATGGCCGCGATCGTCGCGCGGCAGCGGCTGGAGCGCGGCGTGCTGCTGAATTATCCGGAAGCCGTGGCCCTGATTACCGAGCATGTCGTCGAGGGCGCGCGGGACGGGCGGAATGTGGCCGAACTGATGGCCAGCGGCGGCCGGGTGCTGACGCGCGCGCAGGTCATGCAGGGCGTGGCCGAGATGATCCATGACGTTCAGGTGGAGGCGACCTTTCCCGATGGCACGAAGCTGGTGACGGTGCATGACCCGATACGCTGATCCGCTGCCGGCCGGCGCGATTCCGGGCGAGGTCCTGCCGGCTGAGGGCGAGATCGTGCTGAATGAGGGCCAGCCGCGGCGCGTGCTGGTCGTGACCAATACCGGCGATCGGCCGGTGCAGGTCGGCAGCCATTATCATTTCGCCGAAATCAATCCGGCGTTGGCCTTCGACCGGGCGCAGGCGATGGGCTGGCGGCTGGATGTGCCCTCGGGCGGGGCGATCCGCTTCGAGCCTGGGCAGGAGCGCGCGGTGACGCTGGTGCCGTTGCGCGGGCTGCGGCGCGCGGTCGGGTTTCGTGGCGAGGTCATGGGGAGCGTGGACCCATGACGCGGCTTTCCCGGCACGATTACGCGGCGCAGTTCGGCCCGACGGTGGGAGATCGGGTGCGGCTGGCCGATACCGCCCTGCTGGTCGAGGTGGAGCGCGATTACACCGTTTATGGGGAGGAAGTGCGGTTCGGCGGCGGCAAGACGATCCGTGACGGCATGGGCCAGTCGCAGGTCACGCGTGCCGGGGGGGCGGCGGATACCGTCATCACCAATGCGCTGATCGTCGATCACTGGGGGATCGTCAAGGCGGACGTGGCGATCCGCGACGGGCGGATTGCCGGGATCGGCAAGGCGGGGAACCCGGATATCCAGCCGGGTGTGGATATCGTCATCGGGCCGGGGACGGAGATCATCGCCGGCGAAGGGCGTATCCTGACGGCCGGGGGGATCGACAGCCATATCCATTTCATCTGCCCGCAGCAGATCGAGGAGGCGCTGTCTTCCGGCATCACCACCATGCTGGGCGGGGGCACCGGGCCGGCCACGGGCACGGCGGCGACGACCTGCACGCCGGGGCCGTGGCATCTGGCGCGGATGATCCAGGCCGCCGAGGCGTTTCCGGTCAATCTGGCCTTCGCGGGCAAGGGCAATGCCGCGCGGCCCGAGGGGCTGGAAGAGATGGTGCGGGCCGGGGCGTGCTGCCTGAAACTGCATGAGGATTGGGGGTCGACCCCGGCGGCGATCGATTGCTGCCTGGATGTGGCGGACCGCATGGACGTGCAGGTGATGATCCATACCGATACGCTGAACGAAAGCGGATTCGTGGAGGATACGATCGCGGCGTTCAGGGGGCGGACGATCCATGCGTTCCATACCGAGGGCGCGGGGGGCGGACATGCGCCCGATATCATCCGTGTCGCCGGGCTGGCGAACGTGCTGCCGTCCTCCACCAATCCGACGCGTCCGTTTACGGTCAATACGCTGGACGAGCATCTGGACATGCTGATGGTCTGCCATCATCTGGACCAGCGCGTGCCAGAGGATATCGCCTTCGCGGAAAGCCGCATCCGGCGCGAGACGATCGCGGCGGAGGATATTTTCCACGATATGGGCGTGCTCTCGATGATGTCCTCGGACAGTCAGGCGATGGGGCGCGTGGGCGAGGTGGCGCTGCGGACGTGGCAGACGGCGCACAAGATGAAAGTGCAGCGCGGCGCGCTGGCCGGGGACGGGGCGGCGGACAATGTCCGGGTGAAGCGCTATATCGCCAAATATACCATCAATCCGGCGATCGCGCACGGATTGTCGCATGAGGTCGGCTCGGTCGAGGTCGGCAAGCTGGCGGATCTGGTGTTGTGGGAGCCCGCGTTTTTCGGTGTGAAGCCGGAACTGGTCATCAAGGGCGGGGCGATCGTCTATGCGATGATGGGCGATCCGAATGCCTCGATTCCGACGCCGCAGCCGGTCTATGGCCGCATGATGTTCGGCGGGTATGGCGGGGCGCTGACCCATACCAGCCTGACCTTCGTCTCGCAGGCCGCGCTTGAGGACGATATCGGGTGCAGGCTGGGATTGCGGCGCGGGCTTTCCGCCGTGTCGAACACGCGCGGGGGGATCGGCAAGCGCAGCATGATCCATAATGACGCGATGCCGCGGATCGAGGTCGATCCCGAAACCTATGAAGTGCGGGCCGACGGGGTGCTGCTGACCTGCGAGCCCGCCGAGATCCTGCCCATGGCGCAAAGGTATTTTCTGTTCTGATGGCCCATGTGACCGAGATCCTGCCAGCGGGAAGCTGGCCCGTCGCGCAGGCGACGGATGTGTTCGCCGCCGATTGCGAGGGGCGGCATCGCCGGCGGATGATGCTGCCGCTGGGGTCGGGGGAGACGGTGCTGCTCGACCTGGCGCATGCCCGGCTGCTGCGGGCGGGGGAGGGGTTGAAGCTGGATGACGGGCGGATCGTGCGGGTCGAGGCACTGCCCGAGGCGTTGATGGAGGTGACGGCGCATGGTCCGCTGCATCTTCTGCGGCTGGCCTGGCATCTGGGAAACCGGCATTTGCCCGCTGCGATTGACGAGGCGCGCATCCTGGTGCGGCGCGATCACGTCATCGCGGACATGATCCGGGGCCTGGGCGGGCACGTGCGTATGGTCGAGGTGCCGTTCGACCCGGAAAGCGGGGCCTATGCCGCGCGTGGCGAGGCGGCGGAGCACGGCCATCATCACCACGCCCACGATTGATCCGGCCCGGGAGGAGAGCGAGGCCTTTCTCCGGCTGCTGTCCTGGGTCTCGCCGGCCTTTCCGACCGGTGGCTATGCCTACAGCCATGGCCTGGAATGGGCGGTGGAAACCGGCGATGTGCGGGATGTCGGGACGCTTGGCACGTGGATCGGCGCGTTGCTGGATCATGGGTCGCTGGGGAATGACCTGATCATTCTTGGCGCGGCCTGGGACGCCGCGGACGATCGGGATGGGTTGCGCGAAATCGCGGATTTTGCCTGTGCCTGTGCCTCGTCGCGCGAGCGGTTTGAGGAGGCGGTCTATCAGGGAGAGGCGTTCATGAAGGCGGCATCGGTCTGGGGTGTGGTGCCCGGACCGGAGGAGAGGGTAGGCGTGCGCTGGCCCTTGCCCGTGGCGCAGGGGCTGGTGTTCCAGCGGGGTGGGGTGACGCGCGCGCAGGCGGTGCTGTCGGGCGGGTATGGCGGTGTTGCGGCGCTGGTGTCCGCCGCGGTGCGGCTGGTGCCGCTGGGGCAGACGGACGGGCTGCATGCGCTGGCGCGGCTGGAGCCGGTTCTGCTGGCGGCGGTCGAGCGGACGGCCTTGCTGACGCTGGAGGATCTGGGCGGGGCGTGTTTCCGGTCCGATCTTGCTACGATGCATCATGAAACCCAGGGAACGAGGTTGTTCAGGACATGACGAAGACCAAGCATGGCCCGTTGCGCGTCGGGATCGGCGGCCCGGTCGGCACGGGCAAGACGGCGCTGATGGATGCGCTGTGCCGCCGCTTTCGCGATCATTACGAGATCGCGGCTATCACGAACGATATCTATACGCGCGAGGATGCCGAATTCCTGACGCGCGCGGGCTCGCTGCCGCCGGAACGGATCATGGGCATCGAGACGGGCGGCTGCCCGCATACCGCGATCCGCGAGGATGCCAGCATCAATCTGGCCGGGGTCGCCGAACTGACGGAGCGGTTCGCCGGGCTGGATCTGGTACTGGTGGAAAGCGGCGGCGACAATCTGGCGGCGACGTTCAGCCCGGAGCTTGCCGACCTGACGATCTATGTCATCGATGTGTCGGCGGGGGACAAGATTCCGCGCAAGGGGGGCCCGGGCATCACGCGCAGCGATCTGCTGGTGATCAACAAGATCGACCTGGCGCCTTATGTCGGGGCCGACCTGGTGGTCATGGACCGGGATAGCCGGAAGATGCGCGGCGTGCGGCCGTTTGTCTTCGCCAATATCCGCGCGGGCGAGGGGGTAGAGGCGATCGCGCGCTTCATCATCGATCAGGGCGGTCTGTAAAGGCCGGCTGGCGGGGGGTGGCGAGCAGGGCCGCGATGGCCCACAGGCCAAGAAACCCCATGACGAGCCCGATACCGACGATCTGGAAATGGTCCGCGGCACGGGCTGCCAGGGCGCGCAGAAGGGGCGGCATCGGTTCGTTGCCGCCGACGAGCTGAAGCAGTTCGATCGCCGCGACGCAGGCGGCGGCCAGCGCCGAGAAGGCCGTGACGGCGCGGATATAGAGGGCGCGCCGCTCGGCCGAGGCGCTGCTCCAGCTCCAGGCGCGCACCATCAGCACCGTGTCGAGACTGTCCATCAGCGCCATGCCGGCGGCGAACAGCAGCGGCAGCAGCATGATGTGGATGGCGGACAGGCCGTGTGTCGCTTCGGACGCCGTCAGGCCCAGCAGGCCGATTTCCGTTGCCGTATCGAAGCCGAGGCCGAACAGGAAGCCGAGCGGGATCATCTGGCTGTCATGCCGGATGAGGTCCGTCATCGGTGCCAGCAGGCGCGTCATGACGCCCGCCGGGCCGGATGGCGCACGGCCCGACGGGCCCGCCCGCCACTGGGCGCGGAAGGACAGCATGTTGGATGCGGCCATGATGGACAGGAACAGGATGGAGACGGAGGTGCCGATGAGGCCGCCGACATCGTGGACCCGATCGAGCCAGGAATGGACCGGGACGAGCAGCAGGACGAGCGAGGCGAGCATCACGACGCTGGAATGGCCGATGGAAAAGAACAGCCCGACCAGGATCGGGCGCCGTGCGCGGGCCATGAGCCGGCGCGTGACGAGGTCGATTGCCGCGATATGGTCGGCGTCCAGCGCGTGGCGCAGGCCGAAGGTCCAGGCCAGGAAAGACGGTGCCAGGAAGCGGGGATGGTCGCGGATCGCGGTGGCCGCCAGCAGCCAGAATCCGATATTGGCGGCGGCGAGCGCGAGCATGAGCAGCAGGGAAGACCGGCCATGGCGCGTGGATGGAGGAGCCATCGTCTGTTTCATGCCGACAGGTTAAGGACATTGCGCGGGACCGTCATCCTGCAAATTGTGGAAACGGGCGTCGTGAAGCCGCGCTAAGTAATTTCACGCATCCTCTTTTGAAGATTCTGCATCGTAATGTTTCCGCATCGTCAGAGGGCGACTGTGACGAAAGGGGATGTTCAGGATGGCGAAAGGGTCGCGGTTCTCGGTGAGCCGGAAAAAGAGTGTGCTGCGGTGCGGAAGCGTCCTGTCCGCGTGCGTGGCGATCGGCATGACGATGCCGCGCGCGGCGTCGGCTGCCGTGACGGTCGATCTGGGGCCGGAATCCAACTTCACGCTCGGTGTCGGCGTTCGCGCGCAATATATGACCGCGGACCCGTCCACGCCGGACAATGGGAGTGCCGCCGCCGCTGCCGACCTGCGTGTCTATATGGGTGCGCAATGGTACCGCTTTATCAAGAGCACGCTCAATCTGGAGCGCATACGCGATGGAAACTGGAACGTTCTTGACGGTATCTTCCAGATCGAGCCGTGGAAGGCGTTCAATGTGTGGTTCGGCCGCATGTTGCCGGGCAGCGACCGTTCCAACCTCGACGGACCCTATTTCCTGAGCACCTATGCCTTTCCCATCGTCGCGCAATATCCCGGTTCGTGGTCGGGCCGCGATGACGGCATGTCGATCTGGGGCAAGCTGCTGAAGGATCGCTTTCGCTATGTCGCCGGTGTCTATCGCGGTCATAACTGGAATCCCGGGGCCTCGGCCTATGGCCACCAGCCGCTGTTTGCCGGACGGCTGGAATATAATTTCCTCGATCCCGAACCCTCGCCGGCCTACTACACCGCCAGCACCTATTACGGAAAAGCCGATATCCTCGCGATCGGTCTCGCGGGCCAGTATCAGGCGGACGGCGTGGGGAGCGCGCAGGAAAAGGGCGATTACAAGGCCTGGAACGTGGATGGTCTTTTCGAAAAGCGGATCGGCAGGAACGCGCGGGCCGGTGTCTATACGCTGGAAGGGGCCTATTACCAGTATTATACCGACGGGGTGCGGGACGTGGCCCCCGGTTACCGCCAGCCTTCGGCGGATTTCGGCAATATCGGCGGTATCAACAGCGGAACGGCGTTTCTGGCCAGCACGGCCTATCTGATTCCCTACCGGCTGGGCTGGGGGCGCTTGCAGCCGCTGGTGCGCTACCAGCAGTTTCGTTACCGCAAGGGCCTGTACGGGCCGGGGCATCCCAAGACCAATCAGTTCGACGCGGGGGCGAACTATATCATGGATGGTCACAATCTGCGGTTTACGTTCGATTACGTGCGCTATGCCCCGACCGGGGCCCGTGTGTCCAATGCGTTCCTGATCGGCATGCAGTTCCAGTATTGAGGCGGGTCCGATCCCGACCCGTCAAACCCGTGACACCAGAAGAGACCGGAGTGCTGACCGTGAAACGACTGATCCTGTGCGGGGCGCTGGCCCTGTCCTGCTGCCTCGAGGCGGAAACCGTGCGCGCGGCGTCCTTTTCCCCGGCGTCGGATTGTCGCCATCTGTTGGTACGGGACGTGAGGCTGTCCGATCGGATCGCGGTGCGGCAGCGCAAGGATGCGGGCGCGCCGGATACGACCGGGTACAAGGGATTCGCGGTCCACTTCGATGCGCTGCCGGGTATCGGCGTCATGCATGGTGCGACCCTGACGCCCGAAGGACGGCTGGAAAGCACGGCGGAGGCCGATGAAACGCTGGAAACTCTACAGAAGAACCTGCGGGCGGTTCGGGACGCGGAGCGGGTGAGGAACTGCCCGGTGATCGCGGCGCCGGCCGATACCCAGCAGCGGATGGAAGCCGACGAGCCGCCGGTGTCGCGGTGACGGCGCCTTGCGGGCCGGGGCGTTCAGCCCTGGTGGAGAAGGCGCGACGCCGTGGCGGCCGCCGCGGCGCGCGTGCTGAGGCCGGTCTTATTGTAGATCTGCTCGATATGTTTGTCGATCGTGCGGGGGCTGACCTGGAGGATGTCCGCGATGTCTCGGCTGGTTTTTCCGCGTGAGATCCAGAGCAGGACTTCGGCCTCGCGCGAACTGAGGCCCAGCCGGGTTTGCAGGGTTCTTTCGGGAAACAATGTCTGGGCCGCGATGTGGAACAGGTGTTCGTCGGGCCCCGTTGCGCCGACCAGGGTCAGGCGGATCTCGTTCTCGCCGGCCAGATGGCGCAGCATGACCGTGCCGGGCGGGGGCGGGGGATCGGCGACGTGCATGGCGGCGCGCAGGTCCGCCGGAAGGACGGCGAGCAGGCGCGCGGCCTGGGGCGTGGCCCATAGCGTCTCGCCCGCCGTGTTCATCGCCAGCAGGAAGCGGCCGGCATTGTCGAGGGCCTTGTGGGCCGCGCGGATGCGCGATGCGGCTTCGATATGCACGCCGATGCGCGCGAGGACTTCTTCCAGCGCCAGGGGTTTGGTGACGTAGTCGGAGGCGCCGGCCTCGAACGCGCGCAGGACATGTTCGGTTTCGGTCAGGCCCGTCATGAAGATCAACGGGATCGCCGCGATCCGCGGGTCCTGGCGGAACATCCGGCAGACGTCCCAGCCGGTCATGCCGGGCATCAGCGCATCGACGAGAACCAGGTCGGGGAGCGTGTGGGCGACCACGTCGAGCGCGGCCGGGCCGGACTGGGCCAGCAGCACGACATAGCCGCTGCCGGTCAGGGTTTCGTCCATCAGGCCGAGTACTGCGGGGTCGTCGTCGATGACGAGGATGCTGCGGCGGGCGGACGCGGAGATCGTCGTCATGGATGGTCGTGCTCCAGATGCCGGCGGAGGGCCTCAAGCTGATAGGTTGCGGCTAGCGCCGCGAGGGGGCTGATGACGGCCTCCAGGTCCGGCCGGGCGGCTCGCAGGACGGCAAGCTGGTCTTTCAGGCGTCGGAATTCGCCGCTTTCGAGCGCGGAGAGAAGGGCGGCGCGTTCGTTTTCGGGCAGCGTGCGGGGCGTTGCGCCGGATGCATCCGTATGGGACGGGACCGCGTCCGGGAGGACCCAGGCCAGGTTCAGCGCGCGTCCGACCGCCGCGATCAGGAGCGAGAGATTGACCGGCTTGCCGATGACCGGGCAATCCTCCAGCGACGGGACGTGGCGATTGATGCTTTCGATCAGATTGCCCGTCAGGAACAGGATCGGCAGGTGCGACCAGGTGCTCTCGCGGACGCGCAGGGCCAGTTCGCGCCCGTCCATGCCGGGCATGGACAGGTCGAGCAGCAGCAGGTCGGGGCGGATCCGGTCGAGATGTTCGAGGCAGGCGGGGCCGTTTTCCAGCGTTTCGACGCGAAATCCGCAGCCTGTGAGGCATTCGCGCATGATCTGGCGATGGGCGAGATTGTCGTCGACGACGAGGATCGTGCGGCTGGGACCCTGGTAGCCGACGGGCATGGCGGGCAGGCCGGGCGAGAGCTGGACCTGGCGGTCGGGCAGCATCAGCCGGACCCGGAAGCGGGACCCTTCTCCCGGCGTGCTGGTGAAGGTCAGTTCGCCGCCCAGGATTTCGGTCAGGAGCTTGGTGATGGTCAGGCCGAGGCCGGTGCCGGGAACGTTGCCGGTCGCCGAACCGCGTTCGAACGGTTCGAAGATCCGCGCGTGATCTTCCGGCGCGACGCCCAGGCCGGTGTCCTCGATCACCAGTTCGGCGATCTGGGAGCGCCAGCGGGCGGAGAAGGTGACGGACCCCCGCTGGGTGAATTTGACCGCGTTGGACAGGAGGTTGAGCAGGATCTGCCGCAGCCTGTGTTCGTCGCAGGTGACGACGGCCGGCAGGTAGCCGGGTTGCCAGATGAACTCCAGCCCCTTGGCCTGGGCCTGCGGGCGGATCATCTGCGCCACTGATTCCAGGAAGGCGGGGAGGGCGACCGTGTCGGAATGCAGTTCGATCCGGCCGGCCTCGATGCGGGAAATGTCGAGCAGGCCGGCCAGGATCGAGGTGATATGCTCGCCGCTTTCGCGCATCAGGCCCAGGGCGGCCAGACGCTCCGGCGGGAGGCGCCGGTCGTGCTGGAAGAGCTGGATATACCCCATGATGGCATTGAGCGGCGAGCGGATCTCGTGACTGATGCCGCTGATATAGCGGGTCTTGGCGAGGCTGGCGCCTTCGGCTTTTTCGCGCGCGACCTGGAGGGCGAGGTCGGTGCGGCGGCGGGCGCGGACCTCGCTCATCAGCAGCCGGGTCTGGTGGAGGGTTTCGCGGATCGCGGTGCGATGGCCTTCCTGCGCCATGATGAGGAACCATGCGCCGACGACGCAGGCCAGGAAGAGGACGATCAGCGGGGTGCTGTCGGGCCGCAGGCCGGTCTGCTTCGCCAGCAGGCCGAGGGCGAGCACGATGCCCGCCAGCAGGACGGCGAAGCGGCCGCCCGGCGAAGTCACGATCCGCCGGAGCCTGGGCGGCAGCACGCGCAGCGGGGTTGCGAGCTGGGTGCCGATGCGGGTGGAGGCGGGTTTGCAGCGGTCGCGGCAGCGCCCGTCGAGCGAACAGCAGAGCGAGCAGATATCGCCGCCATAGGCCGGGCAGGACGCCATGTCCTCGGCTTCGAAACTATGTTCGCAGATGACGCAGGTCATCGTCGGGCGGCTGTTCCAGTCCGCGGGCTGCCGGCGGGCGAAATAGGTGCGGCCGCCGGTGGCACGGGCCAGCAGCGGCGCCGTCGCGCAGGCGACGACGAGGGTGAGGAACGGGGCGTAGGCGGCGGCGTACAGGCCGATGCGGCCGCTGAGCGCCAGCAGGCCGACGGCGGCGCCGAGCCCCCAGGCGCCGAGCCCGACGATGTTGAGATCGGGCAGCAGCGCGCGCTTGAAATCCACCAGTCGCGGACTGAGGCCGAGCGGCTTGCACAGCGCGACATCGCCGAGGATCGCGCCGATCCACGAGCATGCGAGCACCGCGTAGAGGGTGATCCCGGCCTGGATGGTACTGACCAGACCGGCCTCCATCAGCAAAAGCGCGATGGCGATGTTGAAGATGACGTAGAACACGCGGCCCGGATGGTTGTGGGTCAGCCGCGAGAAGAAGTTCGACCAGGCCAGCGAGCCGGCATAGGCGTTGGTGATGTTGATCTTGGTCTGGGCCAGCACGACGAGCGAGACGGTGAGCATGGTTGCCATGGCCGGCGAAGTGATCGTGCCCCAGGCCAGCCAGTACATCACGCCCGGCTGGGTGGCCTGGGCGGGTGAAAATCCCATGTCGAGCGCCATCCAGGCCAGGAACGAGCCGGCCAGGAACTTGAAGGCATCCATCACGATCCAGCCCGGGCCGCCCATGACCAGGGAAATCCACCACCGGCGGCGGTTGGTCTCGGTCAATGGCGGCAGGAAGCGCAGGAAATCGATCTGCTCCGCGCTCTGGCAGACCAGCACGATCATGATCGAGGCCGCGCTGCCGATGGCGACCGCGCTGATATGGGGCACGGAGGGCGACAGTCCGGGGAAACGCGTCCATTGCGGCAGCAGGTCGGAATGGCGCGTGAGCAGCACGGCCAGCGGCACGAGATTGAGCGCGAGCCAGACGGGCTGGGTCGCGATCTGGAAACGTGCGATGAACGAGATGCCCCAGGTGACGAGCGGGATGACGAGGGCGGAGCAGGCCAGATAGGCCAGCCAGAGGGGCATGCCCAGCAGCGCGTGCAGCGTGCCGGCCATGATGGCGGCCTCGAGCCCGAAGAAGATGAAGGTGAAGCTGGCATAGATCAGCGACGTGATGGTCGAGCCGATATAGCCGAAGCCGGTACCGCGGGTCAGCAGGTCGATATCCAGCCCCGCGCGCGCGGCGGCGACGCAGAGCGGCAGGCTGATGCAGAAAATGACGACCGCGACCAAGGCGATGGCCAGCGCGGTGTTGGCGAAGCCGAAGGCCAGCGTCAATGTGCCGCCGATGGCCTCCAGCGCCAGGAAGGACATCGAGCCCAGGGCGGTCAGCGCCGCGCGGCCGGGCGTGGCCGCGCGGGCCGTGCGCGCGGTGAAGCGCAGGGCATAGTCCTCGAACGTCTGGTCGGCCGCCCAGCGGTTGTAGGCGCGGCGCGTACGCACGATACGCAGGCATCTGGCGTCAGGTGGCAAGGTCGTGCTGTCCCGTCAGGAAAGGATGATGTACCATCGTAACGGATCGCCTCGTCGGGCCATACGCAGGATCACGTATGGGAAGTCGTTTTCCGTTTGGCTGACAATGCACGCATCAACAGGAGCGCTGATCCATGTCCGACATTCTGCCGTCTTTCTCGCGCCGTACTTTCGGGCGGCTGGCTCTGGCTTCCTCCGCCGCGGCCCTGGCGTCGGGCTGGCGGCCGGGCGACGCGCTCGCGGCGGCACCCGGTGGCGAGCCGATCAAGGTCGGGATCCTGCATTCTCTGTCGGGCACCATGGCCATCAGCGAGACGACGCTGAAGGACGTGATGCTGATGTTGATCGCCGAGCAGAACCGCAAGGGCGGCCTGCTGGGACGGCCGTTGCAGCCCGTGGTGGTCGATCCGGCGTCGAACTGGCCGCTCTTTGCCGAAAAGGCGCGCCAGCTTCTGTCGGTGGACAAGGTGGCCGCCGCCTTCGGCTGCTGGACCAGCGTGTCGCGTAAATCGGTGCTGCCGGTGTTCGAGGAGCTGAACGGCATCCTGTTCTATCCCGTGCAGTATGAAGGGCAGGAATGCAGCCGCAATATCTTCTATACCGGCGCGGCGCCGAACCAGCAGGCCATTCCGGCGGTGGATTACCTGCTGAGCGAGGATGGCGGCGGCGCGCGGCGTTTCGCGCTGGTCGGCACCGATTACGTCTATCCGCGCACGACCAACCAGATCCTGGCCAATTACCTGCGGTTCAAGGGAATCAGGGACGAGGATGTGATGGTCAACTACACGCCGTTCGGCCAGTCCGACTGGCAGACCATCGTGTCGCAGATCAAGGCGTTCGGTTCGACGGGCAAGAAGACGGCGGTGGTGTCCACCATCAACGGCGATGCCAATGTGCCGTTCTACAAGGAGCTGGGAAACCAGGGCATTTCCGCGACCGATATCCCGGTCATGGCCTTCAGCGTCGGCGAGGAGGAACTGGCGGGCATGGACACCAGGCCGCTGGTCGGCCAACTGGCGGCATGGAACTATTTCGAGAGTATCAGGACGCCGGCCAACGAGGCCTTCATCAGGGAATGGCACGCTTTCACGAAGAATCCGAAGCGTACCACCAACGATCCGATGGAGGCGCATTATATCGGCTTCAATATGTGGGTGCAGGCCGTCACCAAGGCCGGTACGACCGACCATGACAAGGTGATCGACGCCATGGTCGGCATCCGCCAGCCCAACCTGACCGGCGGGATCGCGCAGATGCTGCCCGACCATCATCTGACCAAGCCTGTCTATATCGGCGAGATCCAGGAGGACGGCCAGTTCAGCGTGGTATGGAAGACGCCGGACCTGGTGCCGGGCCAGGCGTGGTCGCCCTGGGTGCCGGAGACGAAGAACCTGATCGGCGACTGGACGAAGCCGATCGCCTGCGGAAATTACGACACCGTGACCAAGGCCTGTCTCGGCAAGACGCATGCGTAGTCTCGCGTGCCTGACGCTGGTCGTCGCATTCTGGCTGGGCGCGGTCCTTGCGCCCGGGCAGGGGGCGCGGGCGGACGATTTCGCCGGGCTGGCCAGAGGGCAGTTCGAGGCGATCGCCGGCGGGGTCGCGACGCTGGCGGCCTCCGGCGACCCGCAGGCGGAAAGCGTGCTGCATGCGCTGGAGCAGCGCAGGCTGTTCTTCACGCCCTCGGGTGGACTCTTCATCCGGCAGGGGGAGGTGTATCGGGACGCGCGAACCGGGCAGCCGGTTTCCCCCGTGCCGGACATGATCGCGCCCGTCCGGCTGAATAACCGGGTGCGCAAGGCCCTGGTCGCGGCGTGGGCGGAGCGCGATCTGTCCTCGCCGCTGGTGGCGAAGCGGCTGGGCGCGGCGGAGGCGCTTTATCACCGCCCCGATCCGGCGATGCTGCCGGCGATCGGGCGTGTGCTGTCGGGGGAGAAGGATCGGGCCGTGCGGTCGGCGCTGGTACGGGCGCGGGCCGCGACGATCCTGGAGCAGGCACCGGCGCCGGACCAGGTCGCGGCGCGTCTGGAGGCGGTGGCGAGCCTGCGCGCGGCCGGTGGGCTGGAAGCGCGCGGCATCCTTGCCTCGGTTGCCGCGTCGGCGAGCGAGGACGCGGGCGTTCGCGCGGCGGCGCGCGCGGCCGTATCGCGTATCGACTGGACCCTGCGCGTCTGGGGCGTGCTGCAGAATGCGTTTTACGGCCTGAGTTACGGCTCTGTCCTGCTGCTGGCCGCGACGGGGCTGGCCATCACCTTCGGGGTGATGGGCGTCATCAACATGGCGCATGGCGAGATGATGATGATCGGCGCCTATGTGACGTGGATGGTCCAGCAGGGTATCCGCATGACGGTGCCCGGACTGGAGCCGATCGCGCTGCTGATTGCGATTCCGGTGAGTTTCGTGGTCTGCGCCGCGTTCGGCGTGCTGATCGAGCGTGGGCTGATCCGGTTTCTGTACGGGCGCCCGCTTGAAACGTTGCTGGCCACCTGGGGATTGTCGCTGATTCTCCAGCAGGCCGTGCGGTCGGTCTTCGGTCCGACCAATATCGCGGTGGAGACGCCGTCCTGGCTGTCCGGGTCGTTCGCGCTGGGGGGGATGGAGATCACCCTGAACCGGCTGGGCATTCTGGTCTTTGCGTTTCTGGTGCTGGGCGGGCTGATGCTGGTGCTGCGGCGCACGGCGCTGGGGCTGGAGATGCGGGCGGTGACGCAGAACCGCCGCATGGCCGCCCTGATGGGGATTCGCACGCCGCGCGTCGATGCGATGGCGTTCGGGCTGGGGGCCGGGCTGGCCGGACTGGCCGGGGTCGCCGTCAGCCAGATCGACAATGTGAGCCCCAATCTGGGGCAATCCTATATCATCGACAGTTTCATGGTGGTCGTGTTCGGCGGCGTCGGCAATCTGTGGGGCACGCTGGCCGCGGCCATGGCGCTGGGCATGGGCGGGAAGGTGCTGGAACCGACGATCGGCGCGGTTTCGGCGAAGATCGCGATCCTGGTGCTGGTCATTCTTTATATCCAGCGGCATCCGCGCGGCATGTTTCCGGTGCGTGGCCGGGGGATCGAATCATGAGCGCGTTTTCCGCAACGATGGGCCGGCCCTTTTCCGGCGCGGCCCGGACCGCGATCGTGGTGGTGGCGGTGGCGGTGGCGGTGGCGCTGGCCAGCCTGCTGCCCGAGGGCAATCCGCTGCATGTCTCGGCCTTTGTCGTGTCGCTGTCGGGCAAATATCTTGCTTATGCGATGCTGGCGCTTGCGGTGGATCTGGTCTGGGGGTTCGCGGGGATATTGACGCTGGGTCATGCCGCGTTCTTCGCGCTGGGCGGGTACGCGATGGGCATGTATCTGATGCGTGAGATCGGCGCGCGCGGGGTTTATGGCAATGCGAACCTGCCGGATTTCATGATCTTCCTGTCATGGAACCGGCTGCCCTGGTACTGGTGGGGCAGCGACCATTGGGCGTGGGCGTTGCTGCTGGTGTTCGCGGTGCCGGGGCTGCTGGCCGGGCTGTTCGGCTGGCTGGCGTTTCGCTCGCGCGTGTCGGGTGTCTATCTGTCGATCATCACGCAGGCGCTGACCTACGCCCTCATGCTGGCCTTCTTTCAGAACGGGCTGGGGTTCGGCGGCAATAACGGGCTGACGGATTTCAAGGATATCCTGGGGGCCGATCTGCATGCGGCCTCGACGCGGGCCATGCTGCTGGTCGTGACGGCCGTGGCGCTTGCGGGGGCGCTGCTGGCGGCCCGCTTCGTGGTCGGTGGCCGGTTCGGCCATCTGCTGATCGCGGTGCGGGATGCGGAAAGCCGCACGCGCTTCCTCGGCTACCGGCCCGAGCAGGTGAAGCTGCTGGTCTGGGTCTTTTCGGCGATGATCGCGGGGCTGGGGGGCGCGCTGTATGTGACGCAGGTGGGCATTATCAATCCCGGAGAGTTCGCGCCGGCCAATTCGATCGAATCCGTGATCTGGGTGGCGGTCGGCGGGCGTGGCACCCTGTCGGGCGCGGTGCTGGGTGCCGTGCTGGTCAATTTCGGCAAGACGCTGTTTACGGCGTGGCTGCCGGCATTCTGGCTTTACGGGCTGGGGCTGCTGTTTGTCGTCACCACGCTGTTTCTGCCGAACGGGCTGATGGGCTTGCGTCGCCCGGTGCGCGCGCTTCCGGCCGCCGAGGTGACGCCTGAGGTTTCAAACGTGGAGGGCGGAGAGGCATGAGCGACGCACCGTTGCTGGAACTGCGCGACGTCAGCGTGGCGTTCGACGGATTTCGTGCCATCAACAATTTGAGTTTGTCGCTTCGGCCCGGAGAATTGCGCGCGATCGTCGGGCCGAACGGAGCCGGCAAGACGACCATGATGGATATCATTACCGGCAAGACGCGCCCCGATACCGGCATCGTGCGCTTTCGCGGGCATGATCTGACGCAACTGGACGAACCGTCGATCGCCCGGATGGGGATCGGCCGTAAATTCCAGAAGCCGACGGTGTTCGAGGCGCTGACCGTGCGGGAAAATCTGGTGCTGTCGCTGCGTGGCCTGCGCACGCCGTTCGCCGTGCTGATGGCGCGGCTGTCGGGAGAGGAGCGGGAGCGGGTCGATCATCTGCTGGGCGTGATCCGGCTGACGGAGCATGCCGACCGCCGGGCCGGGGGGATGAGCCATGGGCAGAAGCAATGGCTGGAGATCGGCATGCTGCTGGGCCAGGAGCCGGACTTGCTGCTGGTGGACGAGCCGGTGGCGGGCATGACGGATGCCGAGACGATGGCGACGGCCGACCTGCTGCGCGAGATCAACCGGACGCGCAGCGTGGTGGTGGTCGAGCATGACATGGATTTCGTCCGCGCCCTGGACGTGACGGTGACGGTTCTGCACGAGGGCAGCGTGCTGTCCGAAGGCGCGCTGGACGTGGTGAGCGCCGACCCGCGTGTGATCGAGGTCTATCTTGGCCGTTGAAATATGGCGGTCCGCGGGGGGAAGGAGCGGCTATGCTCAGGGTTGAGGACGTGCATCTGCAATATGGCGCGGCCCTGGCCCTGCGCGGCGCGTCGCTGGAGGCGCGGGCCGGCGAGGTGACCTGCGTGCTGGGGCGCAACGGGGTGGGCAAGACCAGCCTGTTGCGCGCCGTCACCGGCATGCATGCGGTCGCTTCCGGACGGATCGCGTGGGAGGGCGAGGACATCACGTCGTTGCCGGCCTATGAGCGGACGCGGCGGGGCATCGCCACCGTGCCGCAGGGGCGGGATATCTTTCCCCTGCTGACGGTGCGCGAGAATCTGGCCACGGGCTTCGGCCTGCTGCCGCGCGGACGCAGGAAGGTGCCCGATGAGATCTTCGATCTTTTTCCCGTGTTGGCCAGGATGCTCGATCGCAGGGGGGGCGACCTGTCGGGGGGGCAGCAGCAGCAGCTTGCGATCGCGCGTGCGCTGGTGATCGGGCCGAAGCTGCTGGTTCTCGACGAACCTACCGAGGGAATCCAGCCGAGCATCATCAAGGATATCGGCACCATCATCGGTATGCTGCGCGATCGCGGGGACATGGCGATCGTGCTGGTGGAGCAATATTTCGATTTCGCGTTCGAACTGGCCGATGCGGTGACCGTGCTGGATCGTGGCCAGGTCGTCCTTGCGGGGCGCGCGGAGAACCTGGCGGCGGACCAGGTTCGCGCGCATATCGCGATTTAGCCGCCCCGCAGCGGCGTCACGCGCAGAAGGTTTCCTGTAGAAACGCCCAGAGCAGCGTGTCGTCGGGGCCTTCGGCGAATGTTACGCTGGACCAGCGTTCGGTGCGGGTTTCGCCCTGGGTCTGGATTTCCCGGTAGGTGGCCAGGAGGCCGCCGGGGAAGACATGGCGGAGGGCCACGTCCTCGATCGTCATCACCAGGCCGGGGCGCGAGCCGTGCAGGGTGGGCAGCGCAGTGGCGAAGGTTTCGACCGGCAGAAGGCGGCCGGCGGCGCCGACCATGGCGTAGTCGGGAGTGAAATGTTTGAGTACCGTTGCCGGATCGGAGGTGCCTTCGCCACGGAACCAGGCTTGCAGGACGACATGCAGGGCGACGATTTCATCGTGAGCGGCTTTCAGCAAACGGTCGGTCATGGTGCGGGACACTCCGGCGGTCAGGGATTCATCAGGACGGAAACGGCGGGATAGGCATTCGCCCATCCCGGTGTCAGCGGCGCGACGAAGACGTTTTCGGTGCGGGTGCGGGCGACCTTCCAGACCCCGTCCACCCTGCGGAACAGATTGTTGAGGCGGCTGGAGCGCAGGAGCGCGGTGCCGTCGTCGAAAATCCAGGGCTGGCAGTGAATCCACTGGCCGTCGGCCTCGTCGCCATGGACGTGGATCTGTTCCGATGTCAGGTAATGCGCGTTCAGCAGCAGGCCGGGCCTGCGGGACGGGCTCCAGAATTTTTCGAAATGGGCGCGGATCGCGTCCTTGCCCACGGCGCGGCCGAACTGGTTGTCGTAATAGGCGCCCACGCCTTCCCAGACCGCGTCCTCGCAATAGAGATCCATGATCCGCGCGATCCGCTCGGCGTCGTCGATCTGGCCGGGCTCGGGGCAGGGGGTGTCGCACAGGAACATGTAGCGCGCCTGAATCCGGCGGATATCGGCCTCGGCGGACAGCGCGTCCAGTTTCGCCTCCAGGCGGGCCAGGCGGTCTTCGATGTTCATGACCGGACTCCTTATGATTTCAGCGCGGGCGGCATTGGGCGGGCGGGCAGCAGGGCCTCGGCCCACAGTGCGTGGCCGAGCAGCGCGTGGTCGGTGCCATGGGGGCCCAGGCACTGGATGCCGACCGGCAGGCCCGACGGGCCGAGCAGGCCCGGCAGCGTCACCGTGGGCAGATAGAGCAGGGTCCACAGGCGGCTGAAGATCGGGCTGCCGGTGCCCTGGCTCCGCAACGGGGCCTCGCCGGGGGCGGCCGGCGCCACCAGCATGTCGTACTGCGCGAACAGCGCGGCGGCGCGGCGGCGCAGGTCCGCGGCCTGGGTTTGGGCCTGTTCGTACGCGGCGCGGGTGATCTTGCGCCCGGCCTCGATCAATCCGACGATCTGCGGGCTGCACATGTCCCGGCGGGCCTGGTATTCCCAGGCCAGGGCCTGGGCGGCCTCGAAGCTCATGATCGTGACGTGCAGGTCGGCGGCGGCGGCGAAATCGTCCATCTGCACCGTTTCGACCGCCGTGTGGGCGCCGAACAGGCGCTCGGCCTCCTCCATCGCCATGCGGGTGCCCTCTTCGGCCTCGTTCCACCATGGGGTGCGGCAGATGCCGATCCGGGCCGGGGCCCGGGGAGAGACGGGCAGCGTGGCGGGCACCGGGGCGGCCAGCACCGCGTCGGCGGCGATGGCTGTCGCCACGTCGGGGGTGATGGTGCCGAGCGCGTCGAAGGAGGGGCCGAGCGCCTTGACCCCCGACAGGGCATAGCGCCCGTAGGTGGGCTTGAAGCCGACGACGCCGCAATAGGAGGCCGGGCGCGTCAGGGAAGCCGCGGTCTGCGAGGCGATGCCGATATCGACCATGCCCATCGCCACGGCGGCGGCGGAGCCGCTGGAGGAGCCGCCGGGGGTGCGGGCCGGATCGAACGGATTGGTGGTCGGGCCGGGCCGGAAGAAGGCGAATTCGGTGGTGACGGTCTTGCCTGCCATGCTGGCGCCCGCCGCGCGCAGCAGGGCGACGCAGGCGGCGTCGCCGGTCGCGCGATGGCCGGCGTAGATTTCCGACCCGTAGCCGGTGGGGTAATGTTGGGTATCGACGATGTCCTTGACGCCGACCAGCCGTCCGTTGAGGGGGCCCGGCGGGGCGGTTGCCAGATCCTGTTCCAGGCGGTCTGGATCGTGGGCCGCGAAGGCCTGGATCCCGGGTTCGAAACGGGCGATGTGCGCGATGCGGGCGGTGGGGTCGATGGTCTGGCCTGTCATGACATTCCTTACCCTGGATGGCGTTCCGTTTGGCCCGGGAGGTCGAAGGCGCCCCGGAAATAAAGCAGCGGCCCGGCGGCCGGGTCGGGATCGACCGCGACGTGCAATGGCCGGGCGAGAAAGATCTCGTGCGTGCCGCCGCGCAGGGTCTCGACCACCTCGGCGGTGATGTGGACCAGCGCGCCGTCGACCAGCACCGTGCCGTCCGCCTCGCGCCGGGTGGCGACGCTGCCCTGCTTGCGGTCGGCGGGCAGGGCGAAATAGCGGGCGATCGGTTCCTGGCCGTGGGACAGCACGCTGAGGCCGAAGCGCCGGGTGTGTTCGATCGCCCGGCAGGTGGCGCTGCCGCGTTTGAGGCAGATCAGCAGGGTCAGCGGGTCGAGCGACACCGAGCTGAGGGCGCTGATGGTGGCGCCCTGGTCGCCGTGATCGTCCCGGGCGGTGACCACCGCCACGCCGGTGGCGAAATGGGCCATCGCGCGGCGGAACTGGTCGGATGTGACGGAGATGTCGGAAGTCATGTGCCCTGCTTTTCCGTCAGGCCGCGTTGTCGCCGGGCCAGAGCGGCCCGCGTTCGCGGCGCATCTTGCGCACGGCGGCGTCGAAGGTCAGGTCGGCCGCCGAGGAATGGGCGATCAGCCCGGCCGCGTCGCGGGCGCAGCCGCGCCGGATCTCGTCGGACAGCCGGACGTCGGCGCCGGGGATCATGCCGGTATGGCACTGGATCTCGGCGGCGCGCTGGCAGATCCACAGCAGGAAGAAGGCGCGCGCGACATCGGCCTCGCCGACCGCGAGGCCGTGATTGCGCAGGACCAGCACATTCCTGTCGCCCAGGCTTTCCAGCATGCGGGGGCGCTCTTCGTCATAGAGCGTGATCCCTTCGAACGTGTGGTAGCCGACGCGGCCGAAGAGTTGGGCGCCGTAGAAATTGTCGTGGCTGAAGCCGCCTTCCTTCATCGCGACGGCGGTGACGGCGCTGGTATGGGTGTGGATCACGCAATGGATGTCGTCGCGCGCGGTATGGATCGCGCCGTGCAGGGCGAAGCCGGCGGGATTGGGCTTGTAGGCCGACTGGGTCACCAGTTCGCCGCTGGCGTTGACGACCAGCAGGTTTTCCGGCGTCACTTCCTCGTAATGCAGGCCGAAGGCATTGACGAGATAGCGCGTCGGCTCGCCGGGCAGGCGCAGCGAGATGTGGTTGAAGATCATCTCGGTCCAGCCGAGATGGCTGATGAGGTGATAGCATTCCGCCAGGCGGACCCGGAGGGTCCATTCGTCCTGCATCGCGTCGCTGGTCATGATGTCTGTTCCTTTACGGGCAGGGAGGTGCATTGGAAGGTCACGAGGCCGAGCAGGGTGGCGGTCACGGGCGTGGGTACGCCCAGATGGGCCGCCAGGGCGACCAGTGCGTCGCCGATCGCCACTGTTTCCAGCGTGCGGCCGGCGCGGAAATCCTGCAGCATCGAGGTTTCGTGCGCGCCGGCCGCCGCCATGATGTCGCAGATCGCGCCGGCCGGCTTGAGGGGGGGGATGCCGCAGGCCGTGCCGACGGCGATCGCCTCGTTCAGCGTCGCGTGGACGATGGCGCGGGTGGCGGGGGTGGTGGCCATGGCCGCGAGCGTGGCGCCGGTGATGACCGACAGGGGATTCGATGCCACGTTGCCGGCGAGCTTGGTCCAGATTTCCCCGCGGATGGTGTCGGCGATGCAGGCGTCGATCCCGCAGGCGCGCAGCAGATCGGCCAGCTGGTCCAGCCGCGCGTGCGGGCCGGAAGTGGCCGGGCCCAGCATCAGGCGCATCGGGCGCAGGGAATGGACCCGGCCGGGGGCCGGGCTGGCGGAAAAGGCATAGGCGACGCAGCCCGCGATCTGTCGAGTCGGCAGATGGATGGCCAGTCGCCCGGTTGGGTCCAGCAGGGGGGCGATCGCGCGGAAGGCGGGCGGGGCGTCGCCTGCCGTCATCCACCATGGGATGCCGTTGACGACCGGGACGATCAGCGTTTCGGGGCCGACGGCCGGCAGGATCGCCGGCAGCAGGCTGGGCAATTGATGCGATTTGACGGCGAGGAACAGGATATCCGCCGGGCCGGAGGCGCGTTCGGCGGCGTCGGGCCGGCAGGTGTAAGCCTGGCCGGCCCCGGTGAGGGTCAGGCCGTGCGCGCGCAGGTGCGACAGGGTTTCGCCGCGCGCGATCAGCGACACAGGGGCGCCCCCGCGCGCCAGAGTGGCCGCCAGCGTGCCGCCGATGGCGCCGATGCCGGCGACGCAGATGCGCGGCGTGGTCACAGATCGACCACCAGCAGCGGGCCGCGGGCGCGCGAGCAGCAGAGCGCGATCTGGTCGGTGCGTTCGTCCTCGGTCAGGTATTCGTCGCGGTGGTCGGGCTCGCCTTCCAGCACCGTGGCGACGCAGGTGCCGCAGATGCCCTGTTCGCAATTGACCCGCACCTTGACGCCCGCGCGGGCGAGTGCGGCGGTGATCGGCTCGTCGGCGGCGACGGCGACGCGGATGCCGGACTTGGCGGCCAGGACCTCGAAACTGTCGCCGTTTTCGACCGGCAGGGCGGAGAAGTCCTCGCGATGGATCTGGTCGGGCGCCAGGCCCAGCGCCAGCGCGGCTTCCGCGACCGCGTCCATCAGGCCGAGCGGGCCGCAGCTATAGACGCACAGGCCCGCCGTGCCGCCGTTGCGGGCGATGGCTTCGGCGATGGCGGCGCGCGGGTCGAAGCGCGGAGTGTCCGGTTGGCTGCGATCGTGGATCTGGACCTGCGCGGCGAAACCTTCGCGCGCCAGCAGGGGGGTGAAGACGGGGTCGCGCGCCACATAATGCAGGGTGAAGGGTTGGCCCGCGCGGGACAGGGTGTGGGCCATCGCGATCAGGGGGGTGACGCCGATGCCGCCGCCAACCAGCACCGCCGCGCCGCGGTGGGCCGTGTCGAGCGGGAAGAGGTTGCGTGGGGCGCCGATGGCCAGCGTGGCGCCCGGTTGCACGCGGTCATGCACCGCGCGCGATCCGCCGCGCCCCTGCGGTTCCAGCAGGACGCCGAGCCGATAGCGGGCCTGGTCCGCCGGATCGCCGCAGAGCGAATATTGCCGCACCAGATCGTCATCGAGGAACAGGTCGATATGGGCACCGGCCTCCCATGGCGGCAGGGTGCCGGCCCGGGGCAGGAGGTCGAAGATCAGCACGTCGCCCCGTTGGTCGACGGCGTCGATGATTGTTTCGATCCGTGCGCGGCTGGTGGTCATCCGTCTGCTCTCCCCGGGCCTATCTCAGATAGAGGCCGCAATTGATGTCGATGGTGGCGCCGGTGATGGAGCCGGCGTCGGGGCGGGCCAGTTCGACCACCATGCGCGCGACCGTGGCCGGGTCGCCCAGATGGCCGGTGGGGAGGCCCGCCGCGACCCGTGCGGCGGCTTCGGCGCCGATGGTCTCGGCCACCGAGGGCAGGTCCAGCGGCCCGGGAGAGATGGCGTTGACCGTGATGCCGTGGGGAGCCAGGTCGCGCGCGAAGACCTTGGTCAGCGTGTGGACCGCGCCCTTGGAGGCCGCGTAATGCGCGCCGGTCGCCGTGCCGCCGTTCTGCCCCGCCAGCGAGCCGATATTGACGATGCGGCCGCCCTGGTCGCGGGCGCGGAGGCGGCGGGCGAAACGCTGCGTACACAGGAAATTGCCGCGCAGGTTGACCGCCATCACCGTGTCGAAGGTCTCGATGTCGATATCGAGCACCTTCTGCGCCTTCATGATCGCCGCGTTGTTGACCAGCAGCCAGGGCAGGCCATGCGCGGCCTCGACCGTATCGAGCGCGGCTTCGATCGCGGATTCGGACGTGACGTCGAGCGCGACCGCGTGGCCGCCCAGGCGTGCCGCGGTGGCCTGGGCGCGCGGCAGGTCGCGGTCGCCCAGCACGACCCTGTAGCCCGCCGCCGCCAGGGCCCCGGCGATCGCGGCGCCCAGGCCGCGCGCGCCGCCGGTGACGAGTGCCACCGGGGCCACGGGGGCCTCTGCGGCGGCGCTCACAGGATGTAGCTCACGGCTGTCAGGGCTTCGGTGGCGATCAGCAGGCGGATCACCTTGAGGTCGATCTTCAGCCCGTCGGGGGTGCGGACCAGGCGATAGGTGACGTTGGCCGCGTAATCGCGTTCGCGGTGCTGGCGCAGTTCCTTGAGGTACTGGGCGCAGCGCAGGGTGCAGGCGTCGCCGTCGCTGGCCAGCATGCGGTAGCGCGAGAGCAGGCGCACCGTCTGCGCGGGCGGAGCGGCCGAGATCGAGCGGCCGCCCAGCAGGCGCTCGACGCGCTTGGCGCGCATCGCCGCGTCGTCATAGGCGTAGTTCAGGACGTTCTCGAAATCCTCGGCGTCGGGATCGATGGGGATCACGTATCTGCCGCCGGGCGTGTAGAGGCCGAGCCAGTCGTGGAACTGCCCGTGGTCGAGCAGGTCGGCTTCCAGCGTGACCAGGGCCACGGCTTCGTCGAGGGTGATGGTCATGCCACGGTCTCTCCGGCGGGTTCGGCGGTCATGGCGGCCAGCCACTGGCGATAGGCGGCGCGCATGCCGGTCTCGGCGCTGACGTCGCTGTAGAGATGGCCGTCGGCGCGCTTTTCCTCGTGCGCCAGGCCGCGATTCAGCAGGATGGGAATGTCGCGCCCGGCGAGCGCGCCGCGATGCACGCGGTCCCAGGCCTCGGCGTCGTCGGGGGTGCCGAAGCCCATCGGGCCCTGGAAATGCTCGTGCAGGCGCAGGCGGGCCTGGTTGGCGATGTCCGGCCCGCCATCCATGCCGATCGCGATATGGCGGATTTCGGTCTGCGAGACGCCCAGGGGGCGCAGGACGCGGAAGAACGCCATCGAGCAGGCCAGGTTGGGGAACAGGTTGAGGTTGAAGCCCGACCCGCCGACGGCGCGGATGATCTGGCGGACCTTTTCCGGCGGATAGGTCTCGGCCAGTTGCGCGGCCAGTTCGAGGAAGCGTTCGGGGATCGGCGCGTCGAGATTGTCGTCCAGATCGACCAGTTCGGGGATCATGACCATGACCGAATGGCCGTGGCCGAGATCCTCGACGAAGCCCTTGCCGCCGACGAAATTCAGGATGTCCTGCGTTTCCTGGTCCACCGAATCCAGGAAGGATTTGTGGACGATCGGGAAATGATAGGCGTCGGTCGTGTTTTCGAGCTGGATCTTCCAGTTGCCCGGGAAGGTGAATTTATGCTCGCCCATCGTCTTGACCGGCCAACCGGCGCCCTGCTTCATGAACAGGTCGATCCACGGTTTCGCCGCGCCCAGCCAGCTGTCCAGGTCGGGAATGGCGTGATCGAAGGTGGCGAAGATCAGGCCCTGATAGTCCGCGACCCGCAGATTGACCAGCGGCAGCGAGGCCTTGTCGAGATCGTCGCCGTAGCCGTTCTGGTGCGGCACGCCGCGCAAGGCGCCGTCGAGCCCGTAGGCCCAGCCGTGATAGGGGCAGACGAAGCTGGCGGTGTGGCCCTTGTGCTGCTCGCACACCGTCGCGGCGCGGTGGCGGCAGCGGTTGAGCATGACATGGACCGTGCCCTTGCGGTCGCGGGACACGATGACCGGGTGGGGGCCGACGAACGTGGTGATGAAATCGCCGGGTTCGGGGATCTCGCTGCGGTGCGCCACCCAGATCCAGTTATGCATGAAGATGCGGTCCATCTCCATGTCGAACAGGGCGGGGTCGTTATAGATGGACCCGTCGGCCCTGTCCGCCGAGAGAAAGCTGCGAGGATCGGGCTGATCGCTCATGGTTTGGCTCCCTTGCGCATTGGAAAAAACTTGGGAATATCTTCGGGTTTACGGATAGCCTGGGCGGCCGCCCCGGCCGAGGATCAGCCGGCCCGCGACCTCGTAATTGCCGCGCGCCATGAAGGCGTGCTGCGCCACCACGGCGCTGTCCTGCATGCAGCGCGCCAGGATATGGTCGGCATCCACCGCCGCGATGCCGCCCAGTTCGAAACAGCGGCGCGCGACCTCGTACGATGCCTGGGCGGCATGGATGCAGGCGAGGCGGACGCGCCCGGCGCAGGCCTCGTCCGCCGGTCCGGCCTCCACCGCCGCCATGGCGGCGCGCGTGGCATCGTAGAAGAAGCTGCGGGCGGCGGAGAGCGTTGCCTCGGCCTCGGCGACGGCGAACTGGACATAGGGCCGGTCGGCCATGACCGGGGCGCCGGTGATGGATGTGCGCCCCCGCGCCATTTCGGTGACCTCGGTCAACGCCCGGCGGGCGCAGCCCAGCCCGACCACCGTGAGCACCTGCGCCGCCAGGGCCAGGGAGGGATACCGGTAGATCGCGCCGTCGAGACTGGAGGGGCCGCCGCGGATGAACGTCCAGTCCATCGGCACGCGGATGGCTTCGACCACGATATCGTGGCTGCCGGTGCCGGCCATGCCCATGGTGTTCCAGGTTTCGTCGATCCGGGCCTGCGATGCCGGGAAGACGGCGGTGCGCGGCAGGCCGCCGCCGGCCGGCCCGTCGGGCAGGGAAACCCCCACGCCCAGCAGGTCCGCCCCGGTGCAGCCGCTGGCATAGGGCCAACTGCCCGAGACGATCAGATCGTCGCCTTCGACCCCGGCGGGGCGGGGGGGGAAGATCGCGCCGGCGAAGACCACGTCGGGACCGTCGCGATAGATCGTCTCCAGCGTCTGGACCGGCAGGGCGGCGAGATAGAGGGCCGAGACGCCGAAGCTGGCGACCCAGCCGGCGGACCCGTCGGCCCGGGCGATCGTTTCGATGGCTTCGAGAAAGCGGTCGGGCGGGATTTCCAGTCCACCGAAGCGGCGGGCGACGAAGGCGCGATAGATGCCGATCGTCCTGAAGCCCGCGACGATGTCCGGGGCAAGGCGCCGGGCCTTGCGGAAGGAAAGCGCCCGGTCGCTGATCTGCCGCAGAAGGGCATCGAATTCCGGCCCGTCCGCAAATCGCGAGCCTGCCTGCTCGACAGAGGTCAACATCCGTCACCCTTTCATCCGCTCCGCTCCGCCCCCTTTGGGAACGGTGAGGAGACGCTAGCATATTTACGGGAAGTTTCCACTATTTTTTTGGCGAAACGAGGGGCCGGAAAGCCCATGTCTTTCCGGTCCTCCCCGATCGCGGGCGCGGCCTGCTAGAAGGAGACGCCGCCCTGGATGTACCATTGGCGGCCGCGGTCGTACGAGGCCATGAAGTTGTTGACGCTGGCCGAGAAGCTGCCCCAGTGCATGTATTTCTCGTTGCTGATGTTGTCGACGCCCGCCATGAAATTGTAGCGCGCGTCGGGGCTGACCCAGCGCAGCGAGGCGTTGACCAGGATATATTCGGGCTGGAACAGCGGGGCGTAATTGATGCTGTTGACGTCGGCGTTGTAGCGCGAACGGTAGGAGGCATCGACGCGCGGGGTGAGGGTGCCGGCGCGGCCGATCTGGATCGTCCTGGCGACGCCGGCATTGGCGGTCCATTTGGAGACCATGGCGAATTTCGAATTCAGGGTCAGGCCCGAAACCTTGGCCGTGAGCTTGGTATAGTGCGCGTCGGTCATGCCCAGGGAGCCGGTGAGCATCCAGCCGTCGCCCAGCGCGTACTGGGCCTCCAGCTCGAAGCCCGGAATACGGGCGGAGCCGGCATTGGTGTAATAGGGACCGATCGTCGCGGCGTCGGAGACCAGGAGCTGTACATCGTCATAAAAGACGTAGAAGCCGCTGGCGCTGACGCGCAGGCGATGGTCCAGCCCGTAGAATTTCAGGCCGCCTTCGAAGGAATTGACGCTTTCGGGCCGGAAGGACGGTGGTGCGCTGACGATCTTGGTCAGGCGCTGGGTGAAGCCGCCGCCCTTGAAGCCCTGCGAAAAGGTCGAATAGGCCATCAGTTCCGGCGTGACCTGGTAGGCCACGTTGACCATCGGGGTCCAGCGGGCGTTGTTGTTGTGGAAATTTTCGTACGGGACGATCCGCGTGCCCGGCGGGGCGGTGACGTAGGGTGCGCGGCCCCAGACGATATACTGGTCCGGCAGGAAGGTCTTGTCGTCCTCGGTATAGCGCACGCCCGCGGTGACGCTGAGCTTCCTTGTGAAGGAATAGGTGGCCTGGGCGTAGGCGGCGTAGTTGATATCCTTGAAATAGCCGCCGCTTTCCAGATATTCGACCCATTTGTTGCCCGGGTTGATGTCCGCGCCGGACTGATTGAAATAATAGAGGCCGGCCGCGTAATGCAGGCGGCTCGACAGAGCCCGGCCCATGACCTGGAATTCTTCGGAAACCTGCTTTTCCGAATAGCCGTCCCACAGGTCGTTGATGGCGATCGGCGAGGAGTCGCGGTCCTGGGCGAACTGGCCGGTGGTCTGGTGGATGGCGGTGATCGATTTGACTTCGAGATAATGCGAGAATGCGTAATCGATCGTGGCCGAGGCCGACCAGCTTTCGATATTGGAATAGTTGGGGGCCGTGCTGTAATTTGTCGTCTTGCTGAAATATTTCGAACCGTAGCAGCCGGGCAGGGTGCAGCTTGCCCAATTGGCCTTCGTGGCGCCGGCCGCGATATTGTTCAGCGCGACCACGCTGCCGGACAATGTCGGGTCTATGCCGATGACGACATAGGGCGCGCCGTTGCTGCGGTCGCGGGTGTAATCGCCGCGCAGGGTGACCGTCAGCCTGTCGACCGGGTGCCAGAGGATCGCGCCCTTGAAGATGCGCGTATCCTGGTTGCCCATCTTGCGCTGCCGTTCGGCATAGGGCTGGTTGACGTAGCCGTCCTGCATGAAGCTGCCGACGGAGAAATTGAGGAACAGGTTCCTGGCCAGCGGGACATTGACGAACGCGCGGGCATTGATGCGGTTGCCGGTGCCGTATTTGACGTCGGCCTTGGCGGACAGGCGGTCGTTGGGTGTGAGGGAGGACACCGTGACCGCGCCGCCGATCGTATTGCGTCCGAACAGGGTACCCTGGGGGCCGCGCAGCACCGAGACGTTGGCGACGTCGATCATGTCCAGCACCGACCCCACGGTGTTGCCGGCATAGACGCCGTCGATATACAGGCCGACGCCGGGGTCCACGCCGAAGGAGAAATCGGTCTGGCCGATGCCACGGATGAAGATGGCCGCGGCATTGGCGACGCCGGCATTGGAGGCGACATTGCCGAACATCATGTTCGGCGCCATGTCCTGGATGCGGGCGATCGAGGTGATGCCGCGTTCGGTGAATTCGCTGCCCGAGACGGTGGTCATGGAGATGGGCGTGCGTTCGATCGGCTCGCTGCGCCGGCGGGCGTTGACGGTGATCTGTTCGAGCCCGCTTTCCGGCCGGGTTTTTTTTGCCCCGGCGCCGGTGGCGGGGCCGGCCTTGGCTTTTGCCCCGGGTGCCGTGCCGGCGGGGCCCGCTTCGGTCCGCGCCAGGGCGGGGGCGGCGGAGATTGCCAGGACAGCGCAGCCACAATACCAAAAGCGGCGGCCGAACAGACCGGAGATTCCCGCGGGACGGCTGATGACATGTTTTGATATAGAAACGAAATACATCCTAATTCTCCATCCCCTTTAGTATCGATTTCGGAACGAAATGGGACGCGATCTTATCGGCACCTGCTTGTGTCGAGGCCGGTCCGGCGACGGTGGCCATGACAGAAGAACGACGATTTGGTCCTGGAATGCGGGATTTGAACGCGCGGGGATTTTATATGAATATTCCAGGGATATGTCAATAATAAATGTTATTTATCCGTAATGGAAGCCAGGCGGTCGCAGCGTGCCTCGCGCAGGTCCGCGATGTCGGGCGCTCCGAGCAGGGTCATGCTGCTGCGGATGCCGTCGTGGAACAGGGTGAGGATGTCGGTGACGCCTTCGATTCCGCCGGCGGCGAGGCCGTAGGCCCAGGGGCGGCCGATCAGCACGCCGTGCGCGCCCAGGGCCAGTGCCTTGACCACGTCGGCGCCGTGGCGGAAGCCGCCATCGACGCAGAGTTCGATCCGCCCGCCGACGGCTGCGCGGCAGGCGGCCAGGGTTTCGATGGAGGAGACGGCGCCGTCGAGCTGCCGGCCGCCGTGATTGGACAGGATGACGCCGTCCAGCCCCGCCGCGGCGGCGCGTTCGGTATCGTCCGGCCGGAGCAGGCCCTTGACGACCAGCCGCCCCTTCCAGCTTTCGCGCAGGGCGGCGATGTCGTCCCAGCCGATCGCGGGGTCGATGGCGCGGCCGATCGCGGCGGCCTGTGCGAACAGGGTGTCGCCCATGCCGTACGGGGCGAGATTGCGGATGATCCGGTTGGGCCGGCGCAGCGCGCCATAGAGCCAGCGCGGCCGCAGGAGGCATTGGGTGGCGAGGCGACCCGACAGGTGCGTGCTGCCGCGGAAGCCGTTGCGCGCGTCGCGCGGACGGAGCGGCGTGACCGGGGTATCGACGGTGACCACCAGCGTGCGCACGCCGGCCGCCCAGGCGCGGACGACCATGTCGCGCGTTACCGCGCGGTCGCGGAAGAGATAGAGCTGGAACATCAGCCGGGCGGGATCGACGGCGGCCGCGACGTCCTCGATGCTCGCCAGGGCGAAGTGGGAGACGCACATCGAGAGGCCGGCACGTGTGGCGGCGATGGCGGCGGAGATCTCGCCCCCCGGCGACAACATGCCCGCCATGCCGACCGGAGCCAGGATCACGGGAAAGCGATGCGGGATGCCGAAAAGCGTGGTGCCGGTGTCGGGTGAAGCCGCGCCGCGCAGGACGGAGGGCAGGAAGCCGAGACGGGCCAGTGCCGCGATGTTGCGGCGCAGGGTGGCTTCCGCCCCGGACCCGCCATCGACGTAATCGAAAAGCCAGCGGGGGACGCCGCGGCGGGCCGCGAGCCTGGCGTCCTCGACTGAAATGACCATCCGCGCCTCGCACTTCGTCGCCGGCCGTGCGTGCGGCCGGTAGATCGATGCTATGGCGTTATAGTTTACATTTCCAGTTATTTTTCATGTCTGGAAGGGCCGTCAGTAGATGTTGTCGTAGATCTTTTTGATAAGCTGCATCATGTGTTCCATCTCGCTGTCCGGGATATCGTGGAACGCGCGCTGGAAGATCAGCCCGGCCTTGGCGCGGACCAGATCGAGCGCGGCGCGGCCCTTTTCGGTCAGCCGGACTTCGGTCACGCGGCCGTCCTGGGAGGAGACCGAGGTCTGGGTCAGTCCCTCGCGTTCCATGCGGTAGATCAGCTTCGTCATGGTCGAGACGCGGGTCACGGCCAGGTCGGCGATGGTGCTGATCGCCGCGATCTCGTGCTCGTAGAGGATGTTGATCACGCGCCAGCGCGGCACGTCCATGCCGATCGGCTTGAGATGCGCGTCCATGCGCAGGTGATACAGGCCGACGAGGCGCGAGAGATGGAAGAACGGCGATGTCTGGGGTGAGAAGGCCGGGTCGGTCGGGTCCGCCTGTTTCCAGATTTTGCCTCGCTTCAAAACAGACTCCCCCTGACGGCGCGATTGATCGGCCTTGGTAGGTATCTTATTCCTCCGCCTGAGGAAAGACGGCCCGGCGGGCGGGGCGGGGCAGCAGCGCGAGCAGGGAGAGGCCGGCCAGCGCCCCCATATAGGCGGCGACCGCGCCCTTTCCTCCGGCGCTGTGGACCAGCAGCGTGGCGACGACCGGCGAGACGCCGCCGGCCAGCATGGCGCCGGCCTCGTGCGCGAGGGCGACCCCGAGATAGCGGTGGGCGGCCGGAAACAGGGCGGAGAGCAGCGCCGGCTCGACCGCGATCATCGGTGCGTGGCACAGCGCCATGCCGACGATGAAGGCCATGACGACCCCCGCCTGGCTGCCCGAGGCGACCAGCGCCAGGAACGGGCCGGAAAACAGCGCCAGCCCCACGGCGCCCAGCGCGTAGACGATGCGGGCGCCCAGCCGCTGGGCCAGCCAGCCGAAGGCGGGCATGGCGATGCCGTCCGCCACCATGCCCAGCGTGCTGGCCAGCAGCAGCCAGCGATCGGGCACATGGTGGGCGCGGCCATAGGCCAGGCCGAAGACCAGCATCATGTAGACGCCGCCATTTTCGGCCAGACGCAGGACGATCCCGCGCAGCAGGGCCGGACCCGCCTGCCGTGGCGAAAGCGGCGGCCGGGGATGCCGGGTGGCCGGCCGGCCGGGCTGCGGGGCCGCGCGAAGCCAGAGGCCGAGGCACAGGAAGGGCAGCGCCGCCAGGAACGGCAGGCGCCAGCCCCAGGACAGGAAGGCGGCGTCGGGCAGCAGGCGGGCTGCCCAGAGGGCGGCGCCCCCCAGCACCATGCCCGCCGCGACGCCTGACTGCGTCAGCGCGAAGGCGACGCCGCGATGGGGGGCGCCGGGCGTGTCGGCGCCGAGCAGGAGGACGGCGCCCGCCCATTCGCCGCCGGCGGCGAAGCCCTGGGCGAGCCGCAGGACCAGCAGCAGGATGGGCGCCAGGATGCCGATGGTCGCCTGTCCGGGCAGCAGGCCGATCGCCGCCGTGGCCAGGCCGATGATCGTCAGCGTGTGGCGCAGGGCGCGCGCGTGGCCCAGGCGGTCGCCCAGCAGGCCGAACAGGATGCCGCCGGCGGGGCGGACCAGGAAGCCGGCGCCGAAGACCAGCATGGGTGCGAGCTGCGCCAGCAATCCGTCATCGTGCCGGGCGAAGAACAGGCGCTGGAACACCAGCGGGGTCGCGGCGCTGTAGAGCGCGAAATCGTACCATTCGACGATATTGCCGATCGTGGCGGCCGCGATGGCGCGGGGATGGGTCATCGGTGTGCCGTCGCTGGGAAGGATGGTGACGCGGGCGGGGGAACCCGGCCCGATGATTTCATATCGTGATAAATTCTAGAACGTAACAGTGGCATTTTCAACTGATTTATATTATAGACGCCGGTATGGACCCGCAATGTTCGAGAGCGGTGCGCCCGACGGAACGCCTTGGGAAGACAAGAGAATGTTTGCATTCGCCGCGCGCGCGCCGCGTCCGATACCGACCACAATCCTGTTCTGCTGTGCCTATGTGCTGTCCTTTGTCGACCGGCAGATCCTGTCGCTGCTGATCGGCCCGGTAAAGGCCGACCTGCATCTGGACGATTTTCAGTTCGCCGTTCTGAACGGCTTTGCGTTCGCGGTGCTGTATTCGGTGCTCGGCCTGCCGATCTCGATGCTGGCCGACCGGTTTGCCCGGCCGCCGATCATTGTCGGCGGCCTGGCGCTGTGGAGCCTGTCCACCATCGGCTGCGGGCTTTCCGGCGGGTTCTGGGGGCTGTTCTTCTGCCGGATGGGGGTGGGGATCGGCGAGGCGGCGCTGGTGCCGGCCGTCTATTCCTTTCTGGCCGATATCGTGCCGGCGGCGCGGCTGGGGCGGATCATCGCCCTGTTTTCCGCCGGGTCGTTCGTCGGGGCGGGGCTGGCCTATCTGTCCGGCGGGGCGCTGATGGCGCTGCTCCGGCCGGGAAGCCTGCCGGGCGGCCTGGTGCCGTGGAAGCTCTGCTTCGTCATCGTCGGGGCGCCGGGGCTGGTGCTGGCGGCGGTCATCGCCTGTTTCGTCCACGAGCCGGCGGCGCGCGGCGCGCGCGAGGCGCGGGCGGGGCTGTTGCAGACCTGGACGTTCATTCGGGGGCAGAAATGGCTGTTTCCGCTGCATTTCCTTGGCTATTCGTGCAGCGCGGTCATGCTGTTCTCGCTGATGGCGTGGTCGCCGGCCTATCTGATGCGGGTCATGGGGATGCCGCATGGCGTCGTGGGCGGCTTCATGGGCGGTGTGGCCATCGTCTGCGGCTGCGGGGGGATCTGGACCAGCGGGCGGCTGATCGACGCCCTGACCACGCGCGGGATTGTCCGTGCGCCGGTGATCGTCGGGGCCGGGGGGATGGCGGGCGCGGCGCTGCTGTTTCTGCTGAGCGGGCTGTGCGGCGTCGGGACCGCCGGGCTGGTGTTCTTCGCGCTGACGTTCTTCTGCGCGTCCTTTCCGATGGCGCCTTCGGCCTTCGTCATCCAGACAGTCGCGCCGCGTTCGATGCGGGCGCAGATTTCGGCGATCATGCTGCTGTGCAATGCGCTGATCGGACTGTCGGCCGGGTCGATGCTGATCGGCTTGCTGGATGACCGGGTTTTCACGGCGTCGGACGGCATACGCTACGCGCTGCCGATCGTGGCGATCGTCGCCAGTACGGCCGGCGCGGCGATGATCGCGGGGACGGCGCCGTTCTATCTGGCGCGCTGGCGCGCCCTGTCGCGCGGGGAATGACATGGGCGCGACCCGGGGCAAACGCGGCTCAAATCACTTGAAATGTCAATAATTACGGCATAGCATCCATTCGTCGGCTCCTGACAGCATCGTATACAGCCGGGCGCGGCCTCGGCCGGGCCGCGCAGAATGGAAGAGTCCTTATGACGACGGTTCAATGTCTTCCGCAGGTCCTTGATTTCCTTTCCCGCGAGCATGGGTTGTTCGTGAATGGCCGCTGGGTTCCGTCGCTGGGAGGGGAGCGGATTTCCGTTTTCGATCCGGCGACGGGCGCGCCGGTTTCCTCCATCGCCGATGCGACGGCGGCGGATGTCGACCGGGCGGTCGCGTCCGCGAAGGCGGCGTTCGATGCGGGTGCGTGGCGGTTGATGCGGCCGGCCGAGCGCGAGCGGATCCTGCTCCGGCTTGCCGATCTGGTCGAGCGGGATGCGGAAATCCTTGCCCAGCTTGAAACGCTGGAACAGGGGAAATCCATTCTGCTGTCGCGGATCGTCGAAGCCGGCGGCGCGCAGAGCTGGATACGGTATGTGGCCGGGCTGGCGACGAAAATCACCGGCCAGAGCCTGGATGTGTCCATTCCGCTGCCGCCGGACGCGCGCTATACGACCTATACGCGCAAGGAGGCGATCGGCGTCGTCGCGGGCATCGTACCGTGGAACTTTCCGCTGGCGATCGGCGTGTGGAAGGTGCTGCCGGCCCTGGCGGCGGGTTGCTCGGTCGTTGCCAAGCCGTCGGAAGTCACGCCCCTGACCCTGTTGAAACTGGCGGAACTGGCCAGCGAGGCTGGTGTGCCCGATGGCGTGTTCAACGTCGTGACCGGCCTGGGCGCCGTCGCGGGCGATGCGCTGGTGCGGCATCCGGATGTCGCGAAAGTCAGCTTTACCGGCTCGACGCCCGTCGGCAAGCGGATCGCGCGGGCCTGCGCGGACCGGCTGGCGCGCGTTTCGCTGGAACTGGGCGGCAAGAACCCCGCCATCGTCCTGGCCGATGCGGACCCGGAGCGGGTGGTCGCGGGGCTGACGCTCGCGGGGTTTCTGAACCAGGGACAGGTCTGCGCGGCATGTTCGCGCGTGTATATCGAGGCGCCGCTGTTCGAGCGGGTGGCCGAGGGGTTGCGGGACGTCGTCGCCGGGATGCGTATCGGGCCGGGCATGGACGAGACGGCGCAGATCAATCCGCTGGTTTCCGCCACGCAGCAGAAGAAGGTGCGGGCCTTCATCGACGGGGCGGCCGAATTGGGGGCTGAGATCGCCGTGGGGCGGGAGGTGCCGGATGGCGCCGGTTTCTACGTGCGCCCCGCGCTGGTTCTGAACCCCGACGAGACGATTCCGCTGGCCCGGGAGGAGGTCTTCGGGCCGGTCATGACGCTGACACGGGTCGCGGACGCGGCCGAGGCGCTGGCGCGCGCGAACGACACGCCGTTCGGGCTGGCCGCCAGCGTCTGGACGCGCGGCCTGGCTGCCGCGATGGACCTGCCCCCGCTGATGCGGGCCGGAACGGTCTGGGTGAACAGCCATGTGATGATCGATCCGAACATGCCTTTCGGCGGCGTTAAGGATTCCGGAATCGGCCGGGATTTCGGCACCGGCTGGCTCGATGCGTTCACCGAGACCAAGACCATCTGCATCCGTCATTGAGGGGATACGGTACGATGCGCAGCGTGCCCTTTTTCCGGACCTTCTGCGCGGCGTGTCTGGTCGCGGTGGCGCCGGTGCGCCCGGCCGCCGCCGATTCGGCCCCCGTGCCGACACCAATGCCGGCCGCCGCGTCGCGGGCGGTGAACTCGACGCCCGGTGGCGACTGGCCGCAATATGGCCGCACGGCATCGGAGCAGCGATACAGTCCGCTGGATGCGATCAATACCGGCACCGTCGGCCGCCTGGGCCTGGCGTGGCATCAGGACCTGCCCTCGGTGCGCGGGGAGGAGGCGACGCCGCTTGTCATCGACGGCGTGATGTATGTCACGACCAATTGGAGCCGGGTCGAGGCGCTGGACGCGGCGACCGGCGCGGTGCTGTGGCGCTACGATCCGGGCGTGCCGGGGACGGTTGCCAGCAAGGGCTGCTGCGACACCGTCAATCGTGGCGCGGCCTATTGGAAAGGCCGGCTTTATTTCGGCACGTTCGACGGACGGCTGATCGCCCTGGATGCCCGGACCGGGCATGTGGTCTGGAGCGTCGATACCATTCCCGCCGATGCGGCGCTTGGCGATATCCGTTCCTACACCGTCGATGGCGCGCCGCGGATCGCCAAGGGCGTGGTGATGATCGGCAATGGCGGCGCGGAGTTTGGCGCGCGGGGGTTCGTTTCGGGATTCGATGCCGAGACCGGAGCGTTGAAATGGCGCTTCTTCACCGTTCCCGCCCCGGGCAACAAGCCGGACCATGCGGTCTCGGACGCGATTCTGGCGAAGGCGGCGTATCCGACATGGAGCCCGGATGGCGGGTGGGTCCATTCCGGCGGCGGGGGGACCGTCTGGGACTCCATCGTCTATGATCCCGTGACGGACCTGGTCTATCTCGGTGTCGGCAACGGCGCGCCGTGGAATTACAAATTCCGCTCCGACGGGACCGGGGACAATCTCTTTCTGGCCAGCATCGTCGCGATCCGTCCGGAAACGGGCGAGTATGTGTGGCATTTCCAGGAAACGCCGAAAGACCAGTGGGATTTCACGGCGAGCCAGCCGATGATGATCCTGGACCTGCCGTTGAAGGGGCAGATGCGGCACGTGCTTGTCCAGGCGCCGAAGAACGGCTTCTTCTACATGCTGGATGCCCGTACCGGCGCCTTTATCTCCGCTATTCCCTATACGTTCCAGAACTGGGCCAGGAGCATCGACCCGGTGACGGGGCGCCCGGATATCGTGCCCGACGCCATGTGGTCGCTGACCGGGAAGACATGGATGGGCATTCCCGGTTCGCTGGGGGGGCATAACTGGGCGCCCATGTCGTACAGTCCGAGAACCGGGTACGTCTATATCCCGGCGCAGCAATTGCCCGAGCCGTTCAAGGCGAATGCGAATTTCCGGCTGCACGGCATGGGGGTGAATCTGGGGATCGACATGGCCGGGCTGCCGGACGATCCGCGGGTGCTCGCCGAGGTTTCGAAGACGGTGCAGGGCTGGCTGCTGGCCTGGGACCCTGTGGCGGGCAAGGCGGCGTTCCGCGTGCCCCACGATGCGCCGTGGAATGGCGGGGTCCTGGCAACGGCGGGGGATATCGTCTTTCAGGGCACGGCGACCGGCCGTTTCGAAGCCTATGACGCGCGCGACGGAAAGACGCTCTATACGTTCGACGCCCATACCGGCATCGTGGCGCCCCCGGTCAGCTATGAGGTGAGAGGCCGGCAATATGTCGCGGTGATGGCGGGATGGGGCGGGGTCTTTCCGCTGATGGGCGGGGCGCTGGCCCGCATCCGCAACCATAGCATCAACCACGCGCGGCTGTTGGTCTTTGCGCTGGATGGCACGGACAGGCTGCCGGTGGAAAGCCGGCAGGGACAGCAGCCGATTCGTACGGTGCTGCCCTTCGATGCGGAGCGGGCGACGCGCGGCTATGCGCGCTATCAGGATTATTGCATGGCCTGTCATGGCGACAATGCGATCGCAGCGGGCGTGTTGCCCGACCTGCGTTGGTCCGGCGCGCTGGAAACCAGGGATGGATTCTACAACGTCGTCGGACGGGGTGCGCTGGGCAATTACGGCATGGTGGCCTTCGATAAGGTTCTGAGCCCGAACGATGTCGAGGATATCAGACACTTTCTGATCGAGCGGGCGAAATAGCCGCCCGGCGGGCCGGACCTGGTTGGATTTAATATGAAAACGAAACAATAATAGTAGACATTTCGTTGGAAGAATCACATAATAATTCCGTCGGAGGCTTTTGATATCGGGTGATCCGGGATGCGCGCCCTTTCTACGGGAGCGCGACCGGGTGGGTCGCCTGCTTCCTGTTGCGTTTTGACAACGTTCCGATATGCGGATGGAAAAAGGGAGAAATAGGGATATGCGACCAGGCATATGCAAGGCCCGGGCGGGTTGGCGCGCGGCCCGTACAAAGCGCGGGATTGGAAGCGGGTTGCTTTTGAGCGGTTGTTCCGCCCTGACCATGGCGCTGGTCCTGAACGCCGCCGCCGCGCAGAGCCCGCGTACGAAGAGTGCCGCCGGGGGCGCCGCGAAAAAGACGGCTTCGGCTGGTTCCGCGCGCGCCACGGCGAGCCAGCAGCCCCAGGCGCCGCGCCTGGAGGATGTGATGGTGACGGCGCGACGGCGCAACGAGCGGATCGAGCGGACGCCGATTTCCATGACCACCGTCACGGGGGCACAGTTTACCGAGCGCGGCATCACGTCGATCGCGAAGATACAGGATCTGTCACCCAACATCACCTTTGGCAATGTCGCCTCGAATTCCGGTGTGGCGAATGCCGCGGCCGTCTTTATCCGGGGGATCGGCCAGACGGATTTCTCGTTCGGGGTCGATCCCGGCGTGGCCATGTATGTCGACGGCGTGTATGTGGGCAGCCCCGTGGGGTCGGTGCTGAACATGGTCGATATCGGCAGCGTTTCGGTGCTGCGCGGCCCGCAGGGGACCCTGTTCGGACGCAATACGATCGGCGGCGCCGTTTCGGTGACGTCTCTGACCCCCGATAGTGTCCTCGCGGCGCGAGCCGACGTGAAATATGGAACGGCGAACCGGATCAATGCCCGCGCCTTCTTCAATGTTCCGCTTTCGCAGCATCTGTTCGCCAATTTCTCCATCGGCAGTTTCATGCAGGACGGATATGTGCATGCGCCGTATCAGAAAGACCAGCGGGAGCTGGGCAGCCAGGATAGCCGCGTCTTCAAGGGTGCGCTGCGCTGGAACCCGATTGAAAAGCTCAACATCACCCTGCGCGGCGACTGGAACCGCGACCGGAGCAACGGCGCGCCCTTCGTGACCACCGGCATCAATCCGGACTCGACCCACGGCATGATTTCTCTGGCCAATACGCTGGCCGGCGGCAGCCTGACGAACTGTGGCGGGCCGAACTGCTATAATTCGCGCTATTTCAGCAGGAATACCAATTACGGGTCCAACCCCGACTTCTCGAACCTTGTCGGCTGGTCGAGTTCCGCCACCATCGATTACGAGTTCTCCCACTATCTGGAGCTGAAATCGATCACGTCATACAGAAAGAGCCTGGGCAAGTTCGCGCAGGATCGGGACGGATCGCCCATCGGCATCAATTACGTCTATGACCATTACCAGGAGAAGCAGTTTTCGGAGGAAGTGCAGGCGAACGGTCGCGCGTTCGCCAATCGTCTGCACTATTCGGCGGGCGTATATTATTTCGACCAGTCGGGGTACGATATCAACCCCACCCAGTTCTATATCATGAGCCTGCTGAGTGGCGGGTCGTTTACGGACAGGAGCTATGCGGCCTATGCCCAGGCGACCTATTCCGTGACGAAGAAATTCAACATTACCGCCGGCGTGCGCTATACGGAGGACAATAAGAGCTTTCTTCCGAACCAGTATTACAAGGATACCATCGGGGCGCCGATCTTCTACGAGCCTTATGGGACGCGCCTGGTGCCCCATGAGCGCTATCACAACAACAACGCGCGCTGGACGCCGATGGTGAACCTGTCCTACCAGGTCACGCCGGAGCTGATGGCCTATTCGACTTTCTCGCAGGGCTTCAAGGGCGGGGGCTTTACCCAGCGGCTTGCCAATATCGCTCCGGCGGCACCGTCATTCCGTCCGGAAAGCGTCAATTCCTTCGAGGGTGGCCTGAAATTCTACGGGCTGAATCACAGGCTGCGTGTCAGCGCGGCCGGGTTCTTCACCTTCTACGACGATGTGCAGTTGCTGGTCGCCGATGCCACCAATATCGGCCCATATTACACCAATGCCGGCAAGGCGCAGATCTCGGGCTTTGAGCTGGAATCGCAATATGCGCTGGGCGACGGGTGGACCGTGCTGGGGTCGGTGGGCATGACCGATGCCCATTACACCAAGCTGACATCGAGCGTGCAGGGACTCAATCTCAATACCATGTTCGTGCTGGTGTCGAAGTGGACGGGGAATCTGGGCCTGTCCAAGCGCTTCGACCTTGGCGAGTACGGCTCGCTGACGCCGCGCGCGGACGCGGCCTATCGCTCGCGATACAATGCCAACCTGAATGCGATCATGTATGACACGCTGATCCAGAAGAAATTCATCACGCTCAATCTGAGCGCCCGATGGCTCAGCAAGAGCGAGCGCTATAACTTCATGGTGGGCCTGGATAACGCCACGAACGAGAAGTTCATGGCGTGGGGAAGCTATTCCGGCAGTTTCGGCAACTACCAGAAATCCTTCGATCGCGGCCGCCAGTGGTATATCCAGGGCGGCGTCTCGTTCTGACAGGTCGGCAGGAGGATGGCGGGGCCGATCGATCCGCGTTCATCCATCCTGCCGGTTTCTCTCCCACCGGCGGCGGGCGCGCCAGAAGGCCGTGGCCTCGGAATAGCCGAGGGAAAACCCGATATTGGAAAGATGCTCGCCGCCGCTTTCGACGCGCCTGGCTGCTGCTTCCCGCCGGAATTCGTCGAGGCACTGCCTGAGCGTGACGTTTTTCTCCCGCAGGCGCCGCTGGAGGGTCCGCGACGAGATGCCGAGGGCTCCGGCGATGAATGAGACCGTTATCTTCTCCCGCCCTATGTGATTCTCGATCAGGGCGCGAACGCTCGCCATGATCTCGTCGTGGACGATATTCCCGGAAATATCGGCTATGTGCCGTTCGAGAATATTGATCAGGCCGCCATCTTCTTCCCTGACGATCTCGTCGAGCCTGGTGTTTTCAAACACGATCGCGTTTCCCGGGGCGTTGAAGACGACCGGGCTGCGGAACAGATGTTCCAGCCTGCGCGCCTGGCCGCTATCGTCATGCTCGAAGCGAATTTCGACCGGCCGCCAGTCCGGGTGAAAATATACCCGGATCATCTGACAGAGGCTGGCCAGGGAATATTCGGCATCCTGGCGTCGCGGCCAGAGTCTTCGGTCCCTGATCGCATAATGCAGCGTCGACATTTCCGGATCTGAATCGAAATATAATGCGCTGTGACTCTGAAACGTGTCGCCGTCTTCGGTAATTCTCTGGATCGCCCGGCGGAGACTGCCGGATAGCGAGAACAGGACGCCCCTTGGCCCGAGATCGGACGGCCTGAACCCGTTGCCGATATCCGCGCCCAGTGTCGGGCTGTTGAGGCGGGATGCCGCGAATTCGAACAGGCGGACATAGGCATTCAGCGAGACGAAGCTGTAGGGATTCCTCAGATCCTCCATGTTGATGCCGTATTTTTTAAAAGAGTCCTTCGTATCGAAGCCGCGCCGCACCAGGTGCTGGACGATCGGACGGAGCGTGGAGGCGCGCAGGAAGGGATAGCTCGGCAGGGTCGGCTGCTGTTCCCGCACTGGTTTCGGCCCCGTGATGAAGGATGGCGCATAATGTCACCTTTTTGGCGCATTATGCAATACGGCCCGGCGGCTCCGGCACCGTAACGTTGCGACACGCTAACGTGTGCTTTGGTGGAGGAACGGCGAGTGGGTGGCAAGCCTCTGAACGGTCGGCCCGGTGCGCTGACAATCAGCCTGTTCGTGATTTCGGCGGCGGCACCCCTGACGACCGTGTTCGGCGCCGTGCCGGCCGCCTTCTCGTCCGGCATGACATCGATCGTGCCGGAAATGTTCCTGCTCAGCGGGTTGCTGTATCTTGCCTTCTATATGCTGCTGCTGTCCGCCGCGCGGAACATGCCGGCATCGGGGGCTTATCACACCTATATCGCGCGGGGCATGGGGTGGCGGGTTTCCTTCGCCATGGCCGCGGTTTCCCTTGTGTCGTACCTCTTCATCCAGCTTGGCGTGGCGGCGCTGTTCGGCGTCTTCTTTCGCGATGTGCTCGGCGCGGCGGGTGCTGGGGTCTCGCCCTGGATATGGAGCATGCTGGCGCTCGCGATCGCCAACCCGCTTGCCCGGCGGCCCGCCAGGACGTCGACGCTGATCCTGGGCATCGTCATTGGCGTCGAGCTGTCGGTTCTCGTCGTCGTCAATTGTTTTCTTCTTTTCCACGCGGATATCTCGGGGAGCCTGCGCCGGAGCTTTTCCGGCACCGGGTTGATGCATGACCGGACCGGGGCCACGCTGGCCTTTATCGTGGGGTCGTTCGTCGGGCTCGAAGCCATTTCGATGTTCAAGGATGAGTCGCCGCAGGCGGCGCGCAGCGAGAGGATTGCGACCTATCTGTCCGTCCTGTTCATGACGGGCGTGTATGTCCTGTCCTCATATTGCATCGAAGCCTATTATTTTCCCTCCGACATCGCCGTGCAGGCGTCGCGGCGGCAGGAACTGCTCTATTTCGACGCGATCGGCCTGCTGTTGGGGCAATGGTGGAACTGGGGCATCCGCATCCTGCTGATCGTCAGCCTGTTTGCCTGCATTCTCTCACTCAGCCGGAATGTCGACGAATATCTTTCGTCGTTTCTGTTTCCGCGTCGCGTGCCCATGCAGGCCGAACGTGGGCGTGCCTGCCATATCCAGACCGCCATGCTGGTCGCGGGCCTGATGCTGTGCCTTTTTCTGGGGTTCGACCCGTACCGCATGGTGTTTCCCGTCTGTTCCGAGATCGCCATTTTCGGGATCGTGGTGACCCAGATCTTCGTCTGTCTGTCCTTTGTCGCCGGTGTCGGGCTGCGCGGAAAAGCCATGATTTCCCGGGCCATGATGCCATGGGCGGCGCTCGTTCTCGCGGGGCTTCTGATCGAGTTCGGTTTTATCGTGATGAATCCGCAGATCGTCTATCGAAACTCGCTGCTTCTTTCGTGCTGGCCGCTGGCGGCGATCGGACTGACCGGCATTCTGACCTTTCTGGCCGCGCCGCGTCGCATCACCGCCTGACCGCGCGGCCGCCGCGCATATCCGTAATGAACGCCACCTCTGAACAATGACGAGAAAGGAGGCCTGTGATGGTGTCTTTGCCGCAGCCTTGTACGACACGACGTTCCGCTTCCGGCCCTGCGCGGCGGCTCGTGGCGGGGCCGTCGCTGCTGCTTCTTGGTGCCGGCCTGCTGGCCATGTCCTGCGCGCGGGCGGAGACCGTGGCGCGGCATGCCGCGAAGCCGGCGCATCCGGTCGGGGCGGTGCGTCATGAGCATGGGGCGACCGTGCGCGGAACCGCGGAGAGCCTGACCGTCAGCACCCGCAGGCTTGCGCGCGGGCCGGCGGAGCAGGTGCTGACCCGCGCCACGCTCGATCGGCTCGTGCCGGGCGCCAGCCCGCTCCAGGCGCTTTCCATGACCACGCCGGGGGTCTCGTTCGGCTCCGACGATCCTTATGGCGTGGATAGCCTGGCCAACACCACCTATATGCGCGGGTTCAGCCAGAACCAGCTTGCCTTCGCGGTGGATGGCGTGCCGCTGGGCGACCAGTATTTCTTCTCCGGCAATGGGCTCGATATCAACCAGGCGGTGATCCAGGACAATATCGCGACCGTCGGTGCGTCGCAGGGCGCGGGGGCGCTCGATGTGCCGGGCGCGGAAAACCTGGGCGGGGCGATCCGGTTCACGACCTCCGACCCGGAGGACAGGATGGGGGGACGGATTTCCCAGACATTCGGCAGCAACGCCAATTTCCGGACGTTCGGCCGGTTCGACAGCGGTGTGCTCAATGCGTCGGGAACCCGGTTCTATGTTGCCTATGCCCGGACCGACAACAGGCTGTGGAAGGGGTACGGGCATCAGACGGAGCAGCAGGCCAACATGAAGCTGCTCCAGCCGGTGGGGCGGCATGGCATGCTGAGCGGATTTTTCGGCTGGTCGAACGACAACCAGGACAATTACCTGAACATGAGCCTGAACATGGTGAACAGGCTGGGCAAGGACTGGACCTATCTGACCCCGAATTATCTGGAAGCCTATAACGCCGCGAACGGGATCTATACGCCGGCGGTCCAGGCGCTGGGCAACCCGGCGGACGAAGCGTTCGCGACCTATTACGACGCGGCGACGATCCAGAGGAATTATCTGTCCTATCTCAGGCTCAGCGAAGAACTGACGTCGCGGCTGACGTCGACGACGCTGCTGTACGCGCATGTGGGGAGCGGCGATTCCGAGGCGTCGGCCACCATTCCCTCGCCCAACGGGGCCAGCCTGTCGCAGGCCGTCATCATGATGAATACACGGCGCATCGGCGGGATCCAGAGCTTTCATTATTCCCTGGGGCGTCACACCGTCCAGAGCGGATTCTGGTTCGAGAACGAGAGTTCGTTCATGCCGGAGCGGCTGTTCGGCCAGCCTTATCCGGGCGAAGGGCCGGTGCGCTCGGCGACCGGGCCGTTTGTCGGTGCCTATGCGACCGCATGGGCGAGTGCGTTCAGCACCAACCTGTTTCAGTTCTATCTTCAGGACGAATGGCAGATCAGGGACGATCTGCGGCTTCTTGCCGGGTTCCGTTCCCTGACGCAGACGACGCATGGCGGCGCGTCCTATAACAATGTGAACTATAGCGGTACGGACGCGCTGCCCTCGGGATCGCTGACCGCGTCGAATGGCTTTCTGCCGCATGTCTCGCTGAGCTGGCACCCCGCGCTGAATCATGAAGTCTATGTCGATATCGCGGAGAATATGAAAACCTATCCGTACAGTATCTGGGGCAGCAATCCGTCGGGCCTGTGGGGGGATTCCGACCAGCAGGCATTCGCGCAGGGCAGGCGGGACCTGCGCCCGGAACGGACCTGGACATATGTCGCCGGCTATCGTTATTCCTCCGATTTCGTATCGGCCAATGTCGATTACTATCATATTCGTTACGATAATCGCGCGCTGACCGTCACGACCGGGCCGGTCTACCAGCTTGTCAATTCCTATTCCGATGTCGGGTCGGAGACCACCGATGGGGCGGATGCGGCGCTGACGATCCGCCCGATCCGTGGGCTGTCGATCGACAACATGCTGAGTTACGCCGACGCGCGCTATCAGGGCGGTACGATGTATGGCGGGGAATATTACGATTTGAGCGGGAAGCACCAGGTTGCCTATCCGAAATATATGTACAAGGCCGGCGTCGGCTATGCATTTGGAAACGTCACGCTGAATTTCAATGTAAACTATATGTCCCGCCGCCCCTTGTCCTATGTGAACGACGTGCATGTGCCGTCTTATTGGCTGGCCAATCTCGGCGCGTCCTACGATTTCGGCGCGGTCGGCGTGCTGCGTAACCTGAAGGCGAGCCTCAATATCTATAACCTGTTCGACACGACCTATATCGGCGGCATGGGCGTTGCCGGCTTTCCGATGGCGGGCGACCTGGCGACCGTGTTCGTCGGTGCGCCCAGGCAGGTCTTCGGCACGGTGTCCGCCCGTTTCTGAGTCGGGTGGCCTGTCAATGAAAGAAAGATTGCGTTTCATGACGACGAAGGACCAGGGGGCCGTTTTCCTGTCGGGGGCTACGGGGGAACAGGGGTTGCCTCGCATCGATTTTCTCTATCTCTCCGAACAGGACATGCTGCGCGCGGGGGTGGCCGACATGGCGGGCTGCGTCGATACCATGGAGGAGATGTTCGCCCTGCTCCATGCCGGCGATTATCGGATGGCCGGGCCCAACAGCGATTCTCACGGCGCCATGGTGAGTTTTCCCGCGGATTCTCCCTTTCCCGCCATGCCCAGGCCGACGCCGGACCGGCGGTTCATGGCGATGCCGGCCTATCTGGGTGGGCGGTTCGGCACGACCGGCATGAAATGGTACGGATCGAATATCGCCAATCGGGAAAAGGACCTTCCGCGTTCCATCCTGATGTTCATGCTCAACGACACGGATACGGGCGCGCCGCTGGCCCTGATGTCGGGCAATCTTCTCTCCGCCTATCGCACCGGGGCGATTCCGGGTGTGGGGGCGCGCCATCTGGCGCGGGCCGACGCGCGGAGCATCGGCATTCTCGGCCCGGGGGTGATGGCGCGCACCGTGCTGAGCGCCTGCATCGTGGCGCGGCCGGGGATCGATACGCTCAGGATCAAGGGGCGGGGGCCGGCGAGCCTGGAGGCGTTCTGCGCCTGGGCGCGGGAGGCCTATCCGCAGCTTCGCGAGATTGCCGTCGTCGAGCGCGACGAGGATGTGGTGCGCGACAGCGATATCGTGAGTTATTGCACCTCCGGCGTCGCGGGCGATGCGGGGAACTACCCTATCGTCCGGCGTGAATGGCTGAAGCCGGGCGCCTTTCTGGCCATGCCGTCGCTCTGCGACATCGATGCCGGGCTGGAAAGGCCGGATGTGCGGAAAGTTGTGGATAATATCGGACTTTATGAAGCCTGGTACGAGGAGATTCCGCATCCGCTCCACAATACCGTGCCGATGATCGGCTGCAAGTTCATGGACATGATCGCCGACGGGCGGATGGCGAAGGACGCGCTCGAGGATATCGGCCGCATCGTTGCCGGAGACGCGGACGGGCGGCGCGATGACGACGAGATCATCATCCTGTCCGTCGGCGGCATGCCGGTCGAGGACGTGGCGTGGGGTACGGTCGTCTATCGCAACGCGGTCCGCGACGGGATCGGGGTGACGCTCAATCTCTGGGACCGGCCGGTTCTGGCCTGATAGCGCAATAAGGGAAAAAACCATGTCTACGATAACGAGAGTCGCGACCCGTTCGCCGTATGAGGCGATGGGATGTTATTCGCGTGCCGTCGCCGTCGGCGACTGGATCTTCGTGTCCAATACCGCCGGGCGCCATCCGGAGACCGGGGAGATACCGGAGGAGGTTCGCGAGCAGACGGTGCAGGTCTTCGCCAATATCCAGCGCGCCCTTCGGGCCGTCGGCGCCGGTCTGGCGGATGTTTTGGTCGCCCGCATCTTCGTCCAGGAGCCGAAGGACGTACCGGTGGTCATGGGGGTGGTGGGCGAGACGTTTCGCGGCATCCGTCCCGCCGCCACCGTGACCTGCCCGCCGCTGGGCGGCACGATCTACAAGGTCGAGATCGAGGTGACCGCCTTGCGCGGCGCCTCGGCGATGACGGTCGAGACCGTGACGGTCTGACCGCGTGCCGCTTCCAGTCGCCTGTGCCTTTTCCCGCCGCGTAGGACCGTGTTCATGGCCCCTGTCATCTCTCCTGTCCGTACGTCGGACGATTTTCCGCCCGCGACGGTCGTCTGCGTGATTGGGGGCGGTATCGTCGGCCTGACGGCCGCGCTCGTGCTTGCGGAGAGGGGGGTGCCGGTCGTCGTGCTGGAGAAGGGGCGCCTCGCGGGCGAGCAATCGTCGCGCAATCTTGGCTGGATCCGCAAGATGGGGCGGTCTGTCGCCGATGTGCCGCTGGCGCGCGCCGCCGACGCATTATGGGCCGGGCTTGCCGCGCGCGTGGGCGAGGATGTCGGCTATCGGCAGGCGGGGATCCTGTACCTGGCCCGCACGCGGGCCGAGATGGACATGCATCGGAGCTGGCTGGACGCGGTTCGGGACCTGTCGCTTGAGTCGCGCCTTGTGACGGCCGCCCAGATCGATGAGCTGGTTCCGCGCGGGCAGGGACAGTGGGCGGGGGGCATCCATACCCCGTCCGACGGGCGTGCCGAGCCGACGCGCGCCGCCAGTGCGATCGCCCGTGCCGCGATGCAAAAAGGGGCCGTCATCGTCGAGCAGTGTGCCGTCCGGACGCTGGTGCTGGAGGGGGGGCGGACGACGGGCGTCGTGACGGAGCGCGGGGTGATCCGTTGCGAGCAGGTTCTGCTTGCCGGCGGCTTATGGTCGCGGCGCTTCCTGGGCAATCTGGGGGTCGGTCTGCCCACGCTCCCGTTGATATGCTCGGCCCTGCGTACCGCGCCGATGGAGGGGATGGGCGAGATTGCCGTGGGGGCGCCCGATTTCTCGTTCCGCAAGCGGATGGATGGCGGCTATACCATCACGCAGCGCGGTGCGCTGGACGCGCCCCTGACGATGGAGCATCTGCGGATCGGCATGCGCTACCTGCCGACATTGCGGCAGCAGGGCGGCCACCTGCGGATCGGCATTGGCCGGGAGTTCGTCGCGGACCTCGCTCTGGCGCGCCATTGGCGGGAGACCGACATTTCGCCGTTCGAGCGGGTGCGCGTCTGGGATCCGGCGGCGAATGGGGTACTCATCCGCGAGGCCATGACCAATCTCGGCGTGGCATGGCCGGAATTCCGCGCGGCGCGCATCGTGCAGAGCTGGGCCGGGGCGATGGATATCACGCCGGATTCGCTTCCCGCCATCGGGGCCGTGGCGAAGGTGCCGGGCCTGACGCTGGCATCGGGTTTTTCCGGACACGGGTTCGGCACCTCTCTGGCCGCGGGGGAGCTTGCCGCCGACCTGTTGATGGGAGAAGCGCCGATCGTCGATCCCGCGCCTTATCGGCTGGAACGGTTTTCGCGCGGGGGGCGTTAGTGGCCGACCGAGGCGTGGTCGCTGCGCCAGACATAGTCCTGCATCGCCGAGGCCAGGCGTTCGGCCTCGTCCACGCGGAATTTCACGATGTCGCCGATGCTCACGATGCCGACGAGCGCGCCGTTGTCGATGATGGGAAGGTGGCGGGTGCGGAAATCGGTCATCCTGCGGCCGACCTTGAGGATGTCTTCGTCGAGCGTCGTCGTGGGGACGTTGCGGGCCATGATGTCGCGGGCCGACAGGTGGACCACGTCCATGCCGTGCCCGGCCAGTGCCGAGACGAGGGCGCGTTCCGATACCAGCCCGGCGAGATGGGCGTGTGCGTCCAGCACCGGGACGGCGCCGATCCGGTTCTGCGTCATGAGGTTGGCGATTTCGCGGATCGGCGTGTCTTCGCGCACGGTGAAGAGATGGCGGCCCTTGTGTTCCAGGGCCTGGAGAACGGTGGCGGTCATGACGTCTTCTCCCTTTTCCGGGGTTGGTGATGTGTCGTGCGTCGCGGACCGGTTCATATCGGTAAGATGGGGGTGGAGCCGGCGAAAGACAGGGCCGGGGCAGGGCCTATGTTCGTTCGCCGTACAGAATGTCGTGAGCGGGTGCGGGCGGCAGCAGGGCGCGGGTCTGCCGGACCAGCGTTTCGGGAAAGATGCCGGCCGCGAGGGTGACGATGGCCAGGGCGGCGATCAGGGCGGCGTGGGCCGGGAGGGTGCGTGCCGGGTGGTGGTCCTCCGGCGCGGATTCCATCATCGCGCGGACGATGTTGAGGTAATAATAGAGCCCGATGATGCTGCCGGCGATCAGGGCGCCGAGGAGCACGATCCGCTGTGCCGAGACGCCGGCGATGACGATGTAGGTCTTGGCGAAAAATCCGACGGCCGGTGGGATGCCCGCCAGCGAGACCAGCATGATGGCCATGGCGAGCGCCAGCGCCGGACGCCGCCGGAACATGCCGCGCCACCCGGCGATATCGGAGAGATCGGCGCCCCGGATCGCGGCGAAGGCGCCGGTTGTCGCGATGGAGTAGGCCGCCAGGTAGAAGGCGGCGCTGGCGAGGCCGAATGGCCCCGGGGAGAGCAGCGCCAGCAGCAGGTAGCCGACATGGGCGATGGAGGAGCCGGCCAGCAGGCGCTTCAGATTGGTCTGGCCCAGTGCCAGCAGGTTGCCGCCGAGCATGCTCAGCACCGCGACGATGGCGAGTTCGGCGGTCGCGGTGCCGGGGTGGGCCAGGTCGGCCCCGGCGAAATAGCGCGCAAGGGCGGCGAAGAGGGCGATCTTGGAGACGACGGCGATGAAGGCGGCGACCGGCGTGGGCGCGCCCTCCATGACGTCGGGGAGCCAGGTGTGGAACGGGACGGCCGAGAGCTTGAAGAACAGGCCGGTCAGGATCAGCGCCGTCGCCGCGAGCGGAATCGCCGGCCCGTCCGGGCCGGTCGGCACGGGGGCGGCGAAGCGCAGGCTGCCGGTGGTGGCGTAGGAGAGGGCCAGCCCGAACAGCAGGATCGCCGAGGAGAGGCCGGACAGGACCAGGTATTTGATGGCCGCCTCGTCGGCCGTGGGCTGGGTGCGGTGCCAGGCGATGAGGCCCAGCAGCGACAGGCTGAGCGTTTCCAGCCCCAGGAAGAGGGCGACCATGTCGGCGCTGCCGGCCATGACCAGCGCGCCGAGCGTGCCGAGCAGCAGCAGCAGGTAAAATTCGTCGGCTTGGGTGCCGGTGCCGCGCCACGCCATGATGACGGTCGCGGCCGAGGACAGCAGGATCAGGCCGGCGATGTAGGTGAACCATCCGTCGGGCACCAGCAGCGTCGCGGCCGGGCCGCCGGGCCAGGGGAGGGCTGGCCGCCACAGGCTGGCGAAGGCGAGCAGCAGGGTGGCCAGCGCGACCAGGATGGCGCGTGCCTCGGACCGGCGCCAGGCGATGCAGAGCATCAGGAGCGCGATGCCGCCGCCGAGGATCGGCAGGCAGGGGGGAAGGCCGGCTGGGAGCGGGGTCATGGGCGGCCCGCCTCCGGCTGTGTGGCGTGGGGACCGGCCGGCAGCGACAGGTCGAGGATCGGCTGGGGGTAGGTGCCCAGGACCAGCAGCAGGGCCATGGTGAGGCCCAGCACCGTCATCTGGCGGACGCCGAAATCGGGCCCCGCGTGGTCGGGATCCGGGCCGGTGGCGGGCGGGCCGAGGAAGGCGCGGCCGATCATGGTCAGGGAGTAGACGGCCGAGAGGACCAGGCCGGCGGCGCCGAGGATCGCCGTGGGCGGGCTGATGCGCCAGGTGGCGAGCAGGACCAGGAACTCGCCGACGAAATTGCCCATGCCCGGCAGTCCGAGCGACGCGATGGCGAAGAAAAGGGCCACGGAGGACAGGTGCGGCAGGGCCTGCCACAACCCGCCCATGCGCCGCATGTCGCGCGTGTGCAGGCGGTCTTGCAGCGATCCGGCGATGACGAACAGGGCGCCGGTGCTGAGGCCATGCGCGACCATCTGCACCACCGCGCCGCGCATGCCCATGGGAGAGCCGGAAAACACGCCGAGCAGGACGAAGCCCAGATGGCTGACGCTGCTGTAGGCGATCAGGCGCTTCATGTCGTCCTGCGCCAGCGACAGCCAGGCGCCGTAGAGGATGCCGGCCACGCCCAGCGCCAGCGCGACGGGAGTGAAGCGGGCTGCGGCATCGGGGAACAGCAGCACGACGAAGCGGATCAGCCCGTAGCCGCCGGTCTTGAGCAGGATGCCGGCCAGCAGCACGCTGCCGGCGGTGGGAGCCTGGGTGTGGGTATCGGGCAGCCATACATGCAGCGGCACCACCGGCAGCTTGACGGCGAAGGCGATGAAGAAGCCGAGCATCAGCGCCATGGCGGTCGCGGGCGTCAGGACCGTGTCGGCCAGGGCGAAATAATCGAAGGTCAGGGTGCCGGTGGAGCGCCAGTGGAGGATGACCAGGCCGAGGATCGCGACCAGCATCAGCAGGCCGCTGCCCTGCGTGAACAGGAAGAACTTGATGGCGGCGCGGCGCCGGTCCTCGTGCCCCCAGCGCAGGATCAGCACGTACATCGGCACCAGCATCAGCTCCCAGAAGAAGAAGAACAGGAACAGGTCGGTGGCCAGGAAGACGCCGTCGACGCCGGCGATCGTCGTGAGGACCAGCAGGAGGAACAGGCCCGGACGCTCGCCGATATCACGGGCGGACAGGATCACGCAGGGAAAGGACAGGAGGGTGGTCAGCCACAGCAGCACGAGGCTGAGCCCGTCCATGTCCATGCGCGCGGCGATGCCCAGCGCCGGAATCCAGGGTATGGAAAAATGCCCGAGCCACGGGCCGGTGCCGAACCCCGCCGTGAGCGTGACGACGAGCAGCAGCACGGTTTGCAGGATGATGGTGGCGATGGCGACCCACCAAGGCAGGTGCGTGGGACGGTCGCCCTGGCCGGACAGCCATGCGGCCAGGCCGCCGATTGCCGGCAGCAGGACCAGGGCGGGGAGTGCGATCATGGCCATGCTCCCAGGCACAGGGCGGCGATCGTGCCTGCCGCGATCCAGCCGGCATAGCGGCGGACCTGGCCGCTTTGCATGCGGCCGAGCATCCGGCCGCCCGCTCGGGCGGTCGCGGCCGTGGCGTCGGACAGGCGGTCGCAGATGTCGGTCTGGTTCAGGCGGCCGAGCGCCACGAACGGGCGCACGACCAGCGTGTCATAGAGCGTATCGAAGCCCCAGCCGGTGCGGGCGAGGCGGGCGACCGCGTCTTCCGGCGGGGTAAATGCCCGGATCCGGGGGCGCCAGAGCAGCCAGGCCAGGCCGACGCCCGCGAGGGGGACCAGCGACCCTGTCCACAGCAGCCAGGACGGGCCTTCGGCCGTCGGTGCGCCGAACAGGGGGGAGAGCAGGCGCGACAGCAGGTGGACCGGGGCGATGGCGTCGGGCATGTCGATCCAGCCGCCCACCAGCGCGAGAATGCCGAGGCAGAGGAGCGGAAGGGCCATCGTGGCGCCGGTGCGGCCCGTCGGGTCGGTGTGCCGGGGGCCGAAAAACACGATGAAGATGCAGCGGAAGATATAGACCGCCGTGGCGAGGGCGCCGAGCAGGGCGCCCGCCCAGAGCAGGGGATTGGCATGCCATGCGCCCTGGAGGATCATTTCCTTGCTGTAGAAGCCGGCGGTCAGCAGCGGCAGGCCGGCCAGGGCCGCGGCGCCGGCCAGGAAGGCGGCGAATACGCCCGGCATGGCGCGGGCCAGCCCGCCCATCTGGTAGATATCCTGCCGGTGGTGGACGCGCAGGATGACCGCGCCGGCGGCCATGAACAGCAGGGCCTTGAAGACGGCGTGGGTGACCAGGTGGAAGATTGCCGCCTGCCACGCCCCGGCGCCGAGGGCGAGGAACATGTAGCCGATCTGGCTCATGGTCGAATAGGCGAGGATGCGCTTGATGTCGGTCTGGACCAGCGCGCTGCCGGCGGCCAGCAGCAGGGTGACGAGCCCGATGAGGGCGACCGTGGCCATCGCCGCCGGGACCGCGGCGAACAGGGGGTGCAGGCGGGCGATCAGGTAGACGCCGGCGGTGACCATGGTCGCGGCGTGGATCAGGGCCGAGACGGGCGTCGGGCCGGCCATGGCGTCGGGGAGCCAGGTCTGGAGCGGCGCCTGGGCCGATTTGGCGACGGCGCCGCCCAGCAGCAGGAACGCCGCCGTCGCCGAGGCCGGCGGGGCGGCCAGGAGGGGGGCGATTTCCAGCGTGCCGGCCCGCGTTGCCAGCAGGAGCAGGCCGCACAGCATCGCGGCGTCGCCGATGCGGGTGACGATGAAGGCCTTGCGCGCGGCGGCGACGTTGGCACTGTCGATGTGCCAGAAGCCGATCAGGAGATAGGAGCAGATGCCCACACCTTCCCAGCCGATATACAGGCTGAGCAGGTCCGAGGAGAAGACGAGGACCAGCATGGCGGCGACGAACAGGGTCATGTAGCCGAAGAAGCGCGCGATGTCGGGGTCGTCGCGCATATAGCCGCAGGCGTAGAGCAGGATCAGGAACCCGACGAAGGTGACCACCAGCATCATGACCAGCGAGAGCGGGTCGAGCGTGAAGGCGATGCGGGTGCTGAAGCCTTCGACGCGCATCCAGGACCAGAGCGGCACGTGCAGGCTGGCGGGGGAAGTCGCGTGTGTGGCGACACGGGCCGCCATCAGGGCGGAGAGCCCGACCGACCCGGTGCCGATCACGCAGGTCGCGCGCGCGGGCATGCGGCCGGCCGAGAGCAGCAGGATCGCGGCTGCCAGGAGGGGGAAGGCGACGATCAGCTTCAGGAACAGCGCGTCCATGGCTCTATCCCTTCAGGCGGTTGCCGGTATCGGCGTCCAGCGTCGGGCGGCCGGCCGCATGCAGGCGCAGGATGATGGCGAGCCCGATCGCGGCCTCGGCGGCGGCGAGAGAGAGGATCATCAGGAACATCACCTGCCCCTGCGGCGCGTGCCAGCGCGCGCCGGCCGCGATGAAGGCCAGTGCCGCCGCGTTGAGCATGATTTCGATGGACATCAGCATCAGCAGCAGGTTGCGCCGGGCCAGCACGCCCAGCATGCCGGTCGCGAACAGCACTGCCGCCAGCAGCAGTGCCTGGGCGGGAGAGGTGGTGCTCATGTCATGCATCCCCGGTGCCAGTGCCAGTCCCAGTGCCAGTGCCGGTGCCGCGGATGTCGCGGCCGATGTGAAAGGCGCTGATGAGGCCGGCGAGAAGCAGGAAGGAGGCGAGTTCCACACTGAGCACGTAGGGGCCGTAGAGCATGATCCCGACGGCTTCCGGTCCGATGACGGTCGGGCTGCCGGGACCCGCCGGGGGCGCTGCGCGCAGTGCCGGCCAGAGGGCGGCGAGCAGCAGGCCCGACAGCAGGGACGGGCCGATCCAGACCGCCGGCGCCATCCAGTGCCGTTCGCGGTCGCGGTCGGGGCGGCCGAGATTGAGCATCATCACCACGAACACGAACAGCACCATGACGGCGCCGGCATAGATGATGATTTCCAGCATCGCGGCGAACGGCGCGCCCAGCGCGAAGAACAGGCCCGCGAGCGCGAGCAGGACCACGACCAGGTAGAGCAGCGCATGTACCGCGATGGGGCGCGTGACCACCATGATCGCGGCGGCGGCGGCGACCAGCGAGAACAGGAGAAAGGGCAGGTCCGGCATGGCGACTCTTCCCGATCACGGCAGCAGGGTATGGAGGTCGACGGGCGGGGCCTCGCGTTCGGCTTCGCCCTTGTCCTTGCCGGGGATTTTTACGCCGGCGACGTTGAAGAAGCTGTAGTCGGGGTATTTTCCCGGGCCGCTGATCAGCAGGTCTTCCTTTTCGTAGACCAGGTTCGACCGCAGATATTCGCTCATCTCGAAATCGGGGGTGAGCTGGATGGCGTAGGTGGGGCACGCTTCCTCGCACAGGCCGCAGAAGATGCAGCGGGAGAAATTGATGCGGAAATATTCGGGGTACCATCTGCCGTCCTGCTCGGCCTTTTGCAGGCTGATGCAGTCCACCGGGCAGGCCACGGCGCACAGATTGCACGCCACGCAGCGTTCCATGCCGTCGGGGTCGCGCGAGAGGATGATGCGGCCGCGATAGCGTGGCGGCAGGGGGGGCTTGTGTTCCGGATAGCCCACCGTTTCGCGGCGGTGGCCCATGTGCAGGAAGGTCAGCCAGAGTGTGCGCAGGGTTCCGAACATGGCATGGGCCTTCCTTTATCCCGGCGTGCGCAGCAGCAGGATCGCGCCGGTGGCGGCGATGTTGAGCAGGGACAGCGGCAGCAGGATTTTCCAGCCCAGGGCCATCAGCTGGTCGTAGCGCGGGCGGGGCAGGGCGGCGCGCAGCAGGATGAACAGGCAGACCAGCATGCCGGTCTTGAGAGCGAACCACAGCGCGGGCGGCAGCAGCGGACCCTGCCAGCCGCCCAGATAGAGCGTGGCCAGCAGGGCCGAGACCAGGACGATGCCGGCATATTCGGCCAGGAAGAACATACCGAACTTCATGCCCGAATATTCGGTATGGAAGCCGGCGCCGAGCTCGTTCTCGCCTTCCGGCAGGTCGAAGGGCAGGCGGTGGGTCTCGGCGATGCCGGCCAGCAGGAACACCGCGCAGCCCAGCGCCTGCGGCACCACGAACCACAGGCCCGACTGCGCCAGCACGATGTCGCGCATGTTGAACGAGCCCGCCTGCATCACGACGCCCAGCACCGACAGGCCCATGAAGACCTCGTAGCTGATCATCTGCGCTGCCGCGCGCATGCCGCCCAGCAGCGCGTATTTGCTGTTGGAGGCCCAGCCGGCCAGCACCACGCCGTAGACGCCCATGCCCATCATCGCCAGCACGAACAGCAACCCGACATCGAGCGTGCCGGCGATGCTCCACAGCGCGGTGACCGGGATGACGCCGAAGGACAGCAGCACCGTCATCATGCCGATCGCCGGGGCCAGCACGAACACGGCCCGGTCGGCGAAGGGGGGAATCCAGTCCTGCTTGAAGAGGATCTTGACGCCGTCGGCCACGGCCTGGAGGAGCCCGCCCGGGCCGACGCGGTTGGGGCCGTAGCGGTCCTGCCACAAGCCCAGCAGCCGCCGTTCGAACCAGGTGAGGAACGTCGCCAGACCCAGCAGCACGACCAGCGTCACGCCGATGATGACGGGCAGCGGGGCGGTCATGGGGTGTCGTTCCCGTGCAGTCGGATGCGGACGGGGGTGGCGAAGGCGCGCGCCGCCATGTGGGGCGGGCAGAGCGCGATGCCGGGCGGGAGCGTGGGGTCGTGCCGGATGGGCAGGGCGATGCGCTCGCCGGCCAGCGTGAAGCGGACCGTGTCGCCGTCTTGCAGGCCCGGGGGCAGGGTGCCGAGGCGCAGCGTGGCCGGTGTCGCGCGCGCGGCGATCGGGGGCGAGAGGGTGCTGAGTTCCTCGGTGCCGAACAGGCGGGGAGCGGGGAGGAGCAGGAACGCGTCGGGGGCGGGGGTGAAGGGAGCGGGGATGTCGCGATGCCAGTCGTGAGGCCGGTCGTGGTCGAGGAGGCGGGTGCCGGCGTCGCCGCCGCGCATCGGGCCGCCGATCTCCTGCTGGAAGCGATTGAGGGACTGGACGGAGTTCCAGCCCGGAACCTGATAGAAGGGGATCAGGGCGCCGGGCATGGCGGTGGCGTAGGCGCCCTCCATCGAGGGCGAGAACGGCGTGTCGGGCGATTGCGGCAAGGGCCGGTCGTGGACGCTGATATTGGCCCGCACGGCGGTGCGGCCGCTGATCCGCGACGGCTCGCTGCGAAGTCTGCGGCCGTCCAGACGGTAGTCGGCGTTGGGGGCAGCGTCGGCGGCGCCCGCCAGGGCGGGGACCTCGCGCGCCATGGCGGCGATGACCTGATCGAGGTCCGTCCAGTCCGGCGCGTTCGCGGTGCCTGCGGCCTGCGCGCATTGCTGGAGCCAGCGCCAGCTTTCCTGAAGCGGGAGTTCGGCCGCCAGGGCGGGCAGGAAGCGCTGGGCGCGGCCTTCGGTATTGACCAGGGTGCCGCCGCTTTCGGCGAAGGCGGTGGCGGGCAGCAGCAGGTCGGCGCGGTGGGCCAGCGGGGTGGCGATGTGGTCGATGACCACCAGATGGGGCACGGCGGAGAGGAGGTCGTCCAGCGCCGCGGCGTCCAGCCGGCGGGTGAGGTCGTTTTCCATCACCACCAGTGTGCCGATCTCTCCCTCGCGGGCCATGGCGCGGACGGCGTCGAGCGGGAGGCCGCCCATCAGTGCCATGCCCATGCTGTTGCCGTCGGGCACCACCAGGGACAGGGCCGGGTCGGTACCGGCGGCATGCAGGGCGGCGGCGATGTTGGCGGCGGCGTGGAGCAGGGCGGCGCTGGCATGGTGCAGGCCGGTGACGACCAGCGGGCGGCGGGCGGCGCGCAGGGTGGCGGCGATACTGCCCGCCAGGCGGGTTTCGGGCTCCGACAGGTCCGGCGCGTCGGGGGCGGTGCCGTCGATGCGGTGGGCGATGGCGAAGCCCAGGCGCGCGAGGTCGTCGGGGGCGGCGCGGTGCGTCGTGGCCGCGATCGGGTCGAGGTCGGTGGGGGCGGGGGTCAGCACCAGCAGCGGCGACGGGGCGTCGGTGCCCAGCATGCGCACGGCGGCGTCCATCCAGCGTGGCACCTTGGCCGCGTCGGCGGCGGGGTAGGCCGCGCGGCGGAGCGTCTGGCGCAGCGCCAGGCCGAGGCGGGGGGCGGTGACGCAGACATCCTCGCCCAATACCAGCACCGCATCGGCGGCTTCCATGTCGTGCAGGCTGGGGTTGCGGGCCGGGGTCGCGCGCAGCAGGGCGGGGACGAGCAGGGTCAGGTCGTGTTCGGGCTGGGCCAGTCCGGTTGAAAACCGGGCGGGGCCGGCGAGGGCGCGCAGGGCGAAATTGGCTTCCAGCGACGCGCGGGTCGAGCCGATGCCCACGACCGGGCCGTCGGCGGCCATGGCGGCGAAGCGGTCCAGCGCGGTGGCGATGGAGACGGGAACGGGGAGGCCGTCCTGTCGCATCGTGGGCGCGCGCGGGCGTGTGGACATGGTGGTGAAGCCGTGGCCGAAGCGCCCGCGATCGCACAGGACATAGCGGTTGACCGCGTCGTGATAGCGGTTGAGCACCCGGCGCACCGAACCCTGGCGGGCGTTGACGATCGTGTTGCAGCCCACCGCGCAGTGCGCGCAGACCGAGGGCGCGCCGCGCATGTCCCATTTGCGGCTGTAGACCGCCGAGAACGGTTTGTCGGTGAAGACGCCGGTGGGGCAGATTTCCGCCAGGTTGCCGCTGAAGGCATTTTCCAGCGCGCCGTCCTCGTACCGGCCGAAATAGAGATCGTCATGGGCGCCGAAGGCGGCGAGATCCTCGCCGCCGGCATAGTCGCGGTAGAAGCGCACGCAGCGATAGCAGCCGATGCAGCGATTCATTTCGTGATTGATGAAGGGACCCAGATCCTGGTTGCGATGGGTGCGCTTGGCGAAGCGGTAGCGGCGCCGGGCGTGGCCGGTCATGACCGTCATGTCCTGGAGGTGGCATTCGCCGCCCTCGGGGCAGACCGGGCAGTCATGCGGGTGGTTGATCATCAGCCATTCGACGACGCCGGCGCGGAATTCGCGGGCCAGCGGATCGTCGATGGAGAGGATCGCGCCGTCGGTGACCGGGGTCATGCAGGCCATGACGATGCGGCCGGTCTTGTCGTCGGGGCCGCTGAACTGCTTGACGGCGCACTGGCGGCAGGCGCCGACCGAGCCGAGCTCGGGATGCCAGCAGAAATAGGGCAGGTCGGCGCCGGCTTCGAGACAGGCTTGCAGCAGGTTCTCGTCCGTGCGGGCGGGGCAGGCGCGGCCGTCGATCAGGATCGTCGCCATCGTCCGGTCCCCTCTATGCGGTTGCGTGCAGCGGGCAGCGCCGCTGGCGGATATGGGCCTCGAAATCCTCGCGGAACAGGTTCAGCCCGCTGGCCAGCGGGGCCATGGCGCCGGGAGCGTGGGCGCAGAAGGTGCGGCCCATGGGGCCGAGCAGGCGGGCATGGTCGTGCAGGCGGTCGAGGTCGTCGGGTTGGCCGGTGCCGGACTCGATCGCCTGGAGCAGGCGTTCGACCCAGGGCAGGCCGTCGCGGCAGGGGGTACACCAGCCGCAGGATTCCTGCGCGAAGAAATGTTCCAGATTATGCAGCATGCCGACCGGGCAGGTGCGGTCGTCCAGCAGGATGGCGAGCCCGGTGCCGAGCCGGCTGCCGGCTTTTTCCACCGCGCCGTACTCCATCGCCACGTCGATCTGTCCGGCGTCGAGGAAGGCGGTGGAGGCGCCGCCGGGCAGCAGGGCGCGCAACCGGTAGCCGTCGCGCAGGCCGCCGGCATGGTGCTCGACGATCTCGCGCAGGGGGGTGCCCATCGGCAGTTCCCACGCGCCCGGGCGGCGCACGCGGCCGCTGACGCCGTAGATCTTGGTGCCGCTGTCCGGGCCGATGCCGAGCGCGCGGAACCAGTCCGCGCCGTTGGTGACGATATGCGGCAGGTTGCACAGCGTCTCGACATTGTTGACGACGCTGGGGGCGCCCCACAGGCCGCCGACCTGCGGGAAGGGAGGCTTGCTGCGGGGTTGCGCGCGGCGGCCTTCCAGCGCGGTGAGCAGGGCGGTTTCCTCGCCGCAGATATAGCGGCCGCCGCTGGCATGGACGTGGATTTCGAACCCGAAGCCGGAGCCCAGGATGTTGTCGCCCAGCCAGCCGACTTCATGGGCTTCCGCGATCGCCTGGTTCAGGCGGTCCAGCGCCAGGTGATATTCGCCGCGCAGGAAGATCACCCCGTGGCCGGCCTGAATGGCGTAGCCGGCGACGATCATGCCTTCGATCAGTTGCAGCGGATTGCCTTCCAGCAGCAGGCGGTCCTTGAAGGTGCCGGGTTCCATCTCGTCGGCGTTGGCGATCAGGTATTTGCGGCGGGTGGCGGCGGGGTCCTTGGGCACGAAGCTCCATTTCTGGCCGGTGCCGAAGCCGGCGCCGCCGCGACCGCGCAGTTTCGAGGCGGTGACCAGGTCGATCACCGCGTCGGGCGTCATGTCGCGCAGGGCGCGGCGCACCGCCTGCCAGCCGCCGGCGCGGCCGTAGGCGGCGCAGTCGGGCGGGCCGTCGGGCAGGCCGATCATCGCGGTCAGGGGGCGCTCGGAGGCGGTCATGGCGCGGGCGTCCGCAGGGTGTCGGCGAGTCGTTCCGCCGTTTCGGCATCCAGGTCGCCATGCAGGGTCCGGTCGACCAGCATGGCCGGCGCGTGGTCGCAATGGCCCAGGCAGACGATCGGCAGCAGCGTGACCGCGCCGTCGGGCGTGGTCTCGCCCGGGCGGATGCCCAGCCGCGCTTGCAGCCGCGCGCAGACGGCGTCGCGGCCCATGATCCAGCACGAGACGCTGTCGCACAGCATGATGACGTGCCGGCCCACCGGGCGGCGGAAGATCAGGTTGAAATAGGTGGCGATGCCGTCGAGATCGGCCGGCGACATACCCAGCAGGGACGCGGTTTCGGCCAGATGGGGGTCGCTGACCCAGCCGAATTGGTCCTGCACCAGCGTCAGCGCCGAGATCGCGGCCGCGCGGGGGCGATGCTCGGCCCGGGCGAGGCCGGTGATCCGGTCGCGCAGTTCGGGGGGGAGGGTGGGGTCAGCGGTCGACATCGGCCATCACGAAATCGATGCTGCCGATGATGGCGATCAGGTCGGCGATCATGGCGCCGCGGCTGATCAGCGGGATCATCTGCAGATGGGGGAAGGAGGGGGTGCGGATGCGCGTGCGGTAGGACATGGTGCCGCCGTCGCTGACCAGGTGATACTGGTTGAGCCCCTTTGTGGCCTCGACGCAGCCGCGCGCCTCGCCGGGGGGGATGACCGGGCCCCAGCTTACGCCCAGGAAATGATGGATCAGGGTTTCGATGTCGTGCATCGTCCGCGCCCGGGGGGGCGGCGTGGTGAGGGGGTGGTCGGCCTTGATCGGGCCGGGCGGCATGTTGTCGACGCACTGGCGGATGATGCGCAGGCTCTGGCGGATTTCGGCGATATGCACGACGATGCGGTCGTAGCAATCGCCGTTCTGCGCCGTCGGAATGTCGAAGGCGAGCTGGTCGTAGCAGGCATAGGGGGCGCGGCGCCGGTAGTCCCAGTCCAGCCCGCAGGCGCGCAGGCCGGGGCCGGTCACGCCCCATTCGATGGCCTCGCGCAGCGTGTAGGCGCCAACGCCCTTGGTGCGTGCGCGGAAAATACCGTTGCGCATCACCATCTTCTCGTATTCGTCCAGGCGCTTCGGCAGATGGTCGAGGAGGGTGCGGACCAGGCCGTCCCAGCCGGTCGGAAGGTCCATCGCGACGCCGCCGATGCGGAAGAAGGCCGGGTGCATGCGAAAGCCGCAGATGGCCTCGATGATCTCGAACACCCGCTCGCGGTCTGTGAACATGTAGAAGACGGGCGAAAGCTGGCCCACGTCCTGGCTCATGGTGCCGTAGAACACCAGGTGGCTGGCGATGCGGAAAAATTCCGCCAACATCACGCGGATCATCTGCGCGCGGGGGGGCACCCGGATGCCCGCAAGGGTTTCCACCGCCATGACATAGGGGAAATTGTTCATCACCCCGCCCAGGTAATCGATGCGGTCGGTATAGGGGATGTAGCTGTGCCAGGACTGGCGCTCGCCCATCTTCTCGGCGCCGCGATGGTGGAAGCCGATGTCGGGCACGGCGTCGACGATCCGCTCGCCCTCCAGTTGCAGCACGATGCGGAACACGCCGTGGACGCTGGGGTGGTTGGGGCCGAGATTGAGGAACATGAAATCGGTGTTCGCCGAATGGCGGCGCATGCCCCACTGGCCGGGATCGAAGCGCAGGGCTTCCTGCTCGCGCTTTTCCTGGTCCTCGGTCAGGCTGTAGGGGGGCATTTCGGTGGCGCGGGCGTAATGGTCCTTGCGCAGCGGGTGGCCGGTCCAGGTGGGCGGCGTGAGGATGCGGCGCTGGAACGGGTGGCCGTCGAACACGACGCCGAACATGTCCCAGGCCTCGCATTCGTACCAGTTCGCGTTCGGCCACAGGTCGGTGATGGTCGGGGCGTGGGGCCTGTCCTCGGGCAGCGGGACCTTCACGCGCAGTTCGTCGGCCGCGTCGGCGAACGAGAGCAGGTGATAGACCAGCGTGAAGGCGGATGGGGGCTGGTCGCCGCGATGGGTGCGCTCGCGCTCGCGCTCGTCGATCACCGTCAGGTCGAAGAGCATGCGCAGGGCGGCTTCGGGCTGTTTCAGCCGGGAGAGGACGGCATGCACGTCCTGGCGGGCGATCCAGACGGTCGGGACCGCGTCGCGCGTGGCCTCGATGGCCAGGATCGCCGGCGCGGGGCCGTGCGCGACCTGTTCGAACATGGTCGGGGACGCGCGCAGATCGGCCGGCCGGGATGGGGTGGCCACGATCATCGTCGCCTCCCCGGTCAGAGCGTATCGGGAGAGCGGAGGTCGCGCGCCGCGCGCCGCGCGTCGCGCCTGGCGTCGCGCATGCTGGGCGGGGCGACGCGTTCGACGCCCTGCGGCCCGACCATCCAGCTCAGGGGGCGCCGCTGGGTGCCGATGGCGCTTTGCAGCAGCATCAGCCCCTCCAGCAGCGCGTCGGGGCGCGGGGGGCAGCCGGGGACGTAGACATCGACCGGCAGGAAGGAATCCACGCCCTGCACCACGCTGTAGATATCGTACATGCCGCCCGAATTGGCGCAGGACCCCATGGAGATCACCCAGCGCGGCTCCAGCATCTGGTCGTACAGATACTTGATGATCGGGGCCATTTTCACGAACACGGTGCCGGAAATGACGATCAGGTCGGCCTCGCGCGGGGTGGCGCGCAGGACTTCGGAGCCGAAGCGGGCGATGTCGTATTTGCTGGTGAAGGCCGTCGCCATTTCGACATAGCAGCAGGACAGGCCGAAATTGAACGGCCAGATCGAGTTCTTCTGGCCCCAGGACACGAAATCCTGCAAGCGGCCCATGACCAGGTTGCGGCGTACGGCCTCGGTCGCCGTCGGCGTGTCGGGCCGGTCGGGACGTGGGGGGGTGGCGGATGTCAGGGACCAGCGCATGTCTATGTCCTTTCCCGGGCCGGGCGTCGCGCCGGACCCCATTCCAGGCCGCCGGCGCGCCACAGATAGGCCAGCGCGATGCCGAGAAAGGCGAGGAAGACGAGGACCGCGCCGTAGCCGCGCCAGCCCGCCTGGCGCACGATCGTGGCCCAGGAGAACAGGAAGACCGCCTCGGCATCGAAGATCACGAAGAAGACGGCGACCAGGTAATATTGCACCGGCAGGCGCAGATGGGCCGACCCCACGGGGAGGATGCCGGATTCGAACGGCAGGTTCATCGACGCGCCGCGCGCCGGGCCGACCCGGCGGCCGCCGGTGACGGAGGAGAGGGCCAGCATCGCCGCCAGCAGGGCCGCGATGGCGAGGGCGTAGCCCGTCAGGGGATGCAGCGCGAGGAAGCGGCTTATGGATACGATCATCGGGGACAACACCATCGGGTTGTCGCGGGGGCGGGATGTGGCGGCGCCGCGCGCGCCGGTTTTTCGGCCGGTCTTTCGTCGGGACTTCCAATGCTGGCTGAACGGGCGTCAGGGCGCCCGGGTTGCAGGCACGGGAAAGTTTTCCGGCCGGCCCGGCCTGCCGGTCAGAACCCGCCCGGGCCGCGGAAGAGCAGGAACAGCGCGATGATGATCAGGATGATGGGCAGCAGGCCCAGCCCGTTGAAGCCGGTACCGCCTGGACCGCCGTACCAGCCGGAGCGGTAGCCGTAGCCGCCGCCGCCGATGGCGAACAGGATGAGAATAATCACGAGAATGGTGAGCATCGTGAGAACTCCATGGGTCGTTACCGGACTAACGCCCCACAGCGTGGATTGTTCACCGGGCGCCAAAATGAGTTCCGGCGCCGGTGCCGGACGGTCCGCGCGGGGCGCCGCCGCTCAGAAATCGTAGGCGACCCTGCCGCCGACGAAGCGCGGCTGCCCGGAAATGCCCATCAGCGTGGTCGTCACGAGCGTTCCGGCGACGATATAGTCGCGATTGGCGAGATTGGTGGCATAGGCCGTGACCGACCACCTGCCATGGACCGGCTTGACGGTGAGGCTGGCGTTGAGCAGGAAATAGGCCGGCAGCAGATAGGGCCCGCTGCCGCGAGGCTGGAGCGCCTGCGCGCTGCGGAAGGAATAATCGATTTCCGGCGTCAGGGTCACGGAATTGAAGATGGGGCCCGTCTTGTAGGCGGCGGACCCGCTGAGCGTCAGTTTCGGGATGCCCATGTCGGCGCCGGCGTAATTCGAATAGATGGCCTGCCATTGGTGGGTCATGAGGTAATGCGCGCCCGTCGCGCCGGTGTTGAGCGTGCTGTAATCGTCATATTGCCCGCGCTCGTAGCCGAGATTCTGGGTCAGCGTCAGTCCGGGCAGGGGGTTGGCCTGGATTTGCAGTTCCGTGCCCCAAATGGTGGACCGGGGGACGTTGATATAGTCCCCGACCATTCCGTAGGGCGGTATCAGAAGCACGCCCAGCGTCTGCTGGTCGTGATATTCGTCCCAGTAGGCGGCGCCGTTGATCCGGAGGCGGTGGTCGAACAGTTCCGTCTTGAACCCCGCTTCGTAGGCCAGCAGCCATTCCGGCTTGAACGGATCGAGCTGGCTGGGCACCAGCGTTGTGTTGGCCGTGAAGCCGCCGGGCTTCACGCCCCGGCGGATATCGCCATAGATCATGACGCGGGGGGTGACCTGGTACTGGAGGCCCACCTTTCCCGAAAACTGGTTTGTCAGGGCGCCATGATCCGGATATCGGTGGCTGCTGATGCCGCGCATGATGATATCGACGTCGTTGAACTGCCGGTCGTCGCTCTGATGCTCGATGCCGGCGGTGAGCTTGAGACCCGGCAGGAGCGTGTAGCGGGCCTGCGCGAACTGGCTGAAATTCTGCTGCGGCTCGCTATGCGTCGTTTCCTGGATGTAGCCCACGGTCGGGATGCCGGTTTCGTCGAGCCAGTTTTCTCCCCAACTGCGGATGCGGCTGTAATAGAGGCCGGCGACCCAGTCCAGCCGGTTGTGCAGCGTGGAGCCGTCGAGCCGGATTTCCTGCGACAACACGCCGGTATTGCCCGCCAGGTAACTGTCGGCCGATGCGACGGGGGTCGCGTCGCGATCGATATACTGGTGCCGCACCTGGGCGGCGTAGGAGCTGATCGATGTCAGCGTCGCCCAGCCGAGGTCGCGGCCGACGCGCAGGCTGGTTGCCCAGGAATTGATGTCGTTCGAGGGGATGGCGTTGCGCGGGATTCCGATGAGGTCGGCGAAGTGGGGATTGAGCTTCCAGCCGGTGGCGTAGATGTTGCGATCGGGGGGGAACTGGCCGGTCAGGTCCTGCCGGACGAAGCCGGCCATTGCGTCGGAATTGTCCTGCGACCAGTCGAAGCCCAGGCGGACGACGGTCTTGGTATCGGGCTCCCAATCCAGTTTCGCGCGGAAACCGCCGGCGTTGGCGTTGCCGATGCTCTGCCCGGTCGCGCGGTTGAAGCGGAACGCGCCGCCTTCCAGCGCCTGCCCGGCGATGCGGAACTGCACGGTATCGGCGAGGGAGCCGGAGAGGTAGACGTTGGTCTTGCTGCGATTGTACGAGGCGATATCCTCGGAAAGACCGTAATGGAGCGCCCGGCTGGGGCCGTTGGTGCGGATGCGGACCTCGCCGCCCGTGTCGGCCATGCCGTGGGCGAAACCGACCGGCCCGGCATCGACGTTCACTTCCTGGAGGTCGAACATCATGCCCGAGGTCAGGGCGGCGAGGGGATAGGCCACGTCATCGAAATATGTCATGACCGATGGCGTGTTGTTCTGGGTGTAATCGGACAGGCCGATGCCGCGCAGGTAGAAATCTGGCGCGTTGCTGCCGCCCTGGGTCTGGATGGTCAGGTTCGGGACCAGATTCTGGAGGTCGGTGACGGTCGTGACGTGCCGGGCCACCAGGACTTCGGAACTGATGGTCGTCGTCGAGCCCAGTTCGTGCTGGGCCGCCGCGCCCGCGAAGCGCGGGGGACGGGCGAGGACGTTGATGACCTCGTTCGTCGGTGCGGGGGACTGGGCTTTCGGGGACTGGGCTTTCGGGGGCTGCGACGCCTTTGCGGCGGGCGACGGGTCGGCCGGCTTCGCCGCGTCGGCGGCGTGGGCGACGGTGCTCAGCGCCGTCGCGCCCGCGAGGAACGAGGCAACGCGCAGGCGGCCCAGGAGTGGACGGGAATATCTGCATATCATGTTCTGAAACCCTGGTATCGGAGTGAGGGAGGGGGGCGTTCGTGCTTCCGTCGTTCTAGGTGAGTGCGCGTTCCACGAGGCGAATCCAGTAGGCGGCGCCGTACGGGATGACGTCGTCGTTGAAGTCATATTCGGGATTGTGGACCATCCGGGCGTGCGCGCCGGTCTGTCCGTTGCCGATGCCCACGTAGGATCCCGGACGCGCGCGGAGCATCCAGGCGAAATCCTCGCTGCCGATCAGGCCGCTGCGCGGCGGGTCGAACAGGGCCTCCGCGCCGAAGGTCTCGATAATGACGTTTCGGGCGAAATCGGTCTCGGCCTCGCTGTTGCACAAGACCGGCACGCCGTCCTGATAATCGTAATCGACGGTGAGGCCCTGGGCCGCGACGACGCCATGGACGACCTGGGCGATGCGTACCTTCAGCAGTTCGCGCGTCTCGGGGCGCAGCGCGCGGACGCTCAGGCGGATCTCGGCCGAAGCGGGGATGACATTTTCGGCTTCCCCGGCCTTGATGACGCCGACCGTGATGACGGCGGGGTCGCCCGCCGCGATATTGCGCGCCACGATGCCTTGCAGGGCCAGCACGATCTCGGCCGCGGCCGGCACCGGGTCCTTCGCGCGGTGGGGCATCGCGCCGTGGCCGCCCATGCCGAGAACCTGGATCACCACCCGGTCCGACGATGGCAGCACGCTGCCGCTGGCGACGATGAATTTTCCGACCGGCACGCCGGGCGCGTTGTGCAGCGCGTAAATGGCGTCGCAGGGAAAGCGCTCGAACAGCCCCGCATCCATCATGGCGGGGGCGCCGCGCAGCGTTTCCTCCGCCGGCTGGAAGATCAGGTTGAGCGTGCCGTCGAAGCGGCGGTGTGTCGCCAGATAGCGCGCCGCCGCCAGGAGCGTCGTCGTATGGCCGTCATGGCCGCAGGCGTGCATCCTGCCCGGATTTCTGCTCGCATAGGGCAGATGGGTCTGCTCGGTGATCGGCAGGGCGTCCATGTCGGCCCGCAGGCCGATCGAGCGCGCGCCGTCGCCCGCGCGCAGTACCCCGACGACGCCGGTGGCGCCGAGCCCGGTATGGACGTCGTAGCCCCATTCGCGGAGCAGGCGCGCGACCAGCGCCGATGTCTCGGTTTCCGCGAATCCCAGTTCGGGGTTCTGATGGAGCGCGTGGCGGATCGCGATGAAATCGCTTTTCCATTCCTCGAGATCTGCGATAAGGGTTTCGCCGATTGCGGTCATGTCTGTGCCGATCATTATGATACTGGATTGTTCGAGGGCGCGTCCGGCCACTTGCCTCCGCGATGACGGCGGGTTCGATATCTTCCTGTCTTTTTCAGATGAAATCATGCGCCGTCAGTGCGCCGGACTAAAAACGAATAATGGTTTCTTCTTCGCAACCAATTGGTTTTGCCGTGGAGCGGATGACGAAGCCCGTGCGCGGGAAGAAGGCGGCGAGGCCCATGGCGCCGAGCAGGCCGATCGTGCCGACCAGGGAGAACCCGACGGCATGGGACCCGGTGGCATGGAGGAAATGCCCCACCAGCAGCGGGCTGACCAGGCCGCCCATGAGGCCGAACATCGTGACATAGGCGCTGCCGACCGGCCTGGCGTGCTCGGTCAGCGCGCGTGTCATCGCGCCCCAGAACACGATATAGGCCGCGTACAAGGCCGCGGAGGACAGTGCCAGGAGCGTCAGCAGCCAGGGCAGGCGTGGCGCTTCCGCGCCGCACGCCCCGAGCAGGGCGGCGCCGAGCGCTGCCGGGACGGCGACATGCCAGCCCTGCCCGGCCGGGCGGCGCTCGGTATACCGTGCCCAGGCCAGTGACCCGCAGATCGCGGCGAGGCCCGGAACGGCGGCGCACAGCCCGACCTGCTGCGTCGACAGCCCGGTCGCGGCCAGTAGTTTCGGCGCCCAGAAGGCGAGGGTGTAGATGCCGCAGATCAGGCAGAAATAGCTGACGGCGAAGCCCTGGAGGCGACTGTCGCGCATCAGGTCGCGCAGGCGCGGGGAGGCGGTGATGGCGGCCGGGGCGGGATTTGCAGGCAGGGCCCGCTCGTCGGGTGTCAGCCAAGCGGCCGTGGCGGGGGAGGTGGGACACAGGCGAAGGACGCCATAGGCCAGGAGCAGGACCGGCAGGGCTTCCAGCAGCAGCATCCAGCGCCAGCCGGCCAGGCCGGCCACGCGATCGAGACGGTCCATGATGAGGCCGGAAAGCGGCGCCCCCACGATGCCGGCGATCGGACCGGCCGCCTGCTGGATCGCCAGCGCGCCGGGAAGGCGATCCGGCGGATACCAGAGCGCGATATAGCAGATGCAGGCCGGCACGAAGCCGGCCTGGAACGCGCCGAGGAGGAAGCGGCAGGGATAGAAGAACCGCGCGTCCGGCACGAAGGCCGTTGCCACGCAGGTCAGGCCCCAGAGAAGCATGATGCGAAGCAGCGTGTCGCGCGCGCCGACCCGGGCCAGATAGAGCGCCGATGGGATCTCGAACAGGATGTAGCCGAGGAAAAAGGCCGCGATCGCGATGCCGTAGCCCTGCGCCGACATGCCCAGGTCGTGCGTCATGGTGAGGGACGCCATGCCGATGTTCGTCCGGTCCAGGACATCGAAAAGATAGGCGAGGAAAAGCACGGTCAGGATTCGTGCGTCGATCCGGCGGAACGGTCGGGACCGCCGGTGGCCGTCCGCCATCATCGCGCGGCATCCGGGAGGACGTCATGGATCAGCGAGGCGCCGTCCTTGCGGAAGGTCGTTCCAAATGGCCGCGACAGCGCGGCGAACCGCTCCAGGACCCGTTCTCCGCGTTCCGGCGTGGCGAGAATGGGCGTTCCGCGACGATGCATCGGCAGTCCGAGTTGGAGGTCGATCGCGTGGAACCGGATGCTTTCGAGCGTGCGGCCCCGAAAGGTGCAGATCGGCAGGATACTTTCCCAGAACATGGGTTCGGCGGGGAAGCTCTTGCGGTCGTTGTCGGTTCTGAGCCGGTAGAGGCGCGCGGGGGTCATGTCGGGGGGCGCGCGGAAGAACGTGTAGGAATCGCTCGGCAGGCGCCCGACCAGCTCGTTCTGTCCGATGAAGTTTCCGAGGCTGTAGAATATGGGCTTTCCGTTGTAGAGTTCGAAACCGCGGATGACGTGCGGGCCATGCCCGACGATGACGTCGGCGCCCGCCTCGATCGCGCGGCGGGCGAAGTCGCGGAGAAACTGGGGTGGCGTGTGGTAATCGGGGACGCCGTCCCGGTCGTGGCCGAATTCGTGATTATGCACGCTGACCACGACCAGGTCGGAGACGAGGCGGGCCTCCTCGATCCAGCGCACGATTCCCTCGACGTCGCGCTCGCTCGCCTCGGTCGTGGTGGCGGTCCGCTCGCCGGCGCGGAAATCGTGCCCGAGAAACGGAAAGACGGTGCGATCGGCCCGTGGAAAGGCGAAGCCGAGCTTGATGGCCTCGCGATGGATCAGGCTGAAGCCGAGGCGGTCCGACAGGTCGCGGAGCGTGGCGAGATCGGCCGGCGAGACCGTGTGGCAGGTCTGGAATCGCAGCGGGTTGAGGCCGGGGCGCCCGGGCATGTCGCGCGTCTGCTCGCTGGCTTCCTGCCCCCGGCCGAAGGTGCTGCTGCATGCGAGCAGCGCGACCGTGCCCGACGGGTGCGTGAGATAGGTCGGCCGCCGTGCCTCCTCCAGGTTCTCACCGATGCCCGCGAAGCACATCCGTCGCGCCTTCAGGGCGCCCAGCGCCTTGCGCAGGCCCGAGATGCTGTAGTCGAGGCTGTGGTTGTTGGCGGCGGAAAAGAGCGAGAAGCCGGCTTGCGCCAGGTCGTCCAGCACGTGCGCGGGCGCGCCGAAATGCGAGCCGCCGCTTTCCAGGGCCGGATCGCCCTCATAGTCGTTCGGGACGACCTCCAGATTGGTGAAGGCGACGTCGGATGCGCGGATCAGGTCGAAAAGGGGGCGCGCCGCGGGATCGGTATAGCTGTTGAGCGGGCGGAGTAAAATGCTGTCGCCGGTCAATGCCAAGCGCATGATCTGGTCCTTGCTTGCCTGTGACGGATCGGCTGGCCGCCCGCCGGCCCCATTCACGGGCCTGTCTATCATTACGAATGCATGCTAGTTTTTCGCGGGCCGGCCGGGGTATGGAAAAACGGTCCGATCGCGACAACCATCCGGTTGTTCGGCGCGCCGCCCGGGCTTATGTTTATTATGGCGTGGCAACGGACGGCCGGGCGCGCGGCGGGGATCCAGACCTTTATGACCAAGATGGCGGATCTGCGCACGCATATGAAGCTGCGCTATTTTCGGCTGGTGGAGGCGCTCGTCGCGACGCGCAGCATCCGCCTCGCGGCCGATCGGATGGGGGTGACGCCGGCCGCCATCTCCAAGGCGTGCCTGGAACTGGAAGGCCTGCTGGGAGCCCGGCTGTTCCAGCGGCAGGCGGGTATTCTGGTTCCGAACCCGCTCTGCATGCGGCTGATCACGGCGGGGCGACGGATCGACGCAGAGCTGAAGACGCTCATGGACGATGCCACGCGGCTGGACAACAGTCTTCATGGCAATGTGCGCATCGGATTCCAGGCGCCGTCCTTGCAGGACAGGATCGCGAATGCGCTGGTGGACGTCCAGGAAACGCATCCCGGCATCACGCTGACGATGGAATACGGGACGCGGCCCCATCTGCTGGCGGGGCTGGAGGAGAATGTCTTCGACCTGCTGTTTGTCGACCTGGCCGACCTGCGGTCGCGGCCGCGCCTGAAATTCAGGAAGCTTGGACAGGACCAGTGCGTCGTCGCGACGATGGAGGATATCTATTCCGTTCCGGATGTCCTGAATGACTGGGGCCTGTTTTCTTCCCAGCCGTGGGTCATTCCCGTTCGCGGCATGGCGATGCGCGACAGGTTCGATTCCGTTTTGGCGGCGCGTGGACTCGATTGTCCGGAACGGCGCATTGAAATCAATTCGCCGATCGCCAGCGAGCGGATCATCAGCCGGTCCAAGGGCATGACCCTTGTCCCGGTTTCCATGCTCCAGGCCCTCGGGCGCAGCGGGCGACCGGGGCAGGAATTCCGGTTCCTGCCCGAGATGCAGCTTGAAGTGGGCGTGGTGTGGGCGCGCGACACCCGGTTGAGCGCCGGCGCGCAGTATGTTCGCGACTTCATCGCCGATGCCCTGTCGGCGAAGGCGCCGCCCGCGTAGCCGGGCGGGCGCGTCAGAAATGCCGCTCGTAGACCTTGATGACGTCGTTGGGCTTGACGTAATCCTGCGGGTCGATGCGGCCGACGACCGCGCCGCCGGGTTCCTGACGGACCACGTAGGCGTAGTTCTGGAACGCGCGGTAGGAGAATCCTCCGGCGGCGGCGACGGCTTGCAGCATGGTCATGCCGGGCTGGTAGGGAAACTGGCCGCCATGTTCGACCTCGCCGATGACGGAGACGGGCCGGTATTCCAGGACCTGCACCGTGACCCGCGCGTCGCTGAGGATGTGCTGCTGCTTGAGGGCGGCGGCGACGGTCTGGCTGAGCTGGTCGGTCGTCAGCCCCTGGGCCTTGACCACGCCGATCAGCGGAAAGGCGATGTTGCCGTCGACCGGCACGTGCGTGTCGGTCTGGAACTGGTTTTCGCCAAAGGTCGCGACATTGATCCGGTCGCCCACGCCGATCGTGTAGCGGCTGGGGTCGTAATGCGGGACCGGGCTCAGGTCGCTGCCCGGCGCGCAGCCGGCGAGCCAGGCCCCCGCGAGCATGAGCGGAAGGCAGAATCTTGCGGTGCGGATGTCGAGTGCGCGGCGGATCGGCGACATGTGTGGCATTTCCTGCTGGGGTTGAGAGGCATCGTTTCAGGTCAGAGGTTCATGTTCACCCGTACCATGACGGTGTTGACGGTGAATTTCCCCACCGTGCCCACGACGTTCTGATTCGATATGTCGTAATTCAGGTTCAGGCTGAAATGGCGGTTGATGAGCCATTGCGCCGAGAGGCCGCCGCCGATGATGGTCTGGCTTCCGCCGGCCTGGGTCAGGATGCTGCCGACGAGATGCGTCGGTGTGTTCTGGTAATCTCCTTTCTGGAACGTGAAATGTCCGGAGAGAATGATGTCGCGCTGGTACTGGTGCGTGACGCCGAGTTGCAGGGTGGTGTAGCTGAACCCGGCCACGTTTTCGAACGCGCTGTCCTCGATCCCGTGCTGCACGTTCAGTTCCAGGCGCGTCAGGCGCGTCGGCGCCCAGCTTGCCTGGGCCTCGATGATCGGGGTCGCGTAGTCGGGGTAGGTCGCGTTGCGGTAGAAACGGCGCTGGTATCCGGCCATCACGCGCAGGTCGATCAGATGGACGGCGCTGTAATCGATGCCGGCCAGGACGGCCAGGCCATTGGAATCGCGCCCCGGATAGCCGGCCAGCCCGTGCGTGTAGCGGATTTCGGTGCCACGCAGCATGACGAGTGCGCTGGTGGCCCGCGTCCAGCGATAGCGGGCGGTGAGGTTTTCGACGATCACCGCGCGGTCCCGGTAGGTCTGCGGAACCGCGATGCCGTTTGCCTCGGGCAGGAGCGCCCCCTGATCGAACGAGAAATTCGTGATGTTGGCTTCGGGCATCAGGGAAAAGCGTCCGTCGCGCGCCAGCGTGTAGCTGAGAGCCGCGCGGTCGACCTGGTATTTGATGGGCTGGATGGTGGCGAAGCTGCCCAGCACGTTGGGGGTCTGCACCAGGTTGAGATGGGAATAGTCGAAACCCAGCCTGTCATTGGCGATATCGTGATATCCGCCGATCGTCGCCGTCCAGGTCGTCTGGTTCTGGGTGGGCTGGCTTGGATAGCGCATGTCGGAGACCGAGGCGTTGGCGTAGAGACTGTCCGTCGACCAGTCCGAGGCCAGGCCGAGCTGCGCGGCCGTCGAGATGACCGCGCTCGGCATGCCGCCGGGGAGATGGTTGGCGTTGTCGATATAGCCGGCGCCTTCGTTGATCGCCCCGTTCAGCTTGAAGCCGCCGAGATGCAGCCCCTGCGCCTGGTATTCCTTGCTGATGCGGATCTGTTCCGTATCGACCCAGGTTTCGCCCACGCCGCGCCCCAGTTCGGGAAAATACTGGCTGAGGACCTGCGCGGATGCGGTGGCCGGCAGGAAGGGCGCCGCGCAGGCGACAACGCCGAGGAGACGATACAGGCCGCCCAGCCCGCGCGCCGGTTTGCCTGGCCCGTTCGCGACGGGTGATCGGACTGTCACGATGTGATGACCCATGAATGCTGGAGGGGTTGTTCCTGCGCGCTGTCTTCACCCGCGGGCTGGCGAGGCTCGGCGGGCGGGAAGAGGCGGAGGCGCGGTTTGCCGGGCTGCCGGCTCTCGGCCCGGGCAATGCCCGAAACCAGGAGGGCCAGCAGGACGAAGAACGTGATGGCGGTGATCGTCGGCCCCGAGAGGCATGCGGGGACCAGATAGCCGACGATCGCGGCGCTGGCGCCGTTGACGACCTGGATGTCCTCCTGCCGGCGGTCCATCCGCCGCAGCGCGCGGACATGCGAGGCCAGGCCCCAGCCGAACCAGACGAGACCGAGTACGCCGGGAATGCCGACGGCCGCGAGCAGGCCGGGGATGAGGCTGGACGAGCGGTTGTTGCCCCAGCCGACGCCGAAGCCGAGCGTATCGAAGGCTGCTTGCAGGCTGTCGAGGTCGGTGGAACTGCGGGCATCGTAGGACTCGCTGTCCTGCTTGTTCGTCACGGTGTCGAAGATCGTGCCGAGGTTGGTGATGACGTCCGGGGCCAGGATCGTTATGAGAACCACCAGCACGGCGCCGAGAAGCACGAACTGGACTGCGCGCCGCTTGATGATCGGCAGGAAGCGCCGGGTGTGGATCGTGAGGCCCATGGCGATCACGATCGCGGCGCCGGCGGCGAGGGAGACGATGCCGGTCGCCGACGTGGACAGCAGGACGCCGAGGATGGCCGTGACCAGCGTGACCCTGGCCAGGAGGCCCGGAAAATCATTGAGGATCAGCCATCCTGAACAGAAGGCGCCGGCCGCCATGTAGCCGCCCAGGGAGGAGGGCTCGGAAAACGTTCCGTTGATGCGGGGAATGGCGCCGATGCTCTGCTCGGTCAGGATCGACCATCCGGGATTTGAATAGAGCGTGTCGGTGGGAAAGGGAACGTGCGCGACGCGGTTGGCGAATTGCCACACGGCGAAGGCGAACGCCAGCAGGATGCTCGCGAAGTAGGCGCGCAGGAGGTTGACCGGCCGGAATGGATGTCCGGGAGGGCCGCGGCGAGTGGCATAGAGCGCGACCAGGATGAAAATGACGATGTTCAGCGACAGGTAGAGATCCTGGTTGAGGTTGGCGGTGCCGGGCGACAGGGCGGTGAGCGCGAAGGGCGGCGTGGATTTCTGCGGCCAGACAAAGACGCGCCCTTCGAAAAGGCGCGGGCTGAGCCACGATGTCGCGATGGCCCACCCCGCGACGAGGAGGAAGGGGAGGGAGAGCGCCAGGACCCGGGTGCGGCCGGGATAGCGCGCGCCGAGCAGCAGTTGCATCGCGATATAGCCGACCAGCGTCATGGCGGGCAGTGTGTTGGGCGCGATGCCCAGGCCGCCGAGCGTGACGGCGGAGCCGGCCTCGAAGATGCCCGTGACGAGAATGAGCTGGAGCAGCCGTTCCGGACGGGCGAGCCACAGCAGGCAAAGAGGAGCCAGGACCACGAAGAAAAGCGTGATTCCCACGAGGCTTTCTCCCACCGCAGTCGGGCGGTACCGCGCATTCGACCTCCGTGCCCAAACGAACCGGAAGGATTAGCGAAATGCATAGGATATATTAATTCAATGCCTATATTTTTGACGCGGATCAAGGACTTTTCGGGCATGCTGCCGCTTGCCGGACCGGAAAAAAAATCAAATGATAAAAAAGGGTAAAAAGATCGGGCGGGGTGGCTTCGATCGGTGGATTGCGACGTTACCCGGTAGCAAAACACGCTTGTCCAAGGAGACGCCATGATCAGACCCAGCCTGGCCGTACGCGGCTTCCTTGCGCTCGGCATCGCCTGGTGCGGCCTGTCGGAGGGGACGGCTGCCGCCGCGACGGGAGAGATGATCGACCTGGCCGGTCGGACCATGATCTTTGACGACGAATTCGACCATCTCAGCGTCTCCGCCCATGGACCCGATACGGTCTGGAGCGCGCATACGCCATGGAACGGCGATTTCGGCCAGGCCGCCTTCGTCGATCCGCAACCGGGGTTTCCGTTTACCGTCAAAGATGGAATCCTGAGAATAGAGATGCGTCGGGGACCAGATGGCGCGTGGCGGTCCGGCCTGCTGTCATCATCGCCGGGCTATGGCCATGGTTTCACCGCACCTTATGGTTATTTCGAGATGCGGGCGCGCCTGCCGGCGGGGGAGGGGGTGTGGCCCGGATTCTGGCTGGACGAGCTGGTGCCGCACGGATCGCGGACGCATAGTCTGGAGGTCGATATCATCGAGCATTATGGAAAATTTCCCGCCGCCTATAACACGACCGTTACGAACTGGGACCTGGCGGACAGCCACGGCAACCATTCGGAGATGCATATCCAGTCCGTTCCCAGCGGCACCCTGTCGCAGGCGTTTCATACCTTCGGCGCGGAGGTTTCGCCGCAATGGGTGATCTTCTATTTCGACCGGCGGGAAATCTGGCGCACACCGACGCCGCGCCGGCCGATCGGCGGCCTGGACGTGCTTGTCGACCTGGGGCTGGGGGGCGGATGGCCCATCGACAAGGCGCCGCCTTCGTCGACCATGGAAGTCGATTATATTCGCGTCTATCAGCCAAGAGCGGCACCGCAGGAAAGAGCCAAGACAGTGCAGGGGAATACGCCATGAAGATTATCGTCGGGATTGCCACGGCCGGACGGGCGCCTGTCCTGGCGGAGACGCTGCGCGACCTCGCGCATCAGCGCCGCCAGCCCGATGAGGTGGTGGTCTGCGCACCGTCGGAAGAGGATATGGCGGGCGCGGCCGACGCGTATGCCGGGGTGCGGCTGATGACCGGGCCGCGTGGACTGACCCGGCAGCGCAATGCGATCATCGCCGCGGTTCCCGACGCCGATGTCGTGATGTTCTTCGACGATGATTTCCTGGCCGATGCCGACTATCTGAGCGCTGTCGAGCGGTGCATGCAGGCGAACGAGCGTGTGGTCGTGGCGACCGGGACCGTCCTGGCGGACGGGATCAACGGGCCGGGCCTGAGCGTCGCGGAGGGGCGGGCGATCCTTGCGGCGCGCGGGCATGAGACCGCGCCGCCGGACGCCAGGCCGGTCTTTACCGGCTATGGCTGCAACATGGCGCTGAGGCTTGGCCCCATGCGGGCCCATGGGCTGACATTCGACGAGCGCCTGCCGCTCTACGGATGGCAGGAAGACGTGGACCTGTCGCGCAGGCTGGCCGCCCATGGCGACGTGGTGCTGCTGGCGGATGCGCGCGGCGTCCATCTGGGGGTGAAGCGGGGCCGTGGCTCGGGGGTCAGGCTGGGCTATTCCCAGGTTGCCAACCCGCTTTATATCGCGGCGAAGGGCGAGGGCTATCCCCGGTCGCGGGCCTGGAACCATATCATCCGCAACCTGATGGCCAATACCGCGAAGGCGCTGCGCCCCGAACCCTATGTAGACAGACGCGGCCGGCTCGTGGGAAACATGCTGGCCTTTCGCGACCTCGTGCGCGGACAGATCTCGCCGGAGCGGGCTTCGCTGTTGTGAGACGGGCCTTTTGTCGGCATTTTTCTTTATGGGGCGGTCGCGCACGGGTATGATCCAGACAATCCTCGCCGCCATCGGGGCCTATGTCGCCCTGAGTGTTCCGGTCGCCTTGCTGATTGCCCGGTGGATCAGGATTTCTCGCGGGAAGTGAGCCGGCCGGCGTGGGAAACGCACCCGGGAAAGAGGGCGGAGGACATGCGCCTCCGGTGCGTTTTCGGCGGGGCCCTATTCCGGGAGGCCTGTCCGGCCCAGGGCTTTTTCGAGCTTTTCGCGGGCCCAGAGGGGCAGGTGGGCGTGGGCGGCCATGACGCGCCGGATCGTCAGCGTCGGATCGAGCGCCGTCAGCCGGGCCAGGATATTGGTCCGCGCGGTGCCTGTCTCCTCGCCGGTCAGCGCCACGAGGTGATATACCAGCGCGGACGGGAGCTGCGGATAGAGGGCGGCGACCATTCGGCCACATTTGCTTGCCTCCTGGGGCAGGTCGAGCAGGAAGAGATAGAGAGCCGCGCCGGGGTCGGTCGCGATGCTGAGCGGCTGGGCGTTGCCCGATACGCGATAATGCCGCATCAGCTCGCGCGCCGTTTCCAGTTGCCCGTTCATCAGGGCCAGCAGGGCCTGGAGTGCCCGATACGGCGCGAACCAGGCTTGGTCGTGCTGCTCGTCGGCGATCTTGAAGGCGGACAGCAGGGCTTCGGCCGTGTCGGCGTGGCCGGGGATATGGCTGTAGACAAACGCGAGCAGAAAATTGCGGCTAAGATTGTTTTGCGAAAGAACGGCGGCGTGCTGCGCCGCCGCCAGGGCACGTGCCACGCCCGTCGTGTAGTCGTCCTGAAGGAAGGCGCCGGCGCGCGTGATTTCCGTCACCGCGCGGGCGAGGGCCACGAGCGGCTGGGTCGGGCCGAGCCATTCCGCGAGTTTCAGCAGGGTTTCGGCGTCATGCAATGCCTGGTGGTTCGCCTGCAACAGCGTGCTCAGCGCCCGGGCCGCCAGTTGGTCGGGCGTCAATGTCTGGACGCTGCGTTTGAGCAGGGACCTGGCATTGCGCAGGACGGCCGTCCATTGGGCCGACAGCACAGCGCGGGCGAGCAGGGGCATCGCGACGCCGGGATGCTGCCTGATGTTTGGGGGCAGGGCGGTGCGCACGGTCCAGATCATTTCGCCGCCATGCTGCATGTCGATCAGGCGCAGTTGCAGGATCGGGGGAAGCCGCATGCCGTCGTCGCCGGGGTGCAGGACGCCCGTACACAGAAAGTCTATCTGCTTTCGCTCGACAAGGGACTCGATCCAGTCCGCGAGATTCTCCGTGCCGCCGTGCGAATGGCGCGGGACGACCAGCGTAAAGACGTCGGAGCCCACGAACAGCACGTTGAGCTGGCTTCCGAATTCGTCGGCCAGGGCCGTGAATGACGGATCTTTCGTCTCGATCGGCATCATGGCGAGGGTGAGGGCGCGCACTTTCTGCACCGGAGCGTGGGGCGGCTGCTCGCCATCCGCATGCGGCGCGGAGGGAGGCACTTCGGTCGCTGGGGAGGGCGGCGGGCGGCGGAAGGCTTCCAGCGCCGAGTCGGGCTCTTTCCAGGGGGAACTGCCGGGAGAGAAGGCGCGGAACGGATTGGCGGCGCCGTTCGGCACCCGGGTCCCGTGGAGACCCGTGTCGCCATCATTGTCGGGGGAGAGCCTGCCCGGGGTGACCGGAGCCGGTGGCAGGAAGATGCCCGTCGGATCCTCAAGGTTTGTTCGGGCGGGTGTCATGAGACCCTGAATGTGGCGGGAAAGCCGGGCCCGCTGGGTCTGGAGCCAGAGGTCGAAGGCCGGGTCGATTCCGTTCAGGTCGATGAACAGCATTTCCTCCGGCTCGATCGCCTCGTCCAGCGCATCCAGGCCGCGGCTATAGATCTCTTCGACATCGACCGATGTCAGGTCCGGCTTGAGCGTCAATGTATGCCGCCCGATGTCGATGATTTCGTTTCCGAAAGGTTGGAGCGCGTCGAGCAGGCGATGGATTTCCTGCCGCAGCGAGGCGCGCGCGAGATCGGTCGGGCGGCGGCTCCATAGAAGCTCTGTCAGGCGCTGGCGCATGACCGGCTTGCGGTTGGACAACGCGAGGATGGCCAGCAGCCCGCGGGTCCTGCGCGCGCCGGCGGGAAGGATATTCTCGCCCGTCGCGGTCGTGGCGACCATGTGCCCGATCAGACGAATTTTCAGGATGTTTTCTGCCTGGCTCGTCACGTCAGCGCGCACCCCCTGCTCGGGACGCGCGATAGGCGCTTCCGCGTCGTGCCGCGACGGGAACGGCAAGAAAGACGGGCTGCACGTCATGTTCCTTTCCTGCGCCACGACCGGAATGGGGAGCGTCGCGCCTTGTCGATGAACAAGCCGGTATCTCCGGCGTGCCGGAGACGTCTTGGAACGATACGACCGTTATAAGGTCGTTTTGTGGCAGGCCGCCCGCTGCCGCCGGTCGTGGGGCGCGCCGGGTCGCGTGGGTCCTGAAAGGCCGTTCCGTGCCCGCCGCCATCGGTGATCCGGTGGGACTTTCCGCCGTTATGTCAGGCTTGTCGACCATGGTCGCCTCTGTTCCTTTCCCCAGCTTGTTGCTGCCCGGTTCCGCTTGTCGCCGACGGCCTTGCGTGGCGCCCGGCCTCACCGCCCGAGAACAACGCCCGGTCTGGAGAAAAGACGCCGGACGCCCCGCGATATAAGGAATGTCAAGTTTTGTCGTTCCACGGCGCGGTAAAATATCATCGTTAAAAAACTATTATTCAAGCGGGAAAGCCCGGCGGGGCCGCGACCGTGTTCGCCGGGAGCGGAAATGGATACTCGCGTTCTCGTGAGCGATCCGCCGAACGGGGGGTGCGTACTGCAATATCCCTGACGGATAAATGGAATGATTTCCGTTCGGAAACTATATTTTAACCAACGAATAACGAAAAATACCCTGTATAAATACTTTCGTTAATTGTGAAAAGTACATTAACCATTGTTTTTATATTGCGTCATTTGATCCAAGGCAGGCAACGTCTGGACTGTACCGGAGAGATGACGATCGGGTTTTGGATCATGCTGATCCAACATGACTGACAGTTTCATTCTTCGCTGATGACGAGGTGCTGATATGTCTGCTCTGAAACAAGAGGACTATATGGGGACCGTCTTTCTCGCGGACGATGCGACGGTGGTCGTTCCTTATCCGGGATTGATGGGCGGACGGTGCGCCAGGCCCGAAAGCGCCACGCCGATCCGGGACCCGCGCAAGCGCGCGATGGATATCGTGATCTCGGCGACGATGCTGTTCCTGGCCATGCCCGTGATGCTGGCGATCGCCGTGCTGGTCCGCCGGGATGGCGGGGCCGCGTTGTTCGGCCATGACCGGATTGGCGAGAACGGGCGGGTTTTCCGCTGCCTCAAGTTCAGAAGCATGGCCGTCAATGCCGACGAACTGTTGAAGACGCTTCTCGCGAACGACGAGAGCGCGCGCGCGGAATGGAACGAGACGCAGAAGCTGCGCCGCGATCCGCGTATCACGCGGCTGGGCCGCTTCCTGCGCGCGACCAGCCTGGACGAACTGCCCCAATTGCTGAACATCCTGCGCGGTGACATGAGCCTGGTCGGGCCGCGCCCGATCGTGCGGGCCGAAATCGAGCGCTATGGCGACAATATCGCCTATTATTACGCGACCCGGCCCGGCCTGACGGGGCTCTGGCAGGTCAGCGGGCGTAGCAACACCAGTTACGCGCGCCGGGTGGCACTCGATAGCACCTATGTCCGGCAATGGACGTTTCGCAAGGATGTCCTGATCCTCCTGAAAACGATCCCCGCCGTGCTGCGGCACGACGGCGCGCATTAGGAGTGCCCATGACATGACAATGCTGTCTGTCCGCGACGAATCATTCGTCGCCCCGTCGCATTCGCCGCATGCGGCGAATGCGGCGGAACAAATGCCGCTCGGGAACGCCCTGGTCGTCGTGCGGCGGCGGAAATGGACCGCGCTGCTGATCACGGCCGGACTGTTCATGCCGCTGGCGGGTGTGATCCTGTATCTCCCGCGCTATTACGAGACTCAGGCCTCGCTCCTCGTGGATACGGGAAAGAGCGAATTCACCGATCTTCAGGCCCATGGCGGCGCCGTGACCGGCGACACCCTGATGATCCGCAGCCAGACCGACATCCTGCTGTCGCGGGACATGGCGGGGAAGGTGGTCGATCGGATCGATCTGATCCACCGGCCCGAGCTTCAGAAGCTGATTCATCCGCCGCCGCCGTCCAGGCTGATGGTGATGATCGATGCGGTCCGGCACCGGCTGGGCATCGATCGGGCCCCGTTCGTGCCGCTTTCGCCCGAAGAGCAGCGTCAGGTCGCGATCGGCTGGCTGCTGGGGCATGTGCAGATCCGCAATGACGGCCGCTCGTACATCCTCGCCGTCAGCGCCAAGACGAACGACGCGGCGCTGAGCGCCCGGATCGTCAATACCTATGCCGCCGCCTATCTGGATTTCATGCGGGACCTCAAGATCACGACCGTGGCCCATGCCCATGAATGGCTGAACGAGCAGATCGGCACCCTGCGGTCACGCGTGGCCGAGGCGGAAGGCCGGGTGGAGGAGTTCCGCCGGGCGCATGGCCTGGTGCTGAGCCAGGAAGTCTCGCGCGATGGCGACCAGACGACCCTGACCGGCCGCCGGATGAGCCGGGTCGATATCGCCTTGACCGAGGCGTCCAACAAGCTTGCCGAGCAGCAGAGCGCGTATGACCAGGTGCTGGAGGCGCAGCGGAGCGGATCGCTGGGGGCGTTGCCCGCCGTGGTGGCGTCGCCGCTGATCCAGCAACTGTCGGCGGCGCTCGCCGAACTGGAAAGGCAGCGGGCGCCGCTGGCGGTGACCGACATGTCGGCCAGTCCGCGCCTGCGCCAGATCGATTCCGCGATCGCCGGGTTGCGGGCGCGGATCGGTGCCGAGCAGGGCCGGATCGCCGGCAGCCTGCGCGCCCAGTTGAACGCGACGCGCGCGCAGGTGGCGACGCTGGAGGGGCGGGTGCGCGACCTGAAGGGCGCCGTCGCGGGCGAGAACGTGGCCGAGGTGCAGCTTCGCCAGCTTGTCAGCGAGGCGGACGCCGCCCAGGTGGTCTATCGCGACTATCTGACCCGTTTCGAACAGACGTCGGCCCAGGCGGCGATGCAGGAGCCTGACGCGGTCCTTATCTCGAACGCGGAGATCCCGCTCGGTCCGTCCGGGCCGCACCGGGGACAGTTGCTCGGCGCGGCCGGTCTGCTCTCGTTCGCGGTGGGCTGTTTCGGTGTCATCGTGCTGGAACGGCTGCGGCCGGGCGTGCGGACGCTGGAGCAGCTCGAACAGCGGACGACGCTCTTTCCGCTGGGTGTCGTGCCCTTCGCGGGGCGGGAGCGCCGGGCACTGCTGGAATACCGGACCTCGTCCTACACGCTCTCGGTCGATCATATCTGCAACATGCTGCTGCATGGCGACGAGCGGTTTCGCGCGCAGGCGGTCCTTGTGACCTCCGCCGTGCCGGGGGAAGGCAAGACGTTTCTTTCGGTGGCGCTGGCGGCGAGTATCGCGCGCAATAACGGGCGGGCGCTGATCATCGACGCGGATATCCGCCGCAACCAGGTCGGCCTGTCGCTGCGTCCCGGATTTCGTCCGCCGTCGGGGCTGGGGCCGTCCCGCCTGCCGGAGGTCACCCGGGACATCATGCAGAATGTCGACCTGATCACGTTGCGCGGCAAGGCGCCCGGCGGGCTGAATCCGCATTTCGACCTGAAACAGCTCGGGGCGGTCATTGCCGAGGCGCGCGGCCGCTATGACCTGATCCTGGTCGATATGCCGCCGGTGCTGGTCATTCCGGACGCCGCCTCCGCCGGGCGGCTGGTGGACGGCGCGATCATGGCCGTGCGCTGGCAGCGGACCGAGATGGATGCCGTGCAGACCGCGCTGCGGCGGCTCCAGGCCTACGGGGTGCGCATCCTGGGCGGCATCCTGACCCAGGCGGACATGAACGACCTCGGCCGGGACCGTGGCATGCAGACCTATCTGGTGCAGGATCCGGGCAATTATGGCCACGCATGACGCGCGGGGCCTCCCCGTCCATCTGAATGGCCGGTTCCTGCGACAGACGCTGAGTGGCGTCCAGCGCTTCGCGATCGAGATTTCCGCGGGGCTGGCGCGGCGGGGGGCCATTTCGGACATCGTGGTTCCTCCCTCCGGAGCGGAGGGAGGAGACGCGGCGGCGGAGCTGGGACAGGTTCCGGTGCGGACCGTCGGCTTCGGGCGTGGACATCTGTGGGAGCAGACCGTCCTGCCGTGGGTGACGTCCGACGGGCTGCTGGTCAATCTGGGCAATACGGCGCCGCTGCTGGCGCGCCGGCAGATCGTCGTGATCCATGATTGCGGCTGGGCGAGCGTGCCGGAAGCCTATTCCGCGCGCTTTCGGGCGATCTATCGCGTGATGCAGGCGGGACTGGTCGCGCGGCGGGTACGGATCGTCACCGTGTCGGAATTCTCGCGGCGCGAGATCATGCAGCATCTGGGCGCGCCGGCCGGACAGGTCTCGGTGATTCCGGAGGGCGGCGAGCATATCCGGGCCGTGCCGGCCGACCACACGGTCCTGGCTGCGAACGACCTGCTGCCCGGGCGCTATGTGCTGGTGGTGGGCAACCTGGTCGCGCACAAGAACCTGCGCATCCTGGCGAAGCTGGGCCAGGCGCTGGAGGCGCGCGGCTGCGTGCTGGCGATCGCGGGCGCGCGGCGGGAGGGGATTTTTCAGCAGCAGGGCGGCGAGGACATGCCGCGGGCCGCGCGCTATCTCGGCCGGGTGTCCGACGGGGCCCTGCGCGCGCTGTACGAGCACGCCGCCTGTTTCGTGTTTCCCTCGCGCTATGAGGGGTTCGGGCTGCCGGCGGTCGAGGCGATGGCCTGCGCCTGCCCCGTCGTTGCGAGTGATATCCCGGTCCTGCGCGAAGTCTGCGGCGAGGCGGCGCTGTTCGCCGACCCGTTCTCGCAGGAGGCGTTCGTGCGGCAGGTTCTGCGCGTCTTCGACGAAGACGGGCTGGCAGGGCGGCTGCGCGACGCCGGGGCCACGCGGCTGCTGCGCTATAACTGGGTGCAGGCCAGCGCCGCCATGGCCGGACTGATCGACGCCGCGCGGCATGCCGCCCCGGCGCATGTTCGTCATCCCTCCAGCATGGAGCCATCCACATGATGCGCAGTTCGCGTTCCGCGCCGACCCCCAGGGTTGCCGTGATCCATGAATGGCTCGAGAAACATGCGGGATCGGAGCATGTACTGGAGCAGATCCTGCTTTGCTATCCGTCGGCGGATGTCTTCGTGGTCGCGGATTTCATGGAGGAGAAACATCGCGGGTTTCTCAAGGGACATACCGTCCGGACATCGTTCATCCAGAAACTTCCTTTTGCACGGAAACATTTCCGAAAATTTCTCGGGCTGATGCCGCTGGCGGTCGAGCAGTTCGACCTGACGGACTACGACCTGGTGATCTCCAGCCATCACGCGGTGGCGAAGGGGGTCATTACCGGGCCGGACCAGCTTCATGTCAGTTACGTCCATAGCCCGATGCGCTACGCGTGGGATTTGCAGGCGCGCTATCTGGAGGAACGGCGGTTGGGATGGGGTGGCCTGGGCCTGTACACGCGCTGGCTGCTCCACCGGATGCGCAACTGGGACGCGCGATCGGCCGCCGGCGTGGACCTGTTCGTTGCCAATTCGCGCTATATCGCCCGGCGGGTGCAGAAGGCGTGGCGTCGCGAGGCGCTGGTCCTGAATCCGCCGGTCGCGGTCGAGCGGTTTCGGCCCGCAGCCGAGCGGCAGGATTTCTACCTCGTCGTCTCGCGCTTCGTGCCGTACAAGCGGATCGACCTGATCGCCGAAGCGTTTGCCAGGATGCCCGAGCGCAGGCTCGTCATCGTCGGGGAGGGTGAGGGCGAGGACGCGATCCGGGCCGCCGCCGCCGGTTGCGCGAATATCGAGATCCGCGCGCCCGTGCGCCTCGACGAACTCGTGGGGCTGATGGGGCGTGCCCGCGCCTTCGTCTTTGCCGCCGCCGAGGATTTCGGGATCGTCATGGCCGAGGCGCAGGCCTGTGGTACGCCGGTCATCGCCTATGGTGTGGGGGGCGCGTGCGACATCGTGATCGACGATGACGGAACCGATGCCACCGGCCTGCTTTTTTTCGAACAGACGGCGGACGCGATCGTCGCGGCGGTGCGAAGATTCGAGCAGAAGCGTCATCTGGTCAGCGCCGAAGCCTGTCGCGCCAATGCGCTGCGGTTCTCGGAGGAGGAATTTCGTCGGCGTTTCGTGGAAATCGTCGACGAGGCGCTGGCCGCGCGGGTCTCGCCTCGCGCCGGGCCGCCGGAGCGGATCCGAAGGGCGGGGAGTGAAGGCGACGTGGTTACGGACACGTGGGCCCGGCGGCATCATGGACTGAAAGACGAAGTGCTATGAACGTCTTTTCTCAGCCACGCAGGACGATCATCCATCTGTCGAAACATTGCGGACGCGGGAACGGCAACGTCCATGTGGCGGTCGACTTGGCCTGCGAGCAGGCGAGGGCTGGGCACACGGTGTATTTCGGCAGCGCCGGGGGAACGTTCGTCCGGCTGCTGGAGCGCGAGGGCGTCCATCATGTGACGATGCCGCAGGACCAGAAGAAGCCGCTCGCGATGGCGCGCAGCGCGCTGGCGCTGACGCGGCTGTGCCGTGCCGTCCGGGCGGACATGATCCATGCCCATATGATGGGCGGCGCGCTGGTCGGCTTTGCCGCGTCGCGTCTGGCGGGGGTGCCGCTGGTGACGACGGTGCATAATTCCTTCGACTGGCATTCGGTTCTGATGCGGCTGGGCGACAGGATTATCGCCGTCAGCGAGGCCGAGCGGCAGGCGCTCGTCAAGCGCGGCTTTCCGCCGACGCGAACGCGGGTGGTGTGGAATGCGCCGGTTGCCTCCGCCCGGATGAACGCGCTCGCGCCGGCGAGCGCGGCGGGAGAGGCGCCGAAGCTGCGGCATCCGAACATCACGCTGATCTGCGGCCTGCATGGGCGCAAGGGCATTTTCGACGTGATCGAAGCCGCCGCCGCGACCTTGCCGTCGATGCCGGACTGGACGCTCTATATCGCCGGGGAGGGGCCGGATCGCGCGGCGCTGGAGGCGCAGGTGGCGGCGCGCGGCCTGTCCGAGCGGGTCGTCTTTCTGGGCTATGTGGAAAATCCTGAGGCGCTTTATGGCCAGACCGATATCTTCGTCCTGGCCTCCTACGCCGAACCGGGCAGCCTGACGATCGGCGAGGCCCGCGCCGCCGGTTGCGCGATCGTCGCGACGGCGGTCGGCGGGACGCCCGAAATGCTGGAATTCGGCGCGGCGGGGTGTCTGGTCCCGCCCGGGCGGCCCGCCATCCTGGCCCAGGAACTGGACCGGATCATGCGGGACCCGGCCCAGCGGGCGGCGATGGGATATGCCGCGCGGAAGGGGGCCGACATCTTCGACGTGCGGCGGCTGGTGCCGGACTATATGGGCATCTACGAGGAAGTCATCAGGAAGGAGCCGCACGCGGCGGATATCGTCTCCCGGCATCCTCATTTCGGAACGTGATGGCGCATGTCTGAAACGGAGAAGCCGGCGAATATCGGCACGCGCGCGGCGGCGGGCGCGGCGTTGATGGTGGTGGCACGCCTGACGACGCGCCTGATCGACCTGGGCAGCATGCTGGTGCTGACGCGCATTCTGCTGCCCGCCGATTTCGGGCTGGTGGCGATTGCCGCCAGCCTGTGCGCCCTGATGGAATCGGTGCTGGAACTGCCGATCAACCAGGCGTTGCTGCGGCTGCCGGTGATCGAGCGCGCGCATTACGACACCGCCTTTACGATCGGCCTGATCCGGGGGGGCGTGCTGACGGGCATCCTGGGGGCCTGCGCGATTCCCGCCGCGCATTTCTACCATGATGCGCGGCTGGCGCCGCTGATCTTCTTTCTGTCGTTCAGTCCGTTTATGCGGGGAATCATGAGCCCGCGCATGGCGGCGTTCCAGAAGCAGCTCAGCTTCTGGCGCGATTTCGCCATCGAACTGTCGGGCAAGGGGATCAGCTTCGTCTTCGGGACCGCGCTGGCCATCCTGACGCACAGCTATTGGGCGCTGGCGTTCAGCACCGTGATGTATTCCGGTGCGATGATGGCGCAGTCCTACAGTTTCGCGCCGTATCGTCCGCGCTTGAGCCTGCGTGAGCTTTCCGTCTTTTCGGGCTTCGCCGGGTGGATGACGGTGGCGCAGATCGTCAGTGCCCTGAACTGGCAGTTCGAACGGCTGCTGCTGGGCAAGGTGGTGAATCGCAGTGCGCTGGGGCTGTTCGCCACCGCCGGCGATATCACCAATATTCCTTTCTTCGCCCTGTTCGGCCCGATGGCGCGGCCGGTCATGGCGGCCTTTGCCCATGTCGGGGACGACAGGGAGCGGCTGGCCGCCAGCTACCAGAAAGCGTCGGTGGCGATGGCGACGGTCGGGCTGCCGCTGCTGATCGGCGAAAGCCTGGTCTCGGACAGCACGGTGCGGGTGGTCGTGGGGGCCAACTGGGCGGGGGCGGGACCGATGGTTCATTGGCTGGCGTTGAGCCTGACGCCCGCCGTGTTCACGCTCGCGAGCTATCCGCTGCTGATGGCCTTCGGGCGGACGAAGACCATCCTGCGCCGCAACCTGCTGGAATTCGCGGTCAAGCTGCCGCTGGTGGTCGCGGGCGTGCTGTGGGCCGGCTTCTGGGGCGTGATCGCCGCGCGGTTCGTCTCCGAATTCGCTTCGAACATATATGGACTTTTCCTGGTGCGTGGCCTGACGGGCCTGAGTGTCCGCCACCAGATCCTGGGATGGAAACGCAGCGTCGGTGCGTCCGTGGTCATGGTGCTGGCGGTCGAGGGGCTGAAGAGGCTTCTGCCGCCCGCCGATACGCTCGGGCATGCCGCCGCCGGGCTGATGGCGTGTGGCGCCGTCGGAGCCTGCGCTTATGCGGGTGCCCTGCTGGCTCTGTGGTCCGTCGCGCGGCGGCCCGACGGGATTGAGAGACTGGTCGTTGACCGGATGGGTCATGCGCTGGTCATAATAAGGACAAAGACGGCAGGCATGTTTCGCAAGGCTGCGCCTGCCGGGATCCAGGGGACGGACTTGTCTGCTCCGGTGGGCGATTATCGCAACCAGTGAGCGAGGCGTCGTCATGCCTGTCGGAAACCATTTTTGCCGTGTCGCGTTTTCCGCCGGGGATGTGCCGTCGACCGTTTGACGCGGATGGAGCGTTATAAAGACGTTATCATGGTAATCGTGATCCATCGATGTTTGATCGATCGCGCTGGTATCGGTAATCATGATGAAATGGTGCTGGTCCGTATCGGATCTTCAGAAATGGGGTTGGGAGTGCAAGAGCCGATGCGCATCGCGGAATCCGCCCAGACCGCAGGCCTGCCCTCGGGCATGCCGAGACACTGTGTCTGCTACACACCGGACCAGTCCTATCTCTTTCCTACTTTCGTGAGCGCGGTGCAGGCGCGACGGCACACGTCGCGCCATCTGGCGGATATCGTCATCATCGCCTTCGGGATCGACCCGGTGGCCGCCGCTGTGTTCGCCGAGGCCTGCGCGCGCGCCGATATCAGGTTCATGAACCGGAGCGAGGCCGATATCCATGGCGCGCCTGCGATGCTGGCGCGCCTGTTCCTGGCGGAGCTGCTTCCGGAACATTATGAGTATTTCCTCTATGTGGACGGTGATACCCAGGTCGAGGCGTCGCTGGACGATCTGCTGACCATGCACCTGCCACATGGGATGTTCCGTGCCGCGGCCGACCCCATGACCTTCGCATGCGACGATACCGATCGGCATGGGCGTGGCATCGCGGCGCATTTCGCCTCTCTCGGCCTGTCGCCTTCGGAGGCGCGGCGGTATTTCAATACCGGGGTGATCCATGCGGAACGGCAGGGCTGGGCGCGGATCGGCGCGGAGGCGTGGAAGCTCTTTTCCGGCAAGGCGGGGTCGCGCTTTCCCGACCAGGACGTGCTGAACCTCGTCGGGCTGCCGTATTGCCTGCCGATGTCGCTGGCATGGAATTTCCCGGCCTATATGTACAATGCGCGCGTGGCCTCGCTGATCGGGCCGCGGATCGTCCACTATATGGCGCAGCCCAAACCCTGGAACGGCGCCTTTCCACCATGGAACCATGGCGGCTGGAAGGCCTATGGCGAGGTGGCGGCGCGGTTTCCGGAGACGGCGCCATATTGGCGCCGGAACGGGCGGGCCAAATGGGTGCGATATCATCTCCAGCAGCGCTACAGACGGGTTACGGAGACGTTCACGTGGGCTCTCAGCGTGAAGCGGGAGCGGATCCTGGCCTATGAGCGCGGTCTGAAGCAGGTGGAGAGCGCCCAGGAACCGCCCGATCGGGCGAGGAGCCAGCCGGTGCTGGCGCCTTCCGTCGGGGCGTCATTCTGATATCGGCGTTATTGGAAACCGTCCGCGCATGATCGGGCGGAACGGGGCATGGCGCGGCCTTCTACTGACAATAGGGGCGGCGTGTGCTACTGGTTTTTTCATGCTGCGCCATGGGGTTCCGGCAGCGCGGCGGCCCGACCGGGAAGGGCCTGTGCCCGGCATGGAATTCCACGAATGGATGAAGCACGAGGAGCATGCGATGTCTGACACGACCCTTCCGATGATCGGCACGAAAGTCGCCAGCACGACCCGGATCGTTCCGGTCATCCTGTCCGGCGGGACGGGCAGCCGGCTGTGGCCGCTGTCGCGGGCCAGCTATCCGAAACAGCTCTGGTCGCTGGTCGGCGCGCGCACGATGCTACAGGAAACGGCCAGCCGGGGTGTCGGCGCGATGTTCGAGGCGCCGATCGTGCTGTGCAACAACGACCATCGCTTCCTGATCGCCGAGCAATTGCGCGAGGCGGGGATCGAGCAGGCGCGGATCGTGCTGGAACCCGCCGGGCGCAACTCCGCCGCCGCCATCGCCGCCGCCGCCCTGCTGGTCGCCGAGACCGACCCGGATGCCGTGCTGTGGATCATGGCCGCCGATGCCGTGATCACGCGGCCGGAAACGCTGGAGCAGCTTCTGCCGGCCGCCGCCGCCGCCGCGCAGCGCGGTCATATCGTCGTCTTCGGCATGCACCCGACGCGGCCCGAGACCGGCTATGGTTATATCGAGGCCGGCAGGGCGCTGCCGGGCGTGCCCGAGGCCAGCGTCGTCGCCGGGTTTATCGAGAAGCCGGACGCGGCGACCGCCGCCGAGCTGGTGGAATCGGGAAAATACATGTGGAATTCGGGAATGTTCGTCTTCACGGCCCGCACGTTGCTCGACGAGATGGAGGCCCACGCCCCGGCGGTGCTGGCGCCTGTCCGCCAGGCCGTGGAACGGCGCGCCAGCGACCTGATCTTCCAGCGTCTCGATGCCGCGTCGTTCCTGTCCACGCCGGATATTTCCTTCGACTATGCCGTCATGGAACATACCGACCATGCCGCCGTCATCGCGGGGGATTTCGGGTGGACCGATATCGGGAGCTGGGACGCGCTGTGGGACATCGGCACCAAGGATGCCGGGGGGAATGTCACGCAGGGGCATGTGTGCCTGGAATCGGTCCATGACAGCTATGTCCGCTCGGACGATCTGCTGACCGCCGTGGTCGGCGTCGACGATGTGGTGGTGGTCGCGACCCGCGATGCCGTCCTGGTCACGCAGCGCAGCCGGGCGCAGGACGTGAAGAAGATCGTGGCCCGGCTACAGGCGCAGGGCCGCAAGGAGGCCGAGGCGCATAATCGCTGCTATCGCCCGTGGGGCTTCTATGAGAGCCTGATCCAGGACGCGCGCTTCCAGGTCAAGCGCATCGTCGTGCTGCCGGGCGAGAAACTGTCGCTCCAGAAGCATTATCATCGCGCCGAGCATTGGGTGGTCGTCAGCGGCGTGGCCCTGGTGACGCGCAATGAGGAACGGATTACCGTCCACGAGAACGAGAGTATCTACCTGCCGCAGGAATGCACGCACCGGATGGAAAATCCCGGCCGGATCCCGCTGGTGCTGATCGAGATCCAGACCGGATCGTATCTGGGCGAGGACGATATCATCCGCTTCGAGGACACCTACAACCGGACCTGACGGCCGGTGAGACAGAGAAGGTCAAGACTTATGACAGAGCGATCCCGTTTTCTGGTGACCGGCGGCGCGGGCTATGTGGGCAGCCATGTCGTCTTCGCGTTGCGGGACGCCGGCCATGATGTGGTCGTGTTCGACAATCTGCGCACCGGGCACCGGGAGGCGGTCCCCGACGGCGTGACGTTCGTCGAGGGGGATCTGGCGGATCGCGCACTGGTCGACAGCGTCCTGGCTCGTGGACCGTGGGACGGCGTGCTGCATTTCGCGGCGCTGTCGCTGGTGGGCGAAAGCATGCAGCATCCGCTGCGCTACATGGAAGCCAATGCGGGGTTGGGCTTTACCCTGATCGATGCCTGCGTCCGCCATGGCGTGAGGCGTTTCGTCTTTTCCTCGACCGCGGCGCTGTTCGGCCAGACCGACGATGCGCTGATTACCGAGGAGACGCCGATCATACCCGGATCGCCCTATGGCGAAAGCAAGCATATGGTCGAGCGGGCGCTGCTGTGGGCCGACCGGATTCATGGTCTGCGCAGTGCCTGCCTGCGGTATTTCAATGCCGCCGGGGCCGACCCCGATGGGCGGATCGGCGAGGACCATCGCCCCGAGACGCATCTGATCCCGCTGGTGATCGATGCGGCGCTGGGGCGGCGGGACGCGCTGCACCTGTTCGGCGACGATTATGCCACCCCCGACGGTACCTGTGTCCGCGACTATATCCATGTCACGGACCTGGCGCAGGCGCATCTGGCGGCGCTGGACGTCATTCATGATCGCAGCGTGGTCTATAATGTCGGTACCGGGTCCGGCCATTCGAATATGGAGGTGATCCGCAGCGTCGAGCGGGTGACCGGGCGCACGGTGCCCTGGCGCCTGGCCCCCCGCCGCCCGGGAGACCCGGCCCGGCTGGTCGCGGGGGCCGAGCGGCTACGGCGGGAGACCGGCTGGACCCCGCGTTTCGTCGCGCTCGACGAGATCGTGGCGACGGCGTATCGCTGGCGCCTGGCGCATCCCGAGGGGTACGACACCGTGCCTGCCCTGGGAGAGATGGCGTGAGGCTGAGCGCGCGCAACCAGATCAGGGGCACGGTTACGGCGGTGACCAAGGGGCAGACCACCGGGCATGTGACGATCGATATCGGGGGTGGGGTCGTGATAACCTCGGCGATTACCAACGAGGCGATCGACGATCTTGGCCTGGTGTTGGGCGACGAGGCGTATGCCGTGATCAAGGCGTCGGACGTGATGGTGGGAAAATAGACCTTATTTCCACATGGCGCGCAGTCGGGCGGCCATGTCGATGCGCACCTGCCTGGCCGCTTCCTGGCGTGTCGCGTCCTCGGGCGGGACGAGCGGCCAGGCGCGGGTTTCGAAGAGCGGCAGCATGTCCTGGCCGATGAAGCGGGTGCGCGCGGCATAGACATGGCGGTCGCCCAGGCCGTGCTGCCCGTGAATGTGGAAACGCTGCGGCACGATCAGGTCGAGGGAGTCCCTCGCCCGGGTCATGGCGACGTAGAGCAGGCGGCGTTCCTCGTCGATTTCCTCGGTCTCGCCGGTGCCGAGGTCGGAGGGGATGCAGCCATCGACGGTGTTCAGCACGAAGACGCCGCGCCATTCCTGCCCCTTGGCGGAATGGATGGTGGAGAGGATCAGATAATCCTCGTCCAGTCGCGGGACGCCGGCCTGGTCGCTGGTGGCGTCCGGCGGGTCCAGCGTCAGGTCGGTGAGGAAGCGCTCGCGCGACGGGTAGCCGCCCGCGATCTGCTCCAGTTGCCGCAGGTCGGCCAGGCGGGTGGCCGCGCCCTCGTGCAATCGTTCCAGGTGGGGTTCGTACCAGTGGCGGATCAGGCCGATTTCGGACGGCCAGCCGGCGGTGCGGGTCCGCAGGCCCTGTGTCATGGCCACGAAGCCCGTCCAGCCTGCGCCGGCGCGGGCCGGGGGCGTGGCGTGGGCCAGGGTCGCGAGGGGATCCGGCGTGGCCTGCATGGCATCCAGCACCCGCCGGGCGGAAGTCGGGCCGACGCCGGGCAGCAATTGCATGACCCGGAAGCCGGCGACCCGGTCGCGCGGGTTTTCCGCGAAGCGCAGCATGGCCAGCACGTCCTTGACATGGGCGCTGTCGAGGAATTTCAGGCCGCCGAACTTCACGAACGGGATGTTGTGCCGGGTCAGTTCGACTTCCAGTGACCCGCTATGGTGCGAGGCCCGGAACAGCACTGCCTGCTGCTTCAGAGCCGTACCCTGTTCCCGCTCTTCCAGCACGCGTTGGACGATATAGCGGGCTTGGTCGGCGTCGTCCTTCACGCAGACCAAGCGGGGCAGGGCCTCGGATTCCCGGTCGGTCCAGAGGGTCTTGGCAAAGCGTTCGGACGCCTGCTCGATCACCGCGTTGGCGGCGGCGAGGATCGGCTGGGTGGAGCGGTAGTTCCGGTCGAGGGTCAGGACGGTGGCCGGAATGGGAAAAGCGGACGGGAAATCGAGGATGTTGCGCACCGTCGCGGACCGGAAGGCATAGATGCTCTGGGCGTCGTCGCCGACGACGGTCATGCCTGTGCCATCGGGTTTCATGCCCAGCAGGATCGTGGCCTGCAAGCGGTTGGTGTCCTGATATTCGTCGACCAGCACATGGTCCCAGGTGTCGCCGATTTGGGCCGCCAGCACCGGATCGCCCATCATCTGTGCCCAGACCAGCAGTAGATCGTCATAATCCAGCACGTTCTGGGCCTGCTTGGCCGCCACGTAGGCGCCGAACAGGGTTTTAAGCTGTTCCTGCCAGCCTGCGCACCATGGGTAATGTTTCAGCAGCACGTCGCCCAGCGGTTGTTCGGCATTGATCGCGCGGGAATAGATCGCCAGGCAGGTATTTTTGGTCGGGAAGCGGCTTTCGGTCTTGGAAAAACCCAGTTCGTGCCGGGTCAGGTTCATCAGGTCGGCGGAATCCTCGCGGTCGTGGATCGAGAAGGCCGGGTCGAGGCCGATCTGTTCGGCATGGGCGCGGATGATCCGGGCACCGATGCCGTGGAAGGTGCCGGTCCAAGCCAGGGCGTCGGCCATCGGGCCGGCCCTGTTGCCCAGTACCTGGGCGCAGATGCGCCCGACCCGTCGCGCCATCTCGGCACTGGCGCGGCGGGAGAAGGTCATCAGCAGGATGCGGCGGGGATCGGCGCCGTTGACGATGAGGTGCGCGACGCGGTGGGCCAGCGTGCTGGTCTTGCCCGATCCGGCCCCGGCGATGACCAGAAGCGGGGGCGCGCCGGTGGTGGTGCCCTGGGCGACGCCGTGCGTCACGGCGGCCCGTTGCGCGTCGTTCAGCCTGTCGAGATATCTGTCGCCCACGATTGGTCCCGTACCTTCCTGAAAATCGGATCGTCGCCCGATGCCGGTCCATAGTGTCCGCCATGAGGCGGCGCGGATCAAATGTCGCGGGGCGGCGCGAAAATCGTTGACGCCTGTTCCGTTAAGGAACAAATAGAGAACATAATCGCCCGTCCACCGGTTGGGAAGCCCCGGTGAGGGCAACAATGGATGGATCGTCCCGCCGCATGCCCGCATCCGAACCCCGTCCCGCGCTGGAGGTGCTGCGGGCGCAGATCAGCCGCCTGGAGGGGCGGGTCGGGCGAAGGCGGGCGTTGCTGCCGTTCGGCCTGCGGGAGATCGACAGCCGCCTGCCGGGCGGCGGGTTGGCGCTGGGGGCGCTGCATGAGGTGGCGGGCGGGGGGCGCGATGCCCTGCATGCCGCGGCGGCGGCGCAGTTTTCCGCCGGGATCGCGGCCCGCACGCGGGGCAAGGTGCTGTGGATCGTCACCCGCCAGGATCTGTTCGCGCCCGGGCTGATGCAGGCGGGGCTGCCGGGACGGCGGGTGATTTATGTCCAGGCCCGGTCGGATGTCGATGTGCTGGCCTGTTTCGAGGAGGGGCTGCGGCATGGCGGGCTGGGGGCCGTGGTGGCCGAGGTGGCGCGGCTGCCGATGACGGCATCGCGCCGCCTGCAACTGGCGGCCGAGATGTCGGGCACGCTGGGCATGGCGATCCGGCGGTGGCGGCGGCCGGCCGGGGCGTCGGATTTCGGCCAGCCGACGGCCAGCGTCACGCGCTGGCGGGTGTCGGTGCTGCCGTCGACCGCGCTGCCGGTGCCCGGCGTGGGGCGGGCGCGCTGGCGGCTGGAGCTGATCCGGGCGCGGGCCGGGGAGGCGGCGGTGTTTGACGTGGAGGCCTGTGATGGAGAGGGGAGACTGGCCCAGGGCCGGCTTGTCGCGGATCGTTTCGCTGTACCTGCCGTTCTGGCCGACGGACCGGGCCAGGAAGCGGCCTGGCGCGCCCGCGCCTGACGCGCCGTTGGCGCTGGCGGGGCGCGCGGGACGGCGCCGGGTCGTGCTGTCGGTCGATCTGGCCGCGCGCAGGGCGGGATTGCGGCCCGGCACGCCGGTGACCAAGGCGCGGGCGCTGTACCCCGACCTGACCGTCCTGGAGGCCGATCCGCAGGGGGATCGCGACGGGCTGGAGGCGCTGGCGCTGTGGTTGCAGCGCCGCATCGCCCCTATCGTGGCGACCGATCCGCCGGATGGGATCGTGCTGGATACGTCCGGGGCCGATCACCTGCATGGCGGGGAGGCGGCGATGCTGGCGGCGATGGTCGCGCGGCTGCGGGAGAGCGGGATGAGCGCCCGGGTGGCCGTCGCCGATACGCTGGGGGCCGCCCACGCGCTGGTGCGCCATGGCCGGGCGCGGATGGTGGTCGTGCCGCCCGGCGAGGGTGGGGCCGCGATGGCGGACCTGCCGGTCGCGGGGCTGCGCCTGCCCGACGATATCGTCGAGGGGTTGCGGGCGCTGGGGGTGTCGCGGATCGGTGCGCTGGCCGGGATGCCGCGCGCGCCGCTGGCCCTGCGTTTCGGCCCCGAGGTCGCGCGCCGGCTGGACCAGGCGTTCGGGCGGGTGGGGGAGGCCATCGTGCCTGTCCGGCCCGTCGATCCGGTGGCGGTCAGCCGGAATTTCGCCGAGCCGATCGGGGCGGCCGAGACGATCGCGCGGATGATCGGCGCGCTGGTGCCGCCGCTGTGCCGGATGCTGGAGGAGCGCGGGCAGGGGGCGCGGTGTCTCGACCTGCTGCTGCACCGGGTGGACAGTCGCGCCGAGGCGATCCGGGTGGCGACCGCCCGGCCGGTGCGCGATGCCGGACGGCTGGCCCGGCTGTTGTGCGAGAAGATCGAGACCATCGACCCCGGTTTCGGGATCGAGCGCATGGTGCTGACGGCCGTGCGGGCCGAGCCGATGGGCGCGCGGCAGGCCCTGTCGCTGCTCGGCGAGACGGAGGAGGCCGATATTTCGGGCCTGATCGACGTGCTGGCCAACCGGGTCGGCGCGGGGGCGCTGTATCGCTTGGCCCCGGTCGAGAGCGACATTCCCGAACGGTCCTTGCGCCGCGTGCCCGCGCTGGCGCCGGATGAGGCACGGGACTGGCCGGACCACTGGCCGCGCCCGGCGCGCCTGCTGCCCCGGCCAGAGCCGGTGCAGGCGATGGCCGAACTGCCCGACCAGCCGCCGGTCTTCTTCATTTGGCGGGGTGTCCGGCGGACGGTGCGGTGTGCGGACGGGCCGGAGCGGGTGTTCGGCGAATGGTGGAAGGAGGACGGCGAACTGACCACCGCCCGCGATTATTTCCGGGTGGAGGATATGGGGGGCGAGCGGTTCTGGCTCTATCGCGCCGGTGACGGGGAACATGGCGAGACCGGGTCGCAGGGCTGGTTCGTGCATGGGATCTTCGGATGAGCCGCTATGCCGAATTGCAGGTGACGAGCCATTTTTCCTTCCTGCGCGGGGCGTCGTCGCCGGCGGAGCTGTTCGGGCGGGCGAAGGCGCTGGGGATCGAGGCGCTGGGGCTGTGCGACCGCCATACGCTGGCCGGTATGGTGCAGGCCCATGTGGCGGCGAAGGAGGCCGGGGTCCGGCTGGTGGTCGGCTGTCGCCTCGACCTGGCCGATTTTTCGCCCGTGCTGGTCTATCCGACCGATCGGGCCGCCTATGGCCGGCTGTGCCGCCTGCTGAGTCTGGGCAAGGCGCGGGCGGGCAAGGGTGGGTGCCATCTGCTGTGGGAGGACCTGGTGGCCTGGGGGGAGGGGCTGATCGTCCTGCTGGTGCCGGATGGGGCGGATCCGGCGTGTGCGCGGGATCTGCGCGCGCTGAAGGCTGTATTCGGGGATCGTGCCCATATGGCGCTGACCCTGCGGCGGCGGCCCAACGACCAGGTGCGCCTGCATGAACTGGCCGGACTGGCGCATCGGGCGGGGGTGCCGACGGTGGCGACCAACGATGTGCTGTTCCATACCCATGACCGGCGCATCATGCAGGATGTCGTGACCTGCATCCGGCATAATACCACCATCGACGAGGCCGGCTTCGCGCGCGAGCGGCATGCCGACCGCTATCTGAAGCCGCCCCACGAGATGGCGCGCCTGTTCGGCCGCTATCCCGAGGCGATCGGGCGCACGGTCGGGATCGTGGCGCGCTGCGCCTTCAGCCTGGACGATCTGGCCTACCAGTATCCCGACGAGGTGTCGGTGCCGGGGCGGACGCCGCAGCAGGCGCTGGAGGAATTGACGTGGGATGAGGCCGAACGAACCTATCCCCAGGGCATTCCCGATCCGGTCCGGAAAAGCCTGGCGCATGAACTGGCCCTGATCGGGCGCATGAACTACGCGCCCTATTTCCTGACCGTGAACAGCATCGTCCGCCATGCCCGCTCGCGGGATATTCTGTGCCAGGGACGGGGATCAGCGGCCAACAGCGCGGTCTGCTATGTGCTGGGGATTACCGCCATCGACCCGGCGCGCAACAACCTGCTGTTCGAGCGGTTCGTATCGGAGGCGCGGGGCGAGCCGCCGGATATCGATGTCGATTTCGAGCATGCGCGGCGCGAGGAGGTGATCCAGTGGGTCTACGGCCATTATGGCCGCGACCGGGCGGCCCTGACGGCGGTGGTGATCCGCTATCGCGCCAAGGGGGCGTTGCGGGATGTGGGCAAGGTCATGGGCCTGCCCGAGGACCTGATCGGCGCCTTGTCCGGCCAGATCTGGGGCTGGTCGAAACATGCGGACCCCGAGCTGTTCAGGGAGACCGGCATCGACCTGTCGGACCGGCGCATCCGGCTGACGCTGGACCTGGCATGTTGCCTGGTCGGCGTGCCGCGGCATCTGTCGCAGCATCCGGGCGGGTTCGTGCTGACCCATGACCGGCTGGACGAGCTGGTGCCGGTGGAGCCGGCGGCGATGGACGACCGGCAGATCATCGAATGGGACAAGGACGATATCGATGTGCTGAAATTCATGAAGGTCGATTGCCTGGCGCTGGGCATGCTGACCTGTATGAAGAAGGGGCTCGACCTGCTGGCCGCGCACAAGGGGCAGCACTTCACGCTTGCGAGCATTCCGGCCGAGGATGCCGCGACCTATGCCATGATCCGAAAGGCGGATACGATCGGGGTGTTCCAGATCGAATCCCGCGCGCAGATGTCCATGCTGCCGCGCCTGAAGCCGCGTACATTCTATGATCTGGTCATCGAGGTTGCCATTGTCCGCCCGGGACCGATCCAGGGGGATATGGTCCATCCGTATCTTCGCCGCCGCGAGGGGCTGGAGAAGGAGGAGTATCCGACGCCGGAATTGCGGTATGTCCTGGAAAAGACGCTCGGGATCCCGTTATTTCAGGAGCAGGCGATGCAGGTGGCGATGGTCTGTGCCGGATTTTCGGCGGCGGAGGCGGACCAGCTCCGGCGGGCGATGGCCACGTTCAAACATACCGGCACGATCTCGAAGTTCCAGACAAGGCTGATCGAGGGGATGAAGGAGAAGAACTATCCCGAGGCGTTCGCGCAGCGGATCTACCAGCAGTTGGAAGGGTTTGGATCGTACGGTTTTCCAGAGAGCCATGCGGCAAGTTTCGCGATCCTGGCCTATTCCTCGTCCTGGATGAAATGCAGGCATCCCGATGTGTTCCTGGCCGCGTTGCTCAATTCCCAGCCGATGGGGTTCTATGCGCCGGCCCAGTTGGTGCGGGACGCGCGCGAGCATGGGGTGGAGGTGCGGCCCGTCTGCATCAACGCCTCGCGCTGGGACAGCACGCTGGAAGGGCCGGCGACGGAAAAAGGGTATCTTGCCGTTCGGCTGGGCATGAGCCTGGTCAGGGGACTGAGCGACAGGGATGCGGCCGGCATCGTGGGAGCCCGGGGGGATCGGCCATTCGCTTCCGTCGACGATTTGTGGCGCAGGGCGGGGGTGAGGGTGGCGGCGCTGACGCATCTGGCCGAAGCCGATGCGTTCCGGCCCAGCCTGGGCCTGCCACGGCGCGAGGCGCTGTGGGCGATCAGGGCGCTGCGCGACGAGCCCCTGCCGCTGTTCGCGGCGGCCTCTGCTGCGCGGGAGGCGGAGGAGCCCGCCGTGAGGCTTCAGCCCATGCGTGCGGGGGCCGAGGTGACGCGGGATTACAACCGGATCGGCCTGAGCCTGCGCGACCACCCCGTTGCCTTTCTGCGCGACGATCTGCGCGGGATGGGGATCGTGCCATGCCGGCATGCCATGGAGGCCAGGGATGGCAGGCGTTTGACGGCAGCCGGCCTGGTGCTGGTGCGCCAGCGCCCCGGCTCGGCCGAGGGCGTGGTGTTCCTGACGCTTGAAGACGAAACCAGTGCGCTGAACGTCATCATATGGCGCGACCTGTTCGAGACATATCGCAGGCGGGTCATGTCGGGGCAGATGCTTGCCGTGATGGGCAGCGTGCAGAAAGAAGGGGAGGTCGTGCATCTGGTGGCACGCGAGATCACGGATCTTTCCGACCTGCTGGCCGATGTGGGAAACAGGGGAGCGGGCCTGGGGAATGGGGCGGGCGAGGGAGAAAAAACGGAAAAGATGGTTGTGAGATCGAGGGATTTTCATTAAATCCTATTAGATATCGGTGCAATCTGCGGCTGCGGCGAGGTGAAGGATAGCATTGAATGATGTTTCAGATCCCCCCACAGGCACGTATGACACCGGCGGTGATGAAATGGTTCGCAGAAGTACTACAGGTCTGTGTCTCAAGCCGCGAAGATCTGGAAATTCTGTTCAGAGGCTTCTGTTGCGCTTACAATCATCGCCCACGGCGCGTTCTGGGCGGCACGGCTCCCGCCCAATACATCATGTGGTGGCTTGAAAAACATCCTGCGTCCCGTAATCCAGACTATGTCAAACCGGCTGGTCGTGGCATCCCGAAACAGGTCGACGAAATCCTTGATTACGCCAATGACGTCTCCCAACATGACAGCAGCCCGCTACAGGAAGCCTTGTAGAGTTGTTAGCGTGACCGATCGGTTTCCCATGAGGTGGAGCCGGAAAATCGGACAGGGTGTTAAGCTCATCCCGACCTGAAGGAATGGACGGGAATGAAGACGACGAGAAAGCGCTACAGCGCGGAGTTCAAAGCGAAGGT
>NZ_JABEQJ010000012.1 GCF_014174255.1 Gluconacetobacter sacchari
TCGATCCGCATGATAATATCGTGGCCGGGACAGCCTATCTGCGATGGCTGCACGACCGCTATGGCGATGCGGGTTTCCTCGCCGCCTACAATGCCGGTCCCGCCCGCTATGGCGAACATCTGGCGACTGGTCGTCCGTTGCCCAGCGAGACGGTTTCCTATGTCGCGCACGTTCGGACCCTGATCGAAAACCCGGCGTCTTTTCCTTCGGGACTGGCCGCGAAAATCGTTGCGGATTGGCGGGCGGGATCGCTCTTTGTCGGAGCAAAAACGGCTTCGGAATCGTTCATGCCGGTCGCAGTTTCCGTGTCGCAAAGGGCCGTATCTCCTCATCCCTTTCCGGCCGAATTTTTCGCGGCCCGCGATGGTTTCCGGCGTCCCGATTTCTTCGTCTCCCGCAGCGCACCGGAGCAGGATGGCGATGCGCGGACGGGAGTCATGAAACCATGAGCACAGGACGGGGGAGAAGGAGAAGGGGCAACTGCCAGCCGTAATCGAGCCTGAGCGGTCGTCGTCGATTGGCGGTCTCCCGGGCCGGAAAGAAGGTAGAGTTGCCGCGGTGAAACAGCAGCGCGGGAGGCGTGCGATGGAATTCTTTTGCGGTCTCGATGTGTCGATCGACGAAACGGCGGTCTGTGTGGTGGACGAGCAGGGCACCGTGCATCTGGAAACGACGGTGGCCACGGACCCGGCTGCGCTCAGGGATGCCGTGAAGCCGTTCCTGCCGCGCCTGCGCCGTATGGGTCACGAGGCAGGTTCCCTGTCGCCCTGGCTGCATCCGGAGATGCTGGCGCTGGGCCTGCCGGCGGTCTGCCTGGAGACGAAACACGTGCGGGCGGCGATGTCGGCGCAGCGCAACAAGACCGACAAGGCGGACGCGCTGGGGATCGCGCATATCGTGCGCACCGGCTGGTTCCGGACGGCCCATATCAAGAGCGAAGCAAGCTATCGGCTGCGTCTGATCCTGACCCAGCGCAGCACGCTCAAGCGCAAATTCATGGATCTCGAGAATACGATCCGCCATTCGCTCAAGGCGTTCGGTATCCGCCTGGGCACGGTCTCGCGGGCGCGCTTCGACACCGCCGTTCGCGAGGCCGTGGCGCAGGACGCGCTGACCCGCGATCTCATGGAGGCGATGCTGCGGGCGAAGGCCGTGCTCTGGGAAGAATATACCCGGCTGCACAAGCTGGTGGTGCGGATCGTCGCGGGTGACGAGGTGTGCCGGCGGTTCATGGCCATTCCGGGGGTGGGGCCGGTGACCGCGCTTGGCGTGATGACGGCGATCGACGATCCGTCGCGCTTCCGGCGCTCGCGCGACGTCGCGGCGTATTTCGGCCTGACGTCGCGGCGCTGGCAGTCGGGTACCAGCATCGATGTGCAGGGACGCATCAGCAAGGCCGGCGATCCGGAGGTGCGGCGGTCCCTCTATGAAGCGGCGTCGGTCCTGCTGACGCGTTTCAAGGGGCGCGACAAGCTGCGGACCTGGGGCCTGGAACTGGCGAAACGGTCCTGCCATCGCAAGGCGGCGGTCGCCGTGGCGCGCAAGATGGCCGTGATCATGCATGCCATGTGGCTCGACGGAACGGTCTATGACGGCGGTCCGGCCGTCGATCCCGAAGAGCGGGCCCGTCATATCGCTTGCAAGAACCGCAAATTGCCGCGGGCGCTCGCGTGAGTGTCCAGCTGCAAAGGAATGTTCCGCCGCGTGTCGGGATGACCGCGGCGTTCTGAACAGGGAGATCCGCCAAGGCGGATGGGGAAGGGTGCAGTCGAGGACGACGGGAAGCACGATATCTTGCCTGGAGCACGCGCAGGTGAACGCCTCGTGGGACTCCGCTCGAGTGCCTGTGATGCTGCCCCGTGAATCCGATGGCAAAATGCGCCACGACGAAAGGCCGGCCGCCCATCCACGGATGGGGCGGCATATCAGTCGTCGCTGAGCGCGGAAGAGTGCACGGCGTGCCACGAACCCTCAGTCAGGGCCGAGATGCCAGTCCAGGAGCAGAACTGTGATCGTGAAAGGAAGCTAAAGGAAAACGAAGAATGAAAAACTTGACCAAAAAACCCGCCCGATTAAGAGGGCAAGATTAAAGGGCGCGGCACTCCGTCCGGCCCGAACCTGCGGTTTTGTCTGTCTGCACATGGGGTTGGTGTCCCGCGTTGCGGCACCGTCGATTTTTCGCGTGGAGTGCGTTGGTTTTCCAGAAATCGGCTGTATTCCGCCCTTCCGCACGGCACTGTGCGGAAAACGGCGGTGAATTGCGGTGTCGGTCATGTCGTCTGATGACGACACAAGCTTCCAAATCCGGCCCGGTCGCATCCGTGGCAAAGAGGGCGGGAAGACCCGGAGTTTCCTGTCGCGGATGCGGGCAACCGTGCGGCGGTCGGGCACCTCCCGGCCGCTCCGAAATCATGGCGCGTCGGGCCCGGATATGCCTGGTGGTCCTGGCGGTACCGCCCCACGTCGTGGCGGTCGATCCGGCGTCCGGAAAGGACGCGGCGCGGCCTTCGTGCGGGGGCGCCAGATTTCCGGCTGGACTCATGCGAAGTCCGGCAGCCGATGCGTCATAGTCAAGTCGCGCATGATCCGCACGCCCGGCAGAGACGGCAGGGCGCGCGCCCACCTGAAATACATCCAGCGTGACGGCACGTCGCGCGAGGGCGAGCGGGGAAAGCTCTACGGGCCGGAGACCGATCGCGCCGACGGCGACGCCTTCCTCGAGCGCGGGCACGATGACCGACACCAGTTCCGCTTCATCGTCTCGCCCGAAGATGCCGAGCAGATGCAGGATCTGACCGCCTTCACGCGGGATCTGATGACCAGGATGGAATCCGACCTCGGCACGAAGCTCGACTGGCTGGCGGTGAACCATTTCAACACCGGCCATCCGCATGTCCATATCGTCATCAACGGCCGCGACGATCGGGGCGACGATCTGGTGATCAACGGCGACTACATCACCCAGGGCGTGCGCGAGCGGGCGACCGAACTGGTAACGCTGGAACTCGGCCCCGAGACGGTCCTGGAACAGCGCCGTAAGCTGGAGATCATGGTCGAGCAGGACCGCTTCCCCCGGATCGACCGGCAGTTGCTGGCGCTGGCCGAGGACGGGCCGATCGACATGCGCGGCGAGCAGGGTGGAGATCATGCCCTGCGCCTGCGGCGGCTTGCGAAACTGGAGCGGATGGGCCTCGCCAGCCAGGCCGAGCCGGGCGTCTGGCAGCTTGTGCCGGAGATGGAGAAAACGCTCCGCGAACTGGGCGAATGTGGCGACATCATCCGCGCCATGAACCGGGCGATGCGCGAGCGGGGCCGTGCCCTCGATCCTGGCCTGTTCGTCTTCCACGATGCGGCGTCGCGCGAGACGGTAGAGGGGCGCCTGATCGACCGCCATCTGTCGGACGAACTGGGCGAGACGATCGGCCTGGTCATCGACGGCGCGGATGGCCGCACGCACCATGTGACGGGGATCGATCCCGCCGCGCTGGAGGGCGTGCGCACCGGCAGCATCGCCGCGGTCGGCCCGGAGGTCGTCGGCCCCCGTCCGGCGGACCGGGAGATCGTGGCGGTCGCGGGGCAGGGCGGCGTCTATCGCGCGGACGCGCATCTCGCCCGGGCGCGGGCGAAGCCGCACGTTCCCGGTGGTGACGTTGACGCCTATATCGCGTCTCATGTCCGCCGATTGGAAGCCCTGCGCCGCGCCGGCATCGTGGAGCGGGTCGAGGACGGCATGTGGCAAATCCCAGCCGACTATCTGGACCGCGCGGCCGCATACGATACGGCCCGCGCGCGACAGCTTTCCGTCCGGGTCCTGTCTATCCTCGATCTCGACGCCCAGGTTACGGCGGACGGCGCGACGTGGCTGGATCGCGGGCTGGTGGCATGCGGGACGTCGGGCGTAGTCGATTCCGGCTTCGGGCACGAGGTGATCGCGGCACGGCAGCGGCGGCAGGAGCGGCTGGTCGAACGCGGTGACGCCTGGCATGGTCCGGACGGAGATATCCGTTACCGCAAGGGCCTGCTCGCCACCCTGGAGCGACGGGAACTGGAGCGGGTCGGCGGCGAAATGGCAGCAACGCGCGAAACGTCATTTCGGGCGCTGGCGGAGGGTGAGACCATGCGGGGCACATTGCGCGAGAAAGTGCGGCTGGCGAGCGGCACCTACGCTCTGGTCGAGAACGCGCAGGAATTCGTGCTGGTGCCATGGAAGCCGGTGATCGATCAGCGGATCGGGCAGGAGATTTCCGGCGTCATGCGGGCCGGGACGATGGACTGGCAACTGGGCCGGCAACGGGGGCTGGGATTGTAAGAAAGGGAGCGAACATTTCATCTGATTGCAACCTGGCCCGGTATACGACACCGCGTACCTTTGGCCGGCGCGTCTTTGGTGATCGCCGGTCCCCGTGGTTCAGGACAATCCTTCATGATCGACTGCCAACTGATAGCCCCCAGTGGGATAAGTGGCGGGAAACCGGTCGACGCGAACACACCAGCGGGCAGCAGGCGGTGAAAGCCACGCCGTCATTTCCAGCATGGTGGCGTGATGCTTACGCAGATCCCAGTGGAGGATGGGTTCGTGGTGTGCGATACGGTTTCGCAAAAGACGGATTGGTGTAAGCGGGCGGGAGAACTGTTTGCGGCCAAGCCGTTTGCCATCCGGCTTCGCCGCGATCGCGGACAAGCTGCTGCGCCAGAGATTCTCGTAAACAGGGCTGACCATAGCGGTCCAGAAGCTGAATGTGAGAGCTGCCACTACGCGACCGGGCAGCGGTTCCTTTTTGTCCTTGGCGAGTTCGGCGAGCGCGCCCTGAACCTGTTCCCGTTGATGCGGTGCCTGAAGGAGGCCGTCAGCGTCGAACCAGCGCTCGCCATAAGTGGCGGACATGATCGTGTGGACACGGTTGCGCAACGCCAGTTCCAGCACCTGGAGAGGGGTGTAGAGCGCCTCGGAAAGCTGGGTGTTCAGGGCATAGAGTTCGAGCGCGCGCGTTCGGTCGCCGTCTGCCCACGCCACGTAGCGGGCGAAGCGCTCCAGCGAGAGAGCATCCTCCATCTCCGCTACTTCGGTCATGGGGTGTTCCTCGAAACTCTTGCAATGAGGTGGGGGCTCATTTATCTATACCCGTGGACACCCCGGGACCGCCTCTGCTCACGCATGCGCCCGGGGTAACTTGTTTTCAGGCCTGCTCATTGCGCCGATGCCGCGGCGTTTCAGCCCTCTTTTGCGCCTCGCGGGCTTCGCGCTTTTTCGCCTTCGCTTCCGCGAATTCCGGTTCGAGCTTCTGCACGCGACCGACTAGGCCGGTCAGGTGATAGATGTTCGAGTTCCAGTCTCCGGCGGCGGTACGGCGTAGCTCGCGAGCAACGAGGCCTGCCTTCTCCAGAGCCCGGATATTCGTCTGGATCGTTTTGGGTTTGCAGCCAATCCGATCGGCGAGATCCGCTTTCGAGGGGAAAGGTGCCCGCGTCGGATCCCTCCAATAGTCCAGAAGCTGGGCCAGAATATTGAACTGGAGTGGCGTGATCCCGAGACGGCTTTGAGCTTGAATCAGCATGGAAGGCAGCGCCGTGTAACCGTGGGTCAGCACGGCTTTGCCCCAGATCTTCTCATGTGAAGAGAGGGTCTTCGTCGGCTTCGTTGGAAACTCCAGGACTGTCGAGGTTGTCGTATCGCTCATGGGCGTGAATCCTTTCTCTCAAGAACTTATGGAAGCACCTCTTCAGCATCAATATTTCTGGCACCCCAGGGTATGGCCATTTGACGACCGACCCGAATATCGATCATTTCGCTCGTTCCTGAGTCACGCTGAGACGGTATGTGCTGCATGTGCTGCTTAAGTGGCAGGAAGACACCTCTCCTCGGTTGTCCTCATACCTTACCCCTGGGTTATCAAATAGCCATACCCTCCAAGACTAAATTGGGTTGGAGGGTATGATGATCGCTCTGGCTGGGGACGGGAGCCAGATATATCCGGCATTTTCGCGGATCATCCGCACCAGCATTTCGTCGGGATTGTCAAAACGCCGATTCGTCCAGGTTGGACAATAATGCTGCCACGTCGATTCCGATGGTGGTCGCAATATCGAGGAATTCGATCACATCGATACGGCGCTCACCGGTTTCGTATTTTGCAACGTAGGACTGGGGCTTGCCGAGCCGGACGGCCAGTTCGGTCTGGGTCAGACCACGGGCGCGCCTTGCCGCGATCAGCAACTCCATGAGACGCTGCTGACGCGGCGAGCGCAGCGATTTCGGCATTGGCGCGTTCCCGATGAGGAAGGGGAACAGCGCCATTAATCCTATTTCGGGATTATCCCATTTGGCTGTGTCCCGAGGCGTGGTGTAGGAGTGAGATTGGCCGCTGAGGCGGCCACCGCCGGTCTTTGATAGGGTTCGGGTGCGAAACTGAACCAGAAGGACCTGACGATGACCGATGAGAAGATGGCGCTGCTTGAGCTTGTAGAGCAAGCGTCGGATAGCGATTTTGTGCGCGAGATGTTGGCGTTTGCTGCCGATCGGATGATGGAGATGGAGGTCGAGGCCCGAACTGGCGCCCCTTTGGGCGCGCGTTCGACCTCCCGCTCGACCCAGCGCAACGGTTACCGCGCCCGGAGTTGGGACACCCGGGCGGGCACGGTCGAGCTTGCGATCCCGAAACTGCGCAAGGGCAGCTATTTCCCGACTTTCCTCGAGCCGCGCAGGACGGCGGAAAAGGCGCTGCTGGCGGTCATCCAGGAAGCCTATGTGCAGGGGATTTCCACCCGGTCGGTCGATGATCTCGTCCGCGCTATGGGCGCCGGTGGCGTCTCCAAAAGCCAGGTCAGCCGTCTGGTCGGCGAAATCGACGAGCGGGTCAACTCCTTCCTGTCCCGCCCGCTCGAAGGCGAGTGGCCGTATCTGTGGATCGATGCGACGTATCTGAAACTCCGTCAGGGCGGTCGTATCGTCTCGATTGCCGTGATAATCGCCGTGGGCGTGAACATGGACGGTCGCCGTGAGGTGCTTGGCGTGGCGACGGGACCGTCCGAAGCGGAAGCGTTCTGGACCGATTTCCTGCGTTCCCTGGCCGATCGCGGCCTGCGGGGCGTGAAGCTGGTGGTCGCCGATGCCCATGCCGGTCTGCGCGCCGCGGCCGGTCGCGTGTTCAACGCGACCCTGCAACGCTGCCGGGTGCACTGGATGCGCAACGCACTCGCTTATGCCCACACAAAACAACGTCCTGCCATCACGGCCCTGTTGCGCACGATCTTCACGCAGGAAACCGCCGAGGACGCGTCACGCCAATGGCGGCACGTCACGGACACACTGCGCGAAGGCTTCCCGAAGCTGGCCGAATTCATGGAGCGGACAGAGGCGGATGTCCTGGCTTATATGGGCTTTCCCCGAGAGCACTGGACACAGATCTCGTCAACGAACCCGATCGAGCGGGTAAACCGGGAGATCAAGCGTCGCTGCGACGTCATCGGCATTTTCCCCAACGACGCCGCCATCATCCGCCTCGTCGGTGCCTTGATGCTCGAACAGAACGACGAGTGGGCCGTGTGCCGACGCTACATGACACTGGAAGGACTGGCCGCCATCAGCCATAATCCCACAATCAGCCTGCCCGCCGTGGCAGCCTGATCCTATCGAACCCCTCGAGGATCGGCGCTCCTACACCACACCTCGGGACACAGCCTCCCATTTTGGGTTAATTGGCTGGAACCAAGCGACGAGGTGCCCGATGTCCGCGCAAGCCGACCCTGATCCCGCGATCGCCGCCGAGGCCCCCGGCGGCCCGGCGCTGACCGCCTATGACCATCTCCATCACGTGACCTACCTGCGCCTACTCGACGCGGAGGCGGACGGCGCGGACTGGCGCGAGGTCGCGCGGATCGTGCTCGGCCGCGACACGGCGGACGACGAACCCGGCGCGCGCCGCTGCTGGGACTCGCACATGGCCCGGGCACGTTGGATGCGCGATGTCGGTTACCGCCAACTGCTGACCGTGCCCGGTGGCAAAACGCTGCAATAGACCTCCCGCCGATTACTTACCCTTTCGCCGCCGCTTGCCGCCCGGCGGCTGAATCCGCTTGCGGAAATTCCCGCTGTTCCTTCGCTGACGGACAGGTGTTCTGTCAGGGAGGAAGCCATGTCCGCCACGCGCGTGCTCTGGGGCCAGGTGATCCTGGTCCTGACGATCGTCCTCATGTTCTGGTGGGCAGCGACGGAATGGACCGCCTGGCGGCTGGGCTTCCAGCCCGCGCTGGGGCGGCCCTGGTTCCTGCTGGACAAGCGCTGGCCGGTCTATGCCCCGCCGCTGTTCTTCTGGTGGTGGTACGAATTCGATGCCTACACGCCCTCGGTGTTCGTGCGGGGCGCGCGGATCGGCGTCGCCGGCGTCATCCTGGCGGTCATCGTCGCGTTCGCGCTGTCGATCTGGCGGGCGCGGGAGCGGCGGCGGGTGGAAACCTACGGTTCCGCCCGCTGGGCCAGCCGGCAGGAAGTCGCCGGGGCCGGTCTGCTCGGTTCCGACGGACTGGTGCTGGGGCGGTATCGCCGCGCCTACCTGCGCCATGACGGCCCCGACCATGTGCTGTGTTTCGCGCCGACCCGCTCGGGCAAGGGCGTCGGGCTGGTGATCCCGACCCTGCTGACCTGGCCCGGCTCGGCGATCGTCCATGACATCAAGGGGGAGAACTGGGAGCTGACCGCCGGTTTCCGCGCCACCTTCGGCCGCGTGCTGCTGTTCGATCCGACCAACAGGGCGTCCGCCACCTATAACCCGCTGCTGGAGGTCCGGCCGGGCGAATACGAGGTCCGTGACGTCCAGAACATCGCCGACATCCTGGTCGATCCCGAGGGGGCGCTGGAGCGGCGCAACCATTGGGAGAAGACCTCCCATTCCCTGCTGGTCGGCGCGATCCTGCATGTCCTCTATGCCGAAGCGGACAAGACGCTGGCCGGGGTGGCCAAATTCCTGTCCGACCCGCAACGCTCGATCGAAGCCACCCTGGCGACGATGATGCGGACGAATCACCTCGGGACCAAGGGACCGCATCCGGTCGTGGCCTCGGCGGCGCGGGAATTGCTGAACAAGTCGGACAATGAGCGCTCCGGCGTGCTGTCCACCGCCATGTCGTTCCTCGGCCTCTATCGCGACCCCGTGGTCGCTCACGTCACAAGCCGCTGCGACTGGCGGATCGCGGACCTGGTTCAGGGCGAGCGGCCCGCCTCGCTCTACCTCGTCGTGCCGCCCTCGGACATCAGCCGCACCAAGCCGCTGATCCGGCTGGTGCTGAACCAGATCGGCCGCCGGCTGACCGAGGATCTCGACGCGGCGGGGAAGCGCCACCGCCTGCTGCTGATGCTCGACGAATTTCCCGCCCTGGGGCGTCTAGATTTCTTCGAGAGCGCGCTGGCCTTCATGGCCGGCTACCGTATCCGGGCCTTTCTGATCGCCCAGTCGCTGAACCAGATCGAGAAAGCCTATGGCCCCAACAATGCGATCCTCGACAATTGCCATGTCCGGGTCAGCTTCGCGACCAATGACGAGCGGACCGCGAAACGGGTATCCGACGCACTCGGCATGGCGACTGAGCAGCGGGATGCCACCAATTACGCCGGCCACCGCCTCTCGCCCTGGCTGGGACACCTCATGGTCTCCCGCCAGGAGACGGCACGGCCCCTGCTGACGCCGGGTGAGGTGCAGCAGCTTCCCGACCATGAGGAACTGGTCATGCTCTCCGGCTGCCCGCCGATCCGCGCGCTCAAGGCCCGCTATTACGACGATCCGCGTTTCCGGGAGCGCATCCTGTCGCCGCCCGAGCCCGCCGCCTGCGGAGAAGGGGAGGCCATTTGTGTCGCCGACGCCTGGGCGGGGGTCAGCGCGGCGCCTGATCCGGTGGGCGCGCCAAACGAGGAACCCGCTTCCACACAGGGAACGACCGAGGGCGCCGACACCGACGGCGGGATCCGGCGCGAGCCGGACCTGCCGGAGCATGAGGATATCGCACCGCGGCCTGACCCCGCCTGGGAATTCGATCTCCCTGAGCAGGACCAGGACGAAGAGGCGCGCCGGACGGCGGAATGGCTCCGGACGCAGCGGGGTGTCGCGCGCCAGGCCGGCATGGATCCGGCCGACGGGCTGGGCTTGTAGGGGGCCATCATGCAGAAGCGCAGCCGACGCCTGAACATCTATTTCGACCCGGCCATCCTTAAGCAGCTGGAAGCGCGCGCCGCACGGCGGGATCTCTCGAAATCGGCGCTGGTCGAGACCGCGGTGCTGTCCTTCCTGACGGATGACGCCGTCGAACGGCAGGAGGCCGCGACGTCGCGGCGGCTGGACCGCATGTCGCGCCAGATCGCCGGCCTGGAGGAGGACATTTCCATCCTGGCGGAGACCCTGACCCTGTTTATCCGCTTCTGGCTGACCAGCACACCACCGCTGCCGGAGAGCGCGCGGGCCTCGGCGCGGGCGATGGGGCTGGAGCGGTTCGAAGGGTTCCTGACGGCGCTAGAGCGGCGCCTGGCGACCGGCGACCGATTCCTGCGCGAGCGCTCGCGTGACATCGCCGCGCGGCAGGGGGCAGCGGAGAACGACCCGACCGAATAGCTGTCCGTTTCCTACCCGAACGCCGCATCGACCGAATTCGTTGTTGCGGCCCAATAAATCCGCCCCTTTCTAATCATCCCCGTCGTCGTCCGCGCTGGTCGGACGGCCCGAACGGATGGGGACGCGCATGCCGGTCACAGCAATCGAAAACAGCGTCAGGGCGCGCGGCATGTCCATGCTGCGCACGGCGATGGGGCCGGCCATAGCGGGGCGTCTCGCCGACCCGGCCGTGGTCGAGGTGATGCTCAATCCGGATGGGCGGCTGTGGATCGATCGGCTATCCGAAGGGCTGGCGGACACCGGAGACCATGTCACCCCGGCTGATGCCGAGCGGATCGTAAGGCTGGTGGCGCACCATGTCGGCGCCGAGGTCCATGACGCCGCGCCGCGCGTGTCGGCGGAACTGCCGACTGGTGAGCGGTTCGAGGGTCTGCTACCTCCGGTTGTGGCTGCGCCGAGCTTTGCGATCCGCAAGCCCGCCGTCGCGGTGTTCACCCTCGATGATTACGTCGCCGCCCGGATCATGACGGAAGGCCAGGCGAAGTTCCTGCGCCGGGCGATCGCGGAGCGGCGGAACATCCTTGTCGCGGGTGGCACATCCACCGGCAAGACCACTCTGGTCAACGCCCTGCTGGCCGAGGTGGCAAAGACCGACGACCGTGTTGTGCTGATCGAGGATACGCGCGAACTTCAGTGTCGGGCGCCGAACCTTGTGTCGCTCCGTACGCGCGATGGCGTTGTCACGCTGTCCGAACTGGTGCGCTCGGCCCTGCGTCTGCGACCTGACCGTATTCCCATCGGCGAGGTGCGCGGTCCCGAAGCACTGGATCTGCTCAAGGCGTGGGGCACGGGTCATCCCGGTGGGATTGGCACGCTGCATGCGGGCACGGCCATCGGCGCCCTGCATCGTATGGAGCAACTGATCCAGGAGATCGTCGTCACGGTGCCCCGTGCATTGATTGCCGAAACGATCGACGTGATCGCTGTCCTCTCCGGTCGGGGCACGCAGCGCCGACTGTCCGAACTCGCCACCGTGGATGGGCTCGATCCCGCCACAGGCGCCTATCGCATTCATCCAGTTCATACCGATGGAGATTTCCAATGAACCTCGCGCTGCTCCGCGTGCGTCGGCACGCGCCTGTCGTTTCCGCCATGCTGCTGCTGTCCATCGCATGGTGCTCGTCGGCCCTGGCGTCCGGGTCGGACATGCCGTGGGAGGAACCGCTCAACCAGATCCTGGAATCCGTGCAGGGACCGGTGGCGCGCATCGTGTCGGTGATCATCATCACCGTGACCGGCCTGACGCTGGCCTTCGGGGAAACCTCGGGCGGCTTCCGTCGCCTGATCCAGATCGTGTTTGGTCTGTCCATCGCTTTTGCGGCCAGCTCGTTCTTTCTGTCGTTCTTCTCCTTCTCCGGCGGAGCACTGATCTGATGGCCGCCGGATATGACGATGACGGGGTACCGGGCTTTCATGTGCCGGTGCATCGCTCCCTGACCGATCCGATCCTGTTGGGTGGCGCACCCCGTACCCTGGCCATCGCCAACGGCACGCTGGGGGCTGCGATCTCGCTGGGGCTGCGGCTCTGGCTAGTCGGCGCGGTGTTCTGGATCGTGGGGCACAGCCTCGCGGTCTGGGGGGCGAAGCGCGATCCGCTGTTCGTGGAAGTCGGGCGGCGGCATCTTCGCTACCCCGCCTGGCTCCGAGCATAGGGAGGGTAGGGCGATGATGTCCCTTGGTGAATATCGTAATCGTAATTCCCTCCTGTCGGATTTTCTCCCATGGGCGGCGCTGGTCGAAAAAGGTGTTGTCCTGAACAAGGACGGTTCGTTCCAGCGAACGGCCAGCATTCGTGGTCCCGATCTTGATTCCGCCACGCCCGCCGAGTTGGTGGGCGTGACCGGGCGGTTGAATAACGCGCTTCGTCGCCTTGGCTCCGGCTGGGCGGTGTTCGTGGAAGCGCAGCGCGTTCCGGCAACGCTGTATCCGGAGGGCGATTTTCCCGACGCGGCCAGCCAGATGGTCGATCTGGAACGCCGGGAGCAGTTCGAGGATGAGGGGGCGCATTTCGAAAGCCGCTACTTTCTCACGCTGGTGTGGCTACCGCCTGCGGAATCTTCCGGTCGTGCCGAGGATTTTCTCTATGAAGGCAGGGAACGGGACGGCCCTGATCCCCATGGCATGCTCCATGCCTTCGTGGATCGCTCCGACCGGATGCTGGCTCTGCTGGATGGGTTCATGCCCGAGGCGGCGTGGCTGAATGACGCCGAGACGCTGACCTATCTGCATTCGACCATTTCCACCCGTAACCAGCACGTCAGAGTGCCGGAAATTCCGATGCACCTCGATGCGCTCCTGGTCGACCAGCCGCTCGCGGGCGGCCTGGAACCGAAGCTCGGTGATGCGTTTCTGAAAACCCTGACGATCACAGGTTTCCCCAGCCGGACTTTCCCCGGAATTCTGGACGATCTGAACCGGCTGGCGATGCCGTATCGCTGGTCTACCCGTGCGATCCTGCTGGACAAGACGGATGCGATGAAGGTGCTGACAAAAATCCGTCGGCAGTGGTTCGCAAAGCGCAAGAGCATCGCAGCCATTGTCCGGGAGGTCATGACCAACGAGGCCTCGGTTCTCGTGGACAACGATGCCGCCAACAAGGCGGCGGATGCCGATCTGGCCTTGCAGTCTCTCGGCGCCGATGATGTCGGGCAGGCGTATATCACTGCCACGGTGACGGTGTGGGATGGTTCCGCGTCCATAGCGACCGAGAAGCTGCGGCTGGTCGAAAAGATCATCCAGGGTCGCGATTTCACCTGCATGGCGGAAAGCCTCAACGCCGTGGAAGCATGGCTCAGCTCTCTTCCCGGCCATGTCTACGCCAATGTCCGTCAGCCGCCGGTTTCGACCCTGAACCTCGCGCATATGATCCCGCTGTCCGCCGTGTGGGCTGGCCCGGAATGGGATGTGCATTTCAAGGCGCCGCCGCTGTTCTACGGAAAAACGGCGGGGGCGACACCCTTCCGGGTTTCCCTGCATGTCGGGGATGTTGGTCATACCCTGATCGCCGGCCCGACAGGGGCGGGGAAGTCGGTGCTGCTGGCGCTGATGGCGCTCCAGTTCCGCCGCTACGTGGGCTCGCAGATTTTCGCCTTCGATTTTGGTGGTTCCATGCGCGCGGCGACGTTGGCGATGGGTGGCGACTGGCACGATCTCGGGGGTGGGTTGTCGGACGGCGACATAGAAACCGCCGCCGTCGCCCTTCAGCCGCTGGCGCGGATTGACGATCCCGACGAGAGCAAGTGGGCCAGTGAATGGCTGGGTCAGATTCTGATCGGTGAGGGCGTAACGCTGACGCCGGACGTCAAAGCCCATCTCTGGTCCGCCCTGAATTCCCTGGCATCGTCGCCGGTACCAGAACGCACATTGTCCGGTCTGGTGGCGCTGCTTCAGTCCAACGCCCTGAAACAGGCTCTGGCGCCCTACTGCCTCGGCGGTCCCTATGGCCGCCTGTTGGACGCGGACGCCGAGCGCCTGGGGGACGCTGATGTGGTGGTGTTCGAGACCGAGGGGCTGATCGGCTCGGGTGCGGCGTCTTCCGTGCTGTCCTACCTGTTCCATTGGATCGAGGGTCGTCTCGACGGGCGGCCGACCCTGCTGGTCATCGATGAGGGCTGGCTGGTCCTGGATGACGGAGACTTCGCTGGCCAGTTGCGTGAGTGGATGAAAACGCTGCGCAAGAAGAACGCATCGGTGATTTTCGCAACGCAAAGCCTGTCCGACATAGCCAACTCGCCGATTGCCCCAGCCGTGGTGGAAAGCTGCCCGACGCGGATCTTCCTGCCCAACGAGCGCGCCATCGAGCCACAGATCACGGCGCTCTATCGGGATTTCGGGCTGAATGACCGGCAGATCGCCATCATCTCCCGCGCAGCCTCGAAACGGGAATATTACTGCCAGACCCAGCGGGGAAACCGGTTGTTTGAGCTTGGGCTCGGGCCTGTCGCACTCGCCCTGTGTGCCGCATCCGGCAAAGACGATCACAGGCTGATCAATGCGGTGCTGGCGGAGCATGGGCGGGATGGCTTTCTGCCCGCGTGGTTCGAAGCGCGTGGCGTGTCATGGGCAGCCGATCTTCTGCGTGACGATCGCGGATCGGAGGGCGTGCCATGACGGAAAAATCTTTCCGGCCTTGGGCTGAATTTTTCGGTCGTGCGAGCGAAAAGCATTTGTGCCGGGGTGTCCTTCTTACCTCTGCAATGCTGGCAGTTTGCGGGACGTTCTTTCCCTTGCGTCCGGCCCACGCGCAATGGGCGGTGTATGACGGCGCGAACCACGTCGAGAACGTGCTGATCGCGGCGCGCACGCTCCAGCAGATCGATAATCAGATCACGTCACTCACCAACCAGGCGCAGATGCTGGTCAATCAGGGTCGCAATCTGGCGAGCCTGCCTCTGTCGACATTGTCGACGTTGAAGTCAACGATTTCCAAGACGACGGCTCTACTCGCTCAGGCGCAGAACATCGCCTACAGCGTGCAATCCGTCGAGCAGCAGTATCAGCAGACGTATACGTCAGTGTCCTCCGGCATGTCCGACCGCACCCTGTTCAGCCAGGCGCAGACGCGGTGGCAGAATTCCGTTGGCGGGTTTGAGGACGCCCTGAAATTGCAGGCGCGGGTGGTTGGGAACATCCCCAGCGATAGCTCGGCCATGACGCAACTGGTCTCGGCCAGCCAGACCTCCACGGGGGCGTTGCAGGCGGCACAAGCCGGCAACCAGCTTCTGGCCCTGCAATCCCGACAACTGTCCGACATCCAGGCCGAACTGGCCGCCAACTGTCGCGCCACGGCTCTGCAACAGGCACGTGATGCAGCAACGGAAGCGGAAAGTGACGCGCAGTATCAGCATTTTTCGCAGCATGACGCCTATGTGCCGGGAACGGTGTCCATGTTCGGCGGCAGCGGGAACTGACGGCCATGGCCACCAACGACGTGGGCGTTATTGATACCTTCCTGAACACCTTCACGACCACGATCGACAGCGGCTTCGGTATGCTGAAAGGAAACGTTGTTTCGCTGGCGGGATCGCTGTCCGTGCTCGATATCGCACTGGCCGGGCTGTTCTGGGCCTGGGCGGCGGATGAGGACATCATCCAGCGTCTGGTGAAGAAGACGCTGTATATTGGTTTCTTCGCTTTCCTGATCAACAATTTCGACCATTTTGCGAAGGTGGTGTTCGACAGTTTCGCCGCCATGGGCCTGAAGGCCGGGGGTGGCAATCTGACATTGTCAGATTTCCTCCGTCCCGGTCGACTGGCCGCGACCGGGTTCGACGCGGCCCAGCCGCTGCTGGAGTCCGTTCATAATCTTCTCGGCCCCGTCGCGTTTTTCAAAAACTTCATCCAGATTTTTGTGCTGTGCCTGTCCTGGCTGATTGTGCTGGCGGCGTTCTTCATCCTGGCCGTGCAGCTTTTCGTGGCCCTGATCGAGTTCAAGCTGACCAGCCTCGCCGGTTTCGTGCTGATCCCCTTTGCCCTGTTCAACCGGACGGTCTTCCTGGCGGAGAAGGTGCTGGGCAATGTCGTGTCATCGGGCGTGAAAGTGATGGTGCTGGCGGTGATCTCCGGCATCGCGTCTGTATTATTCCGGCAGTTTACGACTTTTTATGGCGATGCTGTGCCCACCGTCGGACAGGCAACGTCGGTGGTACTGGCGTCACTCGCTATCGTCGGTTTGTCCATTTATGGCGGCAGCATCGCCAATGGTCTGATCTCCGGCGCGCCACAGCTTGGCGCGGGCGCCGCTGTCGGCACCGGCATGGCGGTGGGAGCGATGGGCGCCGCTGCCGTGGCGGGCGTTGGAGCGGTTGCCTCTGGTGGGGCTGCGGCCGTGGGTGCCACCGCTGCCGCCGCGCGTGGCGGAGCCACGATCGCGGGTGCGGCCAATACGGCTTATTCCATGGGGGCCATGAATGCTGCTGGCGAAAGTGCCGGTGCCCGCATGGCAGCCGGGCTGGGCGGTGTCGCTCGGGCGCCGGGCAGCGCTGCCGCGAATGCCGTGAAGAGTAAAATGTCGTCTGCGGCCACCGCCATGAAGCAGAGTTACGGCGAGGGCGCGCGAGGGGCTTTCACCGCGACAGGCGGACGCTTCACGGGAGGGTCCGATGCGGGTGCCGGGTCGTCCGGCAGCCCGTCAGGTAATGGCGGAGGGGGTGTTGCCGGCGGCGGTTCTGGCCCCGAGGGCACGCCACCCCGTTGGGCGCGGAGCATGAAGCGCCGCAACGCAGCCACCCATGCCGCCGAAGCCGCCCATGTTATCCGCTCGGCCGATGGCGGCGGCGGAAGTTCCAGCATTGATCTCTCGGAAAAGGAATGAGGACGATGTTCCGTCGCTCCACCAGCCGTTACGGGATCACGCCCGCTCCGGTCACACCCTATCAGAAGGCAGCGCAGATCTGGGACGAGCGGATCGGCTCCGCCCGCGTGCAGGCGCGCAACTGGCGGCTCATGGCCTTCGCTTCGTTGGTTCTCTCCGCAGGTCTCGGGGCCGGGCTGATCTGGCAATCCGCGCGTGGCACGATCGCGCCTTGGGTCGTGCAGGTGGACCATCTGGGCGAGGCGCAGGTTGTGGCCCCCGCGACTGCCGCCTACACGCCGACCGATCCGCAGATCGCGTGGTATCTAGCTCGCTTCATCGAGGATGTCCGTTCTCTGTCCTCCGATCCGGTCGTGGTGCGGGCCAACTGGCTGCGGGCCTATGATTTCACCACCATATCGGGCGCCGTGGCGCTGAACGATTATGCACGCCTCAACGATCCCTTCTCACGCATCGGCCATGAGCAGGTCGAGGTGGACATCGCCTCGGTGATCCGGGCGTCCCCCGACAGCTTCCGTGTTGCCTGGACCGAGCGCCATTACCGAGATGGCGCTTTCACCGGCACCGAACGCTGGACCGCCATCGTGTCGGTCGTGCTACGCACGCCCCGCGATGCCGATCATCTGCGGAAAAATCCTCTTGGAATCTACGTCTCCGCCATCAACTGGTCGAAGGAGCTGGGCCAATGATCCGTCGTGCTCTTCGTGTCCTGCCGTTGCTGGCCCTGCCTCTGGCGGGCTGCGCGCAGCAGTATCATCCGCCGGTCATCCGCTACGATGACGCCGCACGCGCAACGAGAATTCCCGATCCACCGAAGCCGGTAGAGGTCGTGGAAGTCTCCAGACCGCTTCCCCTGCCGGGGCAGCTTAAACCGTTGCCCGCACGACGCACGGTCCATCCGGCTTCCGAAGCTGTCGATCCGACCGCGCGCGTGACCCAGGCCAATGTCGTCGCACGCATCCAGCCCACGCGGGCAGGGTTCATCAATGCGGTACAGGTCTATCCGTATAGTCCGGGCGCGCTCTATCAGATCTATGCCTCGCCGGGAGAAATCACCGACATCATGCTCCAGCAGGGCGAAAAGCTGGTTGGCAGCGGGCCGGTCGCCGCTGGGGATACGGTACGCTGGATCATCGGCGATACCGAAAGCGGAGCAGGCGCGACGAAGCGCATCCATATCCTGATTAAGCCAACACGGCCCGATCTGACCACCAACCTGATCGTCAACACCGATCGCCGGACCTATCTGGCGGAACTGCGCTCGACACCCGCAACGTATATGGCGTCGGTGTCGTGGGATTATCCCGAGGACGATCTGATTGCCCTGCACCGGCAGGATAGTGCGGCAGAGGATGAAGCGCCGGTGGATGCGGGGTTGGACCTGAATGCGCTGAATTTCCGCTATGGCATCCAGCCGGTCAAAGGCGGAACACCACCCTGGCTGCCCAGCCGGGCCTTCGATGACGGCCACAAGGTCTATATCGCCTTTCCATCGGGGATCGGGCAGGGGGAATTGCCGCCGCTCTTCGTGTTGGGGGCCGATGGCGGGCCGAAACTGGTCAATTACCGAGTCCGGCAGAACTGGATGATCGTTGACCGCCTGTTCGCCGCCGCCGAATTACGCCTGGGTGACAAGCATTCTGAGCAGCGCGTGCGGATCGTGCGCACCGATGGACGGCGGACATGACCGGGCAGGCCCCGACAGCGGGAAGCCCCGCAGGTGCTGCGCCAGCGTCACCACCACCACCCGATCTGCGCCTGCGGGCGGAACGGCCGCGCGTGGTGCGACTGTCGCGCACCGTGGTCTGGTCTCTGGGGGGCGTGGGCATGATCGCGGTGGCGTTTGCCCTGGGCTATGCGCTGGAAAGCAGTCGTCAGACGGTTCCCCCGGCTGCCAGCCAGGACACGGATGCGCATTCGTCCGCCGATGGTCTGGCGGGGTTGCCGTCCGACTATGTCGGCAAGGAGGTGCCAAAGCTCGGTCCAGCGCTGCCTGGTGATCTGGGGCATACCATTTTGAAAGCGCAGGAGCAGGGAAAGGTCGCCGCTAGCGGCAACGACCGGCGGGCCGCGCAGGAGGTGGAGGCCGCGATCTCCAGCCGTCTGTTCGTGCAGATGGGGCAGCATGACCGGGGTAACGAGCAGCCAACGTCGTCCGCGCCGGGTGCCTCTGCCGCTCAGGGGCCGGCGCCCCCTGCGACGGACCCACAATCTGGCAACCGTGCTTTTCTTGCGGGCCAACCGGATCGGCTGACGACCAGCCCGGATCCCGTCACGCCCGCAGCCTCGCCTTATGTGCTTCAGGCGGGTACCGTGATCGCGGGGGCCTTGAACACCAAAATCAGTTCCGATCTGCCCGGCCAGATTACCGGCCATGTCACCCAGAACGTCTATGACAGTCCGACAGGCCGCTATCTCCTGATCCCGCAGGGAAGCCTTCTCTTCGGGGCCTATAACAGCGGGATTTCCTTCGGCCAGCAGCGCACCCAGATTATCTGGACGCGGTTGATCTTCCCGAATGGTGAAAGCCTGGTGCTGGAGAAGCTGCCCGGCGGCGACGCCATAGGCCAGTCCGGCCTGTCCGATGATATGAATAATCACTGGGGCCAGCTCTTCAGGGCAGCGCTGGTCACGACCCTCCTCAGCGTGGGCTCCGAAGCCGGGACGTCATGGTATGAAAACAACCTCATGCAGGCCATCCGTTCCGGGGCCAGCAATGGGTTTTCCATGGTCGGCAACCGGCTGATCGACCGTAGCCTCAACGTCCAGCCGACGCTCACTGATCGGCCGGGGCTGCCGTTCACGGTTGTCCTGAGCCACGACTTAATTCTCAAGTTATACAAGGCGGAAAACGATGACCGGTGACTCCCTGAAAATCATCCGTCTGGCCGATCCCAGACCTGTGAAGCTGACCCTGCAATCGCCCGCCGATGTCTGGCGTGACCTCGAACTCTATGCGGCGCTCCTGTCCGAGGCGGAAAAGAGAAAATTCCTCTCCCGAATCTCGCCGGCGATATGATTGCTCGCTTTATGAGCGAGGATCATGCGTTCCTTCGCCGCAGGAAGAAAATGTTGTCGGGCCATAAGGACTGACGCGTCATATATCACGATTCGGTATTCGGCACGAAACCACGGTCCGGCCCGAATACGGTCTTCACAGTCTTAAGAAAAGCCCGCAATGTCGGGCTGTTGTTGTAACGCGACCAAGCGGCATGGAACGTGATCATCGTTGGGCCGCCGCGCAGGGGACGGAAGATGACTCCAGGAGCGCGCAGATCGCGTGCTCCCGGCATGACAAGCGCCAGTGCGCGGTTTCTCGCCACGGACAGCAGCAGCGTATCCCGTCCGGCGTGCAGTTCCTCGACCATGGGTGCCCGCAATCCTTCCGTGAGCCAAGGGAGAAGGCGTTCCATCAGTGATGGTCCGATCCCTTCTGCGCGCACCAGGAACGTGCGACCTGCCAGATCCTCTCTAGTCAGGGTCGCCCGAGCAGCCAGCGCATCCTGATCGCTCAGGGCCACCAGCATGTCTTCATGCCAGAGAGGACGGGACAGAATGACACCACGTTCGTCGGGCACCCACGGCGTCAGCGCGATATCGAGCCTACGCCTGCGAAGGTTACCCGCGAGATCCGCCGGTGATACTTCCTCGGGGATAAGGAAGACGTCTGGCGACGACAGACTGAACTGCTCCAGCAGGCGCGCCTGAGTGCCGGACGTCGTGGCGGACTGGAGGGCGATATGCAGGGCGTTCGTGCGATATGCGCTTCCTCCAGTCGCCACGGCCTGCGCGATCAGGCTGAGTGCGCGTTCCGCGAAATCGAGGAAGACATGCCCTTGGAGCGTTGGGCGGACGCCGTGTTGCCGGTCGAACAGACGATAGCCGAGACTGTCTTCCAGCCCGCTGATCCGTGTGCTGACCGCTGAGGGCATGACGCCGAGCATGGACGCAGCTTTCCGGAAACTGTGCATCTCCGCCACCGTCAGGGCCTCGGCGAGCGTGACCAGCGATAGTCGACCGCTGACCAGATAACGCCGGAACTCTGTCTGGTTTCGGCCTCTTGGTCCGGATCGCAGAGACTCTGAATCCGTGTTACCGTTTGTCGTCATTGCTTACGGTCTCGGTCAACATATGCGGGTATTTGTCCGCCCAGTCGGGCAGTGCGAATTTTCGTAGTGCAGGTACATGTTGGTACACATGCTTTGTAAGCATTTTATGTAATTTAAATGCTTACGCTGAGTTTATTTTATCCATAAAATCTTTTGATTTAGGAGAAAGAAGGATAAAATAGTAACGGGCGGTGATATAATCCATCCTATATCGATAGAGCTAAATACACCGCAAAATGGTCCAGAAAAAAAAGCATTCGTCGCGAAAGGAATCTGGACAGAAACTCCAACGAAAAAAGCTGCGACGGCAGGAAAATTCACAAGTCCATAAATTCCGCCGTCAGACTTAAAAAAAGATCCGACATCGTAATTTTCTTTTCTGAAGAAATAAAAATCAGAAATATTGATCGTGACCCAGGGAACCAGTACGATAAGCAGTGCAAATACGATATTCAGAAAAACCGGCACGACGGTTGTCGTGAACATCAACGACAATATCAGCCCCGTTATGAGGAGGCTGGACGATATGGCGATACGGGCGACGCGTTCCGGTGACCATTTCGCAAAAAAAGTCTGAATCAATGTGATGATCGACAGGCTGGCGCCATATGCGTTCAATGCATTGTGGCTGATGATGTTCAGCACGAACAGAAGCAGAAGAGGGCGCGACAGGGCGCCGCTCAGGATGCTCAATGCATGAAGCGGGTCCGCTATGGTCGGTTCGGCCGCGGACACGAACGCGCCGAAGATAAAACTGAGAGAAGCGCCGATTGCGGCGCCGAAGAAACTCATGGCGAATGGTCGGGCAATGCCGACGGATGCGGGTAGATAGCGGGAATAGTCGGACGTATAGCAGGAATAGGATGTATTCCAGACCAGTGATGTCGAGAACGTCAGAAACCAGCCCCATCTGTTGAAACTACCGATTTGCCAGACAGCGGGAGGGGCTTGGCGGAAAATGAGAAGGAAGGCCAGTGCAAGCGCCGACATCATGAACCAGATTCCGCATCGGTTCAGGAGGTGAATCGTCTTGTATCCCAGAATGCCGATACCCACCGCGCAAAGTGCCCCGACAATGGTGGTCGCGCTGATGTCGAAAACCGGCACCACATCATGCAGTGCGGCTCCGGCCAGGACCGTATTCGACGTGAAGAAACCGAAATATAAAATAGACGCAATCAGCGTAATGATGACGGAACCGTAGCGGCCGAACTGGCCGCGTGCCTGAACCATCTGGGCCAGGCCCATTCGAGGGCCTTGGGCAGAGCAGGCACCCAGTACCAGCGCACCAAGAAAATGCCCGGCTATAATCGCTGTTGTACACCAAAACAGGGAGAGGTGGCTTCGGGCAAACAGCGCCGCTCCTGTGACGATAGGGAGGGGAGCGATGTTGGTCGTGAACCAGAGGGTGAACAGGTCGCGTACATGACCGTGCCGTTCGTTTTCGGGAACGAAAGAGATGCTGTATTTCTCGATGAGGTCGCTGTTCTCCGTTTGAAAACAGGCTTCCCCGGTCATCAGCCAATACCTCCGCCGGCAGGCGGCACAATAAATGGAAAGGGTTTCATGATCCTGTTTTCCATTGTCTCGATCAGGCATTGAATACGGGGCATGAACGCTACCCATGCCGGGTCTTGGGCCAGAGCGGCTCTCCGACTTTCCCGGTCATCGAGGCTCTCGTAGGCCCAGATATGAACAATCTCGTTCAGTGCGCCAATTTCGGAGTAATAATAGCCGATCAGATGCCCGAGATAAGGTTGCTGTATTTTGATGCCCTCTGATGAAACGGCATTGATGTATTCGGCTGTCTTGCCGGTTTTCAGACGATAGGTACGGATTTCGTAAATCATGGTAATATTTTCCTATCGCATGACAAATGGATCGGAGATCGGCTCGTCCGATGTACGAATCCAGACGGACTTGATCCGGGTATAGTCGAGCATGGCCTCCGAGCCGCCCTCGCGGCCCAACCCGCTCAACCCATATCCGCCGAATGGCATGAGGGGCGAGATCATCCGGTAAGTGTTGATCCACACGACACCGGCGCGAATACGCGCGCTGACGCGCTTGGCGCAGGCCAGATCGCGGGTGAAAACGCCCGATGCCAGACCGAAGGGCGTATCGTTGGCCTTGGCAATCGCGTCCTGTTCGTCATCGAAAGGAAGAACGCTGAGGACCGGGCCGAAAAACTCCTCCTTCAGACAAGGAAGGTCCGGTCGGTCGCAGAGAAGGATGGTAGGTTCGAAATAGAAGCCTTCCGCGAACGCTTCCGGTGCCTTGCCGCCGGTAATCAGCGTTGCGCCGGAATCCAGACTGCGGGCGATCAGATCCTGGATGTGCTCTCGCTGACGTTGCGTGGCGAGGGGGCCGAATTCGGTTTCCATGCTTTGTGGGGAGCCGATACGAATGGCTTGGGCCCGGGTTTTCAGCTGCCCCAGAAGCGGTTCGAAGATGTCACGATGAGCCAGCAGACGCGAACCGGCGACGCAGCTTTGACCAGAGGCAGCGAAGATACCAGCAATAAGGGCATTGACGGTGCTGTCCAGATCCGCGTCGGGGAAGACGATGACCGGCGATTTGCCGCCCAGTTCCAGCGTCGTGTAGGCCAGATTGTTCGCACTGTTGCGCACGACGTGGCGCGCTGTTTCCGGTCCTCCGGTGAAGGCGATACGCGCGACCAGCGGATGGCTGGTCAGTATTCTGCCGCAATCATCGCCGTAGCCGGTCAGGATGGATACCACGCCCGGCGGAAAACCGGCTTCATGCACGAGGCGGGCAAAGCCCAGCAGCGGTGCAGGTGCTTCCTCGGATGCTTTGAGCACGACGGTGCAGCCTGCCGCCAGCGCGGGAGCGAGCTTGACTGCCGACAGAAAAAGCTGCGAGTTCCATGGAACGATCGCCGCAACGACCCCGATCGGTTCCCGGCGCTGATAGGCTTCGGTATCGGTCTTGTCGATGGAGACGTATCGGCCGTCCAGCTTATCCGCCAGACCGCCGTAATAGCGATAATATTCGGCGATATAGGCAATCTGCGACCGGGTTTCCCGGATGATCTTGCCGGTATCACGGGTTTCCAGTTCCGCCAGTTCCGGGGCTGCCTGCTCCAGCAGGTCGGCCAGACGGAACAACAGGCGGCCGCGCTGGGTGGCGGTCAGCCCGGCCCAATCCGGGTCGTTCAGCGAGCGGTGGGCGGCGTTGACCGCGCGATCGACATCGTCTGCCCCGGCACGGGGCATGCGTGCCCAGGGGGTCTGCGTCGCGGGGTCGATGCTTTCGAAGGTTCGCTCGGCATGCTCGAAGCGGCCGTCGATATAGTGCTGGAATTCCCGCATGGCTGCATATCCTTGGACTGGTTTTCTGTCAGGAGAAGGCCGGCATGACATCCCGGATAAAGCGCTCCAGCGAGGCCTTCTTGCGCTCGAACGGCATCAGGCTGTCGATCCAGAAGCTATACTGGTCGTAGCCCATGGCCTCGTATCGCTTCAGCCGGTCGATGACAGTGCCTGCTGAGCCTACGGCCAGATTGTTGCGGATGATTTCGGGCGCATACTGCGGGCTTTCGGCCATTTCCTCCTCGGTCAATTGCTGGATGAAGCCATTGTCGATCGGACGCTGATTTTTGAACCAGGCACCGAAATAGCAGTAAAACCGGGAGAGTTCCCTGGCGGCCTGCTGTACGTCCTCTTCGCTGTCGGCCACATAGGTGTGCAGCAGCAGCATGATCTGTGGAGACGGAATGTGCGGATGGAGCGCGCAGGCAGCCCGGAAGCGATCCATGAGGCTTTCGACCTCGGCGTCGCCCGATGCCAGAGGCGTAACCTGGACATTGCAGCCATTTTCAACGGCGAAAGCGTGCGAATTTGGATCACGCGCTGCTAGCCACAGGGGCATGTCACCGCTCATGGGCTTTGGCACCACCGTCGATTTCGGAAAGGACCAGAATTCTCCCTGATGGGCCAGGTCTCCGGCCCAGAGCTTACGCAGCAGCGGCACCATTTCGCGCATGCGCTGGCCGGCGGTCCAAGCATCCAGACCTGGCATCATGCGTTCATATTCGAAACTGTAGGCTCCGCGCGCGATACCCAGATCAAGACGGCCTTTCGTCGCCAGATCGGTCAGCGCGGCCTCGCCGGCCAGACGCAGTGGGTGCCAGAACGGAGCGATCACCGTGCCAGTCCCAAGACGGATGCGCGACGTCTTGCTGGCCAGATAGGCGATGTTGATGAAGGGATTGGGGGCGATGGTGAATTCCATGCCATGATGTTCGCCGATCCAGGCCGTCTCCATGCCGCCGTCTTCCGCGATCCGGACCAATTGTTCCAGTTCGTCGAACAGTTCGGCGTGTGTCTGGTTGGCATGGTATCGTTCCATATGAACGAAGAGAGAGAATTTCATTCTTGGCAACTCCGGCTTCCCGCTGCACGGGCACATGGGGTGTCATTCAGGAAATCTTGTATGGCCAGATCGGTCGAGGGCGGATGGACGAAGCTCATCATGTGCCGTTCGCCGGCAAGAATGCGGGCGGTTCCGTTCGCGCTGTCGCGTGCCATGGCTTCCGACATCGCCGGCGTCGAATTGGGATCGAGCGCACCGGTCAGAAAAAGTGCGGGCATGGATAGGGTGGACAACTGTCCCTTGCAGGCGGCATCGGCGGTGGCGAACAGACGATATGTCCGCGCATAGCCTTCCGGCTGGATGGTATTCAGCAGAGCAAGGAGGACCGCCTTCTTGTCTTCTGTCTCGGGTGTCTGTTCGTCGCCGAACCATCGGTCGAGTGTCGCTGACCAGTCGGGCACCGTTCCGTCCAGAGTCGCGACGCGGCGGGCGATCGCATCCTTCTGCTCGTGCGTGCGATCATAGACACCGTTCATGACCACCAGACGCCGGACGTGCTGCGGGTAGCGCAGCGCAGCATCAAGCGCGATCAGGGCGCCCATGGAATGACCGATCAGGGTGACCGGCCCTGGGCGTAGATGTGTCACCAAAGCGGCGAACTGGGCGCTATAGTCGGACAGGCATGGGACGGGCGGCGGCAGGCGGCTCTGGCCGTGTCCCAGCATGTCGTAGGCGATGCAGCGATAATGCGGCGAGAAGCGGGCTAGCTGGGGTTCCCAGAACTCCAGCTTCATGCCCACACCGTGCAGAAAGACCAGCGTTTCGCGCTCCGCGTCCCCGGGGCAGACTACTCGGAAGCGCGTACCGTCGAAACTGTCGTCAGCGACGTGAAGCCTGTCTGGACGGTGTGTCATCGGTCAGCCCTGCGTGTCGCCCAGTTCGGCCAGATCCTGGTAACGGTCGCCGATACGATGGTGTGGACGACCGCCGATGGATGCCCCGAGGGCCACGACGATTTCGTCCGGTGCGGGGGCGTCGTTGATCGAGAACTGGATGGTCAGATAATGAGAGCGCCGCCCTTCGTCATTCTTGTCCATCAGGGGAATGACGATGGGGGCGTCAGGGCCGCCGCGCGTGTTGGTAAAGGCGAGATAGGATTTGGCGTTGACGGCGCGGCGGTAGAAATTGCCGAACCGCAGGGTATGGATCAGCGCCGAGGCATGTTCGATCTCGCCGGAGGTCCCGACGACGGCAGCCTTGCCGTAGCCCTCGATCCTGTCGCCACCGCCGGTCATTTCGGTGATCCGCGTGGTCAGGGTCTCGCCGAGGATCGGGGCGATGGCGTGGATTTCAGGCTTCAGATCCTCGACGAAGCCGCGTCCGGCCCAGGGGTTCCGGAGAATGGCCGCCACGGCAAACATCCTGAGGGGTATGGAGGCTTCCTTGCCGCCTTCTATGAAGGTGTCTTCTTGATAGGAAACGATTTTCCGGAGAAAAAGTGACATTTTCAGGGCCTCCTTGGCTGCCGGCGGATAGTGATCGTTACGATGTATATTCGAAGAATTCGCAGGGAAGATCAATGGATAATTTCCTAAAAGGAAAAAAAATTTCTCCTACGTAATCCTTGTGGTTGCTCTACGACGCGCCCAGCGCATGATATCCGCGTCGGAAATAGACCAGCGCCGGGGAACCATGACGGATCTCGATATCCTGAATGGCACCGAAGATGACGCTGTGTGTGCCGATATCGGTAATGCTGTCGATCCGGCAGTCGAACGAGACGATCGCATCTTCCAGCGCGGGGGCGCCAGTGACGCGCCTGTGCCAGGCGGCCTGGAGAAAACGGGTCTCCTGGTCAGCTTTGCTCGCAAACAGGCCCGACAGTTCCTGATGGGTGGCGTTCAGAACATTGACGCACAGAACGCCGTTACGCAGGAAGATATCGTGAGACCGACTGCTGCGATTGATGCAGACTAGAAGGGTAGGTGGACTGTCGGTGACGGAACACACGGCCGATACGGTCATACCCGCCCTTCCTGCCTTCCCGTCGGTCGTAATGATGCTGACAGCCGAGCCCACATGGGACATGGCTTCGCGGAAAACGGTCTGATCAATCATAATGTCACGTCCTTGCCCGTGGTCATGCTGGCCGCACGAAGAGTGTTCTGGAGCAGGCACGCGATGGTCATCGGCCCGACACCGCCCGGGACGGGCGTGATGGCGCGGGCATGGGCGGCAACTTCGTCGAACGCAACGTCGCCCACGATGGTCGGTCCGTTTGTACCATCGACGCGGTTGATGCCGACGTCGATGACCACAGCGCCGGGTTTGACCCAATCGCCCCGCACCAGGCCCGGGTGGCCAGCCGCGACGATCAGGATATCCGCCCGCCGCGCTTCGGCCGCGACATCGCGGGTCTGGAGATGGGTGATAACGACCGTGCATCCCTCATTCAGCAGCAGTCGCGCCATGGGGCGACCGACGATGTTCGAGCAGCCGATGACGACGGCATGCAGGCCGGAGAGCGACGGGAGGAAGCGACGGAGCAGGATCATGCACCCCATCGGTGTGCAGGGGATCATGCCGTCCGTGCGTCCAACCGCCAGTTTGCCCACATTGACGACGTGGAATCCGTCGACATCCTTTGCAGGATCGATCGCGTCCAGCACCGCGTCGCGCTGAATGTGGGGCGGAAGCGGCAACTGAACGAGAATGCCATGGATTGCGCGGTCGGCATTCAATGCGTGGATGAGAGCCAGTAGCGCCTGCTGCGTGGTATCGGCGGGCAGGCAATGGCAAACCGAATGCATGCCCGCGGCCTCGGTCTTGCGCACCTTGCTGCGGACATAGATGACGCTGGCCGGGTCGTCGCCCACCAATATCACGGCAAGCCCTGGTGTGATCCCGCGCGCCCGTAGGGTTGCGACCTCGCGGGCGATGGCATTCGTCATCACCTTGGCTTCGGCCTTGCCGTTGATCATCACTGCTCCGGCTGACATGTGGATATTCATCGTCAGTCGCTGAAGACGATGGTCTTGTTGCCGTTCAGCAGGGCGCGCCGTTCGATGTGATAGCGCACTGCCCGTGCCAGAACCCGGCGTTCGATATCCCGACCTTTGCGGATCAGATCCTCCGGCGTATCCGCATGCGAGATCCGTTCCACGTCCTGCTCGATGATCGGACCTTCGTCCAGGTCGCTGGTCACGTAATGGGCCGTGGCCCCGATCAGCTTGACGCCGCGCGCGAAGGCCTGGTGATAGGGACGCGCGCCTTTGAAACCGGGCAGAAAGGAGTGGTGGATGTTGATGCACCGTCCAGCAAGCTTGCGGGAGAATTCGTTGGACAGGATTTGCATGTAGCGGGCCAGGACCATCAGTTCGGCACCCGAGGACTGGAAAATGTCCCAGATCCGCCCTTCCTGCTCGGCTTTCGTATCCTTGGTGATCGGGAGATGGTGGAAGGGAATGCCGTAGAATTCGATATCGGCATATGTGTCCTGCGGGTGATTGGAAATGATCCCCACCGGTTCGATCGCCAGTTCTCCGATCCGCCAGCGATAGAGAAGGTCGACCAGGCAATGGTCGAATTTCGAGACCATCAGCAGCACCTTGTGCGGCCGAGCCATGTCGGTCAGCGTCCATTCCATCGCGAATTCATCGGACAGGATGGCGATGGCGTCCGACAGGGTCTGCTCGATCGCGTCTGAGAGCGGGATGTCGAAGACGATCCGCATGAAGAAACGCTGTTCTTCGGCGTAATCGAACTGCTGCGCCTCGGTGATGTTGGCGCCGAGTTCGTACAGCTTCATGCCGATCCCGGCGACGATACCGGGGCGGTTCGGGCAGCTGAGCGTGAGCGTGAAGGTGGCGTGGGCGGGAGAAAGACGTATCATCGTTACACTCGTTCCGAATGCGGAATGCCGCCTTTCATGGCGACATGGATATCGTGATGCAGGCTCCGAGCGAAGCTGCGGAAGACGGTGAAGTCGAGGCCTGACGTGCCATCTGGGCGACTGAGGATGACCGGGATGTGACCGGCGAGCGTCAGGGCTGTGTGCCCCGGCCCGAAGTGGTGGGGGGCCAGATCCACTGGCACCAGCTTGGCCGCGACAGCATCCGCGCCGGTGCCACGAAGGCATAATGTGACGCGGCTGTCGGTCTGGTTCGTCAGAGCCGCCAGCCCCGCGCAGAGGGGGGCCAGACGCGCCATGAGGCCGGCGCCCGCCGGCGCATGAGCGAACCATTGATGATGCGCCGCCTTGGTCAGCTGTAGTCCATCCTGACCCGACGCGGTGGAGAAGTCTGCCGGAAGGGTTACGCCGAAGGTGGAGGCCAGTGCAGCGTCGAGATCCGGCAGGCATTTCGCGAATGGGCCGATGCTGACGGTTTCACGCGTCGGTGCAAGCGCAAGCGTCAAACCGTTGACCGTGATGGAGGGGGGCTGTACCGCAGGTTGCGGCAGCAGGGGATCAGGCATGGAGACGTTTTCCTTCCGGATCGACGAAAACCGGCGAGACGATCTCGGCCTCGGTGATGGTGTCGGCCAACGGATTGTGAACGGCGATGATTTCGCCGTGTCGGGCCGGTCCATTGGACAGAAAGCCCAGCGCGATCCACGAGCCGATGGTCGGGGACCAGGCGGATGAGGAAATCCATCCCTGATCGAACGCCGCCGTTGCGGGGCTGCCCTTGGGCAGGAGATGAGCCCCCGCAGCCAGTGTCGTGCCGGCCACCAGCGGGCGCAAGCCGACCAGGGTTGGACGCGCCGGACCGGTCAGGGCAGCGCGGGCTGCCATCGTGCGGCCGATGAAATCCTTTTTCGTCGACAGCATGCGTCCCATACCCAGATCGTGCGCGGTCGTCTGTCCGTTCAGTTCAGGGCCGGCCGGATGGCCTTTTTCGATACGCATGACCCCGAGGGCTTCGGTACCATAGGGCGCGATGCCGTAGGGGGCACCCACGCGCATCAGCAGTCGCGCCAAGGCATCGCCATAATGCGCGGGAACGGCCAGTTCGTAGGCCAGTTCGCCCGAGAAGGAGAGCCTGAACAGCCGGGCGGACTGGCCACCGCAGACGGTGATATTCGCCGCTGCCATGTAGCCGAATCCCTCGTTTGACAGGTCGTATTGCGGGTCGACGATCTGGCGCAGCACATCGCGGGATCGGGGGCCTGCAACAGCGATCTGTGCCCATTCGTCGGTGACCGAGATGACCTGGACGTCCATGTCGGGCCACAGGCATTGATGGCAGAATTCCAGATGCTGCATGACGGGGCCGGCATTGGCCGTTGTCGTGGTCATGACATAATTGTTTTCGCCCAGGCGCGCGGTCGTCCCGTCGTCAAACGCAAAACCATCCTCGCGCAGCATCAGTCCGTAGCGTGCCCGCCCCACCGGCAGTTTCTGCCAGGCATTGACGTAGACACGCTCGAGGAAGGTGGCGGCGTCCGGTCCCTGGATGTCGATCTTGCCCAGCGTCGTGACGTCGCAGAAGCCAACGGCATTGCGGACGGTGTTGACTTCGCGGTTGACGGTGTCCTGCCACGTCGTTTCACCGGCGCGCGGATACCAATGCGCGCGCTGCCAGAGCCCGTTGGCCGTGAAGACGGCTCCCTGTTCGCTCGCCCATTGATGGGTAGGCGGCAGACGGTGCGGCTTGAAATGAAGCCCGCGATGCGGACCGGCCAGCGTACCCAGCGTAACGGGTTGGGTGGGAGGACGGGTCAACGTGGTGCCGGTCTGCGGGATGGACTGCCCGTTGACTTCGGCCAGAAAGGCGAGACCGTTGACATTAGCGGTCTTGCCCTGGTCCGTGGCCATCCCCAGCGTCGTATAGCGCTTGAGATGCTCGACGGAGCGAAACCCTTCCTGCGCGGCCAGTTTCGTGTCCTTGGCCGTGACATCGTTCTGAAAATCGATGAAGGCCCTTCCCGCGCGGCGCCCGCTTTCGGCGTCCATGGCGTGCCATTGTGGGACGATGCCGTATGACTCGTCCTGATCAACGATGGGAGCGGCCAGCGGGGGTGACGATGCCTCCCCGAACCCGCAACAGGCAGCGGCCTGATGGCCAGCCCGCGCGCCTTCGGTCAGCGCGCCCGATGTCGTCATCGTGCCGGCAGCGACACCCGCGACATGCAGGTCTTCCTCGTCGGGTGTGGGGATGAAGGCTGCGATCTCGTCGCTATAAGACGGGCGTCTGCCATGATGGGTGGTCAGGGCGATGTCGGGATTCCAGCCGCCGGAGACCGCGATCAGATCGCAGGCGATACGGCAGTCTTTCCCGTTGCCGCCACGTATCAGGGCGGCCGTGACACCACGATAGCCGGACGTATCGGCAATCCTGGCGCCAGGGAACAGCCGGGCCCCCGTCCGTTGGGCAACGGCCTGTGCATGAGTTGAGGACTGACGGGAATCGACGATCGCCATGATACGCACACCTGCGGCATACAGGTCGGCTGCCGTGCGCAGGCCGTCGTCATTATTGGTGTAGACGATGGCCTGACGCCCCGGTGCGACACCGAAGCGATTGACATACATACGAACCGCCCCTGCAAGCATGATGCCGGGCCGGTCATTGTTGGGGAAAACGATCGGCCGTTCGATGGCACCAGTAGCGACGACGCATTGCCGGGCGACGATGCGCCAGAGACGCTGGCGCGGCTGGTCGGGCTGGGGGACAGCCAGATGGTCCGAGACGCGTTCGAAGACGCCGTATGTGCCGCCGTCATAGCGTGCGAACACGCAACTGCGGGTCATGATCCGCACGTTGGGCATGGCGCGCAGCCGGCTTACGGTCGCTTCCGCCCAGGTCCATCCCGGCCGATGATCGATCAGAATGTTTTCGGCGCGCAGGCGCCCGCCAGGCAGACTGTCCTGTTCACACAGGATAACGCGCGCTCCGCTGGTGGCTGCCGCCATCGCGGCGGCCAGACCGGCGGGACCCGATCCGACGATCAGGACATCGCAGAAACCGTTGGATTTTTCATAGAAATCTGGATCGGCTTCCTCCGCCGCGCGACCGAGGCCGGCCGCGCGGCGGATGATCGGCTCGTAGATTTTCTCCCAGAACGCTGCGGGCCACATGAACGTTTTGTAGTAGAAACCGGCAGTGAAAACCGGGGACAGGACGCCATTGATACCCATTGCATCGAAGGCCAGGGTCGGCCAGCGGTTCTGGCTGCTCGCGGTCAGGCCGTCGAACAGTTCCGCGACGGTTGCGCGGGTGTTCGGCTCACGCCACGCGCCGGTACGCAGTTCCACCAGGGCGTTCGGTTCCTCGGGGCCAGCCGACAGGATGCCGCGCGGACGGTGATATTTGAAAGAGCGACCCACCAGACGGACGCCGTTGGCCAGCAGGGCGGAGGCCAGAGTGTCACCGGGATGTGCGGTATAGGATTTGTCGTCGAAGGTGAAGCGGATCGTCCTGCCGACATCGATCCCATTCCCCTGGATCAGACGCATGGGCTGGGTGGGGCCGGTCACGGGCAGCGGCGCATGATCCCGCATGATGTTATACATGTTCACGATTCCGACCTCGCATTTTCCGAAGCGGCACCCGCGGGCCGGACGCCATGGACCATGTGCGTCGTGGTATCCCGCTCTACGACCAACCATGCGCGGCAGCCTGCGCCGTGGTACCAGTATTCTTCGTGACGTCCGGCGGGGTTCTCCCGCAGATAGACATAGTCGACCCAGGATTCGGCCGGCGCATCAAGGGCGGGACGCCGCACGGTCGCGTCGCCACGATAGGTGAATTCCTCAAGGCTACGTTCACCGCAATGCGGACAGTTCAGACGCATGACAGGACCCTCAATGTAGATTGGGCTGTGCGCCCATGCCTTTTTCGTCGATGACCGCGCCGCGGCCGAAGCGGTCGAGGCGGTAGGCCGTTGCGACCTCATGCGGTTCGTCGCGTGCCAGCAAATGGGCGAAGCACAGACCGGAGGCAGGGGTGGCCTTAAAGCCTCCATAACACCAGCCCGCATTCAGATAGAGTTGTTCGACCGGTGTACGGTCTATGATGGGGCTGCCGTCCATCGACATGTCCATGATGCCGCCCCATTGGCGCAGCAGGCGTACGCGCCCGATGCGGGGCATCAGCGCCATTCCGCCCTCCACCACATCTTCGACGACCGGCATGTTGCCGCGCTGGGCATAGGAATTGTAGCCGTCGATATCTCCGCCGAAGACCAGGCCGCCCTTGTCGGACTGGCTGATATAGAAATGGCCGGCACCGAAGGTCGTGACGCAATCGATGAAGGGTTTGAGGCCCTCGGTCACGAAAGCCTGCAGGACGTGGCTTTCGATTGGTAGCCGGAGCCCGGCCATCGCCGCGACCCGCGAGGAGTTGCCCGCGCAGGCAAGGCCGACTTTGCCGGCGGCAATGGGGCCGCGCGATGTTTGGACGCCCGTGACCCGGCCGTTTACGATGGTGATGCCGGTGACTTCGCAATTTTCGATGATATCGACACCCAGTTGGTCGGCAGCGCGGGCATAGCCCCATGCCACGGCGTCGTGGCGAACGGTCCCGCCGCGTCTCTGCAAAAGGCCACCCTGAATCGGGAAGCGGGCGTCATCGAAATTCAGGAAGGGCAGTTTCGCCCGGACGGCGGAGGCATCCAGAAGCTCGGCGTCGATACCATGCAGGCGCATCGCGTTGCCGCGCCGGATATAGGCATTGCGCTGGGCGTCGTTATGGAAAAGGTTCAGAACCCCTCGCTGACTGACCATCGCATTGTAATTGATATCCTGCTCCAGCCCTTCCCACAGCTTCATCGAGCATTCATAGAAGGGCGCGTTTCCTGGAAGCAGATAGTTGGAACGGACGATCGTCGTGTTGCGACCGATATTGCCGTTGCCTATCCAGCCCTTCTCCAGAACGGCCACGCGTCTGATGCCGTAGCGCCGCGCCAGATAATAGGCTGTTGCCAGCCCGTGGCCGCCGCCGCCCACGATGACGATGTCGTAGGCGGCCTGCGGCGACGCCTTACGCCATGCGGGCTTCCACCCGGCATGGCCGCGCAGACTCTCGCGCAGCAGCGAGAAGAGGGAATAGCGTTCGCTGGACATTCGAACCCTTGATTTAGTTAATGGTGACAGCATAAAGCCATCGCTGATAGACTGAGTATAAATTTTACTTATGGTGCATCCGTGGCGGTAAACGTTCTTCCATTTGATGTGAATGCGTTAAGCGTGTTTCTTGCCGTATGCGAGCACGGCAGTATGGCATCGGCCGGCAGGGTGCTGGGCATTACGCAACCTGCGGTCTCACAGTCGATCGCCGACCTTGAGGCTCGGATCGGTGCGACCCTTTTCGATCGGAGCGTGCGGCCGCTGGCGCTGACGGCATCGGGCATGGTGTTGCGGCAATACGCGGGAAATCTCGTTGCCGACATGCACCAGATGTCGGGCCGGCTGCGCGACATGCAGCGCGGACGCGTGTCACATTTACGGATCGGGATCGTCGATTCGCTGTCTCGGGCACTGTTGCGGGAGGTGGCGGCGTTCCTGGGCGATCGAACAGAACATCTGGTTGTACTGGCGGGGCTGACCGAATCTCATGCCGCAGCCCTTCTGGCACGGAAAATCGACTTTATCGTCGGCGTCGATGATCTGGAGGACGTGCCGGGGCTCGAGCGGTGGCCGCTGTTCGAGGAGCCCTACGTCCTGGTCTGCCCCGGAACAGTCGCGCCGCCCGCCGATCGGGACGCGCTAGCGCAATTGCTGACTGAAATGCCTTTCGTGCGTTTTACGCTACGGTCCCGGTCCGGGACGGAAATCGAACGTTTTCTGCGTCGCATGCGTATCGAAGTGCCTTTCGGGCAGGAGTTCGATCTGCCGACCGGGGTGCTGGCGGGCTGCCTGAACGGCGGCGTTGCGATTTCGACACCGCTTTGTCTTAGGGAAGCCGGATACGGGCCGGAAATGGGGCTGGCCGTGCATCCGTTGCCGATCTCCGGCTTTCGGCGCCGGATGACGCTGGTCGCGCGGCGACGTGAGTTCGGCCGCCTGCCCCTGGATCTGGCCGAAACGCTCCGTAAATCTCTGAAAGAACATAGTCTTCCATCTTTAGTGGACCAGTTCGCTCCATTTGCGTCTACGATGCGTGTCCTAGATTGATCCCGTCTGGCTGAAGCGAGCGCGCCCTGCCCAAGCTAAGCCGCGCCCGGGATAACATGTATGGAGTTTAAGCCTTGGCCGTATTGCGTTCTCGCCCCGTTGCTCCGGACGATGCCGGAGATCTGCTAACCGGCTCATCGGCCGAGCCAGTCCGTGAGTTGACGCTGGAAGAGTCTCTGGGCGCGCAGATCAGACTGCGGCGGCGCAAGGCGGAACTGACGGGAGCCGATCTGGCGAGCGCGGCGGGAATCTCGCTCGGCATGTTGTCGAAGATCGAGAACGGGCAGATTTCGGCGTCTCTGACCACGCTCCAGTCCGTCAGCAGGGCGCTGAATGTGCCATTAAGCCAGCTTTTTGCAACATTCGAAGAGCAGCGGGACTGTTCCTTCGTCAAGAGCGGCCATGGCGTCGTTATCGAGCGCCGGGGAACCAAGGCGGGGCATGAATACGAACTGCTAGGGCATCTTCTCGGCGGTCCTACTGTGGTCGAGCCTTACATGATTACGCTTCACGAGGAAGCCAGACCTTATAGCAATTTTCGGCATGAGGGCGTGGAGTTGATCCATATGCTCAGTGGCCGTGTCGTCTATCGCCACGGCGAGGAACGCTACGACATGGAGCCCGGCGATACCCTGTTGTTCGATTGTCAGGCACCTCATGGACCAGAGGAATTACTAGAAAAACCAATGCGTTACCTCTCGATCATCATCTATCCCCGGAAAAGCGACACACCGTAGCCGAACCGGAAAACTTTCCTTTAAGGAATATTTTATTCCTTTCCGTTGACTCCGGGCGATAGGATGCGCTTCATTGCCGTATCGTTTCCTTTGATCGCGGAGAATCACGATGTGCGGCATCGTTGGGTTGTTCCTGAAAAATCCGGCTCTACAGCCACAGCTTGGCGCCCTGACGGCGCAAATGCTCAAAACCATGACCGAACGCGGTCCAGACAGCGCGGGCTTCGCTATTTATGGCGGCGGCGCGCATGGGCGCACCAAGATGACGCTACGTGGCGTCACGGAGGCTTTGCGTCCGGACTTCGAAAAGAGCGTCCTGTCGTTGAGCGATAGCGCCACCTTTTCTTATCGGGACGACCATCTCGTGGTGTCCTGCCCGGATGACGCCGTCTCGGCCATTCGAGAACTGGTTGCGGGATATGGATCGGACGTCAGGATCGTCTCCAGCGGAGACAGTATCGAGCTTTATAAGGGCGTTGGCCTTCCCGAAGACGTGGCGGCGCGCTTCCAGCTCGCTGAGATGAGCGGAACTCACGCAATCGGCCATACGCGGATGGCGACCGAATCCGCCGTTACCACGGCTGGCGCGCATCCTTTTTCGACCGGCCCGGACCAGTGCCTCGTGCATAATGGATCCCTGTCCAATCACAACACGCTGCGTCGCCAACTGGTGCGCGACGGACTGAGTTTCGAGACCGAAAACGACTCGGAAGTAGCGGCTGGCTATCTGTCCTGGCGGTTGTCCCGGGGAGAAAGGCTGGATGAGGCCCTGACGGCCTCGCTGTCCGATCTGGACGGATTTTACACGTTCGTCGTCGGTACGCGTGACGGGTTTGCCGTGCTGCGTGATCCCGTCGCCTGCAAGCCGGCGGTGATGGCGGAGACGGATGACTATGTTGCGTTCGCATCCGAATATCGGGCGTTCGCCGGCCTGCCGGGGATCGAGAGTGCAACGGTTTTCGAGCCTGAACCGCAACGTGTCTATCACTGGGAGCACGCGGCATGAGCGCGACGCTGTCCAATCATCAGGCTATTGATCTGAGGGAATCGACCATCCGCGAGCTCAACGCCGTGCTGCAGTCTGAAGATGTCACCGGCTCCTGGCTGGTCAGTCATCCGGAGGGACGGCATTCCATTGCGGTGGGGCTGACAGCGCCAATCGATATTATTATCGATGGTCAGGCGGGATATTACGCTGGTGGCATGAACCAGCACGCCAATCTGGTGATCAAGGGTAATGCCGGTCCTGGCGTTGCCGAGAACATGATGAGCGGTTCGGTTCGCATCGAAGGCAATGCCAGCATGGCGGCCGGTGCGACCGCGCACGGCGGCTTGCTGGTCATCGAGGGAGATGCGGGCGCGCGCTGCGGCATTTCCATGAAAGGCGTCAATATCGTCGTGCGCGGATCCGTCGGGCATATGAGTGCCTTTATGGCGCAATCCGGCAATCTGGTCGTCTGCGGTGACGCTGGTGATGCGCTTGGTGACAGCCTGTACGAGGCGCGCATCTTCGTGCGCGGAACCGTCAAAAGTCTTGGTGCGGACTGTGAGGAAAAGGACATGAGTGCGGAGGATCTGCAGATTCTGCGTGGGTTGCTGGAAGAGGCGGGGATTACGGAATACAGCGCCGAGCATTTCCGCTGCTATGGTTCCGCACGCCGTCTGTACAATTTCCACGTCGATAACGCTGCCGCGTACTGAGGTCATAATGTCACAGAGCAAAAACACGCCACCTCGCACGACGCCGCGTTTTTCGGCCACGTTCGATCAGTTTACGATTTCCGAGATCCAGCGCGCCGCGGCGACCGGCATTTACGACATCCGGGGGGCGGGAACAAAACGCAAGCTACCGCATTTCGACGATCTTCTGTTTTTGGGCGCGTCGATCTCCCGTTACCCGCTCGAGGGTTATCGTGAGCGGTGCGATACGGATGTCGTTCTTGGAACACGCTTTGCCAAAAAGCCGATCCGCTTGAAGACGCCGGTGACGGTCGCGGGCATGTCCTTCGGTGCGCTGTCGGCGCAGGCGAAGGAAGCCCTGGGCCGGGGTGCCAGCGCGGTCGGCACGTCCACGACGACGGGTGATGGTGGGATGACTCCGGAGGAGCGGGGACACTCTTCGATCCTCGTCTATCAATATCTGCCGTCGCGCTATGGGATGAATCCCGACGATCTGCGTCGCGCGGATGCGATCGAAGTCGTGGTCGGACAAGGGGCCAAGCCAGGCGGCGGCGGCATGTTGCTGGGGCAGAAAATTTCGCCCCGCGTCGCGAAAATGCGGAACCTGCCGGAAGGCATCGACCAGCGTTCGGCCTGTCGTCATCCGGACTGGACTGGGCCGGACGATCTGGAAATCAAGATCGAGGAACTTCGTGAGATCACCGGTTGGGAAAAGCCGATCTATGTAAAGGTCGGTGCCAGTCGGCCGTACTATGATGTTTCGCTGGCCGTCAAAGCCGGGGCGGATGTCATCGTGCTGGATGGTATGCAGGGCGGGACGGCCGCCACCCAGGAAGTCTTCATCGAGCATGTCGGGCTGCCCATTCTCTCGGCGATTCGCTCCGCCGTGCAAGCCTTGCAGGATCTGGGGATGCACCGGAAGGTTCAATTGATTGTCTCTGGCGGTATCCGGAGCGGTGCCGATATGGCCAAGGCTCTGGCGCTGGGTGCGGATGCGGTGGCAATCGGCACTGCCGCATTGATCGCGCTGGGCGATCAGAGTCCCGATCTGGCCGAGGAATATGCCAAGCTCGGGACTGTGCCGGGGGCCTACGACGACTGGCAGGAAGGACGGGATCCAGCCGGTATTACGACGCAGGATCCGGAACTCGCTTCCCGTCTCGATCCGATTCTGGGCGGACGGCGTATCGCCAACTACCTCTCGGTGATGACGATGGAAGCTCAGGCGATTGCTCGGGCCTGCGGCAAGAGCCATCTCCATAATCTCGAACCCGAGGATCTGGTCTCGCTGACGATGGAAGCCGCCGCGATGACGAAGATCCCTCTTGCCGGAACCGACTGGTATCCGGGCAAGAACGGTTTTTGATTTCATGACCTCTCCGATGCCCCGTGCATGTTGGAGAGGTTTGTTTATACAAGCGTTTGTAGGGCTTCAAATATGGCTCAAAGTACAATTGTTCCGGATCTCGCTGCTATCGCTGCGGAGAAAGGGATTCGCTTTTTCCTGATTTCGTTTACGGATCTTTTCGGGGCGCAACGCGCCAAGCTGGTCCCAGCGGCCGCGATTGCCGGAATGCAGAAGAACGGTGCGGGTTTCGCAGGATTTGCCGCGAATTTCGTACTGTCACCGGCCGATCCTGACCTGGTGGCCGTGCCGGATGCCAGCACGCTGATCCAGCTTCCGTGGAAGCCCGAAGTCGGATGGCTTGCATCCGATCTCAAAATGCGTGGCGCTTTGATCGAGCAAGGGCCGCGCAATACGCTCAAGAGAATGGTCGAACGTGCGAGGGCGGCAGGATTTTCCGTGAAGACCGGCGTGGAATGTGAGTTTTTCCTGCTCACGCCGGACGGCCAGGAGATTTCTGACGGCCATGATGATGCAGGCAAACCCTGTTACGACGCTTCCGCGCTCATGCGACGGTATGACATCATCGCGGAAATCTGCGATGCCATGTTGTCTCTTGGCTGGGAGCCCTATCAGAACGACCATGAGGACGCGAATGGCCAGTTCGAGATGAACTGGATTTTCGACGATGCCCTGATTACGGCCGATCGGCACGTGTTCTTCAAATTCATGGCCCGTTCCATTGCCGAGAAGCACGGGCTTCGTGCGACATTCATGCCCAAACCCTTCATGCACCTCACCGGCACGGGTTGTCATGCCCATATTTCATTGTGGAATGGCGACGAGAACGTTTGCTTCGATGCCGAGGACGCGATGGGATTGTCTCAACGCGGCTATCATTTTGTCGGCGGACTGATTCATCATGCCGATGCTCTTTGCGCGTTTCTGAATCCTACCGTGAATTCCTATAAGCGGATCAACGCTCCCCGAACGGTCTCCGGCGCGACGTGGTCACCGAATTCAGTGACCTATTCAGGCGATAACCGGACGCATATGATCAGAGTGCCCGGCAAGGGCCGGTTCGAGATGCGTTTGCCGGATGGCGCGGCTAACCCTTATCTCCTGCAAGCGTCGATTCTTGCGGCTGGGCTGGATGGTATCGAACGGAAAATCGATCCGGGCAAGCCTCTGGATATCAACATGTATACCGAAGGGCATAAGGTTAAGGATGCCAAGAAACTTCCATTGAATCTGCTGGATGCGCTGCGTGCCCTGGACGCTGACAATGGCCTTCGTGACGTCATGGGATCTGATGTAATCGATCCGTATCTTCAGTTGAAGACTGCCGAATGGAACGCGCATTGCGGCCATCTGTCCGACTGGGAGCGTGCCGCCACAATTGATTGCTGATCGGATTATAAGAAAAAGTTATCGTGACAATAAAAACGTTCCGAAATCATAATATACAGAAATCACAACGAAGGCGATTGGATCAGTCTTATTTGTAACGCCTTATCTGGTCGCCGACAAGAATGTTTACGACTTAAATCAGCACGCGTCTTTTTTTGCCGGTGCGACGCGAATGTCATGCAAAACGGAACACATCATGAAAAGAATATGTCGATTTTCGTTCGCTTTGTCAATGACGACCATCCTGAGTAGTTTTGGCGTGGCTCATGCGGCAGTTCGTCATGGAACGACGAAAGGTCAGTCTGCGCCGGCACACAAAGAGACAAAAAGTCATTCTCCGAAACAGGACATGGTTGTCAGTTCTACGTCAGAGCAACTGTCTGTGGCGGCTAAACGTCTCGTCCATGGCGCTGTCGAGACCGTCAGTCAGAAACTATTGTCTCAGGCACCGGCCGGTACAAACCCGATGAAGATTCTCGGCAGTCTCCCGGGCGTAATGTTTCAGTCCGACGATCCGCAAGGACTCAACACGTGGTCTATCCAGATTTTCATGCACGGGTTTCAGGCGCAGGAACTGGGTATGACCCTAGATGGCATGCCTCTAGGGGAGCTGGCATACCGTAACTACAACGGTCTCAATCCTGTTCTCGCGATTTCGTCGGAAAACGTGCAGCGTGTGAATGTCTCGCAGTCTGCCGGTGCAGAGGATGTGGCGGCCACGAATAACCTTGGTGGCACGCTTGCCTATATTTCTTCCGATCCTCATAACAAATTTGGAGGCTCTATCCGGCAAGGTTTTGGGAGTTATAGCAATTTCCATACGTTCATTCGGATGGACAGCGGCGCACTGAATAACTCCGGCTCGAAATTTTACGTGTCCTATATGCGTAATGATGGCCAGTTGTGGAAAGGCTATGGGAACCAGTTTAGTCAGCAGGTGAATGCGAAATTCGTTCAGCCCATCGGGCAGGATAGTCGCATTTCAGCATTTTTTGACTGGTCCGATATCCATCAGTTTACCCTGCCTGACGCATCGCCCGAGGTGATACAAAATCTCGGTTATAACGTCCCGGATTATTATAATGGCCGGCAGAGTGGATTACAGGCAGCGATCAATGCAGCCAATGGCATCTATCCGGCCGGATTTGATAAACTGGCGGACAAGACCGATTCAGCCTATTACGAGGCTACAAACAATACACAGGATCTGTTCGGCGGTATAAAAGCCGATATTCGCTTGAACGACCGTCTGACATGGAATACGACGGCCTACGGTCATGGTGAAACCAACCAGACGACGTGGACCACCCCCTATTATCCGTCGCCCAATGGTTCGCCACTCAGTGAACTGGTCAAGGAGCCGGAAATCCGGCGTTTTGGGATTATTTCCCAACTTCATTATAACATCGCTCATAACGAGATTGGTGGTGGCGTCTGGTACGAAAATAACGCCTATATGTCGCCGATGAATGCTTACTCGATGCCGAATATTGTAGATGGCAGGCTGACGTCGGCGATTCCGGACCCTCTGGGGAACTGGACACATCCTTTTGCGGAAATTTACAATCAGAATTACAGTACAAATACCTTTACCGCGTTCGTGAATGATACATATCACGTGCTGCCAAATGTAGCGTTGCATTTCGGTTTCAAGTCCGTTTTGAGCACGACCAGAGTCGGTGACGGATATCTGAACCAGGCCTATTATGGCGCAGGTTCCCGTATTGCCAGCTCAGAGGGATTGACGACGGCTGAAGCTTTCTTACCGCATATCAGCGGGGATTGGCATTTCCTTCGGCATCATGAGTTGTTCTTCGACATTTCGGAAAATGTGCATAGTTATGCGGAGTGCGGGTACAAATTGTGCGTCTCACCTTTTGCGGTATCCCAGGAAGCTTTCGATCAGACAAAAAGTTCACTGCATCCCGAGACGGCGTGGACGTATGCTGTGGGGTACAGGTATAACGACCAGCATATCGGCGCGTCGGTTTATGCCTATCGAACAAACTTTAATAATCGTCTTCAGCAGATTACAAGTGGCTCATCCATCAATCCGGTGTCCACCGTCGCGAATGTTGGTGGCGTCACGATGAATGGTGTGGATGCGGCACTGACGATCATGCCAATCGAGGGTTTGTCGCTGACGAATAGCATCAGCTATAATCACGCGACATATGATAACAATATTACTGAAGCCGGGACGGTATACGCGATCAAAGGGTCACAGGTCGTCAACTATCCACGCTTCATGTATAAATCCCGTTTGTCTTATACGTGGCGCGGATTGCTGGCCTATGTGGATGGCAGCTACACCGGGACCAGAAACTACAGCTACACGGGAGACGTGAAAGTGCCCGGGTACTGGTTGGCAAATGCCGGCGTCGAATATTCATTGGGAAATATGGCAAAATATTCCCGTAGACTGGATGCGATCAAGAACGTGGTGGTCTCGTTCAACGTGGCAAATCTGAGCAATTCCCGTTACATTTCAACCATGGGCGAGAACGGAAATCCGATGAATATCGCGTCTGGTGCAATGAGTTTTCAGTCGATGCTGGTCGGTGCTCCCAGAATGTTCTTTGGAAGCATTCGGGCCGATTTCTAAAAGTAGAATCAAGCACAGAGTTCGACGACGGGTGGTTCTGCCTGTGAGGCAGAGCCCGAGGGAGTGTTGCAGTGGATTTTGTTTTGAGAATCCTTGACGATCCGGCGCTGTTTCGTCAGCAGGCATATGTTGCGGGTCGCTGGGTTGCATCCTCAAATGGTAAGACGATTTCTGTTAGAAATCCGTTTGACGAGGCGGAGATTGGTTATGTGCCAGCCTGCACTATGGAGCAGGTCGATGAGGCGATCGACGTCGCTAAGGCAGCGCAGATTCTGTGGGCGCGGCTCCCGGATCGGGAGCGTTCGGACAGATTGCGTGCGTGGTATGATCTGATTATCCAGAATCAGGACGATCTTGCCCGGATCATGACTCTGGAGCAAGGGAAGCCGTTGTCGGAGGCTCGGGCCGAAATTCTGTACGCCGCAAGTTTCGTTAGGTGGTATGCGGAAGAGGCCCGACGCTTGAACGGTCATGTCATGCGGCCTGATGAGAACCGTCGGGTTATTGTTCTGAAACAGCCAGTTGGAGTTACAGCTGCAATTACTCCGTGGAACTTTCCAGCCGCTATGATTACGCGGAAGGCTGCGCCAGCGCTTGCCGCTGGCTGTAGCATGATCGTCAAACCGTCTGAGCTGACGCCTTTCAGCGCTCTGGCTCTCGCCGTGCTGGCAGAGAGAGCTTCTATACCAGCGGGTCTTTTCAGTGTCGTGACCGGCCCTGCGCGTGAAATCGGGGATGTACTATTGCGGAGTCCCAGCGTGCGTAAATTATCCTTTACCGGCTCCACGCCGGTTGGCAAGTATTTGATGGCTCAATCGGGTGAAACGGTAAAGCGTCTGACTCTTGAGTTGGGCGGTAATGCGCCGTTGATCGTTTTCGATGATGCGGATCTCGATGTCGCCGTTCAAGGTGTTTTGGCAAGTAAATTTCGTAATGCTGGACAGACATGCGTTTGTACAAATCGGGCTTATATCCAGAATGGTGTGTACGAGGAAACTTGTGCACGGATTGTGAAATGTTTGGAGAGTGCCTCCGGGGGCAATGGAATGGACCCGAGCGTAACGATTGGTCCTCTTATCAACGAGGCAGCCGTCGCCAAAGTGCGGCTTCACGTGGATGATGCGTTGTCTCGCGGCGCGAGGATAATTGGAAGAGAACTGACAGTGCTCGGACGTGTCGTGTTGCCAATCGTGCTGGCTGATGTGCCTCCCGACGCGCTGATCGCATCGGAAGAAACCTTCGGTCCGGTTCTGCCTTTATTTCGTTTCGAGTCAGAGCGGGAGGCCCTAACATTCGCCAACGCGACGCCTTTCGGTCTCGCGGGATATGTGTTCACACGCAACGTAAGTCGCGCCTGGCGCGTCAGTGAAGCGCTTGAATGTGGGATGGTCGGCATGAATACCGGTGCCATTTCTTTGGCCTCGGCACCTTTTGGAGGTGTCAAGCAGTCGGGACTTGGGCGTGAAGGGGGCGCGGCCGGGATGGAAGAATATATTGAGACGAAAACATTGCATCTCGAAATGTGAGAGCTATACCACATGTGACATGGCGAATCGGGACTGAAGCGTCCCGCGTTTGCCGGAGGCTCCTATCTGTGAAAAGGAGCTATCATAAACATGGTGAGCCAGAGATTTTCGCCTACGCTCCGTGCATGTACGGTGAGTGTGGGGGGGGAAGATCGAGCTGTTTATGGGTCGGAATGAGCTGCGATGACATCGATTGTTGCCAGGAGCGGCTGGACGGCCGAGGTGCTGCACTGCTGGCGCCGCGATGAGTCCAGGCGGCGAGCTCGACCGGCGAGCAAGCCGTTGCTGAGGTGCTCTGATCGGGCCCGGAGCGGGCGTCACGCCACGGGGGCGGACACTTCCTGCGCGTTGACGAGAACAGTCAGCAACTCCGCTTCAGAGAAAGTCGTTGTCCGCACGGCCTTCCACAGGACGAACCCGTCGGCCCGGACGAGAGCGACCCCGCTTGCCGAAATCCCGTAGGCAGCCGGAAACACCGCGTCCAGATCGTCTACGTCGCGTCCCACGACATGCCAGGATATTGGAATTCCGTGCTGGTGGCATGACGCGTCCGCCTCCCGGCACCAGTCGGCCGCATCTGCCTCCGCCAGCAGCACCAGCCCGTCGCCGAACAGGTCGAGGCTGGAGAGACGGACGCCATCCCAGCGCAGCCCGACATGCGGCGCGCGTGTTCCCGGCTCGGCATGGAGGTCGCGCGGAGGCACGGCGATCGGGTTGGGCACGTTCCCGGCGTGGGGCAGGATCGGATAGCTGTCGGATTGTGAGACGTCATTGGGATGATGTAGCGTGGGCGATACCGCGTTACGCTCCATGGTTTTCTTCCGTTTGCAGGGAGAGCGAATGATGCTTCAGATCCACCCACAGGCCCGCACGACACCTGCCGTGCGGGCTGACATCGCCCGCTCGTCGGAACCGACATCCGTGCTCGCCGGAAGCTGGCGGCCTGCCAGGACGACAGACACCAGGGATGGATATCAACCACGTCGATCTGTTCGAAGGGCAATCCGAGGCACGAGGCCGCGAGTGACCGGCAGTTTTCCGGCGTGAACCGCGTGGCGTTCGCCGCATCCGCCGGGTCGTATTCAATGCTCATGACGACCGAGACGAGATCGGTGCTCCAGGACAGGAAGGCATTGATATCGGGCTGTCGCACCCATGCGAAGCTTAGGGGCCGCCCGCGCAGCCTACCCATTGTGGTCGCTTGATCCCCTTGCTGTCGATCAGAAAATGAAATCGAACAGAGGCGGTCGGTTATTATCGGGGTTACTCTACTTCAATTGAAAGGACGGCCAGCGAAAATCATTGCCTTGGCCGTATCTCGCGCGGTGCCGAGAGTGATCGTTTGGGGAGACGGCTGAGCGCTGAATACGGGCACTTTCAGGCTCTCGAAATCGAAACTCTGTCCGTCGACATCGACCGTGCCGAAGATCGGCATGACGAAGGCCGTTTCGCCGGCGGGTATAGGAACGGTGAGTGTCGCGCCGGATTGGAGCGAGACATCCAGCATGGTCACCGCCGTCGGCGGTTTAAGTGGCGAGGACAGGTCGCCGAACCGTCCAAGCGGGACACGCACTTTGACGCCTTTCCCCTGAAACACCGGGATATCCTGTGGCTCCAGGCTCAGGGGGAAAGGCGCGACGTCTCGCTCCTGTGGTGCGAGAGCGACAAAGATCTGCAGCGAATGAACCGTCTTGCCTTCTTCTGCCGGGTTCTCCTGATGGATTACCCCACTGCCGGCGGTGATCCAGTGCAGACCGCCCGGACGGATTAGGTTGTGCGTGCCGAGTGAATCGCGGTTATCGATCCCGGTCTCGGAATCGGGAAAGATATAGGAAACCGCGGAAAATCCCGCATGCGGGTGCGGCGGAAACGTCGGTGCGCTCATCCAGGCATGATCGACATTCATGAAGGGATCGATCAACGCCGCCTGAAGGCGGTCAGTGGCAGCAGCAGCAGCAGCTGAGTGGCGGCGACGAACAGGGTCAGCACATGAGCCTGCGCCGGCCGGTAGCCGTGGATCTGGGTCAGAAAACTGATGGGCACTGGCCCTGAGCCAAGGGCGATAATAAGGACAAGCACGAGGGCTATGAGCGCATAGGCGAAATTTCGCCTCTTCAGCAGATCCAGCCGGAAAAGCGGTTGCGGCGCGTGCAGTTCGCGCAGCACCAGGGCTGGAATGCCGATCGCCGAGCAGAGGAACAGCAGGCAGATGGTCGGCGAGTTGAGCCAGTCGAGACGATTGGCCTGTTTCAGCGCGACGACGAGGCTGCCGAACCCCATGAGGACGAAGATAACCCCGGGCCAGTCGAACTGACGCAGCATGGGATAGCGCGGGGGATCCTGATCGAGCCCAAACCAGATCAGCACCGCGGCGATGGTCACGAACGGAATGACGCCGAGGAAGATGAAGTGCCAGTCCTGCAGCCCATCGGTCCACAAGGCGGCGAGACTTGTTGCAAGGTTGGGGGCGATGGTGGCCGAGCACGCGTACACCGCCAAGCCATAAAGACGGATGGGTGGAGGCAGTACCCGTAACGCCGTCATCATCAATAGCGGGATTGACCACCCGCCGGCCAGTCCCTGCACCAGGCGGAGGAAAAACAGTGCCGACACGCCCGGCCCGGTCGTCATGAGCAGGGTCGGCAGCGTCGCGAGGGCAGCCACGGACAAGGCGAAGCGTCGTAGGGTGAAGATCGCCGCCATGGTCGGAGCTGTTGCCATTCCGACGATCTCGGCGACGAGATACAGGCTGGGCAGCCAGACCGCCTCATCGTGGGAGAGCCCAAGAGCCCCGGCGACGTCCCAGAGCGAGGTGTTCAGGACCTGATCGTTCAGTTCCACGGCCAGCACCAGAAACAGCATACCCAGCAATCCGACCAGAGGCGGAATGCGCAAAGCAGGCTTTGGGGTGCTCGTCGTGCCGCTCATGGGGACTGGATCTCAACAGGGGGCATGGTTGCGTCTCGCTCCGGTAAAGCGATTCGAACCGAACCGATCGGTACTGTGCTATGTCGCCGGCGGGAATATTGTCAACATCTCTTTGTTTACGGAATTTATCGAGGGGGAAGCACGGTCATCCAGCCCATAGACTAACAAGCTCCTGCTTGTTATAAACCGATCGGTTCGGTATATGGGCTGGATGTTTGACCATACACCCGACGCGACTGGAAATTGTATGACGAGAAATGAACGCGGCGCAGCGGGCGAGTCGTCCGCAGATAACCTTGAGGACATGCCACCCAAGGCACTGGTCGTTCTGCGCGCTGCGCGTACGGTCTTTCTGGCGCACGGGTTCAGCATGGCAACGACCGATATGATCCAGCGTGAAGCCGGGGTCTCCAAGTCGACCGTCTATGCCCACTATCCTAACAAAGAGGCACTTTTCGTCGCCGTCATCGAAGCTGAATGCGCCGCGCACGCAAGTAAGGTGAGGGCGATCAGCAGCCAGAAGGGTAACCTTCGAGCTGGCCTTGCCGCAATCGCTCGCGCTTATCTGCGTATCGTGCTTTCCACCGATGCCTTGTCACTGTTTCGTGTTGTGGTCGCCGAAGCACCGTCTTTTCCAAATCTCGCCAGAGTTTTTTTTCTCGCGGGACCTCATGTGATTGAGGGTGTCGTCTCCCTGCATCTGGCCGAGGCGATCGAAGCGGGAGAGGTTGACTTGAGCGAGATCGGGCGTGATGCGGCCGCCGCTCAGTTTACCAATCTCGTTCGGGGGGAACCGCAGATCCAGTGCCTGACCCATCCGCACGCCACGCCCTCAGAAGCGCAGGTTGATCAGTGGGCAAGTAATGCCGTGACCACATTCTGGAAGGCGTACGGGATAGCGTAAGCGCCTTCAGATATGCCGACAGGACACCAGCAGCGTGGTTTCGCCGGGAGTTACGCGGCTCAGCGTGCTGGGTAAGGATCTTTTCTCACCGACCTTGCTCCCGCCAGAGGAGTAAGTCGTCATTCAGGAGATGACACCTTGAAATTGCTTCATATTGATTCAAGCATTCTCGGAGAGAACTCGGTCAGCCGTATTCTCTCGGCTGCAATCGTCGCTCACCTCAAAGTAAGGGGAGATGTTGAGGTCATCTATCATGACCTGGCGGCACGTCCGATCGGGAATCTGACCGGCCGCTATCTTGCTGGGCAGAATGCGGACGTTCAGCACGATCAGGCATTGCAGGAGGATCTGCACCTTGGAGGTAGGGTGCTGACGGAATTTCTCGCCGCCGAAACAATCGTTATTGGTGTGCCGATGTATAACCTCACCATTCCGAGCCAGCTTAAGGCTTGGATCGATCACATCATGGTCGCGGGAAAGACGTTTCACTATACTCACAATGGGCCAGTTGGTCTCGCCGGCGATAAACGGGTCATTCTGGCTCTGGCCCGAGGTGGCCATTATTCGCCGGGCAGCCCAGCGGCAGGCATGGAACATCAGGAAAGCTATCTGCGCGCGGTCCTGGGATTCATCGGAATCATGGAGATTACAACTGTGCTGGCAGAGGGTGTCGCTCTCGGAGCGCACGCTCGCGAAAAAGCCATTGCCTCTGCGCGAGAGGTTATTGCGACGCTCTGAAATTCGCCAAAACCTGTCTTGGCATCGATGCCTGATCATCGTTAACGGGGAAAGCTTCGTTTGTGCGATCGTTGAGGGGGTCGACGCCAAGCGGTGCAAGGAGCGTATCCGACTGCGTGTCATTGATGGTTGGGTTTGCGGCTAACTAATTGATATTCTGTAACTATAGTGCAGCCTGAAGCGAATGTGGAAATCGGTACTTGCGTGCCCCCGCAACCAATGTATCCTGCTCAATGAACGATTGAAGAACGTCATGGTCCGGATGGGCTGCGGCGCCTTTTCTGTTGGACGAAAAGTTCAGGATCGCGGCCAGATCGCCCTCAAGGAAGATAGCAAGCTCACCGTCCTGCGGGATCAGCTTGATACGCGAGACCAGAGCGCGCAGCCGCTCGACTGCTTCCATGCTCGCATCTTCTTTTTGGAGGTTTTCGTACAGCGCTTCGATGCGTTCCCGATAGATCACAGCCATGTTCGGATGCAGCAGGGGAGGGGGCTGCGGCGCATCGGCCAGCAGTGCCGTCAACTCCTCCTTGCGGGCTTCCAGCCTTCCGATCTTGTCCTTCAGCTTCGCGCCCGGAACGCCGTCGAGGATGGCCTGAATTGCCTTATCCAGTTCACGATCGACGCGCGGCAGTTCGGCACGCATCGCGGCAAGGTCCGCGCCTCGTTCCATTCTCACGCGGTTTACCTCCCGGGTGAATTCGTCACAGAATTCCTTGAAGAGCGCGGGATCCATAAGGCGCGTCCGCAGCCCGTTAAGCACAGACTTCTCGAGCACGTCGCGTCGAATGGTCATGCGGTTGTCGCAAGTGCCCTTGTTGCGCGCGGTTGAACAACCGAGCAGAGTCTTCGAGATCATCGAAAAACCACCGCCACAGCAGCCACACCGCGTCATTGCCGTGAAGAGATGACGAGGCCGCTTCAGGCTGTTGAGGGGGTGAACCCCTTCGCCGCGTGTCTTTTGTGACCACGTCGTGGTTGCCTGGCGGGCCTTGGCGGCTTCCCAGAGTTCCGGCTCGACGATACGAAGTTCAGGAACGTCCTTCACGATCCATTCACTTTCCGGGTTCAGGCGTGAAACGCGCTTTCCAGTTTCTGGATCCTTGAGATAGCGAAGGCGGTTCCAGATCAGACGACCAATATACATCTCATTATTCAGGAAGCCGGTACCACGGTCCCGGTTACCGTGAATGGTGGAGGGACCCCAGGCGCCCCCTAGCGGTCCGGCGACACCCTCGGCATTCAGATCCAGCGCGATGGCTCTCGGCGCCTTGCCGTCCGCATATTCACGGAAGACACGCCGCACGATAGCCGCCTCGTTCGCGTTGACTGTGCGCTGTCCGCGGACAGCCTCGCCACTGGCATCGAATTGCCGCACGACGTCATATCCATAACACAAGCCGCCGCCTGATTTGCCGGCTTCCACGCGTCCCCGGAGACCGCGCCGTGTCTTGTCCGCCAGATCCTGTAGAAAGAGGGCATTCATGGTGCCCTTGAGTCCGACATGGAGCTGGGTGACGTCTCCCTCGGAGAGCGTAATGATTCGCACGCCGGCGAATTTCATGCGCTTGAAGAGGCCCGCGATGTCCTCCTGGTCACGCGAAAGCCGGTCCATCGCTTCGGCAAGAATAATGCAAAACTTTCCGCGCTGTGCGTCCTGCATCAGTTCCTGGATGCCTGGACGCAACAGCGACGCGCCGGAGACGGCCCTGTCCGTGTAGCTGTCCACGACTGACCAGTCCTGTCGCGCGGCATAATCGCGACAGAGCCGTAGCTGGTCCTCGATTGAGGCGTCACGCTGGCTGTCGGAGGAGTAGCGGGCATAGAGCGCGACTTTCACAGCGACCTCCTGTCATTCCTCCGATCGTGTACGGATCGGTCTGTGTTCGTTTTCAACATAATCCCGCGCTGCCTGACGAGCCAAGGCGCGCACCAGTTCGCGAAGAGCGTCCATCATGCTTTGCGTTGTCGCACTTTCACGAGGGTGCGGACTGAGAATCACGCGAGGCGGCCTCGATAGTGTAGCGTCTTTGTCTCGCATCATCCTACCTTTTTTGCTGCCGATAGTGTGGCGCGAAACATCGCACGGTCAGGCACGGCGGGGCACAAAAAAGTATATTAGAACAGTGTGTTGCGGAGTATGTTGGCGTGTTCGGGCGTAGTCGTGTCAGGGCGGGCGTGCAAAAAATGCGGTACGATGCATCACATATTCGTGAATTAACGAGCACTCTGAGGGTGCACGGAATGGTCGTTCCACCTGCTCGAGCGCACGGCGATAAACTACGATTTGCGCACTCTAGAGAGCGCTGCGCGCTGGAATCAGGCGTGAAATATGGCGTCAGGCACAGGATTATCGCGGTCGTCCGGACGGCACGTAGGGCGGTCGGCACGTTCTACACTCATGATGATACACGAAACATTGCGGATGAATTCTTCTTGACAGAGAACAGAACGTTTCGTCAGTGTTGGCATCACAGGTCGCGAGCTGTTTCCCGTCGATGACATAATCTCAAGGACTGCTTCATGCTGACACACGCTGGCGGCGCCGTATCCGCGCGACCTGATTTTCAGCCGACCGAGAGCACCCTCGAGGTCTTGCAGAGCATGGTGCGCGACGCTCTCTCGCATGCCGATGCCGATCTGTTTCTCTCGTCGCGTGGCGCCGTGAGCGATCTTCATGGACTCGTGGAGAGCGCCTGCGGCCGCGCCTTCTCCAAGGACGACGCTTCGGCTCGGGAGGTCGTGCATCGCCTCCTCCACGATCTTTATGGGTTGCACCTTTGCAAACCGCGCTCGGGTCTGACGGGAAACCAGTACAGCATCGAGCTTCTCCGCGCGCGCCGCGCAATCGAGAAGGCTTGGATCCAGTGGGAGGTGTCACGATTGGGCGTGGTCCCGGCCGAGATACAACCGGAAGAGATCGGACAAGCGATCAAGACGCTGTGGAGAGAACACGCGGGGTATAATCATACGGTCTTCGATTTCATGAAGAGCGATGCGACCCGCCCGCAAATCATCAAATATTTTACAACCGATTATGCGCTCAACATGCGTTTCTACGATCTGATTGTGTTGTCGCTCGTCGGGATCGACGAAGATGTCAGGATGGAGGTCGCGCACAATTTCTGGGATGAGATGGGGCAGGGTAACCAGGCCCGCACGCATGTGCGCCTCTACCGGGACCTGCTCGAGTACCTGGGCATTGAGGATACTCCGGATCAATTCGTGGATGCGCTGGGCTGGGAAGGGCTGTCGGGATACAATCTCCTGCTCTATTTTGCCTTCAACCGGCGGGAGTATTTCCGCTCCATTGGCGCCCTGGCTATCACGGAACTCTCCGATCCCGAGCAATATGCCAAGCTCCTGGCCGGCTGTCGGCGTGTCGGGATCGGCACCGACCGCCCGTCGGTGCTTGATTATTATAGCGAGCACGTGGAGGTCGATGCCCTCCATGGCGACGGCTGGATCGACAACGTGATCGTTCCGGTACTCAAGCGCTATCCCGGTGAAGCGCGGGCCGTACTCGAAGGGGCCATCATGCGATTGAATTCGAGCAAGGCGTACTGGGACTGGCAACTGGCCGAGATGAAATCAATGCCTTCGCCGCCGAAGACCTTGCTCGCAGCGGTCGGGTGATCGGTAGCCCGCCTTTGGACGGACCGTTCAGGTGCTAGCAGCTAATTAACTTGTCCTACGGCATCCGCTGTGGCTTGATCCGTACCTTGAACTTGTTGACGCACAATACGTTCCGGTCACAAGCTGGAACCGATTGATGTGAAATCCTTTGAGGTCCTGGACGTGCCACAGCAGAAACTCCGCCGAAAGCGGAATCGGATTGATAGTCGCGAGGCCTTGTTGACGACTGCGGGCTCCTTGTTCGCCCGTTCCGGTTTCCACCAGGTTAGCGTCGACGACATCGCTGACAGCGCCGAGGTTGCCAAGACGGCGATCTACTACCACTTCCGTAACAAAGAGGGGCTGGTGGTCGACTTTCTGGAAGGGCACATCGAAAACCTCGAAGCCTCGCTGATCGACGCGGTGCGGGCCCACACCGACCCGAAAGCGCGTCTGCGTGCGGTGTTCGACTGGCATACGGCCTGGTTCGGTCAGCCCGATTTCGCGGGCTGCGTCTTTTCGCGTGCCACTGCAGAGTATAAAGGTAGGCAGGACACGATCGCGGAACTGTCCCGCGTTCAGAAACGCAGCTTGCGTCACGCGGTGCGGGTCCTCCTCGAAGCGAACGGAGTGCCTAAGACACGATCGGATGAACTGGCGCACACTATGATTTACCTTCTCGATGGCGCGGTGGTTTCGGCCAATGTGCTTGATGAAAAGGATGCCGCCGATCGGGCCTGGGGAGCGGCGGAACGGCTTCTGAACAGCGAGATCGAACAGGCTGGCGCCAAGAAAAAATAGTGAGTCACGGTCGTGCTGGGCGGGATGCGACCCCGATTACGCCTCCGCCAGTTTGTTCACGCCCCGCTGCGCCCCTGCCGTCAATCCATCCAAATTCGCTTGAATTCACCGTGCTTTCATCCGCCAGAGTTTCTCCGTTTGAACGGAGGGCTCGATGTCCGGATCACGTATTCTCTGGGGACAGCTCTGTCTCTGTTTCCTGATCGTCCTGCTCGCCTGGTGGGCCGCCACGCAGTGGGTCGCCTGGCGGCTCGCGTTTCAGCCGGAGCTTGGGGCGCCCTGGACGGTCGTCGCCGGGCGGTGGCCGCTCTACGCGCCGTTCCTGTTTCCCTGGTGGTGGTACGAATTCAATGCCTACGCGCCGCCTATCTTCGTCGAAGGGGCGTGGATCGCCGGATCGGGCGGCGTGCTGGCGTTCCTCACCGCGGTCGCGCTGTCGGTTTGGCGCGCGCGGGAGCAGAAACGTACCGCGACATACGGATCGGCGCGCTGGGCCGAACGCAGCGATATCGAGCAGGCCGGACTGGTCGGACCCGACGGCGTCGTGCTGGGGCGCTGGGAGCGCAATTATATCCGCCATGACGGCCCGGAACATGTGCTGTGTTTCGCGCCGACCCGCTCCGGTAAAGGTGTCGGGCTGGTCATTCCCACCCTGCTGACCTGGCCGGGCTCGGCCATCGTCCACGATATCAAGGGCGAGAACTGGTCCATCACGGCGGGGTTCCGGGGTCACTTTGGCAGGCTGATCCTGTTCGATCCGACCAATCCGGCGTCCTGCGCGTACAATCCCCTGCTGGAAATCCGCCTCGGCGCGTGGGAAGTGCGCGACGCCCAGAACGTCGCGGACGTGCTGGTCGATCCCGAAGGATCGCTGGAGCGCCGCAACCATTGGGAGAAGACGTCGCACTCCCTGCTGGTGGGGGCAATCCTCCATGTTCTCTATGCCGAGCCCGACAAGTCGCTGCGCGGTGTCGCCAGCCTGCTGTCCGATCCGAAGCGCTCGATCGCCGCCACCCTCGTCGTCATGATGGGCACGCGCCATCTCGGGGAGCGTGGCGTCCATCCTGTGGTGGCGTCCGCCGCGCGCGAATTGCTCAATAAATCTCCCAACGAGCGCTCCGGCGTGCTGAGCACCGCCATGTCGTTCCTCGGCCTGTATCGTGACCCGGTTGTCGCCGAGGTGACGAGCCGCAGTGCGTGGCGCATCGGCGATCTCGTCGACGCCGCCCGGCCGACCACGCTTTATTTTGTCATTCCACCCTCCGATATCAGCCGCACCAAGCCGCTGATTCGGCTGATGCTCAACCAGATCGGGCGTCGGCTGACCGAGGATCTATCGGGGGCCGGGGGCCGGCAGCGCCTTCTGCTGATGCTCGACGAGTTCCCGGCGCTCGGGCGGCTGGATTTCTTCGAAAGCGCGCTGGCCTTCATGGCCGGCTACCGGATCAAGGCGTTCCTGATTGCCCAGTCGCTCAACCAGATCGAAAAAGCCTACGGGCAGAACAACTCGATCATCGACAACTGCCATGTCCGCGTGAGCTTTGCGACCAACGACGAGCGTACGGCCAAACGTGTTTCCGATGCACTCGGCACCGCAACCGAAATCCGCTCACAGAAGAACTATGCCGGCCATCGGCTGTCGCCCTGGCTCGGGCACCTGATGGTGTCACGCCAGGAGAGTGCACGCCCCCTGCTGACCGTCGGCGAGGTTCAGGAACTGCCGGCGACCGACGAGCTGGTCCTGCTTTCGGGTATGTCGCCCATTCGGGCCAAGAAAGCGCGGTATTTCCGCGACGCCCGTTTTCGGGAACGGCTCATGCCCGCGCCCGAAACGGGCACGCGTGGTCTGCCGGTCGCGCCCGACGACTGGACCGGGCGCCCGCAGCCGTCAAAGCCGGAGGTCAAACCCGACACGCCGGAGGACGCGGCGAAGGAGGCAGGCGAGGACGAAGATCCGGTCGGCACCGAGGCGCGCCGTCAGCCGGAAATGGACGTGTCGGGTGAACCCGACCTGCCGCCGCAGGATGACGACGATCTCGCGCGTGAACCGTCCATGCGTGAGCGCGCACGCGATCCGATGGAAGAGGAAGACCTCCATACGGTACTGACGGCAGACCTCGCACGCAAAGCCCGTCAGGCTGCCCTCGATCCTGGCAATGATCTGGGGTTGTCATGAGCGGTGCGCGCCAGAAGAAGAAGCGGCTTTCGGTCTATCTGGAGCCGCATCTGTGGAAGGGTCTGCGGACGCAGGCCGCCCGTCGGTCGATGTCGGACTCCCTGCTGGCCGAAGCCGCGATCGCGGCTTGGCTCGACCCGGAAAGCGCGGGCGGTGATCCCAAGGCGTCGCTGGACGCCGCCGTGCAGCGGCTCGACCGTCGTCAGGCGCGGATCGAACGCGACCTGTCGATCTCGGTCGAGACGCTCGCGCTGTTCATCCGCCTCTGGTTCACCAGCATGCCCGGTCTGCCGGACAGCATCGCGGCCGCCGCTCGTGCGCAGGGGGCGGAGCGCTACGACCGCTTTGTCGAAATGCTGGGGCGGCGGCTGGCCAGCGACAAACGGTTTCGGACGGACGTCGAACGGGAGCCGCCCGATGAGGCGGACTCCCCCTGAGAGGCGACGTCCGGTGCCGCTTCAGCGCGAAAGCGCGCCTGCCATCCGCAACTCATCGGTCTTTTTGCCCGAGTTCCGGCCTCTCTCTCCCCCAGGTGCGGTGGGCGCGGCTGGTGCCTTGGCCGCCTCAACCGGCTGGCGTGGCGCTGGGGCAGGCCTTGCGGCGTCTTTCGTACGCTTTCCAAGACCGATCGATTGGGCCACTTTGCGGCGCATTTCGGCGTAATTAGGGGCGACAGTCGGATACTCGTCCGGGAGATCCCATTTTTCTTTGTACTCTTCGATCGTCATGCCGAAGGCGGACGTCAGGTGGCGCTTAAGCGATTTGAGCTTTTTCCCGTCTTCAAGACAGATCACATAGTCGGGAAACACGGATTCCTTGATCGGCACCGCGGGATGCGGCTTCTCTTCTACCCGAGCCGTGGGAACCGCCAGATCGAGAGGTTCAGCGACGGACACGGACCAACCGCCTGCAAGCGCGGGCTTTGCCGGCGCTTCCGGGGGCGTCGCCGCTGTCGCCGGCGTACCGTGTGTCGGTGCCGGTTCTTCGACCGACAGCGACGTATAGAGGCGACGAACCAAATCGGGGAGTTGATCGGTCTCGACCTTGGTCGCGGCGAGATGCGCGGTAACGATCTGGGCCATCGCATTCAGGCGGCCGAGAATGATGTCCTTGTCGCTGCTCAATCGGGGCATCCTCGATACGGGCTGGAAGGTATTGTCAGAATAGGGCGAAGCCCGAGTCCATGCAAAGAGGGCTTTTCCCTGCTCGCTTGAAACACGGTCACCCGCATCCAAGCAACCCGGCGGAATTATGATCCAACGATCTCGTGTGAAACAAACTCCTTGAGACCGGGCCCTTCCACACGGCATCTGACCATCCACGACCATATGGCCTTTCTGAAAGGAGTTGTTGCGAAGTAAAGTGGCCGCCATGCGCGTTCAGGCAGTCGCATGTCTACTTGGGACACCCTAATCTGCCGAACAGAATGAAGACGTAGCATCCCCTGCCATTCTCTGTACTGCGATCGGCAATCGGTGCGACGGTCAAGAATATTGCGAATCTGGTGTCGGATCGCGATCCTATTGCGATCGTGCGCCTGATGTCAGACATTTATCCTGCTGACAATACATAACAAATTAACATACTTGCGCCTGGATCAGTTTATATACGCCCGATTACGCGTTGGTACGCCGGAGTACGATATTCGTCGAATCTCTTGTTGCGATCGGGAAACGCGTGCCTCTTCTATTTGTCCCCGTTGCAGTCCGGGTAGGCCGGACGGCTCAACGCATCGGGGACGATCATGCGAACATCCGCTCTTCACGAGGCCGCCGGCATGCGCGGCATTTCCATGCTGCGCACTGCCATGGGACCGGCAATCGCGCGACATCTATCGGACCCGTCCACCGTCGAAGTGATGCTGAACCCGGACGGGCGGCTGTGGATCGACCGGCTGTCCGAGGGACTATCCGATACGGGCGAGACGATTGCGCCGGCCGATGCCGAACGCATCGTACGCCTGGTCGCGCACCATGTCGGCGCCGAGGTGCATGAGGCAGCGCCGCGTGTGTCGGCGGAATTGCCGACCGGCGAGCGGTTCGAGGGCCTGCTGCCGCCCGTCGTAACGGCCACGAGCTTCGCGATCCGCAAGCCGGCGGTCGCGGTGTTCACCCTCGACGATTATGTCGCCGCCGGCATCATGACGGCAGCGCAGGCGATTTATCTCCGTCGCGCCATCGCGGGTCGGAAGAACATCCTGGTCGCCGGGGGCACCTCGACTGGCAAGACCACGCTGGTCAATGCCCTGTTGTCTGAAGTCGCCAGAACCGACGATCGCGTCGTCCTGATCGAAGATACGCGCGAGTTGCAATGCGCGGCCCCGAATCTGGTGGCGCTGCGCACCCGCGACGGCGTCGTGTCGCTCTCCGATCTGGTGCGCTCGGCCCTGCGTCTGCGTCCCGATCGTATTCCGATCGGCGAGGTGCGAGGCCCCGAGGCTCTTGATCTCCTCAAGGCCTGGGGCACCGGCCATCCCGGCGGCATCGGCACCCTGCATGCCGGTACTGCGATCGGCGCCCTGCGTCGGCTGGAACAACTGATCCAGGAAGTTGTCGTCACCGTACCCCGCGGCCTGATCGCCGAGACGATCGACGTGATCGCCGTGCTGTCCGGCCGAGGCAATGGCCGCCGGCTGTCCGAACTCGCCGAAGTCGATGGACTGGACACCATGTCCCGCGATTATCGGCTCAACACCTTGAATGCGCCCGTTACCCGCGACCGGCGTCCTGACCCTGCCAATCAGTTCGATTTCGAGGAAACACTCTGATGTTGCAGACTCTGTCCGCGCGCGCGGTCGCGCGCGCTCCCTCCGGTCGCCTGTCTCGCCTGACGAGCATGGCCGGCATCGCCCTCTTCGCCACCATGTCGTCGGCATGGGCCTCCGGGTCCGGCATGCCGTGGGAAGAACCGCTCAACCAGGTTCTGGAATCGGTGCAAGGGCCGGTGGCCAAGATCGTGTCGGTGATCATCATCACCGTCACCGGCCTGACGCTGGCCTTCGGCGAAACGTCCGGTGGCTTTCGCCGCCTGATCCAGATCGTTTTCGGCCTGTCGATCGCTTTTGCGGCGTCCAGCTTCTTCCTGTCCTTCTTCTCCTTCTCCGGCGGAGCGCTGATCTGATGGCGCCCGGCTATGACGACGACGCGGTACCAGGCTTCCACGTTCCGGTGCATCGCTCCCTCACCGATCCGATCCTGCTGGGTGGCGCGCCCCGAGCGGTCGCGATCGCCAACGGGACGCTCGCTGCCGCGATCGCGCTGGGCCTGCGTCTGTGGCTGATCGGCGCCGCGTTCGGGATCGTCGGCCATACCCTGGCGGCGTGGGGGGCGAAGCGCGATCCGCTGTTCGTCGAGGTGGGGCGGCGGCATCTCCGCTATCCCGCCTGGCTGCGCGCGTGAGGAGGGCAGGACCATGATGTCACTTGGCGAATACCGCAATCGCGCTTCCCTTCTGTCCGACTTCCTGCCCTGGGCCGCCCTGGTGGAAGAGGGTATCGTCCTGAACAAGGACGGTTCCTTCCAGCGCACCGCGCGGATCCGCGGGCCGGATCTCGACAGCGCGACGCCCGCTGAATTGGTCGGTGTGACGGGACGCCTCAACAACGCGCTCCGGAGACTGGGTTCTGGCTGGGCCGTGTTCGTGGAAGCGCAGCGCGTGCCGGCGACACTCTATCCCGAGAGCGACTTTCCCGATGCCGCCAGCCAGATGGTCGATCTGGAACGGCGCGAGGCATTCGAGGATGAGGGTGCGCACTTCGAGAGCCGGTATTTCCTCACGCTAGTCTGGCTTCCGCCCGTGGAATCTTCCGATCGCGCCGCCAGATTTCTCTATGAGGGTATCGAACGTGACGGTCCGGACCCGCATGGCATGCTCAGGAGTTTCATCGATCGTACGGACCGGATGTTGGCATTGCTGGACGGCTTCATGCCCGAAGCCATCTGGCTGAACGACGGCGAGACGCTGACCTATCTGCATTGCACGATTTCGACCCGGCAACAGCGCGTGCGGGTACCGGAAATTCCGATGCATCTCGACGCGCTGCTGGTGGACCAGGAGCTTTCCGGTGGTCTGGAGCCAAAGCTCGGCGACGCGTTCCTGAAGACGCTCACGGTCACGGGATTCCCGTCCCGGACCTTTCCCGGAATTCTGGACGACCTGAACCGGCTGGCGATGCCCTATCGCTGGTCGACGCGTGCCATCCTGCTCGACAAGACGGACGCTGCCAAAGTGCTGACGAAAATCCGCCGCCAGTGGTTTGCAAAACGCAAGAGTATCGCAGCCATTGTCCGGGAGGTCATGACCAACGAGGCGTCGGTGCTGGTCGACAGCGATGCTGCCAACAAGGCCGCCGATGCGGATCTCGCCCTGCAGTCCCTCGGTGCCGACAATGTCGGACAGGCCTATATCACCACGACGATCACGGTCTGGGATGGCTCTCCCTCGGTGGCCAGCGAGAAATTGCGGCTGGTCGAGAAGATCATCCAGGGCCGGGACTTCACCTGCATGACGGAAAGCCTCAACGCCGTGGAGGCATGGCTGGGATCGTTGCCCGGTCATGTCTACGCCAATGTGCGCCAGCCGCCAGTCTCGACCCTGAACCTGGCGCATATGATCCCGCTTTCGGCGGTATGGGCGGGGCCGGAACGGGACGCGCATTTCAGGGCGCCGCCGCTCTTCTACGGCAAGACCGCGGGCGCCACGCCATTCCGGTTTTCGCTCCATGTCGGCGACGTCGGCCATACGCTGATCGCCGGTCCGACGGGCGCGGGAAAATCCGTCCTGCTGGCGCTGTTGGCGCTTCAGTTTCGACGCTACGAGGGATCGCAGCTCTTCGCCTTCGATTTCGGCGGCTCACTGCGGGTGGCGGCGTTGGCCATGGGCGGGGATTGGCATGATCTTGGTGGAGGCTTGACGGACGGAGATGCCGATATGCCCGCCGTGTCGCTCCAACCGCTGCTGGGGATCGACGATCCGAATGAGCGCAAATGGGCCACCGAATGGGTCGGCCAGATCCTCGCGGATGAAGGGATCACGCTCACCCCCGATGTAAAAGCCCATCTCTGGTCGGCGCTCAACTCCCTCGCGTCGTCGCCGGTTCATGAACGAACCCTGTCGGGCCTGGTGGCGCTCCTGCAGTCGAATGCCTTGAAACAGGCCCTGGTCCCCTATTGCCTCGGCGGTCCCTATGGGCGGCTCTTGGACTCCGATTCCGAGCGGCTGGGCGACGCGGAAATCGTGACGTTCGAGACCGAGGGGCTGATCGGCTCCGGCGCCGCGTCGCCGGTGCTGTCCTATCTTTTTCACCGCATCGAGGGCCGTCTCGACGGGCGGCCGACCGTGCTGGTGATCGACGAGGGCTGGCTGGTTCTGGACGACGGGAACTTCGCGGGCCAGCTGCGTGAATGGCTGAAAACCCTTCGTAAGAAGAATGCGTCAGTGATTTTCGCGACGCAGTCCCTGTCCGACATCGCCAATTCTCCGATCGCCCCGGCGGTGGTGGAAAGCTGCCCGACCAGGATCTTCCTGCCCAACGAGCGGGCGATCGAGCCACAGATAATGGCGATCTATCGTGATTTCGGGCTGAACGACCGGCAGATCGCCATCATCGCCCGCGCGACACCCAAACGCGAATATTACTGCCAGACCCAGCGCGGCAACCGGCTGTTCGAACTGGGGCTCGGTCCCGTCGCGCTGGCGCTCTGCGCGGCCTCCGGCAAGGACGATCACCGGCTGATCGACCAGGTGCTGGCCGAGCATGGGCGGAACGGATTCCTGCTGGCCTGGTTCGCGGCGCGGGGTGTGGCCTGGGCTGCCGACCTTCTCCGGGAAGGACATGTGCCATGAAGCAGGTCCTGCTTTTTGGTGGCATCGTCAGCGTATTGTCTCTTTCGATCACCCCAGCCCACGCCCAATGGGCGGTGTTCGACGGTGCCAATTTCGGCCAGAACGTGATGATTGCGGCGCGGGAACTCCAGCAGATCGACAACGAGATCTCGTCCCTCGCCAATCAGGCACAGATGCTGGTGAATGAGGGCCGCAATCTCGCGACGCTGCCGCTTTCGACATTGTCGACGCTGCAATCGACTATGTCCCAGACGACGGCTTTGCTCGCCCAGGCGCAGAACATCGCCTACAGCGTTCAGTCGGTCGAACAGCAATATCAGCAGGCCTATACGTCAGTCTCGTCCGGCATGTCCAACAGCGCCCTGTTCAGCCAGGCCCAGACCCGCTGGCAGAATTCCGTCGGCGGGTTCGAGGACGCGCTCAAGCTCCAGGCCCGTGTGGTCGGGAATATTCCGAGTGACAGCGCGGCGATGACGCAGCTCGTCTCGGCCAGCCAGACCTCGGCCGGCGCGCTTCAGGCGGCCCAGGCGGGCAATCAGCTCCTGGCCCTGCAATCGCGGCAGCTCTCCGATATCCAGGCGGAACTGGCGGCCAATGGCCGCGCCGCGGACCTTGATCGGGCACGACAAGTGGCCAACGAGGCCGCGGCGGAAGCGCAATATCAGCATTTCGCGCAGTACGACGCCTATGTTCCAGAAGCCGTATCCGTCCCCAATTCCGGAAACTGAACGATGGATCCGAATAATGTCGGGATCATCGACGGGTTTCTGAATATTTTCGAAACCACGATCGATTCCGGGTTCGGGCTGGTGCAGGGCAGCGTCATGTCACTGGCGCGCTCGCTGTCGGTCCTCGACATCATGCTCGCCGGCCTGTTCTGGGCCTGGGCAGCGGACGAGGACATCATCCAGCGGCTGGTGAAGAAGACGCTCTATGTCGGGTTCTTCGCTTTTATAATCGATCATTTTTCCAACCTGTCTTCGGTCGTGTTCAACAGCTTCGCCGTTCTCGGCCTCAAGGCCGGCGGAGGTACGCTGGCGCTCGGGGATTTCATGCACCCCGGCCGGCTGGCCGCAACCGGCCTGTCCGCCGCCCAGCCGCTGCTGGACGCGGCGACAAAGCTCGCCTTCTCCTTCGGTGTCCTGACCGGCGTGGTGCAGATCCTCGTCCTGGTGTTGTGCTGGTTCATCGTGCTCGCGGCATTCTTCATCCTCGCCGTGCAGCTCTTCGTGGCGATCGTCGAGTTCAAGCTGACCTCGCTCGCCGGTTTCGTGCTGATCCCGTTCGCCCTGTTCAACCGCACGGCCTTTCTTGCCGAGAAGGTGCTGGGCAACGTCGTGTCCTCCGGCGTGAAGATCATGGTGCTGGCGGTGATCTCCGCCATCGCCTCCGTTCTCTTCAAACAGTTTACCACCTCCTACGGAGACAGTGCGCCGACCATCGGGCAGGCGCTCTCCGTCGTGCTGGCGTCGCTGTGCATCGTCGGACTTTCGATCTTTGGCGGCTCCCTGGCCAACGGACTGATCTCCGGCGCGCCGCAGCTTGGCGCGGGTGCCGCCGTCGGCACCGGCATGGCAGTGGGCGCCATGGGAGCGGCCGCTGTCGCGGCACCCGCTGCCATTGCTTCCGGCGGTGGCGCCGCTCTGGCCGCGACGGCCGCTGCCGCGCGCGGCGGGGCCGCGGCGGCGGGGGCTGCTTCTACGGCCTATTCGATGGGCACGATGAGCGCCGCCGGTGGCAGCGCGGGCGCACGGATGGCCGCCGGTCTCGGCGGCGTCGGTCGTGCCGCCGGCGCCGCCGCGATGAACGCCGCGAAGAGCAAGGCATCCGGTGCGGCGGCCTCCATGAAGCAGAGCTATGGCGCTGGGGCGCGCGGCGCCTTTACCGCGACAGGGGGACGCTTCACGGGCGGCGCATCGTCCAATGACGGCGGCGGAGATTCCGGCGGTCCCTCGGGCAGGGGCGGCGATGGTGCAGGCGGCGGCTCCGATCCTGACGGCAAGCCGCCCCGTTGGGCACGAAACATGAAACGCCGCAATGCCGCGGCTCATGCGGCCGAGGCCGCCAATGTCATCCGTTCGGCCGACGGCGCCGGCGGATCCGCATCCATCGATCTCTCGGAGAAAGAATGATGTTTCGTCGTTCCACCACACGCTACGGGGACTCGCCGATACCGGTGACCCCCTATCAGAAAGCCGCCCAGATCTGGGACGAGCGGATCGGTTCGGCTCGCGTCCAGGCGCGTAACTGGCGCTTGATGGCGTTCGGCTCGCTCCTGCTCGCCGCTGCATTGGGCATGGCGCTGATCCAGCAGGCCGCTCGCGGCACCATCGTGCCCTGGGTGGTGCAGGTCGACCGGTTGGGACAGGCACAGGCCGTCGGACCCGCGACCACGGCCTATGTGCCCACCGATCCGCAGGTGGCGTGGTATCTGGCGCGCTTCATCGAGGATGTGCGCGGTCTGTCCGCCGACCCGATCGTCGTGCGGCAGAACTGGCTGCGCGCATACGATTTCACGGCCATTGGCGGGGCACAGGCGCTCAACGACTATGCGCGCCTGAACGATCCGTTCTCGCGGATCGGGCACGAGCAGGTCGAAGTGGATGTGTCGTCGGTGATCCGGGCGTCGCCGAACAGTTTCCGCGTCGCCTGGACGGAGCGTCATTATCGCGGTGGTGCGTTCACCGGCACAGAGCGCTGGACCGCCATTCTCACGGTGATGATCATCACGCCGCGCACGGCCGACCGTCTGCGGAAGAATCCGCTCGGCATCACCATCACCGCCATCAACTGGTCGAAGGAACTCGGACAATGATCCGCACGGTCTTGCGCGCCCTGCCGCTGCTGCTGCTCGCCCTGTCCGCCTGTGCCGGGCCCTATCATCCGCCGACCATCCGCTATGATGACGCCGTGCGCGCGACGCGGCTGCCGGACCCGCCGAAGCCGGTGCAGGTCGTGGAGGTGCCTCAGCCACTGCCCTTGCCCGGGCAACTGAAGCCCTTGCCGCCGCGCAGGTCGAGGATGCGGCATGTCACGCCGGACGTCGCAGACCCGACCGCGCGCGTGACTCAGGCCAATCTGGCGGCGCGAATCCAGCCGACGCGGGCCGGGTTCATCAATGCCGTTCAGGTCTATCCCTACAGCCCCGGCGCGCTCTATCAGGTCTACGCCTCCCCTGGCGAGATCACCGACATCATGCTCCAGCCCGGCGAGAAGCTGGTCGGCTCCGGTCCGGTCGCGGCCGGCGATACCGTGCGCTGGGTCATCGGCGACACGTCGAGCGGCACGGGGGCCGCCAAACGGGTGCATATCCTGCTCAAGCCGACGCGTCCGGACCTGACCACCAACCTGATCGTCAACACCGACCGGCGGACCTATCTGGCGGAGCTACGCGCAACGCCGGCGACCTATATGGCGTCCGTGTCGTGGGACTATCCCGAGGACGATCTGATCGCCTTGCGTCGGCAGGACGACGTGGCTGACGACGAGACGCCTGTCGATACCGGGTTGAATCTCGACGCCCTGAATTTCCGCTACGCGATCCAGGACGTGAAGGGCGGCCCACCACCCTGGCAGCCGCTACGGGCCTTCGATGACGGACGGAAAGTCTATATCGCCTTTCCAGGCGGGATCGGGCAGGGGGACCTGCCGCCGCTGTTCGTGCTGGGTGCCGATGGCGGCCCGCAATTGGTGAATTACCGCGTCCGCCAGAATTGGATGATCGTCGACCGGCTGTTTGCCGCCGCCGAACTGCGGCTGGGCGATAAGCACAGCGAGCAGTGGGTGCGCATTGTTCGCACCGATGGGAGGCCGTCATGAGCGACGAGCCGGAGAGCAACGGACGGTCGGAGCCGGTCGCGGCGCCGCCCGACTTGCGCCTGCGCGCTGACCGGCCGCGCGTGGTGCGGTTGTCGCGCACCGTCATCTGGTCGCTGGGCGGGATCGGCGTCATCGCAGTGGCCTTTGCGCTGGGCTATGCGCTGGAAGCCAGCCATCGACCGCCACCGGGGCCGGCCGGACCGGACAACGCATCGCCGCCCGCCGCGGCCGGACTGGACAATTTGCCGAAAGATTATGCCGGCGTGCCGAAACTGGGCCCCGCGCTGCCCGGAGATCTTGGCCGGCCGATCCTGCATGCCCAGCAGCAGGGGAAATCGATCCCCACAAATGCCATCGGCAACGAGGATGCGCGCCGGGCACAGCAGGAGGTCGACGCCGCTATCGGCAGCAAGCTGTTCGCCTCGATCGAAGCCCGCGAGCCGCATGACGGGCAGCCGATCCCGACCTTGACCTCCGCCTCGCCCGGTCAGGGGCAGGGAACAGCCGATACCGGACCGCAGGCCGGAAACCGCGCTTTCCTCGCGGGGCAGCCTGATCGCCAGACCCTCAGCCCGGACCGGATCATGCCGCTTGCGTCGCCCTATATGCTCCAGGCGGGAACAGTGATTGCCGGTGCGCTGAACACGAAGATCAGCTCCGACCTGCCGGGGCAGATCGTCGGTCACGTCACCCAGAACGTCTATGACAGCCCGACCGGCCGTTATCTTCTGATCCCGCAGGGCAGCACGCTTTACGGCGCCTATAACAGCGGGATTTCCTTTGGCCAGCAGCGCACCCAGATCATCTGGACGCGGCTGATCTTTCCGGATGGCGAGAGCCTCGTGCTGGAGAAGCTGCCGGGCGCGGATGCGATCGGCCAATCGGGACTGTCCGACGAGATCGATAATCACTGGGGTCAACTGTTCAAAGCCGCGCTGGTGACCACCCTGCTCAGCGTCGGCTCGGAAGCCGGCACGAGCCAGAGTGAGAACAATCTGGCCCAGGCCATCCGCAGTGGCGCCAGCAACGGGTTCTCCATGGTGGGCAACCGGCTGGTCGATCGCAGCCTCGATGTCCAGCCGACGCTGACCGACCGGCCGGGACTGCCGCTCACGGTTCTATTGTCGCGGGATTTGATTCTCAAACCGTATGTCACGCAAGGAGGCACACGTCGTGGATAAGCTCCGAATCACTGAAATTCCTGATCACCGTCCTATCCGAGTGACGGTCGCATTCCCCGCTGAGATCCATCGCGATCTTGTCCTTTACGCCCAGTTCCTGGCCGAGGAGCAAGGAGCGGCCCGCGGGAACTCAGCCAACCCGGCCCGGCTTGTCCCGGTGATGGTCGCGCGGTTCATTGAACGCGATCGCGCCTTTCTGAAAAGACGGCGGGATAATCCAGAGATCATTTCCACGCCCTCGCTTAGGCAAAAATGATTCGCCCAAGGTGGGAAAATGCAATTGGAAACCGGAACAGAAGCCTGATACCTCTAATCCGACGCAGCGGCCTCCCGCACATGCCGAGCGGCCAAAAAGGGAAGCCGGCGCCGACTTTGTCCGGCCATACCTGAACCAGTCATGGAACCGGCGCATATATGGCAACGTCTCGCAACCCATCCGACCACTGGCGACTCTGTTGCAACGGACCTCAGCGTCTGTGCTCGGGTCCAACGTGCCCTGCTCAGACGCATATGCATCGGCGTTCGTGGTCGCTCGCTACGGTTTGGGCCAATCCAACCTGGCGGCACCGGTACACGCTGGCCGTTCAGGTGATATAGTAATTGAACGGAACGGTCGTTCGTGGTTCTCTTATATTCCTCGAACGACCCGCCGAACCCCGCGTTTCGATTGGTTCGGAGAACTGCGATTGTGCGCTTGAACCGGAGGCCTCGCAATGACACAAGCCGTGATCAAGAAGCGCGGCGGCCGCCCGAATAATCGAGCTCATATCCTCGACACGGCGAGCAGCCTGTTCGTGAGGTTCGGCTTCCGCGACGTCAGTGTCGACAAGATCAGCGAAGCCGCCGGAGTTACGAAACAAACACTATATTATCATTTTCGTAACAAAGACCAAATCGTGATCGAAGCCCTGGATGACTGCTTGGAGAACATCTCGCTATCGCTTGCTGCCTCAGTCAGAGCCCGTAGCGCACCCCGAGACCGTCTTAAGGCGATTTTCGATTGGTATACCGACTGGTTCAGTCAGCCCGATTTTACGGGATGCGTTTTTATGCGCGCGGCATTGGAATATAATGGCCAGAACAGCGCGATCAACGAACGGGTCACGCTGCACAAGCAGACTTTGAGGGGAGCGCTCAAGTCGCTGATCGAAGACGCCGGTGTCCCAAAGAACAGGTCTGATAGCGTCGCGCGCGCCTTCGCGTCATTGCTGGATGGCGCCGTCGTCAGCGTCATGGTGCTCGGAGAGAAGGACGCCGCATGCACGGCCTGGAAAGGGGCACTGACGGTGTTGTCAAACCAGATACCAAGCACGTAGCCTGCGCACTCGGAATTTATCGATGCGCGTCCCACGCACCGACAGCCTGCCGAAATCGGGAGGGGCGCCTTGCTGCCATGCGCTTGGCTGACCGGAAGGACGACGTGAAGGCCTCCTATGATGACATTGTGATTGCTGCCCGCGAACTGCTCCGAGAACGGGGCTATGCCGGTGCATCGATGCACGACATCGCCGCGCGAGCAGGACTCAGGAAATCCAGTATCTATAATCGTCTGCCGAACAAGGAATTCCTGGTAACGGCGGTGCTTGATCTTACGTTGCGCGAGTTGCTTGAGGGACTGCCGGACCCCATGTTGGACTGGCGTCAAAGCTATCGTGAGTTAATCATGCGAATCGCGAACGTTCTTGGAGAACACGGCGGATCAGTGGTCTTTCACCTGGCATTGAGCGTGCCGAAGGATGCTCCAACAGCAAAAGCGGCCATCTGCAAGTTCGTATTCCGACTCCGTGCGCGCCTGGCCTTGATTCTGAGTGTGGGGGGCTTCGCAGATCCGATGGCTGCCGCGACCGACGCGCTGACGCGCCTACAGGGTGCAACGTTGTGGTTGGCGGCGCTTGGGGAAAACCAGCCGTTGCAACGCGAGGCGCTCGGGGTCCTCGCCGCGGCCGGGATCGATGTCACGTGACCGGTCCTCTTGTGGCTTCGGCGTCCTTCTTCCGAAAAAAGTAACATGAACAACGTGCCGGGATCGCACGTTGATCAATGACGGACCAGTCTGTATTTTGCTGTGCGCATAGCCGGCTCAATGATAGGCTGCCTTACTACGTTGGATCAGGACGATGGACGAGGTGGCAACCGGATTTCACGAAGGCGAACGGCGTGCGCAGGCGCTGTCCGGAGTTGCGTCACCATCCAGCGCCTTCATCCGGCCTTTCATGCCGGAGCAGCATCGTGGCTTCTTTGCCACGCTGCCCTATGTCGTCCTGGGCACGCTTTCTCCCGACGGATGGCCGATCGCCACATTCGCGGCTGGACCACCTGGTTTCCTTTCCAGTCCCGACGAGACGACGCTTTTCCTTGGCTGGAAGCCGCCCGCTGGCGATCCCGTAGCCGTGGCCATCGGTCCGGGCGCTCCCATCGCCGTCCTTGGGATCGAATTCGCGACGCGCCGACGTAACCGTGCCAACGGCGTTGTCCTCGCGACCGGTCCAGATGGTGTTCGCGTGCGGGTTCTACAGAGCTTCGGAAACTGTCCGCAATATATTCGCACGCGCGACGTACTGCCGGTGGGGGGCGCGCCTGGACCTGTGGAACGCCTGTCCGAACTCGATGCCGAGGCGCATGGCCTGATCGCGGCCGCAGCCACATTTTTCGTGGCGTCTTGCGCGCCAGACATTGCCCTTGGCGGCATGGATGTCTCGCATCGTGGCGGTCCCGCCGGCTTCGTCCATGTCAACGGCGACATCGTCACCGTCCCGGATTATCCGGGCAATCGGTATTTCAATACCTTGGGAAACTTTCTAAAAAACCAACGAGCTGGTCTTATGTTCATCGACTTTGCAAGCGGCGACGTTTTGCATGTTGGAGGCACCGTATCCGTTTCATGCACCCCACTAGAGCGGTCGTTCAGCCTTCGTGTCCGGGAAATTATTCGACGGCGACGGGCTGTGCCGTTCGAGTGGAGCGAGGGGCCGCAAGTCAGGGAACCGATGCCGCGCGCGTCAGGGTAATGGCGGTCGACGTCGTGAACGCGGCCAGCCACGCCGTATCCTGACCGTGGCTCATTCCGCCGGCCGGTCTGACCTGAAACGTCATCGTCGATCACGGGATGTGCGACCTCACACTGCCCGTGAGCCCGCCCGTCGTCTGACGGCCTGTCGCGCACGCGCTTGGTTCGGGCCGTACGTCGCTTCCTGGCGCCGATGATCAAATCTGGTGACGGATCACCGCTTGACCCGCTATTATACTCATCGGTACAAAACAGCATATCGTATGGAGGGCCTGCGCGATGAATCCAAATCATGCACTCGCGGAAGACCCGGGGGCTGGTCACTATCTCAGTGTAGCGATCGACCGGATCGGTGGTAAATGGAAAGGCCTCATACTTTACGCATTGATGACGCGCGGACCACTGCGTTTCAATGATCTTCGCCGGTGTCTGCCCAAAATCACCCACCGCGTTCTGACGATGCAACTGCGCGAATTGGAGGACACCGGGCTGATCGATCGAGAAGTACATCTGTCCGCTCAGTTGCGCGTCACTTATATGCTGACGCAATATGGCGAGGCGCTTCATCCGGTCATGGCCGCTCTGGAGGCCTGGGGTGCGCGAGGCAGAACCTCCGAAACGCGTGGTCATTACGATTCGCGGGACGATGTCCCGACTATTGCGTGTGAGGAGTCCCTGCTGGTCAGGGGCAGGCAACGCAGCGCGCACGTTCGGGTCGCAACCTGATCACGATATGGCTGTAACACGAACGTTCCCGCCGCGTTTCAGGACCTGCCGTCCTGTCGCGCGGTCGCATGCGCCACAGGTCCCAGGAAGTGTGCTGCTGTCGGAGACAGGCGGGCTACGGCGGGTACGCCAGCCAGATCTTCCGGCCGGAAATGCCGGGTCGCGTTGACCTTCACGCTTGCGACCCGGCGACAACTCAGTCGCGTTCAGGCGCGAGATGCACCTCGAAGCCTCTTACGCCCGGCGGGACCAAGTTCGGCAGCACTTCCATCGTCGGAATCTGATAGTCGCCGAAGTTCTGTCGCCGATAGGGGATCGGCTTGGTCGTCTCCAGGGTCCGCACGCGCTCGCGCAGTTCGTCCGCGACCACGCCAAACGTCGTATCGTCGAGGCGATCCACGCGGTAGGCGACAAAAGGCGGCAATACGGTGAAGCCGGGGTAGAAGAGGATTCCGTGATTGATCGGGAACAGCAGGTCATCGATCGGGCCGTTGATCCCGCGTTCCGAATAATGTTCGGGCCAACCACCGGCCGTGACGATCAACATCGCGCGCTTGCCTTCCATGACGCCCTCGCCATAGCGATCGCCCCAGCGCTGTTCGCTGTGCTCCCCGACCCCGTAGGCGAAGCCGGAGGCATAGACGCGGTCGACCCATCCTTTGAGGATGGCAGGCATGGCGAACCACCACAATGGAAACTGCAGGATCACCGTGTCGGCCCAGCGCAGCTTTTCCTGTTCGGCCTTCACATCTTCCGTCAAATCACCTGCCGCGAACCCGTCATGCGAGGCCTTCCACACCTTTAGCGGCGCGTCGGACGACAGGCCGGGAAAATCGCCACGGTCCACGGCAGATTTCCAATGCATGGCGTACAGGTCCGACACCTGAACCTTATGGCCCTGCGCTTCCAACTCTCGCACGGCGACGTCCAGCAGTGCCCCATTCAGCGATTGCCGTTCCGGATGGGCGAAAACGATCAGAACATTCATGGGCGCATACCTCTCTTCAAGACAATTTGCACAGCCCCGTGAAAATAGGCGATATGGTATTGTCGGCCCATAGGGTTCCACCGGATAGGACTATGCCGAAAAATGGAACAATCTGGCATCTCACTCGACCGTATGCGCACCTTTGTGCGGATCGCGGAGCGAGGCAACCTCTCCGGCGTGGCACGGGAGACTGGAGCGGGACAGTCGACCATAACGCGCCATCTCCGTGAGCTGGAAGATGCCCTCGGGGTGGTACTCCTTCGGCGCACGACCCGTCGGGTGTCGCTCACGGAGGAAGGCACCCGCTACTATGGTCACTGCCAGCAAATCCTCGGCCTCGTCGAGGAGGCCCAGCAAGAATTACGCGCGACAGGACGGTCGATGGCGGGTTCGGTCCGGATTTCCTGCACGGCAGCACTCGGCGTCCTGCATGTCAGCCAGTCGATCTTCGATTTCCAGGACGAGCAGCCGGATATCCGCATTGCGTTTAACTTGACTGACGATCGCGTCGATCTGGTCCAGGACGATGTCGATATCGCCATTCGCCTGGGGCCGCTGACGGATAGCGCCATGCGATTGCGCTCTTTGGGCACCAGCCAGCGCGTGCTGGTCGCCGCGCCGATGTGGGTCGAGCGGTATGGCGCGCCACGCCGGCCGGCGGACCTCGCTGAACGTGACGGGGTCCGGCTTTCGCGCGTTCTGGGCTCGGACCGGTTGGTCCTGCAGGGTAAGGCAAAGGCTGGAAAGCCTGCCATCCTGCCATTTCATGCGCGCCTGAACGTCGATCACGGACTTGCCCTGCGCGAGGCGCTGCTCGCTGGGCGCGGCTATGGGCCGGCCCATCTCTGGCTGGTCGAGGATTGTCTCGCCGATGGCCGTCTGACGCGCCTTCTCCCGTCTTGGGCGCTCATGCCGGTCCCGTTGAGCATGCTGATCGCGCCAGAACGCGCAAACCTCGCTCGCGTCAGGCTGTGCGCCGACTTTCTGTCTGAAAGGATCAAGCGGCTTCCCGGCATCCGCCGTTAGCGCACCCGCCTGGCTGGCATGCCTGCCGCGAGATGTTGGCAAGCGTGCGGCGACGCATTGCGCCGCTGACCGGGCGGATCAGATACCAGTATGGCGCAAAGCGTCGGCGTGTAGCTGACATCGGGCAAAAAATACTGGTTTCGGTGATGAGGCGGACCGTCCTGTATCCGATCTGCGCCACGCGGAAACTCAGAACGAGGCGGCAGACGTCGGCGCGCCGCAGTGTCAGAAATTCGTGGCGGCTTGCGCAACGGACAAGGCCGAAACCCGCTTGCCAGAAAGCGCCAACGAGACCGAAGCCGAGCCAGGAATCGCCCTCGCGCCCAAGATCGACAAAGCTGTCCATGTCGAAAGGGCGCGCAGGCTGTCGCCCAAGCCGCCGCCCCGGCAATTCGCGTACCGCGAGAGCCAATCGCAAAGCCGGATCCTGCCGGATCTGAAAGCGGGCAGCGCAGTCGAGGACTCTTTTCGCCGATGCCGCGATCACCCAGTCGTGGCACTCCCGGAAGTCTGGCGTGGGCAGAAAGTTGTCGAACATAGGTACTGGCTCTCCATGTCGGCCGTGGGACTTCCAGAGGCCCCGCCAGAACGTGTCCGTGTGCAGGGGCAGCCCGTCTCGCCGTTTATTGTACGTATTAACTCTATCGACAGACAAACATCCGGCGATAGGATGACTGAGTCATGTCCCAGGATTCCTTCTCGCCACATGCTGTGGCTCTGCCCCAGGCCCGACGCCAGTCTCTCGTCGACTCCGCCCTTGAAGCCTTGAGCGAACACATCGCCTCGGGAATGTGGCCGGTCGGCGCGCGCATCCCCACAGAGGGGGAGCTCGGTGAAATTCTCCGTGTCGGGCGCAATACGGTGCGCGAAGCAATCCGGGTGCTGTCTCACGCGGGCATCCTCGAGGTGCGCCAGGGTGACGGCACGTATGTCCGCTCTCTGGAAGACCCGGGGACGCTGATGCGGACAATCAGTCGGTCGAGCCTGCGCGAACATTTCGAATTGCGGACGATGCTGGAGATCGAAACCGCCCGCCTCGCGGCGCTGCGCCGCTCAACAGGTGACCTGCAGCGAATCAAGGCCGGGCTCAATGCGCGGGGGGAATGGGCTGAGGGCGAGAGTGTCGACGCCTTCCTTGAACGCGATTCGGCTTTTCATCGCGCCATCGCCGAGGCGAGCCGCAATGGTGCGCTGATCCAGCTCTATCGCTATTTCCTGGGCACCGCGCGGGACGCCGCGCGCGCGGCTATATTGGAACACGGCGTCACGGAACCGAGTCTGTCGCTTCATGAGGGTCTGTATCACGCAATCGAAGCGAGCGATCCCGCCCGTGCGGCTCGGGCCGCGCGCGCGATCCTTCGACCGCTGACCAAGGCCTTCAGTCTGGACCGCGACCCGGCAGCTATCGGCGCCCGTCGGCGGAAGGACCCGACCATGACGAGACATCCGCGCTAGTCCAGTGCCGCTTCCGTCTTTGTCACGTCGATGGCCGGCTTCCGCGAGGTAACACGAGGAGACATAACCTGCGTCACCGTGCGCCGAAGCCATTGGTGGACCTGGTCGTTCTCGTGCCGCGGGTGCCACGCCTGAAAGATCGCGACGGGATTGAGGTCGATCGGCATCGGAAAGGCAAAGAGTCCCAAACGCTCGAGCGGAGCGGCGTTAATGACAATATCGGGCACCGGAAGGACCAGATCGGTCTGGGATAGTCCTTGAAGCGCGGCGTAGAAGGACGTGAGTAAAAGAGCGACGTTGCGCGTCAGGCCGTACTGATCGGACAGAACGTCGTCGATCGGTCCCCGTCGCCGGCCCCGGCGCGAGACGGCGATGTGATCGTAGGCCACCAGCGCCTGGGGTGTGATGTCACCCAGCAGGATCGGATGACCGGCGCGTACGACCCCCAGAAAACGGCTTTCGAACAGGGTCTGGCGCATGATTTCGGGGCGCAGGAACGCCGTGGCGCCGATATAGAGATCGATCCCACCCTGCCGCAGGAAATCGCTGTCGTCGCTGTTCGATTCCGCCGTGAAGATCAATGTGGTGTCCGGGCAGTCGGCACGCAGGGCGCGCAGCAGCGCCTCGGCGTAGGGGCCGATCACCACATCGGCGGCCCGAATCCGGAAGGTCGGCGTCAGGCCGGTGAAATCCAGGGCATGCCGCGGGCGATATAGATCGCTGATCGCCGACAGGATCTGGCTGACGCGCGGCTGCATCTGCAGGGCGCGCGGTGTGGGCACCATGTGCCGGCCCGACTGCACCAGAATGGCATCGTGGAACGTCTCGCGCAGGCGGGACAGGGTGCGGCTCATGGTCGCGGCACTCACCTGTAGCTTCTCGGCCGCGCCCGTGACACTCGACTCCTCAACCAGCACGTTCATGGCCTGCAGAAGATTGAGATCGTAGCCACGTGCCACGTTTGCCATCGCGTATTCCTTTTATCGTGAAAGCTGACCTGAGGCCGGGGGAAAACAGCCTATCATAGGATGAATATATGCTCCCAAGGGCGTGTTTCGGCTGAAGCTGGCAGACACGGCGCCAGGTCGCAATCGAAATCTGATATCCGACCATTCCATATCTGCTTCCCGACGATTTCATAATTGAGTGTTCCCAAACATAGGACGTTTCTTCAAGACTGTCGGCATTCTCCAATGATGTCGCCGCGAGGTGTCCCGTGGACCACGCCGATAGCCTGACGCTGCCGCCACCCGTCGCCGACGCGGAGTCTTCCCACATGGCGACGCGCCCCCAACCCCCGCCGGCGCCCCCGAAAGCGCCCGTATTCGGTCCGCGCCTGGCGACGGGATTGGCGGGTGTGCTGCTGGCGGTCCTGCTGGCGGGATTCAACGAGCACACGACCGAGGCGGGGCTCGCCGATATCCGGGGCGCGTTCCATCTGGGGCACGACGAGGGGACCTGGATCACCGCCCTGTTCGAGGCGTTCAACATCGCCGCGATGGCATTCGCGCCGTGGTGCTCGGTGACGTTCTCCATACGCCGCCTGACGATCGCGATGACCGCTCTGGTCGGGGTGCTGGGGATGGCGGCCCCCTTCATGCCGAACCTGTCGTCCCTGCTGCTGCTGCGCTGCGTGCAGGGGCTGGCCTGCGGCAGCCTGCCGCCGATGCTGATGACGGTGGCGCTGCGGTTCCTGCCGCCCAACATCAAGATCTACGGCCTTGGCATCTATGCCCTCACCGCGACGTTCGGGCCGAATCTCGGCGGCGCGCCGCTGGCGGGGTTCTGGTTCGAATATCTCGGCTGGCCGTTCCTGTTCTGGCAGATCGTGCCGCTGTGCCTGATCTCCATGGCCTGCGTGGCCTGGGGCCTGCCGCAGGACCCGATCCGGCTTGAGCGTTTCCGCCAGTTCGACTGGCGCGGCCTGCTGACCGGGCTGCCCGCGATCTGCATGCTGGTGATCGCGCTGGAACAGGGGGACCGGCTGGACTGGTTCCGCTCGCCGCTGATCACGCACCTGTTCTTCGCCGGCGGGTTTCTGTTCGTGCTGTTCATCGTCAATGAATGGTTCCACCCGGTGCCGTTCTTCCGCATCCAGTTGCTCAAGCAGCGCAACGTGACGGATGCGCTGCTGACGCTGGCGGCGGTTCTGGTGCTGGGCGCGGTCACGGCGGAAATCCCGGCGGTCTATCTGGAGGAGGTGCGCGGCTATCGCCCGATCCAGATCGCGCCGGTCATGCTGATCCTCGCGGTGCCGCAGGTGCTGGCGCTGCCGCTGATCTCCGCCCTGTGCAATATCCGCCGGGTGGATTGCCGTCATGTGCTGATGGCCGGGCTGGCGATCCAGGGTCTGTCCTATTTTCTGGGCACCTGGATCGATGCCGACTGGGTGCGCGAGAACTTCTACGCCATGCAGCTCTTGCAGGTGGCCAGCGAGCCGATGATGGTCATCGCCATCCTCATGCTGGCGACGATGGGCCTCGGCCCGGCCGACGGGCCGTTCATCTCGGGCATGTTCAACATGACCAAAGGGCTGGCCAACGCCATCGCAGCCGGTGTCATCTCGGCCCTGCTCCGCCGGCGCGAGCAATTCCATTCCACCATGCTGCTCGACACCTATGGCACCAACCATAACGCGTTGCAGTCCTGGGGCGACCCGGCGCAGGCGCTGCTGGCGCCGCACATCGCCGATCCGGCCTGGCTGGACTGGAACATGACCGTCCTGCTGCACGGCGAGGCGTCGGAGCAGGCGCTCATCCTGGCCTGTGCGGACATCTACACGATCATGATCGGCGTCTGCGCGGCCCTGTTCGCCCTCAATCTGGTTCTGCCGCAACGGGTCTATCCGCCCCGCGCGCCCTCCACCACCGCTCCCGCGCGCTGACGGCGGCGGACAGTATGTCATGCGAGATTAATATGAAGACCAGTTCGTATCGGGATACGCGCCGACTGCGGCATCCAGACATCCCATCATCGGATCAAATGGGCAACGCGACGGCATCGAGATGGACGCTGCGCGACCGCATTGAGGGGTACTTCGTCGCTCTTGTCGTGACGCTCTACCTGAAGCTGACCTGACGGTCCCGCGCATCCGCGACAGACGACGCGGCCGCCGGGGCCGCCAGAGGGAATATTCATGAACGGAACAACGAAGGCGCTGCTGCTGGCGGCCGGCGTGGTGGTGCTGGGGGCCGCGGCCTGGGGCGGCGACCGCCTTGTGCTTGGAGACGGCGTGCGGGTCGAGACCAACGACGCCTATGTGTCGGCCTATTCCTCGGTCGTCGCCCCCAAGGTCGGCGGTCGCATCGAAGCCGTGATGGCGCAGGACAACGAGCAGGTCCGCAAGGGCGAGGTGCTGGCCCATATCGAGGATGACGACTACCGCGCGGCGCTCACCGTGGCGCGGGGCAATCTCGCCGCCGCGCGCGCCGACATCGCCAATCTGCAGGCGGAATTCACCCGGCAGGACGCACTGATCGCGGCGGCGCGGGCGGCGGTGCAGTCGGACGACGCCCAGCTCGTCTTCGCGCAGCAGGACGAGGCGCGCTACCGCAACCTGGCGGCCGGCGGCGCCGGCACGACCGAGCAACGCCAGCGCACGGCGGCGCAGACCCGCGAGGCCACGGCCGCGAAAGCCCGCGACGAGGCGAGCGTGCAGGCCGCGATCCAGGAAAAGGATGTGCTCGCCGCCCAGATCGCGCGCGCCAGGGGTAATCTGACCCGCGCCGAAGGCGAGGAGCAACGGGCGGAACTGGACCTGTCCTATTGCACCATCCCGGCGCCGGTGGACGGCGTGGTCGGCGCGCGTGGCGTGCGCGTGGGCAACTACGTTAATCCCGGCAGTGCGTTGATGGCGGTCACCCCGGTCCAGGATGCGTTCGTGGTTGCCCATTTCCAGGAGACGCAGCTCACGCACGTTGTGCCGGGGCAGAAAGCGACGGTGTGGGTCGATACGTTCCCAGGTCAGCCGCTCCGTGCCCATGTCGACAGCATCCCGCCGGCGACCGGTGTCGCGTTCGCGCCGATCCAGCCGGATAATGCGACCGGCAACTTCACCAAGGTGGTCCAGCGTCTGCCGGTGCGCATCACCTTCGATCCGGGGCAGCCTCTGGCGGCGCGGGTCCGGGTGGGGATGTCGGTCGAGGTGGCAGTCGATACGGCATCGCGCCCGGAAGGTCCGAAGGCGGACGACCCCCGCTATGCGTGGCGGTGAGGGACGGATCATGACCGCAGTCCTCAACCGCCGCATGCTCGCTCTGGCGAGCGCGCTCCTGCTCGGCGCCTGCACGGTCGGGCCCGACTATCACAAGCCCGATCTCGCCAGCGCGCCGCACTGGCATCGCGGCCTGGCGGATGCCGAAAGCCACCCGGTGGAAAGTGCCGCCGATCCGCAATGGTGGACGATCTATCGCGATCCGGTGCTGACCGCGCTGGAACAGCAGGTGGCGTCCGCCAATCTGGATCTGCGCGCGAGCGCCTATCGCCTGGCGGAAAGCGTCGCCGAGCGGCGGATTGCGAGCGCGGCACAGTTCCCGCATGTGGAGGGGAATGCCTCCTACGCACGCGAGCGGGCCAGCACCAACGGTATCCTCGGCCTGCTTGGCACGCTGGAGCGCGCCGGCGCGGGCGATGTCGCCAGCGGCGCGCAGGGCTTCGGCCCCGTGGCCGTGCCGGGCACGGTCGGCAATCCGTCCTTCAACCTGCCGCAATACGGCATGAGCGCGTCCTGGGAGGTCGATCTCTGGGGTCATGTCCGGCGCCAAGTCGAGGCCGCCACCGCGGCGGTCAAGGCGACGCAGGACATGCAGCGGGATGTCCTGGTCTCGCTGATGGCCGAGACCGCGCAGGATTATCTCGATCTGCGCGGCGTGCAGGCGCAGATCGCCATCGTCGGCCGCAATATCGACACTGCCCGGCACAGCGTTGCCCTGACGGGCCTGCGCTTTGCGCAAGGCGCCTCCACCCAACTGGACGTGGCGGATTCGCGCGGACAGCTCAGCGAATTCCAGTCGCGCCTGCCGATCCTGCAGAGCCAGGAAGTGCATCTGATCAACGCGCTGAGCTTTCTCGTCGCGCGAGAGCCGGGCGCCCTCAAGACGCAACTGGGCACGCCGGCTCCGATTCCGCCGGTGCCCGATGCGGTGCCGATCGGCCTGCCGTCGGAACTGGCGGAACGCCGGCCGGACATTCGCGTGGCTGAAGAGCAGTTGCATGTCGCCACCGCCAGCATCGGCGTGGCCGTGGCGGATTTCTTTCCGCGCGTTACGTTGTCCGGCAGCCTTGACGTTCAGGCGCTGCAATTCAGCGGGCTCGGCTCCTGGGCGTCCCGGCAGTACGGGTTCGGCCCGACCATGACGCTGCCTTTGTTCGAGGGCGGTCGCCTGACCGGGCAATTGCGCCTGCGCCGGGCGCAGCAGAAGGAAGCGGCGATCACCCTGCAGCGCACCATCCTCAAGGCATGGCAGGAGATCGACGACGCCATGGCCGATTTCTCCGCCGCGCAACAGCAGCGCGACCGGCTGAAGGAGACCGTGGCCCAGAACGAAACGGCCGTACGTCTGGCCCAGCAGCAGTATGTGCAGGGGGCGTCGGATTTCCTGAATGTGCTGACCTTGCAGAACGCGCTCCTGGCCAGCCAGAACCAGCTCGTGCAGTCGACGACGGCGGTTTCGGTCTCGGTGACCCACCTTTATCGCGCGCTCGGCGGCGGTTGGGAGGCGCGTTATCCTGTCACGACCGCCCAACGGTCGATGCTTCCCCGCTCGAGGCAGGGAGAGCGCCAGGGATGATCACGGTCCGGCATCCTTCCGAGCTGGGCCATTTGGTCCAGGAGGGCGTCAAACTCGACTGTCACTTCGCGTTCCGAGATTACGTCCACTCGGCTCCCGTGCATTGGGGACGGCTCCGGGTGCTCAACCGGATCGAACTGGAGGCGGATGCTGCCTTCAGGCTGGACCATGAAAGCGCGATGGAGATCGTGACTCTGGTGCTGGAAGGCGCCGTCGTGGCAATGGCGGACGATCTGGGCGACAGCCTATTGAAGCCGGGCGATTGTCATGTCGTCAGTACCGGCGATGGCGTGGCGCTGGCAACGTGGAAAACCGGCGGTGCGCCGGCCTCGCTCCTACAGCTATGGCTGCTGCCCGAAGAGGACGGGGGCGCACCGGAAATCGGCCTGCGCCGCAACGGGGATCGCTTCGGGCATCAGCATGCCCTGCTGGCCAGCGGCTTTCCCGCCGACGATCCGGAGGAAACGGATCAGGGGCGGTCGGGTGACCCGCTGCCGCTGAAGGCGCGCGCCCGCGTGCTTCGCCTCACGCTCCCGGTCGGTGGACAGGCCGTCGTCCCGACCTATGCGGATCGCTGCGTCTATGCTCTCGTCGTTGCGGGACGCGTGGAAATTCTTGGGCACGACGCCGACGTGGGCTGTGGTATTGCGATCACGGGATGCGAGACGGTGACTGTGCATGCGCTCGAGCCATCCACCCTGGTCGTCTGCGATTCTGACTGAAGTAGACGAGCCTGAAGGCGGGGGCGGGGAAACCCAAGCGTGTATGGAATTGCCGGACATCCGTGGCGGGCCCCAGCGGCGATACGCTCAGTCTCGGCGCCGCCGGTAGAAGGAGGATATAATTATGAGGCTCTGTCGCTACGGCGCTCCAGGGGAAGAACGGGCGGGACTGGTGGACGCGGCGGGTGGCTTGCGCAGCCTGGCGGGTGTAATCGGGGATGTATCGCCGGAGGTTCTGGCTCCGGCGCGCCTAGCCGCTCTGGCGGACATCGATCTCCGGACCTTGCCGCCCGTGGAGGCGGGTGTGCGCCTCGGGGTGCCGGTTGCGGGGATCGGAAAATATGTCTGTATCGGACTCAATTACCGGGACCATGCCGATGAGGCGGGTCTACCGGTGCCCGAGGAGCCGATTGTGTTTCTCAAGGCGATTACGGCGCTCTCCGGGCCTGACGATCCGATAATCCCGCCGATTGGCGCAACACAGTTGGACTGGGAAGCCGAACTCGCGGTCATCATCGGTACGTGCGCGAAGAACGTCACGGTGGGCGAGGCGCTGGACCACGTCGCGGGTTACTGCATCGCCAATGACGTCTCCGAACGCGCCTTCCAGATGCAGTCCAGCCAGTGGGACAAGGGCAAGGGCTGCGACACGTTCGGTCCGCTCGGCCCGTGGCTGGTGACCCGGGACGAGGTGCCCGATCCTCAGGACCTGGCGATCTGGCTCGAGGTGAACGGGCGCCGGATGCAGAGCGGCAACACGCGCACGATGATCTTTTCCGTGGCCGAGATCGTCGCGTACGTCAGCCACTACATGACGCTGATGCCGGGCGACGTCATCGCCACCGGAACCCCTCCGGGCGTCGGGATGGGGATGCGGCCGGAGCCCGTCTATCTCCAGTCCGGCGACGTCGTGGAACTCGGCATTGATGGGCTTGGCCGGCAGAGGCAATGCGTGGCCTGATGGGCTTCGCGCCGCGTGCGGAGCAGATTGAACAGAGGCAGAAAGCATGATGAACGCGATTTTGGACACAATGCTCGCGCGGCGGGCGACGAAGCGCTTCGATGGGACTCACAGGATTCCGGACGAGACGCTGGCCGCCATCCTGCACGCCGCCCGGACGGCGCCCACGGCCTTCAATATCCAGAACTGGCGTTTCCTGGTGGTACGCGACCCCGCCGTGCGGGCCGAGATCAAGGCGGTGGCGTGGAACCAGCCGCAGATTGAGGAATGTTCGGCGCTGATCGTCCTGTGCGCGGACATGCATGCCTATGCGAAGAATCCTGGTCGCTACTGGAAGGACGCACCGGAGGCGATGCGGGAGAAATATGTCGGCATGATAACCCAGTTCTACGAGAACAACCCGGCGATGCAGCGTGACGAGGCGTTCCGCTCCGCCGGCATGGCGGCCTATGCGCTCATGATGGCGGCAACCGCGCATGGCTACGATACTTGTCCGATGGACGGGTTCGATTTCGAGCAGGTGGCGGAGATCATCCGGTTGCCGAAGGACCACGCCCTGGTCATGTTCGTCGCGATCGGTAAGGGGACCGGCGAACTGCCGCCGCACGGCGGACGCATCCCGGACGCCGACATCATTGTCCATGACCGGTTCTAGGCGCGCTATGTCACGCAGGTATGGGGACGCACGGTCGCGATAAGGGTCGCGACGGCGGTGGGGTTCGCAAGGGTCGAAAGGTCGCCGAACCCTTCCGTGTCGCCGCTGGCGATTTTCCGCATTAACCGCCGCACGATCTTACCCGATCGCGTCCGCGGCAGATCGGGGACGACATACACGCGCTCCGGCGCGGCATAGCGGCCGAGCCGCGTTGAGATGGCCCGCGCGACGCGCGACAGGATGTCATCCGGTGCAGGGCCGTTCGACACGACGAAGACCACGATCGCCTGTCCCTTCAGGGCGTGAGGAACACCGACCGCCGCGGATTCGGCGATGGCGGGCTCAGCGGCCAGGGCGTCTTCGATTTCGGCCGATCCGATACGATGGCCGGACACGTTGATCACGTCGTCGACGCGGCCTGTGAGCCAGAAATAGCCATCCCGGTCGCGTCTGGCACCGTCACCCGTGAAATAGAAGCCGGGGAAGGGTCGCAGATAGGTCGCATGGAAATGCGCCTCGTTGCCCCAGATGCCCAGTGCGCGACCCGGCCAGGAACCGGCAATGCACAGCATGCCTTCCGCCTCGCCCTCCAGAATAGTGCCCGATGCGTCCAGCAGGAGCGCGGTGACACCCGGGAGCGGGAATGTCGCCGCACCCGGCCGCGCCTCGATCGCGCCGGGAACAAGCGAAATCATGATGCCACCCGTTTCGGTCTGCCACCACGTGTCCGCCAAGGGACAACGCCCGCCGCCGATCGTGGCATGAAACCATCCCCAGGCTTCCTGGCTGATCGGTTCGCCGACCGAACCCAGGACGCGCAGGCTGGAGAGGTCGTGGCGTTCCGGAACCGCGTCGCCTTCCGCCATCAGCGCGCGGATCGCTGTCGGTGAGGTATAGAACCCCGTCACGCGGTGCTTTTCGATCACCCGCCACCACCGCCCGGGATGGGGATGCGACGGCATGCCCTCGAACAGCAGGATCGTGCCGCCATTCGCCAGCGGGCCGTAGACGACATAGCTGTGGCCCGTGATCCAGCCGATATCGGCGGTGCACCAGAAAATGTCGCCAGGCGCGTGCGCGAAGACCAGGGCGTGCGTATAGGCGGCCCACAGCAGATAGCCCCCGGTCCCATGTACGATACCCTTGGGTTTCCCCGTGCTGCCGGAGGTATACAGCAGGAAGAGGGGCGCATTTGCTTCCATCGCTTCCGGATCGCACAGAGCGGACGCCACGGAGAGCAGTGGGGAGAGGAAACGGTCGCGGCCGTCGGTCATGGGAATGGTCTCCGATGTGACCGACACGACGAAGACATGCCGGATGGGAAGCGACGCGCCATGATCCAGTGCCGCATCGATCGTCGCCTTGAACGGGATGCGCTTGGCACCGCGACGCCCGACATCGGCGGTGATGATCACGCCGGCGCCGCTGTCCGCCAGCCGATCGGCGATCGCCTCCGGCGAAAACCCCCCGAAAAGCACGACATGAATCGCACCAATGCGCGCGCACGCCAACATCGCGATCACGCCTTCCGGCACGCCGGGGAGATGAATGGCCACCCGGTCCCCCGGCGCGACGCCGTGGTCGCGCAACACGTTGGCCATTCGGCACACCTGTGCGAGCAACTGCCGGTAGCTCAGGTGAAGGACATCGTCCTCTTCTTCTCCCTGCCAGATCATGGCCGTCGCGTCGCCGTGCGTTTCAAGATGCCGGTCGAGACAGTTGACGCTGGCGTTCAGCCGGCCATCCGGGAACCAGGTCCCATTGGCATCCACAGCGTGAGTCGGCTGCGCGATCCAATCCAGAGCGCCCGCGCACCTTAGCCAGTAGCGTTCCGGATCGCCGCGCGCTTCATCCCGCCGCCCGTGATATTCACCAAGAGTCGACACCAACGGGAACGCCATTGCGCCATCGCCTTATACTTCATGGTTGAGAAAACGTTGACGTTCCGACGTCGCGTCGATGCCGAACCAAGCCAGTGCGACCGATTATCATTCGACTCACACAGATTCTGCAAACAGAATTTTATCTTATTTTAATAATACAAAGAATGGTACGTACTCTTACGTTGGCTGCCACGCCTTTCAGATGCGCCTTTCGCCTAATTGGCCAATTTTTTGCTTCGGCGATCAAATGGCGCGCGCAAGAATAAAGCGCTTATAAAACAGATATGTAAGAGTCCGTTGGGAACGCCCTTGTGAGTAAATCTATTGGATAGTGTAGCATGGCATGCCGTCCTGAATGGTTTGACGTGCTCCCCGAAAATTGGACCACTTGACGTTGGAATTTTCCACTTATGATCCCGCGATGGGGATGAGGAGAGTTCCATGAAGGCATCGAAGTTCACCGAGGCGCAGATCGCGTTTGTTTTGAAGCAGGCCGAAGGGGGAACGTCGGTCGCCGAAATCTGCCGCAAGGCAGGTATTTCGGACGCGACGTTCTACAATTGGTCGAAGAAATACGCGGGTCTGATGCCGTCCGAGATGAAGCTACTGCGTCTGCTTGAAGACGAGAACGCCAAGCTGAAACGGATCGTGGCGGACCTGTCGCTGGATAAGGCGATGCTGCAGGATGTTCTGTCAAAAAAGCTGTGAGGCCTGCGCGCAAACGCGAACTCGTGGACACGCTTCAGGGCGACTGGAAGGTCTCGACACGGCGCGCCTGCGCGGTGTTGCGGATCGACCGTTCGGTTTACATCTACACGTCGAAGCGTGGCACGCAGGCCGAACTGACACAGCGGATCAAGGAGATTTGCGAAACCCGTGTGCGCTATGGCTACCGCCGCGTTCATATCCTGCTGAAACGAGACGGATGGGCGGTTAATCCGAAGCGGCTCTATCGTCTTTACAAGGAGTTGGCATGCAGTTGCGCAACAAGGTGCCCAGGCGCCGGGTCAAGGCGAAGGTGCGTGCCGCTTACGGCGCAATGGCAATTACGGCAACTGATGACAGAATTGTGTACAATATCATATTGATATCGAATAAATATATATAATAACTAGTATTGTCATGGTTGCGGATGGCGCAAAATTATCTCTAGGAGGTGTTTATGTCCACTTCCCATAAATTAAATATAAAAGCGGACCAGGTATTGTCGTATGACATCGCTACCTGCCACAGCACAGATGAGATAGTATCATCGATACGTGACTGTATTACATCTCTAGGCGGTAAAGATGAGCCCTTCATCATCTTCATGGATGAGGGTCTTCCGGAGGCGCACAGGAAAATATTTTTATCGACACTGGAAGAGCAAGACATAAGATTTTCACTTACTCTCGTACCAGGGGATGAAGATAACAAGACCCTCGAATACGTATTGAAAGTGGTGGATCAGCTAAACGCGGCCTCCGCAAAGCGGCGCAGTACGCCACCAATCGTGATCGGCGGTGGTGTCGTACTAGACGTTGTGGGAATGGCTGCAAGTATATATCGGCGCGGGATACCATTTATTCGAATTCCAACAACCTTGCTAGCTATGGTTGACGTTGGAGTTGCGGCTAAAACCGCAGTTAATCATCTCGGCTATCGCAACAGGCTGGGCACGTTCCATCCTGCTGTTCTCACGGTTATATTTCAGGGGTACCTTGATACGCTTCCTGTTGAACATATCTCAAATGGTTTGGGGGAGATATTCAAACTCGCTCTTATAAAAGACCGAGTTCTGTTTGATTTGATATCAGAACATGGAAATACACTGTTGAGTAATCCAGGAAAATCAACCGACGAGACTGATGAGATTATCATACGCTCTTTGGAAGGTATGGCAGTAGAACTTGAATCCAATCTGTGGGAGTCCGAACTAAAAAGGGTGGTAGACTTTGGCCATACATTTGGCCCTCTTGTAGAGATGTCATTCGTTCCAGATCTTTTTCATGGTAAAGCGGTCGCTCTCGACTGCCTTCTTAGCCTGCTAATTTCGGCAAATCGCGGAATGTTGGAGGAGGTCGACGTAGAATCGGTCTTCGAGGTCGCGAAAAAGCTAGGGCTCGCGGATCATCACCCAGGATTTGACGATGTTGACCTCCTCTGGAGGAGCGTTGAGGATGCCACCTTGCATCGGAATGGCCATCAGAATCTCCCACTGATGACGGGCATAGGATGCTCGACCTTTATTCAGGACCTTACGAAAGCCGAGGTAGCAAAGGCATCTGCCCAGCTAGGAAGCCGACTTCGTTCACCGGGAGTGTCCTGATATGTCAGTGGCGGAAAGAAAGAAGACGGTCCTGATTTTAGGAGGAACATCTGGCATCGGTGCAAGCGCCGCGCGTATTGCAAGTCGCGACGGTTATAACGTCGTGATAACTGGAAGACGTGAAAGCCTCGGTAGAGCTATTACCGAACAAATTATATCTCAAGGGGGAAATGCGCACTATATACAAGCAGATGCTCTAGATCCAGATGATACTGTCCGTGCAGTCGATACTTGTCTGCAATTGTTTGGGTCACTAGATGGCGCATTTAATAATGTTGCAAGTGGGTTGGCAGGAAATATTCGTTCGCTACATCTAAATGACGTAGAAATTATTCTACGGAAAAACATCATTGCGCTCTGGCATGCCCTCAAGTGCGAGATCGAGGCTATGAGGGCAAGTGGAGGCGGATCAATAGTCAACAACCTTTCTATACATGCTTTGCGTCCTATTTTTACAGGGGTTGGAATGTATGTTGCAACTAAATTCGCGGGTCTTGGCCTGACGCGAAGCGTAGCTATCGAAGAGGCGCTCAATCACATACGCATAAATGCCGTGGCGCCTGGTCCTATCGACACGGATATGTATAGAGACGCCGTCAAGAATGATGAGAACTCTAGGACGTGGGTCAGTAGAATACCGATGGGTCGAGTGGGGAAGCCAGAGGAGGTGGCGGAAGTGGTTTTATTTCTACTTTCTGATCGTGCTTCTTTCATAACAGGAGAAACCATATGTATTGATGGTGGTGTAAATGCTTTGTGATTTCTTGCTTGCCGATCATCATTCTACTTTAAAGTCTATAGATGCCGAGATTGGGAATGCAGTGAACAAAGATCGCAATGGAATAATACCAGTTGGCACTGCATTTGCACTCGATGGTGCGGTTATGGGCGTTTGGAGTTCAGAGCTTCCGCGAATCAAAATTGCTCTGTCTATGTCCAATCTACAGACTACGGTGATACTTACTGCTTTAGTCGTCGGTACCATAATATCTGTTATATTAAGAGGAACGTTATTAAGTCGAGTCGACTATAGAAGAATAATGGGGACATCAACATTAATACAAGTCATATTACTTACAGTTACAGTAAACTCAAACAAAATTTTTGTGCTGTTTGTTTTTACTATGCTACTCGGAATGTTTAGAGGTTTTACGGAGGTAATAATAAACCAGAAATCGCTGTTCTTGGAGACGAAAGTTGGCAAGCCAATAAATTCGTATTTCCATGCATTATATAGTATTTTCGGATTTGCTGCTTCTATATCTTTATCCACTATAGGAAATCTGTATTTCAGCGAACAATCATCCTCATATATATTGGAGGCGTGCCTTGTATTGGGTTCGGCATCTCTGTTTCTAATAGAAGCGCAAGCAAACCTCGATATCAGGCACACAAACGAAGTTGCACACGCATCTACATCCATAAACAGAGTTGGAAGTATGTTGGCGTGGCTCGGTGTTACAGCTTTCTTTGCAGTAATGGCAGAGTGTGCGGTCGCTGATTGGTCTGGCATACTGTTTCTCACCGTACATCATATTGATGCGAGATCAGCAGGTATTGGCTACGCGGCTTTCTCCGGGGGGATGGCGGTTGGAAGACTTTTAGGTAGCCATGTCTCCGCCACCATCGGGGATCGCTGGTGTGTCATGATAGGGTCTATGGCTGCGAGCGGTGGACTACTGGCTGGAGTTTATGGCTCTCAGATTATCGCCATATGCGGATTGGTACTCGCCGGCTTGGGGTGTGCGAACCTCGCCCCAATTCTCTATAGGGCGGCTCATAGGCTATCGCCCCGTATCGGGGTCGGGGTGGTCGCAGGGTTTGGCTACTCAGGACTGGTAGCGGGACCCGTTATCGTAGGTGGTATCACCATAGCCACTGGCTCACTGCCAGTAGCTTTTGCGCTTCTATGTGTCGTGTATGCCATGGTAGCTTTGCTGTCGAGATATGTAGTGCCTGCTGGTTAGGCTCCTAAAGTTTATAATCATATAACAAGGTAACAAAGATGTCTAATTCTGGCAATATAATGGACTTAGTCCAAAGTAAGAATTTCAGCGCTTTGATATTCGATTGCGATGGGACTTTGGTTGATACGAAATTTTTCCATTTCTTCACCCTAAGGGGTGCATTGCACGAAGTAGGTATAACTCTCCGGCAGGATTGGTATTTTTCTAGACTAGGGCTTTCCAGGGATGACCTTTTCATCGAAATAAAAAAAGAACAAGACGCTGAATTCGATGAGGAGTCCGTAAAAGAAACAATAAGCAAGACGTACAAACAAAATATACATCATGTAAAAGAAATAGAGCTAGTATCTAGCATTGCTAGGAAGCTTTCAGGAAAGTTACCTCTATCTGTCGCTTCTGGAGGACAGCGGGAGATAGTGCTAAGGACGCTTGCAGCCGTTGGACTCGATAGTATATTCGACTTCGTCGTAACTGTTGAAGATGTCACAAGAGGAAAACCGTCACCTGAACTTTTCCTTCTTGCTGCTTCGAAAATGGGAGTGGCGCCGTCACAATGTCTTGTTCTCGAAGATAGCAACGAAGGGATTGAAGCGGCACATCGAGCCAGTGCGTTGTCGATAGATATTCGAGAGTTTGTATAGCTGCTTTTCCTCTAGATGTTTGGTCCCGGGGTTTGATGGTGCGGATTTTGCGTGAACCTTGATGGCTCGTGTTGCCATTGCTGACAAATGAATTCGTAGGGCGTGAGGCCCCGAAGCGTTTTCAGCCGGCGGGCGAAATTGTAGGCCGCGACAAAGTCACCGAGATGCTGGCGGAGCTGGTCGTGCGTCTCGTAGTAGAAGCGCTTGACGGTCGCGTCCTTGAGCGTCCGGTTCATCCGCTCGACCTGGCCGTTCGTCCACGGATGACGCGGTTTGGTCAGGCGGTGCTCGATGTCGAGATCGGCGCAGGCCAGTTCAAAGGAATGGCAGCGGAACAGGATTTTTTCGGCACGCATCGCCTTGATGTCTTCGGGCGTCCAGCTGTCACCGGACGGATCGGTGAAATGCGTGCCGTTATCCGTCAGCACCGTGTGGATCCGATACGGCACTGAAGCCGCCAACGTGCGTAGGAAGTCGCCGGCTACACGACGCGTGGCCTTTTCATGCAGTTCCACAAACGCGAATTTCGATGTCCTGTCGATCGCGACGAACAGGTAAAGGCGTCCAGCCTCAGTTCGAACCTCGGCCAGATCGATATGGAAGTAACCGATTGGGTAGCGCTTGAACTTCGACCGTTTGGGCTTGTCGCCCATGGTGTCGGGAAGCCAGGAAATGTCATGGCGCTGCAGGCAGCGATGCAATGAAGAGCGCGTCAGATGCGGGATCGTCGCCTGCAGTGCGTAGAGGCAATCATCGAGCGGCAGCAGCGTGTGGCGACGGAACGCCACGATCACGGCTTCTTCTTCGATCGACAGCACCGATGATGATACAGAGCGCGGCCCCGTCGGGCGATCCACAACGTCCGACCGCTTCCTCCACTTCGCGACCGTCTTCTGATTGATGCCGTAACGCTGGGCCAGAGCCCTCAGGCTCTCTTGACCATGCTGTATTGCTCGACGGACTGCCGCGGTCGCAGTGCGCGCTCCCGTGGTGTATCTGGCCCATAATGCCTCCTTCCATTCGAGTGAAAAGATCGCACCATCAAACCCCGGAACCAAACACTCGATCCACCCGCAAGCCCGGACGACGCCTTTTGTCCGGGCCGAGATTGCCCGCTCGACGGAAACGACTGGCGCGTTGGCGCGACGCTTCGGCATCAGCGACGAGACCGTGCGTAAATGGCGCAAGCGCGGTGCCGAAGCATGTTCGGATCGCAGCAGCAAACCACGATCGTTAGCCTGGAAAGGCGGACGCCCGCGTGTGCCCGACCGTGCGGCGATCACGGGGATACTGTTCGTTCTGCTGACGGGCATTCCGTGGGAGAGGCTACCGCGCGAGATGGGGTGCGGTTCGGGGGTGACCTGCTGGCGCCGCCTGCGCGACTGGCAGGAGGCGGACGTATGGGCGAAACTGCACCGTGAGTTGCTGACCCGGCTGCATTGCGCGGGCCGGATCGACTGGAGCCGGGCTTGCATGGACAGTTCGTCCATTCCTGAAAAAAGGGGGCGATGCGACCGGTCCGAACCCGACGGATCGTGGAAAGCCGGGCTCAAAGCGCCACGTCGTCACTGACCGACAGGGTATTCCGTTGACCGTCCTGCTCTCTGGCGCCAACGTCCATGACAGCCGGATGCTCGAGCCCCTGCTCGATGCGATCCCCGCCATCCGGGGTAAACGCGGCCGCCCGAAACATCGGCCCGCAAAGCTCCATGCCGACAAGGGATATGATTACCGGCGCTGCCGCGCCGCCTGCACGCGACGCGGTATCAGGCACCGTATCGCCCGCAGGGGTATCGAAAGCAGCCAGAATCTTGGCAGGCATCGTTGGGTCGTCGAACGAACCTTCGCATGGATCGCCCGCTTCCGTCGCCTCGCCGTTCGCTACGAAAGACGGGCCGACATTCATCTCGCCTTCACGCTCATCGCTTGCGCACTCATCTGCTTCAAGGCGCTCAATTCATGGTTTTGAAAGGCACTCTTAAGAGTTGCGCGATCGTGTCGCGTTTCCATAACCTGTCCATCGCACTTCGACGGTAAGAGGCGCTTTCTTACCAAAGAATGATATCATTAATGATACCAGCGCACAAAAAAGTACGCTATTGACTCAAACATAGGATGATTTGCAAAGATGGGCGTCGTCGACTGCCCCATCTATCCAGATCTGCTTCGTGTCATTGCGGCATAAGTGTCAAAAATCAAGAATAAATAAGTCTAAATCCGTCTTGTGCCCGTTTCTGTGAGCGCCACGAACGCCGGCTGAAGCGTCGATATTGAAAGACTGTTTTTCTTGAGAGGATCGTGCCGATGAGCATCAGTCAGAAATCTGAGGGTCGCAATTCGAGCGCCCATGTCGAGCCCTCTGCGCGAAAGGACGCGCGCGAAGCCGCCGTCATGAGACCGGTCGGTTTCTTCCCCGGACTGGGCAGCCGCGCGGCGTATCGCCAGCTTGAACGCGATCTGTTCGAGAGTGACGTACCGGACGTTCGTCAGGTTTTCCCGGAAGCGGCGGAAGCCCTTGGCTATGATCCCCAACGCCTCGTCCTGCGGGATTCCAATATTCCTGTTGATCGGATCGAGCGGCAGGCGTTTCTGGGTGCCGCGCTGCTGGTTCACGGGATCGCCTTGCATCGCTATCTCGTCGATGTCGCGCGACGAAACGGGACGGAGATCCGCTTTGTGGCCTTCACCGGCGAAAGCTTCGGCATCATCACCGCGGCGGTCGCCGCGGGTGCCCTGTCCGTCGCCCACGGCGCGACGCTCGCCCATGCGCTGGCCCCGTTCATCCTCGTCGGCGCCGAGGGCGTGTCATCGCCGTCGCTTCTGCAGGCGCGTGTCGCCAAAATGCTGGCCGCTGTCGGCGTCACACAGCCTCTTGTGCTCCAGCCCGCGCATGTCGTGGCGCTGACGGGTCATCCGGACGTCGTGAATCGCGTCCTGGTGGCGATCGGCGATGTCTATGACGTGTCCGACGTGGAACTGCACAAGACCTATGCCGCGAATCAGGCGAATGTCTATGTCCGGACGGGCGCCAGGGAAAGCTTCGGGCTCTTCATGCGCAACTTCCCGGACATCGCGGTGCAGGAACTGAAAGAGCCGACACGGTTCATGGCACACGCGGCCCGCATGGCGCCGATCCGGGAAGCATTCGCTCGAATGATGGACAGCGAAGGCATCCGGTTCCGGGATGCGCACACGCCGCTGATCTGCAATCATGCCAATCGCATCGTCCACCAGGCTGCGGACGTGCGCGATGCCGTTCTGTCCATCATCGATTGCGTCATGGAATCGCGCTGGACCGCCGATAATTGCGAGCATGTCGGCGGCAACGTCGTGCTGGAACTTGGCCAGGGCGGCAAATCGGTGCAGCTTCTGGTCGATAACGGCATCACCCTGCCGGCGATCGCTTATGCCGGCGGCCAGGACGATACGGACGCCCTCGTGGCGGCCGCGACGCTGCTGCAGGAGGTTGGCGGCGTTACAGCGCGGGACACCGATGGGAGGGCACACCTCCAGGACGGTGATTTGGCCGTGTTGAGGCGGATGTTCGGCGTGCCGGCACGCTATCCCGTGGTCCGGGACTTTATGCTCCGGGAATTCACGCGCATGATTGCTGCCTTTCAAGTGACTTCCCCGAGTTCCTTATCGCCGTCGCTGCGACGGTTTCTTGAGATCTACCAGCACACCTCCGCCGCGCGCGACGATCTCGACCTTGCGGGAGGAGAACTCGCGCTTCAGGTGCAAGCGAAGAAGAGTGTCGTGGGGGACAGCCACACGCTGGGGCGCGTGACCACGGAGATCAAGATCCTCAAGCCGGACGGTTCGGTGACGGACCGGTGTTCCGCCGGTCGCTGGACGCCGGAGGCGCTGGTCTTCCATTTCAGCTGCCTGGACGACGCTCCGGTGCTGGACCTGATCCGCAGAGCCCGTCGCATGGCCGAACATCACGAAGAGGTCGCAGCGCTCTATGAAAAGTTCACGTCCACGCTGTCGTTTGACGCCAGCGCGGATGCGGCGGGACCGGGGGCGGCCGGGGTGATGTCCCCGCAGGCGGTCGCAACGCTTCAGATCCTGCATCAGCTTGCACTGCTGATCCTGTTGCGGGCGGAACGTCCGGCGATCTTCCTGTCACACGACTACTATTTCGCGGGCGGCGATGTTCTGGGGTGGTGCGTGGCGCTCTGTGCCGCGGGTGCGCTGGATACCGAAGACGCCGTAACGCTGTATGCCGATCACCTGCGCGGCGCCATCATGGTGGACGCGACGCCGAATGCCGGGCGCAATGACGTTCTCGGGCGGCTTCGGGACGCCGCGGCCCCGCTTGTCTCTGCGGCTGGCGTGCCGGTGACGGCGGCCAAAGATATCGCGTCCGCGACGCGGGGCCTGTTCGAACTGCCCCTCGCCGAGCAACGACCCTGTTCGCTTCGTCTCAACGGCGATGTCCAGATTGTCTGCCTGGGCGCGGATCCCGGCGAGGGCACATTCGATACGGCGCCCTATGGCAGCGCGGTCACCGTCGTGCTTACGGCGGAACAAATTGCTCAACGCAGCCATAGCGCGTCTCTCGAAGCCCTGGAACATGGATGCGTATCGTCCCTCACCGGCGATAACCAGCGTGTTCTGCATTTCGCGCGCGGCCGGAAGATCCTGAGCAGCACCGTTTTCTCCTACATCAAACTCGGCGAGCGCGTTCTGGGTTTTGGAAAGGGCGGCAGCGAATCCATGACCATGTTCGTCACCGCGGAGGACCACCATGCAGCATGAAAACGTCATCGTTCGGAAGATCCTGAGCGAAGCCCTGATCGCCGTCGGCTGGAATCCGGAGGGGACCGGCGTCATGCTGCCGCCCTTCACCAAAGCCAAGCGGCAGGCTGAATTCCTGCAGGCCCTGCCGGACCCGGCGCGGCGCTACTTTCCGCGCGTGTTCGATATCCTCGAACGCGAGATCCCGGTGCCTACCCATTATCTCAAGGAAACGGACCGCCCCACCTTCAAGGAACTGATCTATGAGATGAGCTTCGTGCCGGGAGAGGAGGTCAGCCGCTATGTCGAGCGTTGCAGCCCGCCGCCGGCGATCATGGCCCGCATCTACGAGCAGATCGCCCTCGTGCTGCGCAACGACGTGCACAGCCTGCGGCGCGTGGCGTCTCCGGGCGATACGCTGGAGGCATCCTATTTCCGGAAGATCGAAGACCGCCTGGATCTGTGCCGCAGCACCGCGCCAAATACCTTCAACGAAAAACTACTGGATACGGACCACATTATCATCAACGGGGTACGCTATCGGAACTTCCGGAGGATCCTGGGCATTTTGCGGGAAAACGCGGCCTATTGCGATGTGCTCGAGCCGCGCTTCCATGCCCTCGTCATGGGAGATACCAATACCGAGAATATCAAGATCAATGACGTGGCGCCTTTGGTCCGTGCCCAGGCGCTGATCGAGGCAGATGCACCGGCGGCGGACATCGAGGCCGCGCTGGACGCCATTACGGCGGCTTCGATCGATTTACGGTTCCTCGATCCGCGCGCGATCGGCTTCGACAGCGAAGGTGCTGAGACGCGCGACGACCCGATGTACGACAACAAGCCCTGGCACAATTCGCTCGGTCACTACGACGAAGTACATCACGAGCGCTTCGATCTTTCGGTCTCGGTCGGGGAGGGACGCACACCCGAGGTCGAAATCCGCTATGAACCAGGCAATCCGTATGAGCACTCCTACAGGGTCGAGGATCTGACCGAGCGCAACATCGACATCGACGAACGTCCCGATGTGACGGGGATGGAGCGCTATTTCGCGCCGGTGATGCGCAAGCTCTATGACCTCGACAATCCTCATTCCGCCGCGGTTGCCGAGGATCCGCACTGGCTGGTCCGGTTCGTGTTCATGATGGGGGCGCATTTCACCGCCATGCCGCCGTTCCATTTCCAGATGGAACTCGACGGCAGCCTGGTCGACTCGTATCTCGTGCAGCGGCGTCCGGTAGCCATCTTTTGCGAGGGAATCCGCTGGCTGAACTGGTCGCTGGAAATGCTCGAGGGGAAGCGCCGGAAGTTCCTGGGAGTCCCCGTGCCCGATTACGCGGTGCCGTCTCTGTCCGAGCCGGCGCTGGTGGACGTGATGGAAGCGTAGCAGACGAACTGACGCGTCGCCCAAGACCCAATTTCCGGTCGGACATGGTCGGCGGCCGTTGAGCCGCCTCGAAGGAAGAATGTGATGGTCACAACGCCCAATCCCGCATTGTCGCGCTTCGGCATGGCGGCTCTGGCTCCCGAATCGCGTGTCATCTGCACGCCCTGGAGCCGGATGGTCCGGGGGCTCTCCCTCGGCCAGTACCCAGTCGATTATAACGAACCGCTTGCGTCCGTCGTCCATCAGGCGCGCGACGTCCTGCTCCGCAAAATCTCCCGGCCCGAGGGCTATCTGCGCTTCGCGCTGCTGCTGGCCGATCTGGCCGTCCAGTCGTGCCGTCCCGGCGCCCGGGTCGACCGCGCCGGGCTCAAGGCCAGCGCGACTGGTCTGATGGACGCGCTGCGCGCGGAGAGAAATCCCTATTACGCCGTCGTCGGCGGTGGCATCCTGTTCGACGCCTTCGCCAAATTGCGGCTCGATATCACGCTGCTCGTCAACGCCGAACGCGATTTCGCGGAGGAGATGCTGGCGACGGTCGATCGCATCCAGCCCGACCAGATCAAGGACGAAAATGCCGGCAACCACGGCGAATACGAGAAGCTGTTCGCCTATACGTCGCTCTTCCTGGGTATGGGGCAGGCGGGGCTGCAAGGGAAACTGACCGCGGGCCGCCGCAATCGCGTCCGGGAGGCGCTCGACCTGATCCAGACGGTTCCGTCCCCCTTTTTCAAGGGGCGTGGCTGCTCGATGCTGTTCTCGGTGCTGTCGGCGATCGGACTGGACGGGATGATTTTCGACGACGGCCATGACTTCATGAAGGACGTGCTGGACTACGTCGATCAGGATGATGAGATCAGCTTCCCGCTGCGCTTTCCGCAGCCGATCTCGCCGGCCTATGTCAAGATCTACCCGCGTGTGACGATGCTGAACGCGATCGCGGTTTCGGGGCGCACATCCTATGCGACGATGGGGCACGATCGGCTGGCCGAGCTGAAGCCGCTCTGGGCCGATCTGGAACCGCCGGAGAAGATGCACCAGGGACTGTATTACCTCATCGCCTTGCATAATCTCGGCAAGATGTCGGAGGAGATCGGCGGAGAGGGGGCCATCGTCGACGAACTGGTCCGTTATCTCGACGTCGTGGATCCCGGTGCCAATTTCTTCCTCAATGGCCTGTCGCATGCCTATATCGTGGAAACCGCGATGGTCACGGGACGGCTTGACGCGATCTCCGGTCCGGCGATCGACCGCATTGCCGATTGCTTCGCGCACATGGACGCGACCCCGCTCGACCGTGTCAGCCGTGCCTATCCGTTCGCCTATGACCTCAATGCCCTCGGCGAGGTGGGCGAAGCCGGCAAGCTGTTCGAGCCACGCCCGGCATATGGCGGTACCTCGGCATTCTCCTGGCTTGTCGATCAGTTTTCATCGGACGGCCAGGTCGAGGGCAGCCGAATTCTGATGCTGGGGAATGCCCTGATCGGGTTGGGATTGCGCCTGCGCGGCGTAGAAAACGACTCCACGGAAATGTTCGATCGCTTCGCGGAGCGAGTTGGCTGGGGCGATCGGTGTTTCACGTCCGGTGAATCTCGTGTTCGTGTTGCCTAATCTTCTGGCATTACATTTAGACTACGTCCGACGTGTGAATGGACTTCTTCCGGACTGGGAGCGATCTCATCGGTGGGTAAGATCGCTCCTAGACAAGTGGATAGAATAGCCTTAACGGCTTAGTATCCCGACTAGGGAATCAATGAAAATTTCTTGATTTTACGGAGAGTGTCTCGACAGAACGATCCACGGCAGCTCCACGGCCCCGGCCGGAATCGCGGTTGCCAACATCGGCAAGCAGGGCGGAGAGATCGGTGATCTCCAGCGCCACCAGATGCACGACCTCGCCTTCTTTCTGGAGCCGCCCCTTGATGCCGAGCATCTGCCCCGCGAGAACGACACGGCGATATTTTTCGAAAATATCCTTCCAGATGATGACATTGAGGACGCCGCTTTCATCCTCCAGGGTGAGGAACACGACGCCTTCGGCGGAGCCGGGGCGCTGGCGGACCAGGACCAGGCCTGCGGCATCCAGCCGCCTGCCATCGCGCGCCTCATGGGCTTCACGGCAGGAGAAAAATTTCCGCTGGCGCAGATCGTCACGGAGAAAGGCGACGGGATGATCGCGCAGCGTCAGGCCGATCCGGTTATAATCGCGCGTGACCTCGGCCCCGGCGCGCATCGGCTGGAGCAGCACGTCCGGCTCCTCGGCCTCGCGGGCGACCGCCGCCGCCGCGAACAGCGGCAAAGGCTCGTCCCGCAGCGCCTTGATCGCCCACAGCGCCTCGCGCCGGGCGAGGCCGAGCGCCGGCCGGAAGGCATCGGCTTCCGCGAGATGGGTCAGTGCCGCGACCGGCACGCCGGCGCGGCGCCAGAGATCGTTCACCGATGCGAAGGGCCGTGCCCCGCCCGCCGCCACGATGCGGGCAGCGTCGGTGTTAGCCAGACCCTTGACCAGGCTCATGCCGAGCCGGACGGCGAACCGGCCGCCCGCCGTTTCCGGCCCTTCCAGCGTGCTGTCCCAGCGGGAGGCATTGACGCAGATCGGCCGTATCTCGACGCCATGCTCGCGCGCGTCGCGGACCAGTTGCGCGGGCGCGTAGAAGCCCATCGGCTGGCTGTTCAGGAGTGCTGCGAGGAACACGTCGGGATGATGGCATTTCAGCCAGGAGGAGGAATAGGCAAGGATCGCGAAACTCGCTGCGTGGCTCTCGGGGAATCCATAGGATCCGAACCCTTCGAGCTGCTGGAAGATCCGCTCGGCGAATTCCTCGGTATAGCCGTTCGCCTTCATGCCCTCGACCAGCTTGGTCTGAAACCGGCCGATGGTGCCGGTGTTCTTGAAGGTGGCCATCGCGCGGCGCAATTGATCGGCCTCGCTGGCGGTGAAATCAGCGCAGACCATGGCCACCTGCATCGCCTGTTCCTGGAACAGCGGGATGCCCAGTGTCTTTTTCAGAACCTTTTCCAGTTCGGGGGTGGGATACTCTTCCGGCTCGATGCCCTCACGCCGGCGCAGATAGGGATGGACCATATCACCCTGAATCGGACCGGGGCGGACGATGGCGACCTCGATCACCAGGTCATAGAACACGCGTGGTTTCAGCCGTGGCAGCATCGACATCTGCGCGCGGCTTTCGATCTGGAACACGCCGATCGTGTCTGCCCGGCGGATCATGGCGTAGGTCAGCGGATCCTCGGCCGGGATGGTGGCGAGCGCGAAGCGCTGCCCCTTATGCTCGGCCAGCAGGTCGAGCCCCTTCTTCATGCAGGTGAGCATGCCCAGCGCCAGGATATCGACCTTCATGAATTTCAGGACGTCGATATCGTTCTTGTCCCATTCGATGATCTGACGGTCATCCATCGCGGCGGGCTCGATCGGCACCAGCTCGTCGAGCCGGTCATGGGTCAGCACGAAGCCCCCCGGATGCTGCGAGAGGTGGCGCGGGACACCAATCAGGCAGCACGCCAGATCCAGCGTCAGCCGGATGCGCCGATCGGACAGGTCGATACCGGCATCCCTGAACTGCTCCGGATCGGCATTTTTCGACCAGCCCCAGATCTGACCGGACAAGGTGCCGATCAGATCCTCCGGCAGGCCCATCACTTTACCCACATCCCTCAACGCGCCCTTGGCGCGGTAGCGGATCACCACTGCGGTCAGGGCGGCGCGCTCACGGCCATAATGCCCATAGACCCATTGAATGACCCGTTCGCGCCGCGCATGTTCGAAATCGACGTCGATATCCGGCGGTTCGCCGCGCTCCTCGCTGACAAAGCGTTCGAACAGCAGCGAATTGCGTGCCGGGTCGATGGCGGTGATGCCCAGCACATAGCAGACCGCGCTATTGGCGGCCGAGCCACGGCCCTGGCACAGAATGTCCTGGCTGCGGGCATAGCGGACAATGCTGTTCACGGTGAGGAAATACGGCGCGTATTGCATCCGCCCGATCAGGGCGAGTTCGTGATTCAGGCTGGCCGTTACCTCGTCGGGAATTCCTTCGGGGTAGAATCTCCGCGCCCCTTCCCAAGTCAGCACTTCAAGGGCCTGCTGCGGCGTCTGGCCCGGCGTCGAAACTTCATCGGGATATTGGTAGGCGAGATCATCGAGGCTGAAGCGACAGCGCTCCATGATCGCGATCGTGCGGTCGACCGCCTCGGGATAGCGGCCGAACAGGCGCGTCATCTCCTGGGGTGGCTTGAGATAGCGATCGGCGTGGCGCTCACGCGCGAAACCCGCCTCATCGATGGTGGTGTTGTGCCGGATGCAGGTCATGACATCCTGCAGGATGCGCCGGTCATGGGTGTGGAACAGCACATCGTTGGTCACCACCGTTGGCACACGTGTCTGATGCGCCAGGTTCGCCAGTTCATACAACCGCATCTGGTCATTGGGACGGCGCAGCAGGGTCAGCGCCATATAGGCGCGGTCATGGAACGCGTCCTTCAGCTTGCGCAGATGCAGGGCGCAGGCCTCATCCGCGATATCGGGGACCAGAACGGCGAGCAATCCGTCGCCCCATGCCACCAGGTCTTCCCAGAGCAGATGGCATCTGGCCTTGCCGGCACGGACCTTGCCCAGGCTGAGCAGCCGGCACAGGCGGCCGTAGGCCGCGCGGTCGGTCGGATAGACCAGCACCGGCGGGAAATCGGCGAGGTCGAGGCGACAGCCGACGACCAGCCGGACGCCGGTGGCCCTCGCCGCGACATGGGCCTGCACCGTGCCGGCCAGGGAATTGCGGTCGGCGATGCCCAACGCCGCGATACCGAGCGCCTTCGCCTGCTCGAACAGTTCGAGCGGCGATGACGCCCCGCGCAGGAACGAGAAATAGCTCGTCACCTGCAATTCGGCATAGCGGCTCATCCGAAGATCCCGTGCAGAAACCAGCCTTGCGAGCCGGTTTCCCCGCGCTCGCCGTCACCCGAGCGATAGACCCAGAACCGCTCGCCGGATGTGTCCTCCAGACGGAAATAATCGCGCACCGTGGTCAGTTCGGCATCGCCTTGCCACCATTCGCCGAACACCCGTTCCGGCCCATCAGCGCATTTCACCTTCCGCCGCACGCCACGCCAGATGAAGAACAGCGGCGGCTGGTCCGGCAGTTCCGCCATGGCCTGCACCGGCTCCGGCCGCGCCAGCAGGCGTGTCGGACGTGGCCAGTGCTCCGGCCAATCCTTCTGGTCGTCCGGCGCCAGCGCCGGCACCCGGCAGAAGGACCGCTCCGGCACATCGCTCTCCACCGGAGCGAAGCGATACAGGGAATGATGGCCCACGCGATTGGCCAGGGTGTCGATCAGGTCCGAGACATCCGGTTCCTCCTCCGCGATCAGCGAGGAGATTTTCTGGCGCGGCGCGATCAGCTCGGCCAGTGTGGCGGTCAGGACCATGCGCTCGATGCCGAAACCGGGATCGATGGTTTCGATCTTCTCGCATAGCAGCCTGACCAGGCGTTTGACGTCGCGCACCGGCGTCGCAGTGGCGATGCGGATCGCCTCGGTACGGCTGTCGACGCGGTGCAGCACCAGGTCGAGACGCCGGGCTCCCTGCCCGCGTTCTTCCAGTCCCTGACAGAGCGGCGGAACCAGTTTGCCGATATAGCGGGCAATCGTCTCGGCGGCCCCGATCGGCTCGGCAAAATTCCTGCTGACCGTGACCGGGTCAACCGGCCGGACCGGCAGGATGGCCTCACTGATGCGACCATAGGCCTGGTCCAGCCGGCGGGCGACGTCCGGCCCGAAGCGGAGCGCCAGCGGCGCGCGCGGCATAGCGGCAAGTGGGGCGATGGTCGCGACGCCCAGCGCGCGCAGGCCCTCGATCATACTGTCCGGCAGGCGCAGAGCCTCGATCGGCAGGTCCGCGATCGCGGCAGCCGTCTCCCCGGCCGGCACCACCAGGGTACGCGCGCGGCCATAGCGCGCCAGCGCATGGGCCGCGCCCAGCGTGTCGGCGACCACAGCCCTGGCGGTGATGCCGGCGTCTCGCAGCCGACCCACCATCTCCGCCAGCATGGCTGACTCGCCACCATGCAGATGATCGGCGCCGGTCGTGTCCAGCACCAGACCGTCCGGCACGTCCACCGCCACCAAGGGGGCGATCCGCTGCTGGAACCACAGCGCCAGTTTCTCCAATCCGGTCCGGTCACCCTCCAGGTCGGCATCCATGATGATCAGATCGGGGTAAAGCGCCTGCGCCTTGGCGACCGGCGTGCCAGGGCGCACGCCCGCCTTGCGGGCGGCGAGGTCGACCGAAAGCACGACGCGACGTCGTCCCTCGCGCCCGACCAGCGCCAGCGGCGCGTCAGGCTCGGGTGCGTCGGCGCCCAGCCTTTTCCTGATCCGGTCCGTCGGCCACAGCGGCAGGAAGAGAGAGATGACCCGACCCGAGCTTCCCATGGCCATCGCAAGCCTCCACTTCGAAATCGGCGGCCTCCCCGGCCCGTGCCCGGATCAGTTCCAGCAGCCAGCGCGCCCGCCCGACGCCGGGCACCGGCAGGGATTCGGACGGCAGGGCCGAAATCCGCCAGCGCGTGACACTGGCGGTCGGCTGGCCGAAATCAGCCGCCTCGGTCTGCCGTCGCCAGCGGCGGACGGCGATCCCCAGCGCGCCGGACGTCTCGGCCGCCAGTTGCAGCCGGCGGGAGGCGGTCATCGACAGGCGCGCGACCTCGGCCACGACGGCGCCCAGACCGCCATGCCGCAGCCCCTCCTCGAAGCAGGCCAGGGCGTCCTGGTCTGCCCCGGCCTCGACATAGATCACCCGGCTTCCACCCAGTCCGACCTGTTTCAGGGCGGGGGCGAACAGATCCTGGCGGGTGACGATCCACAGCACCTTGCCCTTGGTGCGCGCGGCGATGCCAGCGGCAAACTGCCCGGCGGCCGCGCTGTTGAGGGCGTCGTTCCCGCCGCCTGCCACCTCGTGCAAGGCGCCGAGGGCCAGGCCGCCACCCGGCAGGCGGCGATCGATGTCACGGATGCCAAAGGGCAGCACGGTCCGTCGGCGGGTGGCCGATCCTTCGAGGCGGCGGATCTGGTCCCGCAGCGCCTCCAGCAGGGGACGGGATAGGGGCGTGGACATGGTTGATCGGTTTCCGGGATCGGCTCCCAACCGGCGGTCGGGCAGTTTGTTCCCTATCTGTTCCTGACCCTACCCAAGAGTCAACGCCGCATCGGACGTGCGGGGGTCGCCCCAAGTGGACAGGCCGGGATCGACATCGTGGCGGCGACGGCGTGATTCCATTGCACGACAGGGGGTTACATCCGCATCATGAGAGCGGCCCCTCTCGACGGCTTGAACGCGGCGCGAAGTCAGGCCGTCATGCATCGCGCCAGAGCGGGGACCGACCGACCGCCCGAGTCCCCGACCACGAAAGGCCAGTCAGGATGGCGCAACTTCACGAAAAATAAAGTGTTCCTTGCCTTCGCCCCATGCGTTCCTGCCATTGCCGCATGTACGGAGATACCGATGCCCGACGATCTTCCCGCGGTCCGGACGCAAACCCTGGCCCGTATCATCGGGCCCTATCTCGTCGTTCTCGCTATCGCGTTGTTCGCCCGCCTGGGCACATTGCCCATGCTGCTGCCGGTCTTCATGCAGAACGGCCCGCTGGTGCTGGCCACCGGCGCGTTCACCCTAATGGCGGGCCTCGCCATCATCGCGCTCCATCTTCGGTGGAAGAGCCCGAGCGCGATTGCGATCTCTCTGATCGGCATTGTCATCACGCTCAAGGGCGCGACGCTCATGGTCGTGCCGAGCCTCGGCGCCGCCTTGACGGCCGCGGTCGTGGAAACGCCCCCGCTGCTGCTGATCGCCGCCGCGATCGTGCTTCTGTTAGGCCTTTGGCTGAGCTTCGTCGGCTGGATTTCGCGGGCATAGCCATCACGGGCGAGACAAGGGAGGAGAAAGAGCGACCCGTGTGCAATCTGTTTTCGATGACCACCAACCAGCAGGCGATCCGCGACCTTGCAAAGGTTATGGTCGACCGCACCGGTAATCTGCCGCCATTGCCCGGTGTCTATCCCAACATGATGGCGCCGATCGTCCGCAATTCGGCGGAGGAGCGCGAACTGATGATGGCGCGCTGGGGGATGCCGACGCCGCCCCGCTATCTCGCCGGCAAGACGGTGGATCGGGGCGTGACCAACATCCGCAATCCGCAGTCGCCGTATTGGCGGCCGTGGCTCGATGTCGCGCATCGCTGCGTCGTGCCCTTTACCAGCTTCGCCGAGCCCGAACCGCGGCCGGACGGTTCCCGGCCACCGGCCTGGTTCGCGTTCGGCGAGACCCGTCCGCTCGCTTTCTTTGCCGGTATCTGGTGCCGGTGGACGTCCGTGCGCAAGGCCAAGGACGGAGTGACGACCGATGACCTGTTCGGCTTTCTCACGACTCAGGCGAATCACGAAGTCGGAGCCATTCTTCCCAAGGCCATGCCGGTGATCCTGACCAGCCAGGGGGAGATCGACCGCTGGATGACGGCACCGATCGACGATGCCCTGCGCTTGCAGCGCCCGTTGCCCGACGGGACGCTGACCATCGTTGCCAGGGCGACTCCGGAAGATCCGGCGCCACAGAAGTAGACCCCTCTCGCTACCGCCCCCGGAACGGATCCGGCGGCAGACGCCGGTATCCCCGGACGGCCGCGCTTCGTTCCCTCGCCTGGTCAGAGGCTGGTCAGGACCCTTATCGCCGCGGACCCGACCGCGGCAGATGCGGAATGGGACCGGTTCGGCCCGTGTGGCACCGAGCGAAAGCGCAGGCCCGTTCTAATGTCACCTTCCGGCTTTTCCGACGCGCCCATTTTCGCTACGGTACCTATCGGCGCGTGATAACGCCTTTTGCGACGAGGCGGCCTCCTATGTCGGGTGGCCTGCCGAATACAACACCTGGACCTATGGTCCATGCGGTGAACCGCTTTGGCTGTTCAACGCTGGAAATAGGCAGGGCGTGGCTATGCCTCTCGCAAACACGTTATCACCCGCCCGACGCCAGGGAAGGGCGGTGGTTACCGATGTCTGGAATGTGCGGCCACCCGTGTCTGAAATATAAAGTACGAACTGGTCCTTCCTGACGTCGAACATCGATCTTGTTTTGACTTCCTATCGAAAATGCCGAAGATGCGTCGCCGCCTCTCCGGCCGGAGAGAGAAAAGGAACGACCGGTCATGTCATCACCAGTTCTTTACAATTGCCCCCCATCAGGGAATTGTTACAAAGTCCGCCTGTTTGCCGCCCTGACGGGAATTTCACTCGATGTCCGTAACGTCGATCTCGCCGCAGGTGCACACAAGACGCCTCAATTCAGCGCCCTCAACCCATGGCAGCAAGTTCCGGTGCTGCAAGATGGCGAGACCGTCATCTGGGACTCCCAGGCGATCCTGGTCTACCTCGCGGAAAAGCACGGCACGACGGAGTGGTGGCCGGCAGATCCCGGCGCCCGCGCTCGCGTCGTCGCGTGGCTCTCGGTCAGTGTCAACGAAATCCAGCACGGTCCAGCCGATGCACGCTTGATCAGGAAATTTGACTATCCCTTACGATATGATGACGTAACGACAGCCAGCGCGCGGACGTTAACCGTCATCGATCGGTATCTTGCCGATCATGCGTGGCTCGCAGGCGACGGGCCGACCTTGGCCGATTGCGCCGCCTATCCCTATCTGGCTCTGGCGCCGGAAGGCGGGATTTCACTCGATGCTTATCCCGCTCTTCGCCAATGGCTGGGAAGAGTCGAGGCACTCCCGGGCTACATCAGTGTCGAAGCATAGCAGGGTTCATTCCACACGCCGGGCATGATCTATGCCCGGCACCTTGGGTCTCCCGTTCAGACCGGAGCCTTCCGGCGGCCTCTCTTGCGCTCGGGAAGCACTGTTATGCGGGGCGTATCCTCCTGCGCGGACACACTCTCCACCGGAGCAGGAATTTCCGGTGCCCCCGCCGACACCGCGCCCGCACTGTCTTCGCCTGTCTTACGACCGAGACCACTTGCGCGCGCCAGTTCTGACTGGCGCGTCGCATAATTTGGCGCCACCATCGGGTAATTGCTGGGCAGTCGCCAGCGTTCCCGATATTGCGCCGGTGTCATGCCATAAGCGCTGCTGAGATGGCGCCGGAGCATTTTGAGCTTCTTGCCGTCTTCGAGGCAGACGATGTAGTCAGGAAAGACCGACCGTTTGACCGGTACCGCGGGTGTTCGTGCTTCGGTATCCGCAATGTCGGTAGGCTGGCCTATTGAACTGAGTGTCCCATATACAGCCCGGATCAGGGTCGGCACCGTATCGGGCTGGACTGCATTGCGGCCAACATACGCAGAAACGATCAAGGCTGTCAGCTTCAGGGGCAGGTCCTTTGTAGACAACGGGTCGCTCGCCGATACCGATTGCATGTCACTCATTGTCAGCCCATTCAGTCTTGAGACGGTTGGATATGCAGATGTCTCCTCATAATCATGACAAGTCGATGGAGCCTCGTCCATCCGCCGTCGCGTCCGGGCAGATAATCGATTGCACTGCGCCGTCCGGTCCCCAGCGCGGTTGTTGCGCCGATTGACGATCGCATAGGTTCAGTGAGCGTGACAGTGAGGCTGCCTTCCGGCGTAAGGCCGCTCAGTATGAGAGCGCCGTGGGAGGAAGAGGGAAGGGAGGGGTTCTGTGACGGATTTCGAGGCGGGGAGAGGGTCTTCCAGCCGTCCGTCGTGGAGTTTCCTGCCATGGCAAGCGCCATTCAGAAAATCAGTCTCAGTTCATCACGGGATATCCCGTTCAATAAGCTGGTTCTGTCCCAGTCCAACGTCCGCCGCATCAAGGCCGGGCAGTCGATCGAGGAACTGGCGGCGGACATCGAGCGTCGCGGATTGCTGCAAGGTCTGAACGTCCGTCCTGTTCTTGACGATGGGGGGATCGAGACCGGCCTGTTCGAGGTGCCGGCAGGCGGACGTCGTTTTCGCGCCCTCGAGTTGCTGGTGCGGCAGAAAAAGCTGAACAAGACCGCGCCGATCCCCTGCGTCGTGCGCGCGGCCGGATCACCGATCCTGGCCGAGGATGACTCTCTGGCCGAGAACACGCAGCGCGCGCCGCTCCATCCTCTGGATCAATTCCGGGCTTTTCGGAGTTTACTGGAAAAGGGCCTGTCCGAGGAGGAAGTCGCCGCCGCGTTCTTCGTGCCGGTCACGGTTGTCAAACAGCGACTGCGGCTGATGACCGTCTCCGACGCCCTCCTGTCCGTCTATGAGGAAGACGGCATGCGCCTGGAACAGCTGATCGCCTTTTCGATCAGCGACGATCACGAGCGTCAGGCACAGGTCTGGGACATCATCTTCCAGAGCCATAATCGCGAGCCCTATCTGATCCGCCGGATGCTGACGGAGAAAGCCGTTCGGGCGTCGGATGCCCGGGTCCGCTTTATCGGTCTCGACGCCTACGTGGCAGCCGGCGGTCACGTCATGCGCGATCTATTCGAGGCCGACGATGGCGGCTGGCTGGACGATCCCACGCTGGTCGACCGGCTGGTCATCGACAAGCTGAACGCCACCGCCGAGGAGATCCGTGCCGAGGGATGGAAGTGGGTCGAGGCGGCACGGTCATTCCCGTGGGGCCATACCCGTGATTTCCACGAAATCGAGGGGACAACGGTCTTGCTTTCGGAAGACGACGCGGCCAGCCTTCATGCGCTGCGTGCCGAACGGGAAATGGTCGAGGCGGAGTATGCCGAAGCCGACGAACTGCCCGAGGCGATCGATGCGCGGCTCGGCGAGATCGAACAGGCGATCGAGGCGCTTGAAGAACGCCCGCTGGCCTACGCGGCGTCGGATATGGCGCGTGCCGGCGTCTTCGTCAGTCTCGACACCGATGGAAGCCTGCTGATCGAGCGCGGTTTCGTCCGCGCCGAGGACATGCCGGTGGTCGAGGACGATGCCGGCGACGACGACGGCCTGGATCATGTCGATGATCCCGCGGCGTGTGAAGCGCGTTCCGAGCGTGACGCGGATGATGTCTCCATCTCCGTCGCGGAACGGGAGGCGGAAGAAGACGAGGAGACCGGCAAACCGTTGTCCGACCGCCTGCTGACCGAACTGACGGCTTGGCGCACGCTCGCCTTGCGGGACGCGTTCGCGGCCAATCCGCACGTGGCGCTCACCGAGTTGCTGCATACGCTGGTCCGCGACCTGTTTTGGCAGAGCGCGGGCACGGACTGTCTGGAAGCCTATGTCCGGGAGATCCCGCTCCCGGTCCATGCGCCCGACATGCCGGGTGGCGCGCCGGCCCACGCGCTGCGTCAGCGCAACGAGGGCTGGAAACACGATCTGCCCCAGGACGACGCGGACCTATGGCATTGGCTGGACCGGCTGGACGAGACCAGTCGCATGGCGCTGCTGGCGCATTGCCTGTCGTTCGGCATCAATGCGCAATATGAGCGCATGCCGTCCTATGGTGCGGTGTCCCAACGCGGCATCAGCGACAGGCTGGCACGTGCCGATCGGCTGGCGAGCGCTTTGAGGCTCGATCTGGTCGACGCGGGCTGGCAGCCGACGGTCGAGAATTATCTCGGCCGGGTGACCAAGGTCCAGATTCTCGAGGCGGTGCGTGAGGCGCGCGGCGACGCGGCCGCTGCCCGGATTGCACATCTCAAGAAGGGCGATATGGCGCGCGAGGCCGAACAGGTGCTGGACGGCTCCGGTTGGCTCCCCGAGGCGTTGCGGACCAAAGGGCCGATTGCATCTGATGGTGACGGCGAGATGGTCTCCGGACCGGTGGATACGCCCAACACCATCGCGGCGGAATGATGGATCTTTACCGCACGGCGGCTTCCGGTTCCCGGAAGCCGCCGAGATGATCGTCGATCGCAACAAAACCCATATGGCCAGGGAGGCGGGGCGGCGGCTATAAGGTCCGGGCCAGCGTTGCAGCCGCCGATATATCCCTCCCGGAAGACGATGATGGAATAGGTTACGCCACGCTTCGACGTGTTCCTGAGTCCGAAAATTGCCGCATAGAAAATCATCGACGTTTCTTGCACGAACGTGACTTCCGGTCGACGGAAGGCGCATTTTTGATTGTCTCGTATTCCACATCACGGCTCGGTGACGGGCTCACGATCCACAAATTTTTCGAGGGTGCGATTCATCCGCTCAGCAAGCCACGTGCAGAATGTCCGTTTTCGGTCATCCTGTGCGATATTGGCCGCCGACAGGCAGATATAGCGTGTTCCGTCGCGCGCAAACCGGCGGGGCGCCAAGAGGAGCCCTGCCTCGATATCCCCGGCCGCCATGAATACTGACGCAAGCGCCGCACCCTGTCCGGCCTGCGCGGCCTGAAGCGCCAGGTAAAAATGCTCAAACGTGAGTTTGGGAGTACGTGTGCGTTTTATACCCGAAAGACTCAGCCATTGTTTCCACGCGTCGGGACGCGTCATCGTGTGCAGCTGAACGCTTCTGAAGAGGGTGTCTGCCTTTCCGTCCGCGACCAACGCGGGTGCCACCACTGGTCCGGTCGCCTCGTCGCAGATTGGATAAATGTGCAAATCCTGATCGACCCGAAAATCTTCCCGGCGAATAGCGAGATCAATCCGGTCCTTCTCGAAATCGATCGGTCCCCCGGCGGCAAAGACCTTCACATCCAGGCCGGTATCGCGCTTAAGGTCGCCAAGTGTCGGTATCAGCATTTTCAGACACAGCGTCGGCTCACATGAGATCGACAACGGCGGAACAATGCCATCGCGATGAAAGTCCTCCAGTGCCTGTGCGAGATCCTGAAAGACCTCATGGAGCTTTGTCGCAAGTGCGCGGCCACGGTCGTTCAGAAGGTTGGTACGCGCACGACGCGTAAACAGCTCTTCGCCCAGTTCGTCCTCGAGTTGTCTGATCTGCCGGCTGACGGCTCCGTGGGTGACGTGCAGTTCGTCCGCGGCCGCTTGCAGCGTGTCATGCCGGGCTGCCGCTTCGAAAGCGCGCAATGCGTTGAGCGAGGGAAGGCGGACAGGAATACGCATGCTTTCTTCATCTCCGCGTCGCAGCATGGACATGTGAGATTACCTCACGAATGAGCGTCAGAACAAATCGATTTTTTGCCCCGCCACACCGTGTCATTTGCGGAATTGTCGCGAATGCGGCACTGGCAGAAACTGTTGTGGACATAATCATGTCGTTACCAATACTCGCCGATAGTCCCGATGATCGCCGCACCATCGAAAACTCCTTGAAGCCTATTCGCGACGCCATCAGGTCACAAAGTTATTTCATGTCTGACGGACACATACTGAAAGAGGTGTTTCAATCTGCTTCGGAGTGCAGCGCTGCTCGTCTCAATGACTTCTGTGATTCATGGAACGACATGCCAGTCGATACCTATATGGGTGATCGCGGCGTTTATCGTCGCCGTCGACATGCCACATATCATGTATCGAACGATCATCGAATTCAGAGACTGTCGCACAGGCCGCATTATCAGACGGTCAACTATAACCATCTCAATGGCGGGGTAGAGCGACATTTTGAGCCAATCCCTGACACGATTGCCAATGGGGTCGTGCTCAATACTCTTCTTCGTTTTGCTGCGACGGTTTTCTCTGGCGTTGATCCGGCGGCATCCTGGTTCGTCGAAGTCCACCAGTTCCGAATTGAAGCCATCGAACACGGAGGCAAACCCACCCCGGAGGGTGCTCACCGGGACGGGGTCTCCTTTGTACTGATGGTACTGATCGATCGTCAGAATGTCACTGGCGGGGAGACAACCATCTATTCCCGCGCGGGCGTTCCTCTTGCGGATTTCACGCTCCAGGAACGTTTCGATATTGCCCTCGTGGATGACGAAAAGGTCGTCCATGGCGTCAGCCCGGTATTTCCGAGAGACGGAAACCAGGTGGCATATCGCGATGTGCTCGTCATCACGTTCCGCGCGGTAAGAGGCTTTACCGTAGAGGAGACATGTCCGTGAACCAGATCGCTCTCGTCTTCGGCGTGACCATGCTGGCTGTGATAAGTCCGGGTGCGGATTTCGCAATGGTCTCGCGCAACAGCTATCTTTATGGCCGACAGGCAGGCATTCTTTCGGCACTGGGCATAGCGGCATCATGTTGGACCCACGTTTTTTACGCGGTCTTTCTCCTGTCCTCAATGCAGGTGATCCTGCCTGATCTGCTTCTCTATGTGCGTTACGCCGGCGCGGCTTACCTGCTCTATGTTGGAATCCGGACCATCCTGTCCGGGTCCGCGATCGAGGAGGCCGAGGAGCGTGTCTCATTGATGCCGCCTTCGCGTTCCTTTCTCGACGGTTTCCTCACCAATGCGCTCAACCCGAAGACGGCCGTCTTCGTCATAAGCCTCTACACGCAGGTCATCGGGCCTGCGTCACCGGTCAGCTACGCGCTGCTGTGTGGCATGATGATCTCGCTTTGTCATCTGGCCTGGTTCGTCGCTGTCTCCTATGTGCTGTCACAGAGTGCGACCCGTCGTTGGATCCTTGCCCGGGCCGGAATGTTCAATCGTGTCATCGGTGTGTTTCTCGTCTGTATCGGTCTGACCCTCGGCTTCTTCGATCATGGGGGGGCGCACTCATGAAACAGGACAAAACGGTCTTTCTCGATCTTGAGGGCGTGCTCGCCCCTGAAATGTGGCCTTATCTCGGCAAGAAATTCGGCCTCGACGCATTGATGGCCACGACGCGCGAGGAACCGGATTACCGGCACCTGATGACGCGGCGGGTCGAAGCCCTGAACGCGCATGGGATATCCATGTCGGCCATTCAGGAGGCGATCGCGGCGCTCCCCCTTTTCGACGGCGCGGTCGATTTCGTGAGGTGTCTTGCTCGCGAGATGACCGTCATATTGGTCACCGACTCGTTCCGGCCAATGAACGAACCTTATATCAGGGAACTCCGGCCCGACGGTGTCTTCTGCCACAGTTTTCTGCTGGATGACCGGGCCCGTATAGTCGGATTTGATTTCTGGAACGAACTCCGGGGCAAGCATGAGGCGATGTCCGCCTGGGGTCGTCATGCCGCGAGGACCTTTGCCGCCGGTGACGCGTTCAACGACCTAACCCTCTTACGCGCGGTCGACCGGGGTATCCTGTTCAGACCGTCTCGAGCCACACAGGCGGCGGCGACTGACCTGCTCTGGGTCTCCACGTACGAGGAACTACTCGGACTGTTCTTGGCCGATCTTGAGCCGGCGACTATCGCGCGTGCCGCCCCGCCTCACAGACATGCCCGATTCGCCGGTGAGAACAGGGGATCATAGAGCCCATTGTCGTAAAGCTGATCATGGTGTTTCGAGGCGGCTTCCGGTTCCCGGAAGCCGCCTTTTTTCGTGTCGGGCTGGCCCTGAAGGAGGGAGAGGGCGGCTTCGCCTTTTATGCCGAATGTCCGGCGAAAAGGAGAGTTTCCATGTCCAGCACCCTGTCGTCCGTCCGTCCCGCTGCGGGATTCCGCGTCGATCCGTCCCGGGGGGCGCGCGATGCGCGCGTGTCCTCGGAGTGGTTTTCCCGGCCCGACGATGAGCGCTACCTGTCCCTGGCCGATCTGCACGCCGCGACGCTGGCCCGTGCGGAACGCGCCACCGCCCGTACGGTGGAAAGCCGTGCCATCCGTGTCGAGGCCAGTCGCGACAACGCCGAACGCCTGACCCTGACCGTGCCGGGGCAGTCGGCCCCCGTCGCGCCGACGCACTGGTCCTTCGGTCAGCTGTCGAGCCTGGTCGGGGCGCCGTCGTCCTATCTGCGTTCGCTGCCTGCCCCGCTGGCGGCGATCAATCTGCAGCACGGATTGCTGTCCCATCGCGCCGAATTGGTCAAAACCTACGAAACCGACAATGACCGCATAGAGCTGCGTGCGGTGACCGGTCCGGATTACGGTCGCGTGCTCGATCACGAGGTGGTTGCGGCGATCCGTAAAATCGCAGGTGATGGTACCGGGGATACCGCATGGAAGGTGCCCGGCTGCATCGACTGGTCCAGCATGGTGCATAATCCCCATGTCGACATCACCAGGGAAACGACGACGCTTTATGCATCGGATCGGGATGTCTTCGTCTTTCTCACTGACGATACCCATCCGATCGAAGCGGGACGGTTGCCGAGCGGAGAGCCCGATCTGTATTTCCGTGGATTCTACGTGTGGAATTCGGAGGTCGGCAGTAAAAGCCTCGGTATCGCGTCGTTCTATCTGCGGGGAGTGTGTCAGAATCGTATGATCTGGGGGCGCCAGAATTTCGAACAGATCACGATCCGGCACAGCAAGTTCGCACCGTCGCGCTTCGTGCATCAGGCCGCACCCGCCCTACGGAACTTCGCCAATGCCAGCCCGTCGTCTTTCATTTCCGGTATCCAGGCGGCGCGCAAGACGATTGTCGCGCGGGATGACGACGATCGCGAGAGCTTTCTGCGGCGCCGTGGTTTTTCAAAGCCTGAAACCGCGAAAATCATCGAAACGGTGCTTCGGGAGGAGCAGAGGAAGCCCGAGACGATCTATGATTTCGTACAGGGCATCACCGCGCTGGCGCGCACGAAACCTAATCAGGACGCCCGTCTCGACCTGGAAGGCAAGGCCCGGCAGCTGATGGAGAAGGTTGGATGAGACAGGTGCTATTGGCACGGGGGCGGGTCATTCGGGAGGCGGCGGGATTGTTCCGCCGCCTTTTCTTCGTCTGGCGATCAGCCGTTCAGGCTGTCCTTCAGTGCCTTCGCCGGCGTGAAGGTCAGCTTGCGCGACGCGGCGATGGTGATCGTCGCCCCCGTGGCCGGATTGCGGCCTTCGCGGGCCGGAACGTCCTTGGTCTTGAATTTGCCCAACTCCGGAATCGTCACCTCGTCGCCCGCCTTGGCGGCGCCGGCCACGGCGGCGACCAGGGCGTCGATGGCCTTTCGGGCGTCGGCCTTGGAGAGGTTAGCGGCGCTGGAGATATGATCGACCAGTTCGGTAATCTTCATCTGCGGTTCCTTTTCGATGGGGGCCGGAGCCCGTCCGCACCGCCGTTAGCGACAGATTATGGCGGTATCAAGCCTGCCGGGAGGGTGACATGACCGGGCATGATCGAGACGACGCCGGCGATCTGTCCCGGCGCCTGGCCGAAAACGCCGTGGCTGTCTGTCGTCATTACCTTTCTGCTGGAAGGCGGCACGGCAATTACTGGCTGGTGGGCGATGTCCGCAATACGCCGGGCCGGTCGCTTTATGTCCGCCTGCATGGTCCATCGGAGGGACGGGGAGCCGCTGGCCGGTGGACGGATGCGCAATCGGGCGAATATGGCGACCTGCTCGATCTGATCCGCGAAAGCTGTGGCCTGTTCGACTTCCGCGACGTCGCTTACGAAGCTCGGGCGTTCCTCAGCCTGCCGGCTCCGGAACCGAGGTTCATGGCTTCTGTCGATCATTCAGTGAGCGACCGGGGTCCTGCAGGTCACACCGAAGCCGCACGACGCCTGTGGTCTATGACCCGCCCGCTCGCCGGCACGCTTGCAGCGGCCTATCTGCGGCATCGCGACCTGAAATGGCTTCCCGGCGTCACGGCGTTGCGCTTTCATCCGACCTGCTACTATCGCCCGGACGATGACGGTCCCACGGAGACCTGGCCGGCGCTGATCGCCGCCGTCACCGATCTCGACGGCACTTTGACCGGGGTGCATCGCACCTGGCTGGCGCCGTACGGGCACGGCAAGGCGCCGGTCGATCATCCGCGCCGCGCCCTGGGAGGCTTGCTAGGCCATGCCGTGCGTTTCGGGGTGGCAGCTGGCGTGCTGGCCGCCGGGGAGGGGATCGAGACGGTCCTCTCGCTCCGGCAGGTTCTGCCCGATCTGCCCTTGGCCGCCTGTCTGTCCGCCACGCATCTCGCCGCCATGGTCTTCCCGCCGTTGCTGCGCCGTCTCTATGTCATACGTGACGACGATCCGGCCGGCGATCATGCGTTGGAGACGCTGTCGGAGCGCGCCCGCGTAGCCGGAATCGAGCTGATTGCCCTGTCGCCAAGGCTGGCGGACTTCAACGACGATCTTCGTCATCTTGGCCGTGCCGCTCTGCGGGCGATCCTGCATCCGCAACTCGCGCCCTCGGACGTCGCGCGGTTTCTGGACACGGCACACGCCTGAAGCGGGCCGGGAAGGAGGCAGGTGGGTTTCGTGTCTGTCGGGGCCGTCGCAGGATCTTCATCCCGGCAGTCTGTCCGCGCCGACGGCCTTTCAGGAGGGGAGCGGGCGTCAGCCGGGCCGAGCCTTCAATGGCGGGCGGCGGCTATTTTCCGCCGCGCAGGCTTCGCCTGCGCTTTGCATCGCGAGGCAAAATAGCCGCCGTCCTGCCATCCTGCGCTGCGCTTCGGCCGCGCGAACGCGCGGTTCCGGCCCGGCCCTGGTCTGCCGCTGTCCGCCCCCGGAAAGGCCGCGATGGGCGCGGCCGGTATCCCGGAGGACGGAGCCATGACCCGCATGACCGACGATTTCGAACCCGACCATGTCGCATCCCCGACCGCCCATGTGCTGGCGGAACTCCAGATATATGGCTATCGTCCCTTCGAAGACGAACCGGACGCGAGACCGCTCCCCGAGGCGGAGCGCATCGCCGGCGCGGTCGCGGATATTTTTGACGCCATCGCCGCCATCCTGACCGACACACGGCTGGAGCCCGATCTCGAAGGGCTTCTCTGGTCGAGCGTCAACGTCTTTCATCGCATGGTCGGGCAGGTCGAACGCGAACTCGACCGCAACGAGCAGGCGCAGAAAACCAGCCAGAAGAAACAGGATGGCAGCGAGATCCGCTCCGTTGAGCTGGAACGGCTCACCGCGCAGGGCCTGACCCTGCTGGAGCGTCGCAACGCCTATGAGATCTTCCGCGACGAGGCGCAGGAGCAGTTCGAACGCCTGACCCTGAGCGAATGGCGCCCGAAGACCGGCTCGCTGGTCTCACGCCGCACCATGACGGCGTCGATGATCGACAGCCGCGACTTCCTCAACGCCCGCCGCCGCGCCGAGGGCGAATTGCTGGTGCCGCCCGGTCCCAAGGTGGTCGTCACTGGTGGCCTCGATTTCGACGACCATATCCTGATCTGGGATCGGCTCGACAAGGTCCGCGCCAAGCATCCCGACATGGTGCTGCTGCACGGCGGGTCGCCCAAGGGGGCCGAGTTTATCGCCTCGCGCTGGGCCGATCACCGCGAGATCGTGCAGATCGCCTTCAAGCCGGACTGGACGAAGCATCGCAAGGCCGCGCCCTTCCGGCGCAACGATGCCATGCTGGAGGTCATGCCGGTCGGTGTGATCGTCTTCCCCGGCACCGGTATTCAGGAAAACCTGGCCGACAAGGCGAAAAAACTCGGCATCCCGGTTCTACGGTTCGGGGGCGGCGCGTGAGCGCCGGCCTCGTCCTTGATATGGACCTCAGCGGGCCGCGCTACGCCGGAGGTCGGGGTCACGGATGCTCTCCAGCGCGCGGCGGCGCTCGGCCGTTATCTGCCGTGCTTCCCTAACGAGATCCGACCTGGCACTCTGATGTTTGGCAAGAACCCGCTGAATCCTGTCATTAGGCTCGACATCCTTGGGTGTCAGAGAGCCTTTAAAGGTGACGCTTTTCAAAGCCATGGTCATCCTCCCCTCTAAGACAACTCACTTACTACCTCATCAAACAGGTCTTTGACAGATTTTTCGAGCATATCGAACGCGCCGCTGATCAGTTCGTTCTCCGGGAGCACGGCATCGCCGTCGATGCGAATGGCGAGATGGATGCTTGCCTCACGCGCTGATATAGGAATGCAGACCTGCCACGCCCAGTCCGCCCAGACCATTTTCCGGCGTAGCCGGTTGGAATCGCCGGGCAGGTCGAGATCGGGCGGCAGAGGTGCGACTTCAAAGCGCGACTCATTTTTCGACCATGCCGCACCGAGCACAGATCCTTCGATCGGAACCAGCATACCTTCATCAGGGTCCCTCTCGTAGCCGACGGAAAACTCAAGGCGAAGCGAATGACGATAGTCGCGATCGGGTAGAGCGATCGCCACCCGGATACGACCCGGCGTATCATCGGGTGCGTCGCTCAAAATCGCGGCCGCAAGTCGCTGAGTTTCCAGGCAGAGAGTGCGGTAAAGGTCCGGGCGCTTAAACAGCCACTTGTCCAGCCATACGCCTGTCGCCGCCTCACCGTCGCGAACTTCCTGGCGCGCATCGTCGAGCGTCATGTCGAAATCGAGCAGATCGAGGCGGCTCTCGAGTTCCAGTTGTTCGGACCGGCCGGAGGCTCGCAGATTGAGTTCTCCGGAGCCGAACAGCGCGGTGCGGATCGCGGAAGGCAACCAGTTAAAGCGATCGACGACAGGTGCGCGGGACAGATCGGCGATGGCAACGGCAATGGTCAGGGCTTCGGGATCGAGTTCGCGTTCTTCGTCGAACGGCCATGCCGGGAGATTGGACACGATTCCGCCGTCGACGAAGACCATGTCTTTTGTGGAAACGGTCTCGCCGTCGGCGATCTCTCTGGTTTCTATTGTCCAGGGCCGAAAAATGACCGGCAGGCAGATCGACGCCGCGACAGCATCGGCGACCGGGATATCCGGGGTGCGTTCGGGTGAGAACAGGTGCAACTTGCGCTCACTCAGATTGGCGCCGACGACCTTGAGGGTCGGACGGCCATCACGTCCGAAATCACTCATTGTCACGACCCGTTCCGGGGCATCGGGAAACATCCGGCGCTGGAGCAGTATTGCCAGAGCGTCGCGGAAGCCCTTGATGTCCGCGAGACCGCCGATCAGACACCGCACGCTCTGCTTTGCGACCCACACAAGCAGGGCGGAGGTCAGAAGGGCACCGCAGATCGCCCACCTGGAATGGCTCTCGCCGGCGGCCAGTATTCCGGCAAAATCTGCGACACCGACGCCGACCGCGATCGTCTTCAGGGCAGAGATATGGCGACTGGTCCAGCGGAAGAGGCGCAATCTCACCCAACCGCCGCGCCCGAAAATATCGGTCGCTTTGTTTATGCCAGGATCGATCTCGTGCAACCGGTCGATGACGGATACGCCGCTATCCGGATCGAGAATCTCCCGCGACGAGAACCCTGCCGCACGGAGTGCCGCGACGATCGCCCCGGCCGACGTGCCGGCAACGCCCTGAAAGACGACGTTGCGATCTTCGAGCGCCCTGAGGGCGCCGACATGGATCAGCCCTTTCGCGCCGCCGCCCGAAAACGCGACGAAAGCTCGGTTCAATCTGGCGGCTGTGCGCACTGTCCTCACGTCATCGGGCGATATACGGCGAATCGGTCATCGCCATTTCTGATGGTTGGCGTTCTCTGTACTGAGCGCTCCGCGGCGGCGTCAACTGCGTCGTCTGACGAGTACTGATCCCGATCCAACCGTTAACACTGCTCCTTCCTCGTGGCCTCCCATCTTGCCAGCCGGCATCCGACCCCCGTCGATGATGCGCGGCTCCTCCAAAATGCTGTGCATTTCGGTTCCTCCACGTCCCGCATGGCGGAGCCAGAGGCGTCATCGACCGCGTTCATGCCGGCTGAACGCCGGGGCTGTCCTCGAGAGGAGGACGGTAACTATGGAGGTTCAGATGATCCATATCCAGCAACCCCCCATTTCCGGCACAGACACCTATTGGCGCGATCGGCGCGAAGGCGAGGCGTCGGAACGTGGGATGATGGCCGTCCCTGTTGCCGGGTCGGCCGGGCCGAAGCCCCGCCTGACGAAGCGGCGTAGGATGGGGAAGGGCCCATGCGCATTGTTGTTCGGCGCAGGGTACGCCGTGTGCAGGGGTGCTCTGTCCGTCACGCGGGGTCAGGCACGATCGGTCGGTAAACCGATCTGTCCGTACGGTCTCGGAATGACCGCGCCTCGCTGACATGCCGTCACGGGCGGACCGCCGATCGTCCAGCCCGTGGGGAGACGGTGGGCGGGAGCATTGCCCAAGGCCGGTATGTGTGACGTGCAGCAGAACATAGGCGCCGGCGTCCACGTAGGGAGCGTCGCTCGCCTTGATCACCCGCCCCCACCACAGGACCGGGTGCCGCATTTCTGTCTCCGCCGGTGCTGATGGGGTTGCACACCATGGCCTCTGTCGGATGGCTGATCTAGCCGAAGGACGGCGTTGCCTCGATCGGCTGGTCGCAACGGCGTTCCGGAATTTTCTTCCCCTGCCGGCTACGCCGTCATTCCTCGCGCAAAACAAGAAAGTTCCGGCCCTGCCGTCCTCCGCTGCGCTTCGGTCCCTGCGGGATGCTCTGCCGCTCGCCTCCGGCTGGTCGATCGCCATCGAGGCCCCGGTGGTCGCGGCCCGATGCAGCAAGGAGACAGAACAATGGCTAACATCGGTTCTTTCAAGAAGGCGGGCGAGGGTTTCGAAGGCGAAATCGTCACCCTGGCACTCCAGGCCCGCAATGTCCGTCTGGTGCCCGAAACCAACCGGACCAACGACAACGCTCCCAACTACCGCGTCTACTTGGGTCGAATTGACCTCGGTGGTGCCTGGTCCCGGCGCTCCAACGAAGGCCGGAATTACCTCAGCCTGAAACTGGACGATCCGTCCTTTGCCGCTCCGATCTTCGCCAACCTGTTCGCGGACGACGACGGCGAGAGCCACACCCTGATCTGGACGCGCCCCCGCACCAGCCGCAACGGCGACTGAGCCTTCCCACCGATCACCCGCCCGGGTCCGCCCGGGCGGGGCTTCGGCGCCCCTCTTTCAGCCCACAAGAGACACGTTGGCGGCCATGATGGCCAGCGTGCAGCCGCGTGCGGTTGGGAAGAATGCCAAGAAGGGCTGTCACTCAGTCCTCCCAGTGTACCATGCCCACGGAAACCGCCTCGAGGACGAGCGGTCCCTCCAAAATGCTGCGCATTTCGGCTCCTCCGCTCGCCGGAAAGCCGGTCGCCTTCGGCGATCCTCGACCCGGCTTCCGCGTGCATGCGGGCGGCGTCCTGTCTTCGACAAACGACAGGGAGCAGGACAATGACCACGTTGAACGATCAGATCCAGATGCTGCGGGCCGAACTCACCAGCTTTCATCTCAGCCGCCGGGAACGCGCCAAGATCGAGCGCGAACTCGCACGCGCCCTGGCCGCCGCCGCGCTACACCCGGGCCGTGACGAATGACACGGTGCGCGGCCAGCCACCCGTAGGATCCGCGGGTGGCTTTTCGTTTCATCCCCGGTGGTGAGGGTGGCGTCCGCCTCTTCGCATCACAATTTTTCTGGAGCAAATACCGACCAGTACGTATTATGATTTCCCGTTCTGTTTGCCGGAGGTGAAGATGATCGTGCTCGGGGTGATCTCGTGGGTCGTAGGGATCGGACTGCTCTGCTGGGTCTTCTTTACGCTGGTGTCGATCGTCGTGCCCATCATGGCCGGGCTGATGGCCTTCTTCTGGGCCTACCACACCGGAGCGGGGCTGGCGTCGGTCTTTCTTGGAGTCATGGCTGGGAGCCTGGTGCTCTGGTTGTTCCGCACCGGATTGACGGCAAGCCGGCAACCGCTCGCCAGACTTGGGATCATGCTCGCGTTCTGCGTCCCCGCGGTCATTGCCGGCTATTTCGCGGCGCTCGGTGTGGCCCAGATGGGGATCGTATCCTTGGTCTGGCAGCATGTACTGGCCGTCATTGGTGCGGGCGCAGTCGGTGCGGCATCATTTGTACGGCTCATGCCTAAATCATCTCACGATGACGGAACATTTTTATATCGACACGAATAATGTGCGACCTGATGCATGTCCTGGCGTTCCGGACTGTTCCATGCCGATGCCGGGCCGACCACATAACAATAGCGAGGAAACCACAGAATGGAGACGCGGCTACACTGGTATGCGCCCGGATTTCTCGACAGGGCCCTTTCCCTCGACCTCCCCGAATTCGCGCAAGAATTTCTCTCCCTCAACGAGGATTACGCGCGTGGGTATGAGGCATTGATGACGCAGAGGGCGGCTGACGCGGCGGCCCGACAGCGAACTCTTGAAACCTTCGCGCGTCCGTGGGGTCTGCGATTTCCCTGTTGACCCTGCCATCCCGGCTTGGGCGATGCCCGCACTGTGGGCGCAGGAAGTCCTCTCCGCCATTATTGCTCTCATTCCGGCTCCGGAAATTTATACCGCCTCCTCGTTTTTTCCGCTGCAACTTGCACCGCAGCTGAACGCGGCACTTGGCGATGACGGACTGCATCTCGTGATTGGCGACAAAACCGGCCCGATCCGCCTCTGGGTCGCCGATGGCGCCGACCGGCGTGCAGCCGTCGTCATCCCGCTCGATGCGTCGTGTTGGATCCGTCTCTACCATCTGCGTCGGCTTCTCGAACGTCTTTACGGTCGCGTGGTCGGACCACTGCCCAATACCTTCCGTCCCACCCGCTACAGGATCACGCGTCTCGCCCATGCCCTACAGGCGCTGACGGCAAAACGCGCGGGTGCGACCGTGCGCGACATTGCCGCGCTGACGGATACGGGTGTCAGGACACTGGGCGGCTCTATCTGGAAGGACGTGCACCAGCGTGCCCGGGTGGAACGGCTTCTCAAGCTCGCCGAACACTTGGCTGGAGGCGAGTATCTGGCCTTGCTGCATCATGGTCATCGTTCGTTGCCAGCATCTGCGGCCGTGCCGCGTTGAGAATGACGTCGTTCTGACGGGAACCAACCTTCGTTTGGCCGTCCGGATATCGCTTGCGCGTTCGCCGCACTGTAGCGTGCTCGACGGGGTAGGGGGGTGGACGATTCCTTGGGACACCCCCCGTTTTCGTCCACCACCCCTCCCGACTTTCTCCGCCACTCTCCGCCCCGGTGCGCGGCATTACGCCTCGTTCGCCTTCAGCGGAGAACAGCAATGGTCAAGAAAAGACCCCGCCCGAAACCCGCGCGGCACCTGAGAACACCCCAGGCTGCCGAGTGGCTCGGCATTTCACCAAGAACACTCGAACGCTACCGTACGCTTGGCTGCGGCCCCGTCTTTCACAAGCTCGGCAATCGCGTCACCTATACGCTCGCCGACCTCAAGGATTGGGTCGAGAACGGCATCTCGAAGTCCATTTTCTCGAAAAATTACATTCTGATGCGCTCCGGGGTCACTAGGCGCGGGCGGCGGCCGTCATGATGCCCTGCATGCCGCGCCTCTTCATGTCCAACGCGTTTTTCGCGTTGGGAAAAGGCCATCGTCGTGGACCGTTGCGCTTCGCGCAAGGAGGGCAGCACGTTCTGGTCTCGTCACCAATGGCAATCGCAACGATCTGGGATGCTGACATCCTGATCTGGGCGGCGTCGGCCATGATGGCTGCCAGGCGCTGTGGCGCGCCGGTTCCGGTCGCACTTCAGGGAACGCGTTACGAAATCCTTGGTTTTCCCGGGCGCGCGGTTTCAGGAGGATATTACGAGCGTCTCCCCGATGGGCTTGAGCGTCTGAACCGTACCCGCGTTGTTATGAGCCAAACGCCCTGGACTGACGAACAGCACGGTGCGCCGTGGATTGAAGACTGGCAGATTGCCGCGGGTTACGTGCAAATCCGTCTCGCGCCTTGGCTGCGAGACGCCATCCTCGCACCACGGGCTGTGCTTGCTCTCGATCCCGCCTATTTCACGCTAACGAGCGGCCTTGAGCGCCTGCTCTATCTGATCGCCCGGCGCCATGCGGGACGACAACCCGGCGGGTGGGTTTTCGAGATTGCCCATCTCCATAGCAAGACCGGCACGACCCTGACGTTGACCGCCTTCGCGGCTTTCCTCCGTCGTCTTGCCCGGAACCACGCTTTGCCCGGGTACCGGATCGAACTGTCCGGCGGCAACTGGCCCGAGCGGGTGCGCATCCGTCCCGTTGTTGGCGCTCCTGTGGATAAGTTCGTGGATATCCCTGTCGATAAATTCTCCCCCACACGCCTATCACAACAGGAATCCACGCCTATCGCTCTCGAAAACGATCGGTAAGGCATTGTAATAAATGATAAAAATCACCTCTCTAAAGAGTCTAAATAGAGACTCTTTGTACTTGAATACTGTGCGCGCGCGCGTGTGCGGTTTCTCGTTTGGAACGAACGGGGCGGTGCCACCATGGCCCGTACGATGCGTCGTTCGCGATAAGGCTAGATTTCCACGCGGTGTTTACATTTTCAGTGCTCGACGTGCCCGCATAGCTTGCCTGATGACGGCATCGGGGCGACCGACGGTCTGGGAGACACGGCCATGACGCTGCTCTGCGGCGACTGCCGCGACGTCATGCCCTGTCATGGACCGTACGACCTGATCGTCGCAGATCCACCCTACGGCGAGACGTCCCTGTCCTGGGATCGTCGCGTTGAGGGGTGGCTGCCGCTCGCGGCGCAGGCCCTGACGCCCTCGGGTTCGCTCTGGGTGTTCGGCTCCCTGCGCAGCTTCATGGCGACGAGCGGCGATTTCCGTGCGGCCGCTCTGCGGCATGCTCAGGAAATCGTCTGGGAAAAGCAGAACGGCAGCGTGTTCCATGCCGACCGGTTCCGGCGTGTCCACGAACTGGTCGTGCAGTTCTATCCTGTCTCCGTCCGCTGGCAGGCTGTCTACAACGCTGTCGCGACAACGGATGACGCCCGGGCGCGGGTTGTGCGTCGTAAGCAGCGCCCCCCGCATACCGGCGCGATCCCGTCTTCGACCTACCGCAGTCTCGACGGCGGCCCGCGTCTCGCTCGCTCGGTGCAGCGCTTCCGCAACGTCCACGGCCGCGCCATCCACCCCACCGAAAAGCTCGTGGCGCTGCTCGACCTGCTGGTGCGGGTGAGCTGCCCGCCCGACGGACTCGTGGGCGACTGGTTCGCCGGGTCCGGTGCGGCCGGTGTCGCCTGCCGGCTGGCCGGCCGCCGCACTATCGGCTGCGAGATCGATCCGGAGATGGCCCAACGCGCCCGCGATCGCCTTGCCGCCATTCTTCCCTTCCCCGTCGGAGAACCGTCATGAACGATCTTCGCTCCCCTCCCGGCGCGCAGCTCGATCTGGTCTGGATCGAGACCCGCATCGAGCAGTGGCGGCGGTTCGGCTGCCCCGAGAGCAGTGTCAGAATTGATCGCCACAGGCGCCGCGTAAGTTTCGCCGCAGGCGATGTGTTCGCCCTGATGCGCTGGCTCGCCAGCGACACGGGCGCCGTCACGGTGTCCATCGACATCGTGCTGGCCATGCCGCCGGGCGAGCCATGCGCCGTCCTGCCCTGGATCACGGGCGCCGCCGACAGGCTGCTGCGCCAGACCGGTGACGCTCCTGTCCGGACGGTGCTTGAGACGGTCCGACGTATCGAACGACAGGGGCTCGACCCGCGCGCCGTCTGTCCGGACTACTGGCGCGATCTCGACGCGCGGCTGCGGGCCAGTCGGCCCGCGCCGCCCTATGGGCGCGCCCGCCATGAAGTGTGGCTCTGGCGGAGGGCCGCGTCATGACCCGTCGCGCATGGTTCTTCACCACCTACTTCGCCGCCCTCGCGACCCTGGCAACGACCGGCGCCTCGCCCAGCCCGCATTGGGTATGGAACGCCACCGCCAGCGTGCCCGTGGGGTTGTATCGGGTCACACCCACGCCGGCGCTGCGTGTCGGCGACATTGTGGCGCTGCATCTGCCCGAGCGCGATGCGACGTTGCTGGCCACGCGTGGCTATCTGCCCTTCGGCGTGCCGCTGCTCAAGCCGGTGGCAGCGCTCGCCGGTCAGACCGTCTGCCGCCTCGGCCTGCACGTCACCATCGACGGCAAGGCGGCGGGTGACGCCAGAGCCGTCGATCATCGGGGGCGTCCGTTGCCCGTCTGGCGTGGCTGCATCCGTCTCGGCCCGGGACAGGTCTTCGTCATGAACCCGGCGGTCCCGACCAGTCTCGACGGGCGCTATTTCGGTGTCCTGTCGGCCGACACCGTGATCGGTCGCGCCACGCCCGTCTATCTCCGGACCGGCGACGTCGAACCTCCGCCCCCGCGTTTCGAGCCGCTTCCGGATCTGACGGATCCCGGTCGACGCCCGCCCACGATGATGGTGCGGCCCGCTCCCGTGAAGAGCGCCGAGCCTCCGCTGGAGTGACGCCATGACGTTGTCCTCCATCATCTCAATTCTCGACAGGAAAGCGTTCAGCCCATGAGCCAGATCGGTGTCTTCACGCGCACGGCGAACGGCTTCGCCGGCCGCCTGCACACGCTCGCCCTCGACGCGGAACTGACCTTCGTAAGTACCGGGAATGCGGACGCGGAGAACGCGCCCGATTACCGCATTCATCTCGGTGACAGTGCCGAAGCGCCGGAGATCGGGGCCGGCTGGACCCGCACCGGCGAACGCGCCGGGGAATACGTCTCGGTGCTGCTGGACGACCCCTCGCTCGCTCAGCCGATCCGCGCCACCCTGTTTCAGGCCGGTCGTGGTGGCCGCGTCTGGAACCTTGTCTGGACGCGCGCCACGAAGCGTCAGGGAGGCCGGGCATGACACTCCCCCGTCTCCGGCTCGGCTATGCCGATCCCCCTTATGTCAATTGCGCGCATCTCTATCGCGGACAGCCGGACTACGCAGGCGAGGTCGATCATGCAGCCCTCGTGCGGCATCTCGACGCGGCATACGACGGCTGGGTCCTGCATGCTGCCGCGACACCGGCGTCGATCGCCGTGTTGGCACCACTGGTCGAGGCCACAGGCGCGCGCTGGATGGCCTGGGTGAAGGGCTTCGCCGCCTTCAAACGCAACGTCCCGGTCGCCTATGCGTGGGAGCCGGTCATCATCAAGGCGGCGCGTCGTCCTGTTGTCAGCCCTCGCCTGGTCATGCGGGACTGGATTCAGGAGAGCATTACGCTCCGTCGGGGATTGACCGGCGCGAAACCCGAGGCCGTGTGTCACTGGGCCTTCGAGTTGCTGGGCGCCCGTCCGGACGACGCGCTGGACGATCTCTATCCCGGGACCGGAGCGGTGACGCGGGCATGGGAGTCATGGCGCCGGAAGTTCGTCCTCCCGCAGATGTCCCTATCGCCGCCGAAGCAAGGCCCGGATGACCCGCCGCTCGATCTGCTCATACCGGAGGACTTCTGATGGGGGCGCCCGCTTTCTGTCGAAGGGGCGTCCTGGCGGTCGCCCGGTTCGGGCTCACGCTGGCGCTCTCGCCCATTCCGGGACAGGCGCAGGATCTCGACGCGCTGGTGCGGGAGGCCGCCGCGCAGGCTGCCATTCCGCCGTCGTGGATCCGTGCCGTGCTACGCATCGAGAGTGACGGCGATCGGCATGCCGTGTCGTCGGCGGGGGCCATGGGGCTGATGCAGATCATGCCCGGCACGTGGCGTGACCTGCGCCATACCCTCAATCTCGGCGCCGATCCGTTCGACCCGCATGACAACGTCATCGCAGGGGCCGCGTATCTGCGCTGGCTGCATGATCGCTACGGCGATGTCGGTTTCCTGGCCGCCTATAATGCAGGCCCGGGACGTTATGACGACCATCTCGCGACGGGTCGACCGCTGCCCGATGAGACGCGAGCCTATGTTGCATCGGTCGTGCGGCTGATGGGCGCGGGGACGGCTCCGGCCCGCTTTGCTCCGCTGTCGGGCAACACGTCGCCGCTCATTCCTGTAGCCATCGGCGGTCTTTTCGCCGGGCCTGTCCATCCTGTCATGAACGATACTGCTGAGGTCGGCGACAGTATGGCTCCAGCCAGGCCTGCGGCACTCTTCGTCCCCGCTGGGTGGAGGGTGGAACCATGAGCCGCTCGGTCCTGCTCACCCTCGTCGTGCGGCCTGGTCCGGGTTTGGAAGGGCTGGTGGGGATGCTGGGGGAGGAGGTAGCGTATAGGCAGGATAAAAGCCGCGAGGTGCGGCACCGTTGGGGGTGGTTTTGTGGCGGATTTCTACGGATTTTCGTCGCCCTCTGCGAGGTGCGCCGCTCTTTGAAGCCTGCCAGTTCCCGTTTCTGGCGGTTTACCGCCATTTCGCGCACATCGCGGGTATTTCCATGAAGAATGACGATGAATTCCGGATCCGGCCCGGACGCATCCGTTCCCCTGGTGCCCAACGGGCACGTCCCTTCATCGCGCAGGCCCTGGCGGCAACCCAGCGTGCCGGGGGCATGGGCCGGGGACGCCAGGGAAGCGGTGGAGGAGGTCGTTCGACCTTCGGGCGTGGGCGTGTCGCGAGTGCGCATGCCAACCGCTTCCTCACCAGCCGATCACGTGGGGTAGTGATCAAGGCCCGCGTCGTGAAGCATGGACCACGCACAGCGCCGCTGACCCCGCATCTGCGGTATCTGCGCCGGGAGGGTGTTACGAAGGACGGCGAAAAGGCAAAGCTGTTCGGCCCGGAGCAGGACGAGGTCGATCCCAAAGCCTTCGCCGAACGCTGTGCCGATGATCGCCACCATTTCCGCTTCATCGTCTCCCCGGACGACGCGGTGGAGATGCAGGATCTGAAGCGTTTCACGCGCGATCTCATGGAGCAGGCTGAGCATGATCTCGGAACGAAGCTCGACTGGGCGGCCGTGGACCATTGGAACACCGAACATCCGCACGTCCATGTCATCGTGCGCGGCAAGGCGCAGGACGGCGAGGACCTGGTGATCTCGCGCGATTACATCCGCGAAGGCATGCGGGGTCGTGCGCAGGAACTCGTCACGCGCGAACTTGGGGTACGCAACGACATTGAGATCAGGCGTGCCGTCGAACGTCAGGTCGAGGCGGATCGCTGGACGCAACTTGATCGGCAGCTTCAGCGCGATGCGAATGAGCATGGGATCATCGACATGCGTCCTTCACCGGATCGCCGGCCTGATACGTTCGAGGTGCTCAAGGTCGGTCGCCTCCGGCGCCTGGAGGGGCTCGGATTGGCACAGCAGATCGAGCCGGGCCGGTGGGCGCTGGAGGAGCACGCGGAGGCCACGCTGCGCGAGATGGGGCAGCGCAACGATATCATCAAACGGATCCACCGTGGTCTTGCCGAGCATGGCGTCGAACGCCCGCAATCCTCTTGGGTGCTGGCGAGCGAGGAAACCGAGCATCCCGTCATCGGCAAGCTGGTCGGGCGCGGGCTCGATGACGAACTGAAAGGCACGGCCTTCGCGGTGGTGGACGGGATCGATGGGCGTACGCATCATGTACGTCTCCCGAGCCTGGAGGCAACAACGGATGCTCCCATGGGAGCGATCGTCGAACTACGACGGTTCAATGATGCAAAGGGGCGAGGGCGCGTAGCGCTGGCTGTGCGCTCGGACTTCACGCTGGAACAGCAGGTGGAGGCCCAGGGGGCGACGTGGTTGGACCGGCAGGCAGTCGCGAAGGAGCCACCCGAACTGGGCGGTGGATTTGGCGCGGATGTGCATGAGGCCATGCGCCGCCGCGTCGATCATCTGGAGCGCGAAGGGCTTGCGCATCGGGAAGGCGAACGCGTGAGATTCGAGCGTGGTTTGCTTGCCACGCTTCGGGATCGGGAGGTAAGGGCAGTGAGCGAAAGGCTTGCCCGGCAGGAGGGAAAATCCTTCGACGTGGTTGTTCCTGGCGATAACGTGGCCGGTGTCTATCGCAAGCGCCTTGCGCTGGCGTCTGGGCGTTACGCGATGATCGACAACGGGCTGGGCTACCAGCTTGTGCCGTGGACGCCGGCGATCGAGAGGCAAGTTGGCAAGGTTGTTGCGGGGGTAGTCCAGGCCAGCGGCACAGTTGGCTGGGAGCTGTCCCGAGATCGACAAGCAGGCATCTCGATGTAGAGCAAGCTTTATTCGCGGTCATCTTGTGGGGGATAACAGTCTCCGACCTTGCCCGCCTGAGGTATGTCCTGGCCGATGTCTTGTGCGACAGCTACGCCCTGGTACCCGACGCGGTGACGGTGGACATCCGCGCAGAACGAGGGTGCTGCGCTGGGCCAGCACAGCATCGGGCCTATCCTGAATTTCGTGTGTTTGGTGTGATGCTGGGGAAGGAGAAGCATCATGGCCCGACGCAAGAAGCCGGTGATCCCTGACGACGTACTGGACCAGGTTCTGGCTGGTCGCGTGGTCCGCACGATGTCGGACGCGGACGCCCTTCTGGGCGATATGAAGAAGGCGCTGGCGGAGCGGTTGCTCAACGCCGAGCTGGATCACCATCTGGACGGTGAGGCTGTGGCTGGTCGCCCGAACTGCCGCAACGGCTACGGGCAGAAGACGGTGCTGACGGATGGGGGCCGGGTGCGGCTGGACATCCCGCGTGATCGGGCGGGAACGTTCGATCCGCAACTGATCGCGCGCTACCGGCGGCGGTTTCCCGGTTTCGACGACCGGATCATCTCGCTGTATGCGCGCGGCATGAGCGTGCGCGAGATCCAGGGCCATCTGCTTGAGATCTATGGCATGGAGGCCTCACCGGACCTGATCAGCGTCATCACCGACGCCGTGCTGGACGAGGTGGCAGCCTGGCAGAACCGGCCGCTGGAAGCGGTCTATCCGGTGGTGTTCTTCGATGCCCTGCGGGTGAAGATCCGCGACGAAAGCGTCGTGCGCAACAAGCCGGTGCATATCGCCCTGGGGGTGCGCGCCGACGGCACCAAGGAGGTCCTCGGCCTGTGGATCGAGCAGAACGAGGGCGCCAAGTTCTGGCTCCGCGTCATGAACGAACTGCGCCATCGCGGCGTCGAGGATATGCTGCTGGCCGTGGTCGACGGGCTCAAGGGCTTTCCAGACGCCATCCGCGCCGTCTTCCCCGAAGCCCTGGCGCAGACCTGCATCGTGCATCGGCTGCTCCATTCGCTGGATTTCGTCGCCTGGAAAGATCGCAAATCCGTAGCCACGGCTCTGAAGGATATCTACCGTGCGGTGGACGCCGAAGCCGGAAAAGCTGCCCTGGCCGCCTTTGCCGAAAGCTCCTGGGGCCGGAAATACGCGGCGATCGTCCAGTCCTGGGAGCGGGCCTGGGAGGAGGTCATTCCGTTCTATGCCTTTCCCGCCGAAGTCCGAAAATTGATCTACACCACCAATGCCATAGAGGCGCTGAATGCCAAGCTGCGGCGGCCCGTCCGGGCCAGGGGGCATTTCCCCAATGACGACGCGGCCCTCAAGCTCCTCTTCCTGGCCTTGAACCGGGCCGAGAAAGAATGGATCATGCCCCCCAAGGGAATGGTCCATGACAAAGGCACAGTTCGCCATTCTCTTCGGTGACCGCTTCGCCCGCGCCACCGTCTGATCAACATAGTGAACAACGCCTCGCACACGAAATTCCTGACAGTCCCGCAGCATCCCGATCACGGTAAATGTTCATCCCTGTCCCATCCGGAAAGTGGAGCGCGATCATCGCATGTGTCACGGCGTTTTGCGGCACTATACCTCCACCAGATGAAAGACCGGCGCCGGAGCAGGCAGCCGCGCCCGGGAAATTGCCGACGCCAACTCCACAGCGAGGCCCGGCTGATATCGTGCTGGCGCGAAACCCGCGTGACGCTGCCACCCGGCGCAACGCACGCCACTGCCGGACCGGATTTACTCCCCGAATCCCATGCGTCTATTCGCCCAACAAAACTGCATCAACACAGACTACGCAATCGAGAACATACGGACGGGTACGAATACAACTAACTGAAAACTAACATGAAGCCCCGCTGAAAGCCTGATTCATTACAGCTTGCCGACATTTTTGTTGTCGTCGTCTCGATTGAGCCGGCCAAATTCCGTGTTCTATCAATTTCTAAGGCAGGGAATGCAATGCGACGGATCAAGAACAATGCTAATATAACGTTGTCTCAGCTCCGCATGCTAATAATGGTAGCCAACCTGAAAAATATCAGTGCGGCAGCAAGAAAACTCAATATGACTCAATCAGCGGTCAGCCAGGGAATAATTACTCTTGAGCGAACACTCGAGGTTTCGCTGTTGGCCCGCACACGAGACAGCGTGGAACCCACTGCGATCGGTCAAAACGTAATTGACTTAGCAGAGATCGCCGTGGCCGCATCTGCGGAAATCCGAACCCTTTGCTCGGGTGCTTCCACAGACGATCCCCTTCACCTACGGGTGGCGAGTGTACCAAGCGCGATTGACGGTGTTATGTCCGATGCCCTCCGACGCTTCACCAAATTGTTTCCAAACATAAAAATAATGGTTTTTGAGGGAAGTCATGTCGAGGTGATCGACTGGGTCAAAGTCGGCGTTGCGGACGTAGGTATAACGGCAGTCTTTTCCCCAGACCTCGCGAGATTTAATTTGGGAACGGAGGAGCTCTTTGCGGTGCTGCCGCGTGGACATAGTAGCTTGCGGACAATGTCCGTTAGAATTGAAGAAATAGCTGATGAAGTTCTGGTTCTGGTGAATTCAGGGTGCGAAATCGTATATAATGAATGTATTAGAAATTCCGATATCCTTCAGAACAAAATACTCAGCTACCGGAGTGATACGGCAATAGAGATGGTCCGCAACGGGGTGGGTATCACTATTATGCCGCAGAGCGCGCTCACGCAACTAGATATGATCGATCTCCGAACTCGTAGTTTTGAGCCGAGAGCATTCAGGACGCTTTACCTGGTTCACAACGCAGAATACGAAAATATTACGATCGACCTATTCCGCAATACCATTATACAAAACCGTAGTGTCGTATAATGGCTATATTCGCTCTATACTAAATTTATATATAAAGTATCAGTCATAAATATCACTCCCGCTGCAGATGCCATTATCGGCGGGAGTAGATCGTTTAGTCTGAAAAATAACGAACTAAATGCGTGATAATTATATTGGGCAATGCACGGATTATTTTGTTCAAAAGAAAATTTATAGAGTCGTGCCTCACCGCCCATCAGTTTTATCCGGATGCCCACTATCGGGGCGATTGTGTTGAAAAACCCTGCCTTGCGGTAATCGCTGCTCGCTGATTCGGTGGCCGCCCGGGATGGAGGGCGATGCGGATGATGGGCGAGCGGACCGGGATGCTGGAGGCGTTGTTCTACGCGTTCAGCCTCCAGCGGCATGTCCCTGAGCGCCACATGCGGCGCCTGATCGACCGTTTCGTAGACCTGACGGCGGTTCGTACGCACCTGCAACCATTCTATAGCGACACCGGCCGCCCCTAGATCGACCCGGAACTGCTGATCCGCATGCTGATCATCGGCTACTGCATGGGTGTCCACTCCGAGCGGCGGTTGTGTGAGGAGGTCCAACTGAACCTCGCCTATCGGCGGTTCTGCCGCCTCGGAGTGGAGGGCGCCGTGGCGGATCACTCGACGTTTTCCAAGAACAGGCATGGCGGCTTCCGCGAGAGTGATTTGCTATGGCAGGTCTTTGAAACCACTGTTCGACGCTGCATCGCCGAGAAACTGGTGGGCGGCGAGAGTTTCGGTGTCGACGCCAGTCTGATCCGCGCCGATGTCGACCGGCAGCGGGCCGTCTCCGGAGACGACGGACTATCGCCCGATGCGGCCGGCAGCGCCGTGCGGGAATATCTGGAAACGCTAGACGATGCCGCGTTCGGTGCCGCGACGCCTGTCGTGCCGAAGAAGCTGGCGCCGACGGATCGGGGCGCCCGCTTCACTGCCGCCACGCCGGAACGAGCGTTCTTTGCCTACAGTACGAACTACCTGATCGATCTGGACCATGCCGTCATCATGGACGTTGAGGCCACGACCGCGGTGCGCCCGGCCGAAATCACGGCCCAGCGTTGCATGATCGAGCGTGTGCAGGCCCGGTTCGATATCTGGCCAGCACGCCTGGCGGCCGACACTGTGTATGGCGACGCCCCGAACCTGGCCTGGCTGGTCAATGAGCGCGGCACTGAGCCACATTGTTGATTTCCGTTGAAATCTGACCCGGGGTTTTCATTGAGAAATGCTCCGTCCGTTTGGTATTTCCTCCCTGATCGAGGAGAGGGTCAAGCGGTTGTTTTATCCCTCCTGCTCCTGGGTGCGCTGGCGCTGGCCCGGAACCTGTAGCTGTCGTTTCCGGTCTCGAGGATATGGCAATGATGGGTCAGGCGGTCGAGCAGAGCGGTCGTCATTTTGGGATCGCCGAAGACGTCCCCCCATTCGCCGAAACTCAGATTGGTCGTGATGATGACGCTGGTGCGTTCGTAGAGCCGGCTGAGCAGATGGAACAGCAGGGCACCGCCTGACGCGCTGAACGGCAGATAGCCGAGCTCGTCGAGGATGACGAGGTCGAGCCTCAGGAGGCGTTCGGCAATCTGACCGGCACGGTTGGCGGCCTTTTCCTGCTACAGGGCATTCACCAGATCCACTGTGGACCAGAACCGGACCTTTTTGCGGTGATGTTCGATCGCGTGGACCGCGAGGGCTGTGGCGACATGCGTCGTGCCGGTGCCTGGACCACCGATGAGCACGACATTGTCGGCCCGGTCGATGAAATCCCCTCCATGCAGCTGCCGGACCATCGCTTCGTTGATCTCGGCGACCGAGAAGTCGAAACCAGCCAGGTCCTTGCAGGCCGGAAATTTCGCCGTCCTGGTCTGATAGGAGATGGAGCGCACCTCGCGCTCGGCAAGTTCGGCCTTCAGGATCTGGGCGATGACGGGGATTGCGGCCTCAAAAGCGGGCGCGCCCTGCTCGGTGAGGTCGGCCGTGGCCTGGGCCATGCCATACATACGCAAGCCCCGCAGCATGACCACGAGGGCTCCGGCGGCCGGATCATGACGCATGGCGGTTCTCCCCGCGCAGGGCATCGTATCGTCTGGTATCGGCTCGAGGCTCGCGCTCGAGCACCAGGGCCTGAGGTGCGTCGAGCCGGGACGTTTTCGTGTTCTTCGCGTCCGTCAGACGGTGCAACGTATCGAGGACGTGGGTTTTGGTGGGCACGCCGTCTTCAAGCGCCAGTTCAGTGGCGCATAACACCGCCTGCTCGTCATGCTGCAGGACAAGGGCGAGGATCTCGACCATCTCCCAGTCGCCCCCTGGTCGCTTCAGGAGATGGGTTTGCAGCGTCCGGAATGCCTCGGGCAATTCGGCAAACGGCGCCCCGTTGCGCAGCGCGCCCGGCTTGCGCTGGATCACCGCGAGATAATGCCGCCAGTCATAAACCGTGCGACCCGGCACGCCGTGGGCTCGCTCGACGATCCGGCCGTGCTCACACAGGATATGTCCTTCCGCGGCCATCACCAGTCGCTCAGGGTAGACGCGCAGGCTTGACGGGTCGACTGGCAAAAGAGGCCGGCACGCTGGTGCGATTGCTCTCGAACTGCACGAGACAGGTCGGCGAGACGCGTTTGGTATGTTCGACGAGAGGCTTCCGCCAGCGCGTCGAATAGCATTTCGTGCGTCTGTGGCGGATACGCCCGCAGAATGAATGCTCGGCTATGAGACAATTTGGTATGGGCGACTTGCAGCTTGCCCCGCCGACCGCCGATGACGGCCCAGTCCTCGTCCTAGTCGAACTGGAAGGCCTCTCCGGGCTGAAAGCGCAAGGGAACGAATGTCCCGCGTCCTGTCGTCTGCAGCACTCTTTGCTGCTTGGCCTTCCATTGCCGGATAAAGGCCGCAACCCGTCCATACGAGCCGTCATAGCCCAGGGTCACGAGATCCGCGTGCAACCGCCGTCCCGTAAGCCGCTGCTTGCGCGATCGCCCCGCCTCCTGGGCAAGCCAGCCCCGTAGCGTGTCGACAAACGGATCAAGCCGGCTCGGACGGGCCGAAACCTTGAAACTCGGCTCGACCGTTTCCGCCCGGAGATATTTCCGGATCGTATTGCGCGACAGCCCCGTCCGGCGCTCGATCTCGCGGATCGGAAGATGATCCCGGCAATGCCACCGGCAGACCACACTCAATAACTCCATGTCGATCACCCCCGTTACCCCCGGCCAGTTGCGCCAGGGCAGTGTCAGACACGGGTCAATTCTCGGCGGAAATTACCAACCCAAACGGGTCAATCCTCAGTGGAACTCAATAGCCTGATCTTCCTGCCCTCGCGCGCCCCGGAGCTGAACCCGGTCAAGAACCTCTGGCAGTTCTTGCGCGCCAACTGGCTGTCCAACACCGTGTTCGACAACGTCGACCACATCATCGACGCCGCCTGCACCGCATGGAACAACCTCCTCGCCCTGCTAGGCACCATCCGATCCGTCGGCCTCAGTGTCTGACCGGAAATGAGTTGAGTGATTTCAGCAGATTATGATCCATGGGTTTTGCGAGAACCTGATGAGATCCAGATGGCTTGGACTGAAATTACCCGAGCGCAGTATCGCCGGGAGGATCTGGAGTATGCAAGCGACCTGCGCGACGCGGAATGGGCGCTGATTGCGCCACGGATGCCCGAGAGGAAGCGACTGGGAAGGCCACGACGTACGGATTTGCGCCGCGTCATGGAGGCGATCCTCTATATCGTCACCACGGGCTGCCAGTGGCAACAATTGCCGCGCCACTTTCCCGCTTTCACGACCGTGCAGGGCTATTTCTACCGTTGGATCCGCGAGGGCCGATGGGAGGCCATGAACCATATTCTCGTGATCCTGTCGCGTGAGCAGGACGGGCGAGGCGCGACACCTTCGGTGGGCATTATCGACAGCCAATCGGTTAAAACTGTCAGTGCTGGATGTAATCTCCCCAAAACGGCTGGCTGAAATTTCCCCAGTTTGACCGAGGATCGTCCTGGCGGGGGCATGCCCCCGCCAGGACGATCGTTCCCCAAATA
>NZ_JABEQJ010000013.1 GCF_014174255.1 Gluconacetobacter sacchari
CAAACCCAGGCTAAACCCAGATCAACCAAACCCTAACAAACCTACTCTTCGCAGGCCATCAGAACGCCGCCAACATATCCCTTCCATTCCAGATTCTATTGTCAATGAACATCTTCTAATCTCATCCACCCCCAACAGGGCCAAAGAAACTAGCAGAGCCAGGCCACCAGGTCAAGAACAGCAGCCCCGGCGGTGAACAGCGATCTACACCCCACCCCAAACACCGTCAACAGAGAAAAAGACCCGCATAACCTTTTTTCTGACCCGCAAATCAGAAAACGGCAGTTTCACGCCACTTTCCCACGGTCAATCAGCAGGTTCGTCACCACAGCCTTGAACGGAGACAGAGAATCCGCCGCACGCAAACCAGCACGACGAACCGCACGAAAGGGAGAGCCGTCGCGCGTATACAAGCTCGCAATCCCGTTGGTCGCACCAAACAGTGGGGCCGTGGACAGACGGTGACGGATGGAAAAGCGCCGCAATGCCGCCGCCGACCCAGGATCGCCGTCGCGCGCCATTCCGGCCGCGATTTCCTGGGCGAGGATATCCTGACCCTTGAGACCCAGATTGAAGCCGTGCGCCGTGATCGGATGCATGCCCACCGCCGCGTCACCGATCAGCGCGAAGCGCCGCGCCGCGAAGCGATGCGCATAGACCGCCCGCAGGGGGTAGACGTGGCGCGTGCTGACCAGCCGCATCATGCCCAGCCGATTGCCGATGCGGGCCATGATCTGCTCATTGAAGTGATCGCGCTCCATCGTTCGCAGCGCCTCGATCTGCTCGGGCGGCAGGGTCAGGACCAGCGAGGAGGCACCCCCATTGACGGGCAGCAGCGCGATGGTCTGCCCGTCATCGAACCATTGGATCGCCACATGATGGTGCGGCGATTCGTGCGCCATGCGGCAGACCAGCATCGATCGATGGAAATCATGGATGATCGCGCCGATGCCTTGCAGGCGGCGGATTTCGGAAAACCGGCCATCGGCCGCGATGGCCAGGCGCGACGTGACGTCGCCCCCTTCGGCCAGCACGGTGACGCTATCGCCCTCGTCGCGCACGCGGCGGGTCGCGACGCCGGCACGCAGGGTGATGCCGGGACGGGACGCGGCCTCTTCATACAAGGCCCGGCGGATCAGGTGGTTGGAGACCAGATAGCCCAGCGCCTCGACGCCCTGGCCGTTGGTATCGAAGGTCAGCGGATGATTGTGCCGTCCGGTTTCCACCCGCGCTTCGCGCAGGGGGGAAATGCCCACCGGCGGGATGCGTGCCCAGGCCCCGGCATTGCGCAGCAGCGAGACCGAATGATGGGTCAGGGCGATTTCCCGCCCGTCGAAGGCGGGTTCGGCCAGCACGGCCTGGGACGCGCGTTCCAGCACGGTGACCGACAGGCCGGCGCTTTCCAGCGACAGGGCGGTGGCCAGGCCGGCGGGACCGCCGCCGATGATCGTAACGTCGCTGCGCATGTCGCCCTCCCGCATGCTAGGCCTTGTCCGCCCCGAAGGTAACGGGCGCGCCGTGCCATTCCGCCACGTATCCTTCCACCGGCCGGCGCGCCGGCGCCGCCCGGTTCCGCTCCGGCGTGCCGACGAACAGGAAGCCCGCCAGCCGGTGCGGCGCCGGGAAGCCGAGGGCGGCGGCCAGCGCGGGGTCGACGGCCATGTCGCCGGTCACCCAGACGCCGCCGAAGCCGGTCGCATGCAGGGCATTGAGGACGTTCATCGCCGCCGCCGCCACCGCCATTTCCTGCTCGATCAGCGGGATCTTGTCCTCGGGGCGCAGATGCATGCCCAGGGCGATGGTCAATGGCATGGTGGAGAAGCGACTGCGGCGCTTTTCGATCTTCTCGGCCGGTACGTTCGGGTCCCGCGCCAGCATGCCGGCCACCACGAGTGCCGCCAGTTTCGGCCGGGCCTCACCGCGGATCAGCACATAGCGCCACGGCCGCAGGCGGCCATGGTCGGGCGCGCGCATCGCGGTGGAAAGGATATCCTCCAGCACCGATCCCTCGGGCGCGGGTTCGGACAGGGCGTCGGTCGATGAGCGGGACAGCAGGCTGTCGAGCGCGGCCATGGCGGGGCTCCTTTCGGTCTGGGGCCCCGGCAGCGGTCGCGCGGCCCTGGCCGGCACCATGCCGCAGAAGGAGGGGGAAGCCAATATCCGCCACCCCTGGCGCGGGACGCCCGGGGGACGCAGACTCCACACAGACAGGAGAGTGGCCTAACGCGGCCCCGTCCTGTAGGAGAACGGGCATGGATACTGCCCGCACAGCCACGATTCATCGCGTCACCAGCGAGACCGACATCACCCTCCGGCTGGATCTGGACGGCACCGGCCAGTCCCGGATCGCCACCGGAATCGGTTTTTTCGATCATATGCTGACCGCGCTGGCCCGCCATGGCCTGTTCGATCTGGAGATCGAGGCCAAGGGCGACCTGCATATCGACTTCCATCACACCACCGAGGATACCGGCATCGCGCTGGGGCAGGCCTTTGTCCGCGCGATCGGCGACAAGCGGGGCATCCGCCGGTTCGGCCACGCGCTGGTGCCGCTGGACGAGGCGCTGAGCGAAGTGGTGGTGGATATCTCCGGCCGCCCCTTCCTGGCCTGGTCGGTGGATTTCACCCGCGACAAGATCGGCGAGATGGATACCGAGCTGTTCGAGGAATTCTTCCGCGCCTTCGCCATGAGCGCCCTGCTGACGCTGCACGTCACGCAGAAGGCCGGGCGGAACTGCCACCATATCGCCGAGGCCTCGTTCAAGGCGGCGGCCCGGGCGTTGCGCATGGCGGCGGAGCCCGACCCGCGCGCGGCCGGAAGCATTCCCTCGACCAAAGGCGTGCTGTGACGACCTATTCCTCCTGGTTTCGGAGCGACGGCCGGCGGCCGCCCATTTTGGTGGCCGAACGCCTGTCCTGGCGCGTGCTGCTGCTGGGCTGGCTGGGGCTGGTGATCCAGGGAAGCTGGATCGCCGGGCTGCTGGCGGGCGCCGCCAGCCTGATCCTGCTGGGCGCGGTCGCCGCGCTCCATCTGCCGGTCCCGCCGTTCTGGATCGGGCTGCATCTGCTGCTGGGCCTGTGCGCCGCCGATATCAGGGAATGGGAATTGCGCCTGAACGGCCTGGCCGCCGGCCCGGTGGTCGTGGCCCAGGGCCGCGAGGCCGCGCTGCTGCGCCTGCTGGAGCGCAATCCCACGCTTGCGCGCACGCGCGGCGAGACGGCGGAGGCATCGGCATGACGGCCGCGACGCGTTCCATCGTCGTCATCGATTATAATGGCGGCAACCTGGCATCGGCCGCGCGGGCTTTGACGCGCGCGGCGGCGGATAGCGGCATCGACGCCGAGGTGACGATCTCGGCCGATCCACGCGCGGTGCGCGCGGCGGACCGGATCGTACTGCCCGGGCAGGGCGCCTTCGCCGACTGCGCCGCCGGGCTGGAGGCCGTGCCGGGGCTGCGCGCGGCCATCATCGACGCGACGGATGCGGGGACACCCTTCCTGGGGATCTGCGTGGGCATGCAGTTGATGGCCGAACGCGGGCTGGAACATGCCGTCACCCCCGGTTTCGGCTGGATCGCGGGCGAGATCGCGCCGATGGAGGCGCCGGGGCTGCGCCTGCCGCAGATGGGGTGGAACCGGCTCGACTTCACGCCGGGCGCGCATCCGCTGACCGACGGGTTGGACGCGGACGCCCACGGCTATTTCGTCCATTCCTATGCCTTGCGCCATGGCGTGCCGGACGAACTGGTGGCGACCACCGAGTATGGCGGGGCCGTGCCGGCGATCGTGGCCCGTGGCAACCGCGCCGGCACGCAGTTCCATGTCGAGAAGAGCCAGACGGTCGGCCTGCGAATCCTGTCGAATTTTCTGCGCTGGGCTCCGGCCCGTGAAGGAGCCCCGGCATGAGCGGCATCGGCAGATCCACCGGGGACCAGCCGCGCAGCGAACGGGTCCAGTCCCTGACGGAGGACGATATCCAGGCGCTGTGCGAGGCCACCGACGCCGCGATCCTGGATGGCGGCGGGTTCGGCTGGCTGAACGTGCCGGGCCGCCAGGCGATGGAGCGGTATTTCCGCGGCCTGCTGATGGTGCCGGAACGCATGCTGTTCGTGGCGCGGCTGGACGGCATCATCGTCGGCGCCGCCCAACTGGTTCGCCCGCCGCGCAACAACGAAGCGCAGGCGATGAGCGCCACGCTGATGCATCTGTATGTCGCGCCCTATGCCAGGGGGCACGGGCTCGGCCGGCTGCTGCTGCTGGAGGCCGAGCAATGCGCGCGGGCGATGGGCTATCAGATCCTGAACCTGGATGTGCGCGAGACGCAGGAGGCCGCGATCCGGCTGTTCCGCACCTTCGGCTTCTATCAATGGGGCACCCATCCCAGCTATGCCCGCGCCGACGGGCGGACGATGCGGGGCCTGTTCTTCACCAAGCGTCTACAGGATAATGAGCGGGTGGTGCCCGCCCACCCGCAGGCGGCTTCCGTTCCCATTCCCGCCACAGGACCCGCCAGCGTGACCGGCCACAGCCTGACCCTCTATCCCGCCATCGACCTGAAGGACGGTGCCTGCGTGCGCCTGCGCCGGGGGGAGATGGATGACGCCACCGTCTATTCCGACGACCCGGGCGCGCAGGCCCGCGCGTGGATCGCGGCCGGATGCGGCTGGCTGCATGTGGTCGATCTGAACGGCGCCTTCGCCGGAAGATCGGCCAATCGGGCGGCGATCGAAGCCATCATCGCCAATGCCACGGTGCCGGTGCAGTTGGGAGGCGGGTTGCGCGACCTGGACAGTATCGAACGCTGGCTGGCCGCCGGAATCACCCGCGTGATCCTGGGCAGCGTGGCGGTGAAGAACCCCGAACTGGTCCGCTCCGCCTGCCGCGCCTTCCCCGGCCGGATCGTCGCCGGCATCGATGCGCGGTCGGGACAGGTGGCGACCGAGGGCTGGGCCGAGACCTCGGACATGAGGGCCATCGACCTGGGCCGCCGGATGGAGGATGTGGGCGTTGCCGCAATCATCTTCACCGAGATCAGCCGCGACGGCATGCTGACGGGCATCGACATTCCCCAGACCGCCGAACTGGCGGACAGCCTGTCGATCCCGGTCATCGCCAGCGGCGGTGTGGGCGATGTCGAGCATCTGCGCGCGCTCCGGGCCGCCACCGTCACCGCGCCGGGGATCGAGGGCGTGATCGTCGGCCGCGCGCTGTATGACGGACGGGTGGACCCGGCCGATGCGCTGCGGATCCTGTCCTGATGCTGAAGCTGCGGGTCATTCCCTGCCTGGACGTGAAGAACGGACGGGTGGTGAAGGGGGTCAATTTCGTCTCGCTGCGCGACGCGGGCGACCCGGTGGAGCAGGCGGCGGTCTATGACGCCGCCGGCGCCGATGAACTGACCTTTCTGGACATCACCGCCAGCCACGAGAACCGCGACACGATCCTGGACGTGGTCAACCGCACGGCGGAGAAGATCTTCCTGCCGCTGACCGTGGGCGGCGGCGTGCGCGCCACGGACGACATGCGCCGCCTGCTGCTGGCCGGCGCGGACAAATGCGCGATGAATTCCGCCGCCGTCGGCCGCCCCGACCTGGTCAACGAGGCCGCGCGCAAATTCGGCAGCCAGTGCGTGGTCGTGGGTGTCGATGCCCGCTCGGACGGCCATGGGTCGTGGGAGGTCTATACCCATGGCGGCCGCACCCCCACCGGCCGCAACGCCATCGACTGGTGCCGCGAAGTGGTCGAGCGCGGTGCCGGCGAGATCCTGCTGACCAGCATGGACCGCGACGGCACGCGCAGCGGCTTCGACCTGGATCTGCTGCGCGCCGCCTGCGGCGCGGTGCGGGTGCCGGTCGTGGCCTCGGGCGGCGTCGGCACGCTGGCGCATTTCGTCGAGGGCGCGCGGGCCGGCGCCACCGGCCTGCTGGCCGCCAGCGTGTTCCATTTCGGCCAGTTCACCATCCCGCAGGTCAAGCAGGCCCTGGCCGATGCCGGCCTGCCGGTTCGCCGCACGCCCGCCGCCAGATCCTGAACGGCGCAGATACCCAAGCGAGGGCCCGATGCCAAAAATCCCCAAGATCACGCGCAAGAACCCCGACACCAAGGCCGCCGGCAAGAAGGGGGTCACCAAGAAGACGGCCCGGAAGAAGGCCGCCCCCGCCGCCGTCGTGAAAGCCGCCCCCACCCTGCCCGCCGAGCCGGCGGCAACGGCGGAGATCCTGGACCGGCTGTTCAATGTCGTCGTCTCGCGTCAGGGCACCGATCCGACCGTCAGCCATTCGGCGCGCCTGCTGTCGCGCGGCCGGCGCAAGATCGCGCAGAAATTCGGCGAGGAAGCGGTCGAATGCCTGATCGAGGCCGTCGCCGGCAATACCGAGGAACTGGTCGGCGAAAGTGCCGACGTGCTGTACCACCTGATCGTCATGTGGGTTGATGCCGGCATCCATCCGTCGGATGTATGGGCCGAACTGACGCGCCGCGAGGGCACCAGCGGCATCGCCGAAAAGGCCAGCCGCCCCCGCGACCCGCTGGCGGTGTAAACGCAAGGAGGCATGTCCATGGCCGTTTCCGGACGGGGTCCGTACGATCCGCAGAACGTCTTTGCCAAGATCCTGCGCGGGGAAATCCCGTGCCGCAGGGTCTTTGAGAACGAATATGCGCTGGCGTTCCACGACATCGCGCCCCAGGCGCCGGTCCATGTGCTGGTGATCCCCAAAGGGCCTTATGTCTCCTTCGCCGATTTCAGCCAGACGGCCGGCGAGGCCGAGATTGCGGGCTTTACCCGCGCGGTCGGGCATGTGGCGGCATTGCTGGGGCTGGAAGATAGCGGATACCGCCTGCTGGCCAACATGGGGGTCACGGCGGGGCAGGAAGTGCCGCATTTCCATGTTCATCTGTTTGGCGGGGCCGCGTTGGGGCCGATGCTGCATCGGCCCTGAACGGACGCCCTGGCACGAGGCCTGCCTCCTGCCCCTCGATTGCCAGAACAGGGGTGGCGTCGGCCGGAATATTGATTAAAATATTTCAAAACATTGCCACGAACGGGGAGCGAACGGGAATGAATGTGTGGAACCGCGTGCCGATGCGTGCCCTTGCCGTCGTGGGCATGGTGGCCTGCCTGCCATCCTGTGCCACGACCGCCGAGCGGATCGCGCAGAAGGAGGACCATCTGGCCGCGGCGGGCTTTGCCCTGAAACCCGCCACGTCACAGCAGCAGCAGGCCATGCTGAATCGCCTTCCGCCGCATCATTTCGTCCGCCGGACGCATGGCAACGCCGTGTTCTACGTGTATGCCGACCCGACGGTCTGCGATTGCCTGTATGTCGGCGACCAGGCCGCCTACGACAATTACCAGAGCTATCGCCAGCAGAAGATGCTGGCCGACGAGCAGCAGATGACGGCGACGGAATACCAGGACGCCACATGGAACTGGAACGCATGGGGCCCGATGACCGGCCCCGGCTGGGGCGGGTGGAACCCGGCCTGGAACCCTGCCTGGGGCAACTGGGACCCTGGCATGGGACAGTATAACGCCGGCTGGTAAGCCGGGTCCGGCGGCGCCGGAAGCGCTTTTGGTCGAGGGCAGCGATCACCCGTCTCGCCGGGTGTTGTCCGATATGTCGCGGAGCCAGTCCGGGATTGGGGAAAGCGCCGAGCAGGTCAGGCGCCCGCCGGACAGGCACGCCGGACCGCCGGTGATGGCGGGGGCGGAAAGCGGCAGGCGCCGCAAGGCGCGCACCGCGAGAAAGCCGAAACATTCGGCCTCGATCATGTCGCCATCGCGGCCGGTCGCCTCGATCGGGTCGACCGGCGCCTGGAGCGCGCGCGCCAGACCCTCCATGATGACCGGATTGTGACGGCCGCCGCCGCAGACATACCAGTGCCGCGGCGGCGCGGGCAGCGCCGTGCGGCGCACCGCCTCGACGGTGAAGGCCGCGAGCGTCGCGGCGCCATCCTCCGGGGTGCATCCGGCGACGATCCGCAAGGCGGAGGCGAATGTCAGGCGGTCCAGCGATTTCGGGGCCGGACGGGCGAAATACGGGTCGGCGAGCATCCGTTCGAGCCGGGCATGGTCGATCGTTCCGGCGCGGGCAAGCCGGCCGTCGATGTCGCAGGCGATTCCGGTATGGCTGAACGCCCAGTCGTCGAGCAGGGCGTTGCCGGGTCCGGTATCGCAGGCCAGGATGCCGCCATCGGCGTCGATGAACGTCACGTTGGCCACGCCGCCGATATTGAGGACGGCGAGCGGACCGGCCATATCGCGCATCAGGGCGGCATGGAACCACGGCGCGAGCGGCGCGCCCTCTCCTCCGGCCGCGACGTCGGCGCCACGGAAGTCATGGATCACGGGCAGGCCGGTTTCGCGCGACAGCAGCGCCGCGTCGCCGATCTGCCATGTGCGCCGCTCGGCCGGCGCGTGGAGGATCGTCTGGCCGTGGAACCCGACAAGCGCCACGCCGGAGACGAGGCTGCCCAGATGCCGCACCGCCTCGACATGCCGCAGCGTGATCTCCCGCTCGACCGACAGGAGTTCGGGATCGTCGGCGGGAAGCGAGACTGCCCGGTCGAGCAGCGCGCGAGCCCGGGCCCGCAGCGCGGGTGAATAGGCAAGGCTCACACCCTGGCCGCAGCGTTCCACCCGTTCGCCATCCGTGCGGATGGCGGCGGCGTCCACGCCGTCCAGCGACGTGCCGCTCATCAGGCCGATGACGGTCAACATCCTGGCCATCACGGCTCTCCCGCGTGGCGCAATTCGACGACGAAATCGTAGAGATCGGCGCGATAGGACGAGAATGTCACCTCAAGGACTCTTCCATCGGCGAGAAAGGACCGTCTTTCGATTTCCAGCACCGCGTCCGGGCTGTCGAGCCGCAGCAGGTCCCGCTCACGGGACGTGGCGAGGCGGGCGCGTATGCGCTGCAACGCCCGGACCGGCAGCAGGTCGCGGGTTTTCAGGGCGTCGTAAAACGAATCCCCGACCGCGTCCGGGGCGGGCAGATAGGATTGCGAAATCACCGCGGCCTCGATCGCCATGGGCTGGCCGTTGGCGGTGCGGATGCGTTTCAGGCGAATGACGCGGTTTCCGGGGGCGATCCCGAGTGCCATCGCCTCGTCCGAATTCGCCCTGGCGACGCATTTGTCGAGCCAGATCGAGCCGGGCTCATAACCCCGCGCCCGCATGTCTTCCGAAAAGCCGAGCAGGATGGAAAGCGGCTGCTCGATCCGCCCGGCCACGAATGTGCCGGCGCCGGGCTTCTGGTTCAGGATGCCCGCCTCGACCAGTTGACCCAGCGCCTTGCGGATGGTCACGCGGGACACGCCGGTCATTTCAGCCAGTTCCCGCTCGGGGGGGATGGCGTCGCCCAGGCGCAGGGTGCCGCCGGCAATCAGGTCCCGCAGCCTGTCGCCGACCTGGAGATATAGCGGCTTGCGGTCATCCGGATCGGGCGTCAGAGCGCGGAAAAGCTGTTCGGTCGTCATGATGTCCATCGCAACCCCGATAGCCCCGAAAAACGCGACGCGCGGGCGCGCCTTCGCATTGCGCCAATGTAACGCTTTTATAATACCATATCAATACCTTGTGTGGGCTTCATTGTCTGAAGACACACCACAAATCCGGGTGATCTTCACATAGTTGCCCAAAAATTAAGAATCCACATCTGATTCGATAGCGGAATGCCTTGTGTGCGGTTTAGTTTGGTATTAAATTGGACTTGTACGTTGCGCGAAGACGGGCGCGGCCGGAACGTTTCGGTTGGCCTGCCGCCCCTCCCTGAAGACAGGAGTGACTATCTGATGCGTCATCGCATTTGCTGGATTCTTGCATCGGTTTCCCTGATGGCGCTCCAGGTGGGCAGGGCGGAAGCGGCACCGGTTTTCGCCCATCGGAAGGCCGCGTCGCGTCCTGTTCACCACGCGCGGACGCCGGTCACCGGACACGGCACGCTGCCGGCGCCCGGGTCCGCCGCATTGCCGCCACGACGGAAATCGCCGGACGTGGCGCAATCGTCTCCGGAAGAGATCAATGTCCATGCGGCGATCCAGACCGCAACCGGCGTCACGGGTTCGACCCCGGGCGGCGGCCTGATGCCGGAGCAGACGGCCGCCAAATCCATCAGCGGCCTGACGCGGGACTTCATCGCCAAGCAGAGCCCGACCAGCAGCCCGCTGACGATGATGGCGAGCTTGCCCGGAGTCGTCACCAGCAGCGGCGATCCGCTCGGCACGAGCGATCAGCAGGCCGGCCTGTCGGTTCGCGGGCTCACGCAGTTCGAGCTGGGCTATACATATGAGGGCATCCCGGCCGCCGACCCGCTGAACTTCTTCATTTTCACGAGCACGACGGCGGATAACGAAAATATCCAGAGCCTCAGTCTCGCGCAGGGGTCGGCGGATATCTCGGCGCCGCTCTACAACGCCGTCGGCGGCCAGCTCTCCGAAACCTTGCGCGATCCGTCGCAGCATTCCGGCGGCCTGATCAACCTGGCCTATGGGTCCTATGGTCTGAATCGCGAATTCGGCAGGGTCGACAGCGGCGAGATCGGCCATAGCGGCGTCAAGGCGTTTGCTTCCTTTTCGTATGAAAGCGCCGATAACTGGCGCGGCCCCGGCCGCATGACCCGATACCATGTCGATGCCAAGGTGCTGAAGGAGTGGGGGAAGGACAACCGGACATCGTTCGTCCTGTCCTATAACAGTCCGACGGGCTATTATCTGCAAACGCCGTCTCTGGCGCAGTGGAAGGCGCTGGGGACGAAAGCCAATTATGCAGCCAGCTTCCGGACCGGCGGCGCATCCTACTATCGCTTCGAGGAAAACCAGCGGAATTCCCTGATCCTTGGCGCACCGCTCCATGTCCGCCTCGCGGATACGCTCACTGCCGATGCCACGCCCTATTACACCTATTTCTGGGGATACGGAGATGGCGGCACCACATTGGGCACGGCCAACAGCTATGTCGGCAACCAGGATACCGGCCCGCTTCAGGTCGGATCGACGGCAAAATCGATCATTGCCGCGGCGATCGACACATTCCACGAGCAGCATAGCGGCTTGAACGCGGCGCTGCACTGGACGACGAAGCACAATACCCTCTCGATCGGATACTGGTATTCCTACTACACCCAGCAGGAGCACTCGTTTTACGGCCAGGCGGACGAGAATGGGAACGTCGCCTCGATGATCGGCGATTATCCGATCTATACCGCGGCCGGCATTCCGCTGTCGCGATACAACATCAATTTCGTCCAGCAGACGAATTCGATCTTCATTCACGACCAGGTCAGGGCATTTGACGACAGGCTTATGATCGAGGCGGGCTTCAAGGAAGCGATGGTCTCGCGCATGTCGACCCAGTTGATTCCCGGGGCGCACTACAAGACGACCGCGAATTATGCCGAACCGCTGCCGCAGTTTGCCGCGCGCTTCAAAATCACGCCGCATGACCAGATCTATATCAACGGGACGACGGCCTTCCGCGCGCCGTCCTCCATCCTGACGATGGCCGATTACTTCAGCACGACGACGGGCGTGCTCGCCCACAGCCGCGCGACCAACCTCGCCCCCGAATATTCGATCGGCGAGGAAATCGGCTATCGGCATTATGGCCTGGTGAACGTCTCGCTCGCGCTCTTCAACTACAATCTGACGAACCGGCAGCTCAGTTCGACGGTCTATCTCAACGGGGTCGCCACCACGGCATCCATCAATGCCGGCGGCCAGACCTCCAGGGGCGCCACGCTGGAACTGGGCCTGCGTCCCTGGCATCATTTCAGCCCGTATCTGTCCGGGCAGTATCTGCATGCCACGATCGACAACAACCTTCCCGCCGGCGGCGATTTTCTCGCGACGCGGGGCAAGACGGCGGTCAATACGCCGGAATTTTCCGGCGCGATCGGGCTTTCCTACGACAATGGCAGCGTGTTCGGCAATTTTGCCCTGAACTATGTCGGCTCTCAATACACGACATTCATGAACGACCAGAAGATCCCGTCGTACATGACCGCGAACGTAACGGCCGGATATCGCTTTCCGAGCTATCATTTCATCAAACATCCGCAGATCCAGCTCAACCTGGTCAACCTGGGCAACAGCGGTTATCTGTCGGGCGCATCGAGCCTTGTCGGAAACGCGAAAAAGACGACGGGTGTCCGTGGCAGCGCCATTGCCGCCCAGACCCCGCTCTACTACGTTGGCGGCGGATTCGCCGGCGTGGTCTCCGTGACGGCCGGGTTCTGATACATGGCGGGGGTGAACGGTATGCGACGGCTCGGGATCTTCGTCGGCATTGCCCTGGCTGCTGCCGGCCATGCCACCTGCCTGGCCGCGTCCGCGCCGGAAGCCTGCGGGATACTGGACAGCATGCCGGCTGGTGGCGACGACGGCAGGTTCGCCGGCATCGATCAGGCAATCCGGCAGGGTCTCGGCCCGGACGGGCTCTATCCCGGCGCCGTCATCCTCATCGCCCATGACGGTCATGTCGCGCACCTCGCGGCATTCGGGAACGCGCAGGACCTCGTCGTCGGCAAGGACGGGCGCGTGGCGCCCCTTGCCCCGCCGCGTCCGATGCGGACGGACGAGATCTTCGACATGGCTTCCGTTTCCAAGATGGAGGCGACGACCGCCGCGATCCTGCATCTTGTCGACCAGAACCGCCTGCATCTGGACGACCGGCTGGGCCGGCTGCTGCCGGTCTTCGCCGGAACGGACAAGGCGGCGATGACCGTCGAGCAGCTTCTGACGCACCGCGCCGGCTTGTGGGAGTGGCAGCCCACATGGCTGCACCGGGATGCGACGGGCAGCGTGCTGCCGTTTCTGGCGCGACTTCCACGCCGCTACGGAATCGGCGAGCGCTGGGCGTATTCCGATCTCGGCTTCATGATCCTGGGGGCGATCGTGTCGCGCGTGAGCGGCATGCCGCTGGACGCCTATGTCCGCAAGGAACTGTATCTGCCGCAGAAGATGCCCGATACGGGCTATCTGCCCTCTCCGGCGCTTGCCCCGCGCATCGCCGCGACCTCCCAGGGGGATGCCTATCAGCGGCGGATGGCCGAAACCGGCAAGCCTTTCCCCATCATGTTCCCCCCCGACCGCGCCGGCCCCGTGGCCTATCGCACGGATTTTCTCGTCGGGCAGGTCAACGACGCCAATAGCTGGCTGGGCTGGGACGGCGTGGCGGGACATGCGGGGGTGTTTTCGACCGCGCTCGACCTGGCCCATTATTTGCAGACTCTGCTGAACGGCGGCTGCTACGGCAACTGGCGGCTCGCCTCGCCAGCGGTGCTGGCCCGTTTCGAGCAGACTCCGTTCGATGCGAAACAGGCTCTCGGTTTCCGAAAAATCCAGATTGATGGCGTGACGACGCCGATCTTCGGTCATTCCGGGTTTACCGGGACGCAATTCATGTTTGCCCCGGCGCTAAACCTGTCCGTCGTGCTGCTGACGAACAGGCTGCACCGCCCGGATTCGGCATCGCTGCATTATCCCGCGCTGACGGCGCTGTGGAATCAGGTCATGCGCGGCGCGGTGACGGCAGCTATTCAGTAGCCGGTATAGCGACCTGGCCGATGGAAGGTGGCAACCACGCCACTGATCGCGACCGCGCTGATGGCGGAAAGGCCGACATGGGGCAGGTCGATCGCCAGCGTCGACATGGTCAGGATGAAGCAGTCGATGGCCAGTTGAACCTTGCCGACGTTCCAGCCCCGGTGCTTGTAGAGCCACAGCGTGACGACGCCCGTGCCACCGACGCCGGCCTGGTGGCGGGCGAGGGACAGGATGCCCATGCCGATGACGGTGCCGCCGAAGAAGGCGGCCCAGAGAGGCGCGATGAAACCGAGCGTCATGATATGGGGGAACAGTAGCGCGAACAGGGTGATGCTGCTGCTGACCAGGAAGGTCTTGACCGTGAAGGCCCACCCCATCGTGCGGCTGGCGAAGATGAGGAACGGGATATTGATCAGTGTGAACAGCGTGCCGGCCGACAGCGGCAGGATATAGGACAGCAGCAGCGCCACCCCGGCCACGCCGCCGGTGACCAGCCCGGCACGATGCAGGCAGGCCAGGCCCAGCACGATCAGCGAACAGCCGATCACGAGGGCATAGGCGTCCTCGAACAGCGAATGGCGCAGGGCGGCGGAAGCGTCGGCGGACGGGCGGGACATGGCGGCCATGGATCGGAGCGAGGAAAGGCGGAACCTTTCCTAAAAAGCCTGCCCCGGCGTGTAAAGGGCGCCGCCCGCCCCCGTCAGTGCGTGGCGCGGTCGATATCGCGGCCGATCTTCTCGGCCGGTCCCTTGGGCGGGTCCACGGTATCCTGCACCTTGTCGCCCAGGCGATCGATCTTCTGGCCCAGTGTCTCGGGCTTCTTCTTGCATCCCGTCAGGGCGACGCACCCCAGGGCGACACCCAGCGCGATGTGGACGAATGGACGCATCGGCAACTCCCTCGTTATCCTTGGTATTTCAACGTCCGCATGGTCCGAAGTTTCCCTGCCGGTCAGTGGCCGGGCGCGGCGGGGGCGTCATCCTGCTCCTGAACCGCGACATCGGCGAGGCGCGACTGGGCGAGGCTGAAGCCTGCCGATGCCGGGGCACCAGCCGCCGGATGGGTGTCGGAAAAATAAAGCATGCCGGTCGGGAAGGCGAACAGCACCCGACGCCCGCGAAAGAAATCCATCCCCAGCATGTTGAAGCGCGCGCCCGTCACGTCGGCGGCCAGGGCGTCGGCGTGCCAGGTACCGATCACGATATGATCGAAACGGTGCCGCCGGCCGATGATGGCCGTTCCGGCATCGGTGCGCGAGCGCGGATCGCCCGCCAGGGTCGCGGCGGTCACCCCGATATCGGCGGCATCCGCGGTCCGCACGATCGAGGCGTTGGAGGCGGGTTCGGCCTGCATGCCGAGCGGCGCGCCGCCGATCGACACCTGGAGCATGACCATCATGCCCCGCCCGTCGGGCAGCAGCGGCGCGGCATAGGTCCGCTCGCCCAGCAGCGTCGGCAGCGGCGGGCAGGCCGGGGCACCGCTCTCCTTGAACAGGGTGACGGTATGGCCGGGAAAATCCATCAGCACATCGTAGTTGCCCAGGATATCGTAGCCCACCACACCCAGGACCGGGCGGCCCGCCACCCGCGTGTCGCCGATCTGGCCCAGGATCACGGCCCGGACATGGTGCGCCGAGCCCCGGTCCAGCCGTAGCTCGTCCACCTCCGTCTCGGCGGTTTTGCCGGTACCGGTCACCGTTTCCACCGTCAGCGGCCGGCCATGGGGGTAATGCGTGCCGGGGCGCTCGAAAACCCCGAGCGATTCCTGTGACAGGCCCAGGAACGCCATCCCCTCGATCCCGTCGAAACTCACCGGAACCCCGGGGCTGCCGTCCCCCGTCAGCAGGGGCAGCGACAGGACATGCGCCACACAGCGCCCCGACGGGACGATCGCCGACGCGGCCGATCGCGCGGCCGGTGGCACGACCGGCGACGCCTTGGTGCCCGCCGCCACCGGGGTGGATGGCGTCGAGGCAGCCATCATGACGGCCGCCATCTTCGCCAATCGTGCCGGCAGCAACCTAGCGGGTGGGCGCGTCATCCCCCCATGCAGGCATTATCAGCCCTCAGCGGTCAAGAAGACTGTATCGAATCTGGCTGAGCACGCGGGCGATCACCTCGGCCGGCGGCCCCTCGCAATCCACCACCAGCGCGTGTTCGTCGGGGGTCGGCTCTTCCAGGGTCGCGAGCTGGCTGGGCAGCAGCGTGGGCGACATATAGTGCCCCTGGCGGCGGGACAGCCGCACCTCCAGGATCGCTTTCGGCACCTCCAGGTAGACGAAGACGACCTTCTGCGATCCCTGGCGCAGGATATCGCGATAGGAGCGCTTGAGTGCCGAACAGGTCAGGATACCGCCGCCGCCGGTGGTCAGCCGCTGCGCGATCCAGGCATGGCAGCGTTCCAGCCACGGCTGCCGGTCCTCGTCAGTCAGCGGGATGCCGGCCTGCATCTTGTCGATATTGGCCTGGGGGTGAAGCAGGTCGCCCTCCTGATACGGCCAGCCCAGCAGATTGTGCAGGCCCTCGGCCACCGAAGTCTTGCCGCTGCCCGACACACCCATCAGCACGATGACATGAGGGGGAATCCCCTCCGCCACCGGCAGGGGCGCGTGATGCCCCTCGCCCGCCGCGCTCATGCCGCCACCAGACGGGTCAGGCCCTGGCGGCCGGCCACGACCACTTCCGAGGTGCGGCTGACGAACAGGCCGCTTTCGATCACGCCGACGATGTCGCCGATCGCCGCTTCCAGCGCCTTCGGGTCCGCGATCGGGCCGAAACTGCAATCCAGGATCAGGTTGCCGCCATCAGTCATGAACATCTCGCCATCCCGCTTGATGCGCAGCGCCACCCGCGCGCCCAGTTCGCCCAATTGCCGCGCCGTGCTTTCCCAGCCGAAGGGCGTGACCTCGACGGGCACCGGCGACCGACTGCCCAGATGATCGACCAGCTTGCCCTCGTCGACGATGACGACGAAGCGCCGCGCCGCCGCCGCCACGATCTTTTCGCGCAACAGAGCGCCCCCCAGGCCCTTGATCAGGTCCAGCGAGCCGCGCTCGACCTCGTCCGCGCCGTCGATGGCCAGGTCGAGCTGCGCGTGGCTGCCGAAATCGACCAGCGTAATGCCCAGCGCCCGCGCCTGCTCCGCCGAATGTTCCGAGGTCGGGATGGCGACGAAACGCAGCCCCTCCGCCCAGCGCCGGCCCAGCGCCTCGATCATCAGCGCCGCGGTGCTGCCCGTCCCCAGGCCCACCGCCATGCCGTCCTGCACCATTGCCGCGGCCTCCTCGGCCGCCCTGCGTTTCAGCTCGACCGTCGGGTCGGAATTCTGACCGCTCATCCTGTTCCCTCTCCGGAACCTGCCGGACCCGCCGGCGGTTCACTTGTTTTTATCCTGCGACGGTCATACGCCAGCCGCGGCCTGGTCCACCAGCCAGGTCAGGTCGCCTTCGGTGGTGATGTGGCTGGCCGGTTCGACCGGATCGCCGGCGCGCACGCGGGCGAAGACCTGGCGCTTGCCCGCCCCGGCCAGCATGAAGACCACATGCCGGCTGGAATGAATGGCCGGATAAGTCAATGTCAGGCGCGTATGGGGCGCATCGTCCGGCACGCAGGTCGAGACCCAGAGCGTGCGTTCCTGCAACACCGGCTGGCGCGGGAAGAGCGACGCGGTATGGCCGTTATCGCCCAGCCCCAGCAGCACGACGTCGAACAACGGCCGGCCCGCCTGCAAATCCGTCGCGCCGTAGAGCGCCTGTAATTCCGCCTGGTAGCGCGCGGCGGCCTGCACCGGGTCGCCCTCGGTGGGCATCGGATGCACCTGGGCGGGCGGAATGGCGATATGCGACAGCAGCGCCGCCTGCGTCATGGCATAGTTGCTGGCCGGATCGGACGGCGGCACGAACCGCTCGTCACCGAAGAACAGATGCGTGCGCGCCCACGGAAAGCGGGTGGCATAGTCCGCCGAGCCCAGGATTTCATACAGCCGCTTGGGCGTCGACCCGCCGGACAGCGCGACCACGAACGGCCCGTCCGTCTTGGCCAATGCCTGTTCGGTCAGCCATTCGGCCATATGGCGGGCGATCGCCTCGCCATCGGCCAGCACGACCACCTGGCCGCTCGTGACATCATGACCATCCATTACGAATCCTCTCCGAGAATATAACGCTCGATCCCCACCGCGAATCCTTCCTCCTCGGACGAGGTGGTGACGTGCGTGGCCTGCGCCTTGACCTCGTCCGACGCCTGGCCCATCGCGATCGACAGGCCGCTGGGGCGGAACATCAGCACATCATTGGGCTGGTCGCCCAATGTCGCGATCCGCGCCGCCGGAATCCCCAACAGCCGCTCCAGCGCCGCCACCACCCCGCCCTTGTTGGCATCGTGATGGGTGACATCGACATAATAAGGCTGCGACCGCGCGGCGGAGGCCGCATCGCCCAGCGCCTGTTGCAGATCGTGCTCCACCCGCTTCATCAATTCCAGATCGTCGGAGACGCCGGTGATCTTGACCACCTGGTCCAGCGCGGCACCGACATCGGCCGCGACCTTGGGCGGGAATTTCACCGTCCATTGCTCGCGCGCCACATGGGGGGCGTCTGCGTTGCCGACGATCCAGTCATTGCCGTTATAGACCCAGGGATCGACCTTGTGGTCGCGCAGGATCTCCAGCGTGCGGCGCGCCACCTCCGGCGTCAGCGTGTGGGATTCGATCACCGAATAATCCGGCCTGACGATCATGCCGCCATTGAAGCCGGCGATCGGCTGGTCGATCCGCAGCGGATCGATCACCATCTTCATGCCCAGCGGCGGACGGCCGCTGGTGATGGTGAACAGGATGCCCCGCGCACGCAGCCGCTCCACGGCGCGGATCGCGCGCGGGGTCAGAATCTTCTCCCGCGTGACCAGGGTTCCGTCGACATCGGCCAACACCAGCCGGATCTGGTCGGCTGTACCCATTTCCCTCGTCCTCCGTCTTCAGGGAAGGCCGGGCTCTGCCCGAACCCGGAAGGGGACGGTCGCCCCCTTCACCCCTGGTCGTTCAACTGGTTGCCAAAGGCGACCGCCCTTGGCGGGGTGCGGGGCGGCGCCCCGCGAATCAGGCGCGCGGGAGGACATGATCATGCATCGCCCGCGCCCAGCCGTCCTCGGTATTGGCAGCGGTCACGAAATGGGCGTGCGCCTTCACGACCTCGGGCGCGTTGCCCATCGCGATCGCGACACCGGCCTCGTCGAGCATCGGCACGTCGTTGTTCATGTCGCCGATGCACGCCACCTCGGCGATATCGACCCCCATCAGGCGCGCCAACTCCATGGCGGCATAGCCCTTGTTGGCCTGCGGATGGGTGATATCCAGGTAATAATCCGACGAGCGATGCACGCTGGCACGTCCGGCCAGCAGGGTGCCCAGCCGCGCCTCGACCCGCGCCAGGAGCGGATAATCGTTCGACGCGCCCATGATCTTGCCCACGTCATGGTAATGGCCGGAGAAATCGGGCACCACCACCGGGTCGGTCTGCACCGTCTGGCGCTCGCGCGCCACATAGGGGCCGTGCGGATCGGTCAGCAGCCAGTCGCGGCCGATGAACAGCCAGGCGCTCACCTCGTCCTCGCGCAACGCCGTCACCGCCTCGCGCGTCGTGTCGGGCGCCAGCGAGCGTCGGGACAGGATGGTGCCGTCCGCCCGCGTCACCAGCCCGCCATTCAGCCCGGCATAAGGCGTGTCGTTTTCCAGCGGCCCGAGGAACATCTCCATCCCGCGCGGCGCGCGGCTGCTGACCAGGCACAGCGCGATGCCCGCCGCGCGCAATGCCCGCGCCGCGTCGAGCGTCGCGGGCGTAAGGTGCTTGTCGGGCGTGACCAGCGTGCCGTCGATGTCCGAGACCACCAGCCGGACACGCCCGGACGGGCCGGGACGATCGGTCGATCCGGGCGCGCTCATTTACCCAGCGCCAGCCAGTGGCGACCGTCGCGGGCCAGCAGCGCATCGGCCTCCACAGGGCCGGAGGAGCCCGCGGCATAGGCGCAGAGCGGCGCCGCCCCCACCCGCGCGCTCCAGTCCAGCGCCGGCTGTACGACCTGCCAGCCAGCTTCGATATTGTCGGCGCGCTGGAACAGGGTCGCATCGCCGATCAGGCAATCATAGATCAGCGTCTCGTAGCCGGTGCTGGGCCCGTCGCTGAACCATTCGGAATAATCGAACTTCATCCGCACGCCGCCCAGCCGCACGGTCGGGCCCGGCACCTTGGCGCCGAATTGCAGGGTCACGCCTTCGGTCGGCTGGATATGCATGGTCATGATATTGGGCGTCAGCCGCTCGACCGGCGTGTCGCGGAACAGCGCGTAGGGCGCATGGCGGAAATGGATCGCGATCTCGGTCCGGCGTTCCGCCAGACGCTTGCCGGTGCGCAGGTAGAACGGCACCCCCGCCCAGCGCCAGTTATCGACCGCCAGTTTCATCGCCACATAGGTTTCGGTCTGCGAATCCGGCGCCACGTCGGGCTCGTCGCGATAGGCGGGCACGTCTTCGCCGCCCAGCATGCCGGCAACATACTGGCCGCGCACCATGTCGTCGGCCCCCACGCAATGCGCGGCCTTCAGCACCTTGGATTTCTCGTCGCGCACCGCGTCGGCGTCGAAGGAAACCGGGGCTTCCATCGCCGTCATGGCCAGGAGCTGCATCAGATGGTTGGGCACCATGTCGCGCAGGGCGCCCGTGCCCTCGTAGAAGCGGCCGCGCCGCTCCACCCCCACGGTCTCGGCCGCCGTGATCTGGACGTGGTCGATATTCTGCCGATTCCACAGCGGCTCGAAGAACCCGTTGGAAAAGCGCAGCGCCAGGATGTTCTGGACCGTTTCCTTGCCCAGGTAATGGTCGATCCGATAGATCTGCCGCTCGCGCAGCACGCCCAGCAGGTGGCGATTGAGTTCCTTCGCGGAGTGAAGGTCGTGGCCGAAAGGCTTTTCGACGATCACACGACGGAACGAGCCGTCGGTTTCCACGACCAGCCCGGACTCGCCCAGCCGGTCGCTGATGGACCCGAAGAAGCGGGCCGCGACGGCCAGATAGAACACGGCATTGCCCGACCCGATCCGCTCGCCCAGGCTGGCGAAGGTCGATGCCTCGTCGAACGATCCGCGCAGGTAGGAAATCCGGCTCGACAGCCAGGCCCAGATATCCGGACGCAGCGTGGTGGCGGCCGTGCCGCGCCGCGCCACGAACTCCTGCAACGCCTCGTGGAACTGCGCGCGCAGCACGTCGTCGGACAGATCCGCCCAGTCCACGGCCACGATCGAGAATGCGTCATCCAGCAGTCCGGCGCAGGCCAGATTGTAGATGGCAGGCACCAGCAGCCGCTTCGTCAGGTCACCGCCGCCGCCGAAAATGACGAAGGCGCATGGTGGCGCGCGCCGTGGCGGATGGCTGCTCCCTTCGACCTCGGAGGACGCGGACGCGATGATTCCATCCATGTGGGACGTTTCCCTGTATTGTTTCCATCCGGTGTTGTGGGCATCGAGAGGTCGTTCCGAGGCATCGGCGGAAAACGCATGAACGAATCAGAGCTTTCCGGTTCTTTTTTTCAAAAAGGTTCAAAAAGGAACGAAGGTCGGCCGCCTCTTCATCATTGGCCCGCAACACGATCACGCTTTCGATACGTGCCTGTGGAATGCATTCCACAGGCACGACTTTACCGTCTTTGACGCAATAGCTTACTTTTTCTCGACATGCCCGCCGAAGCCGAAGCGCATGGCGGAGAGGATCTTCTCGGCGTAATTGTTGCCGGTGCGCGAGCGGAAGCGCGTGAACAGCGAGGCGGTGATGACCGGCGCCGGCACCGATTCCTCGATCGCGGCCTCCAGCGTCCAGCGGCCTTCGCCGGAATCCGCGACCTCGCCGGTGAATTCGGACAGCGAGGCGTTCTTGGCCAGGGCTTCCGCCGTCAGGTCCAGCAGCCAGGACGAGACCACGCTGCCACGACGCCAGACTTCGGCGATGTCGGCCATGTTCAGGTCGAAGCGCTGGTCCTCGGGCAGGAGCGGCGCGTTCTTGCTCTTCATGATGTCGAAGCCTTCCGCGAAGGCCTGCATCATGCCGTATTCGATGCCGTTATGGACCATCTTCACGAAATGGCCGGAACCGGCGGGGCCGCAATGCAGGTAGCCCTTCTCGGCGCGGGGGTCGAGGCCCGGCTTGTCGCGATCGGGCGTGGGGGCCACGTCGCCCTTGCCCGGCGCCAGAGCATCCAGGATCGGGTCGATATGGTCGGCCGAGTCCTTGGTGCCGCCGTACATCATGCAGTAGCCGCGCTCCAGGCCCCACACGCCGCCGGACGTGCCGACATCGATATAATGGATGCCCTTTTCCGCAAGCTGGGCGGCGCGGCGGATATCGTCCTTGTAATAGGTGTTGCCGCCGTCGATCAGGATATCGTCACGGCCCAGCAGGCCCGACAGTTCCTGCACCGCCGCCTCGGTGATCTCGCCGGCCGGCAGCATCAACCAGACGATCTTGCGCGCCGCCGTCAGCTTGCCCACCAGGTCGGCCACACTGTCGGCGGCGACGCCGCGCCCGCCCTCGGTCCGGTCGCGGACCTTGCCCACCGTGGCGGGGTCGCGATCGAACAGGACCACGTCATGCCCGTGGCGCGACAGGCGGACGGCGATGTTGCCGCCCATGCGACCCAGGCCAATGATGCCGATTTGCATATTCGTTCCATCTCCATGGCGCGGCACGGTGCCGCGCATAAGCCAGCCCCCCGGACGATTCTTTCATGAAACCGGGGGTGCCCCGCCCGCGTGCGGGCGGGGCCGTCCAGATTCAGAGGGCGGCGGCGATCGCCTGACCCAGTGCCCGCAGGCCCGATGCCAGATCGCCGGTGATGTGTACCCGCAGCGCGCGCCGGCCGCGTTCGGCCAGCACGTCGAAATCACCCCGCGCCTGCGCGGCCTTGACCACGCCGAACGTGTATTTCTCGCCCGGTACCGGCAGGTCGGCGACATCGTCCGTCGTGATCTGCAAGAACACGCCGCTGTCGGGGCCGCCCTTGTAGGCCTGGCCGGTCGAATGCAGGAAGCGCGGCCCGAATTCGGCCGCCGTCGCCACTTTCAGCGCGTCGCGAATAGCCAGGCGGGTGGCCTGGATCCAGGCGATGGTCGCCTCGTCGCGTTCGACATAGGCCAGCAGCCCGACATAATCGCCCGCCTTCACCCGGCCGAAATGGGCCTTCAGGATCTCCGCCGTCGAACCGCCCTTCAGCGCCGCCGCGTTGGTCGGGTCGGCGAAGAAGGAAAAGGCACCGTCGGTCGCGAACGGCGTTTCCGCCGGCAGGGTGCCCGTTTCGTTGTAGGCGGTCGTCAGCTTCTTGGTTTCGATCTTCGAGGCCTCGACATCCGGCTGGTCGAAGGGATCGATCCCCAGGATCGCGCCCGCGACGGCGGTGGCGAATTCCCAATGGAAGAATTCCTGCGCGATCTGGAGCGGATGGTGCAGCGTGATCGTCACCACCGGCTCGCCGGCCGCGACCAGGGCGCGGATCGCCTCGTCCTGCTCGGCATCGGGCTTCGATGCCAGGCGCAGATAGGCGAAGACGCGATCCTTGCCGTACAGCGCGGGCGCGCCGAGCGTTTCCTGGTCGATCGGGACCAGACCCTTGCCGATCTTGCCCGTCGATTCCGCGATCAACTGCTCCAGCCAGGCGCCCAGATCGTAGATGCCGGGCGAGGCGACGATCGTGACCTTGTCCCGCCCGAACTGCGTCGCCGCGACACCCAGCACGGTGCCCAGCAGCACGCCCGGATTGAGCGTGGGCGGCACCGAGGCGGCGGAGGCGCGCACGCCATGCAGCGCGCTGTCCAGGAAGGGCTTCAACGGCACGCCGGAGGCGGCGGCCGGGACGATGCCGAAATTCGACAGGACCGAATAACGGCCGCCGATTTCCTTCTCGCCGTAGAAGATCTTCCAGAACCCGTCCTGCTTCGCGACCTCTTCCATGTGCGAGCCCGGATCGGTCACCGCCACGAAATGGCTGCCCACCTTGTCGCCCAGCACCTTCTTCGCGGCTTCGAAGAAATAGGCCTTGAGGATGTTCGGCTCCAGCGTGCCGCCCGATTTGGACGAGACGATGAACAGGGTCTTCGCGAGGTCGATCTTGTTCTCGAAGGCGCGAACCTGCTGCGGATCGGTGCTGTCGAGCACGTAGAGATGCCCGAAGCCCTCATGCTTGCCGAAGGTCTCGGCCAGCACTTCCGGCCCGAGGCTCGATCCGCCCATGCCCAGCAGCAGGATGTCCTTGAAGCCCCTTGCCTTCACGTCGGCCTGGAAGGCTTCCAGCGCCGGCAAGTCGGCCAGGCGGTCATCGACGATGCCGAGCCATTTCAGCCATTTGGCCTCGTCCTTGCCGGTCCATACCGTGGCGTCGCGCGCCCAGATGCGGCGCACGGTGCCGTCCTTGCGCCAGGATTCCAGGCTGGCCTTCACCGCCGCGTCGATCTCGGCCGGCAGGTCCAGCTTCGTTGCCGTCAGCTTGTCGCCCAGCAGGGCGTTCTGCTTGCCGGCCACCGAGCCCAGCAGGTCGTCGAACGCATCGGCGAAGGACGAGACGCCCTCGTCGACCAGCGTCGCCGTCACGCCGGCCAGGCCCAGCCCCAGCCGCTCGGCCTCGGCCAGCACATGGCGCGCGCCCTCGACATCCTCGGTCAGCGAGGCGCGGACCTTGCCGTGGTCGCGAAAGGCGTCGAACGTCGCGGGCGGGATGGTGTTGACCGTCTCGGGCCCGATCAGTTCCTCGACATACAGCACGTCGCTGTAGGCCTTGTCCTTGGTGCCGGTGCTGGCCCACAGCAGGCGCTGGGTCTGCGCGCCCAGGGCCGCCAGCTTCTGCCAGCGCTCGGACTTCGTCACCTCCTGCCAGTGCAGATAGGCCATCTTGGCATTGGCGATCGCCACCTTGCCGCGCAGGACCTTCAGCGTCTCGGCGTCCTTGTCGCCGGCCGCCACGCGCTGGTCGATCGCCTTGTCGATCTTGCCGTCGATGCGGCTGACGAAGAAGGAGGCGACGCTGGCGATGCCGGACACCGGCAGGCCCTTGGCGTGACGGTCTTCCAGGCCCGCGATATAGGCTTCCAGCACCGCCTTGTAGGCGTCGAGCGAGAACAGCAGGGTAACGTTGATGTTCAGCCCGTCGGCGATCACGGTGCGCACCGCCGGCGCGCCCTCGTCGGTGCCGGGGATCTTGATCATCAGGTTGCGGGCATCGACCGCCTTCCACAGGCGTCGCGCCTCGTCGACCGTGCCGTGCGTGTCGCGGGCCAGATAGGGCGAGACTTCGAGACTGACATAGCCGTCCAGCCCCTTGGTCTCCTCATAGACCGGATACAGTACCTTGGCCGCGGCCTTGATGTCGTCGATGGCCATGGTCTCGTACAAGGTGCCGGCATCGACGATGCGATGGGCGAGAATGTCCTTGTATTGCGGATCGTAATCCGTGCCCTGGCCCATGGCCTTCTGGAAGATGGCGGGGTTGGAGGTCACGCCCTTCAGCCCGTCCTCGTCCACCAGCTTCTTCAGGCTGCCATTTTCGGTGTACGACCGTTGGATGAAATCCAGCCAGGGAGACTGGCCGAACGATTCAAGCGCCTTCAGCGGATTGGCGCTGCCCTGCACACCCGCCTTTTGTACGACGTTCATGGTGTTGCTCCTTTTTCATGGCGGGGCTGGCCGGCATCGGGCCGGCCAGCCCCGTCTCTTTCCGATCAATCCGGGCCGGACCGCCCCTTCGCCAGGCGGAGGGAGCGGCCACGGGTGATCATTTGGCCAGCAGCGCGCGGGCCTGTGCCAGCACGGCGTCGACCGTGAAGCCGAACTTCTTCATCAGCGCGCCGGCCGGGGCGGAGGCGCCGAAGCCATGCATGGCGATGATCGCGCCCTGCAACCCGACATAGCGGTCCCAGCCGACCGGCGAGGCCATCTCGACCGCGATACGCGCCGTGACCGACGGCGGCAGCACGCTGTCGCGGTATTCCTTCGGCTGGGCCTCGAACAGGTCCCATGACGGCATGGACACCACGCGCGCCTTCACGCCCTCTGCCTTCAGCGTCTCGTAGGCCGAAACCACCAGCCCGACCTCGCTGCCCGTCGCCATCAGGATGATGTCGGGCGCGCCGTCGCTGTCCGCCAGCACATAGGCACCCTTGGCCAGACCGCTCGCCGGGGCATAGACGGTGCGGTCCAGCGTCGGCAGGTTCTGCCGGCTGAGGATCAGCACCGACGGGCGGTCGGTCATCGGGATCAGGGTGCGCCAGGCCTCGGCGACCTCGTTGGCGTCGGCGGGGCGGAGCGTGGTCACGCCCGGCGTCGCGCGGAGCTGCACCAGTTGCTCGATCGGCTGATGGGTCGGGCCGTCCTCGCCCACGCCGATCGAATCATGGGTGAAGATATACACCACCGGCTGGTTCATCAGCGCCGACAGGCGGATCGGCGGCTTCATGTAATCCGAGAAGATCAGGAAGCCCGAGCAATAGGCCCGAATGCCGGACAGCGAGATGCCGTTGCAGATCGAGCCCATGGCATGCTCGCGCACGCCGAAATGCAGGTTGCGCCCGCCATAGGTGCCGTTCCATTCCGGCGGCTGGAACGCGCCCGCGCCCTGGAAGGTCAGGTTGGTCTTGGTCGAGGGCGACAGGTCGGCCGAGCCGCCGATCAGCCATGGCAGGTTCGGCGCGATGGCATTCAGCACCTCGCCCGAACTCTGGCGCGACGCCACGCCCTTGGCGCTGGCCTCGTAAGTCGGGATGTCCTTGTCCCAGCCGGCGGGCAGGCGTCCGGTCAGGATCTCGTCCAGTTCCGTCGCCAGTTCGGGATATTCCTTGGCGTAGGTGGCGTACAGCGCCTTCCATTTCGCGCTGGCCGCGGCGCCACGGGCGCCCAGCCCGTTCTGGAACGTGGCCTGCACGCCGTCGGGGACGTAAAACGTTTTCTCATCAGGCCAGCCGTAAGCCTTCTTGGCCCCGCGGATTTCTTCCTCGCCCAACGGTTCGCCGTGCGCCGAGGCCGTCCCGGCCTTCTTGGGCGCGCCGAAACCGATGACCGAATGGACGATAATCAGGGTCGGACGGCTGGTCTCGGCCTTGGCGTCGGCCAGGGCCGCCAGGAACGCCCCCTGGTCGTTGGCGTCGCGGACTTCCAGCACATGCCAGCCATAGCCCTCGAAGCGCTTGCCGACATTCTCGGTGAAGGCGATATCGGTCGAGCCCTCGATCGATATCCGGTTGCTGTCATAGATCCAGGTCAGGTTGCCCAGCTTCAGATGGCCGGCGGTCGAGGCGGCCTCGCTGGCCACGCCCTCCATCATGTCGCCGTCACCGCAGAAGGTGTAGACATGATAGTCGAACAGGTCGAAGCCCGGCTTGTTGAAGCGCGCGGCCAGCCATTTCTCGGCGATCGCCATGCCGACCGAATTGCCGCAGCCCTGGCCCAGCGGCCCGGTCGTCGTCTCGACGCCCGCCGTGTGGTGGTATTCCGGATGGCCGGGGGTGCGGGAATCGAGCTGGCGGAACTGCTTCAGGTCCTCCAGCGTCAGGGCCGGGGCGTCCAGCACCTTGCCGTGCCTCACGTCGCGCACGCCGGCCAGATAGATCAGCGAATAGATCAGCATCGACGCGTGACCGATCGACAGCACGAAACGGTCCCGATTCGGCCAGAGCGGATCAGCCGGGTCGTAACTCAGCACGTTCTGCCACAGGGCGAAGGCAGGTGCCGCCATCGCCATCGGCGTGCCCGGATGCCCGGAATTCGCCTTCTGAACCGCATCCATCGACAGGGTACGAATCGTATCGATACACAGCAGATCCTCGGCAGACGGCCCTGCCGCCGCACCCTCGAACGCCCGAACGGGCTGGGTGATCATAGAACGCATTAAACCACCTTCTTCCAATGGGGAGTTACCCTGTCTCGCTCATCTGACCGGGCTCCGCGCCCGACTCCCGCCGCATGCGGCAGTGCGCATGACGACGGACAAGATTTGTCACAGAAGGGCGGTCATCACCCGTCCACTGGGACCTTATTCTTCATTTTTTTGTCATCCGGGTATGGCCCTGGCAGGCAAACCGGATGAAAAACCGGGGCAACCTTGTCACGGTCCCCCCATCCTGAGCAAGTCGTCCCGCGACGCCGGAATGACCGCCACTATTACAGCGCCCGGTGGCGCCAGGTTTCCAGTCCCGAATTTTCACGAATTCTCGACCGATTTTCCGAAGCGCGCATTTTCCTGGCGCGCCAGGACACGCCATAACAAAATCGAGACCAAGGAGACGCCCATGCCGCCATCCCGCCTTCCGATGTCGGATCATTGCGACGGACGCCGATTCTTCAACCCGGCCGCCATCCTGCCGGCCGCCGCCGGTGCCCGGCAGGGCGGCCTGGGGGAGATCCTGCGCTGGCAGCGCCGCAGGCGGGGCCTGCCCGCCTGGTCGGTCCCGCCCGTCGCGACACCGACCGGCGACCCGTACGCCCTGCCCGCCCCCGGCACCGTCCATGTCACCTTCATCGGGCACAGCACCTTTCTGCTGCGCCTGCCCCGGGCCGACGGCACCGCGCTGACGGTGCTGACCGACCCGATCTTCTCCGACCGCTGCTCGCCGGTCCGCTGGGCCGGCCCGCGCCGCGTGCTGCCGCCGGGGCGCAGCCTCGACGCGCTGCCCCGGGTGGACCTGGTGCTGGTATCGCATTGCCATTACGACCATCTGGACCTGCCCAGCCTGGCCGCGCTCGCCCGTCGCGACGCGCCCGCCGTCGTCACCGCGCCGGGCAATGCGCGCCATATCCGCAAGGCCGGCCTGCACACCATCGTGGAATGCGACTGGTGGCAGGGGCATGACATCGGCGCGCTGCGCGTCACCAGCACGCCGGCACGGCACGGATCGGCGCGCACGCCCTTCGACGCCAACCGGGCGTTGTGGTGCGGGTTCGACATCCGCCCCACGGGCGACGGGCCGGCACCATCGGTCTTCTTTGCCGGCGATAGTGGCCACGGCCGGCACTGGGCGCAGATCCGCGCCCGGCTGGGCGCGCCGGACATCGCGCTGCTGCCCGTCGGCGCCTATGATCCGCGCTTCCTGATGGAGCCGGTCCATATCACGCCCGAGGAGGCGGTGTCGGCCATGATCGACCTGGAGGCCGGGCAAGCCGTGGGCATGCATTACGGTACCTTCCGCCTGACCGACGAACCCTATGACGAACCGCTGCGCCGCCTGGCCGCCGCCCGCGCCGCCGCCGGGCTGGCGGCGGATCGCTTCGTCGGGCTGGGCCACGGCGAATGCCGCGCCCTGGCCGCCGCGCGCGAGGCCCGCGCGCATCGCGGCCTCGCGCCCCAGGGCGCCAGCGGCTAGAACCGGCACCAGGACCAGCCGCAGCGAGACCATGATGACCCACACCAATTCCGACACCCCGTCCGTCCCGGCGGATGAAGACGCCCCCTCCTTCACCCCCGAACAGATCAGCCGCCTGTTCCTCGACGCCGCGCGCGACGGCCAGGCCGACCTGGTGGCCAGCTTTCTCGACGCCGGGATGGACCCCGATACGCGCAACGAGCGCGGACATTCCGCGCTGATCCTGGCCGCCTATAACAGCCATGCCGACACCGTCGCCGCACTGCTGGCGGGCGGCGCCAGCGTGGACCTGCGCGACGACAAGGGGGCGACCGCCCTGGCCGGCGTCGCCTTCAAGGGCGACCTGGCGGTGGCGCGGCAGTTGATCGCGGCGGGGGCGGCTCTCGACGCGCCGAACCATGCGGGCCGCACGCCGCTGATCTTCGCCGTCATGTTCAACCGCGCCGCCATGGCCACCTTCCTGCTGGACAGCGGGGCCGACCCCGACCTGCGCGACGGCGAGGGCAACAGCGCGCGCCTGCTGGCCGGGCGGCTGGGCCTGACCGAACTCGCCGCGCGGATGCCGGCACCGCCGGCCGCCTGACACGCATGCGGGGCGGGGCATATCCGTCCGGTGCGCCTTGCGGTAGAACGAACGCGGCCCGGCATCAGCCGGGGCGCCTCACAGCCTTGCGTCAGCGGAACCCGTCATGAGCCGTTTCTGGAGCCCCATCGTCCACAGCCTGACACCCTATGTCCCGGGCGAGCAGCCGAAACTGGCGAACCTGATCAAGCTCAACACCAATGAATCGCCCTATGGGCCGTCACCGGCCGCGCTGGCGGCGATTCGCGCCGCCGCCGACGAGACGCTGCGCCTGTATCCCGACCCCGGCTCGGACCGGCTGCGCGCCGCCATCGCCCGGGCGCATGGGATGGAAGCGGACCAGATCTTCATCGGCAACGGATCGGACGAGGTGCTGGCCCACACTTTCCAGGCCCTGCTGCGGCACGACGCGCCGCTGCTGACGCCCGACATCACCTACAGCTTCTATCCCGTCTATTGCGGCCTGTACGACATCGCCCATGAACGGGTGCCGCTGGACAGCGCGATGCGCGTCGATGTCGCGGCCTATTGCCGCCCGTGCGGCGGCATCGTGCTGCCCAACCCCAACGCGCCGACGGGCATCGCGCTGGGGCTTGACGACATCGCAACCCTGCTGCGCGCCCACCCCGACCGGGTGGTGGTGATCGACGAGGCCTATGTCGATTTCGGCGCCGAGACCGCGATCCCGCTGGTGCGACACCACGCGAACCTGCTGGTGGTGCGCACCCTGTCCAAGTCGCACGGGCTGGCGGGGCTGCGCGTGGGCTATGCGATCGGCCAGCCGGACCTGATCGAGGCGCTGAACCGCGTCAAGGACAGCTTCAATTCCTACCCGCTGGACAGGCTGGCCCAGGCGGGCGCGGAAGCCGCGATCGACGATCGGGAATGGCTTGCGCGATCCACGGGAAAAATCATAGAAACGCGAAGCGGGCTGGTCGCCAGCCTGAAGACTCTGGGGTTCGAGGTCCTGCCCTCGCAGGCGAACTTCGTGTTCGCCCGCCACCCTGATCGTGATGCCGCCACTCTGGCCGCCGCTCTGCGGGAACGGTCGATCATCGTGCGTCACTTCAGGGAACCCCGGATCGTGGAATGGCTGCGCATCACGGTCGGCACCGACGAAGAGTGTCGGATCCTGGCCGAGGCGCTGAAAGCCATCCTGAACCGAAACGCGGACTGACCGCCGATCCTCTACCGGACACGGGCCCCCGGGCCTCCGGCGGGGGCGCCCTGCGGCCAGGGGCTCTGGTACCCGCTCATGGCCGTTTGCGCGCCTGGCGCGTTTCTTCACCATCGTCCGGGCCTGCCCGGTCATTTTCATTATTCTGACATGGACACCACCATCATGCGCGCATTTCACGGCCAGATGTCCGACAACCAGCCAATCCGGCGCACGCACGCGGAAAAGCAGAAGCAATTGCGCGACCTGCGCGAAACGCTCGCGGCCATGAAGTCGCACACCGCCCCGACCCTGCGCGAAAGCGTGCAGAAGCGCATCCGCCAGCTCGAAGCCGAACTGGCCGCGGCGCCGGTGCTGAAGGATTCCAGCCCCGGCACCCGCCCCGCGCGCACCGAGGGCCGTGGCCCCCGTCGCCCGCGCACGCTCTGACCTCGGGCCCGCCCGAATCCGGCAGGGGTCGCGCTGACCCCTGCACCCCATTTCACCGCCCCCTGACGGCCTGCTAGCTCACGCGGGGGAGGCTGCGTGCCCGGTTCCTCAACACCTGTTCCTCGTAATCCATTTCCTGCATCAGGACGGATTCGGTGTCGTCGTTGATATATTGGGCGTCCCGCAGGTTGCGCAGCTCGATCCGCGAGGTGCGCAGGTTGTTCAGCCGCAGGGCCAGTTCCAGCCTCATGCGACGGATCGACACCAGTTGGGCGGCACTGGCCTCGCCACTGGTGTTGCGGCGCAACTGATTCATCCGGTTTTCATATTCCTGCATCAGCCGGGCGATGATTTCGATCCGCATTTCGCCGGCCTCGTCGCGTGTCTTGGCGCGGGTGGTCAGGCTTTGCTGCTCGTCGCGCATGGCGCGCAGCATCGTGCGGACCAGGACCAGCCGCGCCCAACTGACTTCGCGCGCCTGGGGGTCGACATCGCCGTCGGTCAGACCCTTCGTCAGCCAGGGCAGCGTGAAACTGGCCATCAGCAGCGACACCAGGATCACCCCGACCGCCACCGTCACCAGCAGGTCGCGCGCGGGAAAGCCCGCCACGCCCTCGGCCGCCTGCGGCAGCGACAGCACGGCCGCCAGCGTGACGGCGCCACGCACCCCCGCGACGGTGGTGACCAGCAATCCGCGCCAGCCGGGCCAGCGGAACACCCCGTGATCATGCCGGGCCCGCCAGGCCGCGGCACCCAGGATCAGCGCCACCCCGGCCACGCGCAGGATGCACATCGCCAGATGGATGGCGACGATCAGCAGCAGCAGCAGCCAGGGCGAGCGGTCGGCGGACCGTACCAGCGCCATGCCGCTGCCCGCCAGCGCCGGCAGTTGCAGGCCCAGCAGCAGGAAGATGACGGAATTGAAGATGAACCCGACCATGTCCCACATCGTGCGGGCCTGAAGGCGCGTCGTGATCTGGGTTTCCTGGAGCACGCCGGTCAGCTTGATGGTCATGCCGCCCGCCACCGCCGCCAGGATGCCCGAGCAGCCGACCGCCTCGGCCGACATGTAGGCGGCGAAAGGCAGCAGCAGCATGAAGGTGATCTGGGTCGGCGGATCGTCATACCCCCGGGCGAGCAGGATCTTGTCCAGCCGCGCCGCCGCCAGGCAGACGCCGATGCCGATCGCGATCCCGCCCAGCGACAGCAGGCTGAACGTGGTCAGCGCCCCGCGCAGCGAGAACGCGCCGGTCATGGCCGCGACGGTCGCGAAACGGAAGCAGACCAGGCCCGAGGCATCGTTCAGCAGGGACTCGCCTTCGAGCATGTGGACGATGGTGCGCGGCACGGAGGCGCCCAGCATGCCGCCCACCGCCACCGCATCGGTCGGCGACAGGACCGCCGCCAGAGCGAAGCAGACCGGCAGCGGCAGGAGCGGCAGCATCCAGTGAATCGCGTACCCGCACAGGATGGTCGTCGCCAGGACCATCGGCCCCGCCAGGGCGAAGATGATCGTGCGCAACTGCCCGAATTCGCGCATCGGCATATGGAACGCGTCGCGAAACAGCAGCGGCGGAATGAACAGCAGCATGAACATGTCCGGATCCAGCCTGACATGCAGCCCGGCGATCGACCCCAGCACGCCCAGGGCGATCTGCAACAGCGGCAGCGGAACCGACACCGGCAGCAGACGTACGGCCAGACTGCTGAAGGCCGCGACAAACAACAGGATCAGGCTGAGGATAACGTCATGCATCGGCGGTCTTCGACCTGTTCCCCCGCTTTGGCGCGCGAGGCGGACAGCACCTCCGGTCCAAGATGGGCGCACCATACACATGCCCTCCCGGACTGACCACCGGAGGCTCCATGACACGATGGTGACAGAAAGGCACCACCAACGACCGACAAGGCGTCTCCCGCCCAGAACACGCGGACGATACAAGCGCCATCGGTACGGCGTCGGCGGTGGCGCCCCCTCCCCCGCGATCAGCCCTTCAGACAACGAGGACAGGCGAGCATGTCATCCAGCAATTCCGCCCTTCAGGCGCGGCGCGAGGCGGCAGTGCCGCGCGGCGTCGGCTCGGCCACCACCATCCATGCCACCCGGGCGGAAAATGCCGAACTGTGGGATGTCGAAGGCAGGCGCTACATCGATTTTGCCGGCGGCATCGCGGTGCTGAATGTCGGGCATCGTCACCCGAAGGTGATGGAGGCGGTGCGGCGGCAGCTCGACCTGTTCACCCATACGGCGTTCCAGGTCGCGCCGTACGAATCCTATATCGCGCTGGCCGAGCGGCTGAACGCGCTGGCGCCCTTTCCCGGCCCGGCCAAGACCATCCTGTTCACCACCGGCGCCGAAGCCACCGAGAACGCGGTGAAGATCGCCCGCGCCGCCACCGGGCGCAGCGGCGTGGTGGCCTTTACCGGCGGATTCCATGGCCGCACGCTGTTGGCCTCGGCCCTGACGGGCAAGGTGCAGCCCTACAAGGCACCGTTCGGCACCATGCCCGGCGGCGTCTATCACCTGCCCTTCCCGGCCGGCGATAGTTCGGTCGCCGACAGCCTGCGCGCGCTCGACCTGCTGTTCGCCGCGGATATCGACCCGACGCAGGTCGCCGCCATCATCATCGAACCCGTGCAGGGCGAAGGCGGCTTCCGCGCCGCCCCCGCCGCATTGCTGCACGCCCTGCGCGCGGTCTGCGACACGCACGGGATCAAGCTGATCGCCGACGAGGTGCAGACCGGCTTTGCCCGCACCGGCAGGATGTTCGGCATCGAACTGTCCGGCGTGGCGCCCGACCTGGTGTGCGTCGCCAAGTCGCTGGGCGGCGGCATGCCACTGTCGGGCGTGATCGGCCGGGCCGAGCTGATGGATGCCGTCGGCCCCGGCGGGCTGGGCGGCACTTATGCCGGCGCGCCGCTGGCGTGCGCCGCCGGGTTGGCGGTGCTGGACGTGATTGCCGAGGAAGGGCTGGTGGAACGCGCCGACGTGATCGGCGCGCGCATCCGCGACCGGCTGGACGCGCTGCGCGGCAAGCCGGGGCTGGTGCCCTTCAGCGCCGCGCGCGGGCCCGGTGCGATGATCGGTTTCGACATTCTGGAAGCCGACGGCAAGACCCCGCGCAAGGGTGGCGCCGGCATCATCTGCGCCCGTGCGGCCGAACGTGGGTTGATCCTGCTGTCCTGCGGTGTGCTGGGCGAGACTGTTCGCATCCTGGTGCCCCTGACCGCACCTGACAGCGTGATCGAGGAGGGGTTGGCGATGATCGAGCAGGCTCTGGCGGCCTGAAATGTGGAGAGGCTGTTTTGGAAGGAACGGCCTCTTCTTTGCCGTGAGCGATTTGAATCCAGGGCTCCGCCCTGAACCCGGCAGGGCCTGAGGCCCTGCACCCCAGTCATTTGGTTTCCACAGTGCGCTGCCCTTTGGTGGCGGGCAGCGGCCGCCTGGTCAGGCGGCCCCGGCGGCCATCTTGGCGGCTGCCCGCGCGGCCTGCTTCTCTTCCTCGGTCCAGACTTTGCGCTCGCGCTTCTGCTGCGGCTTGATTTCCTTGGGCGGCGCGCCGCCCAGCAGGGGCGGACGCATGGTCGAGTTGCGCGCCGCTTCCGAATGCCACGGGTGATCGTCCTGGACGGTCAGGGTGCGACCGATTTCCTGTTCCACATCCCGCAGCCAGACGCGCTGCTCGGCATCGCACAGCGTGATGGCAAAGCCGTTGCGCCCGGCGCGGCCGGTGCGGCCGATACGGTGGACGTAGCTTTCCGGCAGGCTGGGCAGATCGTGATTGAAAACATGGGTGACGGTATCGACATCGATGCCGCGCGCCGCGATATCCGTCGCCACCAGGACTCGCGCGGTGCCGGCGCGGAAGGCATCGAGCGCGCGCTCCCGCTGGCCCTGCGACTTGTTGCCGTGCAGGGCCTCCGCCGTGATACCGGCCTCGGTGATGAAGGCGCAGACGTCGTTGGCGATGTTCTTCTGCAACGTGAAGACGACCGCCTGGCCGATGCCGGGCGTTTGCAGCAGGTGCAGCAATGCCGCCTTCTTGTCTGCGGCATCAACGAACATGACCGACTGTTCGATCCGGTCGACAGTGGTCGAGGGCGGAGCGATCTCGACCCGTGCCGGGTCGCGCAGGAGGCTTTCAGCCAGCGCCGCGATGGATTTCGGCATCGTTGCCGAAAACAGCACCGTGTGCCGGTCCTTGGGCAACGTCGCGACGATGCGTTCGATCGGCTTGGCGAAACCCATATCGAGCATCTGGTCGGCTTCGTCGAGCACCAGTGCCTCAAGCTGCGACAGGTCGCACAGGCCCTGATCGACCAGATCCAGCAACCGCCCCGGCGCGGCCACGATGATGTCGACACCCGCCTTGAGGGCATTGACCTGATGAAACTGGCTGACGCCGCCGAAGATCGTCGTCACGCTGAAATCGAGATGACGGCCGAAGCTCTCGAAACCATCCGCGATCTGCGAGACCAGTTCGCGCGTGGGCGCGAGAACCAGGACGCGGGCGCCGCCCTTGGGCGCCGGGCGAGGCGACGCAGCCAGGCGATGCAGCAGCGGCAGCGCGAAGGAGGCCGTCTTGCCCGTGCCGGTCTGGGCCATGCCCAGCAGGTCGCGGCCCTCCAGCAGCAGCGGGATCGACTGGGCCTGGATCGGGGTGGGGGTGACATACTCTTCCTCGGCCAGCGCGCTCAGCAGGGCCGGCGCCAGGGAGAGATCGGCGAACGTCATGGACATGGTCAAGCGGCGCCTCCGGCGCTCAGTCAAGGCTGCGCCTGTTCGGGCTTCGCTGGTTGGGGACGCGGGGGTTCTTACGGGAGATGCCGCATTGCGTCAACGCGAGGAGCAGGGGCTGTTACGGAACGCTGGATCGAGAAAGCGTTGCTGAACACGTCTCCTGAGTTCATGCTCGGTTCGAATGAAGGGTTCGGCGTCGCAGGAGCGCCGCTGCACGACAGGATGGCGCTAAACAAGCAGGCGAGATTTCCTAGAGAAAGTTGCAACAGCCGGTAATGCGTACGCGTCGGCACAAGACACCCCTCCATGCGGTTTTTCCTCGCGGGATTGTCTCCTTGCGCGCCTTTGGCGGGAACTCGCATCATCATAGATGACTGCACACATCGTCAATGGGCCGGTGCATCGCAACGAACGCGCCGATCGACACTTTGTAGGGCCGCATGAGTCCGTTGGCATAATTGGCCTGCTCCAAGCGGAAAGCCGCGCTGTTGGCTGGTTTCGTGCGCGGCGTCGTGACACTTGAGCGGGCACTGGAGAAATATAACGTCTGCCCATCCGGTGATAAACCGGTTGCGACCTCGTTGCCGGTGCTGTTGATCGGGGCATCAAAATGCAACGGCGTACACCAGCCGGTTGTGGTTCGGAACGCGATAAACAGATCCTTTGCGCCCAGCGTGCCCGCACGGTTGCTGGCGAAGACAATGAAGCTCTCATCCGGCGCGATGGTCGGATCCATGTCGCGGGTCGTTTTATCCGCACCAGGGATGACGATGGGCGACGGTGCCGCAAACCCATGACCTACCGGCGCGGCGCGATAGATCGCCGTTCCGGTTGAGCCCATCTTCATGAAATACAGGACGCCGGCTCGGGTGAAGCTCGGATAAAGGTCATTGTCGGTCGCCGAAGCTGGCTCGGGCAGGGCCAGCGTGGTCAGGCCGGTCTTGAAATCGTATCGATACAAGCGATAGACCGCCCCGGTGGCGGGACGGATCGAGGCGAACACGATCGACGTGCCGTCAGGGGACACGGCCGGGTCGGTGTCCTTGTCCACTCCGGAGAACGGTGCGACTTGAGGGGCGGACCATAGGCCGTGCCGTCGCATCGCGGCGAAAATGGTCAAGCCATCCCATGTCGGCTGGCTTTTGGAGAAATAGACGGTATTGCCATCTGGAGTGAATGCGGCGTTCAGAGTAAAGCCCGGATCGCTGGAGAAGGGCTGGAATACGCCGAACCCGGCGGGGGAAACGGGAGGGTTATCCCCGGCGAGCGCAGTTTGCGTCATACCTGCGAGAAGGGCCAGTCCGAGGCCCCATCGTCCGAGCAAGGAAGGGCGTACCATTGACGTTGCCAGTCTCCTTGCTGGGCGTTGACGGCGATGTCGCCGCCGCCGTAACGTTTCTGGAAGCGACGATAACCACGAACCGTCCGCTCTCAAACATGAATCATAATAAGATTATAGAAAGGTAATTTGCGGTAACTCCTGCATGGCAGTTGCCGCAATATGCGTAATGCAGATTGGCTACTCTCGTTGAGACGGTATTTATGACTCCTGCGAACCGAATCTTCATGGCAATTACCTGCGCGAGCATGCCGGTTTTTCTCTGTGCCGCTGCGCCGCCGCCCGATGGGACGCCCGTCACCTTGGCGCATGAAGCACCCGGCTGCGCCGGCCCTACGCCCCACGCGTGCATCGGCTTGGCGCTTGAGGCCATGGGTGGCGCGAGTCGCCTGGCCGGCGTGCGAACGGCACGATATGCTATCATCGGCCATCGTGAGGAAGCGGAACAATCCTGACGATATCCTGCATGACGAGCCGATGATGCTGCTACAGGCCGCAGCAAAGGCGCCCGATCTACGCTACGCCGCGCCCGAATGGCTGCACGCGGCACCGCATATGGTGGTGACATTCACGGATCACGAGCAGCCGGTTCGTCTCGTCCTGAATGCCGGAAGCCATTTGCCCGACGCGATCGAACGGATCCGGACATTCGAGGATCTCTGGAATGTCTGGGGCGACGTCAATCAGCGCATCTATCTCGACAGCTGGCAGGATGTCGGCGGCCTGCTTTTCCCCGCGAGCCGGGTCGATCAGCGCAACGGCCAGGAAACGGCTCACGAGCAATATCTGGACGTGCGATTCGATCCGGCTCTGGCAAGCGAGGCCTTCCCCGTCGATTCAGCGGCAGCCGCCAAAAGCCTGCGGTCGCCGGGATGGGACCGGCCGTTTCCACCACAGGCGCAAACGATCATTCCCGGGGTCTGGCTATTCCAGGGGGCATGGAATGTCAGCGTGATCGAACAGGACGATGGCCTGATTCTGCTCGAAGCGCCGATTTCCGCGTCCTATACGGCACAGGCGCTGGATGCTGCCGCACGCCTCGTGCCGGGCAAGCCCGTCAAGGCCGTGATCTCGACAACGGACTCCTGGCCGCATGTCGCAGGACTGCGGGAAGCGGTGGCACGGGGTATTCAGGTCTATCAGCTCGATCTGAACCGACCGTTGCTGGATCGATTGATCGCTGCTCCTCATACCCTGCGACCCGACGACCTTGCCCGTCATCCCCGGCCGCCGCAATGGCACATGGTGGATCAGGCGCTTGCGATTCCCAGCCTTCGCAATCCGATCATGCTGATCCCGATCCGGGGGCCGTCGACCGAGCGGCAATACATGGTTTACTGGCCCGATGCGAAACTGCTTTACGCGAGCGACACGCTGGTACTGAACCCGGACAATTCGTTGTATAATCCCGAACTAATGCATGAAGTGGCAAAGGCGGTTGCGCGGGCGCATATCGCGCCGCAGACCGTCTACGCGATGCATCAGGCACCGATACCGTGGAGTAGAGCGATAGGGATGGTGCCGTAAGATTGGGCGTCCGCTGTCGGGAAGGCATGAGCTTACATCTGTCGTCTGGAAAGAGGGCGGAAGCCGCCCTCAACCACTATCAATGCGGCTGTCCTCTATATGTCCTTCTTTTCAGCGCAGCACCCGCGTGAAGAACGCCACGATATCCGCGTCGAGCTGGCGGTGAAACGCCGCCCTGTCAAAGCCCGCGGCACTTCGGCAGATCGGCACCGGTGCGGCACAGGGGGCAAGGAAGTCGAAATGGCCTGCTCCGGGGACGTCATGAAACTCTGGTGCCCGGGGCAGGTCGGCATGCACCGCATCGGCGTAGAATGGTGCGGGCAGGACATGGTCGTCATCCGCTCGCCAGAGCTGCACGGGAACGGTTATGCCTGACAGGCCAGTCCGCCCGAACGTGTAGCCGAGTGCGGGAGCCGCCACGACGATCGCCTTGATGCGGGGATCGCGGCGATTGCTCCAGCCAGGAAGCGGGCCCGGATGCTGCCGGACGAGCTGGCAGTCATAGAAATCGGGATGCGCCGCACAGTGGGCCATGACGCGGGACAGGTCCGGTTGACCGCCGGCTGCCGCGAGCACGGTAAAGCCGCCCGAGGAGAACCCGAATGCGCCGATCCGGGCCGGGTCGAGGAGAGCGTGCGAGGGCCAGGCCGAAAGCATGTATGTGATCAACCCGCTTAGCGCTTTCGGGCGGTCCTCGACATGGGTCGCGCGGCTTTCGTCGCGCCAGTTATCACCGGGATGGGTGAGACTGGCGACAACGAACCCGGCCTGCACCAGTGCAGCAGCGGTATCGAGGTGGCCGGAAAATGCGCCGCCGTGACCGTGCGAGATGACGACCAGCGGCAGATCATGGCCGACCGGGACGGCTTCCGGGACAACGTCCTGCTCGTAAAGGCCGAGATGCTGATGCTTTGGCTGGCCCGCAGCCGGATACCAGATGCCGATCTCCGTGCCGTCCGGCAGATGTCGGTATTGGAACCCGACCTGCGGCGTTGGGGCTGCGAATGCCTGGACCCAAGGCAGGAGCAACAGAAGGGCGAGCAACCTGACGAACATGATGAACCTCTCGAGCGATGGAAGAGCTGTTTCTGGTCTGCCCAAGCTGTAAGGCGCTGAAAAGCGGGGGTTTCGCGAATGGGCGAACCGGCACGCGCACGGGCGAGTGGGTCGCCTCGGAGTCCGAGAGCGTGTAGGCTTGGGACCGATGACCGAGATTGCTCTCCCGCCGTTGCTGCGTTCCCCCCGAATCCGTGTGGCCCTGATCGTAACGACGGCAGGGTTGTGTCTGGGGCTGCTGGCACCGTTCGGCAGCTACCTCAACGCGGGTCTTGGCTCGCGTTTGTTCTATTGGTGCGGGTCGGTCTGGCTCGGGTTCCTGCTGCTTTTAGGCGCATGGCATGTGTGGCTTCGCTTTGCTGCAAATCGTAGGCAGCGGCGATGGTTAACGCTCGTGGCGTTGTTGCTTGGGGTGATGGCCGTTCAATCCGTAGCGACGCACTTGGCGGCATTCGCGATCTGGCCGGATCTGCGGTCGCATGGACCGGGCTGGGGCGTCTGGTGTCTGCAAAACGGGCTCACCGAAGGTTGCGGGTTCGCGGCGTTGCAAGTCATGCGTCGAAGGTCGACGCATGATGTGCCGGCGGTTGACGAGACACCGGCACTTCCCGAACGCCCAGTGCGCGTCTCGCAGCTTGGTCAGGATGTCATAGCGTTGCAAATGGAAGATCATTACGTCCGGATCCATACGTCTGCCGGATCACAGCTGGTGCATATGACGCTGACGGAGGCGATCGAGGCTTTAGGCCCGGCTAACGGCCTCAAGACCCATCGCTCCTGGTGGGTGGCGCGTCACGCTGTCGAGCGTATCGAGGGCACGCCGCGCTCCATGCGGCTTCAACTGCGAGGCGGTCTGGCGGCGCCAGTGGCACGTGGTGCGGTGACATTGTTGCGCGACGCGGGCTGGATCGACGCTATGACGGCCGAGTAGGGTCGCGTCAGCTTCCGGGAGTTGCGATCGCTCTTTCGTTCGTCAGGAATGAGGCGAAAACGGACTGAACGTTTCCTTTCCATTCGACCGGGTTTCCAAAGGGCGACTGCCCTTTGGTGGGTCCAGGGCAAAGCCCGGGTTGCCTTTCACGCCGCCGCGGAATGCCCGGCGACGGTGGGCAGCAGGGTTTCGACCTGGCGGCGGGTGTTGACCACGTCGCGGGCGAGGATGGTGCCGCTGTCGTCCAGCAGGACCAGGGTGGGGAGGCGATTGACTTGCAGGACCAGGCCGAGTTCGACGCCGGTGATGAAGGGGATGTCGCTCAGCGCGAAACGGTCGCGCATCGCGGCGAGTTCGGGGGGAGCACCGTCGCCGACCAGGACGGGGTCGAGGCCGCGTTCGCGAGCCACGTCGAGGGCGATGGGCAGGACACGTTTGCAGACGGGGCAGTCGGCGCCGACGAAGAGGAGCATGCGGATGGTGCCGGCGGGCAGGCGCTCGCCGACCGGGAAGGGCGCGCCGTCCAGCGTGCGCATGGTGATGCGGGGGATAGGCTGGCCGACGTCGAGGCCGCGCTGGGGGGTCTGCTGGCCGATGGGGGCGATGCGTTCGTGTAGGATGCCGATCTGGCGCGCGAGGGCCAGCACGACCAGCACCAGGGCGACGATGGCGGCGAACAGCAGCCCCTGCGACACGATCAGGACGGTCATCATGCGGAATGTTCCTCGGGGCCGGAAGTGGCCGATATCAGGTGCGACAAAGCGAGGGCGAGCGCCAGCAGGCAGGCGCCGGCGGCCAGCGCCTGGTAGCGGAGCGGCAGAGAGGCGGGCAGACCCGTGAGGGGGGGCAGGAGAGAGGCGGGGATCAGCAGGGCGCTGCGGGCGACGGCGGCCCAGGACAGGCGGGCGGATGCCATGCCGGGCAGGCAGCCGCAGGAGAGGTCGGTCCGGCCGCGCAGCAGGTTGATGGCCATGGCAAGGCCGAACAGCGCGAACAGCAGGGCGGCGCCGATGCCGGCAGCAAAGGGGGCGAACCCGGCCAGCAGGGATGCCCCCATGGCGGTTTCGGCCCCGGCGAGGACCCAGGCGGCGGGCTCCAGCAGGGTGCCCGGCACGAGACGGTAGGCGGCGAGCGTGGTGAGGAAGGTATCGTGATCGCGCAGTTTGGCGATACCGGCGGCCAGCAGCAGCGTGCCGATGCCGCCGGCCAGCAGCGCGCCGACCAGGGGGAGGAGGGTCGGGCCGGTCATGATGGGTGCCTGCGGGGGAAAGAGTCTGTCATCTGGCTGGTCCGGCTCCGGTATATTGGCCCTCGCGCGCGGCCTGCGCCACGTCATAACCGTGCAGGGCGGCCGCCGCCGGGCAGGCGCGGGTAACGGCGCGTACGATCTGGTCGCGGTAGCCGTGCAGGTCGGCCGTGCGCAGAGGATCGGCACGCAGGGCAGCGATTTCGGCGGTGGTGTAGGGGCGGCTGTTGGCCGGCACGCTGGCGCCGCCGAAGGTGAAGACTACGAAGTTCATCATCCGGGCCAGATCCGCCGACGAGAGGTTGGCGAAGGCGACGTTGGGCAGGCGAACGAGATAATCCCGCCCCTCGGGCGTGCAGAGGAAATAGCCGACCTGCCCGGCGAGATCGGGCACGACCTCGCGCCCCGAGCGGCCCTGTATGCCGTGGCAGCCGCCGCAGCCCATCAGATAATGACCCTGCACCGCCGGAATGACGGGCAGCGGGCTTGCCACCGGGCCGGCGCGCGCCGGCCCCTGCACCGGCAGGATGGCAAGGAAGAGGATCGGGAATCGCAGACGCATCGCCGCCTGGCGCCATCTGTGGGGGGCGCCCCCGCCCTTCACCCGGCCTGGCCGATGATGGCGGCGGTGGAGCAATGATAGGCGGTCGAGGCCGTGCCGAAGCACCAGATGATGTCGTTGCTGGCCTGGGGACGATAGATCGGCATTTCGCGATCGGCGGTGTTGCAGCCGCATGATTTCGGCGCGGCGCAGATGTTGCGGCCGCAGCAGTCGCGATAGGCGATGACGTAGGAGCGGCCGTCGTCGGGATTGCGGCAGGTGCCGATCCAGGAGACGGGCGATGGCTCGGTGCCTGGCGGGCAGGTATGGACGCCGCCGCCGCAGCAGCCGCACAGCACGCCGTCGATGGCGCAATGGCGCCAGTAGGTGCATTTGGTGGGGTCGGTGCTCTGTGCCCGGCGTTCGAAATCGGTCAGGGTGGCGGCCGGGTTGGGGGTAGGGGCCGGCGCGGCGTCGGCCCGACGTACCGGCAGCAGCGGGAAGGCGGGGGCCACCGCCATGGCCGCGCCCATCCGCCCCAGCATGCCGCGCCGCGAGGAACGGGCCGCCAGCCGGCGCGTGACGGCTTCGCCCAGCGTGTCGAGGAAGGAAACCGGCATTGGCGAGTGACTCCTGAAGGTTCCGGGGACCGGGCGAGACGGCGCGATCATGCCGCGCGGGGCCGCGCGTCCAGATAGGATTGCACCGAGACATGGCCGGTTTCCCCGGCGACGACGAGGCTTTCCAGATGTTCGCGATTATTGACCAGGCCCTTGGCCACGATCGTGCCGGATGCATCGAGCAGCAAAGCGAAGGGCAGTTTGTCGATGCCGAGCACGCGCCCGATCTCGGGATCGTTGACGAAACGCGACGGCGGCAGCCCGAAACGGGCAACCAGGTCCTGCTGCATCGCGTCGGTATCGTCGCCCAGGCACAGCAGGGCGAGGGCTTCACGCCGCGCGAAATCCTGCGCGATGGGCAGCATCTTGCGGGAGATGGGGCAGGTGCCCGACACGAACAGCAGCAGCGTGCGCGTGCCCGCGGGTTGCGGGCCGCCCACCGTCAGCGCCGTGCCGTCCAGCGCGCGCAGGGGGTGCGCCGCCAGGGTCTGGCCGGGGGCCGGACCGCCGGACGTCATCAGCGCGCCGACCGGCGCCACCCTGGCGAACAGATGCCGCATGCGCCGGAACAGCAGGCCCAGCACCGGCGCCAGCGCCAGCAGCAGCAACCAGTCCAACGCCTGGGCCCAGGCCAGGACCGTCATCGATGCCGCCTGCTCCATCACCCGTTACCGGCCGGGAGGTCGGGCGCCACGATCATCGACTGGGCGTGCGCCTCGACCGTGCGGCGGACGGCGCCGGTCCGCGCGTCGATCACGATCATCGTGCCATCCTGCGACGTGGCATAGAGCAGCGGGGCGGCGTCGCCGCTGACGGCGATGCCCCGCGCGGGCATCGGCAGGTCGATGCGCCGCACCAGCGCATGGCGGGCGGGATCGAGTTCCCATATCTCGGTGCCGTCGGTCTTGTGCGTCCAGTACGTGCCGACATGCATCAGCACGAACAGATGGCCGCTGGCGCGGTTCCAGGCGAAGGGCTGCTTGCCGCCGGGGCGCCAGGCCTGTTCCTGGACGCCGGTACCGGCCACGGGCTGGCCGGCCGCCGCCTGGATCGACCAGGGGGCCGCGATAGCGGGCTTCTGGCCCAGCGTGGCCGCGTAGACCTTGCCGGTATAGGAGACGAACAGCGCGTGGCCGGTTGCGCGGTCGACCAGTCCCTGCTCGAAGATCGGGTCGTTATTGGCGTCGAAGAACGGCGCGGTGTGGGTCACGGTCGGAGTGTCGCCACCCGCATAGCCGACATTGGTCAGCGAGCCGTCGCCGCACAGGCTGGAAAATCCGTTCTGCTTCCATGGAAAGACCAGGGCGCAGCCGGGGATGTCGACCGTGCGCGCCACGGCGCCCTTCGACAGATCGACGATCGTGACCGAGGTTGCCGGGCTCATGTCGAAGACATAGCCCCATCTGCCGTCGGGACTGACATCGAAATCCTGGCCTTTATACACCGCCAGCGCGCGGGGCGGCAGCGTGATCTCGCGCCGCAGGGCCAGGGTATGGGCGTCATATTCCTGGATCAGATCCTGCCGCGTGCCGTGATCGACACGCGACCAGATCGTGTCGGCGACGTAGAAGGTGCGCCGGTCGGGCGACAGCGCGATATTGCCCAGGATGCTGGCCGGCAGCGTGCCCAGGATCCTGCCCGCGTCGGCGTCGTAGATCGTATAGGCGTCGCGGTCGGTCGCCGGCAGGACCCAGTGTGCGCCGACCGCCGGCAGCGTCGCCACGTCGCTCTGCTCGGCCTGCAGGACGGGGGGCGCCGCCCGCGCAAGGCCGGCCGGTGCCAGCAGCAGCGCGGCCATCGCCGCGCGCCGCGCGGCCTTCCTGTTCCAATTCACCATCGCCGCCTGCCCCCGTTGACCCCAAGATCAGTATTCGGCGCTGATCGTGCCGAAATATTCCCGCACCGCGCCGCGCTCCAGCGACTGGTAGTCCCCGCCATCGCCGGACTGGCCGCCGATCGGGAAGCCGTTCTCGCCCATCATCGCGATATATTTCTGGTTGAACAGGTTATAGACCTCGAACGCCAGCGTCACGTTCTTCAGCACGCTCAGATTGCCGAAACGGTATTTGGCGCCCAGATTGGCCAGCCAGTACGGCGCGATGCTGGTGTCGTTCAGATAGGAGAAATAGCGCTTGCCGTAGTAGTTCACGTCGAAATGGGCGGACGCGCCCTTGTATTCATACCCCAGGCTGGTCTTGTACATCAGCGGCGGGTAGGCGACCATCTGCTTGCCCTTGATGTCGCAGTCGCCATCGAGCGGGCAGATATTGACATGGTCCGCGTAGGCGAAGTGGTTGTAGCTGATCGAGTTGGTCCATGTCAGGCCGCGCGCCAACCCTTCGAACGGCTGCACTGTCAGCGACGCGTCGGCGCCCCACATCGTCGCGTGCTTCGAATTCACCACCGAGGTGACCGGGTTGTTCAGCGAGCCGACCGAGGCCGAGATCAGGCGGTTATAGGCATCGGAATGATAGCCGTCGACCGAGGCCTGGATCTTGCGCGAGGTGTAGCGGTAGCCGACCACATAGGAGAAATCACGCTCGTTCGGCAGGCTGTGCTGGAGGGATTTGAACGTGTCCTGCGACGACACCGCCCAGGGAGAGACCTCGCCCCCCGAAGGCGCCACCATGAACGGGCGCATGTTCTCGGCGAAATCGAAATAGACTTCGTGGCCCCGGCCGAAATGATAATCGAGATTGACGGCCGGAAGGAAGGCGGCGGCCGAGGTCATCGATCCGTTGGGCAGGCCCGAATCGGCACCGACGCCCGTGCCGTACCCGGCATTGACATTGCCGTAATATGCGCCGCCCGCCGTCGTCTGCAACACCGAGCGGAAGCCGTACGTCACGGTCAGCCCCTCCACCGGGCGCCAGGCATCCATCAGATGGAACTGGAAGCTGTTGGTCGTCCACTTGAAGCCGTAGCCCTGCATGAATGCCGGACCATAGGTGGTGTAGGGGCCGACCGTCTGGAGCGGGGCGCCCTGGCCGTAGACCGGCTCGTTGTACCAGAACAGGTCGGCGCGCTGGGAATTGTTTTCATACCAGCCACCGGCACTGATGGTGTGGTGCCCGATCCGCCAGGTGAAGGCGCTGGTAAAGCCGAAGCGCTGGTAGGACGGCTGCCAGACCTCCTCCGACAGCGGCGCGCCGGTGCCCGGCGACGGAGTCGTGGGGGCGCCATATGTCGCATGCCCGTCGTACGCGGCACCGTAGAACACCGTATTCCAGCGCAGGCGGTCGGTCAGCGCCAGGTCGGCGTTGATGTGGCCCAGGAAATCCTGTGACGCCTGCCCGGCGTCATAGAACGCGGTTTCCGCGCCCTGGTCGGTCAGCGCCCAGGAGGCCGGAATCGTCGGGCTGGTGCCCGCCGGGAAGATCAGGTTCGTGCCGCCGACATTATAGGTGCCGGGGCCGGTATAATTCACCAGGCCGGAATTCACATAGGTATATTCCGAGGCATTGTAGCCGCCCCGGTAGTTCGGTGCCCAGGATTCCGTCCGCCAGCCGGCATTCTGGAGAATGCTGAGCGACTTGTCCGCATAGCCCCAGACCGCGGCATTGTTCCAGTTGAACGACGCGGTGATCCGGCTGTCGCTGCCGACCGGCTGGACGAGCTTGGCGTTTACCGTCTGCATGAAACCCGGCGTCGCGGCGTCGTATTTCCGTTCGTCCGAACGCTGGTAGGCGATGTAGAATTTCGTGCCGCTCCGGTTCAGCACGCCGCTGTCGGCGCGGACGTAGGTGCGCAGCGTGCCGTAGCTGCCGAACACCTGCGAAACCTTGGCCGCCGTCCGGTCCTTGGGGTCGGTGGTATGGAAGCGCATCGTGCCGCCGAGGCTGGAATTGCCCGGCAGGTCGACGCCCCCCGCGCCCTGCGAGACCTCGACGCCCTGGATATCGTCGGAAATCCAGGCATCGGCGATGTTGATGCCGTTGACGCTGATATAGGTCTGGTCGTTGAGCGGGACGCCATCCAGCGTCATGCCGATCGAATCCTGGAAGAAGCCGCGCACATAGACGCTGGTGCCCCAGGTATCGAGACCCAGCGGATCGCTGGAACTGAAGCTGACGCCCGGCAACTGGCCGACCGCTTTCAGAATGTTCGTGCCCGCCACCTGTGATTCCAGCATCGCGCGGGTGACGCTGGTCTCGGCGCTGTGGGAGGCATGGCGGCTGCCCAGGACGTCCAGCGCCTCCGCCGCCGCGCGCGGCACGACCGGCTGGGCCGCCGGGCCCGGGACGTGGCGAGACTTCGGCGCCGCGTGCGCGGCCTTCTTCGCGGACGGTGCCGATGCCGTGGCGGGCTCCGCCGCCGCCCGGGCGAAAGCCGGGGCGGCGATCAGGCCGCCGATGACGCTGCTCAGAACCGCCGTGCCCAATAGCCGAGCGCGCAGGAATTGTCCGTCTCGCACCCAAACCCGTCCTGCTCGCATGTGGCCTCTTCCCCCCCCAACGCGGCGTCGCGCGTTCATAGCCATGGACATCTCCGTGAATGCAGTCTCGAAACAAGGACGGTCCGCTGACAAGATATATTGCGATCGCCCGGCGGCTTTCGCCGGAACAGATGCGCCCGCGACACACCCGTTAGTCTATCGAAATAATGTGCAACAGTTGCTTTCGTTGCCCTCGTGGTGACAAAAAGGCACCATTCTCCTGATCGCACCAATCGTTTGTTTCCTTCGTTCCGGGCATTCCATGGCAGACAGACGCGCTTTTCCGCCCTTTGGCCCGCTCCGTGCCTTCGACGCGTTCGGCCGCACGCGTGGCATTCGCCGCGCGGCGGAATGGCTGCGGATCGATCATGCCGTCGTCAGCCGCCATCTGCGCGCCCTGGAAAAATGGGCCGGCGTGCGGCTGCTGGATCGGCCCGGCGGGGGACTGACCGAGGCGGGCAGGATCTATCATGAGCGGATCGCCACCGCGCTGGACGAGATCGCCCGCGCCACCGAGGCCCTGCGCGCCGGCGACCTGCCGCAACTGAGCGTCTGGTGCGTGCCGGGCTTCGCCTTTCACTGGCTGGTCCGCCGGCTGGGCAGCTTTCGCGCCGACTATCCGGATATCGACCTGCTGCTGCGCCCGGCCGATGCCCGCGCCCGCTTCTGGTCCGATGGGGTCGATGCCGATATCCGCTACCAACTGGACGGCAGGCACCACGAGCCGCAGCCGGGCATCCGCCAGGCGGAACTGGCCCGGCCGCCCGTCTTCCCGGTTGCCAGTCCGGATTTCCTGCGCCGCGCCGGGCCGATCCGCACGATCGGCGACCTGCTGGCGCAACCGCTGCTGGCCGAGGAGGATAGCGGCGAATGGCTGACCTGGTTCGCTCGCCAGGGCCTGGCCGCGCCGGGCATGGTTCCGGCGGTCCGGCTATGGCATGCCCATCTGGTGCTGGCCTCGGCCCGCGAGGGCCAGGGCGTGGCCCTGGCCAATCCGTTTCTGCTGGAAGACGATCTGCGCAACGGAACGCTGGTGCGGGTCGGGCCGCCGGAGGCGCCGTTCCCGGGTGTCGCGATCGGGGCCTATACGCTGTTCATCCCCGAAAATGGTTGGGACCGCCCCGCTTTGGTGCGTCTGCGCACCTGGCTGACCCAGGTCGCCGGGGCGTTTCTGCCGCCCGAGGCGCCGCCGGGCGACCCCGGGGATGCCTGAAACGCCGCGCGACCGTCCCTTCCCGGATGTTCAGCCGGCGATCTGGTCGAACAGCGCGACGTCCCGGCGATAGAACGCGAGGATGCGCGCCCGCTGCCGGTCGGTCGGCACCAGGCCATGGGGCCGGCCCTCGTTCAGGTGCGGCGCGCGGACGGTGCCCAGTCCCGGCACCCGGTCGGACAGGCGCGCGATATCGTCCATGCGCAGCAGGTGCCGTACCAGGCACCGCCCGGCCCGGTCGGCGACGTACCAGGATTGCGGACGGAAGATATGGTCCATGCCATAGACCGACCCGGCCTGCTCGACATGATCGAGCGCGTCGTCAAGCGAGCGGAAGCGCATATACCGGTCGCGGAATCCGGACGCGACCATGCGGTCGCGGCTGCCGCCGTTGCGGGCATAGCTGTAGGCCGACAGGAAGCGGTCCACCGGGTCGCGCAGGATCGCGAAGCTGGGCAAGGCACGCGCCATGTCCGGCATCACCCCCTGATAATAGCGGATGGATTCGTGCGAGACCGGCTGGCCATAGACGGCGGTGGCGACCGAGGTCCCGGCATTCTTCGGCACGTGGATGAACAGGGCGCCGCGCCGGGCGATCAGCGCCATGCGATCGCGCCGCTTCGCCCCCATGGGCAGGCGGACGCCGGCCCGCCCCGTCCATTCGTGAATGTCCGTCGGCAGATGGAACCCCATGAGACGGGCCACATGCGCGAAAGCCCGGGCGGAAGGCGCCGCCGCGCGCTCCCGCTCGGAAGGTCCGATGTCCGTGGCCGCCTGCAAGGCTGAAATCGTCTTCTGTTGGACAGCCATGGCAGTTCCCCCGTTCGAGACAGACGAGGCAACCTAACAGAAGAAACCGCCACGGAAAGCCGCACGACCGGCCATGTTACATTTGGAAATTATTTGAACGATTGGAAATAACTCTCTTTTCCGATCCTTCGCCTGATCTTGCTTCCCGCAAGCCGTCCTCGTTTAAGAATGACGATTTACCGCGCCGGCTTGCGGAATTTCAGCACGACCTGATCGGTATGGCCCCGGATCGCGGGGTCGAACACCGGCAGGTCGTGGGCGTCGTTGGGGTTGGCCAGGACCTTGCTTTCGCTTTCGAAATGGAAGCCCGCCGCCTCGACCTGCCGGCGGATGATCGCCGGATCGATCCGGTGCAGTTTCGTCACGTCGCCGCCCACGGCGGGATCGGCCACATGGTCGACCACGATGAACGCGCCGCCCGGACGCAATGCGGCGAAGACCGACTTGTCGAACGCCAGCGCCGCGTCGGCGCCGGCACCGTAATAGACGTCGTGATAATTCTGCGATGTCCAGGCCAGGTCGAGCGGCCGGGGCAGGCTCAGCGCGTCCAGGGGCTGGATCACGACCGAGACGTTGGAGAAGACCGGCATCGCGGCGATGGCCTTGACGGCGTCCGCCGCCGCGGGCTTCTTCGCCACCAGCCCAGTCGGCACCACGGCCCAGACATGGCCCTCGCCGCCGACCACGTTGCTGAACAGGCGGGTGAAATATCCCCGGCCCGGCATCACGTCGGCGACGTTCATGCCGCGCTTCAGCCCCGCGAAGGCCAGCAGGCTGGCCGGCTTGCGATCCTTGTCGCGGGCGACGTCCTCGGCCGGCCGATCCTTGTTGGCGACCGCCGCGGCGATCCCGACCGCGGCCCCGCGCCGGCCCTGATAGAGGGGGGACTGCGCGCCGGCCGGCGCGATGGCGGCGGCCGCGACGGCCGCGCCCATCATGACGGTCACGAGAAAAGTCCGAACGGCCATGCCTTGCTTCTCCATACCCGCGCCGGCAGCCCGCCTGACCGGTCGCCCGTGCCCGGAATCCTCTGCCGGGACATGCGCTGACCATAAGGCCGATTCGAAACAGGCGGAAGGGCACCCCGGCCTCCAACGAACCGGCCGGGGGAACGTTCCGGCCCATGCCCTACCGAGGCAGGTCTCCATGATCGGGCCGGGCGGCGGCCGTCAGAAATCCGCGGTGAAGGAGAATTTGTAGGTCCGGGGCAGGCCCTCCAGCAGGTACCCGCCATAGGCCGAGGCCCAGTAGCGGGCATTGCCCACGTTATCGACACCGAAGCGCAGCGTGATGGGCTTGTGCGCGGTGACGAAGGTATAGCGAGCGCCGAGATCGAAACGCGTCCAGACGGGCAGATGCAGCGTATTGGCGGTGTTGACCCATTGCTTGCCGGTATTGACCACCCGCCCGGTCACCGTGCCGCCACGCAGGAACGGCAGGTCATATTCGATATTGGCGTTGATCGAATAATTGGGCACGCCGATCGCGCTGTGCCCGTTTTGCAGGCCGCCGGCGGTGCGGGTCAGATCGGCGTCGATCAGCGTCGCACCCCCGTTGAAGCGCAGGCCGGGCATCAGTTCGCCATTGACGTTCAGTTCCGCCCCGCGATTGCGCTGCATGCCGTCGACGGTGAAGATATACTGGCCGCCGCTGCCATAGGGCGCGGTATAGGCGTTGGGCTGCGAGATCTGGTAGAAGGCCAGGGACGCGGCAAAGCGGCCGATATCGTATTTGGCGCCGACTTCGTACTGCACCGACCGGTAGGGCGGAAAGACCTGCCCCAGATTGACGACGTTGCCCGATGCCGTGGGCCCCTGCGACAGGCCCTCGATCCGGTTGAAATAGATCGCGGTCTGGCGGATGGGATGCACGACCAGCCCGACGACGGGCGTGATCGCGTCCTGGTTGTAATCGGCGTTGCGGGCGCCGCGACCCGGCGCGTGGTAGTCGAAGCCGGCCACCATCAGGTTCTGGTACCGGAAACCGCCGGTCAGCGCCACGCGATTGTCGAAGAAGGACATCGTGTCGGAGAAGAACAGGCTATAGAGCCGCGTGCCGCTGATCTGCCTGGGGTCGGCGACGTTGCCGCCGGTATAGGTCTGGTCCGGCACGCCGGTATAGGCGGGGCGATAGAGATTGGTGGCGCTGTATGGCCACGCATAGGCATAGGCGCTGTCGCTTTCCTCCCACAGCGCCGAGCCGCCGGCATTGATCTCGTGCCTGACCGGCCCCGTCGCGACATGCGCCCGCACGCCGCCGCGCGTGCTCTTGTTGGTCTGCACGTAGGGGACATAGAGATTGCCGTTGGTGCTGTCGCCGGTGCGGGCGTCGTTGACGGTCAGGACCTGGTAGTTGCCCTGCTCGTGGCCGCCCAGGCCGCCAAATGCCGCATAAAGCGTGACATGTTTCGACAGGTCGTGTTCGACATTGAGCATGCCGAAGATGTAGTTGAGGTTGTTGTAGGTCCAGGGCTGGCCGAAATTGGCGCCGGGCGAGACCGGGCGCGGCACGTGGGTGACGTCGGCGCCGAGGAAGATCGCCGGGCGGCCCCAATTGACCCCCTGGTTCTGGAAATTCATGTCCAGCGTCACGCGGGTCCGGTCGTCATGCCAGTCGAAATCGCCGCCGACGGCGACCGAATGGCGCCGTTCGTGGTCGATGGAATCGGTGCCGTCCATGCCCGCGACATTGACGCGGGCGCCAAACGCGTGATCGGTGCCGAAACGCCGGCCCAGGTCGACGCTGCCGCCCCCCATCGCGCCGCTGGTGTAATCGCCGGTCAGGCGGGTGATCGGGGCTTCGGTGGCGTGCTTGAACATCAGGTTGATGTTGCCGCCGATCGCCGACCCGCCCGGTGCCGCGCCGTTGAGGAAGGCGCTGGCGCCGTTGAGCACCTGCACCTGGTCATAGAGCTGCGGCGAGACGAGCTGGCGCGGCGTGATGCCATACAGGCCGTTGATCGCGACGTCGTCGCCATAGACCTGGAAGCCGCGAATGATGAACATCTCGGAAAAATTGCCGTAGCCGTAGGTGGTGCGGACCGACGGGTCGTTCTCCAGCACCTGGCCCAGCGTCTGCGACTGCTGGTTCAGGATCAGGCTGGCATTGTAGCTGCGGACGTTGAAGGGCACGTCGATCCCCTTCTTGTCGCCCAGCACGCCGAGTTGGCCGCCGCTGGAAACCTGCATCTGGTTGCGGCGCTTGGCCTCGACCACGATGGTTTCATCGCGCGTCGCCGCCGGCGATCCGGCCGGCAGGGCCGCGGGGGCTGCCGCCCCGCCATCGGCCTTCCTGCCCTTGGCCGGTTTGCCGGCGGCCGCGTGGGCGACCCCATGCGACGACACGCCGGCCAGCAATGCCAGCAGCGCCAGGTTGAGGGGCTTCCTGTGCCGGGCACGGGTCGGGTGGCAGGTCTTCCGCATTGTGGGGGGCACTCGCGATGCTGGCGCCTCGATCGAGGCGGCGTTTTTTGTTTGAAAAATCCGTTTTATGGCGGGTAGCTTTTATATCTTCGCGCTCCCCCGGCAATACGCGCTGGGCGACATGCCGAAGATGCGATGAAAGGCGGCGCTGAAGGCGCTGGGGCTGTCATAGCCGACATCGTAGGCCGCCACCGTGACCGACCGCCCCTGCTCCAGCAGGGCGATCGCCTCGACCATCCGGGCCTGCTGGCGCCAGCTTGCCAGGCCCATGCCGGTCTGCTCGCGGAACAGGCGCGTGAAGGTGCGCCGCCCCATGCCGGCCTCGATCGCCCAATGGTCCAGGTCGCGCCCGTCGGTCGGGTCCAGCAGCAGGGCGCGGCAGACGCGCGCCAGCCGCCGGTCGGACGGCATGCTGATCCGCAGCCCGACGCTGGGCATGCGGTCCAGTTCGTCGAGCAGCAGGCTGGTCAGGCGGACCTCGCGCCCATGGGGCGGAAAGGGAAAGCGGAATTGCAGCACTTCGTCGATCAGCGCGCGCACCAGCGGCGTGGTCTCGAACACATGGCAGCGGTCGGGCCATTTATTGAGCGTGTTGTCGACATAGAGCGTGCGGAACTGCACCGCCGCGCGGGTGGTCACCTGATGATGGGTGCCGGCCGGGATCCAGATGGCCCGGTTCGGCGGCAGGATATAGCTGGCGGCATCGGTCGTCACCGTGATCACGCCCGACACGGTCAGGGCGAGCTGGCAGCGCTCATGGGCATGGAACGGGTCGGAAAAGCCCGGAGGATAATGGTCGGCCAGGCCCACGACCGGGCTGGCATCGTGCGGCAGGTCGCTGCTGCGCTTGATCGGAAGGATCTTCGCCTGCGTCGACATTCTTCCCCTCCCCTCCTTCACCCCAATACCGGCGGCCCCGGCTCCTGCCCCTGAATTGTTACGTTAATAGGTCGTTGCGAATTCGGTCTGTTCAGGCAGGGCCAGCCACCGTCTCGATAGGGCCAAAACAGATCCGGCGTGGCGGCCCCGCCCGATCGCGGCTGTCGGCGGCGGGCCGAGCTTCGTCTCGAACAGGCCGTCCTCGCGCGTCGGCATGCGCCACATGCGCCGTTTTCATTTCCGGATCAATCCCTTGGTCCGCGCGCCGATCCGGGCGCGCGCGGGCGGCGACCGCATGGACAATGCGGCGCGCCGATGGAACGATATCGCGGCGAGCGCAACGAGTCCTGTCGTTTGCCCCACCCCCATGACGCACCGTCCAGACCGGGACCCGATAATGGCGCGATACGGTTCTTTCCTCTGTCTTTCCGCCACGCGACCGGTCACGGCCCTGGGGATCGCCTTTCTGGGCGCGCTGGCGGCGTCTTCCTGCTTCGTCCGCGCGGCGCGGGCGGCGAAGCCGATGATCACGCCGGAACAGATCAGCGCGCTGCGCGGTGTCGGCGATGTCGCGCTGGCGCCCGACGGCAGGCATATCGTCTATGGCGTGCGCGCCTTCGCCGACCCGGCGCGGCCGCCGGTCACCCGGCTGTGGCTGCGCGCCGTCCAGCCGGATGGGCCGGCGGCCGCGCTGGATGGCGCGCAGGACAATGACAGCCATCCCCGCTGGTCGCCCGACGGGCGCCGCCTGGCCTATATCGGTCGGCATGGCGGCGCGCACGACACGCTATGGCTGACCGGCCCGGCGGGCGGCGCCCCGCATGCGCTGGGGCCCTTCGCGGGGGACGTGACCGACTTCCGCTGGTCGCCGGACGGCAAGGCGCTGGCGATCCTGGTGCGTCCCGCCTCCGCCGCTCCCGGCGCCCCCGGCGCACAGATGGCGGGATCGGCCCCGGACGACGCTCCGCCCGGCCCCGGCCTGGCCATCGTCACGCCGGCCGACGGGCACGTGCGGCCGGTCGCGCTGGACGCGCGCGCGGTGTTCGATGTCGATTGGGCGCCCGACGGGCGGTCGCTGGTCGTGCGGACGGGCCGGTCGAGCGGCCTGGACGCATTCTGGTATCGCTCGGCCGTCAGCATCGTCGATACCGAAGGGCATGTCCTGCACCGCCTGCCGGGCCACGCGACGGCGGTGCATCCGGTCTTTTCGCCCGACGGGCGGTCTCTGGCCTGGGGGCATTTCGACGACAAGGGAATCGTCGGCGCGGTCAGCCGCTATGATCTGTCGGATGGCCGCAGCCATCCGATGGGTGCCGGCTGGTCCGGGTCGATCCGCGCCATGGCGTGGAATCCGGACGGCAGGAGCCTGACGGTGCTGGGCCTGGACGACGTGACGCCCTGCCTGGCGCGGCTGGATGCCGCCGACGGCACCGTGCGCCGGACGGTCGGACTGGGCGGCCAGCCCTACGCGTTTTCCATGGCCGGCGACGGCACCGTGGCGCTGCCGGCCAGCACGCCGAGCCGGGCGGAGGATGTCTGGATCGTCCATGACGGCCACGCGCGGCCCCTGACCGACCTGAACCCGCAGGTCGCCGGCTGGCCGCTGGGCACGCAGCAGGTGGTCCGCTGGCGCGGCCGGGACGGCACGGCCCTGAGCGGCCTGCTGGTCCTGCCCCCGGGTCGGGAGCATGGCCTGCCGCTGTTCACCCAGATCCATGGCGGGCCGTACGAGGCCTGGACACAGGGCTGGCTGGGATCATGGCATGACTGGGCACGGCTGCTGGCCAGCCACGGCATCGCCGTCTTTCTGCCCGACCCGCGCGGGTCGGAGGGGCGCGGCACCGCCTTCGCCGAGGCGACGCGCGGCGACTGGGGCGGCGCCGACGCCCGCGATATCCTCGACGGCATCGACATGCTGACCCGCCGCGGCATCGCCGACCCGAAGCGCCTGGCGCTGGGCGGATGGAGCTATGGCGGCTTCATGGCCGCCTGGATGGCGGGGCATGAGGAGCGGTTCCTGACCGTGATCGACGGCGCGGGCATCACCGACCTGCGGGCAATGGCGCTGTCGACCGACGTGACCACCGGCTTCCTGCCGCCCTATTTCGGCGACCCGATCGACCGGGCGGCGGAGTATGCCGCGCATTCGCCGCTCGACGCCGTGGCGCGGGTGCGGATTCCCGTCCTGCTGCTGCATGGCATGGCCGATAGCCGCGTGCCGCCGGACCAGGGGCTGATGTTCTTCAACGCCCTGCGGGCGCGTGGCGCGCGGGTGGTGCTGGCGCGCTATCCCGGCGCGCCGCACTGGTTCGGCGGCGCGGTCGGCGCGACGGTCGAGGCGGATGTGCAACGGCGGGTCCTGACATGGCTGACCCCGATCCTGAAACCCGTGCCATGAGCGCCGGCCCCACGCTGCGCCGGGCGCTGGGCCCGATGGACCTGCTGCTGCTGGGCGTCGGCTGCGTCGTCGGGGCCGGGGTCTATATCCTGCCCGGCGTCGCGGCGGCGGAATATGCGGGTCCGGCCGTCACACTTTCCTTCCTGGCGGCCGGGGGCGCCTGCGGGCTGACAGGGATCTGCTACGCCGAGCTGTCGACCGCGATGCCGATCGCCGGGGCATCGTACAGCTATGTCACCCGCGCCTTCGGGCCGGGGGCCGCCCTGTGGGTGGGCTGGATGCTGACGCTGGAATTCCTGCTGGCCGGCGCGGCGGTCGCCACCGGCTTCGCCAGCTATCTGCAAAGCCTGCTGGTGGCGCTGGGCCACGGTCTGCCGTCGGCGCTGGTCCAAGCGTGGGACCGGCCGCCGGTGCGCCGGGGCCGCATGCCAATCTGGCCGCCCTCGCCGCGCTGATGCTGGTCGCGGCGGCGCTGGTGCGCGGCGTGCGGGAATCGGCCCGGGTCAATACCGCGCTGGTGGTGGTGAAGACGGGCGTGCTGCTGGTCTTCCTGGGCATCGGGATCGGCCATGTGACGCCGGCCAACTGGTCGCCCTTCCTGCCGCCGTCCGAGGGCGGGTTCCGCTTCGGCGTGCCCGGGGTGCTGCGCGCGGCCTCGATCGTCGTCTTCGCCTATCTGGGGTTCGACACCGTCGCGACGGCAGCGGCCGAGGCGCGCCGGCCGGCACGCGACCTGCCGATCGGCCTGATCGGCACGCTGCTGGCCAGCGCGCTGCTCTATGCGCTGGTCTCGCTGGTGCTGACCGGGCTGGTGCCGTTCCGCAGCCTCGACGTGCCCGACCCGGTGGCCGAGGCGATGGCGGCGGTGGGCTATCCGCGCATCGGCATCCTGCTGCGGGTCGGCGCGCTGACGGGGCTGGCCTCGGTGATGCTGGTCAATACCTACGGCCATTCGCGCATCTGCTACGCCATGGCCCGCGACGGGCTGCTGCCGGGCTGGTTCATGCGGCTGCACCCGCGCCACGGCACGCCGGGGCTGGGGATCGTGCTGGCCGCCCTGCTGGCGGGGCTGCTGGCGGCGCTGTTTCCCATCGGGGTGCTGGCGGACCTGGTCAGCATCGGAACCATGGTCGCCTTCTCGGGCGTGGCGCTCAGCGCCATGCGGCTGCGGGTGACCGCTCCCGACATGGCGCGGCCCTTCCGCATTCCGCTGGGCGGCGTGCGTGTCGGCGGCCTGTGGCTGGGGGTGGTGCCGATCTGCGCGCTGGCCGTCTCGGTCGGCACCATCCTCATCGTCCTGGCCGGCATCGGCCAGCAGGCGCTGGCCGGACGGCCGTCGGCCGCGATCTTCCTGCTGCTGTACCTGGCGGCCGGACTGGCCCTGGCCCGGCATCAGGCCAGGCGCCGACGGCGCGGAGAGGCGGACAGCCGGGCCTGACGGCCCGGCGGCGCTCAGCCGCCGGGCGCGCGGCCGAACGCCGCCATGTCCTCGGCCACCCGCCGCTGCTGCAACGTGCCATGCGACAGCGCGTCATGCACGCCCTGCCAGTCCTCCGCGCCGTTATGCTGGCCCAGCCGGATCTGGCCCCGCAGCGTGGCGATGGGAATCTCGAACCCCGCGATCGCGCCCAGCAGCCGGTCGATATAGCCGCCGACCGCACCGGGCCGCCATGCGCCGCCATCGGGCATCGCCAGGGCGCTGCTGCGGTCCAGGATCGTGCGCAGGGCGGCCGGGTCCTCGATCACGGCCGGGGTGCCGGTGGCATGCGCGGCGGTGTACAGCCAGGTCGGCACGCGCGGGCTGGTGCGGTACCAGTCGGGCGAGACGCCGGCATCGGCGCCCAGGAAGGTCACCAGCACCGGACGCCCGGCGGCCAGGTCGGCCAGTTGCGGATTGCGGCGGTCCAGATGGCCGACCAGCGTCCCCAGCGGCCCCCGGTCGCGGTCCAGCAGCAGGGGCAGGTGGCAGGCTACGGGCGGACGGGAACCGGCGCCGCCGGGCAGGGTGACGACCGTGGCCAGGCGCACCCGCGCCATCAGGTCGTGCAGGCGCGCGCTGTCGTCGCAGGCGTAATCCGGTGGAGCGTACATGGCAGGCATTTCCGGCTGGACGAAGGGGATCGGGCATTCTAGCACCGTTCCGGCCGCCGACCCGTGCCGCCGGGCCAGAACCCACCGCCGCCGGGCCGGCCCCAAGCCGGCCGTCGCGATTCCGGAGCGTTTCGTCCCATGGCCCGGCCGCTGGCCTCTTTGACCCTTTCCGACACGCCCGGCCGGCCGGTTTCGTCAAGAATGGCGCCAAGACAGCGGAGCCCGACGATCGTGACCTCACCCCCTCTCGCAGACCCGCCAGGCCTCCTGGACCCGGAGATCGCGGCCTTTCGCCGGCATATGGCCATGGCGGGGCAGGACTTCCCGCCCTTCGAGACCCTGCCGCCCGACGCCGCCCGCGCCCTGGCCGCCCAGGCGCGCGCGACGCTGCCGGCCAGGCGCCCGGCCGTGGCGCATGTCGGCGACATCGTCATCGAAGAGGCCACACCGCCCCTGCGCGCGCGGATCTTTTCCCCCGGCCCGGCGGCGGAGGGCGTGCTGGTCTATCTGCATGGCGGGGGCTGGACCCTGTTCGGCCTGGATACCCATGACAGGCTGATGCGCGAATATGCCGTCGGCGCGAACCTGGCGGTGGTCGGGCTGGATTACGCCCTGGCGCCGGAACATGTCTTTCCCGTCGCACTGGAACAGGTCATGGACTGCCTGCGGGCGTTGCCCGACCATCTGGGCCCGCTCGCGGACCTGCCGCTGTTCGTCGGCGGGGATTCGGCCGGGGCCAACCTGTCGCTGGCCGCCGCGATCGGACTGCGCGACGCGGGTGCCGGCCTGCATGGGCGGCTGCGCGGCCTGCTGCTGAGCTACGGCGTGTATGACAGCGCGTGCGACACGCCGTCCTATACCCGGTTCGCCGGGCCGGACTTCATGCTGACGCGCGACGAGATGCTGTTCTTCTGGCAGCGCTACATCCCCGATGCCGCCCGGCGCGCGCTGCCGCTGGCCTCTCCGCTGCGGGCGGATCTCGCGGGCCTGCCGCCGGTTTTCATGACCATCGCGGAATGCGACGTGCTGGCCGACGAGAACCATGCCATGGCCGACCGCCTGCGCGCCGCCGGCAACGCCGTCACCGCCCGGTCCTATCCGGGGGCTACCCACTCGTTCCTCGAGGCGCTGGATGTCGCCGGCCTGGCCGCCCGGGCGGTGGGCGACCAGATCGCCTGGCTGCGCGCGCGCCGCCCGGGACGGGGCGGCGGCATGACCCTGCGCCGGGGCCTGTTCCTGGCGCATCGCTATGCCGGGCTGGGCATCGCGCTGTTCCTGATGCTCGCGGCGGCGACGGGCACGGCGCTGGTCTTCCGCGACCGGGCGGATGCCGCGCTCAATCCCGGCCTGTTCCGTGTGCCGGCGGGGCCGGTGCGGCCGGCGGCCGAACTGATGGCACGCGTTCTGGCCGCCCATCCGTCCTGGCGCGTCGTGCGCTTCGACCTGCGGCCGCGCTCGGGCTCCGCGCTGCGCGCCGTGATGACCCGCGCCCCCGGCGCCGCGCCCGAGGACGTGTTTATCGACCCGCGCGACGGGCGGGTGACGGGCACCCGCACCCGGCAGGGCCGGCCGGACCGGGCCCATGCGATGCAGCTTCTGTACGACCTGCATGACACGCTGGCGCTGGGCAACGCCGGGCGCCTGTTCATGGGAAGCATCGCGGCCTGCTGGCTGGCGCTGACGGTGGCGGGGCTGGTCGTCACCCTGCCGCGCCGCCGGCCGCTGCTGGCCGCCTGGCGGCCGGCCTGGGGCCTGAACCGCCAGATGCTGGCCCGCCGTCTGTGGCCGGAACTGCACCGGACGATCGGACTGTGGACGATGCCGTTCATGATCGTGATCGCGCTGACCTCGGTGGCGATGAATTTTTTCGACGAGGCCTTCGCCCCGCTCGCAGCCTTCCTGTCGCCGCCCCGCGCCGGCTCGCCCTTCGCCGAGGGCGCCCCGCCGCCGCCCGCCCGTTCCGGCTCCGTTCTGGACTATGCGGCGGCCGAGGCGATCGCCCGCGCCTGGGCCGCGCGCGCCTATCCCGGCGCCATGCCGGTGGCGCTGGCCGACGATCCGGCGCGGGACCTGTACGGCGTGTCGTTCGCGCCGGGGGGTACGCCGCTTTATACCGGTTTCGGGCGGATCACCTGCGAGATCGACCGGCATGACGGCCGGATCGTCTGGGTCGACGATCCGCGCCTGGACGGTGCCGGCACGCTGGCGATCCGCCTGCTCTATCCGCTGCATAGCGGCCAGATCGGCGGCTGGCCGACGATGGCCGGCGTGCTGGCGATCGGCCTGGCCTGCGGGTTCATGATCGTCTCCGGCGTGCTGCCCTGGCTGCGCCGGCAGACCGGGCGGCCCCGTCCCCGCCGGAGGGCATGACGGCGCGGCGCAGGTCCCTTATCCTCGCGCCGATCGCGTCGCGCCCGGCCATCGTTTCATTTCCTGCAAGGCTTGGTTTCACAACTGGGGCAAGACAACGGCCTTGCCCGGGAAGAGAATACGCGGTCAGGAAGAACCGGAACGGACATGACCATGGACCAGATCACCCTCGCCGCGCGCGCCGATGCCGGAATCGGCGCCCCCGATCTGCGCACGGTCGATTGCGATCCCGATTTCTGGTACCCCGTGGCCTGGTCGCGCGAGCTGAAGGCGGGCAAGACCATCGGCACCCGCTATGCCGGCCTGCCGATCGCGCTGGTGCGGCCCGTCGAGGGCGCGGTCTTCGCCCTGGAAGATCGCTGCGCCCACCGGCAGGTGCCGCTGAGCAAGGGCACGGTGACGGGCCAGGCGGTGCAATGCTGCTATCATGGCTGGGCGTACGGGCGGTCGGGCCGGTGCATCGACGTGCCGTACCTGGGCAAGGGCAAGCTGCCCAACGGCGTGCGGAGCTATCCCTGCCGCGAGCAGGGCGGGCTGATCTTCATCTTCCCCGGCGATGCCGACAAGGCCGAATCCGTGCCCCTGCCCAGGCTGGCGCATGTCGGCGACCCCGCGTTCCGCACCCGGCAATTCGGCCCCCGCGTGGCCTGCCACTATACCTTCATGCATGAGAACCTGATGGACATGAACCATCAGTTCCTGCATCGCCGCCAGATGGGCCAGATCCGCGCGCGCTTCCTGGGCCAGGACCGGGGCGAGGATTTCGTCGAGGCGCGCTACAGCTTCGCGCGCACCGACACCCGCCAGCCGCTGGCCGAGGCGCTGATCTTCGGCCGCCACCGCGACCTGAAGGGACGCGAGCAGCCGGTGGAGGAAGTGGTGACGGTGCGGACCGAGTATCCGTACCAGACGCTGCGGATCGTCGACAAGGACGGCGACCTGATGATGGATCTGTGGGTGGCCTATGTGCCGCAGAGCGCCGACCAGCGCACCAGCCGCGCCTTCGGCCTGCTGTCGGTGCGCCGCCCCGGGATTCCGTTCCTGATCGACCTGATCTGGCCGGCGCTGGCGGTCTTCACCAACCGGATCTTCGAGGAGGACCGCGAGGTGGTGGAACTGGAGCAGCAGGCATGGGATGCCCAGGGCGGCGACCGGAACCGCGAGGTCTTTCCGGTGGTCAACCATCTGCGCGCGCTGCTGACGCGCTGCGGCGTGCCGGGCAGCGGGCCCGATCGCGGCAGCCGTTAAGGCGTCTCGCGGGCCAGGAACGACGCGACCTCGGCCGTCATCCAGTTGCGGAAGCGCGCGAATTGCGGGCGGTTCCAGTTGCTTTCGGGTGCGATCAGGTAATAGCCGCCGATAAAGACCCGGCGGAACGCCTGCCCCGGCAGCGTGACCCGGACCAGCGTCCCGCGTTGCAGGTCGTCCCACGCCAGGAAGATGTTGGCCAGCGAGATCCCCTGCCCATGCCGCGCCGCCGCCAGGGTGATGCTGGCGTGCCCCAGCCGCCCGAACGGCACGAACAGCGCCGGGCTGACTTTGTGGCCCGACAGGAAGATGTGCCATTCCTGGCTGTCCTCCGCCTCGATCAGCGGTTCGGCCAGCAGGTCGGTGATGGTCCGCAGGCGCCCCGCCACCTCGGTCGCCAGATCGGGGCTGGCCACCGGAAACATCGCCGGCCGCGCCAGTTGCACCTTCTTGAAGCCGGGCGGGAAGCTTTCCAGCTCCTTGTCGCGGAGATAGCGGATATCGGCATGCAGATCGTCGCGATCGAAATCGGGAAACCGGTCGAACGGCCGGACCACCAGATTGACCGACGGCTCGCTGCGCCGGAAGGCCCCGACCCGTCCCGCCAGCCAGAGCGAGGCGAAGCCCGAGACGCAACTGATGCGGATCGACTCGTCCATGCGCGGGCGCAGCCGCTCGGTCGCGTGCGACAGGCCATCGAGCGCCCTGATGATCTCCTCGTGATAGGCAAGGCCCTTTTGCGTCAGCGTGCCGCTGGCCCGGTCGATCAACGCGACCCCGACCCAGTCTTCCAGCGTGCGCAGGTGGCGGCCGACGATCGTATGGCTGACGCCCAGATATTCCGCCGCCTTGCGTACGCCGCCGGCATGGCCATAGGCCGCAAAGGCGCGCAAGGCCCCGAAAGGGGGAAGCAGAAGCCGTTTCTTCGTCGACACGATCTGGTCCGCCAGGCTGTCCGGGGCAAGCTTACGGGCCGGCGGCAGGCGCTGTAAAGCCATTGGAAACCCGGGGTGCCCACCCGCCGGCAGGACGTCATCCGTCCCGGCAAGGGGCCGAAACCATGGCCGGCACACGCGGGCCCCGGGTGGAAACTTTTTGTTTCCACGCACGAAGAAAAAGTCGCTATCGAAACATTTTCAGCCGATGATATCGTTGCTCGTAATGAGATGGATTTATTTTCTCATTGTATGAAATTCAAAATAAAAATCAAAAAATACCGTCGATGCGTCATTATTCATCGACCATTCCACGGAACGACCCTGTGCAGGCCGGATATGGCCAGACGCTTCACTTCCAGGAGGTCCTGTCATGCGATCACCGACCCATCCGCGACGACGGCTTCTGATTTCCGGCCCCATCATTGCCTGTAGCGGCATCTGGGTAGTCGGGCCGGATGCCCGGGCCGCGACATCCGACACCCCCGCCCATCACGCACGCCACGCCACCGCCCAGGGTGCCGGCCCCATCGCCACCCGCGTCGCACCGGCCCCGCCGGCGGCCGAGACCGTTTCCGTCACCGGCGGCATCACCACGCCGACCGGCGTACGCAACACCACGCCCGGCGGCGGCATGATGCCGGTTCAGACCGCCCCGAAATCGCGCAGCGAGGTCACGCGCGATTTCATCGCCAAGAAGCCGGCCAACACCACGGTGCAGGCGATGCTGGCCAGCATGCCCGGCGTGTCCTACGCGCGATCCGATCCATACGGCCAGATCTCGCGCGGGATCATGGTCCGCGGCCTGAACTACACGCAGGTCGGCTACCTGGTCGAAGGCATTCCGCTGACCGACGCCGTCTATCTCAGCCCCGATGCGATCGGCGGCAGCCCGGACATGGAAAACGTGTCGTCGGTGGCGCTGACCCAGGGTTCGCCCGACATCAGCAGCCCGGCCTATTATTCGGTGGGCGCCGAAATCCGCACCACATTGCGCGATCCGGCGCGAACGGCCGGCGGCCTGCTGGAATCCAGCTACGGCACCTGGAACATGAAGAAGGAATTCGCCCGGATCGATACCGGCGAAATCGGCCATACCGGCATCCGCGCCTTCATGTCCTATTCCTGGAGCTACAACCGGTTCTGGCAGACGCCCGGTTCGCTGACCCGCCACCATGTCGATGCCAAGGCGATCAAGGAGTGGGGCAACGGCAACAGCGCCGGCGTGACCTTCCTGTGGGGCCATTATACCTCAGCCGGCATCAACGCCAACGGCTCGGCCAACCCGACCAAGGCGTCGTTCGAAAAACTCGGCACCTCGTCGCTGTATTACAATACCACCTATACGCCCGGCGTCGGCAGCTACTGGCCGCTGGCGCGCCTGCGCAACGACGTGCTGGCCATCGTCGCCCCCGTGCGTCTCAACCTGGGCAGCGGGCTGAAACTCTCGGTCACGCCCTATTTCATCAGTTGGGACAAATGGACCAACTACGGCGAAACCATCAGCCAGGACCACAGCTATTACGGCACCCACCTGGTCGGTCCGCTCAGCCTGCCTGATGTCGGTGCCAACGGCAGGCAGACGGTCGAGGTCGTCGACCCGCAGCACCAGCACATGCTCAGCCTGATGACGGACCTGGCCTGGACCCGTGGCCACAACACGCTGCGCGCCGGATACTGGTATTCCTATCTCGACATGACCGAACGGGCCAACTACGCGGCGACCAGCGCCCAGGGCCTGCCGGCCAATGCCTGGGGGCGCTTTGGCGTGACCACCGCCGACGGACAGGTGATGTCGGGGTGGGACATCGTGTTCCGCCAGCAGACAAACGCCATATTCATCGAGGATACCTATACCGCCTTCGACGACCGGCTGAAACTGAATGCCGGCTTCAAGGAAGTCATGATGCAGCGCTGGGTCAGCAACCTGATCCCCGGCGCCGCGACCTACAAGAACGGCGCGAACTATGCCGAGCCGCTGCCGCAGGTCTCGGCCAGCTTCGACATCACGCCCAACGACCAGATCTATGTCAACGGCACCACCAGCTTCAAGGCACCCGACCGCAGCGAAGCCTATATCGACATCTATGACGCCGCGTCCCCCATCCCGATCCAGGGCCATCCGCAGGACATGAAGCCCGAATACGCGATCGGCGAGGAACTGGGCTATCGCCACAATGGACTGGTGCATCTGTCGGCGGCGCTGTTCAACTACAACATGGTCAATCACGACGTGCTGTCGACCGCCTTCGTCGGCGGATCGCTGGTCACGGCGCCGATCATTCTGGGCGGGCAGACCATTCGCGGCGCGCAGCTCGAAATCGGGCTGCGTCCCTGGCATCATTTCAGCCCGTATGCCTCGGGCTCGTACGTCCATGCGACGACCGACAACGATTTCAAGGTCGGCAACGACGTGCTGCCCACGGCCGGCAAGATCGCGGTCAACACGCCCGCCTTCGCCGGGGCGATCGGGCTGGCCTATGACGACGGCACCTATTTCGGAAATTTCAACCTGAATTACATCGGCAGCCGCTACAGCACCTTCATGAATGACGAGAGCATGCCGGGTTACCTGACATCCGACATCACGCTGGGCTACCGGATGCCGAACCTCCATGTCGCGCACGCCACGCTGTACCGGCCGCAGTTTCAGTTGAACCTGATGAATATCGGGAACAACATCTACTATGCCCAGGCGGCGGGCCTGACATCCAATGCGCACACCATGACGGGCCTGCACGGCACGACCATCGCGGGCAAGAGCCCGACCTACCAGATCGGCGGCGGCTTCGCGATCGCCGGCGCCATCACGGTCGGATTCTGACGACAGGAAACACATGCTTACAGATCAGGAAATATCTATAGTATGACGCAGGATATCATGACAACGGAAATGCGCGACGCCCGCTACGTCATGCATCCGCTGACCGACGCCCGCGCGAATCTGCAAAGCGGGTCGCTCATCATCGACCGGGGCGAGGGGATCCATGTCTACGACCTGGCGGGCAACCGCTATATCGAGGCGATGGCCGGCCTGTGGAGCGTCGGGCTGGGCTTCAGCGAGACCCGGCTGATCGAGGCCGCGACGCGGCAGATGGAACGCCTGCCCTATTACCACCCCTTCACCCAGAAGGGGCATGGTCCGATGGTCGACCTGGCGGAACGGCTGGTGACGATGGCACCGGTGCCGATGAGCAAGGCGTTCTTCACCAATTCGGGCTCCGAGGCCAACGACACCGTCATCAAGATGCTGTGGTATCGGGCGAATGCCCTGGGCCAGACGTGCCGCAAGAAGATCATCAGCCGGCATCGCGCCTATCACGGCATTACCGTCGCGGCGGGCAGCCTGACGGGTATCCCCGCCAACCATACCGGTTTCGACCTGCCGCTGCCCGGATTTCTGCACCTGACCACGCCGCATTATCGCCGCTTCGCGCAGCCGGGCGAAAGCGAGGAGGATTTCGCCACCCGCCTGGCCACGGAACTGGAAGAACTGATCCTGCGCGAGGGGCCGGACACCATCGCCGCCTTTTTCGGCGAGCCGGTGATGGGCGCCGGCGGCGTGATCGTGCCGCCGCGCACCTATTGGGAAAAGATCCAGGCCGTGCTGGCCCGGTACGAGATCCTGCTGGTCGCCGACGAAGTCATCTGCGGCTTCGGCCGCACCGGCCGCATGTTCGGCTGCGAAACATACGACATCCGCCCCGACGTCATGGTGCTGTCCAAGCAGTTATCGTCGTCCTACCTGCCGATTTCCGCCATCCTGCTGAACGGGAAACTGTTCGAACCGATCGCGGACCAGACGCATGCCATCGGCACGTTCGGCCATGGCTTTACCGGCGGCGGCCATCCGGTCGCCGCCGCCGTGGCGATCGAGACGCTGCGCATCATCGAGGAACGCGACCTGGTAGCCCACGCCGCCGCGATCGGCGAGCGGATGCAGCAGCGCCTGGCCACGCTGGCCGATCACCCGCTTGTCGACGAGATCCGGGGCGTGGGGCTGATGGCGGCGGTGGAACTGACGCCGTCGCGCGCTGCCGACCCCGCGTCATGGCCCGTGGGCGCGCTGGGGCGCCGGGCCGCGCTGCATCTACAGCAGCATGGGGTGATTGCGCGCTCCGTGGGCGACGCGCTGACCTTCTGCCCGCCGATGATCATCGACGGTGCGGGAATCGACGCCATCGTGACGGCGCTGCGCACCGCACTTGATCTCTGCCTGAAGGAAATGGCGCCATGACCGATCTGTGCGATATCGACGCGACGACCCTGCTGGCGCTGTATGCGAGCGGCGCGGTCTCGCCGGTCGAGGTCACCCGTGCGGTTCTGGATCGCGCCGCCGCCATGCAGCCGGTGCTCAATCCGTTCGTGCGGATCGACGCCGAACCCGCGCTGGCCGCCGCCGCCGCCTCGGAACGGGCTTGGCGCGCCGGCCTGCCGACCCGGCCGCTGGAGGGCGTGCCGGTCTCGATCAAGGATACCGCGATGACGCGGGGCTGGGTTCTGGGGCGCGGGTCGCGCCTGTCGATCGGCCAGCCGGCGGCCACCGAGGACGCGCCGTCGGTGGCGCGGCTGCGTGCGGCGGGGGCGGTCATCTATGCCTGCACCACGACGTGCGAGGGCGGGTGGAAAGCGGTGACCGACAGTCCGCTGACCGGCATCACCCGCAATGCCCACGATCCGGCGGTCACCCCCGGCGGCAGCAGCGGGGGCGCCGGGGCCGCGCTGGCCTCGGGCTGCGGCCCGCTGGCGCTGGGCAGCGACGGCGGCGGCTCGGTGCGCGTGCCCGCTAGCTTCAGCGGCATCTTCGGCATGAAGGCGACCTTCGGCCGGGTGCCGCAATGGCCGATCGGACCCCATTATTCCGATCTGTCGCATTACGGACCGATGACGCGTTCGGTCGCCGATGCGGCGCTGATGCTTTCGGTAATGGAAGGATACCATCCCAGGGACCCGTACAGCTTTCCGCCGGCGGCACCCGGCGCCTTTCTGGCCGGCCCGCTGGCGCTGACGGGCCTGCGCGTGGGCGTGACGGAGGATTTCGGCTGCCTGCCTGTCGATCCGGCAGTACGGACCGTCTTCCGCGCCGCCGTCGCGCGGGCCGAACTGGCGGGCGCGACCCTGGTGCCGGTACCGGATTTCGCGGATTGGCGGCCTACCTACCGCATATTGTGGCAGGCCGGCGCGTGGCAGGCGCTGCGCCACCTGCCGGCCGAGCGGCTGGACCTGGTCGATCCCGCGTTCCGCGCCGAGGCGTTCAAGGGCGCCGCCATCCCGACCGGCGACCTGATCGAGGCGCAGATGCGCCGCATCGCCTACCGGCAGGAGGCCGCGCGCCTGTACGAGACGATGGATGTCATGCTGTCGCCCAGCGTGTCGGTCCTGCCCTTCACCGCCGGACGGACCGTCCCCGATGCCTCGTGGCCCGACTGGCTGGAATGGGGCGGCTTCGCGTTCCTGGGCAATATGACCGGCCAGCCGGCGGCGTCGATCCCCGCCGGCTTCTCGGCGTCGGGCCTGCCGGTCGGGGTGCAGGTGTCGGGCCGTGGGCAGGACGACGTGACGGTCATGCGCGTCTGCCAGACCCTGGAGGGGCATCTGGCGGAGGGACGCCGCGCGCCGTCGCAGGTCGTGGAGCGGCTGAACGCCTGACGGCCAGGGCAGATCGAAGGGAGGAGCGCCGATGGGCATCGCATTCGGAATCGTCGGCCTGTTCTGTGCCGGCCTGGTCGTGCTGTTGCAGGCCAGCTACCGCAAGGACCGGTCATTCTCGGACTATGCGGTCGGGGGCCGGTCGTACGGGGCATGGCTGCAATCCATGTCGTTCCTGAACAGTTGGTGGCCCGGCGGCCTTCTGCTCTCGCTGACCGGCATGGCGCTGGGCAGCGGCGTGGTCGCTTTCTACATGCCGATCTACAGCCTGCTCACCGTGCTGCTGATGTATCTGATGGCGCGGCGGGTCTGGCTGTGGGGGGCGGCGAACGACCTGAAGACCCAGGCCGACCTGCTGCGGCTGCGCTATGATTCCACGGCGCTGGCGGTCACATCGGCGGTCGTCAGCGTGGTGTCGATCATGCCCTGGCTGGTGTTGGGCTTCAAAAGCCTGGGCGCGATGTTTTCCGCCCTGTCGCTGGGCCGGCTGACGCCGGGCCAGGCGGTGGCCTGCGGTGTGGCGCTGATCCTGGCGCGGCAGGTCTGGACCATCCGCATGGGCATGCGCGGCCTGGTCATCTCGGACATGTATCAGGGGATCGTCGCCTATGTCGGCGGCACCGCGCTGATCCTGGGTCTGATCGCCTGGATGGCGGGACAGGGCCTGTCGCCGGCACGCCTGCCCGCGCATCTGCTGCGGGTGCCGGGTGCCGACGGTGCCGGCGGCGGCCCGCTGACCCTGTTCTCGATGATCCTGACCGGCACGCTCGGCGGCTGGTGCTGGCCGCCGATCTTCGTGCGGCTGTATACCGCCGACAGCGTCCGCAGCATGTTGCGCGCCGGAGTGTTCAGCGCGCCGCTGTCGCTGCTGTTCTCGATGGCGCTGGTGGTACTGGGCCTGATGGCCGCCGCCCTGCCCGGCCTGCATGGCGACGCGGACATGGCGTGGTTCGAGGTGGCCCGCCTGGCGGCGGGGCCGGTCGGGCTGGGCCTGGCCGGTACGGTGATGCTGGCGGCGACGATGGGCGGGGTGGACGCCATCATCCAGGCCATGGGCACCCAGGTCGCCAACGACATCGTGGGCGCCGGCCGCGTGCTGCCCTACCGGACGTCGATCCTGACGGCCAAGGGCACCATGGCCGTCGCCACCGCGCTGGCCGCCGGCATCGCCTGCCTGCCGATCGCGCATCTGTCGATGCTGGCGCTGCTGTCCTACCAGGGCATCATCCAGGTCGCGGTCGCGCAATATGGCGGACTGTTCTGGCAGCGGGGCACCGCCACCGCCGGCATCGCCGGCATGATCGCGGGCTTTGCCACCGCCATCCTGCTGGAAACGGCGTTCCACGGCGCGGCAGGCCATTTCTGGGGGCTGAGTTCCGGCGTGATCGGGCTCGCGGTCAATGCCGCGACCTATATCGCCCTGTCGCTGCTGGCCCCCCACGGGGCAGCCGAAACCCGCCGGGTCGCCCTGTTGTTCGCCGGCACCGGGGAGCAGCGCGACACCCTGGCCGTTCCCTCCATTCCCCTGCCGCAGGAAGATACCGCATGACCCCGCTCCGCCCCCGCGCCACGCCGATCGTCGCCTGGATGGCCGCGAACTTCGCCGCCGCCCTGCTGCCTCCGGTCTATCTTTCTCTGGGCATCGCCACCCTGGTGCTGCCCGGCCTGCCCTGGTCGATCGCCTATTTCCTGGGGCTGGGTCTGTCGATCGTCGGCTGCCTGCTGGCGGCCTATCGCGACGATGAAAGACGCGGCTATTTCACCACCTGTTCCGCGCAGGACGGAGATCGCGCCGGCAGACCGTCCGACCATCCCGTATGAAACCTCACGGTTCCACCCGATCGGCGGCGGGGGGCATGCCGAAGGCATCGCGATAAGCGCGGGAAAAGCTCGACCGGCTTTCGAACCCCGTGGCGGCGGCGATTTCGGTCACCATCAGGTCGGTCTCGCGCAGCATCGTGCGGGCGCGGGCCAGGCGCAGCCCGCGATGATGCGCCACCATCCCCCGGCCGAACGCCTGAAGGAATACCCGTTCCAGATGCCGTGCGGAGCAATGGGCGATGGCGGCCAGTTCGCCGATATCCAGTCGGCGGTCGGTCGTCTGTTCCATCAGGGCGACCACCCGCGCCAGCCGGCGGTTATGCGCCACCGAACGACCACGCTGCGGTGCCTTCTGCGCCGCGCCGGAGCGGCGGATGATCGTGTGGATGAACTGTTCCGACACACGCCGCGCGAAGCGCGCGCCGCGCAGGTCGGCGATGCGCGCGAGCATGAGGTCGATCGACGCCGTGCCACCCGCGCAGGTGAAGATGGCGCCGTGATCCTCGAACAATTCTTCCGACGCGATCCAGTCCGGAAACGCCTCGACGAAAGCGGGCCGGGCCTCCCAATGCATCGTCATCGGCGTGTCGCGCCCGACCCCGGCCCGCGCCAGCAGGAAGGCGCCGGTATCGATCCCGCCTAGTTGGGTACCGCGCCGCGCCAGCGCGCGCAGCGTCCGGTCATGCGCCCGCGCCGGCCCCGCCAGCGGCGAGAAGCCCGCGCAGACCACCAGCCAATCCAGCGACGGCGCATCCGCGCGCACCGCATCGGCCAGCGGCCGCGCCGCCTCCATGCGCATGGCGTTGGACGCCATGACCGGCCCGCCATCCAGCGACAGGATATCCCACTGGTACAGCGCCTGCCCGGCCAGCCGGTTCGCGACCCGCAACGGCTCCGCCGCGCAGAGAAACCCCAGCGCCGAAAAGCGGGGAATCAGCAGGAAACCGATGCGGCATGTCATGGGCGCTACCGTATCGTGGCGGAAAGCGGCACGCAAAGGGCGGGAATGGTCACGCATGCCGGGGCGGCGCGCGCGACACTCGATGCGGGACAGAATGCCGACTGTCCATCGGCACGAGGACGAACCCGCATGAAGACCAGCCTGTTCATCACCTGCGCGGTCACGGGGGCCGGCGATACGGCCTCGCTCCATCCCGGCCTGCCGATCACGCCCAAACAGATCGCCCAGGCCGCGATCGAGGCCGCCCGGGCCGGCGCCGCCGTGGCGCATATCCATGTGCGCGACCCCGAAACGGGCAAGGCGGCGCGCGATGTCGCGCTGTATCGCGAGGTCGTCGAACGCATCCGCGACGCCGATACCGACGTGATCATCAACCTGACGGCCGGAATGGGCGGCGACCTGGTGCTGGGCGACGGCGAGACGCCTCTGCCGCCCGACGCGGCGCAGACGGACATGGCCGGCCCGACCGAACGGCTGGCGCATGTGGCGGAACTGCTGCCCGAGATCTGCACGCTCGATTGCGGGACGATGAATTTCTCGCTGGGCGATTACATCATGGTCAACACGCCCTCGATCCTGCGCGCGATGGCGCGGCAGGTGCAGGCGCTGGGCGTGCGGCCGGAACTGGAAGTGTTCGATACCGGCCATCTCGCCTTCGCCAAACAGATGCTCAAGGAAGGATTGCTGGACGCGCCGCTGATGATCCAGCTCTGCATGGGCGTGCCCTATGGCGCGCCCAACGACCTGCTGACGCTGCAAGCGATGGTCAACGCCCTGCCGGCGGAGTGCGTGTACAGCATGTTCTCGCTCGGCCGCTTCCAGCTTCCCTATGTCGGGCTGGCGCCGATGGTCGGCGCGAATATCCGCGTGGGGCTGGAGGACAATCTCTATCTCGCGCGCGGCCGACTGGCCAGCAACGCCCAGCTCGTCGAGCGCGCGGCGACGATCCTGGGCGCGATGAATGTCGAGATCCTGGGCCCGCAGGCGGTGCGTGACCTTCTCAGACTGACGAAGCGGGGATAATGCCATGACCGGACAGGATTTTTCTCCAAAACGCTGCGCGCTGGTCGGCGGCGGGGTGATCGGCGCCGGCTGGGCGGCGCGTTTCGTGCTGAACGGCCGCGATGCCGTCCTTTACGATCCCAGCCCGGAATCCCGCGTCCGCGCCGAGGCCATCCTCGCCATGGCGCGCGCCGCCTGGGCCAAGCTGCTGCCCGGCGCCCTGCCGCAGGAAGGGCGGCTGCACATCGCCGCGACGCTGGACGAGGCGCTGGACGGCGCGGATTTCGTGCAGGAAAGCCTGCCGGAGATCGAAACACTGAAATGCGCCGTGCTGGCGCGGATCGACGCCCTGCTGCCGGCCGGCGTGCCCATCGCGTCCTCCACCTCCGGCCTGCTGCCCACCCGCCTGCAAGCCGGGCTGCGTCACCCCGGGCGTTTCGTGGTCGGGCATCCGTTCAACCCCGTCTATCTGCTGCCGCTGGTGGAAATCTGCGGCGGCGAACAGACATCGGCCGAGACCAGGACGCGCGTCGCCACCTTCTATCGCGCCATCGGCATGCAGGTCCTGCATGTGCGCAAGGAGGTGGACGGCTTCATCGCCGACCGGCTGCTCGAAGCCCTGTGGCGCGAGGGGCTGTGGCTGATCGAGGAAGGTGTCGCGACCACCGCCGAACTCGACGACGCCATCCGCTATGGCGCGGGGCTGCGCTGGGCCTTCATGGGCACCTTCCTGACCTATCGGCTGGCGGGCGGCGACGCCGGGATGCGGCATTTCCTCGCCCAGTTCGGCCCGGCGCTGAAACTGCCCTGGACCAGGCTGGTCGCGCCGGAACTGACGCAGACGCTGATCGACCGCGTCGCCACCCAGTCGGACGACCAGGCGGCCGGCGTGGCGGTGCGCGCTCTGGAAAGCCTGCGGGACGAGGCGCTGGTCAAGATCGTCCGCGCGCTCGCCACCGTCGGTCCGCAGGGCTACGGAGCGGGAGCGACGCTGAATGCCTTCGTCGCCGGCCGCGCGACCGTCCGGCAGGACGGCGCGCCGACAGGCTGGCAGGGCGTCGTGCCGCCGGATTGGATCGATTATAACGGCCACATGACCGAACATCGCTATCTCCAGTTGTTCGGCGAGGCGACGGACCGCCTTCTGCACGCGATCGGCGCCGGGATGGATTATGTCGCGGCCGGGCAGAGTTTCTATACGGTCGAGACCCATCTGCGGCATCTGGGCCAGGCGTATGGCGGCATGGCGATCACGGTCCGGACCCGCATCCTGGACGCCGACGACAAGCGGCTGCACCTGTTCCACACACTGACCGAGGCTGGCGGCGACACGCCGCTGGCCACGGCGGAGCATATGCTGGTCCATGTCGACACGGCGCGGGGGCGCGGCGCACCGATGCCCGGTGCCGTGGCCGAAGCCATTGCCCTGCTGCGCGCGGCGCAGGGCGGAGAGCCGCGACCCGAGGGGGCGGGACGCGCCATCGCCATGCCGCGCCGGCCATGAAGCCGGGCCGCCTGATACGCGCCGCGTGGCTGGCCGCGGCCATGCTGGCCGCCCCGGCGGCGGCCGGTACCGAAACGCCGGCGCGGTTCGACGACGCGCGGCGGATCGCGTCCCTGCCGGACGGGATCGACATGGCCTATATCGATCGCGGCCCACGCGACGGGCGACCCGTGATCCTGGTCCATGGCTATACCGACAGCGCGCGGGACTGGCTTCCCGCCCTGTCCGCCTTCGCACCGCGCGACCGGCTGATCCTCATCGATCTGCGCGGGCACGGCCATTCTTCCAAACCCGAATGCTGCTACGCCCTGGTCGATTTCGCGTGGGATATCCGCCTGCTGATGGAACGGCTCGGCCTGCAACGGGCCGACCTGGTCGGCCATTCCCTGGGCAGCCTGGTCGTCCAGGTCTTCGCCGAAAACCGGCCCGACCGCGTGAAGCATGTCGTGCTGATTGCCTCCACCGGCGGCCTGTCTCCCACACCCACGCCGCGCGAGCGTGCCGGACGCACGGCCGGTTTCGACTCCCGGACGCCCATCAGCCGGTTGCGCGAGCCGATCGATCCGGACTCCGCCTTCATGCGCGCCTGATGGTCGTCCCCCACGCCGGTCGATCCCGATTTCCTTCGACGCCTGCGCACGGACTCCGCCCGGATCCCCGCCGCCGTGTGGCGCGCCGTGCTGGACCAGACCCTGACCGGCTTCGACCCGCAACCCGGCCTGGCCCGGCTGAAGGCGCGCTGCCGGGCGCGCAGGTGGCGATCTATCCCGGGCTCGGCCATAATCCGTTCTGGGAACAGCCGCGCGCCGTCATGGCGCGGATTGATCGGTTTCTTGATCAACCTTGATTATTTCCGTTCTACGGCTCTTTCCCCAGCATCGCCTCGACAGCCGCGCGACCGGCGCGGCCGTCGCGCGTCACCACGTCGTCCAGCCACCCCGACCAGGCGTCGGGATGGTCACGCAGCCAGCGCCACGCGACGATGGACGGTTTGACGCGATCCCGCTGGATCGCCAGCATCATCGTATTTTCGTCCTGAACGCTGAAACGGATGCGCGAAAGCAGGCGCGCGGCGTTGGGGCAGGCGGTGTCGTAGCCGGCGCGGACCACGGTATGGACCGATGCCCCGCCATCGGGCCCGAACACCGCCTCCCCCCCGGTCAGGTAGCGGATCGGAAAGCGCATGTTCATCGGGTGCGGTTCCCAGCCCAGGAACAGGATCGGCCGGTGGCTCTGCACGTCGCGGTCCAGTTGCGACAGCATGCCCTGCTCGCTGCTTTCGACCAGACGGAAGCGGCCCAGGTCGAACTGGTTGGTACGGATCATGTCCAGCACGAGGGCATTGCCGTCATTGCCCGCCTCCAGCCCGAAAATCATGTAGCCCAGTCGCCGGCCCCAGGATGCGATATCCTTGTAATCGCGCAATCCGGCATTCCAGACATAATCGGGCACCGCCAGCGTGTAATGCGCGCCGGACAGGTTGGTCGCGATGCGCTTGACACTCCCGTCGGCCAGGAACGGCGCGATCGCCGTATGGCCTGACGGTTCCCAATTGCTGAGGAAAGCATCCACCCGCCGGTCGCGCATGGCCACATACGTCATCGTCAGCGTCAACATCGGAACCTGCGGCCGGTAGCCCAGGGCGTCGAACAGCCGCTGGGCGACGGCGGTGACGGCCTCGGCATCGGTCCAGCCGACATCGGAGAGCCGCACCGGCGTGCAGGATGCGGGATCGGCGCCGCGCGCTCCCCGCGCCGAAACGCACAGGGCCACCAGCCCCGCGAGCAGGATTCGCGCCGCCCGCATCACGGCGGCCCCTCCGGCCCGGCGTGACCGGGCGCGGGAAAACGCGCCCGGCGCTCCAGGCGTTCCAGATCCATATGGCTGCGGATATAGAGCGCGCGCGCGTCGCGCACGGGCTGATGGTCCCAGGCGGGCGGCGCGCCCTGGCGCAGGGCCTCGGCCACCAGCCGGCGGCGGCGCTGCGACGCCAGCACGTCGGCATGCAGCGCGGCCAGGTCCCACCGCTGCCCGATCTCGGCCAGGAACGCCGCGCGCACGGCCTGACAGGCCGGGCCCGCCGCCAGGTTGCGACTCTCGCCCGGGTCGGCCCGAAGATCGTACAACTGGTCCGGATCGGCCGGACAATGGACGAATTTCCAGCGCCCGCGCCGGATCATGACGATCGGCGCGATCGCGCCCTCGGCGGTGTATTCGCCCAGCGCCAGCCCGTCATCATCATCCCCCGCGCAATAGGGCAGCAGCGAGCGGCCTTCGCCGGGCAGGGAGTCCGGCCGGCCGGCCAGATCGCACAGCGTGGGCAGCACATCGACCAGGGACACGCAGGCCCGCACCCGGCGGGCGCCGAAGCGCGCGGGCGCGCTGACGATCAGCGGCACGCGGCAGGCATCGTCGAAGAAGCTCATCTTGTACCATTGCCCGCGCTCGCCCAGCATCTCGCCATGGTCGGCCAGCACGATCACGACGGTGTCGCGCGCCAGCCCGGTTTCGTCCAACGTGGTGAGAATCCGGCCGAACGAGTCATCGACGAAGGAACAGGCGCCGTAATAGGCGCGGCGCGCCGCGCGGATCTGGGCCTGGGTCACCGGCTGCAAATCCGCGCCGTTGATGTGCCGCAGGCGGGCGGCATGCGGATCATCCGCGCTTGCCGGCAGCACCGGCATGTCGATCTCCTCGTCCGTGTAGCGGCTCCACCACGGATCGGGGATCGTGAAGGGATCGTGCGGATGGGTCAGCGAGACCACCATGGCGAACGGCCGGCGATCGGGATCGCGCGCCAGGTCATACAGCTTCTGCCGGGCACTGAACGTTACTTCCTCGTCGAAATCGAGCTGGTTGGTACGCACGCACGGCCCGGCCTCGGTGACCGAATTCATGGTATGGTACCATTCCAGCCGTTCGTCGAAGCGCGTCCAGTCGGGCGTCCAGTTGAAATCGGCGGGATAGATGTCGGTCGTCAGGCGGGTTTCGAACCCGTGCAACTGATCGGGACCGCAGAAATGCATCTTGCCCGTCAGGATCGTCTCGTACCCCGCCAGGCGCAGATGATGGGCGAAGGTCGGCGTCTGCGAGGGAAATTCGGCGGCATTGTCATACGCGCCGATCCGCGAGGCCAGCCGGCCGCTCATGAAGGTCGAACGGGACGGCGCGCAGAGCGGAAAATTGCAATAGGCGTTCTCGAACACGACGCCGCGCCGTGCCAGCGCATCCAGATGCGGCGTCTTCGCGACCGTGCCGCCATAGGCGGACAGGGCGCCCGCCTTCAACTGGTCTGCCATCAGGATCAGGATATCGGGGCGTTCGCGCATGATCAGGCTGTTCCGTTCGTTCAGCGGCACCGGCTCCGGTGACGATCGCCCAGGGCGGCATCATTATGCGTCGCGCCACGTCGCGCGTCGCAGACAATCGGCGCCCACGCGAGACAGGATCGAACGCCATCCGATTATTCGAAGATGGCAAACGCCTGTTGTAGAAGATTTCAGACAGAATCTTGTATTGTTCTGACATCTGCCCCACGGGGGGCAGAAACACGCGGCCAGGCCGCGATCAGCCCTCGTCCGGGGCATAGGACAGCCGGTTGCGGCCTGCCTGCTTGGCCATGTACAGCGCCTTGTCCGCGCGGGCCAGGACCTGCTCGCCATTCCGGTCGGTCGGCAGCATCCGGGCGATCCCGACACTGACCGTCAGCGAAATGGCCACGTCCTCGAACCAGGCCTGCGTCTCGGCAAGCTCGCAGCGCAGGCGGTCGCCGATCCGGCCGGCTTCCTCCGACCCGATATTGGGCAGGCAGACGGCGAATTCCTCGCCCCCCATCCGGCCGGTGATGTCGTTGGAACGCAGCACCGAACTCATGATCGCCGCGACATGACGGATCACCTCGTCGCCCGCCGCGTGGCCGTAGCGATCGTTGATCGATTTGAAATGATCGACGTCGATCATCATGACCGCCACCCGGTCGATCCGTGCCTGGACCAGGCCGGACCATGTCTTTTCCATCCGCTCAAGGAACGCCCTGCGGTTCGGCAGGCCGCTCAGATGGTCCAGCCGCGCCAGGTCGTGAAGCTGCTGCTCCATCTCCATGCGCTCGGTCACGTCCGTCACCAGCCCGTGCCACAGCGTCTCGCCGTCCGGCAGCCGGGCCGGGCGGGCGTCGATCTGCCGCCAGAACACGCCCCGCGCCGGCAGATCGACACGAAAGATGCATTGCCAGGGCACCAGGTCCCGCTGGGACGCGTCGAGCGAGGCGCGATACATCGCCCGGTCGTCGGGATGGATGCGCGCATGAATGGGCGCGGTACTCGTCGCCACGTCTTCGGCGGTCAGCCCGAAGATCTCCCGGATGCCGGAACTGACATAGGTCATCCGCGCCATGCCGTCGGGCGTGCGCCGGGATTCGAAGATCAGCCCGGGAATCTGGTTGGTCAGGTTGGCCACCAGGCTGGTGCTCTGCTGCAACCGCTCGGCCATCAGGCGGGTCGAGGTGATGTCGGTGGTCGTGCCGACCATGCGCAGCGCCCGGCCCCGCGCATCGCGGCTGATGACCATGCCGCGGCTCAGCACCCATTTATAGTGTCCATCCTTGCAGCGCAGCCGATACTCGGCGGCGTAGACCGATGTGCGCGCGTCGAAATGATCCTGCATGGCCGCCTGGACATAGGCCAGGTCGTCGGGATGCACGCGATCGTAGCTATCGTCGATCCGCGACGGGAGTTCGCCCGGGGAATAGCCCAGTATTTCGAGCCAGCCGGAAGAATATCGGATTGTGCCGGTGACGACGTCGCGGTCCCAGATACCGGTCCCGCTCCCTTCGATCGCCAGCACCATGATGTCATGAAAATCGTCCACCATGCGCCATCAGACCCCGCCGCTCCCCATTCACACTCATAGCCGACCTTATCCTTCTCGAAAACCGGGGAAGGAGGTGCCGGCCCCTGGGGGCGTCAATCGCGCCCCGCCGCCCCGACGATGGCGCGCCCGGCGCGGATCGCGGGATGCAGCGCGGGGAAGCAGGCATCGGCGCCCGCGACCGCCGTGATCCGGTGCCGGTCCATATCGGCGCGCAGATAGGGTGAAACGCGGCCGAACAGCACGCGCACCCCGCGCCCGCGCAGGTCCGCCAGCAGGTCGCGCAGCGTACCGGCGGCCGAGAAATCGATGTCGGTGATCGCACTGGCGTCGACGATCAGGCAGCGGAGGCGGGTCGGCGCGGTATCGGCCAGCAGGCGCGCATCCTCCGCGAAGCGCGAGCAGTTGGCATAGAACAGGTCGGCGCCGAACCGGTAGACGATCAGCCCGTCCTCCGTCTGTATCCCCGGCCTCACCGGCACCGGCTCCAGCGCGCCGGTGGCGCCATCCACCAGCAGCACCATGCTGTGCGGGCGGTAGCTGTGGCGGACATGGCGGAACAGCGACAGCGCGATCGCCAGGAAGATACCCTGCTCCACCCCCACCCCCACCACGGCGGCGGCCGTGGCCACGGCCAGGCGGAATTCGCCGGGGCTTTCGCGGCGGATGGCCAGCAGGCCGCGCCAGTCGATCATGCTCGCCGCGACGGCAAAGACGATGGCGGACAGCACGCAGCGCGGCAGGTCGCGCAGCGGCCCGGTCAGCACCAGCAGCACGACCAGCGTGACCAGCGCGAAGACAAGCTGGGCGCGCTGGCTGCGCGCGCCCGCGCGCAGCGCCATCGCCGTCTGGGTAGGGCTGCCATTGACCACGAAGGCCCCGGTCAGCGCGGCGGCGGCATTGGCCGCGCACAGGCCCAGAATGTCGGCGTTCTCGTCCACGCTTTCGTGACAGCGCAGGGCGAAGGCGCGCGAAGTCGCGGCACTCTGCGCGATGATCACCACCACGCAGGAGGCGGCGACCGGCAGCAGGGCCAGCATCTCGTTCCACGTCACGTCGGGCAGGCGCGGCGATGGCAGGCCGCCCGCGATCGGGCCGATGACCGCCACCCCGCGCCCCGCCAGATCCAGCGCCCGGCTGGCGGCGATGGCGCCCACCACCGCGACCAGCGCCATCGGCGCGCGCGGCACAAGCCGCCCGCCCGCCAGGATCAGCGCCAGCACCAGCAGCGACAGCCCGCCGCACAGGATGCTGGCCCCCGGCAACCCGCGCACGACCTGCGCCAGTTGCGCCAACGGATTGTGCGCCGGCGCCGCCACGCCCACCATGTCGCGCGACATGGCGATGCAGACCTGCACCCCGACCCCGGTCAGGAAGCCGACCAGCACGGTGCGCGAGAAGAAATCGGCCAGGAAGCCCAGCCGGAACAGCCGCGCGCCCAGCAGGAATGCCGACGCCAGCCATGCCACCGCGCCGACCAGCGCCACGTAGCGCGGGCTGCCGGCCACCGCCATGCCCGCCAGCCCGCTGGCGATGATGGCGGCGGTGGCGGAATCGGCCGCCACCACCAGGTGCCGCGACGACCCCAGCACGGCGAAGGCCACCAGCGGCAGCAGCACGGTATACAGGCCCGTGACAGCCGGCATGCCGGCGATGGCGGCATAGCCCAGCACCTGCGGGATGTTCATCGAGGCCAGCGTCAGGCCGGCCAGCGCGTCGCTCCAGCCGCCCGGCGCGCGCAGGCGCGCCAGCGGGCCCCCGGTTGCGGCCGCCATGGTTCAGACCCTTCCGTCCCCCGTCGGCAGGCGCCCGGCGGCGATCGCCTGGCGGAATGTCGCCCAGTCACGATGGGTCTGCGCGGCGTAGAGCAGCGCGAAGCCGCCGATCGCATCGGCAAAGGCCCGGCCGCGCCCCAGATAGGCCGCCAGCGCCACCGCGTCGCCCGTCCGGGCGTGGGCACGGGCCAGCGTGCGGCCGCAGAGCGGCGCATAATCGGCCAGCCCCTGCTGCGCGACTTCGGTGCCGATGGCGGCAAGCCGGGAATCCTTGAGGCGGCGGACATAGAATTGCCGCCCGGCGCCCGAGAAATCGTGGCGGATGTCCTCGGCCTCGTCCTGCCCCTGGGTATGGGTCCAGCCGAGGAAAGTGTCGGACGCCGCCTGCATCATGCGCTGGCCGGTGACCACCCGCTGCCCCTGGTTGCGGAAGACCGAGACCCCGGCATGGGCGGCGAGCACGGAGTCCTGCGCCTCCTTGATCTGGAGCAGCAGGCTGTCGCCATCGGCGGTGGCGAACAGGCCGATGGCGCAGAACGTGCCCACGCTGCCCACGCCGACGACCTTGAAGATCACGTCGCGCAGACGGTACCGGGCGAGCAGGATGCCGCGTTCGGGCGGCTGGGTGGCGACGTAGCGGGCGAAGGCGTGGCGCAGGACCTCGTCATGCTCGGGCAGGCGCATGACCAGCGGGGGCTTTTCGCGCAGCGAGGGCGCGCCGGTATCGTCGGCGACCAGGCCGAAATGGCGGCGGGCGCTCGCCATCCGTTCGGCCAGCAGGGTACGCGCCCGGCGCCGCGCCCGCGTGTCGTCGAAAGCCTCGATCGCGGCGGCGAGGTCGATCCGGTTGGTCCAGATTTCCAGCGGCGTCAGCGGGGCCAGCCGCGCCATTTCGGCCGCGTAGGCCCGAGCCGCCCGCACGGCCAGTTCTCGCGCCGCGCCGTCCGACAGCCCGGCCTCCTGCCCCGCCAGCACCAGCGAGGCCGCCAGACGCTTGATGTCCCACTCGAAGGGCGCGGGCAGGGTTTCGTCGAAATCGTTGATGTCGAAGACCGGCGCGCCCTCGGGCGAGGCGTAGGCGCCGAAATTGGCCAGATGGCAGTCTCCGCAGGCCTGCACCCTCGGGCCGGTCCAGGCCGTCTGCGCCAGGTCCGCCGCCATCACGGCGGCCGCGCCGCGCAGGAAGGCGAAGGGCGAGGCCGCCATGCGCTGGTAGCGGACCGGCAGCAGGGCGGCGATGCGGCCCTCCCCCTGCCGTTCGAGAATCGCCACCGGGTCGGCGCGGCCGGGGGCCGGAACCCAGTCGGCATGGGCGCCGCGCGGCAGGCTCTGCCGCAGGGCGCGGCCGCCGGCATGGCGGTCGCGCCGGGTGGACAGGGCGGTGGACAAGGCGCTGGCGTGGCCCAGGGTGGGGAAATCGGCTGGATAGGCGGTCATCGCCGGATGTTCGCAAGTCGCGGGGCCGCCGTCACGTGCAAAACATCGTCACCGGCCCCGCGCACGGTCATCCCGGCGGCGTGGCCTGGTCCACCAGCCGCCGGAGCGCGTCGAGATAGGCGATGAAGGCGGAACGGCCGCTGTCGGTCAGGATCAGCCGCGTCAGGGGGCGCCGGCCGGCGAAGCCTTTGTTCTGCACCACATACCCGGCCTCTTCCAGCTTGCGCAGATGGGTCGACAGATTGCCGTCGGTCACGCCCAGATGGGCGCGCAGGGCCGTGAAATCCGCCATGCCGGCCGAGGACAGGTAGGCCATGATGCCCAGCCGCACACGGCCATGGATCACATCGTCGATCTGCCCGATATCGAAATGGTCCATGACCGGTCAGGCCGCCCGGCCTTCGCGGCGCAGCAGGACCCAGCCCGGCAGCGCCACCAGCAGCAGGATCAGCAGCCCGTAGAGCAGCAGGACGGCGGAACTGTCGATCGTCGCCGCCACCGCCAGCGCGCCGGCGAAAGCCCCCGCCGCGACCAGCCGCAGCCAGGACTGGCCCGAGATGACGGCGGTGGCGCTCCATCCCGCCCCGTACAGCGCGAGGACCAGCGAGGGAAACATGACCCAGACGATCGGCGTGCCGCAGCGCCAGGCCAGGATCAGACCCGCGAGGAACATGATGCCGACCCCTGTGCCGAGGCCGCTCCACATCATGCCGATGGCGCGATTGACCATGACCACACTGCCGGGGCGGCCGGGCTGCGCGCGGTTCAGGACCCAGATCACCGGCAGGTAGACGACCATGGCCGCCAGCCATACCCAGACCTGCGCCTGCGGCGGCAGGCCCGCCCGCCCGGTCGCGACCGCCCAGGCGACGACGCTGGCCAGGCCGAACAGCAGCCCGGCACCGAGGAAGTAAGGGCCGCTGGTCAGCGGCGCGCTGCGTCCGGCCTCGGCCAGGGCACGCATGAAGGCCAGGTCGTCACGCAGCGACGTTTCGGGGCGGGTGGTCATGAAAGCCTCGCGAGATTGCGGTGGAAAGGACAGTCGGATGGAGAAAGCGGACGGCATCTCGCCGGCACGGTCCGGAACAGCGGCAAGATGCAAAACCCTCCCGGCGCGATGGGACCGTATCGACAGGAGGAGATGTAAAACAAATTACTCTCTAATTCAAAGTTAATTTTTTTGAAAATCCATCGGCATCGATCCCGGCCGCATTCCCGCGTCAGCGCCGCCCGCCCGACCGGCGCTCCATATCGTCCAGGAGACGAAACCGCTTTCCCTCCCGCATGTTTATGCCTGCACGAGGCAGCCCCCGAAGGCACGGGAAAGACTTCCCATAGAAATATAAAGAAGATGTGGAACATGAGACGCGGCAACACCCCCTCGGAGAAGAACTCGCCTTTCGCGATGTCCGTCCGGGCGGCATGGCGGCCCGCGGCGGCCCGGGCCCTGTGCGCGCTGGCGGTCGCCTTCGTCACGCATGCCGCCTTGCCGGCCCGGGCCGCCGATCCGGACCCCTTGGCCGCCTGGCCCTTCCAGCGGGAAGCCCAGACGGCGAACACCCAGCCGATCGGCAGTCTCGAACAGACCATTCCCGGCTTCCTGCAATCGCCGTACGGCCCCCCGTCATTCGGCGCGCCCTACGGCACCACCCACGCATTCGGCGATTGGGGCGGCGTCCAGCCATGGTTGCAGAATCACGGCGTCTATGTCGCGCTCGGCCTCTATGAAGGCATTTCCGGCAATGTCTCCGGCGGCAAGCGGCAGAGCTACACCCTGGCCGGCCAGGTGGGCGCCACGGTCGATATCGACTGGCAGAAATTGCTGGGCGCGGGGGCGTGGTCCGACGATTTGTGGCTGCACACGCTGGCGGTCAATGGCAATGGGCAGAATCTCAGCCGGCTGTTCGGCGACAACGGCAACCAGGTGCAGCAGATCTATGGCGCGCGCGGTAACGTGGTCGCGCACCTGGTCTGGGCCTATTTCGAAAAATCATGGTTGCACCACAAGGTCGATCTGGCCGCCGGCTGGATTCCGACCGGCACCTTCTTCAACAATTCGCCATGGGTGTGCAGCTTCATGAATGTGTGGCTGTGCGGCAACGTGACGCCGACCAAATATCTGGCAGGCGGGCGCGACTGGCCGTCGGGCAATATCGGCACCGTCCTGCGGCTGATGCCGAACCCGCAGGTCTATGTCATGGGCGGGCTGTTTGCCGTGTCGCCGCATAGCTACAATGGCGGCATTTCAGGCTGGGCGTGGGGCCAGGACAATCTGGGCAAGCTGGCGACGGAAGTGGAAGTGGGCTGGATTCCCGAATTCGGGCCCAACCATCTGATCGGCCATTACAAGGTCGGCGCACTCTACGACAATTCGCGCTATGACGATCTTTACGACGATGGCCACGGCCAGCCCTGGATCGTGACCGGGCGGCTTCCGCGCCGGCAGAGCGGGCAGACGTCGGTCTGGGTGCTGGCGGATCAGATGCTGATCCGCAACGGCGAGGGCCCGATGAACGGGCTGGTGCTGACCGGACAATATTCCTATGCCGATGGCAAGACGTCGCAGATGAACCATCATCTGGTCGCCGCCCTGCTGGATACCGGCGCGCTATGGGGCCGGCCGCTGGACAGTGTCGGCATCAATGTCCAGTGGGCCAATTTCAGCCGCAGCGCCATCCTGTCGCAGGAAGCGGCGGCGGCCCACGGCCTGCCGTTTCGCGGCGCGAATTTCGGCACGCCCTATGGCATCCAGGGCCATGAAACGATCTATGAAGCCTTCTATTCGGTCCACCTGATGACCGGCGTGTCGCTTCAGCCCGATTTCCAGTACGTCAACCATGTCGGCGGCACCACGGTCTTCAAGGATGCCGTCGTCCTCAGCACCGTCGTCAGCGCGCTGTTCTGATATCGGAGCCCGTCCGACCAGCGCGGTCGCGCGCCGTCAGCGATGGGCATCCATCCATCGGCTGATCGCGTCCACGGTCTGCGCCTCGATCCCGTCATAGCCATGCGGCGTGAGGGAATCGCAGTTTCGCGCCGCGCGCGTCAGGCCGCCGGACACCATCAGCACGCGCACGTCGCGGCTGCCGGTCAGGGCCGCGGCGATTCTCGGGGCGGCGTCGGGAGGCGCGACCGCGCAGCGATCGTCGCGGTTGGCGACGATCAGGGCCGGACTGCGGACCAGCCGGGGATCGGCACTGAAGACGGTTTCGTGGCTGCCGCCCATGACCGACACCGATTCCGTCAGGATGACGCCGGCCACCCGACCCGCCGGCGCGTGCGCCGCGCCGTTCATGGCCGCGATCGATCCCTGGCTGGTCCCGAGCAGGAAGACCGCACCCGCCCCATGCGCCCGGACAAAGCCGATCAGCGCGTTCACGATGGCGGCATAGCGGGGAGAACTGCGGACGCCCCGCAGGCTCGCGCCGTCGATCGCATCCGGGATCAGGACCCCATAGCCCTGGGCGACCCAGAGCGCGCGCGTCCGCACGACAAAATTGGTGCCGTGACGCAACCGCCCGTCCGGTTCCAGACCGATCTGTCCGGAGCCTCCGGGCAGCATGATGATCGTGCCCTTGGCGCCGGGCGGCACCCAAAAGAGAACGCGCTGGCGCGTGCCGTCCGGCAGACGGAGATCCAGCACCCGCTCGTCATGCCCGGACGCCGCCGCCGACACCCCCGCCGCGACCACGGGCATGAAGAGTGACGCGATCAAAGCCATGACCAGGGCGTGACCGGCCGGTCGCCGGGACAGGAAGGCAAGACATGCCGGGCATCGGGTTTCCAGGCGGATACGATGTCCGAGCCACCGCCATATTCGTGCTATAGGCTTGGCGATGGAGACCAGACCCCCCATTCCACTCGCCGTTCTTGTTGGCATCCAGACCCCCGATGTCGATGATGTCGCCCATGAAGCCAGCCTCGCCGAACTGGGGCGGCTGGTCAAAACGCTGGGCTACGAGGTGGTCGGCTCGGTGTCGCAGAAGCGCGAAGGCACGGGTGCCGCGTCGCTTCTGGGCGCCGGCAAGCTGGAGGAACTGGCCGCCCTGACCGGCGGCAGCGGCGTCGTCACCTCCATGGCCGCGCCCCCGATGACCAAGGCCCGCAAGCGGTTCGAAGGCGCCGCCGAGGCCGCGCGCCCGGCCGAACCCGATCCGGACGCCCCCCGCAGGCCCGAATGCGTCATCGTCGACCATGAACTGTCGCCCAGCCAGATCCGCAACCTCGAACGCGCCACCGGCGCCCAGGTGCTGGACCGCACCGGCGTCATCGTCGAGATCTTTCACCGCCATGCCAACACCCGCGAGGCGAAATTGCAGGTGGAGATGGCGCGCCTGAAATATGTCGCCCCCCGCCTGCGCGAATCCGCCACCGGCGGCGGCCGCCAGCAGGGGCCGGGGGCCGGCGAAAGCAACCTCGCCCTCGACCGCCGCAAGATCCGCGACCGGCTGGCGGAACTGAAAACCCAATTGGAGGCGGTGCAACGCGACAGCGACCATCGCCGGTCCGCCCGCCGCGACCAGTTGCGCGTTGCCCTGGTCGGCTACACCAATGCCGGCAAATCCTCGCTGATGCGCGCCCTGACCGGCAGCCAGGTCCTGGTGCAGGACAAGCTCTTCGCCACGCTCGACACCACCGTCCGCATCCTGCAACCCGAAACGCGCCCGCGTGTCCTCGTCTCCGACACGGTCGGGTTCATCAAGCAACTGCCCCACGATCTGGTCGCCTCGTTCCGCTCCACCCTGTCCGAAGCGCTCGAGGCCTCGCTGCTGCTCTACGTGGTCGATGCCTCGGACCCGACCTATGAAGCGCAACTGGAGGTCAGCCGCGGCGTGCTGCGCGACATCGGCGCGGATGCGGTGTCGTCCCGGCTGGTCCTGAACAAGATGGACCGGGTCGACGCCACCCGGCGCGCCGCCCTGCTGGAAAAACACCCCGACGCGATCATGCTCTCCGCCCACGCGCCCGACGATGTCAGCATGCTGCGCGACACCATCGTCGCCTTCTTCGAGGCCGAGATGGTCGACGACGTGCTGGTGCTGCCCTACGCCAGGCAGGCGCTGATCGGCGAGATCTATGAAAGCGCGCGCGTCCTGTCCGAAGACCATGACGAGACCGGCCGCGTGCTGAAGGTACGCGGCCTGCCCGGCGCCATCGCGCGCCTGCGGCGAAGCCTCGCGGCCCGATGAAGGCCACGGGGGAACACGGGTCGGCCCATCCGCGCAAACGACAGGCGCATGTCCGACGGCCTTCGCGTCACGCCGGCCCGTCGCCCCTGCGGGCAGCCTCGATCCGCGCGATATCGATCCGGCCCATGGTCATCATCGCGTCCATCGCCCGCCTCGCGGCGGCGCGATCGGGGTCCTTCAGCGCGGCCAGCAGCACGCGCGGCACGATCTGCCATGAAAAACCCCAGCGGTCCCTGCACCAGCTACAGACGCTTTCGCTGCCGCCATTGCCGACGATGGCATTCCAGTAGCGGTCGGTTTCCGCCTGGTCTTCGGTGACGACCTGAAAGCTGACCGCCTCGTTCGGCTGGAAGGCACGGGTGCCGTTCAGGCCGACGAATGCCTGCCCCAGAACCGTGAATTCCACGGTGAGTTCGCTGCCCTTGCTGCCGCCCGGATAGTCGGATGGCGCACGGGTCACCTGGCCGACCGCGCTGTCGGGAAAGGTGGCCGCATAGAATTCCGCCGCGTTCCGCGCCTCGCCCTGGTCGAACCAGAGACAGGTGACGATCTTACCGGACATGGCCGCTCTCCCACGTTTTGAGGCCGTCATGCGCCAGATGGTCCGCGCCGGACCGGGTTCAAGGCCCGTCGCGCCGATCCGCCGATCAGGTTGGCACCTTCGTGTCAGCATGACACACATGTGAAATATTTACGTATTCGTATCGTATTCTGCGTGACGCCTACACTGCGCGAGCCCTACGCCGCACGGACCCGACGCTGCATTATCGAGGGCATCCTCATGCCTGACGGGATGGAAATCCCGGACCAGGGGTTTCGTATCGCCGCGCGCAGATTCGAGGAAGAGGCCTTGTGGACATGGACTCCATCATCCACCCTGCGCCCACAGACCGTCATGGACCTCGCGGCCCGGAACGGCGTCGGCCTTCCCGCGACGGATCCTGAAAAATTCCATCAATTTTTAGATTTTTATGATTTTATTGCACGTCTTGAGGTCATCGGGATCGGAATGGATTGCGCGGAGTTCAAGGGGCCGCCGGACCTGTTCCAGCATGCGTACGCCCTGGCGCGCTCCGCCGGATTGCGCCGCACCGCCCATGTTCCCGGTTTCCGCGATGGACGATCCGCCGATGTTCGGAACCGACATCGGCACCATCTATGTCACGATGGCGCAGGTTCTGTCGCTGGACATGCGCGAGGTCGCAACCATGTCCCCCCGCCATCGATGCGGCATGGCTTTCCGACGCGGAAAAATCGGCCATGAAAACGGATTTTCAGAGGGCCATGGACGCGCTGGTCACGGACATGCGGGATTTCGTCGCGTAATACGGCCGCCTACAGATGCCCTTCGGTCAGTTCGGTCGCCAGCGCCTGGTTTTTGTAAACCACCTTCAGCGCCTCGATGATGGCGGCGGTGTCCACCGCCACGGCGCGGTTGGTGCTTTCGTCGTAATAGAAATCACCGCCGATCGAATGGATGTTGCCGTCGAAGATCAGCCCGACCGCATGGCCCCGCGCATCGATGACGGGCGATCCGGAATTTCCGCCGATAATGTCGTTGGTCGTCACGAAGTCGAAATGCGTCCCGAGATTCAGCTTGCCGCGTGCCGCCAGCCATGCCGGCGTCAGCTTGAACGGGTCGCTGCCCGTCGCCCGCGCATACAGACCGGCGAAATCGGTAAAGGCCGGCACCGGCTTGCCATGTTCGTCCCACCCTTTCACCACGCCATAGGAAATACGCTGCGTGAACGTCGCATCGGGGTAGGTATTGGCGCCGTCCCGGGCAAACCGCGCCTTCGCGATGGCCTCCGACGCCTGGCGCATCGGGGCATGCACCTCGTCGTCCATGCGGTCACGCAGGGCGCGCGCCGTGGGCTCGATCGTCCGCGCCAGCACGATCATGGGGTCCGTCGAGGCCCTGATCGCCTCGGCCCCTCCCTTCCAGAGCGCCAGGCGCACCTTCGGATCGGCCAGCTTCGTGCCATGCACCAGCCGGGCGGCCAGGATTTCCGGATTGTCATGGCCCAGGACCAGATGCACCGTTTCATTATCCGCGCCCAGGACCTGGCGCAGCCTGGTCAATGACAGGGCCAGCATCATGTCGTCCAGGCCGGGATGCACCGGCGCCGGCGATCCCAGCATCGCCTCGATCGCCGGAAGGTTGGCGTCGTGCCACCCCGTCAGGCGCTTGGCGTCCGGCTTTTCCCGCTCGGCCGTGCCGCGCACCAGCAGCTTGGCATAATGAAACAGGTCGCCCTGAAAGCCCATTGGCGACCGGGCCCCCTCCAGCATGACGTACGGTATGAAAATATTCCGCTCGGTGGCCAGGGCCGCGTCGATCTTCCGCCACGGATCGCCATAATCCGCCTTGCGCGCGGCATCCGCGGCAATCCAGTCGCGCAGGCCCTTTTCGAAGGCCTGCTTGCGCGCCAGCATGGTCGGGTCGGCCAGCGTTTCGACCCAGCCGGTAAACACTTTCAGGCTGTTCTCGACGCCGAACAGTTCCTCCTGTGCTTCCTGCCGCTGCGCGAGGCCCTGCCGCCCATACTGCCACAGCGCCCCATCCAGCGTGGAATAATAGCCGATCAGCAAAGGTACCGTGACATCGCGTTCGAACGCCAGTTCCGCGACGGTCTCCTCGCGGGAGGTCGAGCCCGGATTGCCCGAGGTAAAGACCAGTTGGCCGTCCCGCGGTCCCGCCGGGTCAAAGGGGAAATACTGCGTATGGGCCGGCTTGCCGTTCTCGTACACCCGCAGGAACGCCATATCCAGATCATAGCGCGGGAAATTGAAATTGTCCGGGTCGCCGCCGAAGAAGGCCGCATTCTGGTCCGGCGCCATGACCAGGCGCACGTCCTGGTAGCGCCTGTATCGGTACAGGGCCGTGCGGCCACCATGATACAACGTCACCACGTCACACCGCCACTGCTTGGGGTCACCGCCCACGCAGTCCTTCTCCAGGGCACTTTCCTCCGCCTGGCGGGCCTTGGTGTACTCCGCGCCCTGCCTGCCCGCCAGCGCCTTGTCCATCGCCTCGGTCACGTCGGTAATGCGGTTCAGCCCGTCCAGCTCCATCGCGGGGCATTTCGGCTCGCTCGGCTGCCCGTGCGGGGCACTGTATCCGTTGCTGAAATAATCGTGGTTCTTGTCCGACAATTGCTGCAAGCATTCGTTGGCGCAATGATGATTCGTCATCACCAGGCCATCGGCGGAAACGAACGACGCCGAACAGCCCAGAGCCAGCCGGGCCGATGCCTGCGTCACCCGCGCGATCCACTCCGCCGACGGCGTAAAGCCGTATTTGTCTTTCAATGCGGTCAGCGGCAGATGGTCCATGGTCCACATGCCTTCATCCGCCCGGACAGGCAGCCCCCACACCGCGCTCGATAGGACAAGGGCCGCCGTGGCAAGCGTGCGTGGCAACATCATCGCGGAAAACTCCATTACATTCCCCGAACAGGCTGGCCCTGAACAGGCTGACAGGCGGATCGTTCGAACACCGAACTTAAACCGGGATTGTCGAAATGACCTCGATCTCGTAGTAAAATCATGCTGTTATGTTATAATGTTGCACATGGCCGCGCGACGTGCAAGTGCCACGGCCCGTCATTGCGTCGGGCCCCGAAATGCAAAAAGCCCCCGCCGTCGGAACGGCGGGGGCCCGGCTTGTCGTGTCCCGGTTATGGCGGATTGTCGGCGCCTTGCCGGCCCGCGCCTCCATCGGGGAGGGCGTAGGCGATCACGTCGTCGGCCACGTCGGGCGAATGGGCGGCGCCGCCGACCGAGATCACGACATATTCCTTGCCCGTCCTGGGGGATTTGTAGATCAGCGGCGCCGCGACCGCCCCGGCCGGCAGGGTGGCCTTCCACAGTTCCCGGCCGGTCATGCTGTCCAGCGCGCGCAGATAGTAATCCTGCGTGCCGGCGAAGAAGACCAGGCCCGATGCCGTCGTCGTGGGGCCGCCCAGCGTAGGCATGCCCATCGGGATCGGCAGGTGGCTCTTGACCCCCATCGGCCCAAGCTGTTCGGCCGTGCCCATCGGCACCTGCCACAGCAGCTTTTTCGTGCGCAGGTCGATGGCGCTCATGGTGCCGAATGGCGGCGTGTTGCACGGCACCTGCAACGGAGATTGCAGGATGTCGATGCGCACGCCCGAATAGGGGCCGGCGATCTGCGGACGCAGCGTGCCCATGAAGCCGGGGACCTCGTCCGTCGAGATCTTGTAATGTTTGGCGTCCTCATGGTTCACCAGCATCATCCGCAGCGGCATGCGCATGTCGTTGACGAACAGGATGTCGTTCGCCTCGTCGATCGAAATGCCGCCCCAGTTCATGCCGCCCAGCAGGCTGGGCCACTCGATATAGGGCTTCTCGCCGGGCGGGGTGAAGGGTCCTTCATAGACCGAATTCCTGAACATGATCCGGCAATAAAGCTGGTCGAAGGTGCTGACACCCCACATCGACCGCTCGGACAGCGGATCGGCGCCGATGGTCGGCATGCCGACCGAGAACGGCTGCGTCGGCGACAGGTGCTCGCCCTGCGCGGCCGGCGCGGTCGGGACGGCCCGCTCTTCCACCGTGGTCACGAATTCGCCGGTGCGGCGGTCGATGACGAAGATATGGCCGGTCTTGGTGGTCTGGATCAGCGACGGGATCTTCTCGCCGCTCGCGTTGGTCACATCGTACATCACCGGCTGCGACGGCAGGTCGTAGTCCCACACGTCATGATGGACCAGTTGCCGGACCCATCTGGTCTTGCCGGTCGTGGCGTCGACGGCGACGACCGCCGCGCCGAACCTGTTCTTCACCGCGTCGCGGTCGCCACCCCAATAATCGGGCGGTCCGTTGCCGGTGGGCAGATAGACCTGGTTCAGCGCCTTGTCATAGGTCGGGATGGCCCAGACATTCGGCGTTTCCAGCGTGAATGCCGTGTCCGGATCGGGCGGAACCGGATTGTCGGGGTTGCCGACATCCCACGCCCAGGCCAGGGCGCCCGTGCGCACGTCATAGGCCCGGACCACGCCCGAGGGCTCGCCATGCACGATGTCGCGCACCCAGCCGCCGATCACGGCCAGATGGCCCATGACGACCGGCAACGCCGTCGGGTGATAGCGCCTGCCGCCTTCCGTCGGTCCCATGTTTTTCTTGACGTCGACATAGCCGTTTTCGCCGAAACCCGCGCAAAGCTGCCCGGTATGGGCATCCAGCGCGAACAGGCGGGCATCGACCGTCGAGACCAGGATACGCTGCCGGCAGGGCTGGTCCGCCGCCACCTGCCTGTCGGCGTCGCCCAGGCTGTCATCCCTGGTGACGTCGTAATAGCCGACGCCCCGGCACGAGACATGCTCGGCGGCATGGGCATGCGGGTCGAAGCGCCATATCTGCCTGCCGCTATCGGCGTCGATCGCGGCAATCACGTCTTCGGGCGTGCAGGAATACAGCACCGGACCGACCTGCATCGGCGTGTTTTCATCGACGCCGGCGCCCGGGCCCGTGGTGCGGCGGCCGGTATGATACACCCAGGCCACCTTCAGGTCGGCAACGTTGCCCGGGCCGATCTGCGTGTAGGGCACGTAGCGCGTGCCGTTGATGTTGCGCCCGTAAAACTGCCAGTCATCCGGCTGGGGCGCCATGGCGGAGGCCACGCGCGCCTTGTCGGGCGCCTCGCCCCGGAATCCGCCATGGGGCGAGAACGCCTCGACCAGCGTCACGACCAGGCCGAGCAGGACGGCCACGCCGCCACCGGCGCTGATCCGCCGGGTGGTGGCGGGCACCTGGGGCAGCACCGCCGCCAGCAGCAGGCTGAGCATGAACAGGATGGCGGGCACGACCAGGCGCGGCAGCAGCGGCCAGTAGGACAGGTCAGGCGCGTCATGGAGCGCCCAGAGAACCGTCGCGACGAAAATCGCGACCGACAGGGAAATGGCCCAAGAGACGCGGCTCCGGACGAGAAAGAGCGCGCCCAGCGCCACATAGGCGATGCCGGCCAGCAAATAATAGAAAGAGCCGCCCAGCGTAACGAGCTGAAACCCGCCAGCGACCAGGGCCAGCCCGACGGCGAGGCTGACCAGAACAAACGCAACCCGGCATCCGTCGCTGATCATCGATCGCTGATTCGCTTTATTGTCCATTCTTCCGTTCCAAGGTTGGCGGCTTCGCCGTCACACGCATCGCGTTCGGTCAAGCCGGATCGGCATTGGAAGCATCGCGAATGCTTTCGTCTTCCACCCGATAACTTTCGGGATGTCTACGCCCGTTCCTTCTGTATTTCCATAATGCGGCCCAAGACATCTTCGGAATTTTTATTAAAATTTATCAATCAACATTGACCGATCTTTATTTCCACGCCCCCTTTTGTGCCATGAATCCGGCCGCCGGCACGACACGACACCGGCATTTCATGACGATGAGGGGGTAAGAAAATGACGCATCGGTAACTTCATCTCATATATTATTAATGAAATTTAATTTATTTACCGACAATCAGGCCATGCGACGGCCTTGACCCGCACGGGCGATTCTCGCTGACCGATCGACGCGCGTGTGACGCCTCTTCGTACGCCACAATCGGAAAAATATAGATTTTTTCTCTATCCAGCGCGTTCCGCGATCGGCCGCGGCATGCCGGCGCGACCATGAGGGCCACGAGCGGACATCGCGCCCCCATAACAATTCCCCAACATTAATGACCCCTGCCTCCTCTTGAAAATTTTCTGATTATAGTGTCCATGCTCGCACCAGACAGGTTGCTATATAAAAAATAATGGAGCCTCCTTGTTGTGATAACTACAATAGCCGAAATAAGCGGCAACACATTACTCCCTCATCCGTTCCGTCGATCGACCGTTCGTGGACTCTGGCTGGCCGCCCTTGTCGGGCTGACGGGCGGGGCCGCGACCCACGCCGCGGCGACCGCCGCCACCCTCGCCGATCCATCCCACGCCGGCGCGGCGGATCGACCGCATGTCCGGGCCGCGCGGCCCGCCCGGAGCGCCACGACCACCAACGCGCAAGGCTATGATCGCGGCAACCATCATCATGCGACCGAACTCGATGCCCTGAGCGACGGCGAGGGACCGTCCTGGCTGCTGCCGTCCGAACTGGACGCGCAGCGCCGCACCGACATGGCGGACCCCTATTACGTGCCAACGGGTGCCCCCGGACATCTGCTGCCGCCCATCATGCCGTTCCGCGAGCGCCTGCGGAAAAAGGGCTTCACGTTCGCCCTGACCTACAAGAGCGAGGGGATGGCCGACATCCATGGCGGCATCCGGCGCGGCATGGATTACGTGCATGAATTCACGCTGCAAATGAATTTCGACCTGGGCCGGATGGCGCCGGCCCTGCATGGCTGGACCATCCATACGCTGGTGATGAACCGCGCCGGGCGCGAGGTCTCGCATGATCTTGTCGGCGATTACTACATCAACCTGATGGAAGTGTACGGCCTGTCCGGCCATGTCGTCGCGCATCTCGTCGATTTCTATGCCGAGAAGAAGCTGCTGGACAACCGGCTGGACGTCACGTTCGGCCGCATGTCGCTGACCCATGTCTTCGCCACCTCGCCGCTGCTCTGTTCGTTCATGGTCACCTGCTCGGCCCCGGTGGCGCTGAAGGTCGATCCCGCGTTCGCCGTGTATCCCAAGGCGACCTGGGGCGCGCGGGCACGCTTCCGCCCCACGCGCGACACCGCGATCCAGGTCGGCGCCTACGAGGTCCAGCCGCTCGCCGCCGGCCCCAGCGGCTGGGCCTGGGCCAGCGAAAACGCCACCGGCCTGATGCTGCCGACGGAATTCACGTGGGAGCCGTTCCTGACGCGCGACAAGCTGCCCGGCCATTACGTCCTCGGCTACGCGCACGACACCACGCGCTACGCCGACGCCCTGGGGGCCCGGCCGTCTTACCTGGTCGCGCAGCCGGGGCGCGAGCGCAGCGCGCCGATGGACATGTTCTGGTTCGAGAGCGACCAGATGATCTATCGCACGGGCGGCCCCGGACAGATGGCCGGCGGCTACCTCATGGCCGGCTATATCCACAACACGCCCCATGTCGCGTCGATTTCCGACGAAGCCTATGGCGGCCTCTCGTTCAACGGGCTGATCCCCGGGCGCGCGACCGACCGGCTGGGCATCCTCTATTCCTGGTACCATGTCAGCGACCGCAGGCGCGAGGGCCAGACCATCGCGCAGGATGCCGGCCTGTCGCTGGGCAGCCAGGTCCGCGGCCCGCAGACCGACTCCCACGTCATCGAGGCCTATTACGGGATCGCGACCTGTCCGGGGCTGCTGATCCAGCCCGAGTTCCAGTACATGATCCGGCCGGGCGAAACGTCGCATATTCCCGACGCCGCCCTCGTGGGCCTGAAAGTGGTCGCCTCGCTGTAGGCCGCCACCCGCCACATGGCTGTTCCGCCGCCGGGGGCCCATAGAGAATTTGACTTGAAGCCGCGCCCGCCCACATCATGCGGGTGAAGGCGAAAGAGCCCACCCGCCGCGGCGCGTGGGCCATTTCGTGTTCAACATAATCAACCTCGCCGACATCCGACGAAGCCGGACAACGAAACGATAAGGTTCCGATCTCCATGATTCCCGCCCTGATGCCCACCTACAACCGTGCCGATCTCGCTTTCGAGCGGGGCCAGGGCGCTTGGCTGTACACGGCGGACGGGCGACGATTCCTCGATCTCGGGGCCGGGATCGCGACCTCGTCGCTGGGGCATGACCATCCGCAACTGGTCGCCGCCATCGCGGGGCAGGCGGCACGGGTGATGCATGTCTCGAACCTGTACCGCGTGCCGCAGGCCGAGCGGCTGGCCGCGCGGCTGGTCGCCGCCAGCTTTGCCGACAGCGTCTTCTTCTGCAATTCGGGCGCCGAGGCGAACGAAGGCATGGTCAAGATCATCCGTCGCGCGCAGGCCCATGGCGGCCACCCCGAGCGCTCGCGGATCATCTGCTTCAACGGCGCCTTCCATGGCCGCACGCTGGCCATGCTGTCCGCCACCGGCAATCCGAAATATCTCGACGGGTTCGGCCCGGTGGTCGAAGGGTTCGATCATGTGCCGATGAACAACATGAACGCCCTGCGCGCCGCGATCACGCCCGAGACCGCCGGCATCATGATCGAGCCGGTACAGGGCGAAAGCGGCGTCAATGCCGCCGATCCGCGCTTCCTCCAGGAACTCCGCGCCGCCTGCGACGAATTCGGCCTGTTCCTGGGCATGGACGAGGTACAGAGCGGCATGGGCCGGACCGGCCGGCTGTTCGCCCATGAATGGTCGGGGGTGACGCCCGACGTGCTGTCGACCGCCAAGGGCATCGCCGGCGGCTTTCCCATGGGGGCCATCCTGGCCACCGAGGCGACCGCGAAATACCTGACGCCCGGGTCGCACGCCACCACCTTCGGCGGCGGGCCGCTGGCCTGCGCCGCCGCCAACGCGGTGCTGGACGTGCTGCTGGCCCCCGGCTTCCTGGACCAGGTGCAGGCGCGCGGCACGCAACTGGCCCAGGTGCTGGATGCGCTGGTCGGCGACTTCCCCGACCTGTTCGCCCAGTGGCGCGGCCTGGGGCTGATGCTGGGCCTGCGCTGCATCGTCCCGGTCACGCTGATGCAGGAGGCGGCGATGCATGAAGGCGTGCTCACCGTCACCGCCGGCGACAACGTGCTGCGCCTGGTGCCCCCGCTGGTGCTGACCGAGGACGATTGCGCCGAGGCCGGCCGCCGCCTGCGCCGCGCGGCGGAACGCGTGCGGGCCCACCAGGCCGCCTCGGCGGAGAACGCGGCATGAACGCGCTGCCCGCCTCCGCCGCCACGCGGCCGGCGCCGCGCCATTTCCTGGAACTGCGCGATTTCGACGGCGCGACCCTGCGCGCCATCCTGGCACTGGGCAGCCGCATCAAGCACATGCAGCATGGCAGGGCGCGCCCGCTGCACCCGCGCCTGCCGCTGCTGGGCCGCACGCTGGGCCTGATGCTGTCCAAACCCTCGACGCGCACCCGCGTGTCCTTCGAGGTCGGGATGCGCCAACTGGGCGGCGACGTGATCCTGCTGTCCCCCGCCGACATGCAGTTGGGGCGGGGCGAGACGGTCGCCGATACCGCCCGCGTGCTGTCGCGCTTCGTCGATGCCATCGTGCTGCGCACCGGCAATGCGGCGGCGCTGCGCGAGTTGGCGCACTGGTCCAGCGTGCCCGTCATCAACGGCCTGACGCCGCATTCGCACCCGGTGCAGATCCTGGCCGACATCATGACGTTCGAGGAGCATCGGGGGCCGATCGCCGGCCGCACGATCGCCTGGGTCGGCGATGGCAACAATGTCGCCACTTCGTTCATCGAGGCGGCACGCCTGTTCGGCTTCCGCCTGCGCCTGGCGACGCCCGAGCGCCACGCGCCGCCGGCCGAGACCGTCGAGTGGGCCCGCCAGGGCGGTGCCGACATCACCCTGACCGCCGACCCGCGCGAGGCCGCGGCCGGGGCCGACTGCGTGGTGACCGATACCTGGGTCAGCATGTCCGACAGCGGGTCGGCGCAGCGGCTGCTCGCGTTCGATCCCTACCGGGTGACGGCCGGGCTGATGGCCCTGGCCGCGCCCGGCGCCCTGTTCATGCACTGCCTGCCGGCCCATATCGGCGAGGAAGTGACCGAGGAGGTGTTCGAAGGCCCCCATTCGGTGGTGTTCGACGAGGCCGAGAACCGCCTGCACGCGCAGAAGGGCCTGCTGGTCTGGGCGCTGGGCGGCGAACAGTGGCTGGAGTACGGAGAAGAGGAACCGCCGCGATGACCGGACCGGCCGAGACGCCAGCCCACCCGACGACCACCGAGGAGGTCCCCTCCACCCCCGGCTGGGTGGAGGGCAGCGTCGAGGCCGCCTTCGCCACCCTGCCCTGCTCGGGGCCCGGGGTGATGGTCCTGCGCAACGCCTATCTGGACTGCCTGGCCAACGCCCCCCGGACCGAGGACCTGGACACCGCGCACGACCGTTGCCGCCAGGCGCTGCTGAAGGGGCTTGCGGCGCGGGAGAAGATCGGCCCCGAGGCCCTGCGCGCCTTCGAAACCCGGCTGGAAGCGATCGAAGCCGAAATCAGCGCCCGCATCTGACGATGCCGTAACCGGAACCCAGTATGATCGACACCCCCGCCTTTCTCGACGCCCATCGGCCGGACGTGCCCGACCTGGTGGTCCCCCAGGGCGTGACGCCGTTCTATCTGGCCGGGCGCCCGGTGCGCGGGCGGCTGGTCCGGCTGGGCGCGCTGGCGGACGCGCTGCTGAGCCGGCACGACAATCCCGACATCGTGCTGCGTCTGGCGGGCGAGGCGCTGGCCCTGGTCGGCGGCCTGGCCTCCGCCCTGAAATTCCAGGGCTCGTTCTCGCTCCAGGCCAAGGGGGACGGCCCGGTCTCGCTGCTGGTGGCGGACTGCACCCATGCCGGCGCGCTGCGTTTCCATGCCCATTCCGATGACGACGCGGTGGCGGCGCTGGCGGCGCGCGACCCCGATACCGACGCCGCGCGGCTGCTGGGCGGCGGCTACCTGGCCTTTACGGTCGACCAGGGACCGGACACCGAACTGCATCAGGGCATCGTCGCGATAACCGGCGCGTCCCTGTCGGACATGGCGGCCCATTATTTCGAAACCAGCGAGCAGCATGCCTGCTGGGTGCGCCTGGCCTGCGCGCATACCGACCTCGGCTGGCGGGCCGCCGCGCTGGTCCTGGAACGCATCGCCACCGAAGGCGGCCTCGCGGCCCAGACGCTGCCCCAGGGCGACGAGGCGGAGATGTGGTCCACCGCCGTCACCCTGGCGGCAACGGTGACCGACGCGGAACTGCTGGACGACGGCCTGTCGTCCGAGGCCCTGCTCTATCGGCTGTTCCATGCCGAGGATGTCTGCGCCGACCGTCCCCGCGCCCTGGCATTCGGCTGCCGGTGCAGCCGGGCGCGGCTGTCGGGCATTCTCGAAACCTTCGGCCACGAGGACCTGGACCATATGGCCGAGGACGGCACCATCAGCATGCATTGCGCGTTCTGCAACATCAGCTTCCGTTTCGGCCGCGACGAAATCGGGGGCCCCGCACCGGATTGACCGGCCGGGCGGGGAGCGGCAGTTTTCCCCGACGTCCTGTGTCGACCCCAACGTCGGAGAACCCCGTCATGCGTCCCTCCCGCCGGGCTGCCCGGTTGCCCCTGCTGCTCCTGCTCGCTTGCCCGCTGCTGCCGCTCGCGGCCTGCGAGGACACGCCGCCGCCGACCTTCGCGCCGATGCGCTACGACTACCTGCCGGTGCTCCGCCTGAACGTCGCCACCATCAACACGGTCGATAACGGGCAGCCCGGATCGGTGCCGGGCGATATTTCCGGCCGTGCCCCGACGCCGCCCGACCAGGCGCTGCAACATATGGCCGCCGACCGGCTGATGGCCGCCGGCAGCACCGGAACCGCCACCTTCACCATCGACCGGGCCTCGATCCTGCATCAGCCGGGCGGCACGCTGGCGGGCCAGATGGATGTGCATCTGGATGTCTCCAGCCCCAACGGCCAGCGCCAGGGCTATGCCGAGGCCCATGTCCGCCGCACCTTCGGCTCAAGCGCCACGGACAGCGACGGCAATGCCGATTCCCCGGCCAACCTCTATGCGCTGACCTCGCAGATGATGAAAGACATGAATGTCGAGCTGGAATTCCAGATCCGGCATCATCTGGCGGACTGGCTGGTCGATACCGCCGGCACCACGCCGAGCGCGATCCAGCAGCAGCAGCTCGGCCTGCCCGGCGCCGCCGACGCGGCGGCGCCCCCGGCCACGGCCACCGCCGCCTCGCCGGCACCGGTGCCCAGCGAGCCCAATGCGATCTTCCCGACCGGCGGCCCGGTGGACACCGGCGGCACCGCCGCGCCGACGCCCCAGGCGAAGTCGCCGCCGCCCGGCTATCTGACCCTGCCGCCCGGAACGGCGAGCAGCCCGCCCGCCGCCAGTTCCGGGTATTGATTGGCGGATCTTTTTTCCGGCTGGGCAGACCCTCTTCTTTTTCTGAAGAAAAAGAAGCAAAAAGACCTTGATTCGTTCGGGGCCGCCGTGTGGACCGGCAGAAAACCCCTGAACGAATCACGGTTTTTTGGTTCTTTTTTTAAAGAGAACGTCTCTTACTCCTTCAGTGCCTCCAGCACCAGCCCGCTGGTCAGGATCTGCGGCAGAACCCGCCCCTGCGTATTCCCCGGCGGATAATAGACGTAAAACGGCACCCCGGCCCGGCCATGCGCTTCCAGGAACGCGCTGATCGTGGTGTCGCGATTGGTCCAGTCGCCCTTCATGTAGACCACGTGCCGGTCGCGAAACGCCGCCTGCACGGGGGCGGAGGACAGGGCCACCCGTTCGTTCACCAGGCATGAGATGCACCAGGCAGCCGTCATGTCGACGAAGACCGGGCGCCCCTGCGCCTGGAGCGCCGCCAGCCGCGCGGGCGAAAAGGCCTCGGTGCCCGCCGGGCCGGACGCGACCAGCCCGGTGCCGGCCCGGCCCGCGCGCAGGCCGGGCAGCATCGCCACGGCCAGCGCCAGCGCCGTCAGGGCCAGGGCGCGGCACAGCCGCACCCGCCGCGCCGGCCCGTCGCCCATCGCCATCCCCTGGGCCAGCCCGGTCAGCCACGCCGCCAGCCCGACCAGCACCAGCCCGGCACCCAGCACCGCGATCGCGGTCGCGCCGGCCTGCAAGGCCAGCACCCACATCAGCCATACGCAGGTCGCCAGGATCGGAAAGGCCAGTGCCTGGCGCAGGATATCCATCCACGCCCCCGGGCGCGGCAGGTGGCGCGCCAATGCCGGCACCCCGGCAAGGACCAGATAAGGCGCGGCCAGCCCCGCGCCCATCGCGACGAACACCGCCATCGCCATCCAGGCCGGCGCCGTCAACGCGCCCGCGATCGCCGCCCCCATGAACGGCGCGGTGCAGGGCGTGGCCACCAGCACCGCCAGCACCCCGGTCATCGCGTCGCCCATATAGCCGCCGCGCGTCACCCCGGCGCCGCCCAGCGCCGCAATCCCGTTGCCCATGCCGAACACGCCCAGCAGGTTCAGCGCCACGGCGAACAACAGCCAGCACACGGCGGCGACGAAGGCGGCGGACTGGAACTGGAACCCCCAGCCGGCCACAGCCCCGGCGGCGCGCAGGGCCAGCATGACGCCGCCCAGCACCATGAACGCCCCGACCACGCCGGCGGCATAGGCCCCGGCCCCGGCCAGGCGGGCCATGACATGCGCGCCGGCCAGACGGGTCAGGGCCATCGCCTTCATCATCAGGACGGGAAACACGCAGGGCATCAGGTTCAGGATCAACCCGCCGGCGAAGGCCAGCAGCAGCATGCGCGCGCCGCCCACCGCCCTGTCCGGCGCGGGCACGGCGGCCCCCGCGGATGCCATCGCCGGGCCCGGCCGGGCGGACACCGACAGCGCGCGCGTCTCGCCCGCCGGGTCCCGCAGCATCAGCACGCCGTCCAGCGTCGGGGCGGCATGAAAGGCGTCGCCGGGCTTCAACGCCAGGGTCAGCGTTCCGTCCGCGACGGTCAGGGCCTGGTCGGCATCCTGGTCGATGGCGCCGGTGGTCAGCGGCATGAACCACGCTTCGCGCACCGCCGCCCGGGTCAGGCCCTCGCCCGTCAGGCGCAGCGTGCCGTCGGGCGCGATCGTCGCGGCGAAGGGCGAGGCAACGGGCCGCGCCGCCGCCGCGCGCGCGAACAGCGGCGCCTCGGCCGAGGGCGCCGGCTCGCCGGGCGGCAGCGTCAGGGTGAACTGCCCCTGCTCGGGCACGCAGACGGCGGCACAGACCAGCCATTCGGCGGTGGCCTTCAGCACCATCGGCGCGTCGCCCGCCCCCGACGGCCGCAATTCGGCCGGCAGCAGCACGTCGCCCGTATAGCCGTAGGACATCAGCGGGCCGTCGCGCAGCCGCTCGGGCGCCGGCCAGGCGATGGCGCCCGAGGCCCCCCCGGCTCCGCCGCTGGCCTGCACCGACAGGCTCGGCGCCTCGCCCGCATCGCCGGGATTGATCCAGTAGGTATGCCAGCCAGGCTTCAGCCGCAGCAGCAGCCCGACATGCAGCGCCGCGCCCGGACGATAATGGTCGGTGTCGGCGACCAGGGTCGCGACGTCGCGCTCGCTCGTCTGCGCGGCGCTCTCGGCCGCCAGGGCCTGGGTCGCGACAGCCTGGGCCAGGGACAGGACCGCCACCAGGGGCATGACGAACGCAGACACGAACCGGGACAGGATCAAGGTATGGAGGCTCCGGACAACAGGGGAAAGGCGGATGGCGGAACGGCGATGCAGCCGGTGGATTGCCGGTTCCAGGCCATGGACGCATAAGCAGGATATGGAATTCGACCCCGCCCTGCAAAGCCCCGCCCATGCCGGGATCTCGATTCCGGCCGAATTGCCGGTCGGCGCGATCCTGCCCGACCTGTGCGCCAGCCTGGTGGAGACCCCGTCGGCCGTGCTGGTGGCCCCACCCGGCGCGGGCAAGACCACCACCGTCCCGCTGGCCCTGCTGGACGCCCCCTGGCGCGGCGACGGGCGGATCGTGATGCTGGAACCGCGCCGGCTGGCCGCCCGCGCGGCGGCCCAGCGCATGGCGGCCCTGATCGGCGAGGAAGCCGGCGGGCTGGTCGGCTATCGCACAAGGCTGGAAGCCGCCATGTCCGACCGCACGCGGATCGAGGTGGTGACGGAGGGGCTGATGGTGCGGCGCCTGCTGTCCGACCCGACGCTGGACGGCGTGGCCTGCGTGATCCTGGACGAAATCCACGAACGCTCGCTGGATGCCGACGCGGCGCTGGCCTTCTGCCTGGACACCCAGCGCAGCCTGCGGCCCGACCTGCGACTGGTGGCGATGTCGGCCACCATGGACGGCGCCGCCCTGTCGACGCTGATGGGCGCCACCCTGATCGAAAGCGCGGGCCGCGCCTTTCCGGTCACCATTCGCCATGCGCCGCGCGACATCACCCATCTGCGCGAACTGCCCGACGCCATGGCGCGCGCCATCCGCGCGGCGCTGGCCGAGCATGAGGGCGACATCCTGGCCTTCCTGCCCGGCGTCGGCGAAATCCGCCGCGCGCAGACCGCCCTGGCGGGGGCACCCGCCGAGATCCTGCCCCTGTATGGCGACATGCCGCCGGGCGAGCAGGACCGGGTGCTGCGCCCCCGGCCGGGGGCCGGACGGCGGGTGATCCTGGCGACGTCGATCGCCGAGACCTCGCTGACCGTGCCCGGGGTACGGGTCGTGGTGGATGGCGGCTGGCGGCGCAGCCCGCGCCTGGACCCCGGCACCGGCCTGACGCGGCTGGACACGGTGCGGATCTCGCGCGCCGCCGCCACCCAGCGCGCCGGCCGCGCGGGGCGCGAGGCGCCGGGTGTGGCGATCCGCCTGTGGAGCGAGGCGACCGGGCGCGGCATGGCCCCGCACGACCGGCCGGAGATCCTGGACGCCGAACTGACCGGCCTGCGGCTGGACACCGCCGCGTGGCAGGCCGCCATGGGCACGCCGCCGGAGCAACTGCCCCTGCCCGATACCCCGCCCAACGGCGCGTTCGAGGCCGCCCGCACCCTGCTGGCCGCACTGGGCGCGATGGACGACGAGGCGCGCGTCACCCGGGACGGCGAGCGGATGGCGGCCCTCGGCGCCCACCCGCGCCTGGCGGCGATGATGCTGTCGGCCCGCGATGCGAACGAAGCCGCGCTGGCCGCCGATCTGGCCGCCCTGCTGGAGGAACGCGACCCGCTGCGCCCCCGGCCCGCGCCGGGCGGGCGCGGCGGCGCCCCCGCCGTGCCGCCGGCCGACATCGCCCTGCGGCTGGACCTGATCGCGGGCGGCGACCACGCGGATGCCGATCGCGGCGCGCTGGCGCGTATCCGCCAGGCGGCGACCCAGTATCGCCGCCGGCTGGGCCTGCGCGCCAATGTCGCGGCACAGGGCGACGCGGCGGCATTGCTGGCCGCCGCCTTCCCCGACCGCATCGCGCAACGGCGGGGCGAGGCCGGCAGTTTTCGCCTGTCGGGCGGCGGCGGCGCGCGGCTGGGTCGCACCGACCGGCTGGCGGATGCCGGCCTGCTGGCGGTGGCCACGCTGCATGTCCGCACCGCCGCCGAAATCCGCCTGGCCGCGCGGCTGGACCCGGACGACCTGCCCGAGACCATCCGCCGCCGTGCGACCGAACAGGTGGAGACGACGCTGGACCCGGTCAGCGGCGCGGTGCTGGCCCGGCGGCGCCTGCGGCTGGGGGCGCTGGTGTTGCGCGACCGCACGGTGACGGCGGCGGCCGACGAGGTGGCGACATTGCTGCTGCGCCAGGCGGCCGACCGGCTGGACGCCACGCTGGGCTGGACGCCATCGGCGCGGCAGTTCCAGGCCCGCGTCGCACGGGCCCGCGCCCTGCCGGGGTACGAGGACCTGCCCGACCTGTCCGACACCGCCCTGGCGGCGGAGGCCGCCACATGGCTGGCCCCGTGGCTGGCCGGACTGAACCGCCTGTCCGAGGTCGCGGCGCTGGACGTGCTGGCGATGCTGCGGGCGCGGCTGGACCACAAGCGCCTGACCTGGCTGGAGCGGGCCCTGCCGCCGGCGCTGGACCTGCCCGGCGGACGGGTGCCGATCGACTATACCCAGCCGGTGCCCACCGCCTCGGCACGGGCCCAGACTTTCTATGGCGTGCGCGCCACCCCGCGCCTGGCCGACGGACAGGTGGCCTTGCAGATCGCGCTGCTGTCGCCCGCCGGGCGGCCGCAGGCCATCACCGCCGACCTGGCGGGATTCTGGACCGGAGGCTGGGCGGACATGCGCCGCGACATGCGCGGCCGCTATCCACGACACGACTGGCCCGAGAACCCGGCCGACGCCGCGCCGCCGGCCGGGCCCCGGCGGCCGGCGCGCTCATGACGGCAAGGCGATCCTGCGCTATCATGACGGCCGCACAACGCGCCGGCCAGGCGCCCTGATCAGGATTTCCAGCCCATGCGGCGGACGGCAAGCCGGTTTTTCCTCCTCGCTCCGTCCGCATTGGCCGCGGCCCTGCTGGCCGGCCCGGCGCGCGGCGACGACGCGTCGCTGTTCGCGCCTCCGGTGCCGCCGCTCGTCGCGTCCGGGCCGCTGACCTTCGCGCCGCTGGTGCGCAAGGTGGTGCCGGCGGTGGTCAATATCGCCGTGACGCAGGATGCCGACGACCGGGCCAGGCGCCAGCCGGTGCCGCCGGGCGTGAAAGGCACGCCGTTCGAACACCGGTTCCGCGACCGGATGCGCTCGCGCGGCGAGGAGATGATCGGCGCCGGCTCCGGCTTCATCATCGACCCCAGCGGCGTGATCGTGACCAATACCCATGTGGTGGGCGAGGCCGACCGCATCACCGTCTCGCTGTCCGACGGCACCGAATATCCGGCGCGCCTGGTCGGCAGCGACGACCTGACCGATATCGCGGTCATCACCATCCAGGCGCCGCGTCCGCTGCCCTATGTCACCTGGGGCGACAGCCGGCAGGTCAATGTCGGCGACTGGATCATGGCGGCGGGCAATCCGTTCGGGCTGGGGTCGTCGGTCACGGCGGGCATCGTCTCGGCGCGCGGACGTGATATCGGCGCCAGTCCGTTCGACGATTTCCTGCAACTGGACGCCCCGATCAATCCGGGCAATTCGGGGGGGCCGTCCTTCAATCTCGGCGGGCAGGTGGTGGCGCTGAATACCGCCATCGTGTCGCCGACCGGCGGATCGGTGGGAATCGGCTTCGGCATTCCCTCGGAAATCGTCGCCCCCATCGTCGCCGAACTGCGCCGCAGCGGGCATATCGATCGCGGCTGGCTGGGCGTCACTCTGGCGGATGACGACGGGCATGCCGGCGTGCGCATCACCGACATCGACCGGGGCGGCCCGGCGGAAAAGGCGAAGCTGAGGACCGGCGACATCGTGCTGAACGTGGGCGAGGAGCCGGTCGACAGCGCGCGGAGCCTGATCCGCGCGGTGGCGGCGGACCATCCGGGATCGGCCGTGCAGGTGCATATCCGCCGCCACAATACCGACCTCACGGTTTCGGTCGTCGTTGGCCATCGCCCCGCCGACATGGACGACTAGCAATTTCCCCGCTCTGGCCAGCCCCCCGCAGGCCGGGTAAGGTCATGGATTGGTGCGGAGAAGCATGCTTCGACCGTGCCGATGCGAAGCCAGAGCGGAGCGGGACCGACATGCATATCCTGGTCGTCGAGGATGATCCGACCGTACGCAATTTCGTCGCCAAGGGCCTGCGCGAGGCGGGGCATCTGGTCGAACCGGTCGATAACGGCAAGGACGGGCTGTTTCTGGCCGTCAGCGAGAATTTCGACCTGATCATCCTGGACCGCATGCTGCCGGGCGGCATCGACGGGCTGCGGCTGCTGGAGACCATTCGCGCGCAGAACAATACCACGCCGGTGCTGCTGCTGTCGGCCCTGGCCGATGTCGACGACCGGGTCCAGGGCCTGAAGGCGGGCGGCGACGACTACGTGACCAAGCCGTTCGCCTTCAGCGAATTGCTGGCGCGGGTCGAGGCGCTGTCGCGTCGCGGCCGCAGCGAGAACGCGCCGCAGACGCGCCTCGCGGTGGCGGACCTGGAGATCGACCTGCTGTCGCGCAGCGTGCGGCGCGGCGGCCAGCGGATCGACCTGCAACCGCGCGAATTCAGGCTGCTGGAATATCTGATGCGCCATGCCGGCCAGGTCGTGACCCGCACCATGCTGCTGGAAGGCGTGTGGGACTATCATTTCGATCCGCAGACCAACGTCATCGACGTCCATGTCTCGCGCCTCCGGCAGAAGGTGGACAAGCCCTTCGACACCCCGCTGATCCACACGATCCGCAATGCCGGCTACATGCTGCGGGCGGATTAGGGCGGAACGCGCGAACTGGCCATGTCTCCCGCACCGCCGACACCCCCGGACCCGGCCCAGGGTTCAGCGGAACGGCCGCGGCGGCGTTTCCGCCTTCCGCGTTCGGCCGGCCTGCGCTTCTCGCTGGGCTATGGCCTGCTGTTCGCCCTGTCGTCGATCCTGTTCATGTCCTTCATCTGGTGGGGCACGATCGGGTTCCTGGAACGGCAGGTGGAAACCGCGATCAATGCCGACGCCCGGGCGCTGAGCCAGCGCTGGGCCGAGGGCGGGCTGCCGACGCTGGCCCTGACGATCGACGACCGGCTGGAACAGAATCTGGACGACGACGCGATCTACCTGATGGTCGACCCGACCGGCCACCGGCTGGCCGGCAACCTGTCGGAATGGCCGGCGCGGGTGGTCCGGACCGACCGGTGGTACAGGCTGGACGTCACGCGCGCCGGCATGCGCGACACGGCGCAGATCCACGCCTTCACGCTGCCCGGCGGCTTTCGCCTGCTGGTGGGGCGCGATGTGCGCGCGCGCGCGGTGCTGCGTCGGCTGCTGACGGATTCGCTGCTCTGGGCATGGATGATGGTCACGCTGCTGGCGATCTGCGGCGCCGCGCTGGTCCACAGCATGTTCCGCCGCATGATCAAGTCGGTGGCCCAGACCACGCAGGCCATCGCGCATGGCGACATGTCGCGCCGCATGCCCCTGGTCGGCAATGGCGACGAACTGGATCAGGTGGCCGAGGCGATCAACGAGATGCTGGACCGCATCGTGCGCCTGATGGACGGGGTGCGCCAGGTGTCCAACGCCATCGCCCACGACCTGCGCACGCCGATCACCCGTGCCCGCACCCAGCTTGAAGACGCCGCCCTGCATGCCCGCGACACCGCCGAGCTGCGCGCGGCGGTCGAACGCGCGGTGGGCGACCTGGACAACGTGACCGCGGTGTTCGAGGCCCTGCTGCGCATCGCGCAGATCGAGGCCGGGTCCCGCCGCTCGGCCTTCGCGCCGTTCGACCTGGTGCCGCTGCTGACCGATATCGGCGACCTGTACGAGGCCGTGGCCGAGGAGCGCCAGATCCATCTGGTGCTGCGCCTGCCGCCCGACCTGCCCTTTTACGGCGACCGGGCGATGATGCAGCAGGCGGTGGCCAACCTGCTGGACAACGCCATCAAATTCTCGCCCCCGGGCGGCACCGTGACCCTGGCCGGCGCTCTGGGGCCGGCGCTGCCGGGGCTGGCCCCGGGCATGCCGACGCACGACGTGGTCTCGATCGCGGTCACCGACGAAGGGATCGGCATGAACGAGGCCGACCTGGCCCGGGCGTCGGAACGCTTCTTCCGCGCCGAGGCCGCGCGCAACACCCCCGGCGCCGGGCTGGGCCTGTCGCTGGTCCAGGCGATCGTCCAGTTGCATGGCGGCACGCTGCGCCTGTATCCGCGCCAGCCGGGGCTGGCGGTCCGCATGGTGATGCCGGTGCCGCGCGAAGCAGTCCCCCGGTCCGGCCGTCCGCTCCGGCGGGCCGCCGCCCCCGGCCGAAGGCCGGCGAGGGTAACGGAGACTTCACGATCGCCCCATGGGGGTGATACATGACGACCATTAGGCTCCAATCCATGCATTCACAGCCCCTCGCGATCACGGCACTGGCGGTCATGGGCCTGTACCTGGGCGGCATGGCGCCGCCGCCGGACATGGACAGCCCGCTGGCGGCGGCCGGCCATGAAGCGGCCGACCCGAACCATCCCGTGATCGTCACCAGCGACAGCCGGGCCTTCTGCAACCAGTTGGCCGCCGTCATCGATGCCTACGGGCCGCCCCTGCGGCACGAAGTCGATGATTTGCGTGCCCAGGGCACGCATCTGTGCCATGAAGGCAAGGTGCGCTCGGGCATCGTTCAACTGCGCCGAGCCCTGATGGCCTTGAAGGAAGACACGCATTCATGACCGAGTTCCGCCGTCATGCGCTGCGGGCTGGTGCCCTGGCAGCCGCCATTCTCCTGCCCCTCGCCGCCTCCGCGCAGGAGATGCCACCTGAGCCGGAGCCCGGCATGCCGGAAATGCTGCCCCGCCATGGCCCCTCCGGCACCGAGCTGACACTCTCGGGCACCGGCACCGTCCATGCCGCGCCCGACCGGCTGACGGCGACCCTGTTCGCCGAAGCCGGCGCCGCCAGTGCGGCGGCGGCACAGGCCCGCGTCAACGCCCTGGCCAATACGGCCATCGACGCCGCCAAGGCGGCCGGCGGGCTGACGACGGTGACCGAGGATTACTCGACCCAGCCGAACGAAGGCGGCAAGGGCCCGGCCTGGACCGCCCGGCAGACCGTCCGCCTGACGGGGGCCGATGGCGCCGCGCTGCTGGCCCTGGTGGGGCAGCTCCAGGCGAAGGGGCTGGCGCTGAGCAGCCTCGACTGGTCGCTGTCGGACGACCTGCGCCAGAGCCTGACCCGGCGGGCCGAAGCCGCCGCGCTGACCGACGCACGGCAACGGGCCGACGCTGCGGCGAAGGTGCTCGGGCTGAAGATCACCTCGATCCGCTCGATCACGCTGTCCGACCGTGGTGGCCCGCGCCCGATGCCGATGATGATGATGGCCCGCGCCGCCTCGGCCCCCGTGGCGCCCGGCGCCCCGGCCGAACAGCAGGACGTCTCGGCCTCCGCCTCGGCCACCTTCGTCCTCTCCCGCTAATCGTTCCAGCGGCGCGACCATGAAAAAAGCCCGGACGTCTGTCCGGGCTTTTTTTGTCGCGGCATCGTTCCGCCTGGGTGGCGGAAACGACCTTAGAAATCGACGCTTGCCGTGCCGCCGACGAAGAAGGGCGCCGCAATCGTATAGGAGGTGCTGCCGCCGGCAATCCTCGTGCCATGCACGCCGATGGTCGAGAGACCATTGGCATTGGTACCGTTGACGAAGCCGAGATAATGCCTGTTCGTGATGTTTTGCAGGTTCAGCCGCAGGGTCGGCGCCTTCATCGGCCCGATATCCTTGAAGCGATACCCCGCATTCACGTCCATCGTCAGATAATCCGGGATAGACTGATCGTTGATGAAGGTCGAATACTGCTTCGCGACATATTTCAGTCCATAACCCGCGAAGAGATGACCATCGTCATAATCGAGATGGAAGCCGAACTGATATTTCGGCGTCTGGGGCGCGAACTTGCCCTTGCTGAACACATAGTCGCCGTTGCCTGCGCCGACGTTGCTGTCCGTCCGCGCATTGACATATTCGGCCGAGAAATAGGGGCGCAGATGGTAGAGGATCGGCCGCGTCCCGATTTCGAAATCGACACCGTCGGCGTGTGACCCGCCCCCGTTGATGCTGCGCGAATAGGTATAGCCGGTCGGATCGATCACCGTCTGGCTGTAGAGGCGATTGGTGAAATTATAGTGGAAATACGTGATCGTGCTGCTGACCAGCGGCCCCTGGTAGCGCCACCCGAATTCTTCCGAAATCGAAATCTCCGGCTTGACGTTCAGGTTGGCCTTGGTGGCGTACCCCTGGCCTTTCTTGTAGGCGCCTGAATCAAACAGGGACGTGTTCTGCGGAATGCGGAAATTCGTCGTGGAAGAAGCAAAAAGCTGGTTTTCGTTGTTGATCTTGTAGCGGATCGAAACGGCGGGCAGCGGCTCCTGCCACGATCCGTTGACGTAGGGGCCGGTCGACGTATCCGGCAGGAAATTATGTCCCTGGCGATTGATGAACGTGTATTTCAGACCGCCTTCCAGCGTCAGCCGGTTGTTCAGCAGCGACAGCGAATCGTCGATAAACAGGGTATTGACGCGCGTCTGCGTCATCCAGTCGCGATATTGCGCCGTGATGCCATTGGACAGGACCAGGTTCGGGCCACCGCCGTACTCGTTGAGCGGCGCGCCGGTTTCCATGTTGACCAGGCTGTACGGTCCGGTCTGGATCTGCTTGGAATATTCGAACCAGTAGCCGACCGTCAGGCGATTGATGCCCGTATGCAGGCTGAGCTTCGTGACCGAGCCGGGGCGGTAGGTCTGCGTATTGGACGGGTTATAGAGCAGCAGCGACGAGGTGTTGGACGCGTTATAGGGCCCGATGGACGCCGAAAGCGACTGCGCTCCGTATTGCTGGCTCTTGAGGCTTTCGTTATACGCGCCGCCGCCATTGCCGTTGCCGTACCAGAAATAGGGCGTTTCCGTCAGCGTCAGATTGTCCGTCAGCGTGAAGGTGGACGGCGCCGAGGCGTAAATGTTGGTGAACGGGTTGCGATGCAGCTTGTAATAGTTGCCGCTTGGGCTCTTCGGATTCCATGTGTCGCTGTAGGTGTTGTGAATCCCGAGCGATTTCCAGGTCGCGAGCGTGCTGGTCGGGAACAGGATGCTTTCGCTCTGGTTGCCGATCAGCGAGAACGAAATGACATTGCCGTCACCCCAGGCATTCACCCATTTGGTCTCGCCGTGGAACTTGGTCTGGTTGCCGGGGCCGCGCCACGAATGCTCGTCGGCGTACGAGAAGGACATGAAGCCCTTGAGGTGGCTCCGTCCGATCAGGCCCGTATTGACGCGCGCGAAGATCCGCTTGGAATCGTAATTGCCGTACGTGCCGTCCAGATGGGCACCGAAGCGATCGGTCGGGTCGATCAGATACATGTCGACCGCGCCACCCGTCGCGCTGATATGCGGGCTGTCGAGATCGGCCGAACCCTGCTCGACATTGATCATGCGCAGGTTTTCGGAATCGACGATTTCCTGCGGGTAGACGGCGTAGTTTCCGATATCGTTGATCGGAAACCCTTCGAGCGTAAAGCCGATCTGGGTCTGGTTCAGGCCGCGCATCGTCATCTGGCCGCCGTTGATACCCAGCGGATCGACCGACGACGTGTTCACGCCCGGCAGATACTGGATCAACTGCATCGGGTTCAGGCCCGGCGTCTGCTTCTCGATGAATTCGGAGGTGACGGTCGAACGGGACTTCGCCGCGTCTTCATGGACCATCATGCCGCCACCGACCGCGGTATGACGCTGGCCATGCACTTCCAGCACTTCGGAACGCGTGTCCGTCGGCGCCGTCGCCCCCATCATCGACGGAGCGTTATCGCCCTGACGCGCGGCCTGATCCGGCACCTGAACTGCGGCGGGTGCCGCCGGTGCCGTCGCCGTCTGAGCCATCGCATGGGATGTCAGAATCGTCGAACAACACAAGGCCGCCCATATCGAACGAAAACGCATATGTTACCCCTCTCCCGAGCAAAATCGCCCCAAAAGCTGTCTGCCCGGTCAGTCTGTTGCAGACCGACCCTATAATAAAACTCTCTCCACTTTTCACGTGCTTATTATGGATTTCATAAAATGTTCAAAAACATATTCAACGTTCACAATAAATCACAATAAAATTTTGCACTGCGCACGAAAAAGCACTCCGCCATTTCAGAAATGGCGGATCCTCCCATGGGTCCGGACCGTCCCGATGGGCGGTCCATCCGCGTTCCATATCCATATGGAACGCTTAAGTAACGATATTGCAGCGCGATGATAGAGTCGAGGTTTCTTCATCCCAGCCATGCTTGCGGCGCAATGGCAGACGTCATCTGCCCGGCTCATCCTGCCCTTGTCAACGCACTTCCTGACCGATCGCACAACAAAGCGCCGACCTTTGATATCTTTGCAACAGTTCGGGGCGTGCCGTTCGCGGGTGAAAAACCCCCACTGCTCGCGCGATGGGACACGGCCGATCCGGTCCCGCCAGTCCCCGGAAGACCGTCCCCCGGCATGTCTCGCAGGTGGTCCTGCATCGAACCGCCGCGGCGCGCGGAATACCGCAAAAACAAACCCCGCCACGGCGGCGGGGTTTGTCAGCAGTCCCAGCCCGGACAACGGTCCGGGCGTTCTTGTTGAGCAGGCGGTCGTCCCGCCCGCCCTTTGACGTCAGAACCCCGTGCTGATCGACGCAAGCGCAGCGAAGGGCGAGGCGATCGTATAGGTCGGCGCGGCCGGTGTGATCTTGGCCCCATTGGTCGCCGTGGTGCCAAGGGCGGTAACCCGCGGGCTGGACACCGAGCCCAGATACCGGTTGTCCGAGATATTCTGCAGGTTCAACTGGATATGCGGGCTCTTGAAGAAGCCCCAGTCGCGGAAGCGATAGCCGACCGAGATGTTCATCCTGACATAGCCCGGAATGGACTGGTCGTTGATGAAGGTCGAATATTGCCGGGCAACGTATTTGAGGTTGAAGCTGCCATATTCATGGCCGTTATCGTAATCCAGCCCGAACCCGAACTGATATTTCGGCGCCTGCGGGGCGACCTTGCCCTTCGTCGCGGCGGCGCCCGACGTCGTGTAGGTCTTGGTTCCGACTTTTATGGTTGCCGTATCCACGAGGTTGCTGTCGGTCCGCGCGTCGAGATATTCGGCCGAGAAGTAGGGGCGGATATTATAGAGCGGCCGCGTGCCGATTTCGAAATCCACGCCGTTGCTGTGCGCGCCACCCGCGTTCAGGTTCGTCGTCCAGTAGTTGGCCGGATTCTCCGGATCCACCGTGGTCTGCGAATACAGGCGGTTGGTGAAGTTGTAGTGGAAATAGCTCAGCGAGGACGCCACGAGCGGCCCCTGGTAGCGCCAGCCGAATTCCTCGGAAATCGAGATTTCCGGCCTCACCGTGCTGGAACCATGCGTGCTGTAGCCGCCGTTGCTGTAATAGGTGCCGGCGTCATACAGGCCGTAATTGGCCGGCTCGCGGAAGTTGGTCGACACCGACGCGAAGAGCTGGTTCTCGTTGTTGACCTTGAAGCGGAAGGCCGCCGTCGGCAGCGCCGTGGCCCAATGCTGCGTGATATACGGGCCGGTCGAGGTATCCGGCAGGTTGTTCTTTCCACGCCGCGAAACGATCGCGTATTTCAGCCCCGCATCGATCGTCAGGCGGTTATGAAACAGCGACAGCGTATCGCCGATGAACGGAACATGGATCGTCGTCTGGGTCACCGAATCGCGATACTGGGCGGTCATCCCGTTGGACAGCACCAGATGCGGGCCGCCACCCCACACATCCACCGGGCTGCCGTCCGGCGCGATCATGCCATAGGGGCTGGTCATCATCTGCTTCGAATATTCGAACCAGTAGCCGATCATCAGCCGGTTCACGCCATTCGTCAGCGTCACCTTGGTCACGCTGCCCGGACGATAGGTTTCCGTGATCGTCGGACCATATAGCAGGATATCGTTGGCGGCCCCCTTGGCGCTGGAACTGGTATAGCCGCCGATCGATCCGGTTACCTTATGCGATCCATATTGCTGGCTTGCCAGATTTTCCGAATAGGCGCTGCCACGGCCACCGTCGCCGTACCAGAAATATGGGGTCTCGGTCAGCACAAGGTGATTGGTCAGCGTAAAAGTCGAGGGTGCGCTGGCATAGATGTTGGTGAACGGATTCTGGTTCAGCTTGTAGTAATTATAGTTCGCGGCCGTGACGGTGTCCTGGGGCGACTTGTAGACGGTCGGCAGGTTCGTCCCCGTCCATTGCGACGCATAGACGGTATTCGAAACCGTGGCGCCGTTCGCGTCCTTGCTGGTCGCGATCGGGCCACCCATGACGCCGATGCCGTATTTCTTCCAACTGGACATGTTGACGGTGGGGAAAGCGCTGCTGACACCCGTATTGCCGACGATGGCCAGCGAGATGCGGTTGCCCTGCCCCCAGTCATTCACCACCTTCATTTCGGCATGCTTGCGGCTGGAATGGCCCGGGCCGCGCCACATATCCTGCTCCGCATCCGAGAACGAGAAATAGGCGCGCATATTGGTATTGCCGATCAGGCCGGTATCGATGCGCAGAAAGCCCCGGGTGGCGCCATAGGACCCATAGGTAAAGTCCGTCCTGCCGCCGAACCTCTTCTTGGGGTCGATCATGTACATGTTCACCGCCCCGCCCGTGGCGTTGATCGACGGGCTGTCCAGGTCGGCCGACCCCTGCTCCAGATGGACGGTGCGCAAATTCTCGGAATCCACGATCTCCTGCGGATATACCTGGAAACTGCCGATATCGTTGATGGGAAAGCCTTCGAGGGTGAAGCTTATCTGCGCCTGGGTCATGCCGCGCACGGTCATGTTGCCACCCGTCAGGCCCAGCGGATCGCTGTCCGAGGTGTTCACGCCCGGCAGAAGCTGGATCAACTGCATGGGGTTCAGGCCGGGCGCCTGCTTTTCGATATAGTCGCGCGTGATCGTCGATACCGATTTCGGCGCGTCTTCCTTCACCATCAGGCCGCCCCCCAGGGCCTGACGATTCACGCCGTCGGAATAGGTATGGCCGACGATATCCACGTCTTCGTTACGGACGTCGGTCGGTGCCGTGGCCCCCAGCATGGACGGCTCGGCCTGCGTCTGGTCCTGCCCCTGGTTCCCGGTGCCCTGCCCCTGGACCGATCCAGCGGCGCCGGGCGCAACGGGCACCGCCGGCGCCGTCGCCTGGGCCAGCGCGTGAGACGTCAGAATCGTCGAACAACACAAGGCAGCACAAATCGAACGAAAACGCATGGAATCCCCCCCTCGCCCGCGTGACGAAAGCGTCAAATGCTGTCCGCGCGGTCAGTTTGTTACAGGTTCATCCTATAATGAAATTTCCTTCACTTTCCATCCATTCATTACGAAATTCACTCAATTTTCCAAAAAAATATTCGGCAACATACATAAATTGAAATAAATATCTATACAGACAAAATAAAACGCACCACCATTAGAGAAATGGTGGAGACCTCTATCGGGCCTGAACGGCCCATTATCGACGGCCCATCACGCGCCATAGCCATATGGAACGATCAAGTAACGATATTGCGCCACAAAGGCAGCGTCGGCTTTTTTTCAGCCCAGCCATTCCTATGCTGCAAGGCAGGCGCAATCTGTCCGGCGCATCCCGTTCTTGTCAACGCACTTCCTGACCGATCGCACAACAAATCGCCGACCTTGGCATCTTTGCAACAGTGTGGTTACACGCGCCTTCGGCGCACAAAAAAAACCCCGCCGCGCACGCGGCGGGGTTTCCCCGATTACCAAGGAAGGCCGGACGATCAGCGGGGCGAGAGCACCATGATCATCTGACGGTTTTCGAGCTTGGGCATCTGCTCGACCTTCGCCTGCTCGTCCATTTCGGTCCGGATGCGTTCCAGCACCTTGATGCCCAGATCCTGGTGAGCCATTTCGCGCCCGCGGAATCGCAGCGTCACCTTGACCTTGTCGCCCTCGCCGATGAACGACTTCATGGCGCGCATCTTCACCTGATAGTCGTTCTCGTCGATATTCGGCCGGACCTTGACCTCTTTGATCTCGATGACCTTCTGCTTCTTTCGGGCCTCGTTCCGCTTTTTCTGCTGCTCGTACTTGAACTTGCCGTAGTCGAGGATCTTGGCGACCGGCGGTTCGGCGTTCGGGCTGATTTCCAGCAGGTCGAGGCCGACGGCATAGGCACGGCCCAGCGCGTCCCGCGTGGCCATCACACCCAGCATTTCCCCATCGGCATCGATCAGACGCACCTGGGGAACGCGGATTTCCTCATTGACACGGGGGCCCTCGCGGTTAGGCGGAGTGGGCATCGGGGGTCTGGCTATGGTCGGCTCCTGTATTTGTCTTCGCGCCCGGACACCCCGTCACCCGCCCCGCCGGGACAGGGGTACGAGGGGTTTTTCCCGAGCCTGCCGTTTCTGACGCAAACCACCCGCCCAGATCAAGCATTCTCGTCGCATGGCGGTTCGATTCAGCCATGCGCCGCCAGCAGGCAACCCGGGCCAGCCCTGCGTAAGACGTCCTTATCCCTCGCGAATCTGCGCCGCGCGCCGCAGGTCCGGCGGCAGGGCTTCCTGCACCAGACCGTCCACCGCCGCGTCCAGCGACAGGATCTCCTGCGCCGCGCCGCCCAGCCGGCGCATCGCGACCGTGCCGTCCTCGGCCTCCTTGCGGCCCACCACCAGGATCACCGGCACGCGGGCCAGGCTGTGCTCGCGCACCTTGGCGTTGATCTTGTCGCTGCGGGTGTCGGTCTCGACCGTCAGGCCGGCCTCGCGCAGTTCGGCCGCCACCTGCTCGGCATAGGGCGCGGCGTCGGTGACGATCGAGGCCACCACCACCTGCACCGGCGCCAGCCACAGCGGGAACCGGCCGGCATATTGCTCGATCAGGATGCCGAGGAACCGCTCGAACGAGCCCAGGATGGCCCGGTGCAGCATCACCGGGCGATGGCGGGCGCTGTCCTCGCCGATATAGCTGGCGTCCAGCCGCTCGGGCAGCACGTAATCGACCTGCATCGTGCCGCATTGCCAGTCGCGGCCGATGGCGTCGCGCAGCACGAATTCCAGCTTCGGGCCATAGAACGCGCCCTCGCCCGGATTGTGCTCGTACTCCACCCCGGCCAGGCGGCACGCCTCGACCAGCGCCGCCTCGGCCTTGTCCCAGCTCTCGTCGCTGCCGGCGCGCTGCTCCGGCCGGTCGGCGAACTTCACGCGGAAACTGTCGAAGCCCAGGTCGGCATAGACTTCGGCCAGCATCGGCACGAAGCGCGCGATCTCGGCCGCGACCTGGTCCTCGGTGCAGAAGATGTGCCCGTCATCCTGCGTGAACCCCCGCACGCGCATGATGCCGTGCAGCGCCCCCGAGGGCTCGTAGCGGTGGCACCCCCCGAATTCCGCCATGCGCAGCGGCAGCTCGCGGTAGGAGCGCAAGCCGTGGCGGAAGATCTGCACATGGCACGGGCAGTTCATCGGCTTCAGCGCGAGGGTCTTGTCCTCGTCCTCGACCGTCGCGACGAACATGTGCTCGCGATATTTGTCCCAGTGGCCCGAGGCCTCCCACAGCGAACGGTCGACGAGCTGCGGGGTGCGCACTTCCTCGTAGCCGCCCCGCACCTGGGCGCGGCGCATATAGTCCTGCAACACGGTATAGAGCCGCCAGCCCTTGGCGTGCCAGAACACCTGGCCCACGGCTTCTTCCTGGATATGGAACAAGTCCATCTCGCGGCCGATGCGGCGATGGTCGCGGCGCTCGGCCTCCTCCAACTGCACCAGATAGGCGTCCAGCTCCTTCTGGTCGCGCCAGGCGGTGCCGTAGATGCGGGTCAGCATCGGGTTGCGGTGGTCGCCGCGCCAGTAGGCCCCGGCCACCTTCATCAGCTTGAAGGCGGTGCCGATGTCGCCGGTGCCGCGCATATGCGGGCCACGGCACAGGTCCAGCCACTCGCCCTGGCGATAGATCGAGATCGGCGCGCTCTCCGGCAGGTCGCGGATCAGCTCGGCCTTGAAGCGCTCGCCCCTGTTCTCGAAGAAGCGGATCGCCTCGTCGCGGGGCCACACCTCACGCGCGAAGGGGGCGTTGGCCGCCACGATCTCGCGCATCCGGGCCTCGATGGCCGGAAAATCCTCGGGCGAGAAGGGCTCGTTGCGATAGAAATCGTAATAGAAGCCGTTCTCGATCGACGGTCCGATCGTGACCTGGGTGCCCGGCCATAGCGACTGCACCGCCTCGGCCAGCACATGGGCGGCGTCATGGCGGATCAGTTCCAGCGCCGCCGCGTCCTTGCGGGTGATGAAGCGCACCGACGCATCGTCCGCGATCTCGCGCGACAGGTCCATCTCCACCCCGTCGACCACCATCGCCAGGGCGGCGCGGGCCAGCCCCGGCCCGATCGCCGTCGCCACCGTCGTCCCCGTCACCGGCCCATCGAAATGGCGAACGGATCCGTCAGGCAGGGTGATGGCAGGCATGATGGCGATGCTCCGATAAACAGGAAGAGCCTGTAATGGCGTCAGGCGACCGAGGCCGCAACCCTCTCCACACTCAGAAAGGCCAGATCGTCGGCCCGCAGCACCCGCACCTGCCCCGGCGCACGGCCCTGCGGCGCGGTGCGGGCCGGCTCGCTGTCGCGCGAGAACAGCACCGTGCTGGGGCACCCCATGGCGGCGGCCAGGTGCATCGGTCCCGTATCGTTGCCCACCGCCAGCGCCGCGCGGGCCGCCAGTCCCGCCAGTTCACCCAGGCTGGTGCGGCCCGTCAGGTCCATCGCCCCGGGGCAGGCGGCGCGGATGATCGCCGCCAGGCCGGCCTCGCCCGCCGTGCCGACGATGACCGGCGTCACGCCCCGCGCCGCCAGCAGGCGGGCCAGGGCGCCGAACCGCTCGGCGGGCCAGCGCTTGGCCGGCCGGTGCGGGGCGGCACCCGGCACCAGCAGGGCATAGGGCGCCGCCAGCACCGGCCCACCCCCGGCGAGCCAGGACAGGTCGGGGTCGGGCACATGGTCGATCCCGGCGCGGCGCAACTGGTCGCGCTGGCGGGCGCGGGTATGCATGAAATCGCGCTGCGGGTTGTCATGCGGCCAGCAGGCCCCGGCCGCGATCCCCGACCAGCGCGGCCGTCCGGCCAGCCGGAAATAGCGCGACGACCGGCCGGAGGTCTGGAGATCGTACACCGCGTCGAACCCGCCCATCAGCCGGCGCAGCCGCGCCAGACCGCGCAGGTCCCGCCATGCGGGCCGCGAATCCACCACCACATGGTCGAACCACGGGGCGGCCCGCATCAGCGGCGCGAACGGGGCGGTGGTCATCAGGGTGATGTCGGCATCGGGATGATGCGCGCGGATCGCCGCGAAGGGCGCGAAGGCCAGGACGAGGTCGCCCAGTGCCCCAAGCTTGATCACGAGAACGCGGGTCATGCCCCCTGATTAATCCAGAACATCCCGCCAGAACATCCCGGATGCGAACAACACCGCGCGGCATCCCATCGGCAGGGACTGCCAGGACGGAAGAACGGGGGGATGAAAGAGCACCGGGAACGACGGATAGCCCGGCACCGCCCCCTGCGCCGAGACATGTCGGTCACAATCGGGGCAGCACCGGGAAAAGGGACGGCAGCGAACGCACGCCCTTCTTCATGAAGGTTTCCGCTTCTTCTTGGTTCTTCTTGTTCTTCTATCTTCTTGGAGGCGCTTCGGCCCCTTGGCCATCCTCATAGCACAGATGACATGCCTGTCCATGTTACACGATCACATTTCACGCGATCGTGATAATCGCACGGAAGCGGTGCCGAGCGGCCGATGCGCGGACGGCCCTTTCATGCTAGACGGGCCCTATGGACATGCCTGCCGCCCGCCCTGTCATTCTTCAGGTTCTGCCCGCGCTCGACGCCGGCGGAATCGAACAGGGCACGATCGACATGGCCCAGGCGATCACGCGGGCCGGGGGCGTGGCGCTGGCGGCCTGCGCCGGGGGGCGCATGCTGCCGCGCCTGGGCCATGCCGGCGGCCAGCACGTCCCGCTGGACCTGCGGTCCAAGAACCCGGTTTCGATCCTGCTGAACGCGCGGCGGCTGGCGCGGGTGATCCGCGCGCGCGGCGTGCATCTGGTCCATGCGCGCTCGCGCGCCCCGGGCTGGTCGGCGGCGCTGGCCTGCCGGCTGGCGGGCGTGCCGCTGGTCACCACCTGGCACGGCGTCTATCGCGAGACCGTCCCGGGCAAGCGCCGCTACAACGCCGTCATGGCGTCGGGCCGGCGGGTGATCGCCATCAGCGCCTTCATCGCGCGGCGCCTGGCCCGCGACTATCGGGTGGGGCCCGACCGGCTGCGCGTGATCCCGCGCGGCGCCGACACCACGCGTTTCGACCCCGCCGCCGTGCGCGGCCCGCGCATCCAGGCGCTGGCCGAGCAATGGGGCCTGCCCGAGGGCGCGGCGGTCATCATGCTGCCGGGCCGGCTCACCCGGTGGAAAGGCCAGACCCTGCTGCTGGAGGCCCTGACCCGCCTGGGCGCCGACGGCGGATGCGACCGTCCCTTCGTCTGCGTCTTCGTCGGGCCGGGCCGCCGGCGCGACCGGTTCGGCGACAGCCTGAAACAGATGGTGCAGGCCCGTCCTGCCCTGCGCGGGCGGGTCTTCTTCGCCGGCCACTGCACGGACATGCCGGCGGCGCTGGCCATGGCGGACGTCGTGGTCGTGCCCTCGCTGGAGCCCGAACCGTTCGGCCGCGTGGTGGTCGAAGCCCAGGCGATGGGGCGCCCCGTCGTGGTCGCCGCCCATGGCGCGGCGATGGAAACCGTGATGGACGGAGAAACGGGCCTTCTGGTGCCGCCGGGCGACGCCGACGCGCTGGCAACGGCAATCGGCACCATGCTGCGCCTGACGCCGGAACAGGCCGCCACCCTGGGAGCCGCCGCCCGCGCCCATGTCCTGGCCCATTATACGACCGAAGCGATGCAGCACGCGACCCTGGCGGTCTATGATGAAATCCTGGGCTCCAGCCTGGCCGACTGGTTCGCCTGGCAGACGGCCCAGCCCGCCGACGACCCCTCCCATGCCCCCACCGACCGACAGGAAGCGAGCGTACAGACCCATGGCCAATGACCCCTTCCGCGCCGCGCCCGCGCGCAGGCCCCCCACGCCGCGCCTGGTGTCATGGGCCCAGAGTGCCGCCCTGTTCTGCTTCGGCGCCAGCATCCTGCTGGAAGTCGGACAGTCGCAATGGCACTGGCCGCTCCTGGGCCGGGGCTGGCCCATCCTGGGGCTGGATATCGCCGGCGCGCTGCTGATGGCGGCCTCGCTGGTCCTGTTGTGGGCCACGCGCCGCCGCGGCCGCTGATCCTTCAGTCGACGGAACCCCTGTCATGACCACCGACCCTTCCCCTCCCCAGACCAAGGTCGAAAAGGCCGAGATCGCGCGGCAGGCGCGCCTGGCGCGCGAGGCCGCGGCCCTGCGGGCGAATCTGCGCCGCCGCAAACAGCAATCCCGCGCCCGCGCCGAGACCGCCGCCGGCGAAACGGCGCCCGCGCCCGCCCCGGGCACGACAAACGGCGCGAGTTGATTGCGGTCGGGCCCGGCCTTCGCTAGTGGTCTGGGCGGATACGGGAGGCGACTCGCCCCTCCACGCGACGCAAGGGACCCCATATGCCCATTATGCCCGATAGCTGGATTCGACGCATGGCCCAGGAGGGCGGGATGATCGAACCCTTCGTGGAACAGCAGAAGCGCGAGGGCGTGATTTCCTACGGCCTGTCGTCCTACGGCTACGACGCCCGGGTGGCCGAGGAATTCAAGATCTTCACCGATGTCGACAACGCCCTGGTCGACCCCAAGGATTTCGCGTCCAACAGCTTCGTCACGCGTACGGGGCCGACCTGCATCATCCCGCCCAACAGCTTCGCCCTGGCGCACACGATCGAATATTTCCGCATTCCGCGCGATACGCTGGTGGTCTGCCTGGGCAAATCGACCTACGCCCGCTGCGGCATCATCGTGAACGTGACCCCGCTGGAACCGGAATGGGAAGGCCAGGTGACGATCGAGATCAGCAACACCACCCCGCTCCCGGCGCGCATCTACGCCAACGAGGGCATCTGCCAGTTCCTGTTCTTCCAGGGTGCCTCCCCCTGCGAGGTCAGCTACGCCGACCGCGCCGGCAAGTATATGGGCCAGCGCGGCGTCGCCACCCCCCGCATGTAGGAGACCCGTCATGGATCGTTTCATCATTCACGGCGGCCACCGGCTGCGCGGCGACATCGTCATCGGCGGCGCCAAGAACGCGGCGCTGAAGCTGCTGGTCGCCGGCCTGCTGACCTCGGAGCGGCTGGTGCTGCGCAACGTGCCGCGCATCGCCGACATCACGACCATGCGCCGCCTGCTGGAACAGCACGGCGTGACGGTCGAGGACGTGGAGGGCGACGGCGGCACGCTGGCCGTCGGCGGCACCATCACCAACACCGTCGCCCCGTACGACATCGTGTCGCAGATGCGCGCCTCGATCCTGGTGCTGGGCCCGCTGCTGGCCCGCTGCGGCGAGGCCCGCGTGTCGCTGCCCGGCGGCTGCGCCATCGGCACCCGCCCGGTGGACATGCACCTGAAGGGGCTGGAGGCGCTGGGCGCCGAAATCGCGCTGGAAGGCGGCTATATCAACGCCCGCGCCCCGCGCGGGCTGGTGGGTGATCGCATCGTCCTGCCCTTCGCCTCGGTCGGCGCCACCGAGAACCTGCTGATGGCCGCCTGCCTGGCGCGCGGGCGGACCGAGATCATCAACGCGGCGCGCGAGCCGGAAATCGCCGACCTCGTCGCCTGCCTCAACGGCATGGGCGCGCGCATCACCGGCTCGGGCTCCGGCACGCTGACGATCGAGGGGGTCGAGGCCCTGCACGGCACCACCCATCGCGTGATGCCCGACCGGATCGAATGCGGCACCTATGCCTGCGCCGCCGCCATCACCGGCGGCGAGCTGCGCCTGCTCGGCGGCCGGGTCGACCATCTGGGCGCGGTGGTCCGCACGCTGGAGGAAGCCGGCGTGGAAGTGTTCCAGGAGGACGACGCCCTGCGCGTCCGCCGCACCGGGGCCCTGCGCGGCGTGGACATCATGACCGAGCCCTATCCCGGCTTCCCCACCGACATGCAGGCCCAGTTCATGGCCCTGCTGTCGGTCGCGGAAGGGGCCTCGATGGTCACCGAAACGATCTTCGAAAACCGCTTCATGCATGTCCCGGAACTGAACCGCATGGGCGCGCGCATCAACGTCCACGGCTCATCGGCCATCATTCGCGGCGTGCATTCGCTCTCGGGCGCCCCCGTGATGGCGACCGACCTGCGGGCCTCGTTCTCGCTCATCCTGGCCGGACTGGCCGCGCATGGCGAGACGATCCTGAGCCGGGTCTATCATCTGGACCGCGGATACGAGGCCGTGGAGCGCAAGCTGGCGCAATGCGGGGCGCAGATCGAGCGGGTGCGGGAATGATGGAAGGCGGATGCCTTTGTCGCGCTGTACGCTATATCGCCGAGGGCGAGCCGACCAGCAGCGGTATCTGCCATTGCGAAACCTGCCGGCGCGCCGGTCGAGTACAGCTCTTCACCCGGTGTCATCCGGAGTTTCTGCGGCCGATGCGGGTCACCCCTGACCTATCGCCGGAATGACGCGCCCGGCGAATTGGACATCATGACCGTGAGCCTGGATAATCCGCGCCTCGTTCCGCCCAGCTTCCACGTCTGGACGGACGACGCTCTCGACTGGGACTGGAACACGGAGACTCTCACACGCTACCCGCGCTCCCGTAACGGATAAGCTGGAGCAATGGCGGGGTCCGCTCCCCCGCGCACCAGGAAAACCCCCCGACAGAATCAGAGTTTTTTGGTTCTTTTTTGCAAAAAAGAACCCTCACCCCCGGCCGGCAGCGCAATGACGCCCCCCACGAATGCCACGGCGACTCCCAGCGCGACCGGGTGAAACACGCCCATCAGGACCAGCGCCCCGCATGCCGCCAGCAGGGCGAAAGCGGGCACATAGGGAAATCCCGGCACTTTCCACACCAGATGCGCGCTGCCATCGCGCCGGCGCAGCCTGAACAGGCTGGCCATGGTCAGCACATAGACGATCAGCGCGCCGAATACGGATAGCGTCACCAGCGAGGCCGTCAAAGACTGGCCACCGAAACTGGCGAAATCGTCGCACAGAATGGCGACGATGCCGATCGCGCCGCCCGCCAGGGTCGCCACCCACGGCGTGCCGAGCCGGGGGTGGCGACGGGCGAGCAGGCGCGGCAGGCCGCCGTCGCGGGCCAGGGCATAGATCTGCCGCGAATAGCCCATGATGATGCCGTGCAGCGAGGCGACCAGCCCGAACAGGCCGAGCCAGACCAGCATATGCACATATCCGCTGTGCGGCCCGACGACGATGCGCATGGCCTGCGGCAGCGGGTCGTTGCGGTCGGCCAGCGCGCGCCAGTCGCCCACCCCGCCGGCCAGGACCATGACGCCTAGCGCCAGCGCGACCAGCGTGAAGATCGACGCGACATAGGCCAGCGGCAGGGTGCGATGCGGGTCGCGCGCTTCCTCCGCCGTCAGCGCCACGCCCTCGATGGCCAGGAAGAACCAGATGGCGAACGGCACGGACTGCGCGATGCCGCCGAAGGCCGCGACCGACAGGTGCCCGCTGCCCGCCCAGCCGCCGTCGGTGAAGCGCGCCAGCGAAAATCCGGGCCAGACGACGGCCATGAAGACCAGAAGTTCGATAATCGCCGCCACCGTCACGAACAGTTCGAACCGCGCGGCCAGATGCACGCCCGCGATATTCAGCGCCATGAACGCGCAGAACGCGCCCGCGGCGGCCATGGTCGGCGACAGAAAGGGATATTGCACATGCAGATACGCCCCGATCGCCAGCGCGATGGCCGGCGGCGCGAAGACGAATTCCATGACCGAGGCGATGCCCGCGACCAGCTCCGCCCGCCGCCCGAACGCGGCGGTCACATAGACGAAGGGGCCGCCCGCGCGCGGCATGGCGGTCGTCAGTTCGGTATAGGAGAAGATCAGCGACAGGTACATCAGCGCGACGGCGAGGGTCGCCACCAGGAAGCCGAGCGTGCCGGCACTGGCCCAGCCATAGCTCCAGCCGAAATATTCGCCCGAGATGACGAGCCCCACCGCGATGGCCCACAGATGGACGATGCCCAGATGACGGGGCAGCGCGTCTGCTTCGCGGGTCATGGCGCGGCGGGCGGCAGTCGGGCGGACATGCTGTCATCCTTGAGGGAAATGCCGCTGCGGCCCAGCGCACGAGCGCCGCGCAGCAGCCATCCGAGGCGAAAGGCGGCCTCGTCATGGTCCATGCCGCCATGGGCATGGATGTTCGAGATGCAGTTGCGTTCGGAATCCATGCGGCCGACCTTCGGGTCCCACGTCAGATAGAGGCTGAGACTGTCGGCGGCGCTCAGGCCCGGCCGCTCGCCGATCATCATGACGACGCAGCGCGCGCCGATCCGCTCCCCGATCTCGTCTCCCAGCGCGACCCGCGCATTATGCGCGACGATGACGGGCCCGATGGACCAGCCCGGCAGGGCCGCGCGCGCCGCCTCCAGCACGCCGGGCGCCTGCCGCGCCGCCGCCAGCGCCGAAAGCCCGTCGGCGATGACGAACAGGACGTCGCACGGCGCACAGGGCAGGCGCTCCGCGTCCGGCGCGGCCAGCCGACGGCCCAGATCCGGCCGGCGCACGAACACGCCGCGATCCGGCGCGCGGCTCCGCACCGCGATAAATGGCGCGCCGAGCGCGAGGCGGGCCGGATCGAGCGTGGCATGGACGGCCCGGCGGGCCTGGGCATGCGCCGCCTGCAACGCGCGCACATCCGCCCCCGCCAGCGCGTCGCCGGCCCGACCGAGGCCGATGCGGGCATGCGTCAGGCCGCGCAGTGTGGCCCACGGGTCGCGGGCAAGATCGGGCGCGCGCGCCTCAGTCACGGGCATCCATGAATCCGGGCAGCGCCAGCGGCACGTTGGCGTTCAGGCGGCGCCTGCCGTCCAGCAGGGCCATCCGTTCCAGCCACTGTTCGAATTCGGGGGCCGGCGCGACGCCATAGACCGAGCGGACGGTCAAGATGTCGTGGTAGGAGAGGCTCTGGTAGTTCAGCATCACGTCATCGCCTCCCGGCACGGCGATCAGGAAGTTCACGCCCGCCGCCGCCAGCAGCATCATCAGGTCGTCGCTGTCGTCCTGGTCGACTTCCGCATGGTTGGTGTAGCAGACGTCGCAGCCCATCGGCAGGCCCATCAGTTTGCCACAGAAATGATCCTCCAGGCCAGCCCGGATGATCTGCTTGCCGTCATAGAGATATTCGGGGCCGATGAAGCCCACGACCGTATTGACCAGCAGCGGCGCGTATTCCCGCGCCACGGCATAGGCGCGCACTTCCAGCGTCTGCTGGTCCACCCCGAAATGCGCGTCGGCCGAAATCGCGGCCCCCTGCCCGGTCTCGAAATACATCACGTTGTCGCCCACGCTGCCGCGTCGCAGGCTCCGCGCCGCCTGGTGCGCCTCGTCCAGCAGCGCCAGCGACACGCCAAAACTCTCATTGGCGCGCTGGGTGCCGGCGATCGACTGGAACACCAGGTCGACCGGCGCCCCCCGCTCGATCATCGCCAGCGTATTGGTGATATGGGTCAGGACGCAGCTTTGCGCCGGGATGTCGTAGCGCTGGCGAACGTCGTCGAGCATCCGCACCAGCACCATGCCGGCCTCGATGGAGTCGGTCGCCGGGTTGATGCCCAGCACCGCGTCGCCCGCGCCCAGCAGCAGCCCATCCAGCAACGCGGCGGCGATGCCGCGCGCATCGTCGGTCGGATGATTGGGCTGGAGGCGCGACCCCAGCCGCCCCCGCAGCCCCTGCGTGTTGCGGAAGGCGGTCACGACGCGCGCCTTGCGGGCGACCGCGATCAGATCCTGGTTGCGCATCAGCTTGCTGACCGCCGACACCATTTCCGGCGTCAGGCCCCGCGCGACCGCCGCCAGCGCGGCCTCGTCGGCCTCGTAGCCCAGCAGCCAGTCGCGCCATTGCCCGACCGTCATATGCGCGATCGGCGCGAAGGACGCGGCATCATGCCGCTCGGCGATCAGGCGCGTGACGTCGCACAGCTCATACGGAACGACCGTTTCGCGCAGGAAGGCCCGCAGCGGCACGTTCGCCAGCGCCTCCCGCGCCGCCACCCGCTCGACCGGATCGGCCGCCGCCACGCCCGTCAGTTCGTCGCCCGACCGCAGGGGCGACGCCTTGGCAAGCAGGGCGCGCAGGTCGTCGAACCGATACCGTTCGCCCTGGAGGGTCGCATGGAACACCATATGAACACCATCCATCATCGCGGGGGCAGCCGGCATGGTAGGCGTCGCCCGCCCGGCGCGGCAAGCGCGGCCCTTCCTGTCGGGGGGCGGAATGTGATAAGGCCCCAGCGCACCTGGCGCCTGGACGCGGCACTGGCGGCCCCGCCGCCACCGCCCGGGGGCGCGCTTGTAGCCGGAGTTCGCATGACCGCCCCAGTTCAGGACAGGACGCCCCCCGAGACGCCACAGGACACGAAGCTGGTCCTCGCGCTGCCCAAGGGGCGCATCCTGAAGGCCGCCGCCCCGCTGCTGGCCGGCGCGGGGATCCTCCCCGCCTCCGACTGCCTGGACGAGGGCAGTCGCCGCCTGCGTTTCCCCACCGACGACCCGGCGCTGGACGTGGTGCGCGTGCGCTCGTTCGATGTCGCGACCTTCGTCGCCTTCGGCGGCGCGCAACTGGGCATCTGCGGCGCCGACGTGCTGATGGAATTCGACTATCCCGAAATCTACGCGCCGCTGGACCTGCGCATCGGCGCCTGCCGCGTCTCCGTCGCCCGCCCCAAGGGCCAGGGCGAGGGTGACAACCCCGCCCGCTGGTCGCGGGTGCGGGTCGCCACCAAATACCCGGCCATCACCCGCCGCCATTTCGCGGCGCGCGGCATCAATGCCGACATCGTGCATCTGCATGGCGCGATGGAACTGGCCCCGGTGCTGGACCTGTCGCACCTGATCGTCGACCTGGTCGATACCGGCTCCACCCTGCGCGCCAACGGGCTGGAGGAAACCGAGACGATCGCCACCGTCACCAGCCGGCTGATCGTCAACCGCACGGCGCTGAAGACCCAGCCGGAGCGGATCGGCGCGCTGATCGCCCGCTTCCGCCAGGCGCTGGCCGCCCCCGCCACCGCCGAGACCCTGCCCGCATGAAACGCCTCGACAGTACCCAGCCCGATTTCCGCGCCGGCTTCGCCCGCCTGCTGACCGACCGCGAAGGCGATACCGCCCGCGTCGATGCGCCGGTGGCCGAGATCCTGGCCCAGGTGCGCGCCGAGGGCGATGCCGCCCTGTGCGCCTATACCGAGCGGTTCGACCGCATGCCGATCACCCCCGACCGGCTGCGGGTGACGGAAGCCGAAATCGAGACCGCCTGCGCCCAGGTCTCGCCGGAACTGCTCCAGGCGCTGGACCTGGCCGCCACGCGCATCGAATCCTTCCATCGCGCCCAACTGCCCACCGACCTGCGCTATACCGACGCCGAGGGCGTGGAACTGGGCATGCGCTGGACACCGCTGGATGCCGTCGGGCTGTATGTGCCCGGCGGCACGGCGGCCTATCCGTCCTCGGTACTGATGAACGCGGTACCGGCGCGCGTGGCGGGCGTGGAACGGCTGGCCATGTGCGTGCCGACGCCCGACGGCGTGCTGAACCCGCTGGTGCTGGCCGCGGCCCGCCGCGCCGGGGTCAACGAGATCTATCGCGTCGGCGGGGCGCAGGCGGTGGCGGCGCTGGCCTATGGCACCGCCACCATCCGGCCGGTGGACCGCGTGGTCGGCCCCGGCAACGCCTATGTGGCCGAGGCCAAGCGCCAGGTCTTCGGCCGGGTCGGCATCGACAGCATCGCCGGCCCGTCCGAGGTCGTGGTGGTGGCCGACGCCGGCACCGACGCCCGCATCATCGCGCTGGACCTGCTGGCGCAGGCCGAGCATGACGCCCTGGCCCAATCGATCCTGATCACCACCGACCCCGCCCTGGCCGACCGGGTGGCCGAGGCGGTCGCGGCCGAACTGCGCACCCTGCCGCGCGCCGCCATCGCCGGCGCAAGCTGGGCGACACATGGCGCCATCATCGTCGTGCGCGACCTGGACGAGGCCGCGTCGCTGATCGACGAGATCGCGCCCGAGCATCTGGAACTGCTGCTGGCCGAGCCCGCGCCGCTGTTCGCGCGGGTGCGCCATGCCGGCGCGGTGTTCCTGGGCTATCAGTGCGCCGAGGCGATCGGCGATTACGTGGGCGGCCCCAACCATGTGCTGCCGACCAGCCGGACGGCGCGCTTCGCCTCCGGCCTGTCGGTATTCGACTTCCTCAAACGCACGACTTTCATCGGCGCCGGCCCCGACGCCTTGCGGCGGATCGGGCCGGCGGCGGTGGCCCTGGCGCGGGCGGAAGGGCTGGATGCCCATGCCCTGAGCGTGTCGGCCCGGCTGGACGCGCAACGCATGGGCACGGACAAAGCTTGACCGCGGCCCCGACAGACCGCACATATCCGCCTGCATTTCATCCGCCCGGCCGCTGGACCGCCCCAATAGGACGGCCCAGCGGCCACGCCTGCTTCCTTTCTTCCGGCCCGACGCCGGCCAACCAGCATGATCGAAGGATACAATGTCGAAAGAAGACATGATCGAATTCAGCGGTACGGTCACCGAACTGCTGCCCAATGCCATGTTCCGCGTGAAGCTTGATAACGAGCACATGATCCTGGCCCACACCAGCGGCAAAATGCGCAAGAACCGCATCCGCGTGCTGGCCGGCGACCGGGTGAATGTCGAAATGACCCCGTACGATCTCACCAAGGGTCGCATCACGTTCCGCTTCAAGTAAGGCACACGCCTGTGTCGGACAGTGCCACGGGACCGGGACTGGTCCTGGCTTCCGCCTCGCCGCGCCGCCGCGACCTGCTGGCGCAGATCGGACTGGTCCCCCGGCGGATCGTCGCCGCCGACCTCGACGAACAGCCCCGCGCCGGAGAACTGCCCCGCCCCTATGCCGAGCGTCTGGCGCGGGAGAAGGCCGAGCATGTGGCGGCGATGCTCGACGAGCCCGCCCTGGTCCTGGGCGCCGACACCGTGGTCGCGCTGGGCCGCCGCATCCTGCCCAAGGCCGAGGACCGGGAGACCGCCCGGCGCTGCCTGTCGATGCTGTCCGGCCGCCGCCATACCGTGCTGACCGCCATCGCCCTGCGCCCGACCGCCGCCTGGGCCGAAGGCCGGGCCGCCGAGCGCACGGTCGTCAGCACCGTCACCTTCTCCCGCCTGACAGAGCGGCAGATCGAAACGCTGCTCGATGCCGGGGACTGGGAGGGCAAGGCCGGGGGCTATGCCCTGCAAGGCCATGCGGCATCGCATATCCGCTTCCTGTCCGGCTCGCCCTCCGCGGTGATCGGCCTGCCGCTGTTCGAGGTCGGGCAATTGCTGCGCGGCCAGAAAGGGGCCTGGCTGCCGTGACCGCGCGGATCCTCGCCGCCAGCGCGCCGGGCGAGATCCGCATCGCGGTCACCGATGCCACCGGCCTGCGCGATTATGCGGTGTGGCGGCCCGGCTGGCCCGACGGGGTCGGCGATCTGCATCGCGGTCGCGCCGGCGCGCGGCTGACGGCCATGGGCGGCACCTTCGTCGACCTGGCCGACGGCGCCTCCGGCTTCCTCCCCGACTCGGCCGCGCCCGGCCCGCTGGCCGAGGGCGACCCGGTGCTGGTACGCATCGTGCGCGCCGCGCAGGACGGCAAGGGCGCACGCCTGTCGGCGACCGGCCCGACCCTGCCGCAAGGACAGAGCCTCGCCGGGCCGCCCGCCCTGCTGACCCGTGGCCCCACGCCGCTGGAGGCCCTGGCCGCCGCATGGCCCGACGCACCCATCGTCATCGACGACGCCGCCATCGCGGCCCGCCTGCCTGCCCCATTGCGCGGTCGCGTACAGCGCGACCGGCGCGCCTTCGATGCCGAAACCGAAGCCGCCCGCGCCGCGCTGGCCGACGCGTCGGTGGCCCTGCCGGGTGGCTTGCGGGCCACCATCACCCCCACGCCGGCCCTGGTGGCCATCGACATGGATGGCGGCACGGCGAGCAGCGACCGGCGCGCCAAGCAGACGGCGCAGTTCGCCGCCAATCGCGACGCCCTGCCGGCGCTGCTGCACCAGGTCCGCCTGCGCAACCTGTCCGGCGCCATCGTGATCGATGTCGCGGGCCTGGCCATCCGCAAGCGCCCCGCCCTGCGCGAGACGATCGAGACCGCCTTGGCTCAAGACCCGCTGCGCCCTCGCTTCCTCGGCTTCAGCGCCCTCGGCCTGGCCGAGATCATGCGCCCGCGCATCCACCCGCCGTTGCACGCGCTGCTGTCGGATGCGGCGGGCCGGATGATATGGATGCTCGATAGCTGGTCGCGCCAGGTCTCCGGCCAGCCCGGCCCAGCACCAGGACTACGCGTCGGCACCGATCTGGCCCGGGCGCTGGACCATGATCCAGGCGCCATCGCCGACACCACCCGCCTGTCGGGCCACCAGCCCGCCTGGCGGCTGGACCCGTCCCTACCCCCTCTGAGCTGGACGCTCGACCATGCCTGATCCCACCAGCCCGCCCGCCCCGCCGTCCCGCCTGCCCCCCTGCCCGATCTGCGGCCGGCCGGGTGAAGCGGCATTCCGCCCCTTCTGCTCGAAGCGATGCAGCGACATCGATCTGGGCCATTGGTTCTCGGAACGGTACCGCGTGCCTGACCGGGACGAAGACGGACAAAACTTCGACGAAAACAATCCGAGACGGGTTGATCCCGATGACGAGGTGGGATAGATCACACCCCCACGGCGGCCCGATCCCGATCGTCCCGCCCGCGCCGGTCACGGCCCGGTGCCCAAGTAGCTCAGTTGGTAGAGCATGCGACTGAAAATCGCAGTGTCGGTGGTTCGATTCCGCCCTTGGGCACCACGCATTTTCTTTTCCCTTCAATTTCAATAGTTTGTGGGCTGTTTTTGCCCCACTGCACGGCGTTCTCGCCTAAGTGGGACATTTCGCCCTTGCGATCCGCTGCCTGAAGCCGGGCCAGCGCGCTTTGCGCCAGCCGCTTCTGATCCGCGCCGAGGGTGTACCGCTGCACTTCCTTGAGCGAGCGATGACCGGTCACGGCCGCGATTTCGTGGATGGAGCAACCCAGTTCAGCCAGGCGCTTGGCCGCCGCCTTGCGCAGGCGACGCGCAATGAGGCAGTCCGGCTTCGTTGCACCATTCACGGAATTTGTTGCCGAAGCTCTCCGCCGTGTAGGGCGTGCCACGCTCCGACAGAAGGAATGCCTGCCCGCTGCCCGCGCTGGGCGTCGCGGCGACGATCCGCGCCAGTTCCGGCAACATGGGCAGGGTCAGCGTGACGGGCTTGCTGCGCCCGTTCTTCACCTGGGTGAAGGTCAGCAAGCCGCCATGCAGGTGACGTGGCCCCAGCCGCACGACATCGCTCCGGCGCTGGCCGGTATAGAGCAGCAGCGCCATCGCGAGGCGCGCCTTGCTGCCGACAGGATGGGCCGTCTCGTATTGCTCGACCTCGGCCGGCGTCCATGAATGGAAGCCCTCGCCGCCCGAGCGGATATATTCGACCTCTCGGGCCGGATTGCCCTGCACCAGGCCGGCCAGAACCGCATGCTTGAAGACGGCCCGGAGCGCCTTGACGATCGCGTTGCCTGCCTCGGGCTTGTCGGGCTTCTGGTCGCGCAATTTGCGGATATGCTTCGGTTCCATCTGGTCGGCAGGCCAGTCACCACAGCGTTCGCACAGGCCGTCCAGGATCAAGCGCCTGACATGGCGTGTCCGGGCCTCCAGTCGCGCGGCTTCCGGAGAGCGGTGATAACTCACGCACAAGGCCCGAAGGCTCCCATCGACAATGACTGGCCGCACCGGCTCACGGGGCAGGATTTCGCCGTTCATCGCCCGACGATACTCGCCGTCAAATTCTTCCGTTCCCGGCATGCACCGAAGCCGAATCTTCGATTGGCCCGGCCGGCGCAGATAAAGGCGCACGTTTCCATGCCGATCCGTGTCCTCGACCACATAGCGATAGCGACGGCGGACCTCGATCATTTCAGCAGTTCATCCCACGGGTTGATGCCGGTGCCGGCCGCGCGCGCGGCGGTTTGCCCCCACTTGCGGTCAAGCGCCGCCATGGCGTCGGCCAAGTCTCGCCGATCCCAAATGACGCGCCGGAAGACCCTCTTGCCCTTGGGCATCAGACCTTCCTGCACCATGCGATCGAACGTAGCTTCGCCCACGCCAATGACGTCTCACAACCTGACATGCGTGACGTCGTGCGCGATCATGTTGTCGAGCATCTGGGGGCTGCCGACGCGGTGCTGGTGGTCGACGAGACCGGTTTTCTCAAGAAGGGCTCCGCATCGTGCGGGGTAGGACGGCAATATACCGGGTCTGCGGGCAAGATCACGAATTGTCAGATTGGCGTGTTCGCAGCCTATGTTTCTGACAAGGGGCACGCATTTCTCGATCGGGCGCTGTATCTGCCGAGGGCCTGGACGGAAAAGCCCGAGCGGTTGACGGCAGCTCTCCCGCCTCCCGGTTTTTTGAGACACCCGATAAACACGTGAGACATGTGCGGAGGTGTCACGATGAGGAACGACCTGAAGAACGACGCGAAACGACCGGGGCATGGTGG